>NZ_BAMX01000066.1 GCF_000963965.1 Acetobacter orientalis
ACGTCTGCGCCTCTGAAGTCGCTGACCTGTTCAGCAGTCAGATGAAGGAGGACAAGACGGCCCTGATCATCGCACACGGCGTGAAGTTTTGAGTTCAGGCCGCCTTTT
>NZ_BAMX01000065.1 GCF_000963965.1 Acetobacter orientalis
GTGGAGTAAATAGCGCAGAAGGGGCGCAGCCCTTCGGTTGCCATACCGGCGGCAAAGGTGACCGCGTGCTGCTCGGCAATGCCCACATCAAAGAAACGGTCTGGGTAGGCTTTGGCAAACGCGTCCAACCCGGTGCC
>NZ_BAMX01000064.1 GCF_000963965.1 Acetobacter orientalis
GCTGCGCTCATACCTTCATGTCCGCAATCCACATCGCAGCAAGCTTCATCTTCTACCTCAAAGAATGAGTCCTGAGCCTAGCTGGTGATATACGGCTTTATTGTGCTGTCCTTGCACTATTTCATGCCCGAATGCGATTTCGCAAATTCGAGCAATTTTTTCGTTTCAAGAAAAACCATTTTTTGTGTCGAGTGCTTTACATTGTGTAGGTTGATAATGTGGAACAATGAGATGGTAATGTTTGTCTGATGCTGTTGTATCAGCGCGTTTTTTAGTGTGTTCAATAAGAGTTATGTCCTCAGGATTGAACTTATATTCCTGTGCTAATTTATTGATTGTCTCGCGCAACTGCTCATTTGTTAATTTTTCTTTTGGTGATATTTTGAAGTGATGAAAACCATATTTTAGATATTTATGTTTTGTTTGTCGCATAGCGTCTTTCATTTGGGAATTACTACCTTCCAGCACGTCTATATGTTCGTTTTTATCACCATAGAAAATATGATTTGCTGTTTTATCAGCACCAGAGGAAACCTTAATGGCTTTCGTTTGTATTATTATCTTTCTTCCTTCCTTCCTTCCTTCCTTCCTTCCTTCCTTCCTTTCTGTTCTTTGAACGGAAGGTTTTAAAAGTACCGTTTTTGACTCCTTCTTCTCCCAAAACGAAGTCTGTCAGAACGGGTTCCAGAACCCCGATACTCTGCGGCGTATCACTGGTGGCTGTGTTTCGCACACTGTTCGGCTTGGGGACTTTATATCTCTCCGCGCTTCCCTTGATGCTGATAAATCCCCACAGGCATGACTTTGTTTTGGCTGACCAAACTGCTTGTGTTCAATTTGAACGCGAGGCGTCCATATCATGATGCTTGATCTTGAACGGCTATGTCAGCGATTGCCGGCGCATTCTCTATGAAATCGGTAATGCTGAACGGAAAGCTGCCGGTGAGTATGTCTCCCCAAAAGGAGAGATTCTTATGACTACCCCTGTTGCTTTTGGGAGGCGGCACGCGCTCCCTGTCGTCACGGCGTTTCTGGCGACCTATCCTGACATTGATGTCCGCATGATGATGTCCGACAGAAATACCCACCTGCTCGATGAGCATATCGATCTGGCCGTTCGGATCGGTCGGCTCCCTGACAGCAGTCTGCGTGCGACGCAGGTCGGGACCGTCAGCCAGGTCATATGCGGCAGTGCCAGGTATTTCGCGCGGCACGGCGTGCCTCAAACGCTGCACGATCTGACAAGGTTGTCGTGCATAACGTTTGATAGTCTCAGTCCGACCAGTTCATGGCTCTTTGCGGACACTGACGGTAAGGAACAGGCCGTGACAGTTCGGTCAAGACTGGCGGTCAGCACGGCGGAGGCAGCTGTGGACGCCGCTATTAGCGGGCTGGGTGTGACAAGAGTGCTATCCTATCAGGCAATGGAGGCTGTTAAAGAGGGAAAATTGCAAGTTGTGCTTGCAGCTTTCCAGTCAAATCCCGTTCCCGTCAGCCTTCTTTATGCCTATCATGATCCGTTGCCATTGAAGATCAGAAGCTTTCTCGACTTCGCTGTCCCGCGGCTTCGCGAACACGCCGCTATGGGGGGATGGGACTTTTAGGTCTTTATGCTGTGATTGAGTTTTCGACGTCGCATGTCTGATTAATGTCGACTCTCTCATAACCTCTAAGTCCGAGATGAAGGCGAGTGCCGTTTGTCTGCAGTCTATGTAGAGTGGGCCGACGGTTTCGTCTGATCTGTTTGTTGATTTCATCGACTGCAAAAAACAGAAGTTCGTGCGAGCCGCATCTTTGATGCGGTGACATCTCGTCGACATGTGGGCACGAAATTTGGTTGCGGTTTAAAAAATCAAGCCGGCCGGGCTTTCAAAAGAAGAGCTGCAAACCCGACGAAAATTGCTCCTGTAACGCGGTTGAAGATGCGTTTGATGGAAGGCCGGACCAGATAATGGGATAACGAACGGCCTCCAGCGGCATAAATCATGTACCAAAAACACTCGACAGCTGAGAAGCTTGCGACGAGGATCGCAAATTGAGGAGCCTGTGCAACTGCAGGACTAACAAACTGAGGCAGAAAAGCTGTCGCGAACATAATAAGCTTCGGGTTACTGATGCCGATGATAAAGCCACCTCGAAACAGAGTGGCCGAGGAAAGTGACGCAGGGAGTTTGTTTTTACCGACATCGAGAGGTGCAACCTCACTACGCCACGCCTTAATGCCGAGATAAAGCAGATAGGCGACGCCGACATATCTCAGAATTTCAAATGCCCCCGGAAGCGCCATAAGCAGCGTGATTAATCCTACTGCTGACGCTGTTAAAACAGTTACGAGCGCCGTCAGGCAACCAGCCATTGCAGCAATGCTCCGCTTCATTCCGAGATCGACACTCCGCGACAGAATATGCAGCATGTTGGGGCCAGGCGTCCCTGAAAGCAGAAAAACCGCAACGACAAAAAGCCACCAAGTGTGAAGTGTCATAATACTGTTTCTCCTTATCAAGACCGCCGGCGTCATCATAGTCACAAGTGCAACACATTACGCAGCCCCCACGCACAACCCACGCCGATCAGTATGGTTGAGAGAAGGGAGCAACGACTTGCAGCAAGAGCAGTCAGCCCCAAAGCCAATAAATCACCGTGGTTGTTAGTTGCGAAATACGGCACAATCACCGCGACCAGCACGCAGCCCGGAGCAGCTTCCATGACCTGACGCATATGGTCGGACATCTGACGACCGCCCAGCAAAAGATAGCCTGTAATCCTTGTGAGATATGTCATGCTGGCCATTAATATGATGGCCATTACTGTTTCAGGATGAACCATCATGTGCGTGTCGTCCACCATGCGGCGATAATGCCTGATACAGCGCCTGCAGGCACATACCAGGCGCCCGGGAGTGCTAGATAAACCATCGCTCCCACCACGCCGCTGACAACCCATGGCGCTGCTTTTCGTGGTCCCGACCACATGCCGCGTAGCAAAACGAGAAAGACGGCAGGAAAAGCCATGTCGAAGCCATACTGAACTGCCCCGGGTTTACCGGAGAGAGATTTGTTCAGTAATC
>NZ_BAMX01000063.1 GCF_000963965.1 Acetobacter orientalis
CACTGGCACTGGCACTGGCACTGGCACTGGCACTGGCACTGGCGAAATGCCGCGGCACGCGCTTGCTGGCAAGCCCCACAAAAGCTGGGTGCCATATAAATGGAGCATACCCCCCTGCCAACCCGCACCCCCCAGCGGGGTTTAAAACGCCCGGCCGTTCGTGCGCCAAAACCATAGTGGCACGTGTAGGCGGCACGCCACTACCAGCACAAAGCCCCGCACCAGTATGCGCATAGGCACGAGGCAACCCTGTAGCCCCACCCCACATGCTTGGGGCACTCAGGCACAAAGTAACCAAGGCCACATAACCCATTGCCCCTTTAAACCCGCCATAAAGCCGTTTTGCCGCCATGCTTGCCCTGCTCACTACACTCTATACCCCCTACCGTGAGGCATAAGCGCACCTTGCACCAGCACCGAAAAACGCCAAGCGGCCTCTCTTTTTGCCTTTAACCGCTTTATTTTGCAGAAATTTGACAAAGATGGCTTGACGCTGCCGCAAAACCCCTTTAGACGGAGCCTCAACAACGCCTCTGTGTCCCGTTCGTCTAGAGGCCTAGGACACCGCCCTTT
>NZ_BAMX01000062.1 GCF_000963965.1 Acetobacter orientalis
ACAACCGTGCTGTTTATGGGGCACGCAAGGTCTGGCACAGCCTGAACCGTGAAGGGCGACAGGTGGCGCGTTGTACGGTTGAGCGCCTGATGCGCAAGATGAGTCTGAAGGGTG
>NZ_BAMX01000061.1 GCF_000963965.1 Acetobacter orientalis
GATTACTGAACAAATCTCTCTCCGGTAAACCCGGGGCAGTTCAGACGGGATCAACGTAGTTGCCAAAAACGCTTCCTGCATTCGGCGGGAGTCACGCCAAGATGATGCTTAAACACCCTTTGTACGCAGACACCACAGCCGACATAGACTCTGGCGGCGAACACCTCGTCGTCAGATCGCGCAATTTCCACTGAGCAATGAGGCAATCCAGCGACGATCACCCCATCGTGATAATGCCGCTCTTTGAGCTCTAACTACGCTGCGCTTTCACTCCCATTTGCATCCTATACGCATCCTGCGCAAGGAGCTGAAACGCAAAAGGCCGCCCGATAGGCGGCCTAAACGTTTGATATTAAACGGAATTTCATGGTTGCGGGGGCAGGATTTGAACCTGCGGCCTTCAGGTTATGA
>NZ_BAMX01000060.1 GCF_000963965.1 Acetobacter orientalis
AGCACCACATCGTGCATCACTTGGTCGTAAGCGCGTTGCAGGAAAGTGGAGTAAATAGCGCAGAAGGGGCGCAGCCCTTCGGTTGCCAT
>NZ_BAMX01000059.1 GCF_000963965.1 Acetobacter orientalis
AGCGAGAGGTTGTGATTCACAGGCTTACCGATGGAGGTAGGCCTGTGAGTGATGTGTTTATGCTGTCTGAGCGCCAGATGGAGCGGATTGAGCCGTTTTTCCCTCTGGGCATGGAGTGCCCGCGTGAATGACCGGCGTGTTCTGAGCGGGATCGTTTATGTCATCCGCAACGGCCTTCAGTGGAA
>NZ_BAMX01000058.1 GCF_000963965.1 Acetobacter orientalis
ATGGCAACCGAAGGGCTGCGCCCCTTCTGCGCTATTTACTCCACCTTCCTGCAACGCGCTTACGACCAAGTGATGCACGATGTGGTGCT
>NZ_BAMX01000057.1 GCF_000963965.1 Acetobacter orientalis
TCGCCAAAAAACACTGTAAAAACAATGGTATCCCGTACGGGATTCGAACCCGTGTTGCCGCCGTGAAAGGGCGGTGTCCTAGGCCTCTAGACGAACGGGACACAGAGGC
>NZ_BAMX01000056.1 GCF_000963965.1 Acetobacter orientalis
AAACGGTCTGGGTAGGCTTTGGCAAACGCGTCCAACCCGGTGCCAGAAGGCATGGCGGCTGTTACAGCGGTAATTTTGTCATCTGTGGCGGCGCCGCGGGTTAACTCGCGCGAGAAGACCGAGGTGTAGCTTGGTGGGCCTGCGGGGCCCTTTTTCTGCTCACC
>NZ_BAMX01000055.1:0-143 GCF_000963965.1 Acetobacter orientalis
TTGGTCTTGTCCCAAGCATTGTCGGCACCATCGCGGGTTTTATCCCATGTCTTTTCAGTGCCGGACTTCGTTTTGTCCCACGCTTTTTCAGACCCAGCCTTGGTCTTGTCCCAAGCATTGTCGGCACCATCGCGGGTTTTATC
>NZ_BAMX01000055.1:153-108404 GCF_000963965.1 Acetobacter orientalis
GGGATGGGGGTGAAAACAGGCACTTAGAGGGCGGAAAAACCGCTATAAACTTTATTAAGGGTTGGTAATTTTTAAACGTCTATGGGGAACTCAGGCTTGATGCCCTGAGTTTTGGTAGGTTTTGAACCATGCCACGAACTGCGCAATGCCTTGGGCCAGCTGCGTTGTGGGTTGCCAGCCGGTTAGGGCGTGTATGGCATCTATATTGGCCCATGTGGTTTCGACATCGGCTTCTGGGCGGGGCTTGAGGGTTATATGGGCTTTGCAGCCAAGCTGCTGCTCTAGCAACTGCACAAGGGTACGCACTGATTCTGGGCGGTGGTTGCCAATATTGAGCACCCGTGCCGCTCCGTGCTCTGGCGGTTTAGCCAGCACGGCCAGTACGGCTGAGACGACATCGGCAATGTAGGTGAAGTCTCGGGCGAGGGCATCCCCTTCGTACAAGGTGACATCTGCACCGCTGAGAATAGCTTTAGCAAAGCTGTAATAGGCCATATCTGGCCGCCCCCACGGGCCATACACCGTAAAAAACCGTAAACCCGTTTGAGGCAGGCCATACAGGTGGCTGTAGGTGGATGAGGTAAGCTCTGCTGTGCGTTTGGTCACTGCGTAAAACGAGCCGGGTTGGTCTACTCGGTCTGTCTCGCTAAAGGGCAAGGTGGTGTTACGCCCATAGACAGATGAAGAAGACGCATAAACCAGATGCACCAAGCGGGGCAGCGTGCGGGCAAACTCTAGCACGGCAAGGTGACCCAGCACGTTAGAATGCGCAAAAGCTGCCGGATTGAGCATGGAGTACCGCACCCCAGCTTGCGCCGCAAAATGCAAAATACCAGTGATGCTGTTTTTTTCAGACGCGAGAACGGACAGGGCCTCTGGCGCAGCAAGGTCTAGCTTATGAAAAGAGAAACCCGGCTGGGTTTGCAGTAAGGCCAAACGGGCGTGTTTAAGGGCGGGTGTGTAATAAGTGTTCAGGTTATCGACCCCGATAACCCGCACACCTTGGGCCAGTAACGCCTGACTGACATGAAACCCGACAAAGCCAGCGGCACCGGTTACTAAAATGGTCAACGTAATTGCCTTTGTTACAGCCCCTTACCCAGAGGCTGTGCACCTGTGGCTACCTGCCCGCAGCCGTTACCGGGGCAGGCAGTTTTTCAGGGTTTTTTGGTAAGAGATGGGGTGTCGATTTTGTCACCCACTGTAATGCCTAGGCGTGCTGTGGTGCCGCCCGGCAGTTCAAGCGTGGCAATAACCGGGCCGTGGCTGCTGATATGGGCCAAGCTGCGGGGCACGGCGTTTTCGGCAATGGCCTGAATACGGTGGTCTGGGGCAATAAACACAATGTCTAGCGGCACCAGTGTATTTTCCATCCACATATCGCTTTGCTGTGGGGTTTGCCACAGAAAGAGCATGCCGCTTTCTGGCGCAATTTGCGTACGGAACATTTCGCCCACCTGCTGTTGGCGCGGTGTTGTGGCGAGTTCTACGGAAAATGTATGGCTTGCGGCCCCTGAGTGAATGCTCAGTTTTTCTTGCGGTAAGGTTGGCTGGGCCTGTGTTGGCTCGGCTGTGTCTTGGGCGGCGCGGGCATAAAAGGGAGCGCTGGACAAAGCCCCCACAAGCAGCCCTGCGGCGAGTAAAGCGCGAAGACTGTGTTTCATTTTAGGTCTCTCTTTCATTCAGCCCACACGAAGGAACGGGTTATCGGCACGCTCTGCCCCTAATGTGCTGGAGCCGCCATGCCCTGGCATAATCACGATATCATCGCCCAAAGGAAGAAGTTTTTCGCGAATGCCTTGCACAAGTTGCGGGCCGTTACCGTAGGCAAAGTCTGTACGGCCTATTGTGCCACGAAATAAAATATCTCCGACAAAGGCGATACGCGCGGCCTCATCAACATACGCCACATGCCCCGGTGTGTGGCCGGGAATATGCAGCACACGCAAGGTGCGGCCCAAGAGTTCTAGGGTTTGGCCGTCGGTTGTGTAGGCATCAACTGTGGCATTCTCTAGCCCTTCAAGCCCAAAATGCTTGGCTTGCTCGGCAATTGAAGCCAGCAAAAAGGCATCTTGCTTTTGTGGGCCGAGAACGCGCGGGGCTTTACCCTGCGTTTGGGCCAAAATACGGCATAAAGGCGCCACACCGCCCGCATGGTCTAGGTGGCCATGCGTAAGCAGGATAGTGTCGAGTGTCAGGCCCGCCTGCTCGAGAATGCGGGCCAGTGTTTCTGCATCTCCGCCGGGGTCGACCAAAAAGGCTTGGCCTGTATCTGGTGACCATACAAGAGAACAATTCTGACGAAATGCCGTAACGGGAATAACCCGTAATTGCATACCGGGATAAGCAAGATGCAAAGCCCGCCCACTCCTTAAACCTTGAGTAAAACTTACGCCTTTAGGCCACGACCACCGCACGGTGCCAAGACCCCTCCGGCCTGCGTACCATGAGCATACACAGCTAAAGGGTATGGTGTGTCATGGCAGGTAGGCCTTGGGTGTGTATACATAAAAAAACTGCCAGAGCGGTAACACTCTGGCAGTTTTCAAGCCTGATATGCAGCCCGCCTGTATTAAGTGCGGCTGCTTTTGCGCGGGCTTAGGCGGGCAGTTGCCAGCCGGTTGCCGGAATATCAAAATGGTGGCGCAGGTCATGTGCCGGAATGTTGGTAAGGTCTTTGGTGAAGGTTTTGATGAGTTTAGCCTGTGCGGGCTTGCTCAGATTTTCACGAATTTCGTGCAGAATAGGGGCTGGGGCTGCAATAACCAGACCATCAACCTTACCACCAGACTGTACGGCTGCGTTAATACGCTCTGCCACAACGCGGGCGAAGGCTTCTTTGGCTTGGTCTGCTGGGGTGGCACCTGATGGTACTTTACCGGGCGTGCCTTCGTGATCGTGCTGATCGAAATCGGTTACGTCGCGCATTTCACCCTGTGCATCGTGCAGAAAGCGAACTTTGCCACCATCTGCCACAACGTAAATAACGCGGCCATCACGGGATTCTAACATGAATGTTCTTCCTTATAATTCGGTCTAAAAACGTGTCATAACGTGGTGCTCTTTTAACGCCTATCAAGGGGGGTGGTTTCAGAAAACCCTCGTGGCAAGCAGTCCTGCCCCCTCTTTCGTGGCATGGGTCTGCTCCTGTAAAAGTGATACAAACACGCGTATGATACGGCCCTCTTTCTCTCCCTTTTGCGTGGTGGCACAGCCATGAGCACAGTTGAGCACGCCCTACACTGGGCGCAGGCTGGCCACAAAGTGGCGTTAGCAACCGTGGTTGGCACATGGGGGAGCTCCCCCCGCCCAGCAGGCAGCTTTATGGCCATAAGCGATACGGGCCGGGTAGAAGGCTCGGTAAGTGGCGGGTGTGTAGAGACAGACGTGATAACCACCGCGCAAGACATTATGGCGGGTGCACCGGCAACCGTGCTGTCTTATGGCGTAAGCACAGACCGCGCGTGGGACGTGGGGCTGGCCTGCGGCGGCAAGCTAGATGTGTTGGTAGAAGCCATACAAACACCACACTGCCCCACCGGCACCTTGCCACTGACCGTATTAGAAAAAGCCTGCGCGTTACAAACTGCCCGCCAAGGTGTGGTGTTGGCCCGCACGCTAGAGGGCACAGCCCATGTGCTCCTACCCACCCCGGTTGAAGGGGCCACCTTGACCCCCAATACCCCTGACGGTTTGAAGCCTATAGCCCAAACCTGCCTGACAAATGGCAAAAGCCAGAATTGGGAAGACCCACACGGGCAGGCATGGTTTTTACAGCCGCTTACACCACCACCCCGGCTCCTTATTGTGGGGGCTGTGCATATTGCCCAGCACCTAGCCCAGATGGCCCGTATGACTGGCCTAGCCCCAATAGTGATAGACCCCCGCACCGCCTTAGCCACACCTGAGCGCTTTCCCGGCTTTGTGCTTGGGCAGACGCTGCTCACCGACTGGCCAGATGAAGCCCTTGAAAGCCTTGGCGTAGACAGCATGACCGCCATTGTAACCCTAACCCATGACGCCAAACTGGATGACCCAACACTAGAATATGCACTGGGCAGCCCCGCTTTTTATATTGGTGCCCTTGGGTCCCGCACGACACAGACCAGCCGCATGAAGCGCCTTCGGGAATGTGGTTTTACCGAAGAGGCTCTGGCCCGTATTCATGGCCCGGTAGGCCTCTCTATTGGCGCCATTGGTGCCGAGGAAATTGCGCTTTCTGTTTTAGCGCAGATTATTGCCGTAAGGCGTAATGCACCATTAGCCCGTGCGCCGGGGTGGTAACCCCATAATGGCAGAAGCCGCCGCCACTGTTGCGGTACTTGTGCTGGCCGCAGGGCGCTCAAGCCGCACGGCACCTGCCCACAAGTTGCTGGCACCAGATGCTACGGGCCAAACCATGTTGGCCCGCACGGTAAACACAGCACTGCTTAGCCGTGCAGCCCATATTATTGTTGTTGTACCACCCAACCAGCCAGACCTACACCACCTTGTGCAAACCGCACTGCCTACAGACCCACGGCTGCACAGTTGCACTGCACATAATGCTGCACAGGGGCTTTCTGCCTCGCTTAAAGCGGGTGTGGCCTATGCCGAGAATTTAGGTGCTCAGGCAGTGCTGGTGTGTTTGGGCGATATGCCCTTGGTGTCTGCCACGCTTATGAATGCGCTTATAGCAACGCAGGCGTTAGTGCCCCCGCCCCCTGCCGCAGCGCCAGAGCTTGCAGGCCGCCCCGGCAACCCGGTTATTTGGCACCATAGCCAATTTGCAGCACTTAAAGCCGTTGAAGGCGACAAGGGCGGCCGTGCCATTTTAGCCGCTTTAGGGGCCGCCGTACTGCGCGTGCCCGCCAACCCAGCCGAACTGGTAGACTTTGATACACCGGAACGCTTGGCAGAGTTTGCGCGTTTAACAAAAGCCCCCATTGACCAAGAGCCAAGCGCACTGAAAAGTAGCACCCGCGCTGGTTAAGCAACCAGCCCCGTGACCTGTTACTCTAATTAAGCAAGAGAATCTTATGAGCAAAATCCTGCGTACAAACCCCAACCCCATTTTGTCTTCTGCGGTAGAATATCATGGTTTTATCTTCACGCAGGGGGTAGTGGCCCGCAACCTTGAACTGGATGCAGAAGGCCAGACCCGCGACATACTTGAGCAGATTGATACCCTGCTTGAGCAGCATGGCACCGACAACACCCGCCTGCTGCAAGCCCAAATTTGGCTTAAAGATATTAACGACCGCGACACCCTGAACAAACTATGGAGCGCTTGGCTGCCAGAAAACATGGCCCCTGCCCGCGCGTGCGTACAGGCTGTTATGGCCGACCCCCGTATTCTGGTTGAGATTATGCTGATTACCACAAAATAAGCCCTCTATGCGGCTTATGGCGTGCTGTGTGGCATGGGGCAGAACGTTGCATCTGTGCCACAGAGCGTGCGAATCCCTTCACGGGGTTTTGTTACAACGATATGACACGACACTGGTTCAGCTTTGAAATTCCGGCAACTCGGTGGCGGTTGATAGGATTTTATTCCTAATAATTAATTTTCATTGGCTATTTTCTTGCAAATGCACAAAAGAGCGTTTTTGCTGCGCATTGAACGCTTGCCTGACTTGCACAGATGTTTAATACCTAACTCACCACACCAAAGCTGAATGCAATGCAGGACAGAAGGGTACGCTGAGATGCGCGATGGACGGTCTGGCACTTTAAAATTGAAACTGGCCGCTCTGTCATTTCTGTCGTTATCTGCCGCAGTGTTTGCGCAGCCAGCGGCGGCGAAAGCCCGCCACGCTGCTGCCGCACATAACCACTCTCACAAAATTACGCTTGCCGCGGCCCATGGTTCCGCCACGCATTATTATGCTGGGGCACACGCGCACCGCATTGTTATGCGCCGTGGTCGCCGTGGGCATGGTGGTGGGCACGTTATCCAGTGTGTTGCTTACGCCAAGTCTGCCTCAGACGTTGTGCTGCATGGCAACGCCCGCGACTGGTGGCACAATGCCGCTGGCGTGTATGAGCGTGGCTCTGCCCCAGAAGAAGGCAGCGTGCTGAACTTCCGTGGTGTGCGCCGCATGCCGCTGGGCCATGTGGCTGTTGTGCGCAACGTTATAAACAGCCGCACTATTATTATTGACCAGTCTCACTGGGCGCAAAACGGCATTAGCCACAATACACCAGTTATTGACGTCTCCCCCAACAACGACTGGTCTGCTGTTCGTGTGGCTCTTAACAACAAATCTGGCACTTACGGGTCTATCTACCCCACATATGGCTTTATTTATGGCCGCCGCCCCGGCAGCGCACCAGCACCTAAAAATGATGTGATGCTGGCTTGGGCTAAAAAGCTGAACAAAAACGGTGCAGAAACCCAGTTGGCCTCTGCCCCCGCCAATGCTGAGCCAGTTGATGGTTTAGCTGGTAGCAAAGCCACTTTCTCAGAAAGCCGCGACTAACTTTTTAGCCCCATAAAGCAGCTTCAAAAATCATGAAACCTGAGAGGTTTTACGGTTCTTAAAGCTGGTTTTTCAAACCCCCTCCATTTTTTATGGCTGGGGGTTTTTTATTACCTGCATGCTGGGTGTTGCCCCCTTTTAAGAGCAGCATAGCAGCACAAATACCCTTTTAACCGCCAAGAAAGTGCCAACACTGCATGCCTTTAGGCACGCGACAAGCACACCGGCGGTAGCGTTTGCCGAGGGTTAAAAACCTATTTTTTGTTTTTTACAAAAACAACACCATAAGCTGTGTTGAGTGTGGCTGTGTGGTTTTTGGCCTTGAAAGCAGCTTAGAAGGCCAAAGAGTACGGTTGTGCATAAAAAAGGGGGAGAGCCGGTTCTGGCTCCCCCCCCCTTTTTGAGAGACACTGCCTATGAGAAGCGGCAGGTTTACTCCATCCATTCCGCAATGTCTGGGCAGGAGCACACAAGGTTGCGGTCTCCGTGCGCGTTATCGATCCGGCTTACTGTCGGCCAATATTTACGGCTTGGGTTTACACCGGGTGGAAAGCTGGCCTCTTGCCGGGTGTAGGCATAGTGCCAGTCAGTTGCTGTGACCATGCTGCCAGTATGGGGGGCATGCCGCAGGGCAGAGTGCTCAGCCGTGAGTTTACCGGCTTCGATTGCACGCACTTCTTCCCGCATGGCCAGCATGGCATCGCAAAAACGGTCTAACTCGGCTTTCCCTTCAGATTCGGTCGGTTCGATCATGAACGTACCCGCAACCGGAAAGCTGACTGTAGGGGCATGGAAGCCGTAGTCCACCAGCCTTTTAGCCATGTCATCTACCGTAACGCCCACGCTGTCTTTTATGGGCCGTAGGTCGAGAATACACTCATGCGCCACGCGGCCTTTGGCCCCGCGATACAGCACGGGGTAGGCCCCTGCCAAGCGGCTTACAATATAGTTGGCATTAAGGATTGCGACCTCGGTTGCGCGTTGCAACCCGTCATCTCCCATAAGGCGGATATACGCCCATGAAATAGGGAGAATAGATGCAGAGCCATAAGGGGCTGCACTGACAGCTAACGTTGTGCCCTGTGCTGTGCCTTCTGCCGCAGGGTTACCGGGCAAGAAGGGTTTAAGGTGAGCACGCACACCAATTGGCCCCATGCCGGGGCCACCGCCACCGTGGGGAATGCAGAAGGTTTTATGCAGGTTAAAGTGGCTCACATCGCCGCCGTAATCTGCCGGGCGGGCAAGACCAACCTGTGCGTTCATGTTTGCGCCATCAACATACACCTGCCCTCCGGCCTGGTGCACCAGATCGCAAATTTCGCGCATGCTTTCTTCAAACACGCCGTGGGTGGACGGGTATGTGATCATGACGGCTGAAAGGTCTTGCGCGTGGGTAGCTACTTTTGCGCGCATGTCTTCTAGGTCAATATTACCGCCCGCATCGCATTTAACCACAACCACTTTCATGCCTGCCATTTGGGCAGAGGCCGGGTTGGTGCCGTGGGCAGAGGCCGGAATAAGGCATACCGTACGGTTGGTTTGCCCATTGGCACGGTGGTACGCACTAATGGCCAGCAGGCCTGCATACTCACCCTGCGCGCCAGAGTTAGGCTGGAAAGACACTGCATCGTACCCGCTAATGGCACATAGCCACTGCTCAAGGTCTGCAAACAGGGCCTGGTAGCCTTTGGTTTGCTCAATTGGGGCAAAGGGGTGCATGTCGCAAAAGCCGGGCCATGTAATGGGCAGCATTTCGACCGTGGCATTCAGCTTCATGGTACATGAGCCAAGTGGAATCATGGTGCGGTCGAGTGCGAGGTCTTTATCGGCCAAGCGGCGCAGGTAGCGCAGCATATCTGTTTCAGACTGGCAGGAGCGGAAAACCGGCTGCGTTAAGAAAGCAGACTGGCGCACAAGGCTTGCAGGCAAAGCGCTTGGTGCAGGTGCCAGTGTTTTGGCCATAGCCTCAACACGGCTTTGCTCGGTGCAAAATGCGCCCCACACCGCAACAATGGTTGCCGGTGTTGTGGTTTCATCTAGGCTTATGCCAAGGCGGCCATGCCCAGCGTTACGTAGGTTAATACCGGCAGAGCGGGCACGGGCCAGAATATCGGCAGCACCTGCGCCCACCTGTACGGTAAGCGTGTCAAAAAAATGCTCGGTCTCGACAGTAACACCCAGTGCTTTAAGGCCTGCGGCCAAGGCGGTGGTGAGGCCATGCACACGTTTAGCTATTGCCGCAAGACCGTCTGGGCCATGATAGACCGCATACATACCCGCAATAACGGCCAGCAAAACCTGTGCTGTGCAAATGTTGGAGGTAGCTTTTTCGCGCCGGATATGTTGCTCACGGGTTTGCAGGGCAAGGCGATAAGCAGGGCGGCCCTGACTATCAACCGATACCCCCACCAAACGGCCCGGCAGGTTACGCTTCCAGGCATCACGCACGGCCATATAGGCTGCATGCGGGCCACCAAAGCCCATTGGCACGCCAAAACGCTGGGTAGAACCAATAGCAATATCGGCCCCCAACTCACCCGGTGAGGCCAAAACGGTAAGTGCCAGCGGGTCTGCCGCCATAACGGCAATGGCACCAGCAGCATGCAAGGCATCAATTGCAGTGCGGGGGTCTGCTACGGTGCCAGTGGTGCCGGGGTATTGAAAGAGTGCGCCAAACACATCAGCCGCAACAAGGTCTGTCTGGGGGCAGCCCACAACCAGCGCAATGCCCAAGGGTTCGGCCCGGGTTTTGAGCACGGCCAGCGTTTGGGGGTGGCATTCGGCATCGACAAAAAAGGCTGTTGCCTTAGACTTAGCAACACGGTGGGCCATAGCCATGGCTTCTGCTGCGGCCGTTGCTTCATCGAGCAACGAAGCATTGGCAATATCCAGCCCTGTAAGCTCGGTTATCATGGTCTGGAAATTAAGCAGGGCTTCTAGGCGGCCTTGGCTAATTTCGGGTTGGTACGGCGTATAGGCCGTGTACCAAGCTGGGTTTTCAAGAATGTTGCGCTGTATAACCGCAGGCAGAACCGTGCCGTAATACCCCTGCCCGATAAGCGAGGTCATAACCTCATTCTGGCTGGCGAGAGTACGGAGGTGGGCTAACACATCGACCTCGCTCCAGCCGGGACCAATACCCATAGGTTTGGTAGCCCGAATAGCTTCTGGCAGCGTTTCCCGCATAAGCGCATCAAGCGAGGGAGCACCTACGGTTGCCAGCATACTTGCCACATCATCTGCCGACGGGCCGATATGGCGGGGCACAAAGGTGCCAGCTTCTGGCTTGAGGCCAGCAAAAACGGGCAGAGTATCAACAGAACAGCCAGAACTATGGGCTGAGCCGGAAGCAAGCGAGAACATACGCAACAATTCCTGAAAGGGCAGAAAACAAACCGGCAAGAGGGGCGCGTAGGCCAAGCAGAGCGTTAAAGCCCCCGCCTGCATACGGCCTGCACATTTTTAAGACCCCCTTACTGTGCGGCGGCCTAAGCCACACAACCGCACAGCAAGCAGGCTAAAGGCTGCGTTAGCCCAAAAATGCCGTGTAAGCGGCAGCATCCATCAAGCCAGAAAGCTGTTCTGGGTTGGTCAGGCGGAATTTAAGGATCCAGCCTTCGCCCTCTGGGTCTGAGCTTACGCGGGCGGGGTCATCGGCTAAGGCGGGGTTGCCTTCAAGCACAACGCCATCAACAGGTGCGTAGATGTCTGACGCGGCTTTAACAGATTCAACAACGGCAACAGATTCGCCAGCCGTTACTTCTGTGCCTGCTTCGCGGCTTTCTACAAAAACCAGTTCGCCCAGTTCTTCTGCGGCGTGTTTGGTAATGCCAACAAAAGCGGTCTCTCCATCAAGGCGGAGCCATTCATGTTCTTTTGTGAAATACAGGGTCATTGGTGTGCTACTCCGTAAGGATAATTTTAAAATATGACGGGAAAAACAAACAGTTTGCGATGCCGTAGACTTAGCGTTTGAAACGTGCTGGCACAAAAGGCAGGGCCACCACCGTTGCCGCAACAGCCCGGCCGCGTAGCTCTGCAAAAACCGGGGTTTGCGGGGCAGCGTGTGACAGCGCGACATACCCCATAGCCACTGGCCCTTCTACCGTTGGGCCAAATGCGCCAGAGGTGACGCGGCCTAGGCCCTCTTGCAATGTGGCATCGGCACATAAGGGCGCATTGTGGCGGACTGGAGCGCGGCCTTCTGGGCGTAGGCCCACGCGGCGGCGCGTCACACCCGTTTCAAGCTCTTGCAGAATAACCTCTGCCCCCGGAAAACCGCCTTCACGCTTGCCACCCCGGCGGCGCGTTTTTTGAATAGACCATTCAAGTGCAGCTTCAACCGGCGTTGTGGTTTCATCAATATCTGAGCCGTACAGGCACAAACCCGCCTCAAGGCGTAAACTGTCGCGCGCGCCAAGGCCAATAAGCTTAACGGCTGGGTGCTCAAGCAATTTACGCGCCACGCGGGAGGCATCCATGGCGGGCACGGAAATTTCAAACCCGTCTTCACCCGTATAACCAGAGCGCGAGATAACGCAGCTTGCGCCATCTACATCAAGCTCACGCACGTCCATAAAGGCCATGTCGGCCACTTCTGGTGCCAAGGTTGCAAGGGCAAGTTCGGCCTCTGGGCCTTGCAGGGCAAGCAGGGCGCGTTCTTCTAGGGGTTCTACAAGGCAGTCTGCGGCAAGTTCGTTTTGCAGCAAGGCAATATCTTGCGCTTTGCAGGCGGCATTAACCACCAACACCAAAGTATCATCAAGGCGGGCCACCATCAGGTCATCTAAAATGCCGCCTTGTGCGTTGGTAAACTGGGTATAACGCTGCCGCCCGTTTTTAAGAGATACAATATCGGCTGGCACAAGGCGCTCGAGCGCCAGAGCGCTATCTTCTACCCCGCCAGAGCGGGCTATGAGCTTAACCTGCCCCATATGAGAGACATCAAACAAGCCTGCATGCTCACGCACATGGCGGTGCTCGGCCATAATGCCCTCTGCATACTGCAAGGGCATGGCGTAGCCTGCAAACGGCACCATTTTGCCGCCAGCCTCTTCATGAAGGGAATAAAGGGGAGTGTGTAGTAAAGAGTCAGTGCTCATGCACGCCGCCTTGCATAACAAAGGCCGGGGCTGTTGCACGTTCTAAAAACTGAGGGTGGCAACAAAACAAATTGAGGGCCCCGGACCAAAGAGGGTGGTATCCGTCTGCCCCTTCTGTATGGCTGCCTGAGATCGCTATCCCGTCGGCGGGTGCTTACGCACCTCTCTCCAGAAGTTTACTGTGCAGGGTCCTTTTGCCTGAGAGTTTCCGGGGCGGTTGCTCCTTCGGCGCTGGCGCGTGGCCAGTCTCTCCCTCTGCACAGCAAAACCCTGACATCATTACGATGCCAAGTCAATCGGGTAGTATGCTGCCTTTAGCCTTCGGCTTTGGGCAGGTGTTTGGCAATGTAGGGTGGCAGGTTAAACGCCCCAACATGGATTTCTGGTGTCCAATATTGCGTGTTGCCCAAAATACCAGCCTGCTGGGCAAGGGTACGCACGGTCTCGATGCTCTGGCCAGCCGGGCTTTTGCCTTTAGACGCAATGCCAAGGGTCATGAAGCCACCCACATAAGTTGGCACAGCCGCAACATAGGCTGAAACCTGCGGGAAGAATTTGGCCCGGCGCACGCTGGTTTCATACAGTTCATCAGCCTGCATGAAAGGCACACCGCACTGGTTTACGATCAGGCCATCTGCGGTCAGGATTCGCGCACAATGTTGGTAGAAACTGTCTGTAAACAAAACTTCACCCACGCCAATGGGGTCTGTGCTGTCTACAATAATCACATCAAAAGAGGCATCTGCCGCACGGGCCACATAATCTATGCCATCACCCACAATCACTTCAGCGCGCGGGTTGTTCCAGGCATCGCCAGCAATACCGGGCAGGTGCTGTTTGGAAAGTTCAATGACAGCACCGTCAATTTCTACCATAACGGCTTTTTCTACGCCGGGGTGTTCAAGCACGCGGCGCAATACACCACCATCACCTGCGCCAATAATGAGCACAGAGCGGGCTGCACCGTGGGTAAAGAGCGGCACATGTGTAAGCATTTCTTGGTACACAAACTCATCACGCTCGGTAATTTGCACCACGCCATCAAGCATGAGCACACGGCCGTGTGAGTCACTTTCGAACACCACAATATCCTGAAACGGACTTTTGGTGCGCGCCAGTTCTTTGGTCACGCGAAAGCGCTGGCCCCAGTTATCGTAAAGGGTTTCTTCAATCCATTGCTGGGTCATATGTCTTTCATCCAAATACACGAACAGGGTCAGGACAGGGCCACCAAAGCCCTGCCCTGCCCCTGCCGGGACGACAGAATAAAGCGGGGAGAGTGCGCCTTAAAGCGCTACACGCCCACGGCGTTGCTCATCCACCTCGACACCTTGCGCTTGAAACAGGCGCTGCATGACGGGAATGGCAAGGTGCGGGTCGCACGCACCACACATGAAAATATCTACCGCCGCAAAGTTGCGCTCGGGCCATGTGTGAATGGAAATATGGCTTTCGGCCAATACAACCACACCAGATACGCCACCGTTAGGCGTAAAATGGTGGAAATGGCTATGCAAAATGGTAGCGCCAGCTGCCAGTGCGGCTTCGCACAGTGTCCGGTCAATTTTTTCCGGATCATCGAGATTTGTAGCATCCCACAAATCTACGAGCAGATGTGTACCTGCAAATTTCTCGCCGTCTTTTTCGACGAAGTAATCTTTACGATCATCGTCAGACGAGACCGGAACAGAAGATGCCTGGTTATTGCTCGGGAGTTCCGAGACCATCCCCAGTTGAGCAAGTGCGTTCATTGACGTACCCCCAAACCAGTAGACAGCCTGTTGGGCGAAAACCGCCCCCTTGGGCCAAGAGGGGGTGTAACTACGTTCTTCTGTTTTGTATTACAAGCATTTTTTACAAGAAAAAATATTATAATCTTGCACCACAGCCCGAGAACTGAACCATATCAATGCGATGCTGTGGCCGCACCCGCGCTTTGTAACTGAAGTGTCAACAAGGTATCGCGCTCATGCCCCAAAGTACGGCCCGCAAGCCACCCCTTTAACGTAAGCAGAGTCTGCTTGTCGTGCGCGGCGGCGGCATCGGTTGCTAAGCGCAGCGCCAAGATTCGTTGTGGCTCATTTAAAGGCCCGCTTTGCGGCAAAGCACGGCTGGCCAAACGCCCCACAACCTGCACGGCCTCTGCCCAGCGATGGTCTGCCTCATACAGTTGGCCGCGCAGGTCTAGGCCTGCATCGGTTTCGTCTTTGGCAAGTAGGCTTAGCGCTTTATCGGGCTCACCCTGCGCTTGGGCTACGCGCGCGCTATCATAGGCTTTGCGGGCGGCCAGGTCTGGCTCTAGGGCCGCAAACGCAATTTGGCCTGTGGCGCGTTGGGCGGCACTAATATGGCCTTGCAACAAAGCAGCCTGCGCCAAAAGATCTTGCACTTCTGAGCGCGCAAGGGGGCTAGGCTGCATAAGAATAGCTTGCTCAAAAACTTTTTGTGCTTCAGACGGTTTTTGCAAATTGAGGAGTAATTTTCCGTACCCCGCCAACAATTTGGCTTTCCCTTCGCCATCTGCCACATTTGGCAAGCATTGGGCCACAAGCTGCACAATTTCTTCTACCGAAAGCCCTTCTGCTGTTTGGGGGGCCAACCCATGCTGCCCGGCTTGTGTGTGCAAGGTACTAAAAACAAGCCGATACAAAATTTGCTGGTAAGCCCCGGCCAGTATGTCTTGTGGCATTTCTAGGCTGGGTTTGAGCACCTGCATCTGTGCCAAGGCCGCACGGGGCTGGTTATTTTGCGCCAGTGCCACTGCCAAACCCAACGTAGCCTGCTGCCGTGGGCCGTTGGGCATTGTGGTTTTGTCTGGCTGTTTCAGCAGTTTTTCGTAGGCCTCTACAGCCATGTCTGGCGCTATTTGGTCTGTTTCACGCAGCAACCGCACAAGAGCCACCTGCGCAAAGGCTGCAACTGTGGTGTTGGTAGAGGCTGTCAGGTTTTCAAACGCTACGCGGGCTGTTTCATTTTGCCCATCACGCACTTGGCGTATTGCGCGGGCCAGATCGTAAAACGACCCATCTGGCAGGGTATCGAGCCTCTGGCGGGTATCAGGCTGGCCGTAGCGTGCCACAGCCAATGCCACTTGCGGTAAAATATGCTCGCGCAAAGCGGCGGGGTAGTGCGTAAGCTGTTCTACACCTTGTGCCAGCAGCACTGTTGTTTTTTGGCTGTCTTGCCCAGCATATAAGCCGTATAGGCCCTGCCATACATGCAACTCGGGCCAAGCATACCACCCGCTTTCACTCAAAGGTTGGGCAGCGCCTGGGTTGCCCGCAAGCAGGTTTATAGCCGCACGCACAAAGCGGTTTTCTGGCTTTTCTGGCCCTATTGAATACGCGTTTGGAGGTGCAAGAGACGGGCTTGCCCCTTGCAAGCCTTGTGGGGGCGTAACAGGCGGCAAGAGCGTGGCCGCTGCCGTTACATCACCCTGCGCAAGCGCCATACGGGCGGCAGCAAAGGCCAGAGCCGTTTTTTGGTTTGCGGGGGCCTGTGCCAAACGGTCTGTTGCGGCTTTAAGCTGTGCAACTGTTGCCTGCGGGGCAGGTTGGCCGTCGGGCGTGCTCAGGCCAAGCCAGAGCCTGTCTTTAGCCGCTGGGCCGAGAGTGTTGGGGAGCGGCAATGGCAGCCCAACTGGCAGGGGGTTAAAGGCTATGGCCTGTAATACTGGCCCTTGTGGCGTGGGGCTTAGCAGGAGTTGGTCTGAATCTGCGGCAATCACCACGCCTTCAAGCGAGGGCCGCACCGTATAGCCTATAGCCTGCACCGGCTGCATAATACCGCCCGAAGCACTGCGTGATGTTGCCACCAACAACCGCACCCCAGAAGCCGGGTCTGGTAAGCTCAGGCATTGCCCGGCTTGTGCCAGCGCAAACCTTACCCCTCCGGCTTCTGGCACAGGGGTAAGACCCACCTTACCGGCACTACGGGGGGCGGCACTTAGTAACCACCCCTCTTTTTGTTGGGTTAGGTTTAGGTCTGGGTGGCTAGGCAAGTGCACCTGCACCACGGTAGCGTGGTCGAGCAGTGTCACGTTAAGCGATGCAAAAAGACCATTACCGCCAGAAGCACGGGCAAGTGCGGGCAGGCGGCGGTCTGCCAGCACAATAAAATCTGGGCCAGACCAAAAGGCGGCAATGCCTGTGTGCGTATCAAACGGCAGCGCTAAAGAGGCCACACTGTTTGTAGCCCCGCCATTTTGAAGGTGCTCATGCTGCACAGCAACGCGGGGGGCGGTACTTAACCCATCTACCCCACTTTGTGGCACAGCCCCATATACCACGCCTTGCGCCAGCAAAAGACCCCAAACACCATACGAGAATGTGCGGCAAGTTTTCACAAAGACAAAACCGTTTCTAAAAAATGCCCTTTATAAAAGGCTGATAGGCTCTCTTTTTGCACCCTTTGCAAAAACTGACAAAGCAAAACCACCCCTTTGCCACCAAAGCGCCACGCAACTTTGGTGGGTCTTATAATGTTTGGCTTACACCACAGTACAAGGCACAGAACGATGCATAAAAAACGCTTTCCCGTTGGTATGGCTTTGCTGCTTTTACCGTTTTTGCTGGCTGGCTGTTACGAAGGCAGGCACCACCACCACCCCCGTGATGGCTACCGCCACACCCGGCACGACTATGGGTATTTTCGGGAATATAATGGCCGCCCACCCGGCACCCGTTAACGGCTAAGCGCCCCCATTTAGGTGTATTGCCCTAACACTACCGCTGCCTATGCCCCTGCCCTACTGCGGCATAAAAAAACAGGCTGTGCTATGCTTGGCTGGTAGCCAGCGGCGCACAACGCACCCGCGCTACACACGGTATAAAGAGGGGGCAGCGTGCTAGACCGCATTACGAGCATGCAGGTTTTTGTAAAAGTGGTAGCAACAGGCAGCTTTACGGCCGCGGGGCGTGCCATGTGCTTGTCCCCAACCATGATTACAAAACACATTACCGCGCTGGAAACGCGCATGGGGGCCACGCTCTTTCACCGCAGCACACGCAAACTCTCCCTTACCGAAGCAGGCCGCTTGTTTTTAGAAGGGAGCCAGAAAATTCTGGCAGACCTAGACGACGTAGAGCAAACCGTAACCGCCCAACGGCGGGAGCCAAGGGGCCGCCTGCGCCTAAACGCCCCCGTGTCTTTTGCCATACGCTATGTAGCACCCCTGTTGCCCGAATTTAGCCGCCGCTACCCTTTGGTGACTGTCGAGCTAGGCCTGAACGACCGTGCGGTAGATTTAATTGAAGAAGGGTGGGACCTAACCTTACGCATACGCCATATGGCCCCCAGCAGCCTACGTACACGCCGCCTTGCCCCCATACGTTGTGTTGTCTGTGCAGCGCCCGCTTACTTGGCCCGCATGGGCACCCCCACACAGGTGGCTGAACTGAGCCAGCACCACTGCCTTGGTTACACCTTGGGTGAGCCCGGCGGCCCTACACGGTGGAATTTTGGCCCCAAAGGTACGGTAAGCGTGCCAGTAAGCGGGCCGCTATGCGCTAATAATGGCGATGCCTTGCGTGAGGCCGCTGTGGCTGGGCAAGGGCTTATTTACCTACCCGTGTTTGTTGTGAGCAAAGAACTACAAAACGGCCAGCTCTGCCCCGTTACCCTAGATGAACCCTTGGTAGAGGCCCCGCCCCTGCACGCGGTTTATGCACCGGGGCAAAGCACCCCCTTAAAAGTACGCGCCATGATTGATTATTTGCTGGAGTGCTACGGCACCACACCACCATGGGAACAAAACCTACCCTGTGGATAATTTTGTGAATAAGCCCCGCCATTACGAGGACATGTGCGAGGCCAACGACTCTACAACCCTTAAAAAACTGCCAATTTTACGAGTCGCAAGCAGATAAGACTCGGGTGTGGAGAATTTTGAGAGTCTTTATATCTTAAGGGAAAATTGAATGGTGAGCCGGGAGGGACTCGAACCCTCGACCATTCGATTAAAAGTCGAATGCTCTACCAACTGAGCTACCGGCTCACACCATACAAGAACAAAGTACCGCGCCCCGTTGTGCACAGGGTGTGCTCTTTGTTGGGACGCTATCTAGACGCCGCCCCCGCCCCTGTCAAGCGATCTGGTGCGATTTCATGCATTTAAGCAAAAAAATCTGCATTTAGGCGTATTTAGCGCCCTAAACTGGGCACAAAAAAAACGCAGCACCGTAGTACTGCGTTTTTCCAGAAAGCCTAAAAGCAGAAAAAAATTAGGCGTTTTCTGCTGTGGCGGGGCGCATGCGGGCAATACGGTCTGGCTCACGCACCATGCCTGAACCACCAGCACCACGCTTAATTTTGTCGATATGTTCCATGCCTTCAACCACATCACCCACAATGGTGTACTGGCCATCAAGGTGCGGAGAGGGCTCGAACATAATAAAGAACTGGCTGTTGGCGCTGTTTGGGTCAGACGTACGCGCCATACCCACTGTGCCACGCAGGAACTTGGCTTCACGGGTGAATTCTGCCTTCAGGTCTGGCAGCTCGCTACCGCCTGAGCCGGTGCCTGTTGGGTCACCTGCTTGGGCCATAAAGCCAGAGATAACACGGTGGAATGGCACGTTATCGTAGAACCCTTCAGCAGAAAGGGTACGGATACGTTCAGCCGCCAGCGGTGCAATGTCTGGGCGCAGGCGAATAACCACACGGCCTTCTGGCACGTCCATATAAATCAGGTCGTTTTTATCTGCTTCGGTAGACATAAAGGGTCTCTCCTTAAACTTATCTAGTAGGCAGGTCAGCCTGCCCTACCCTGCAACCTTGGCCTTAAGCCGGGTCAACAGGCGTTCTTGTGTATATGGGGTGACAAAATCAGAAATATCACCACCATAGCTGGCAATTTCTTTTACAAACCGCGACGAGATAAACTGCGTGCGCTCAGACGCCATAAGAAACACGGTTTCTATAGACGGATCGAGCCTGCGGTTTACGCCAGACATCTGAATTTCGTAGTCAAAATCTGTGAGTACGCGCAAACCACGGAAAATAAGGCTTGCCCCCTGCTGCCGCACCGCCTCAACCAGCAAAGAATGGAACGAGACCACAGCAAGCTCACACCCAGTACGCTGCGCAATGGGGGGGAGAGCCTGCTGCACACACTCCACCCGCTCTGCCAAGGGCATAAGCGGGTTTTTGCCGGGGTTTTTGGCAACACCAATAACCAAGCGGTCTACCAACCGGGCTGCACGTTCTATCACGTCCAAATGCCCGGTGGTAACGGGGTCAAACGTACCCGCGTAAAACCCTATGCGCCGCAACTGGACGCATGGGCTGGTGGTCATGCGTCTTGCCCGGTTGTATCTGGCGTTTCGGGTGGGGGCGCGGCAGAGGCGGTTTCTGTGCCGCTGCTGTCTTCCTCACCCTCATCATCCATCACAGGGAAAACGCTGGTCACGCTTTCATTGTCGTTCAGGCGGAACAAGGTAACACCACTAGCCTGACGCGCCATGACACGTACCTGATTAACCGGCACACGGATAAGGCGCCCAGCGTCTGTCACCAGCATAACGTCTGTACCATCAAGCACGGGCAGGGTTGCGGCAACCTCTGTACCACGCTTATTGGCAGAGAAGGTCATGTTGGTAATACCCTGACCGCCACGCCCGCTCACGCGGTAGTCATAGGCAGAAGACCTACGGCCATACCCGCCATTGCTGACCACCAGCAAAATTTCTTCTGCGGTTTCAAGCTCAGCAAAACGCTCTGGCGTCAGAAGGGCAGATGTGTCTGTCCCTTCTTCTTCCTCAGCATCTACAACCGGTGTTTCTGCATCATCTTCGATGTTTTCGGCGGCATTTTCTGCCCGGCGTTTGGCGTTGGCCATACGCAGGTAGGCAGACCGCTCTTCAACTGTGGCGTCAACATGGTTCAGCACGGCTAGGCTGATGACCTTATCACCATCTGCTAAGCGAATACCGCGCACGCCAGAAGACCCGCGGCCAGCAAAAACGCGCAACGTGTCATCTGTAATCTGGAAACGAATGCAGCGCGCATTACGGGTTGCCAAGAACACGTCCTGCCCTTCGCGGCAGGTGGCAACACCAATAAGGCTATCGCCTTCATCGAGCTTCATGGCGATAAGGCCGGAAGAGCGAATATTGCGGAAGTCGCTCAGGCGGTTACGCCGCACCCCGCCACTGGCTGTGGCAAAGACAAGGTGCAGGGCTTCCCACAACTCTTCATCATGCGGCAGGGGCAGCACGGCGGTAATGGTGTCTGTGCCTAGGTCTGGCAACAGGTTAACCAGTGCCCGGCCTTTGGCGGTGGGGCTGGCTTCTGGCAAGCGCCACACTTTTTCTCGGTAGGCTTTACCACCAGACGAGAAGAACATGACCCACTGGTGTGTGTGGGCGTTAAACGAACGCACCACAATATCATCACCACGTGTGCCAGCACCGGTGCGGCCACGGCCACCCCGGTTTTGCGCCCGGAAGACATCAAGCGGGGTGCGCTTAATAAAGCCTTCGCGGGTGATGGTCACCACCATCTGGCCGGGCTCAATCAGGCTTTCGTCGTCTTGGTCGCCTGCGTAGTCGGCAATTTCGGTGGCACGGGGGGTGGCAATTTCTGCACGGGCACGGGTCAGCTCATCACGCAGCACTTCCATGCGGCGCACGTGGCTGCCAATAATTTCGAGCAGTTCGTTAATACGGACAGCAACTTCAGACAATTCGTTCTGAATTTTGTCGCGCTCAAGGCCGGTGAGGCGTTGCAGGCGCAGCTCCAGAATGCCACGGGCCTGTGCCTCGGTTAGGCGTACCTTACCCTCAATAATCTGGTTGCCGTCATCATGAATGAGCGCCAGCAGAGGGGCAACATCGCTTGCATCCCAACTTGCTGCCATGAGCGATTCACGCGCAGTTGCCGCATCTGGTGCAGCACGAATAAGCGCAATAACCGCATCAATATTGGCAACGGCAATAACCAGACCAACCAGAATGTGCCCACGGTCACGCGCTTTGTTCAGCTCAAAACGTGAGCGGCGCAAAATGACTTCCTCACGGAAGGCAATAAAGGCTGCCAGCACATCTTTAAGCCCCATAAGGCGGGGTTTGCCGCCATCTAGGGCCAGCATGTTCACGCCAAACGAGGTTTGCAACTGGGTGTAACGGTACAGGTGGTTAAGCACCACTTCTGGCGTAGCATCGCGTTTAATTTCAATGACCACCCGCATACCAGAGCGGTCAGATTCATCACGGATGTCTGAAATGCCTTCAATCTGCTTATTACGCACCAGTTCGGCAATGCGCTCTTGCAGGGTGGCTTTGTTCACCTGATACGGAATTTCCGTAATAATGATCGCTTTACGATCTTTACGGATTTCCTCAACCTCGGCACGGGCACGGATAATAATAGCCCCCCGCCCGGTTGCAAACGCGTTGCGAATACCAGAACGGCCCAGAATAATACCACCTGTCGGGAAGTCTGGCCCCGGCACGTATTCTAGCAGGTCGTCTAGCTCCATATCCGGCTTTTCAATGAGAGCCAGTGTGGCATCAATCACTTCAACAGGGTTATGGGGCGGAATATTGGTGGCCATACCCACAGCAATGCCGGTGGCACCGTTAATGAGCAGGTTAGGGAAAGCGGCTGGCAGAACGGTGGGTTCGTGCTCGCTTTCATCGTAGTTGGGCTGAAAATCGACAGTGTCGCGGTCGATATCTTCCAGCAGGAAGGTAGAGGCTTTCGCCAGACGCGCTTCGGTATAACGCATGGCCGCTGGGCTATCGCCATCGACCGAGCCAAAGTTACCTTGCCCGTCAATAAGTTTAACACGCATAGACCATGACTGCGCCATACGCACCATGGCATCGTAGATAGAGGAGTCACCGTGTGGGTGATATTTACCCATCACTTCACCCACCGCACGGGCAGACTTACGGTAGGCTTTATCGTGAGTGAACCCACTTTCGTGCATGGCGTACAAAATACGCCGGTGCACGGGCTTTAGGCCGTCTCGCACATCGGGCAGGGCACGGCTGACAATCACCGACATCGCATAGGCGAGGTAGGAGGAGCGCATCTCCTCCTCAATGGTGACAGGCAGCAGGTCAGAAGGCTCCGGCGATCCCGGCTGGTCAGAAATCTCGGTCAAGGTCCATCCGTCTTGTCATGCCGCGCGCCCGTAACGAAAAAAGGCACGCCTGAGAAAATACTGGGCTCTTTACCCCACACCACACAAAACCCTGCGCAGGCAGGCATAAGAACACCGGCATTTTGTCTAGCACACAAAGCCCAAAGCACCTAGGGCAAGCCCCACTTTAGCATGCGCAAAAGCGGCTAACGGGCTTGTTTTGCCTCTATTGTGCCCTCATCATAGGGTTAAAAGGCCCCAACACTCTTTGTATAAAGGTTTACCTTATGCGCCTGATCCTGGCCCTGCTGCTACCTTGGCTGCAATTCTTTACCATTGGCCGCCCGTTTTCCGGGCTTGTGTGCCTGCTGTTGCAAATTACCATTATTGGCTGGATTCCTGCCGCAATCTGGTCTGTTTACGCGCTAAGCCAGTATAAAACAGACCAAAAACTTAAGCAGTTTGGCCACTAAAACCCTGCCCCCCGAGCTTGCGCTTGTCGGCATAAAAAAAGGCAGCCCACCGTAAAGGGGCTGCCTTTTTGCTGTGCCATGCACCAAGCCTGCACCGCAGGGCTTAACGCCCACTCATGATCCGGTCGATCAATTGCTGCACGGTGGGTACAAAGCCGTTGGCGTAGAAGGGGTCTGTTGCAAAGCGCCACGCATTGGTGCCGCCAAACATCAGGTTATGGTCAATAACCTCAGCAGCCTCCGGCCCGCTGGCGTGTGCCACAGTTTGCAGTGTTTTTTGAATGCAGAAAGACCGCGGGTCTGCACGGTGGCCGTTAGAATAAGACGGCCCGCGCTGGCTCCAGTTAGAGAACTTGCACTCAGACAAGCAGCCCATGCAGGCAACTTGGTCTGCCACAATTTCGCGCGCGCTGTCTGGCGTTACAAACACAAGGGTTGAGTCTTGTGTACGTAATGCTTCTGTAAAGCCTGCGTTTTCCCATGCTTGAATACGAGCAAGGTCTTGGGCGGCCACAAACACTTCGCGCTTACGCGCCCCCACACCATAAGCCGTATCGTGCGTGCCTAGTGGCTCTGCCGAGAACGCAACCTGCCGCTCTGAACGCCCGCGTAAATCTTGCAGGAAGCTGTTGTTCACCGCAGAGGAATAGAACCCGGTCGGAGAGAAGCGGTTAAGGTAAACATCACCCTTTTTGAGGGTCAGCAAACGCTGCTTCCATGCTTCAGGAATGGGGCTTTCCTGCGTGAGCAGGGGCCGTGTCCCGAACTGAAACACAATGGGGCCAAGCTCTGGGTTATCCAGCCAGTCTTCCCATTCTTCCAGCCACCAAACGCCACCCGCCATAATAATGGGTGTGTTATCCAGCCCAAAACCACGCATGAGTTTACGCAAAGCGGCAACACGGGGGTATGGGTCTTCTGGCTTTAGGGGGTCTTCTGTGTTGGAAAGCCCGTTATGCCCACCCGCACGCCACGGGTCTTCATACACCACACCACCAAGCAGTTCTGCCGTTTTGTGGAAAGACCGCTTCCACAGCGCATTAAAAGCCCGTGCGGATGAAACGATGGGGTAGTAATAAATACCGTACTGCGCGGCAATATCGGCCAGACGGTAGGGCATACCGGCCCCACAAGTCAGACCTTGAATAAGGCCCGGAGCCCCTTCAAGCACGCCGGTAATAACCCGCTCTGCCCCGCCCATTTCCCACAGGATATTGGCGTGAATGCGGCCCTTACCCCCTGCGATGTCGTGCGCGATACGGGCCTGAGCAATACCACCACGAATGGCGTATTCTACCAGTTCTTCATGCCGTTCCCGACGGGTACGACCGTGATAAATCTGAGGCACGGGGTTTCCGGCCTCATCATAACTGTCCGCATTGACGATGGAGACCGTACCGGCCCCGCCTGCCGCAGCCCACGCTCCGGCTGACGTACCAGTGGACACGGAAACGCCCTTACCGCCTTCTACCAGCGGCAGGACATCCACGCCCCCCATACGAACTGCATTGATCGGCTTCATTGCTATCCTATCGTTCTGCCTAATCAAGCTCTGCTGTGAAAAGCACCCCGAGGGGATGCTTATTCAGCATCCCGACGAGGAGCGCGAGCAGGCTTTGCTCCGACCGTTTCGGTTAAGTCTGCACCCGTTTCTTGGTCAACAACGCGCATAGACAGCTTCACTTTACCGCGGTCATCAAAACCAATGACCTTAACTTTAACGGCGTCGCCCTGCTTCACCACATCCGTGGTTTTGCCAACGCGACCCTGTGCAAGTTCGGAGATATGAACCAGACCGTCACGCGCACCAAGGAAGTTTACAAATGCGCCGAAGTCTGCGGTTTTAACCACTTTACCGTCGTAGATGCGGCCAATTTCTGGTTCAGCCACAATACCGTTGATGCGCTCAATGGCTTTTTGTGCCTGATCGTCAGACATAGCGGCGATGGTGATGGTGCCATCATCTCCGATATCGACCTTCGCACCAGAATATTCAACGATCTCACGGATAACTTTACCGCCTGAGCCAATCACATCACGGATTTTTTCGCGGGGCACAGTCAAGGTGGTGATTTTTGGTGCTGTAGAAGAAACGCCGGTGCGGCCTTCTGTCAGCGCCTTGCTCATTTCACCCAGAATGTGCATGCGGCCACCACGGGCCTGATCCAGCGCAATCTTCATGATTTCTGGCGTGATGGACGTAATTTTGATGTCCATCTGAAGGGCGGTCACACCCTGCTCGGTACCAGCTACCTTAAAGTCCATGTCGCCAAGGTGGTCTTCATCACCCAGAATGTCTGACAGAACGGCAAAGTCTTTGCCTTCTTTAATCAGACCCATGGCAATACCAGCCACTGGGCGTTTTAGGGGCACACCGGCATCCATCAGGGCCAGAGAGCTACCGCAGACGGTGGCCATGGAAGAAGAGCCATTGCTTTCCGTAATTTCAGACACCACACGCAGGGTGTACGGAAATTCTTTGCGGGTTGGCAGCAGCGGGTGCAGAGCGCGCCATGCCAGCTTGCCATGCCCAATTTCACGACGGCCCGGTGACCCAATACGACCGCACTCACCCACAGAGAAGGGAGGGAAGTTGTAGTGCAGCAGGAAGTTGGTGCGGTATTCACCTTCTAGCGCGTCAATAACCTGCTCGTCTTGCGCGGTGCCAAGCGTGGTCACAACCAGTGCCTGCGTTTCACCACGGGTAAACAGAGAAGAACCATGCGCGCGGGGCAGAATACCCACTTCAGACACGATGGGGCGCACGGTTACAAGATCACGCCCATCAATACGCAGGCCGGTCTTGAGCACAGAGGTACGCACAACGTCTGCTTCAAGGTCTTTGAGCATTGGCTTGGCAGCGTCTGTATCCAGCTCTTCTGCGGCCAGTTTCTCAATAATGGTTGCTTTTGCAGCCGCAATTTTTTCGTAGCGGGCCTGTTTCACCTTTTCCTTGTAAGCATCAGCAATCAGCTTGCGGCCAACTTTGTCTACGCGGGTGCGCAGTTTCTGAGCTTCTTTGGATTCTTCCGGCAGGTCCCACGGTGCTTTTGCAGCGTGTTCAGCCAAAGAAATAATGGCTTCAATAACAGGCTGGAACGCGTTGTGGCCAAAGGTCACCGCTTCAAGCATGACTTCTTCAGACAGCTCGGAAGCTTCTGATTCAACCATCAGAACGCCTTCTTCTGTACCGGCCACAACCAGATCCAGATTAGCGTTTTTCATTTGCTCTGTGGTGGGGTTGAGCACAAAAGCGCCATCGATATAGGCAACGCGTGCAGCACCCACTGGGCCAAAGAACGGAATACCAGACAGCGTAAGAGCAGCAGAGCAGCCGATAAGAGCCGGAATGGAGGGGTCATTTTCCATATCGTGCGTCAGCACGGTGGCAATAACCTGCACTTCGTTGCGGAACCCTTCTGGGAACAGCGGACGAATTGGGCGGTCGATCAGGCGGGAAACAAGGGTTTCGTGCTCAGACGGACGGCCTTCACGCTTGAAGAAACCACCGGGAATTTTACCGGCTGCGTAGGCTTTTTCCTGATAGTTGACGGTAAGGGGGAAGAAGTCCTGACCGGCTTTAACATTTTTTGCGCCAACAGCGGTACACAGCACCACGGTTTCACCGTAGGTGACAACCACTGCGCCATCGGCCTGGCGGGCAATTTTACCTGTTTCGAGTACCAGCGGGCGGCCGCCCCACTCGATTTCTTTGCGATAATATTTGAAGTCAATGCTCATACTGTTCCACTTTCCTTATCAAATTATAAGGCCACATGCGGTGCGGGAATAAGGATAGTGGGAGCGGACAGCGCCTCGGACGGCATGGAGTCTGGCGGAGCTTACCCCAGGCACCATGTGGTCGGAAACGCCGTGGCCCGCCGGAATCCTGTCATTCCTGCTTTGCAAACCTATGGCCGTATTTACAAGCACACCCCATGCGTATGGGGCTTGTCAGGAGTTCTGGCACATTGGCCAGCTCTGTGCAAAGGGGTGCGTGGGGGCAAGGTTACCCCTGCCCCCACGCAAACCGCTTTTAGCGACGCAGACCCAGACGGGCGATAAGCGCGTCATAACGGGCGTTGCTTTTGCCGCGCAGGTAGTCCAGCAGGCTACGACGACGGCCAACGAGGATCAGCAGACCACGACGGGAGTGGAAGTCCTTGGCGTGGGTTTTCAGATGCTCGGTGAGGTTAACAATCCGCTCGGTGAGGATAGCAACCTGAACTTCGGGTGACCCTGTATCGGTAGGGGAAGTCTGGTATTCGCTAATCAGAGCCGTGCGGCGTTCTGTAGTAATCGACATCGTGTGTCTCCATAAACAATAAGGTCAGAGAATCCGTACAGGACGCAGCAGCCCGTCTTGCAGGCGGCAAATGCCCAATACGCGCCCGCCTTCTGTGGCGCACAGGGGGCTGTCTTCCTCATCGACCTTGGGCAAGCGCCCCATAAGGTCAACAAGGCTTATGGCCCGTCCATGCATCAAAGAGGCTGCTTCGTCTTCGGTCAGGGCCACCGCCGGGATGTCGGCCAGCGCGGTCTCGACCGGACGTAACAGTTCCGGCAAGGCAGAGGCCTTGTCGTCGTTTGGGGCCAATTTGTCCAGTGTTATTGCATCGGCCACGGTAAAAGGCCCCACGCGCAGGCGGCGCAGTACGGTAATATGGCCCACAGTGCCACACGCCAGCGCCACATCCCGCGCAAGGGCGCGCATATACACCCCTTTACCAGACTCGACCACAAACACCGCTGTGTCGCGGTCTATGCGCTCAATCAGCTCAAAACGGTCTACACGGGCGGGCCTTGGGGGTAGCTCTGGGGGGCGGCCTTCACGCGCCATATCATAAGAGCGCTGCCCCCCTACTTTAAGGGCAGAGAACACAGGCGGCACTTGCATAATATTGCCCGTTAAGGCTGGCAGGGCGGCACGCAGTTGGTCGTCTGTGGGGCGTACATCAGAATAGCCGGTTACAGTGCCATCGGCATCGTCGCTGTCGCGGGCTTCACCCATTTTTAGGGTGAAATGGTATATTTTTGTGCCGTCCATAACATAGGGCACGGTTTTGGTGGCTTTACCAAAAGCCAACGGCAAAAGGCCTGTTGCCAAGGGGTCTAGTGTGCCGCCATGCCCTACTTTTTGCGCATCAAGCAACCATCGGGCTTTGCCAACAACTTGGGTTGAGGTCATGCCAGAGGGCTTATCTATAATCAGCCAGCCATCAATGGGTCTGCCGCGTTTGCGTCGCATAAAAGAACTCCCGTGGGGTGCAGGCTCTCTTGCGCCTTACGGCCCAGAACCCAAAAACGTGAACACAGTGCAGACCGCAAGCCGCCCAACACCAACAAAACTGCCCTGCATCTAGCGAACCCCTAAGCCCGCTGCAATGCCAGTTTTCTGCGCCTTACCCCCACCCAAAGCGCTGCGCGTGTTATTTTACCCTCTGCACAGACATGCCTGAACAGACTGGTCAGGCAGAGTATGCTGCCGTAGTGTTGCCCCACGTCATGACCCAGAACCAGCCCCCCCCACCAGACGGCCCCGCCTCTGGCACCCCAGCGCACGCCGCATGGTCTTTGGAAACACAGACCGGCACACCCGTGCTCCGCCTAAGCGGTAGTTGGGACGTGGCGCATGGCGGCATGGCCCCTTTTCCCGCCGATGGGTTACAAGACGCCCCCCGTGGCCAGACGTTACAAATAGACACCAGCCAGATTACCAACTGGGACTCGGCCTTTGTTGCGTTTTTGTGGGACGTAAAACAGGCCGCTGGCCATGCCGGGCTAGAGTTTGACCCCACCAGCCTGCCAGATGGCGCGCAACGCCTTCTGGCCTTGCTCCCCCGCGAACCAGCCCAACCCCCGGCCCCCAAAACCAATACAGATGCCCTGCTCACACGCGTAGGCGATGCCACCCTACAAGCGCTGAACGAGACCGGCACCGTTGCCTGCATGGCCGCAGAAACCACGCAAGGGGCCGCCAAAACCCTGACCGGCAAAAGCGGCATGCGCTGGAAAGACCTTGCCACAGACCTCTGGAATGCTGGCCCTTCTGCCCTACTTATTGTTGGTGTGGTTAATTTTCTGGTGGGGGCCATTTTAGCGTTTGTGGGACTTATAGAACTGCGCCGCTTTGCCGCTGAAATTTATGTAGCCAACCTTGTGGGTATTGCCTGCGCACGAGAAATTTCAGCCATTATGACCGCCATTATTATGGCCGGGCGCACAGGGGGCGCTTATGCCGCCCGCATTTCAACCATGCTCGGCAATGAAGAAATTGATGCGCTAGAGGTCTTTGGTATTCCCGTCTCCAGCTACATTATTCTGCCTTCTATCCTGTCCCTCTCACTCATGATGCCGTTGCTCTATATTTACGGCACGCTCATTGCCATTTTGGGTGGCTTTGTGGTGGCCATGAGCATGATGAGTGCCTCTGCCGTGGGGTATTTAACCACCACGTTTGATGGCGTGGCCTTGCATGAATTTGTGTTTGGTTTTGTAAAATCTTTCTTTTTTGCCAGCTTTATTGCCCTAGCCGCCTGCCGCGTGGGGCTAAAAGCGGGCCGCAGTGCCGCAGATGTAGGCATTGCCGCAACCCGTGCTGTGGTGATTGGCATTGTAGGCATTATTGCCATGGACGCCATTTTTGCCGTTATTGCCAACGCGCTGGATATTTAACCCATGACGCACCCAGACACCGCCCCCCAAACCTTAATAGAAGTACGCGACCTGTCTTTGGCTTTTGGCCGCAAGGTTATTCAGCAAAACGTGTCGTTTGACCTTAAGCGCGGGTCTATTTTTGCTGTCATGGGTGGCTCTGGCTGCGGCAAAAGCACTCTGCTTAAAAGCATGATTGGCCTGCTACGCCCCTCCTCTGGCCAGATTTTGGTGGAGCAAGAAGACTACTGGGCACAAAACAACCGCCGCCGTACAGAGCTAAACCACCGCTTTGGCGTGCTGTTTCAAAGTGCCGCACTTTGGAGCTCCATGACCGTGGGGGAAAACGTAGCCCTGCCCATGGAAATGTTTACCAAACTCCAACCAGAGGTTATCCGCCGTCTTGTTGAGCTTAAACTGGGCTTTGTAGGCATGGAGCAGGCCATAGACCTTATGCCCTCTGAAATTTCTGGGGGTATGCGCAAACGTGCGGGGCTTGCCCGCGCCATTGCCCTAGACCCAGATATTTTATTTTTTGATGAACCCTCTGCCGGGCTAGACCCCATTACCTCTGCCCGCTTAGACGACCTGATTTTGAGCTTAAGAGATGGCTTGGGGGCAACAATTGTTATTGTAAGCCACGAATTACCAAGCCTGTTTAAAATTGCAGATGACGGCATTTTTCTTGATGCCAAAACCCACACGCCCATTGCCCGAGGTGCCCCGCGCGACCTACGCGACCACTGCACCATTCCCGAAGTAATGGCTTTCATGAACCGTGAGGCAACTATACCCTCTGCCTCTGAAGCAAAAGGCTGATGCGCAATGGCTGAAAGCACAAACCGGAAAACCCTTATTGGCGCGTTTGTGGTGGGCGGCGGCATACTGGCCATGGCCATTATTATGCTGTTTGGCCACATTAAAATTTTCGCCCCCTCGCGCGAGGCTGTGGTGGTGTTCCAAAACTCTATTAGCGGGTTAAGCATTGGCGCACCGGTTACCTTTAGGGGGGTAAAAGTCGGTACGGTTAAAAGCATAACACTCCGCTTCGACCCCCAAGACCACAAAGCCTATATTCCGGTTACGCTCACACTAGAGCCGCACCAGATCCATGTTGTGCATGACATGCCCGGTGGTACGTCTGTCCGTATTCAAGACCTTATTGCTATTGGCTTGCGAGCAGAGCTGAACCTGCAAAGTTTTGTAACTGGCCAGTCCAACATTGATCTTGATTTTGATAAATCTGCCCCAGCCATTTTGCACCCCCGCATTACAGACGAGACGGAAATTCCTGTCCGGCTTTCCCCCGTTGAAAAACTCAAAGACACGCTGGGCCGTATTCCGGTGAAAGACATTGCCCAACATGCAGATGACACGCTGCGCTCGGTGCAAGAACTCAGTGGCACACTTAACAAAGACCTGCCGCCTTTAATTGCCAGCGTTAAAGCCACGTCAGACACATCGCAGCAGACCATAGCGGCCGCGACAACCGCCATTAAAGACCTGCAAAGCAAGCTGGAAATAACGCTGGGCAAAATGGATACCCTTTTGCAAACCAGTAACACCCAAATGGCCGAGCGCGGCAAAGACCTGCACGCCACGCTGGTTTCTGCCACCCAAACGCTTGATTCCCTTCAGGCTATTTTCTCACCACGCTCCATAGACCGCGCCAATATGGATGCAGCCCTGCGTGATATTGCCGCCGCTGCGGCGTCTTTACGTGGGTTTGCCGGAGATGTTGAGCGTAACCCGCAACTTCTGCTGATGGGACGCCGCCCATGATGTTCTCTGCCCGCCATTTGGCTGCCGCTCTGCTTGGGGCGTGCACACTCCTTTCTGGCTGTGCCTCTCCCCCTTTGCGGCTTTACACACTGGGCATGCCCTCAGACCAAATTGTGCAGCCGCCGCACCTTTCTGCGCGGGCGCAGACCGTACAAATTGCCCGCATTATGCTGCCCGATTACCTCGATACGCAGGATATGGTGATCCGTAATGGAGAAGAAATTCTGCGTAGCCCCAAATCACGGTGGGCAACACGGCTTTCTGTGGGCATTACAGACCTGATTACCAACGAAATTGCCACATTCCACCCAACGCTGCTGATTACCGACCAACCTTTGGCAGATGCCGCCACCCTACGCATACAAGTTAATGTTTCACGCTTTGATGTGGATACAGACGGGCAAGCCGTGCTGGACGCCTACTGGGCCATTATGCCCCAAGACCCCCAGCAACCTTTAATCCGTGAGCGAGCACACTTAACCGCAAACGGTTCTGTTGCCTCAGATGCTGATATGGCGGCCCTTATGCGCAAACTGGTTATTATGCTGGCTGATAAGGTTAATGCCTCTCTGCCGCCCCACCAGTAAACCTTGGCCGGTATAAGCCGCATACTCTGCGCAGCTTGTGCCTTAGCCACCACGCTTTTTACGGCCCACACCTTTAACAAGGGGTGGGTTCTTTTTAGGTGTGGCTATTTTCTTACGTTTTGCAGGCACTGCTGTGCCCTGCCCATGCGCACGCCGCTCTGCCGTGTGGTGGGCAATCACTTGCGCAATCAAAGCGTCATAGTCAGCCAAATAGGTTTTTAGGCATAACGTACGCTCTGCCTGTACGCGCGCTGCACGCCGTAAAGCCTGCCCCAAGACCTTGTCTTGCAAGAGGCGCAAAATACCATGGGCTATACGCTCGGGGTCATGAAAGGGCACCAAAAGCCCGGTTTCCCCATCAGTTAAAAACTCCCGCACAGGGGCTGTATCACTCCCAACAAGCGCACACCCTATCGCCATTGCTTCGCGCAAAGACCAAGACGCAACAAAGGGATATGTTAAATAAACATGCGCATCAGAGCGCTGCAGCAGGGTCAGAAAGTCTTCATACTCCACCTTACCAACAAAATGCACGCGCGAGAGGTCTAAGCGCTCTCCTAGTTCACGCACTAAAATATCGCGCCAACACCCTGAAAGAAGTTTAGCGCCGTAACTCACGCCATCGCTCCCCACCAGTACAACCTGTGCGTCTGGTTCTTGTGCAAGCACATAGGGTAAGGCACGCATAAAAACATGAAAGCCCCGGTAAGGCTCTAAATCGCGCGAGACATAAGTTATTAATTTCTGTTTTGGTTTTATAGAAATACCACAAACAGAGGTAACCTTTTTAAAAAGAGCAGGTTTTGGCTTACACCGCTCAAGGTCAACACCTTCACGCAGCACAGTCATTTTCTCCTGCGCCCATGCTGGGTAAGCCCCTTTTTGAAAAAGTGTGGGGGTTTGGCCATAGCCGGGGTTGGTTAATGCTAAAAGATTAATGCAGTTTTTAGCTCTCACTAACGGCAAAGTTTGGGGGTTCGTTGGAAATTCAGAGTCAAAATTAAGGTCATACCCAGCATCGGTATGATAATAAAATTCAAAATACCCCAAAATAGGCACGTCTGGATAAACATCTTGTATATTAAGCAGCTCCCCCCACCCATGGTGCCCAATAATAATATCTGGTGTAAAACCAAGCTTTTTTAACGTTTCCGCAGAGCGTGCAACAGCATCGGCCCGCATAAGGCCCACATCAAACTCTCTTACACCCGGGTGCGCCTGCTCCGCCGCAGTGCGTGGCAGGCCGTAACGCACACGCCGCACACCGGCAATAACATTGGCATTATCTTCGCTAATAAAAACAATTTCGTGCCCACCTTGCCTGACCAAATGCCTGACAATGTGAAGATATTGACCCGGAAAGCTTTGGTGTACAAAAAGATATTTCAAGAAGAATGCCTTTAAAATAAAAAGAGAAACCCGGCAAATAAACCGGGTTTTTTCCTATTATCCTCTACGTGTTGCAGCTTTACGTCTCCGCACTGTAGCACGCTTAGCCGCTACACTACGGCCTGTGGGTGTGGGGCGCGTATCGGCTTGTTCTACACTGCGCCGTGCAGGCCGCCCACGCCCCCGGCGTTCCGGCTGCCCCCCTTCTTCTGCATAAACACGGCGTGTTTCTTTAAGCGGTAGTGCCTGCTTTGCCGTAGCCGCTTTACGCCCGCGTTTAACCGGCTTGGGAGACGGGCTGGCTGCCTTTGCCTTAGAGGGAGCAACCTTACCCCTACCCCGCCGCGTAACAGGCGTAGTAGGGTCTTGCGGTGCCCAATCAGTCTCATCTTCAAGAGAAAGGGCGAAGTCATCATCTAATTCATCAAAAGCCGTTTCTTCTCCGTCAAGCAAAGCCGCAAGTTCTGCCTCTGCCACCAAAGGGTCTGATAACGTTGAGGGAGAACGGTTTTTTTTGTTTTGTGCACCACGGCGGGGCACAATTTTAAGTAAAAAGGCTTCTAACGGGGCAAGAGTGGGGGCTTCTACAGGTTCGTCTGTTTCAAGCGGGCCTACTTCGGTACCATCTGTAAATGTGGCTTGCACGCGGCAAATATACTGTTTTGCCGCTTTACCTTTAAGGCGTACACACAAACCAAGAATGGGCAAAGCCATACCACGGCTGCCGCAATATTTGCCACCTTCTACCCACGGAGAAAGCCACCCTTTGCCTAATACCGCTTGGTATTCAATGTCTTCAGGGCCAACCAAACTTGTGGGAGAAATACCAAACCCTTCTATCCAGGCATTACTACCGGGCTGGCCCATCCATTCTCCCAACCGTACGGCCACATCCCCTTGGCGCTGAATATGTGCGCCAATTTCAGGTATTGTAGCGGCCGATGTCTCTTCTGGGCCGGTAGCAACCGCTGGGGCAACCTGATGTTGCAGCATAGCTTCCGGCACGCCCTTGGCGTCAAGTTGGGGTTCTGCCTGTGCGCTTAACTGCACCACCTGTAAACGGGGTGCTTCGTGCGGGGTATCTAACTCCTGATAAATGGTGACCATCACCTGCACTGGCCCTTGGTGTACGCGCACAAGAGCAGCCCCGGTTTGTGCACCAATCCAACCGTCTGGCTCAAAGGTTACAATTTCCATCTGCTGGCTTTGCGACAGAGGAGCACGCGAAATGCGCACCCCGGGCAAGCCAGCAGCACTTGGCGGTGGTTGGCCCGGAGTGTGAAAAATACAGAACAAACCCGTCTGAAGTGTCATCAGGTGTCCGGATACTTTCAAATCTGAAATACGCTGTTGGGCTGGCATCTGGCTTGACTGTGACATAAAGCTGTTTCCGTCAGAAGAAATTAAAGAAACTCTTAATAAAACCCTATAGTTTTATGAAAAGGTTAGGATTCTTTCCGTCTTTACTGTTCTTGCAACCAAGCACAGTTTTTATCAATACTTGATTTAAGGCAGACCCTCGTAATTTTGAATTTAGCAACCAACCGCGACCCGTTTGCCGCACTCTCTCTGCTGGTGCGCCGTGGTCAAACACAAGCGCTTGTAGCCCCGCCTGCCATGCCAGCCCTAATGTAAGGCACCATGTTTCTGGCCATAAAGATGGAAAAAAGGCTGCATCAGGCTGGAATGATTGAATAAGTGACACAGCCTCTGCCTCTTGGTAACGCCCGGTTATAAAAACACGTTGCGTGTTAAGTAAAAGCTGATCGTTGGGGGTGTGGCCTACAATCACAAACTCAAGAGGTAAGTCGTGCATGGCAGCATTTAATGCCGCTTGGTGTAAAACAGAGTATCCTTTTTCGTGCCCTATAGCACCAATAAGACACAATCGCACCCGTGCGGGCTTACCCTGCACATAAGGGCTTGAAAGTGCACCAGAGGCTAGTGTTGTCTGTGTACGCAGGCTTTTAGACAATTTTTTAAATGGTTTTTCTAAATTTTTATCATTTTGCAAAGCACGTACAGAATAGTTTATACCCGCAAAATGCTTCGCCATTCTTGTGGCTGTGTCATGTGAAGGTACATACACATGCCGGGCTTTTTGGAGTAAGTATTCCGAGCGCGCCAAATACTCTGGTACTGTGCAATCTTGCGTAAGATGATGCCCGGCCAAAGCAATACACTGTGCGCAGCCTTGCGGCTCTGGCTCACCACAGTAAACCCCTTCTGGCCCTAACAGAGAAATTCTTTGGCAAAAAAGAGCATAATCATGAATATACAGCGTATAGGGATAACCAGAATTGCGCATAAAACCATAAAGGCAGGCATGATGCCCTACAAGATGGTGTATTTCTATATGTTGCGCACCTTCTGCTACAAGCACGCGCTTAAGCAAAGCAAGCTCGTCTGGCAGCCTAAAACGTAAGGACGGATAATCCTTTTTATGCAACGGGTCTTCTATCAGGCATCCGTTTTCTATAGGCCGTAAAATTAAAACGCGCCTTGCTTGTGTTTGGTAAACAGAAACGCGCTTCTGCACGACCTGCTCAACACCCCCGCCTTGTGCATGGGTAATCATGAGCACCGTCTTATTGGTGGTTTTTGTACCTGACTTTGATGCTCTTAAGCGCAAAAGGTCTATACGGCGCCTTTCCTGCCATAACGGGTCTATTTTAACCCATACAGCAATTTTTTTTTGATAGCCGGGGTGTAAATATTCTAATATGGCCTCGTTACGCTCCATAAGAGCTTGGCGGCTTTGCCCAAAAGAGGCCCCGCCAACATGCCCAACATAAACGCCCAGCGCAGCCTTATGCCGCCAGCCGAGTGCTTGAGCACGCATACAAAAATCGTTTTCTTCTCCATACCCTTGGGCAAAAACGTCTTCTCTGAAATACCCAGTCTGTTCCAAGCAATCATGCCGGATATAAAGGCAAAAACCATTACCGGTCGGAATATCTGCACACCGCCCTTTATTGGCAGCCTCTACTGCCAGCATAAGCGTTTTTAATGTCTGTAATGGCGGCAGTGGGTTTTCAATTTTAACGCAGGGGTAAGAAACCAAGCCACCTTTATTGGAAAAAGGTGTTACTGTTCCAGTATCATTATGCGCATAAGCAATGTTCTGTAGTTCTGTAACCCACCCTTTGGGCACAAGCGTGTCACTGTTAAGTAAAATTACATCATGCCCTTTAACGGCTTTTAACCCTGTATTGACTGAGGCCGGAAAGCCTTTATTGCGTTTATGGCTTAAAAATATAAAATCATTTTTTCTACAAAACTCTTTTACGTCTTGTACCAACTCAACCTCTGGTGAGGCATCGTTAACCACAACAACCGTAACGCCCATACCCTGCACTGTTTTTTGCACAGAGGTAAGACAGGCCAAAGTGAGTGCTTTTTGCCCATACACCGGAATAATAATGGCTACAGGCACTTGGTGGTCTGAAACTTTAGCAACATTTTGTGTGTTTTCTAAAACTGGAATTGGTAAAAATGGTTGAATTTTTGAAGAGAGGCATTCTCTCCCTAAAATTTCTTTTTTATTACGTACAAAATAAGATGCTAAAAATGCGGCACTCCTTTGTTTGTGTTGTACAACAACAGGGCTACCAGCTAACTCTTGCCCATTAGGGGCAAAAATATGCACTAGCTCATACGCTATATCCTGCGTTGGCAGCGTAAATTTACGGTAGCGTGTTGCTGGTCTTTCAGGTGAGAAAGAGAGGGCACTCTCGTTTGTATTAATCTGTGTAATTTTTCGCCCATCTGCGCCTATAACAGAAAGAGTGGGGTTTATTTCTGGTGCATATGGGTGCCAAACCCAGCCCTGTATTTGCCCCTCTTGCGCGCTAACAAACCCTTCACACGCCATTATGCGTTTTACCAGAAAAGGGATACCGAGCACTGGTTGGTCGGTCTCGAACATAAGCTCAATATGTTCAACCTTAGCCCACCCAGCAGGGCAGAAATAACGTGCACCTTTTTTACGCAAAACAACCCGTTGGTGGTTTAAATACAAAATAGGGGCCTTACCTGCCCCCACACCACCCCACTGCACTTGACCAGCCTCTGTAAGACCACACCACGTAAAACTATGTTCCTTACAAAATTGATCAGCAATTTTTTGGATGTCTGATGTAAGCGAAAAAGAAGAAAGAAGATGCGCTAAGGCATGTTTAGCGCCTTCAAAGTAACCTTGCTCACACCAAAGGTGGTGCAGTAAAACCCACCCCTCTTTAAAGTCATATTTATTAACAAGGTTTTGCAAAAGTTTTTGAGCACCAGCGCCATCATGCACGGCACGCCTTGCAAGAGCGAGCGCAAACAAAACATGCCCACTCTCTGGTGCCAAGCGGTAAGCACGCGCAAGCCAGTCATGTGCGGTGTAAGGCTTACCCTCTTCCCATGCTTGCATACCTGCCTGAAAAGCATGTTGAGCATCTTTTTGTATCAGGCTGTTACGCTGTTTAGCGGTTAGCGTTGCGTCTTGCCAAATAAAGTCATGATTTATGAGAGTCATGATACACTCTTTATGCAATATTTTTCGCGCTTACAGCAAAGAGGGCTCCAAGTTATCTTCCTGCTTAGTCAATTCCGCTAATTCTTGTATGGCATCAGGAATATTCTGTGCTGCTGCTTTTTGGTACCAAAATTTGGCTTGCTCTCTATTGTGCTCACCCGCCAAACCCTGCGCAAAGTACCGGCCTAACATCAGTTGGGCGGCTGCATTCCCTTTTTGAGCCGCAGCATAAAACCATTTTTGTGCCGCAAGACGGTCTTGGGGTACCTCATGCCCGCCGCCGTACATGGCACCGACAGAAAACATGGCCCATACTAAGCCTGCATCTGCTGCTTTTCTGTAAAATTCTAGTGCTTTTATGTGGTTTTTTTCTCCTCCCTCCCCATTCAGCAAAAGGTCTGCATAGGCTAGCTCCGCTTGCGCCATGCCAGCATTGGCCGCTTTTTCTATCCATGCGCGGCCCTCTTGCAGGTTTGGGGGAGCACCTTTGCCAGTTAATAGCAAAGTGCCATACCAATACTGCGCATTGACCACACCTTGTGCTGCTTTATGCAACCATTTAAGGGCTTCGGCTTCGTCTTTTTGCACACCTACGCCCTCGGCTAAGCAGACACCAAAATTAAAAGCAGACAGTAAATCACCCTGTTCGGCTTTTTCTTTGTAACGCTTCATAACCCGCGCACCTGCCTGTGCCGAAATTTTGCCTTCCAGCAACAAATTACCCAGCCCTGCCGGTGCGCCTTCATGTCCTTGCTCTAGGGCTTTGTTAAACCAGCGCTCGGCCTCTTGGGGGTCTTGTGGTACAGCAATACCCTCTTCATATAACGTGCCAAGCGTGTAGCTGGCTGCTGCATGGCCGTGTTCTGAGGCAAAACGGTACCACGCGATCGCTTCTGCATAGTTAGGAGGAAACTCGCCACCACGGCCGTACAGGTCGCCTAATGTTGCGGCTGCCTCTGCATCACCCGACAAAGCAGCGCGGCGTAAAAAGGTTTCTCCACGTGTCGTATCTTTGGCAACATTTTGCCCGACCATAAGAGCCACACCATATTTAGCCTGCGCGCTTGAGACATTTTTATCTGCCGCTACGGCGTAATACTGTATGGCCTCAGCCATATCGACAGGACGTCCTAAACCGCGCTCAGCTAACACACCCATTAAATACAGTGCTGTACCTAAACCGCTCTCTGCTGCTTTTTTAAGATAACGCGCAGCCTGTTTATACTCATCATCAGTTTGGGCGGTATTAAGTATAACTAAGCCAAGCCCCAGATAACCTTGCACACACTCTGCTGCAACTGCCTTATGGTACCAGACCATACCTTCTTCAAGGTTTCTGATATGCTCTGGCCCGTTACATAACACATAGCCATACATGGCTTGTGCATCGGCATGGCCTTGTGTTGCGGCAATTTTTGCCCAATAGGCTGATTTTTCAAAGTTAGCTTCTGGTTTAACAAAACCCTTTGGCTCTGCATCAAAAACAGACGCAGCGGTTTTTTCTGCTTCACTTTCAGCTTCGGGTGGCAAACCATATAAGTACAGCGTTGCCAAAATAAAGCAGGCATCTGGCCAATGTTTTTGTGCAGCACGCCTAACCCAGCGCACACCTTCTACCAAATTGGCAGGTACTACTGTACCGTTAAGGTAGGCTTGCCCAACCAGAAATTGCGCTTCTGGCACACCTTCACGCGCAAGGACGGAAAGGTGAGAAAAACCTTTTACAGGGTCTTGTCCTTCAGCCATCAGGCTTTGTGCGTCTGCCAAGCGGCTTGTAAGTGATGTGGCGTGTTTGCGTTTAAAAAGAGGGGGGAGTATGGAAAAAACCATTACACTATCCCTTTTCTGAAAAGTGTTTTGACGCGCAATAGGGTAAAACTAAGGCTCACGCATGCCATTACTCATAAGCGGCATAAAACTATTAAGCATATATTGCATCATGGTACGTTTACCCACCTTAATGTCTGCCGTAACGGGCATACCGGGTTGAGGGTGAAAGAAAGATGGCACACCATGCAATGTGTAGCGGTCTATTCTTAAACGCAGGCGGTAAAAGGCTTTGTTGGTTGCATCAGGCGTAATGCCGTTTTGTTGCCCCTCTTGGTCTGCTACAAAAGAATCTGCACTAATTGTGCGCACAGTGGCATTTGCCCCCCCATATTGCTGAAAGGGAAAGGTGGCAAATTTAACGAGCGCTTTATCACCCAATTTAACAAAGCCCACATCTTTACCAGATAAAACGGTCTCGACCTCCAAACCTTTACTGACTGGTGTAAGCGTCATAATACGTTGGCCAATATTCAGTACAGAGCCAACAGATACTTTGGCAATATTAAGCACCACGGCATCTTGGTCTGCGCGTAATATGCTAAGCGTATTATGTAAAACAGCTTTTTGGTATTGGCTGTTTGCCTCTGCCAAATGATGCTCTGCTAAAATAAGGTCTTTATACACATCGGCTTTCCAGCTTTGCACATATTCGTCTTTTTCTGAAATTTGTGCCGCAAGTTTACTACGTGTTGAGGCAGCTTGTTGCTGCGCTGAGATTTGGGAGCGCTCTGTCTCCATTAATGTGCTTTGCGCGCTTAATGTTGAGAGTTTACTACCAACCTGATCTTTTTGCAGTTGCATACGCATTTTATGCACATCGGCTGCCACTTTTGTTTGGGCTGCATACATAGCGGCGTTTGCCTCAAACCCTTGCAGGTCGTGCTGTAGGCTAGAAATTTTCTTATCTAAATTTGCAATTTTTGCGTTATATTCTGCTTTACGCTGAAAAAATGCGGCACCCTGCTGAACAGAGGCAGGGCTGTTTGTTTGCACGGTATAGTCTCGGCCTTCGGCCTCGGCAGTAAGGCGGTCAACTTCTGCTTGGTACTGGTCTTTTTGTATTTTCATATTACCACTATCAGCCCCACTAGTTGTGGGGTCTAAATGGGCTAAAATATCTCCTTTATGCACGTAATCCCCTTCGTTTACATCGATAGATTTAATGATGGCAGTATCAAAGGACTGCACAATAAGGGGGACCTGGGTAGAGATAATTTGCCCTTGTGTTGACACCACTTTATCGAGCGGGAAAATGGTCATAACGGTTACAATAGAAAGAGTAAGAGCGCCGATAAGCCAAATAAGATACTGCGCCGTAGCCGTTGGCGGCATATTGACCAAAGCCGCAGTAGGGGAATGAAATTCCAGCAGTGCTATAGGCATATCAGTTTGAGCAAACGGGTCGTTTGCTTGGCGCAAAAAATCTATTTGTGTGTCGTCTATACCGGCACTCTCTTGTGGTTGTGGGGTTGGAATAACATCTTTTTCACTCATGAGTTATTCTCCTTCCACCAATAAAGAAGTGTCTTGATCTGGTGTATTTTTTTGGGTGTGTCGCCCTTCGGTATGGCGGTTTTGCTGCATCCAGAGTGTGCGGTAAATTTCACACCGCTCAAGCAATACTGCATGGGGGGCAAGGTCAACCACTGTCCCACGATCCATAACGCAAATTTGGTCACAATTAACCAAAGAAGAAAGACGGTGCGACACAATAACCATTGTGCGCCCTTTACCAATACGCTCAAGGTTGGCGTTAACAAGCGCCTCGCTCTCTGGGTCTAGGGCTGAGGTTGCTTCATCTAAAATCATGAGTTTGGGGTCTGTTATAACCGCACGGGCAATAGCCAAACGCTGCCTTTGCCCACCTGAAATATTGGTAGACCCTTCTTCAATAAAGGTTTCGTACCCGGCGGGCATACGCTCAATAAATTCTTCAGCCCCTGCCATGCGGGCTGCGCGAATAACATCATCTATTGTGTAGCCGGGGCGGCCTGCTGTTATATTTTCGCGGATAGTGCCGCGAAACAGAAAGTTGTCTTGTAGCACCACACCAAAAGAGCGGCGTAAATGGGTTAGATTTATTTCTCTTAAATCTATACCATCAAGTTTTAAATACCCTGTGTAAGAACGGCTTACCCCTTGTAGCAAGCGGGTAATGGTAGATTTACCTGAGCCACTCCGCCCCACCAAACCCAGCATGGTTCCGGCTGGCAGGTCAAAGTTTACGTCTTTTAAAGCAAGTGTTGTGGCACCGGGGTAGGTAAAATTAACCCCTTCAAAAGACAATGCACCTTTTATAACCGGGCGCATACCGGTTGTAAGGGCTTTGGTTTCTGTTGGCTGGTTAAGAACCGATGCCGCCTCGCCCAGAGAAGTCATGACTTCTGTGTAGTCATCCATCAATTTGGCCATGCCTACCAGTGGGGCCGCAACACGGCCACCCAACATCATGAACGCAACAAGCCCCCCTGCCCCAACGGCTGAGGGGTTAACCACAGCCAAATAGGCACCTACCAGAATAATGCCGCGGTTAATGAACATATCGAGTGGTTTAACAAGTGTTTGCGGCCAGTTAGCTATACGACCCGAGGCTAATTTCCAGCGCACAACATAGGCGGTCATTTCGTCCCACAACTGCTTGCGGCTATTTTCAAGCGCTAGGGTTTTGAGGGTACGAATACCGGCCACAGTTTCGTATAAAACGGCGCTGCGGTCACGCTCTGCCGCAATTTGTTTATCCATAATTCTGCTGAGTGGCGCGGTAAAAATAACCACAATAAGGCCAATCATGCCTGCTGTAGCTACCGTCATCCAAGCCAAAGTGGAACTGAGATAAAATAAAAAGGGCAGAATAACAAAAAGTGTAAAAAGATCTAGAAAAGTGCTCATGAGTTTTCCGGTCAGGAAATCTCGTACTTTATAAATAGCCATAACACGACCGAGCATATTACCGGTCTGTTGGCGCTCGAAATACTCTAAGGGTAAAGCCACCAAGCGGCTAAAAAGGTGGAGAGACAGGCGTGCATCAACACGTGTGGTTAAAATAAGAGAAATTTCTTGCCGCCCATAACCCAACAACACCTCATAGAGGGAAAAGACAACAATAATGCCTGAAATTGAAATAAGTGTCGAAAGAGAGTGGTAATTTACGACTTTGTCTATAACCTGCATTACAATAAGAGGCGGGAAAATTTGCAAAATACTCAGCGCCATTGAGGCAATAGCAATGTCGCGCAGGGATTTTTTTTCGCGCAGCACCATTTTGGCAAACCAGCCAAAAGTAATGGGGGCCTCTGCCTCTGACTGGCCAACTTGGCCTTTAACCAGCAAGACATCACCCGTCCAGAGACGGCTTAGGCGTAGCTCATCAACAGGTACGGGTTCGGCACTTTCATCTTTTAACGGGTCACGGAGCCAGATCACGCCTTTTTCGGGGCTGCTGGCAACCATAAGGGCTGCGCTACCATCACGAAACATTAAAACAATAGGCGGAGAGTTGGTCATTTTAATAAGGTAGCGCCAGCGTATGCGCATACCTTTGGCCATAGCCCCCTGCTCGCGCAGCCAACGCGACAACGTAGCGGGAGAAGGGCTTTCTTCGCCCGGCTCTGCGGCAAAATCCCGAATATCGAGTTCTAGCCCGTGGTATTTTGCGGCGGCCAGCACAGCCCGCAGCCGGATAATGGCTGGGGCTGGCTTTTCTGCCGTATGCGCGCCATGAGGTGCTGCGCCAGCAAGCTCAGGCACATGGTCAGACTGGTTCACGCAAAACCCTTTAATAAAACCAAAATTTGTTGGCTTTACCGTCAATATGACAGCCAACCCTACCTATATGACAGCGCTTTTGGTTTATTTCAAAGAATTTATATCGGTAATATATGGTATATTATTGTTTGTTACGTTATTAGTAACACAATAAATTATTCTTTTTATTTTTAATGCCATAAAGAGAGTTAGAAATATTATCTTTTTCTAAAGTTTTACGAACATCTTCCATTAACGATGCAGCACATACCACATAAAGGTTTGTAAAAAACTCACATACGCCGCGCGCGCGCTCCTGCGCTAAACTGGCAAGCACACGCCCCACTCCGGCAGGGTTAACGCAGCACACACACGCAGGCTCGTGGGCCACACTTTGCGTGGGGGTATGCCACTCTTTTACCGCCAACCACCCCTGCGCCATGGCGGGCACAGGGGCCATATTAATAAACAACGCAGCACTTTGTGTTCTGGCAGCAGGAAGTGGCAGAGTTTGTGGCGTAACAAACACTAGCGGAATACGCGTGTCGGACGCGCCACGCCACGCAAGAGCATCGGTGGACAGAACGGCGTTACTCTGGAATAACGTTGTGCCCTTTATGCCCCCGCTTGCTGGGGTGTTTTCCTCATTTTCCTGCTTCATGGATGCCATGTCTTCTCGTCTTCCGCTGCTCGATGCCCTACGCGACCAAGTTCTACTCTGTGATGGTGGGATGGGGTCACGCATTCAGATGCTCGACCTTGACCTGACACGTGACTACTGGGGGCAGGAAAACTGCACTGAAGTTTTAACCCTATCACGCCCAGAACTGATCCGTGAAATTCACCGCGGCTATTATGAAGCCGGGGCAGATATGGTGGAAACCAACACGTTTGGTGCCTCTCCCATTACGTTGGGTGAGTTTGGGTTGACGGAAAAAACGCGCGAGATCAACAAAAAATCTGCCATTTTAGCGCGTGAAGCGGCTGAGAGCTTTGCCGATGGCCGCACCCGCTACGTGCTTGGCTCTATTGGCCCCGGCACCAAACTACCCTCTTTGGGCAATGTAGACTACGATACCCTTGAAGCCGCCCTAGCCGAGCAAGGCCGTGGCCTGATTGAAGGCGGTGTTGATGCCTTCTTGATTGAGACCTGCCAAGACACGCTGCAAATTAAAGCCGCCGTAAACGGCATGAAAATTGCCCGTGCAGAAATGGGGGTAACCACTCCTATTTTTGTGCAGGTGACGGTTGAAACCACAGGCACACTGCTTGTTGGGCCAGACATTGGCGCTGCCGCCACCGTTGTGCACAGCCTAGATGCAGACCTAATGGGCCTAAACTGCGCCACTGGCCCGCAAGAAATGGCCGAACATGTGCGCTGGCTCTCTGAAAACTGGCCACGCCTTATTTCTGTGCTGCCCAACGCGGGCCTACCAGAACTGGTAGATGGTAAAACCCACTACCCGCTCTCTCCTGAAGAAATGGCCATTTGGGTTGAACGCTTTATTCAGGAAGATGGCATTAACCTAATTGGCGGCTGCTGTGGCACCTCTACCCCGCATATTGCGGCACTTGATGGTATGCTGCGCCGCCGGGCTGAAGGCACAGGCCACCACCGCCCCGCCCCAGTTGCCAGAACTTCTGTGTGGGTGCCCTCCGTATCTAGCCTGTATACGCAGGTGCCGTTGCGGCAGGAAAACGCCTATTTCTCTATTGGAGAGCGTTGCAACGCCAATGGCTCCAAAAAATGGCGCGAACTTCAAGAATCTCACGACTGGGACGGCTGTGTCGCCTTGGGCCGCGAGCAAGCCAAAGAAGGCTCTAACGCGCTTGATATTTGCACCGCCTTTGTTGGCCGCGATGAACGCGCAGAAATGGATGAGGTCATTAAACGCTTCACCTCATCTGTGAACGCGCCGCTGGTCATTGATTCGACCGAAACGCCGGTTATTGAGGCCGCCCTTAAACTGCATGGGGGCAAGCCCATTATTAACTCCATCAATTTTGAAGATGGAGAAGGCCCCGCCGCAGACCGTATGGTGCTGGCCCGCAAGTTTGGTGCAGCCGTTGTGGCCCTGACTATTGATGAAGAAGGCATGGCCCGCCGCCCAGAAGACAAGCTGCGCATTGCCACACGCCTGATTGAGTTTGCCTGCGACACATACGGCCTGCCGCAGTCTGACCTGATGATTGACCCGCTCACCTTTACCATTGCCACCGGCGCGGAAGATGACCGTAAACTGGGGCTATGGACACTAGAGGGCATTAAGCTGATCCGGGATAACTTCCCCGATGTGCAAATTGTGCTGGGTCTTTCCAACATCTCGTTTGGGCTTAACCCGGCGGCCCGTGCGGTGCTTAACTCGGTTTATCTTGACCATGCCATTAAAGCAGGCATGACGGCCGCCATTGTGCATGTCTCCAAAATTCGGCCCCTGCACATGATTGCCCCAGAAGAGGTAAAAGTTGCCGAAGACCTGATTTTTGACCGCCGCACCCCAGACTATGACCCCCTGCAAACCCTGCTGGCTATGTTTGCAGACCGCAAAGCGTCTGAAGCCGTAAAGCGTAAAGTAGCCGAAACCGCAGAAGAGCGCCTAAAAGACCGCATTGTTGATGGTGACCGCAAAGGGCTGGAAGCAGACCTTGAAGAAGCCATGACCAAAATGGCCCCCATAGATATTATTAATACCGTGCTGCTAGATGGCATGAAGGTTGTAGGCGAGTTGTTTGGGGCTGGTAAAATGCAGCTCCCGTTTGTGTTGCAGTCTGCCGAAACCATGAAAGCCGCCGTGGCGTGGCTAGAGCCACATATGGAACGGGCCGAGGGCCAACAGCGCGGCACCATTGTGCTGGCCACCGTAAAAGGCGACGTGCACGATATTGGTAAGAATTTGGTGGATATTATTCTGACCAATAACGGCTACCGTGTTGTAAACCTTGGCATTAAAGTGCCGGTAGCCGACATGATTGAAGCCGCAAAGCGCGAAAAAGCCGATGCCATTGGCATGTCTGGTCTTTTGGTAAAATCTACCGTGATTATGCGCGAAAACCTTGAAGAAATTACCCGCGGCGGGCTGGATGTACCAGTACTGCTTGGGGGGGCGGCCCTAACCCGCAACTACGTAGAAGAAGACTGTGTGGCGGCCTACAACCCCACAGGGCGTGTAGCCTATGCGCGTGATGCGTTTGATGGCCTGACCCTGATGGACCACATTGCCCAAAACAAGTTTGATGACTACTTGGCCGCTATTAGCAAACGGCGCGAAGGGAAGTCTGCCCGCCGTAACGCCCGTGCACCAGAGCAGGCTGAAACACGCGGTTTTGGTGCGGTTGATAAAGAAGCTGCCCAAGCGCGCCGCGCCCGTATGGTAGCAGATGAACCCGTGCTGACACCGCCTTTCTGGGGCAGCAAAATTATTACGGCCCCAACCGAGGCGGTTATTCCGTTTCTGAATGAGCGTTCACTGTACCAGTTCCAGTGGGGGTTTAGAAAGCAGGGCCGCTCGCTGGAAGACTTTATGGTTTGGGCCAAGCAGGAACTGCGCCCCATTCTAAAGCGCATGTTAGAGCTTGCCGCCAAAGACGATATTTTGCGGCCCCAAGCCTCTTACGGGTATTGGAAAGCAGCAGGCGACGGCAACGATCTGGTGTTGTTTGAAGAAGACGGCACCACAGAAGCCGCCCGCTTTACCCTGCCCCGCCAAATGCGCGAAGATGGTGACTGTATTGCCGACTTTGTACGCGATATTAACGACCCGCAGCGCGATGTTGTGGGCCTGCAAGTTGTGACCGTAGGCCAAAAAGCCTCTGACATTGCCCGCGACTGGTTTGAAGAAAACCGCTACCAAGACTACCTGTACCTGCACGGCCTGTCGGTAGAAATAGCCGAAGCCATGGCCGAATATACCCACAAGCGCATTCGGGCAGAGCTTGGCTTTGCGGCAGAAGATGCCCGCGATATGGACACCCTGCTCCAGCAAAACTACCGTGGTTCACGCTACTCGTTTGGGTATCCGGCCTGCCCACGGTTGGAAGACCAACACCCCATTTTAGCCCTGTTGGGTGCTGAGCGTATTGGCGTGTCTTTGACCGATGGTGACCAGTTGCACCCAGAGCAATCAACCTCGGCTCTGGTTATTCTGAACAAACGGGCAAAGTATTTTACAATCTAGTTTTTCCTCACTTTTAAGGTGCAGCTTCTATAGTATTCAGCCAAGAGCGCTGAAAACACGAGAAGGGAGCCTTACCGGGTGGAAATGCTGACACTGATTGATCTGGCCGGAAGTGTCGCCCTGCTTCTGTGGGGCGTGCACATGGTGCAGACCGGCGTGCAGCGGGCCTGCGGGGCACGGCTTAACAGCCTGCTGGCCCGCATGCTGGGCAACCGCTTTCAAGCCTTTTTAACCGGGCTTGGCATTACCGCCATTTTACAATCTTCTACCGCAACAGGGCTCATGATTACGGGTCTAGCCGCCCGCGGGCAGCTAGACCTTGCCCCCGCCCTAGCGGTTATGCTGGGGGCCAATGTTGGCACAACACTTATTGTGCAACTGCTCTCGTTTGATGTGTCTGCCATTGCACCAGCCTTTGTGCTGACAGGCGTTGCCCTGTTTAGGCGTGGGCAAGGCGCATGGCGCGATTCTGGGCGGGTATTTATTGGCCTTGGGCTTATTTTGCTCTCACTACGGCAATTTTTGGTACTGCTAGGGCCATACACCCACAAACCCGAGCTGACTGCTGTATTAGCCTCTATGAGCTCACACTCCTTGGCGGCCATTTTGTTGGGGGCTCTTATTACGTGGGTTAGCCATTCCTCTGTTGCGACGGTTATGCTGGTCACTACTTTTGCAACAAGCGGCACCATTGGCCTAGAAACCGCGCTGGCTCTGGTTTTGGGCGCTAATATTGGCACCTCTATTAACCCTGTTATTGAAGGCAGCCGCACAGACCCCACAGCACGGCGTATTTCTATGGGTAACCTGCTGGTACGTGCGGTTGGGGCCATGCTCCTTGTGCCCCTGCTCCCTTTTATCTGCACGTTTATGGAGCGCTTGGAGCCAGATGCCGCCCGGCAGGTGGCAGACTTCCATACGCTGTTTAATGTGGGGTTAGCCGCCCTTATGCTGCCCGGCCTACGCCCCTATGCCCGCCTGATGCAACGTTTAATACCCACCCCGGTAGAAGACGCCCACGCCGCACCGGGGGCACCGCGCTACCTTGACCGCCTGCTGCTGGATAAAGCCCCCCAACTTGCCATTGGTAGCGCCACGCGTGAGACCATGCGCCTGTGCGACCTTTTGGCGGCCATGCTTACCGCCATGCAAGACGGCATGCGCACCACAGACCCAGCCCGCGCAGCGGCCGCCCGCCCCCTTGGTAACGCCATGGAAGACCTAGGGGCCGCCATACGCGCCTACCTTGCCGGACTAGACCCAGACACAGCAAACCAGCTTGAAATGGAGCGAGCAGAAGATATTTTAGCCTTTTGCACCCAGTTGCTACACGCCGAAGATATTGTTGAGCGCAGCTTGGTGCCCATGGTGCAAAAAATGGCGCGCCAACGCATTGTGCTACCCCCGGCCCTTATGGCCCCTGTAGAGCGTATGCTCACCCAGCTTGGGTATAACCTTAATATTTGCGCCACCGTGCTGTTGGGGCAAACACCGCCAGAGGGTAACCCGCTTGCAGGGCAGAAAGACCTATTCCGTGACCTGGAGAGTGATGCAACCGCAGCCTATTTTGAGCGCCTGCGCACCAGCTCGGCTGAGGCCAAAACCCCGGCAGAAACAGCCGAAGCTGTCATGCAGGAAGAAACTGCAACCTACCAGCTTACGCTTTTGCGAGACCTACGGCGTGTTAACACGCATATTGTGGCCGCAGCCTCTTACCCGCTCACACCGGGAGACGGGCCGCTTTTTGTGGAGCATGAAGCCACCAACGCAGCCCCATAGCCAAATACGCATGCCATAAACCCACCGTGTACCCACACAAACAGTTGACCTTGCGGGCTTCTCCCGCACATCATTACACCATGCAGCACAGCCCCCGCCCGCCCGTACACACGCAGCCCCCCCAGCAGCCAGAAACACCCAGCCCAGACATGCGCGCTGTGTGTAACCGGGCCGGGGTGCATGCTACGGCTTGCGTGGCGGCTTTTATTGCCAAAAACCCTACCGATGTTGTGCAAGAAAGCGCTGCGTTTATGCTGGAGCTTGAAAGTATCTGGCAGGCTTTGGCCCTAGAGCCAGAAGAAGTCTGGACAGAGCTTTTGCGCCGCATAGAAATGGGCGAGCTCTTTTTACGGCTTAACCAACCCCCACACCGTAAAAAAATGAACGGCCGCACCCAACGCCCCTGGCGCATTTCAACCAGTAAACTACCATGACGCACACCGTACCAGCCCTGTGCGGGGTAGCGTAACACGTTATGGCAGTTCTAGACGGCATTACGCTTGTGCTTATTGGGCTTTCAACGCTGCATGGGCTGTGGCGTGGCTTTACCCAGCAAGCCTTGGGCATAGGCGGCTGGATTCTGTCTGTTATGCTGGCCTGCCGCTATTACGGCCTTGTTATACCGTGGGCACGCTCGTTTATTCACAACCACTTAACGGCTGATATTGCGGCCTTTATTGGGCTGTTGCTGGTTTTGCTGGTTGTGGTCTCTCTTTTGGTAAGTGCCATTGTACGCATGGTGCAGGCCACAGCTTTAAGCGGGCTAGACCGCACATTAGGGGGTATTTTTGGCCTGCTGCGCGGCGGCTTTTTAGTAGTGGTGCTTTTTTTGGGGGCACAGTGGCTTTTACTGCCAGAAGATGTGCAAAGCCTTGAAGAGAACAGTAGGCTAACCCCATATATCCAGCGTGGGGCAGCCACTCTCAGACCTTTTCTGCCAGATTTCGGCGCGAAAGGGCTTGCGTCAGAGCGCTCCACAGGCCATGACGCCACCCTATAGTTCCCCTACGTCTTACTTCCGGTTACTTGCGGAGGCCCTGCGCACCAATGCACGCCCACGACGCCCCCTGTTCCCTGCCTTCTACGGCTGCCTGCCATGATGATGACCACCCGCATGAAGAATGCGCGGTTTTTGGCATCTGGAATGCCAAAGATGCTGCTGCCCTGACAGCGCTTGGCCTCCATGCCTTGCAACATCGTGGGCAGGAAGCTGCTGGCATTGTCTCCTACGACACCCAGTTCCATTCCCACCGCGGGCTTGGGCTGGTGGGGGATGTTTTTAACGACCCCCGCGTAATGGCCACCCTTAAAGGTGACCGCGCTATTGGCCACAACCGTTATGCAACCACCGGGGCTACGCTGCTACGCAACGTACAGCCTTTGTTTGCCGAGTTTGCCTTTGGCGGGCTGGCCGTGGCGCATAACGGTAACCTGACCAACTCTGAAAGCCTGCGTAAAGAGCTGATCCGCCGTGGCTGCCTGTTCCAGTCCACCATGGATACAGAAGTGTTTGTGCATCTTATTGCCACATCACTTTACGCCACAGTGGAAGACCGCCTGATAGACGCGCTTAAACGCGTAACGGGCGCTTACTCGCTTGTCGTGCTCTCTACCGATGCCCTTATGGGTGTGCGTGACCCCATGGGCGTACGCCCACTGGTGCTAGGCCGCCTACCCGCTGAAAGCGGAGAAGAAGGGGCGTGGGTTCTCGCATCTGAAACCTGCGGTCTGGACATTATTGGCGCAGAATTTGTGCGTGATGTTGAACCGGGCGAACTGGTAATTATTGACCAAAACGGTATTCGCTCTCTGCGGCCGTTTGGGCAAAGCAAACCGCATTTCTGTGTGTTTGAATATATTTACTTTGCCCGCCCCGACTCCGTGCTGGAAGGGCTGCCTGTTTACGCTGTGCGTAAACAGATTGGCCACGAGCTGGCTCTGGAAAGCGGTGTGGATGCAGACATTGTGGTGCCTGTGCCCGATTCTGGCGTGCCTTCTGCCATGGGGTATGCCGAAGCCAGCGGTATTCCCTTTGAGCTCGGCATTATACGCAACCATTATGTGGGCCGTACCTTTATTGAGCCAACAGACCAGATCCGTAATCTGGGCGTAAGAATGAAGCACTCCCCCAACCGCCCTGCCCTAGATGGCAAGCGCGTTATTTTGGTGGATGACTCCATTGTGCGCGGCACAACATCGCGCAAGATTGTGGATATGGTGCGGGCAGCAGGCGCAAAAGAAGTGCATATGCGCATTTCTTCCCCCCCCACTAAACATTCCTGCTTTTACGGCATTGATACCCCAGAGCGCAGCCACCTGCTTGCCGCCCAGTACGACCTTGCCAAAATGGCCGAACTGATTGGTGTAGACAGCTTGGCCTTTATCTCGCTCGATGGGTTGTACCGCGCTATGGGCCACGAAAGCCGTGACTCCTACCGTGAGCGGTATTGCGATGCCTGCTTTACAGGGGACTACCCCATTCCCTTAGTTGACCATGATGCGGAGTTTGGCAAAGGCACAGCCTGAGCTAACCGCCACACGGTAAACCAAAAAAGGCGGCCCCTTTAAACGGGCCGCCTTTTTTGTGGGCTCAACTACACCCCAAAGCCAGTGAGTACACCGTACCCGCGTAGCCGTAGCCTTTACGAGAGTACGGCTCTTATACCAACGTTACTTATGGCCCTTACGCACTGCCGCAGCCTGCTGCTGGCGTTGCTGTTCTGCCAGTTGTTGCTGCTGGGCGGGCACAAGGCGCAACTGGGCGGCTGCGGTATCGGCAATCTGGCCAAGCAGGGTGCTAAGCTCCTGCGCCAAAGAGACAGAGCCTGATACTGTACCGCCCTGCACATGCAGACGTTGTAGGTACACTCCCTCATCACCCGCTGGGGCACCGGCAAGAGCAGGCTGGACAGAAAGAGCAGCCTCTATCTCAACCCGGCCAGATGGGCCTTCTGCAAAGCGGGTCACTGAGAGTTCAACATAGGCATCAGGCTGGGTGGTTACGGCATCATTTTCAGCAAAGACGGCTGTACCGGGTAGGCGTTGGGCAAGGTCTCCGGCCATGGCGCGGCTAATTTGCCCGGCAAGAGAATCTCCCCACGCATCGTTGCTGGCTACGGTCAGTTTATAGCCGGTGTCTTTGGTCACCATTCTGTCTCGGTCTAGGCCAGAGGCAATGGTGGGCTGGCGTACCTCAACATAACGCGGGCCACCTGCCTGCGCCTGCCCCGGCACCACGGCCAGCGTATACAAAGAGGGCGACCCGGAAGAGCACGCCGTAAGCGTTACTGCCATAACACCCAGCCCCGCAGCACCAAGCAACAGGCTGCGGCGTGTAGGAAGGGCCTGAGCGGCTGAAAGATGTTTCATGGCTGTTACCGTCCGGAGATCAGGGCTGAGGGGTGGTTGGTCAGGAAGTCAGACAGGAAGCGGAGCGACCGCGCGGTCTGGCCTAACTGTAAAACCATGCTCTGCAAATTGCGGTGGAAGTCGCTATTGCCCCCATAGCTGGCCAGAAGCCGGTTGGCGTTCTGGATAGTCTGGTCAAGCTGGTTGGTCATTTCTGGCAAGCGCTGCATAAGCGGGCCAACGCCTTTGCGCAGTTGGGTGCTCATGTCTTGCAGGTTTTGCATAGACACCTTCAGGCTGGCCAAAGACTGTTTAATTTCTGGGCTGGTTAGGGTTTTGTCTGCATTGGCCAGCAGGTTGTTAGCGTTTACGCCAATTTGCTCAAACGGCATGGCCGACAGGCGAGACGCCACGGTAGAGAGCGAGTCCATAATGCCGTTCATGCCCCCAGCCTGACCGGGAATAACCAACGTTTGGCCTTCCATGCTGGTTGTGGCGGGGGGTGGGTTTTTAACAAAGTTGAGCGAGATCATGGTCTCACCCGTCAGGAAGCTGGCGCTGTCTGTAGACGCACGCAAGCCATTGGCCACCAGTGTTTTGAACATATCGGTCAAAGCACCGTGTTTGATGTCTTTGGCGTCTAGCACGCGTTCGGGCTGAATTTGCATGCCAATACGCACACGCGGGTGCCCTGCTTTTTGGTCGAGATCTAGCTTAACGCTTGTGACACTCCCAATCTGAATACCGAACATGGTGACCTGACTGCCCGCCGTAAGCCCTTTAACAGAAGAGGTTACATACGTGGCAAGTGGCACACGCTCATGGTAGCCCGCGCTGTCTGCATCTTCTTTACTATCATACAGCTTAAAAACAGTATCAGCTGGGGCTTCGCTAGCGGTAGAAGAGCCGTCTTCATCGCGCGGGAGGCCAAAGGCTACGCCACCAGAAAAGAGTGCCTGCAAAGACTGCAACTGCACTTTAAGGCCACCAGCCCCAAAGCCAACCTGCACACCAGAGACATTCCAAAAACGTGTATCGGTACGCAGGTAGCGGTCATAAGGCTCGCGGATAAACACCTGAATAAGAATAGGGCCACGGCCACCGGGGGGCATGGTGTAACCCAGCACCTCGCCTACATCCACATCCCGAAAAAAGACAGGCGCACCTTGCCCAATAGACCCAATAGAAGGGGCAACCAGCGTATAAGTACGGCCCGGCTGGTCTGAGCGCACACCGGGTGGGGCTTCTAGCCCCTGAAACGTGGTCATGTGCTTGGTTTTGCCAATATCGACCCCTTCCAAACCGGGGTCGAAAGCAATGTAAGCCCCAGACATAAGGGTTTCTAGGCCCGTAATGCTGGCCCCGTTAATGCGGGGGCGCACCACCCAAAACCGCGCACGGTCTGTGAGCATGTCGTTGGTGCCGGAGTTCATGCGAATACGCACTTTAACGTGCCGCAAGTCTTCGGTGAGAGAAATATTCTGCACCGTACCCAAAACCACAGCCTTGTTTTTAAGCTGGGTTTGGCCGCTGGTCATGCCATCTGCGGTATCAAACACAACGGTAATTTCTGGCCCGTTGCTGGCAAAGCTACGCCAGACCAAAAAGCCCGCAATAAGCACGGACAAGATTGGAATAATCCAGATAATAGAAAACCGGATACGGCGCACCACGGCATCTGGCATCACGCCGCTGTCGTTCCCGTTGGAAGAGTGCTGAGAGTTTTGTCCGTTCACGCTCTGTCCGGCTCCATATTACCCAAATGAGCACCCACACTGCTTTGCTGGCACGCTACTGCCCCAGCCGTACCGGCACTGGCGTGTGGGTCTGTGCCAGTTTGGGTACGTTTTTTTTCTACGGCGTCCCACATTAAACGCGGGTCAAAGGTATGCACGGCAAAAATGGTCAAAACAACAACCGCCGCAAAACAAACCATGCCCCCATTGGCAGTAATGCTCGCCATATGGCTGAAACGCACAACCGCCACAAGTATGGACACCATAAAGACGTCAATCATTGACCAACGCCCCACAATATCAATGATTCTAAAAAGTTTTGAGCGCAGCACCAAGCCTGTGGCGCTTTTGCGGGCTGTGGCAATAACCATAACGGCAAGCCCCACAACCTTGAGCACTGGCACGGTTACGCTGGCAAACAACACCAAAAGTGAGAGCGGAATCATGCCATCTTGCCATAGCTCTATGGCCCCTTCCACAATGGTGTGGCCACTCCCGCTGCCCATTTTAATAACGGTCATAACCGGGTACATATTGGCGGGCACGTAAAACACAACGGCAGAAACCAGCAATGCAATGGTACGGCTAAAGCTATTGGCTTTGCGCTTACGCACAACATGGCCGCAACGTGGGCAATAGCCCACTGGCTCTGTGGGGTGGACAGCGTGGTCAAACTCCAAAACCAGCCCACAGCTTAAGCAAGACACGCGGCTGGCTGAAGGGGCCGTAATTTCTTCATCTTGCTCTACAGACACAGCGCTTAAAGGCAGGCGTACACCCTGCATGGTGCGCATGGTGGTATCTATTTTACGCTGCTGCCAGATAAGCTCTGTATCGAGTGTGGCATCTGTTGCCGCCATAGTGAGCATAAGGGCAGCCACTAAATAGACCGCCGCCCCGACTTCAACAAAGGCAAGGTCTACCAGCTTGGTGTAGGCTACAAACACGCCCAGAATATACACCTCAACCATAGACCAAGGGCGCAGCAGTTCGTACCATTTCAGCAAATGCGGCACCCACGGCGGCAGGTTTGGCCTAAGGGCTGATGTCAGGATCATGCCCATCATGGCTATAACAATGCCAGGCGCCAGAATGGTGGCTATAGCCACCAGCACCCCGACCTCTCCCCACCCTTCGTGCAGCAGCTCCATGGGGCCGGTAATAATATCGACCGTGCGCTGCCGCCCATACAAATCAAGCATCATGAGGGTAGAAAACAGCATGGCCAGATACAGCGCGGCTGAGCTGATACAAAAAGCCAAAGGCGTTGCAATGGGGGCAGTTTTATTGCGCCGGTCTAGCATTTGGTTGCACCGCAGGCAGCGGGCCTGCGTACCGGGCTTAAGCGGGGGCAATTTTTGAAACTGGCCACAGCACGGGCACTCAACCATATCGTGCACGATATGCACGTGCCGGGTTTCATCAACCGGGAGTGCCTGCTCGGGCGAGACAGCCTCCCGCAGCAGATCCATGAAACGTGCCACCTTCATGCCAGCAACCTTAAAACGAAAATAAACACTTTGTCATAGTCCGCACAACAGATTGCAGCCATGCGGGGCGCGCTCTTTTACGCAACACCGCCTGTAGAAACCGCTTTTTGTAACATTCTCAGTTGCGTTTGTGCCATGAGCATGATACCTCGGCGCTCGAAAACTGGTTATGCCCGCTTAGCTCAGTTGGTAGAGCACGTCATTCGTAATGATGGGGCCGATGGTTCGAATCCGTCAGCGGGCACCAGTTTTCCTTCAATTTTTCCCCTATATTCTCAAATACCTTTTAAGTTGCTTGGCAGCTTACCCTGCTTTTGTGGTTGCAGGAAACCTTATGCCTAAACCACACGTGCCACACAAAGCCAACGCCAGAGCCAGAGCCAGAGCCAGAGCCAGAGCCAGAGCCAAGCTGTGCCGCATGCACCCTAACGTGCAAAGGCTTTTATGGTTTGGGGGGTTCTGTTGGCTCTTGCGGGGCCAAACCATAAAGGCTGATAGCCAAGTGGTGCCCGTTAGAATAATTAAGCCCAGAGACCATGCCGTAAGACAGCGCCTGTGCACCACCGAGTGCCGCCATAAAGGCTGCACGCTTTTTTTCATCAACTAACGCCAGCGTGCAGGTACGGTTGGCAAGCATCATGCTTGCAGCTTGCTCTACCCCTACAAGGTGTACTTTACCACCCAGCAAAAAGACCAAGCTTGGCTCAGAAAATGATACTGACGCCACTTGCGTTTGTGCACCGCAGGGTAAATGTGTTTGCACCAAGCCCGCCAAACGTGGGGCCAGCCAAATGCTCTGCAAGCGGGGCACAACAACCGTAAATAACCCAACATAAAGCAAGGCGGCACAGGTAGCACTGGTTACAAAAGCCCGGCGTAATTCTGCACGGTAAATTTGCACAGCGGCCAAGCCCACCAAGGGTAAGCAGCCGCCTGCTAAAACCAATGCGGGCAAAGACACAACATGCTCAAGCTGCCACAACAGCACAGGCCCAGCAGCGGCAAGGGCAACCCCTACTAAGGCCCAAGCGACGCCATAAAAACAAAGCAACCCACGCGCCCAAAGTGCTTTAGGCCATGCCTGCCATTGGGCAGCACCGCGTGCCAGCATACCAGCACTCAGCACAGCAATGGCCGGGTAAGTAGGTAAAACATAGTGCGGCAGTTTGGTGGCAATAAGCTCAAACACCACCCAGTGCGGAATAATCCAGCACAGTAAATATTTGACCGTTTGCGCCCTGCGGTTTTGCCAGATAGCGGGCACGGCCGCTGCCACAAAAAAAGACCCCGGCCAGAATGCCAGCAAAAATACCAGCACATGGTAACCCGGTGGCAGGCCATGCGCCTGCTGGCCCGAGGCCACCTTGCCCAAAAAATTGGTGCCTACAGCATTGGTAAAAAATGCACCGTGGCTCACAACCCCAATGGCTACACACCACGGCAGCATAAGGGCTAATGCAATGCACCAGCCCCATGCGGGCCTAAGCCTACGCCAAAGGCTGAGGTTACGCTCAACCAGTGCAAGGGCGAGTGGTGTACCAAGAGAAGGTATAAGAATAACCGGGCCTTTAAGCATAAGCCCGCACCCGATAGCCACCCAGAACAACACCGCGGCCTGCCAAGGGGTAGGCCGCCCGTTTTCACGGTCTAGCAAAGCCCGTACCAACGCAACCTGTGCCAGCAACACAGTAAGAAGCAGGGTCGAATCGATGGTGCCCATACGGCTTTCAGCCGTAACCAGTACCGAGACCATGAGCATAACACCGGCCATAAGCCCGGCTGTAGCCCCAAACAAAGCAGAGCCAATCCATGCCGTAAGCACAACCGACACCGACATGGCGAGCAAAGACGGAATACGATACGCCCAAACAGCACGCTCTTTAAGCGTACCCGTGGCCGCAACGGCTGCTGCTTCTAGCCAGTAAATACCTGCTGGCTGCAAATAGCGGGGTTTGTCTTGAAAGCGTACATCAACAAAGTTGCCACTTTCCAGCATCTGGGCTGTGGCTTCCATGTAGCGGGGTTCGTCTCGGTCGAAAGGGGGGATAGAGGCCCGACCGGGTAAAAACAGCAGAAATGCAAAAAGCCCCAGCAACGCAAGCGCCCGGCCAGACAGGCGTTGCCCGCTAAGCCAGTGCGTCAACATTCCTTAACCGATTTAGGCAAGCGGGTGCGGTTACGGAGCCATATAACGCCCAGCATATCGCGCACGCCAACAATGGCCCGGTTGAGATTGGTATATTTAGAATGCCCATGCAGCCGTGGCCGGTGCCTAACAGTGTGACACACTAACGGTACACCATAAGAGTTAAGCAATGCGGGCAAAAAGCGGTGTAGCCCTTCAAATTGCGGCAGGCGCAAAAAGGCATCACGCTGGAACAGTTTAACCGGGGCACCCGTATCTGGGCAGTCGTCCCGCAAGAGACGACGGCGTAAGCCATTTGCAAAGCGGGTTGCAAACCGGCGCGACCACCCATCTTGACGGCGTTTTCTAACCCCCACCACTAAAGGCGGCGTACCATTAGCAGAGCGGGCCAAAGCAAGCAGGGTGCCCAACTCGCGCGGGTCGTCCTGCCCATCTCCGTCCATGGTGGCAACCCATTCTGCTTTGGCGGCGGTAATACCGGTGCGCAACGCAGCAGACTTACCACAACACCGGTCATGAGAAAGCACACGAAGGTTTGGCAGGCAGGTAGCACGCTGCTGTTGCAGCACAGCTACGGTATTATCCTGGCTACCGTCATCTACAAAGATAATTTCTGTAGGGGGGAGAGACTGGCAGGCTTCGGCCAGCTCTTGGCATACAAACGGCAAATTATCGCGTTCGTTAAGAACAGCGATAACAATGCTCAAAACCGGGGGTTGGTCACCCCCGAGGGAGGTTTGGGCGGTCAAGCCGGGTCTATCAACCGGTGCTGGCTCAGGCCGCGCGGCGGGCCAGAGCAGCAGGCAAACCAGCAATAGCGCCATCAATCAAAGACGTGGCACTTTGTGCAGAAAGAGAGTCTGCAATAACGCCACGGCTTGCTTCAACAGCGACATCAATAGCTGCTTGGCGTACTTCTTTTACAGCGGCACGCTCAACAGCGGCAATGCGGTCACGGGCCATTTGCTCGTGGCGTTTTACCATGTCTTCTGCTTCTGCGCGGGCTTTTTCAGCGGCAGCAGCAGCATGCTGGCGAGACTGCTCAATAACAGATTTTGCTTCAGCCAGAGCCTGCTCACGCTCACGCGTGGCGTCTTCTAGCATCTGCTCAGCTTCGCGGCGCAAACGGGCAGCTTCATCAAGTTCTTCACGGATACGGGCAGCGCGGCTGTCCAGAATCGTGGTGATGGGTGCCCAGAGCTTACGACCGAAGAATACAAAGAACAGGACGAAGGAGACAGCGACCCAAAAACCTGCTTCGTGAAAAATGCCATTCATGATGATAATTCCTCTCGAGGCCTGTTAAACAGTCCGCTGTGCCGTAGCACCTTCAACCTTTTTGGCCACCAAAGCTGCATCAGCCGGGGTGCCGGTCAGGCGGCTGACGAGCGACTGGGTTGTTTCTGCTGCAATATCTTTAAGCGCAGCAAAAGCCCGGAGCTTTTCAGCAGCGACACGTTTTTCAGCATCAGCAAGTTCTGTGCCGAGACGTGCATTAATTTCTTCTAATTTTTGCTCAGCAATACGCTGTTCTTCGTCCAGCGCCTGCTTGAGATTTGCCTGAGCTTCAGCCAGAGCCTCTTTACGAGCCTGCTGGAGTTCTGCCACGGCGTTATCTGCATCATGCTTGGCAGCGCGCGCAACTTCGAGGTCGTTCGAAATGCGGTTGCTACGGTCTTCTAGCACGCGGCCAACACGTGGCAGCATGACCCGGCTGAGCACCAGGTAAAAACCCAAGAAAATCACACCCCCCCAGATTACCTGACCGGTAACTAGAGGGTTGTGAAAATCAAGCTGAGGCATCCCTGCGGCATAGGCACCAGGTGCCGTCATGGCCAGTAAAGACACGCCGGATACCACAGCGAGCACACCGGCACGAGTAGTCTTCATCATGACACCCACAGGAACTTCTCCCCTTTATTCCCGAACGTTTCTTAGACGAAGAGGATCAGGAACGCGATCAGCAGAGCGAACAGAGCGATAGCTTCTGTCAGCGCAAAGCCCAGCATGCCCAGACCGAAAACGTGGGGGCGAGAAGCTGGGTTACGAGCAATGCTGCTCACCAGCGTTGAAAAGATGTTGCCGAGGCCGATACCAACGCCGGCAAGGGCGATCACGGCGATACCTGCACCGATTTCCCGGGCTGCAGCGATGTCCATATCAGTCACTTCCTTGTTTAAAGTACAGTTCAAACGAAACGGGCAAAGCAGCTCAGTGAGCCACGGCCTCCCGCAGGTAGATGCACGTCAGGATGGCAAACACATAGGCCTGCAGCACACCAACAAGCAACTCAAGAGCCACCAGCGCCATATTAATGACGATAGGCCCGATCGCAAACACATCACCCACCACGCCAAAACCGGCGAGCATGATGACAAAGCTTGCGAAAATTTCAAACATGACGTGCCCAGCGACCATATTAGCAAATAGTCGGATAGACAGGCTCACGGGGCGAGAGAGAAAGGACAGGATTTCAATCGGGATCAGCAGCGGCGCAAGAGCCATGCTGGCACCAGCAGGCATAAAGTGCGCGAAGAAACGGAAACCCTGAACTTTCAGAGAAACGATAACCGTTAGCAAAAACACCATAACAGCCAGCGCAAGCGTTACCGCAATGTGGCTGGTGAAGGTGAAAGAGAACGGTAGCAGGCCAAGATAGTTACCGGCCAGAATGAAGAAAAACAGCGTGAAGATGAACGGGAAGAAGGCTGCGCCTTCTGGCCCGATAGTATCGACCGCCATGTTTCTGATAAATTCGTAGCACACCTCTGCGGCGGCCTGAAAACGGCCCGGAACCACAGCAGCAGGGCGCATACCAAAATACAGGAAAGCAAGAACGAGGCACACTGCCACGATCATGTAAAGTGGAGACTGACTGAAGCGCAGTGCGTCACCAAGCCCGCCAAGAACGGGATGAAGCTCGAACTGACCAAGTACATCGATACTGGAACCGCCCGCCAAAACCGTTCTCCTAACCCTTACTGTTCCAGCGCCTGCTTCCGGTGCTGGTGCCTTGCTGTTTTTTAGCCCTTTGGAGGTTGAACCAACCGCCAGACATTGAGCACTCCTGCACTACCCCCAAGCAGCGCGAAGAGAATAAGGAAGATAGCCCGGGTATGGAACCAATGGTCCAGCCCCCAACCAATTGCAACGCCTACGACAAGAGCGGAGATCATTTCCGTTCCGGCTCGTAGGGCCAATGCTGGCAAGGACTGTTCGGCCTCGCTTGGAGCATCAGCTTTTGGGTCTTCAACTTTCAGCCCGGAGCGGCGTTCTGCTGCTTCCAAACGTCGGTCGAAAGACTCGTTACTTTCTTCGCCCATACTTCGCACCTCCAGAAGGGTGCAGGCGCTTGCTAACGGGGCAGCTATTCGCTGTCAAGGAAGCATCACCGGCACGCGCGGGAAAATTGGTCACTTCTTCAAAAAAAACGACTTTTTGGTCACTCTTTTTCGGCTGTTTCGGGCAAGCCAACCAAACCACGGGCAAAATCGACCGCCTTAAAGGGGCGTAGGTCTTCTGCCTGTTCGCCCACGCCAACGGCGTGTACGGGCAGGCCAAAACTGTCTGCCAAGGCCACAACAATGCCGCCTCGGGCCGAGCCATCAAGTTTTGTCACCACCAAACCGGTAACATTCACCAATTCGCGGAAGACACGCACCTGCTCCATGGCATTTTGGCCGGTTGTGGCATCAAGCACCAGCAAAACCGTATGGGGTGCGGTTTCGTCAAACTTGCGCATAACGCGAATGACCTTGGCCAGCTCCTCCATAAGGGCGCTTTTATTGTGCAGGCGGCCAGCAGTGTCGATAAACAGAAGGTCTGCCCCTTCCGCTTTGCCGCGTTTAAGACCTTCAAACGCCAAACCGGCGGCATCGCAGTTGGGGGGGCCAGCAATAACGGGGCAATGTGTACGCTCCCCCCACACCTGCAACTGCTCAACAGCCGCAGCGCGGAAGGTGTCACCTGCCACCATCATGACCTTTTTGCCCTGCTCGCTAAAAGAGCGGGCCATTTTGCCAATGGTGGTGGTTTTACCCGTACCATTAACCCCAACAACCAGCACAACATGCGGTTTGTGCTCTGGGTTTGGCTCAAACGGTATGGCTACGGGGTCAAGAATGGTGGCAATTTCGTTTGCCAGCGCATCACGAATTTCTTCGTCCGTCACCTCTGTACCAAAGCGGGAAGAGCGGAAAGACTCGATAACCCGCTCTGCCACGTTGGGGCCTAGGTCTGCGGTTATCAGCAGGTCTTCGAGTTCTTCCAGCGCCTCGTCATCGAGTTTGCGCTTTGTAAAAACCGAGCTTAGCCCTCCGCCCAATTTTTGGGTAGAACGCGACAGCCCCTGTTTAAGGCGTGAAAAAAAACCTAGCGCCATCTCAAACCCTTTCTGCCAGCAGGCCGGTCTCGTCCACCGCTATGGCCCGCAGGCTGATAATCTCGCCAATTTCTGCTTCGCCTTGTGCCAAACGCACCGGCGCAAACTGCTCACTATGGCCGGATGTAGGGGTTTCCATCAGCACGCGCAAATTCTGGCCTAGCAACGTTTGGTAATAGTTTTGCGCACTTGCTGCCCCTACAGCGCGCAAGGTGGCCGCACGGGCCTTGCGCTCTGGCACGGGCACAGCGCGCATACGGGCCGCAGGCGTGCCCGGCCGCTCGCTATACGGAAAGACATGTAGGTACGGAATGCCTTGCTCGGCCAGAAACGCGCGGGTTTCTTCAAACAAGGCGTCATCTTCAGTCGGGAAACCCGCAATAACATCTGCCCCAATACCCAAACCGGGCCGTAAGGCGCGGGCGCGGGCAATAACGCTGGCCGCATCTTGCGCCAAATGGCGGCGCTTCATGCGTTTGAGAATAAGGTCTGACCCCGCCTGCAAAGAAAGATGCAGGTAAGGCATAAAGCGTGGCTCGTGCTCTAGTAGCCGCCAGATGTCCTCATCAATTTCCACCGGGTCTACAGACGACAGGCGGAGCCGCTCCAACTGGGGCACCAGAGCCAGCACACGGCGGCACAACTGCCCAAGGCTTGGGGTACCGGGCAGGTCTCCGCCCCAAGAGGTCATATCAACGCCTGTGAGCACAACCTCGCGGTAACCCGATTCGACCAAGGCCCGCACTTGCTCCACCACCACCCCAACGGGGGCAGAGCGTGATGGCCCGCGCCCAAAGGGAATAATGCAAAATGTGCAGCGGTGGTCGCACCCCTGCTGCACCTGCACAAACGCACGGGTACGGCCTGCAAATTCTGTTACCAAGTGGGCAGCCGTTTCTTTAGCCACCATAATGTCTGACACAGCGCGCGCTTCGTGCATGGCGCTGGCAGACCAGCTTTCGGCTTTAAGTTTTTCTTCATTCCCCAAAACACGGGTCACACCCGGCAGTGCGGCCCAGCGGTCTGGGTCTATTTGGGCCGCGCAGCCTGTTACCACAATGCGTGCGCCGGGCTTGTCGCGGTGGGCGCGACGTATGGCTTGGCGGGCTTGGCGCTCAGCCTCACCAGTTACCGCGCAGGTGTTGACAATAATCACATCATCGAGGGCGGCAGCATGCTCGCGCATAACCTCGCTTTCCCATGTGTTCAGGCGGCAGCCAAAGGTTAGAATTTCTGGCTTGGTCATGCGGGGTAATCAGCCAGAACGACTGTCCCTTCAAAAGACAGCGTTGCAGGGCCGGTCATGAGCACATGGTTGGTTTGTGCGCTCCATTCAATCCGCAACAGCCCCCCATCAAGCTCAACCTCACACACGCGCTCAACAAGGCCACGGCGCACAGCATTAACCACAGCAGCACACGCGCCAGAGCCGCAGGCTTCTGTTACCCCGGCCCCACGCTCATGCACTTTAAGGCGCATGCGGTTTGGGCCTTCAATTTTTGCAAAACCAATATTGGCCCGCTCAGGAAAAATAGGGTTGTGCTCAAGAGCGTAACCTTGCTCTAGCCCAGAGAAATCAGACACAAAAAAGGTAGCATGGGGGTTACCCATAGAGGCTGCGGCAGGTGCACCGGGCAAGGGTAGACTGAGCGTATCGTGCGCCTGTGCCAAGGGCACATCTTGCCAGCTTAGGCGCGGTTGCCCCATATCCACCGTGACCAGCCCATCTGGTGCAATACTGGCGGGTAATACGCCTGCACGGGTTTGCAGCACGGGGGCACGGTTGCCAGTCTGGCGGAACACAAGGTCTGCCACGCAGCGTGAGGCATTACCGCAAGCCCCTGCCTCTGACCCATCTGGGTTGAAAAAACGCACGAACACATCGGCCCCTTCTGCGCAGGCGGGGCGCAGGGTCACAAGCTGGTCGCACCCTATGCCACGTTTTCGGTGCGCGAGTGCGGCAATGCGCACAGGCGTGAGGGCAAGGTGGGTGGTGCGCTCATCAAGAATAACAAAGTCATTCCCGAGGCCATGCATCTTGTGAAAGGAGGTCAACATCGTGCGTCTTATACGGTAAAGTGGCCGCTAACGCCATGTGAAGGCAGGCGGCCAGCATGAGCAAAAACAGGTTTTAGACGAAACGCCCCGGCGCGCCGCGCTGAAGCACCTCAATTTTATAACCATCGGGGTCGGTCAGGAAGAAAAATGTGCCAATAACGCGGCCATTATTTTCCAGGGTTTTAACGGGGGTAAGTGTGAGCCCCTCTTTGTGCAGGCGGGCATGTTCTGCTGCTGCATCTTCTACAGAAACAGCAAGGTGGCCGTAGCCATTGCCTAGGTCGTAAGGCTCTGTGCGGCCGTGGTTAATGGTCAGTTCCAGCTCAAAGGTCTGCTCTGCATTGGCCAGATAAATAAGGGTGAAACTGTCAAACACCACTTTATCAACCGGCTTTAACCCCAAAGCAATTTGGTAAAATGCGACAGAACGTGCCTCATCCAGCACACGGAGCATGGAATGGATCATTTTTGCCACAGTTAAGTTCCTTTGTGTGAATGATTTCTTGACTGTTCATAGTGCACACACACACTTTCATGAAATTATTTTTTAAATAATGTGCTCTTTACGCACAGGGGCAAGAAATGGTTTGTGATTAAATAAATCACTCCTGCCCGGATTATCTAAAAAACCATGCTTTTTTTTCGTTCCATGTCTGGTTCGACTTTGCGCCGCGTGCGCGCAGCCCTGTTTGTCGGAACTGTTCTGACAACTGCCAGCTTGCCTTATGCCCTAAGCAGCATGGCTCACGCAGCAGCAGATGATAGCGCGTCTTTGGACATGCTGGAAAAACAGATGGCCCGCATTCAGGCCCAGCAGATGGAATTGCAAAAAACGCTGGTTGGCATGCAAAAACAAATTGCAGCCCACCGTGCGGCCTTAGCCCATAACGGTAAGGGCGGCAGCCTGCACCACGCAGGCACGGCGCATACCCAGCCCGAACCGGAAGATAGCAGCGAGTGGGCCGAGCACGAACCCCCACACGGTAGCCACACGGCTACAGCCATGAACACCCGTGCGCCCCACCACGCCGCCGGGCCAGACGCACAGCCGGTTTTTTCTGGGATTGATGACAAACCCGACGTAGAGGCCGTTATTGGCCACCGGGCTGAAGATATTATTTCGCACTTGGCAGAAAACGGCGTTGGCCCCCACCCGCGTGAAACCGTGGGCGCGCAGGCCGCTGGCGCACTGGGCGACCACGGGGTGTTTCATATGGGGCCGGTCAGCCTCATTTTGGGTGGTTTTTTAGATGCCTCAACCGTGCTGGAAAACCGGCACGTGCCCTCTGGCACCTTTAACTACTGGCAGGCCATGCCATACCCCAACGAGTCGCGCTACCACACCAACAACTTTGAGGGCAGCGCACGGTACAGCCGTATATCGCTTATGGCACGCGGCAATGTTGATGCACACTCAACCATTTCTGGCTTTTATGAAATGGACTTTGGGGCCGGTGCCGCCACAACAGATGCGTATGAAAGCAACAGCTACGCCTTTCGTATGCGCCAGTTGTATCTGGCGTACGATAACAGCGACATAAACTTTCATTTTCTAGCAGGCCAAGCCTGGACCATGCTTACACCGGGCCGCATTGGCATTATTCCACGCCAAGAAAGCCTGCCTGAAACCATCGAATCTTCTATGCTGGCAGGCCAGACATGGGCACGCCAGCTCCAGTTTAGGTTTGTGCAAGACTTCTTTAAGCACCGGCTATGGCTGGGCTTGTCTATTGAAAACCCTCAAACTCTGTATGACACCACAGGCTTCACTAACAATAGTGGCACGGTGCAACTGCCTAATGGTAAAATTGCGACCATCAGCAGTAACGGCACAGGGCTAACGAACGATGCCCCGTTCTCTAACGAAATTGCGCCAGACATTATTGGCAAAGTGGCGTGGGACCCGTCTTGGGGCCATTACGAGGCCGAGGGTATTTTGCACTTCCCGCATGACCGTGTTTCCAGCCTTGGGGCTGGCCACAACAACACGGCCATAGCGGGCGGCGGCGGTGGCTCTATGGTGCTGCCCGTTATACCGCAAAAAGTTGAGGTGCGCTTAGCCGGGTTGGCTGGCGTGGGTATTGGCCGCTACGGCTCCGTGCTGCTGCCAGATGCCACACTCAAAACCAATGGTGAGCCTGCCCCGATTCCCTCCGTACAGGCAACGGGTGGTATTATTGCCCACCCCAACCAGCGCATAGATGTGTATGGCTATTTTGGTTACCAAGCCGCAGGCCGCCGTTATTCTAATTATGGAGAGGGTGCTTACGGCTACGGCAACCCCGCCTATTCCAACCTTGGCTGTGGTATTGAATTGTCTGACTTAGGCTGTACCGCAAACACCCGCAGCGTGATGGAAGCAACCATTGGCGCATGGTACCGTTTTTTCAAAGGAAAATACGGTACAGTTGAGGCTGGAGCACAGCTTGCCTACTCCCGCAGAGACGCTTGGAAGGGCCAAGGCGGTGGGCCAGATACAAGTATGAGTCAGATATTTCTGGACTTCCGCTATCTCCCGTTCCAGTAACAGGGCACGCTTTGTCAAAAGCACGTTGGGCAAAAGTTCTCCGGCCAGACCTCTGGCCTTTCTAACGGGGAACCTTTATCCCCACCTTATTCTTGTTGCCTGGACCAAAAGTTGATGCCTTTTCAAAACGCCCCCGCCTCTCTCGCGAGCGCTCTTGCCGCTCGTGGGTACGATTCCGCAACCCCTGTTCAGGCCGCTGTCATAGCGCCTGAAGCCGAGGGGCGGGACCTGCTGGTTTCTGCCCGCACGGGCTCTGGTAAAACCGTTGCCTTCGGTCTTGCCATGGCCAGTACCCTGCTTGAAGACAATGGCCGCTGCCCGCTACCCGGCGCACCGCTGGCCCTTGTTATTGCCCCTACCCGTGAGCTTGCCCTGCAAGTGCGTAACGAGCTTGAATGGCTTTACGGCCAGACTGGCGCGCGCATTGTGTCTTGCGTGGGCGGTATGGAACCCCGCAAAGAAGCCCGTGCCCTGTCTGCCGGTTGCCACATTGTTGTGGGTACACCCGGCCGCCTGTGCGACCATCTGTCTCGTGGGCAGTTAAACCTGTCTAACCTGCGTGCCGTTGTGCTGGACGAAGCCGACGAAATGCTGGATCTTGGCTTTAGAGATGAGCTGGAAACCCTGCTCAAAGCTATGCCGGACACACGCCGCACGCTGCTGTTTTCTGCCACCATTGCGCGTGACATTGCAGCCCTTGCCCGCCGCTACCAAAACGATGCCTTGCGCATTGACACCCAGACCGGCAGCGCCCCCCACAGCGACATTAGCTACCGCGCCATCTTGACCGACCAAGGTGATATGGCTGGCACTATTGTTAACGTGCTCCGCCTTATCGAGTCGCAAACCGCTATTGTGTTCTGCCACACGCGTGAAGCAGTGCGGCAGTTGCAGGCTATCTTGACCGAGCGCGGGTTCTCCTCTGTCGCTATTTCAGGTGACCTTGGGCAAAATGAGCGTAGCCGCGCCATTGAAAGCCTGCGCCACGGGCAAGCCCGCGTGTGCGTTGCCACAGACGTTGCGGCACGCGGTATTGATATTCCAGACCTTGGGCTGGTTATCCATGCAAGCCTGCCGTCTAACCCGGCAACACTGTTGCACCGCTCTGGCCGTACTGGCCGTGCTGGCCGCAAAGGCACATGCGTGCTGTTGGTGCCACAAAGCCGCCGCCGCTTGGCAGAGCGCCTGCTTGAAGCCGCCAAGGTAGAAGCCGAATGGAGTGGCGCCCCCACCCCAGAAGCCATTGCCACAGCCGATGCAGAGCGCCTGCTTGCTTCTCCCGCACTGAATGTAGACGTGCCAGAAGCGGGTGAAACACACGACCTGATTGCCAAGCTGGCAGAAAGCCACTCTGCCCAGCAGTTGGCCGCAGCACTTATTTCTATGTGGCGCGAAAGCCTGCCAACACCAGCCAGCGTACGTGTGCTCTCCCCCGGCTCGGTGAAAAAAACGCGCGAAAGAACCCGCGATGGTGACCGCCCAGAGCGTGGCGAACGCGGTGAGCGTGCAGAACGTGGCCCGCGTGAAGCTGGCTCTTGGTTCCGCCTGTCTGTTGGCCGCGAAGACCGCGCAGACCCTAAATGGCTTGTGCCTATGCTGTGCCGCTTGGGTGGCATTAAAAAGCAGGACATTGGGGCCATTCGTATCCAGCCAGACCACACACTGGTTGAAATTGCACAAGATAAAGCCGAACGCTTCCAGTCTTGTGCAGCCGCGACAGACCCAGACGAAATTAAAGTAGAACCCGCTGAAGCCCCCCGTCAGGGCGGCGGTGGTGGCGGCTACCGCGGCAAGCCCGCTGGTGGCGGTGGCGGCCGTGATCGTGATCGTGATCGTGATCGTGATCGTGATCGTGATCGTGACGGCAAGCGCCCACCCCGTAAAGGCGGCGGCGGCGGTTTTGGTGGCGGTGGTGGCAAACCAGCCTCCTCCTCCCGCAAGCGCAAAAGCTTCTAAGCTTTCTACAAAAAAGGCCCCTCTGTGTAAGAGGGGCCTTTTTTATGCGGCGCAGTTTACAAAACCCGAAAGGGCCAAAGCCTAAAAGGCCCAGCCCCTTTCGGGCAGCACATTACAGATGCGGGAAGCTGGTTGCCTGATTAACGGCATTTTTGGCGTTATCGCCAGTGCTCGTCCATTTTTTCTGGGCAGAGTTCAGCTTATCCTGCCATTTTTGGCGGGTAGCCTCATCGGCATTTTTCCATTTATCAGACAGATTTTTTTCAGCGTTCTGGGCTTTGTTTTGCCATTTCTGGCGTGTGGCTTCGTCAGCATTGTTCCACTTCTCTTGCGCACTTTTTTTGGTGCTGTTCAGCTTATCCTGCCACTTCTGGCGGGTCGCTTCATCAGCGTTATTCCATTTTTCTTCTGCGCTTTTCTTGGTGCTGTTTATTTTGTCCTGCCATTTCTGGCGGGTTGCTTCGTCAGCATTGTTCCATTTTTCTTGCGCGTTTTTGCCAAGGTTTTTTACGCTATCACGGTCAGCCTCAAGCCGCTTACGGGTGGCTTCGTCTGTGTTAGCCCATTTATCTTTGGCGCTTTTTTCAGCGTTAGTGAGCTTGTCTTGCCATTTCTGGCGTGTTTCTGAGCCAGAGTTTTCCCATTTATCGCGGGCGTTTTTGCCTGCATTTTTCAGGCCAGAAGACAATTGGTCTGCATCATTCTTGACAGCATTCCGGGTATTGGCCCACCCCTGTTGCGCCTGCTCTTGTGCGCAGGCAGCCGCCGTGGCGCAAGGTTCTGCCTGTGCTACGGTAGCAGACAGCAAAAGAGTTGCGAGGGGTAATCCCACCATGGAAATTTTTTGAATGAAGCGCATTAATAATCCTTTCCTGTGCCCTGTTCAAAACTTAGGGCAACGGTGTTTTATTAATCATGCAAATTTGTCAAAAAAAGAGCCAGAACCCTAACGTAACGCGTGCAATGCAACACAAGCATGTCTGATTTATTATATCTTTGGACGGGAATACTTCATGTTGGGCTTTTCTCTACTCTCTCATAGTGCAGCTTGTGCCACACTTACCCGTACTATGCGGCAGGGTGCGTTGGCTTTTTCTGTTGTGTTGAGCCTTTCTGCCGCCCCGCTAGGGGCCAGAGCAGAACCTGCCGCGCAGCAAAAGCCCCCAACCAAACCAGAGACCAACACCACCCCTAGCCCGGTTTTTCAAGGCGCTGCGGCTCTTTTGCCAGAGGATAGCATAACCCACCACAGCGCACCGTTTAACGGCCACAAACTGGCCTACACAGCCCACACAGGTACGCTCACACTGCGAGATGACGCAGGCAAGCCCACAGCCCGCATGTTTTATGTGGCTTACACCCAAGATGGTGCAAACCCAGCACGCCGCCCCGTGTCTTTCTTTTTTAATGGTGGCCCCGGTGCGGGCACGGCTTACCTGCACCTTGGGGCGGCTGGCCCTACGGCACTCTCTTTTCCCGCAGGGAACCCAACAGATGGCGCCAACGCCAAACTAGGCCCCAACCCAGATAGCTGGCTACCCCAAACCGATATGGTGTTTATAGATGCACCGGGCACGGGCTGGTCTGTACCAACAGATGAAAAAACAGCCGAAAAAACTTTTTACGGTATAAAGCCAGATGCCAAAGCCTTTGCAAAAACCATTCAGCTTTGGGCCAGCACAAACAAACGCCTGACATCACCCCGTTATTTGGTGGGGGAAAGCTACGGCGGCATTCGCGCTATAGAAGTGGCAGATGCACTGGCAAAACAACAAAACCTTATGGTGAATGGGCTTATTCTTATCTCACCAGCATTAGACATGAGTTTGCTCGACTCAACAGCCAACCCTTTGGCCACAGCACTTGTTTTGCCGTCGTTTGAGGCATCGCGTTTGGCCTTACAACATAAATTGGTGCCAGAAACCGCCGCCCACCAACTTGATGAGGCCTACCATTATGCACTTGGCCCGTACCTAAGCACATTGGTTAATACCCCCCCTACCGGAGAGGCCGCCAAGGCTTTCTATACCGAAGTAGCAGACCATACCGGCTTACCGCTTGATGTCATTTCTAAAGAACGCGGTGCCCCCCAAGCCGATGCCCACGATGTACGCAGCCGCGATGGACGGCTTTACACCCTTTACGACGGCACCCTCTCTATTGCTGACCCCTACCCAGAAGGCATTGACAATAGCGACAGCCCAGACCCCACGCTGGCTGGTTTTGGACGTGCTTACGGAAGTAATTTTGAATATTACGCTGCTACAGAGCTTAATTTTAAAACAGACCTTTCTTACAAACTCCTGAATATGAAGGTTAATGCCGCGTGGGATTTTAGAGGGAATGATGAACCCGTAGCCCACCAAATTCCTACCCTGCGCCGCCTGCTTGCCCTCAACCCAACCCTACGCGTGTTTATTGCCAATGGGTATTATGACCTTGTATGCCCCTTTGCCAGCACACGCTGGGTTGTGGAGCATATTCCGGTAGGGCATAACCGTATTGGGCTACATACCTACCCCGGCGGGCATATGCTTTACACACGCCCAGACACCAGAGCGGCTCTTGCCCGTGATGTACAAGCATTTTTAACACCGTAAGAAAATTTCCAGGAAAACTGTTGAGATGGACACGCTCACTCACCTACCTGCCCTTACAACACAGCGCCTGCATATAAGGCCCTTACGGGTAACAGACGCGCAGGCTGTGCAGAGTATGACAAACCACAGGGTTATTACTGAGTGTGTCCATTTTTTACCTACACCATTTGACCATACAGCGGCTTTAAAACTGCTTGAAAACCAAAAAAGTGGCCGTGACCTGTTTTGGGGGGCATGGTTAACCACAAGCTCTACCTTGGTGGCTATTATTGGTACGCATTTGCACGGCGCAACAGAGCTTGAAATTGGCTACTGGGTTAACCCTGTTTTTCAAAGGCAAGGCATTGCTCAAGAAGCGACATCAGCCCTGATACAGGCCCTTAGGCATAATTTTTCTGAACGGCAAATTATAGCCGAATGCCGCCCGGCCAATGTGCCCTCAAGCGCATTACTGCAAAAACTCGGCTTTACCCCAACACACCAAGATGGGCTAAGACCCGGCCGCAAAAAGTTTATTTTTAAAAACTAAAATTAGTAATTTTTATAAGAGATTTTTACTATTTAAAACGCGACAAAAGCTCACCCCAAACTGTGGTGAGCTTTTTTATTGCCTTGTATTATACTCTTTTACGCCAAAGCAGGCTGCAAGGCCGGAGCATATGGCCCAACAGGTAAAACTGCATACTGAAACTGCTCTTCTAATATTTCTGCCGCTGCCAGATAAATGGCAGAAAAGCCACAAAACAAGCCTTCATACCCGGCTAGGTGGGTAAGAGTTGGCTCACCCAACAAATCGCCTAAGCCCAACAGTAAAAACAGTAGAGTAAGAGAGGAGAAAATGATCTGGTGTACTTTTGTGGCCCGCAATGTGCCAAAAAACATGACCAGCGTAAAAAGACCCCATATGAGCAAATAGCTCCCCATAAGTGCGGGAGTTGAAGGCTCACCCACACCAAAATGGGGCAAAGCAATAAGGGCGACAAGAGAAATCCAGAACGCACCGTAAGCGGTAAAGGCTGTCATGCCAAAGGTATTGCCCTTTTGGTATTCTAAAATACCCGCAATAACCTGCGCCGCCCCACCAAACACGAGGCCCATGCCCAAAATGGCAGACCCCATAGGCACTAGCCCGGCATTGTGCAAATTAAGCAGCACCGTAGTCATACCAAAACCCATAAGCCCCAACGGGGCAGGATTAGCGAGAGAAGACGAAGTGTGTGCCATGATGACCAGCTTCTGTTTTGTTGTTATGGATAAACCTTATACGAAAAGAGCATAAGTTCGTGCATGAATTCATTGTGCACGGCCATAACTTTTATTTTACAAAATGCTGGTGCTTGCCGGTGCAAAGGTAACAGCCCGGCCCTCACGCCATGCGTGAGGCAGAAAAATAACCGTCTTAAACGAAACTTAAGCCTGCTGAGACACCAACTGTGGTGCAGAAGGAGCGTGTGCTGGTTGAGCTTTTACAACGGTGTGCCCATCACACAGCGCGTCTGGCTTTTCCCAAATATACAATAAAGTTTGGCGCCATGTATCTCTTACAGCTTCACGCCATTTATCATGCGGTGCAAAAGCTGAAGAAGCCGGGGTAAAACGGGGCATTTTCTTTATCCTACTCTTACTGCCTTGGTGGGCCTTTTACTCTTATTTTGCGTTGTGTCGTGTGACGTTTCGATGAAACTTATAAACCGTGGAGTCGTCATGAAAATTGCCTTTTTCTGTCATGACCACGCCACAAAACTATATTTTTATAAAATAGAAATTTTTTGAATACTCGGTGTTCATAACAATAAAAAATAGGATAACACCATGACTGCTTTTCAGGATTACTGGAACACCCTAACCCTTAAAGCCCGCACATGGCTTGCGGCCCTCAGGCGGCCGTAATATCCCCACCATATCCTTCATAAAGCAGGCAACCTTACGCCCTATAGGCAAAACCAGTTTCTAGGCTTGCCCATACAAAAACCCCCTTGCACCTTCTGAGTGTGCAAGGGGGTTTTATGGTGTGCTGCTACCCCATAGCTATGACGGTAGCAGGTAAGAGCGGGTATGCTTTATTTACTGCTATCACCTGTAAAGGTGTCGTGAATATCTTTACCGGCGTCTTGGCCCCATTTACCCACTTTTTGGCCAGCACGCTTTGTCCAGTTCTTTGTAGAATCGGCAGCATCGCGCGTGCCAGATTTAGTTTTATCCCACGCTTTTTCTGTGCCGGACTTTGTTTTGTCCCATGCTTTTTCAGACCCAGATTTGGTCTTGTCCCAAGCATTGTCGGCACCATCGCGGGTTTTATCCCATGTCTTTTCAGTGCCAGACTTTGTTTTGTCCCATGCTTTTTCGGTGCCGGACTTCGTTTTATCCCACGCTTTGACCGTTCCGTCTTTTGTCTTGTCCCATGCGTTGGTGGTGGCAGAGCGCGTATCGTTCCAAGCGCGGCCTAGCGCACTTGGCTGCTGTTCCTGCGCGTGCGCTGCGGGCAGAGACAGGGCAAACGCCGTAGCACCCAGCAAAGTGGTAGCAAAAGTGCGGATTGTCATAAACGCCATCGAAGGCCTCCAAATCTATTTGCACATATGGCTTTCAGCATGCTGGGCCTTTGTGGCAAATGTGAGAACATACCCCACCAGCTCAGATGCAAGTACTCTTTGCCCCTAAACCGCGCAGGGTGGGCATTGGTTCCCACGCAATACTCTGGGGCTTTAAAATTCTGCTGCGGGCAGGCTATCGAGTGCGGCTTGTAAAATATAGGCCGCTGCCAGTTGGTCTACGACACCTTCGCGCTTTTTGCGTGACAGGTCTGCTTCTTGAATAAGCATACGGTTAACCGCTGAAGACGACAGCCGCTCATCCCACAAACACGCAGGCAGGCCGGTTTGCTCTGCCAAGGCTATCGCCCAGTCTTTGGCGGCTTGGGCGGCAGGGCCAAATGTTCCATCAAGCGAGAGGGGAATACCCACCACCATGCCCGCAACCTCGTGCTGCTGCGCTATGGCGCGGATATGCGCCACCATAGCACCCAGCTTGCCCCGTTTAACGGTTTCAAACGGGGTTGCCACCATGCGCGAAACATCGGACAGGGCCAGCCCAACCTGTTTACGGCCTGGGTCTATACCCAAAAGCCGTGCGTGGCGGGGCAGTGTGGCGGCAAGGTCTGTAAGGGTAAGAAGTGTCATGCCTGCACGGTATGTTGCCTTGCGCCCGATTATGCTAGGTCTTTTTTTCCCTGAACTTGTCTGAAGAGAGAGTCTGCTTTCATGTCGCTTGACCTCGCGACCACCCGACGTATTGCAAAACTGGCCCGCATTGGCCTTGCCGATGCCGAGCTTGAGACCGTCCGCCAGAAGCTGGATGGTATTCTGGGCTGGTTCAACCAGCTGTCCGAGGTGGATGTTGAGGGCGTGCCCCCCATGGTCGGCACCGAGATGGAAGCCCTGCGCCAACGCGATGATGTGGTGACCGATGGTAACTGCCAAGCGGCGGTGCTGTCTAACGCCCCAGAAAAATCTGGCCCCTTCTATGCTGTACCCAAGGTGGTTGAATAATATGCTCACCAAGCTGACGCTAACCGAAGCGCGCGCAGGGCTTGCTGCCCGCAAATTTTCTGCCCGTGACCTGGCCAAGGCCCACCTAGACGCCATTGACCGCCTTAACCCTAAATTAAACGCCTATATTACCGTAGTGCCCGAGCAAGACGTGCTGACTGCCGCCGATGCAGCCGATGCCCGCTACGCAGCAGGCACCGCACGCCCCATGGAAGGCTTGCCCGTTGGCGTAAAAGACCTGTTTTGCACGAAAGGCATTAAAACCACGGCCGCCAGCAAAATTTTGGCCAATTTTATACCCCCCTACGAAAGCACGGTCACAGCCCGCCTGCTTGATGCCGGGTCTCTCTTTGTTGGCAAAACCAACCTTGATGAGTTTGCCATGGGGTCTGCCAACATTACCTCTGCTTATGGCGCGGTGCTTAACCCGTGGCAGCGCAAGGGTGATGAAGCAACCGCACTTGTGCCCGGCGGGTCTTCTGGTGGGTCTGCTGCTGCTGTGGCAGCCGGGCTTGCGCTGGCCGCAACAGGTACAGATACCGGCGGCTCTATTCGCCAACCTGCTGCATTTTGCGGTATTGTAGGGCTTAAACCCACCTATGGCCGGTGCAGCCGTTGGGGCACCATTGCCTACGCCAGCTCGCTCGACCAAGCTGGCCCCATGACCCGCACCGTGGCCGATGCTGGCCTGATGCTAGAAGCCATGGCTGGCTTTGATGAAAAAGACAGCACCTGCTCCAACCGCCCCGTACCTGCATTTGCCCAAGCTGTTGGCAAAAGCATTAAAGGCTTGCGGGTTGGTATTCCGGCAGAATACCGCGCCCCCGGCCTGTCACCAGAAATTTCTGCCATGTGGGAACAAGGCATTGCATGGCTGCGTGATGCCGGGTGCGAGATTGTTGATGTCTCTCTCCCTCACACCAAATACGGCTTGGCCACATACTATATTATTGCCCCGGCTGAATGCTCTTCCAACCTTGCGCGCTATGACGGTATTCGCTTTGGTGAGCGCAAAGACGCCGCAACGCTAGACGGCATTTACGAAGCCACCCGCGCCGCTGGGTTTGGCGAAGAAGTGCGTAGCCGCATATTGATGGGCACCTATGTGCTATCTGCTGGCTATTACGACGCCTACTACCTGAAAGCCCAAAAAGTACGCACCCTTATTAAACGCGACTTTGTTGAAGCGTTTGAAAAAGTAGACGTGCTGCTAACCCCCACCGCCCCAAGTGCTGCCTTTGCACAGGGTGAGAACATGGCCGACCCCGTACAGATGTACCTAAACGACATCTTTACCGTACCAGCCAGCATGGCCGGTGTGCCCGCTTTGTCTGTGCCTGTTGGGCTAGACAGCAAGGGCCTGCCCCTAGGCTTGCAAATTATTGGCCGCCATTTTGATGAAGAAACTGTGCTGTCTGTTGGCGGTGCGTTAGAAGCTGCTGCGGGCTTTGCCCACACACCCACCCTGCACGCGGAGGCAGGCGCATGAGCTACATTATTGAAGGTAAAACCGGAAACTGGGAAATTGTGGTCGGGTTGGAAGTTCATGCCCAGATCATTAGCCAGTCCAAGCTGTTTTCTGGCTCTTCTACCACTTTTGGGGCAGAGCCAAACACGCAGGTCAGTTTGGTTGATGCGGCCTTTCCCGGCATGTTGCCCGTTTTAAACAAAGAATGCGTGGCACAGGCTGTGCGTACCGGCTTGGGCCTTAACGCACGCATTAACCTGCAAAGTCGTTTTGACCGTAAAAACTACTTTTATGCCGACCTGCCGCAGGGCTACCAGATTAGCCAGTTTGAGTTCCCGATTGTCGGTGAAGGCACAATCGAAATTGAACTGCCGGGGGGTGAAACACGCCAAATTGGCATTACCCGCCTGCATATGGAGCAAGACGCCGGTAAGCTCCTGCACGACCAAGACCCCGCACGCTCCTTTGTTGACCTGAACCGCTCTGGCGTGGCGCTGATGGAAATTGTAAGCGAGCCAGATATCCGCGCGCCAGAAGAAGCCGGGGCTTACCTGCGTAAACTCCGCCAGATTTTGCGCTACCTTGGCACCTGTGACGGCAACATGGACGAAGGCTCCATGCGGGCAGACGTTAACGTGTCTGTACGTAAAGCAGGCGAACCTTTCCGCACGCGTTGCGAAATTAAAAACGTCAACTCCATTCGCTTTGTGATGCAGGCCATTGAGGCCGAAGCCGCACGGCAGGTAGAAATTTGGGAAAATGGCGGCGAGGTTGACCAAGAAACCCGCCTATTCGACCCCGCCCGTGGTGAAACCCGCACCATGCGCTCTAAGGAAGATGCACACGATTACCGCTACTTCCCCGACCCTGACCTGCTGCCACTGGTTATTGAGCAAGACTGGGTAGACAGCTTAAAAGCTGCCCTGCCAGAACTGCCAGACGCCAAACGCGCACGCTTTCAGCAGGAATACGGCGTAACCTTCTATGATGCAGGCGTGCTGGTAGCTGAGCAGTCTGTGGCAGACTACTTTGAAACTGTTGCCAAAGGGCGTGATGGCAAGCTGGCCGTAACATGGGTAACGGGTGACCTGTTTGCCGCCATGAACCGCATGGGCCGCACCATTGAAAACTGCCCTGTAAGTGCACAAGCACTCGGCAAAATGCTCGACCTGATTGCTGATGGCACCATTAACGGCAAAATTGCCAAAGATGTGTTTGAAGACATGGTGGAAACGGGCGAAAGTCCCGATGCCATTGTTGAGAAAAAAGGCCTGAAGCAGGTTACAGACACCGGCGTGATTGACGCGGCCATCGACTCTGTCATGACCAAAAACGCTGATAAAGTTGACGAATACCGTAGCGGCAAAGACAAGCTGTTTGGATTCTTTGTGGGCCAAGTGATGAAGGAAACCAAGGGCAAAGCCAACCCAGCCCTTGTGAACGAAGCCCTAAAAACCAAGCTAAACGGGTAAAGCTGAGGGGAATGTAAAAATTCCCTTCAAAATTTGCATTTAGGGGGTTTGACGAAGTGAAAAGAACCCCCTAAAAGCAGCGATGCAAACGTCGTGTATCTTTACACTCTTCTTGCGGAGGGGTGGCCGAGTGGCTGAAGGCGACGGTTTGCTAAACCGTTATACGGGTTAAACTGTATCGAGGGTTCGAATCCCTTCCCCTCCGCCAATCTCCTTAAAAAATCCACCAAAAAAATGAGATAGGTTACTATCATTTTGTAGGGTGGATAAATCGGGTGCCCGTGGGACACAGTTGCACAATACGCGCATGCACGCGCGAGGTTTTTGCAGCTCTTGCTGGTGGTAGCCGCCTGATCATACAGGGCAAAAACAGGCAAAACCCTATCGCCTCATCACAGTACGTTTGAGCGGACCAGGTAGCCTTTGCCGACTGGAAGAAAGCAAAATCCAGAGCGCTATCAGCACCAGACAGGCAGAACGAAGACGTGTATTTGCGAATTCACTCTCCAACCTGACTGGCTTTGAAAGTGTCATACGTGCCTATTTAATAGCGGCTAACCCTGCTTGGGCGATATCCTCGTCATGGTCTGGTGTGTCAACTGATACGCCAACCCCTCCGACTAGATGGCCGTTGATGACAATCGGCTCCCCACCTTTAAGCATGACAAACCCCGGTGCAGTCACAAGAGCTGGTCTGGGGCCTGCCACGGCAGCCTCCAGCGTGGCGGTAGAGCGATGAAACATAACGGCTGAACGCGCTTTTTCCGGAGCAAGGCCCGAACTGGCACGCATGAAAGCGTTATCCATACGGATCTGTAAAATAACCTCACCCGCATCATCTACAATGGCTATGACACCAGCTGCTGGAATGGCTTTGGCTTTCTGGATCGCTGCATCGGCAATCTTCTGCGCTAGAGCAAATGGCAGCACCGCTCTAGTGGGCAATTCGATTGAGGCCGCCTGTGCGGCAACTAGCGGTAGACTCGCCGCCATAACAGCTACCGCAATGCTGGCAACAAAGCTCATATGTCGGGTGCGGCGCGTAGACTTACCTGATCGGTGCAGATGCATCTGTACTGTCCTTTCTCATCTACAAAAAACGCGACCGATGCGGAGGTGCACCGGGCGTAGTGGGTTTGCCAACTGTGGCCCTAGAGTTTCGCCACGGTGGCAGGGTATGAGAGAGATGAAAAGGGGCATACTTTAGTGGCCAGCCCGAACAACGACACCGATCGTCATAATTACGGTAGCCCCGGCAGTGTTTGGCCCATGTCTCCATCAGGGGGTTACGTTGTTCTAATAGGTCACTTCTACGGTAAGCAGCTTCCACCTTGTTCTCAATGGCATAAACCAGAGCCTTTCCGCTACATCACGCAGGCAGGCATTTGTATCGGATATCTAGTCTCGAAAGATGAAATACAAGCCCTGAACCGTTACGCCCTTTGTGTTAGCGGCAAGATGAAGGGCTTTGCTCAAGGTCACATAGACAGTGGTTTTCCGTGCATATTTCCAAAATACCACGGCTCCCTTGTCGGTATTCGGGTTTAAAATTCGGTCTGCGGTGCACCATCACCTCATTAAATGAGATCACTGGGTGTAGCTGCGCGCCATGAATGCTTTTTTATAACCAGCCGGCACAGAAAAACGAAAATACTCCCAACACACCAACTGAACCCAATAAAGCACGTAAGGAAGGACAATAGGTTTTTACGATAATCATCATAAATCCCGGTAGCGGCAGCATATAAAAAAGCCAGCTTACGCACCCCATGCTGTTATTATGGGCCGTTACCCAAACACGTAAAGAAAGCGCAAAAAGTAGGCCAGCCACCAGCCAGGATGCAATATTCCATATTAGTGGTTTTGCGTTGCTGTAATACGCAAACTGGTAGCGCCGTGTTGTCTGCAAAAGGCATACATAAGCGGTATAGGCTAACGTAAATGACAGCATAATTACGCTACGCCTTTAAAACTCTTTTGTGCCTACAAACACGATACAGAACGACACACCCTAACAGAGCGATAACAAGAGCAGATACATCGACTACCGCCACAGACCAGTGGCCCACCATACAGGCGGAAAGCAGCGACATATGACGATACCACCCTGTAAGTGGCAATAACCCACAGAGCGTAATGAACAAACAGCCCTGGTGCACCCAGCCAAGCCTAGTGGGCGTAAGGAAAGCATGTACAATACTTGCAAACCATACCCCCAAAAACACAACTGGCAATAACGCGTTTCTTTGAGGCCATGTATAAGGCAAAAGACGCTCTGCCCAAAAAACACTTAAACAGGCACACGAAAACCCAAGAAGAGCACAAACATTCAGTTTTCTGGCAACAGTTACCAAGACAGTATTTTGAACTGCACGAGACTGCTTTTGGGTATAAAGAATAAGCCCAGTTGCGACAGAACCTGCCCCCATAAGCCCTGCCAAAGCGTAGCACCAACGTATGCTTGGCCCGCCCCACTCTACCCAATGTAAACCCGCCAAAACAGATTGCACCCGTGCCACAAATGTAAGTGGCATATTTTGTAAAATAAGCTGGCCCGTGGCGCCGTTATAAACGCGCCGGGCATATTGTTGCCCCACCTGGTGGGCACGTTCGTGCCAGAATTCTACAATTGCACCCTTATAAAATGGGTCACGCACATAAATTTTTGCAATAGCCCCCTGCCCCCAGTGGCTTTGAGCATCGTGCAATAAAGTCGTGAGTGAAAACAAGGGTGTCGCCGGGCCTTTTTGCGGTGGCAACACCATACTATACGTACCCAGCGCCTCTTGCCTAAAAGTGGAAAGGTTGTTGCCATATATGACAGACGCTGCAGAAGGCACATAAAGCCAATACAGCATAATAAGCCCAGTGTACGAAATCATTAAATGAAACGGTAAAGGTAAAATGCCCAGCACAGTATGCAGGTCAAGCCATGCTCGGTGCTTGTTTTTACCGGGACGAAACGTGAAAAACTCTGCAAAAACCTTAATATGGCTCCACACCCCGCTTATGCAAACACACAGCATTGCAATACCAGCCGCCCCCACAAGAAAGAGCCCAATTTGCGTTAAGGTGCGTTTAAGCAATAAATGAGAATGGTAAAGCAGAAAAAAAGATCCGAGCTGTTCATTCCTGACAATAAAGGGCTGTGGGCCGCTGTTAAGAATAGCCTCTACCATACCACCCGATGCCGTTTTATACGCTGCTCTCAAATACGGGTCGCGCTCATCTGGGAGTATAATACGCCATAACCGTGCATCTGGCGCATGGGCACTTAAATACTCTACGCTCTGGGCAACAGCCTGCTCTGGCGCAACAGGTTTTGCAAAGCTGAGCTCTGTTAAGCCCCATTGGTCTAACTCGGTATGAAACACAGCCAAAGAACCGGTTAGTAAAACCCCAAATAGTATCCAGCCTAAAAAAAGCCCAACCCAACTATGAAAAGCGCGCATCTCGCGTAGGTATGGGCGTTTCATGGTGTTATGTGCCCGCATAAGACCACTAAACCTGAAACCACCATTACCCCCACCATGACGCCCCACACCCAAACAAGCCTATGGGCACACCCTGCCCACAAACTACATGCTGCCATAATAAGAAAAGACACACCTGTGGCAGCCGAAACGCGGTCAACACGAGACAGGGGCAATATAACAGCCAACGCCCCAGCCAGCGCATAACCTGTGCCGTATGCACCAAGCGTGCCTGCAAGCACCCGAGCTATGACCCGCCCCCACATAGTGTGTGCCGAATTAGTCAAACCGTAAAACCAATCCACCCTGGAACGTGCGGCCTGGCAGAGAGGTACCAATACCCCCATTTGAAAAACGCGCATCTAAACCAGAGTTAGCGTGGTCTGTTGCAATAAAAACCGGGTGATAATTGAGGTTTGTTAAATTGGTAATGGCAAAATTGACTAACAGATTATGCGTCACTGCGTAATCCATATGTAAATTCCAGATTGTGTACGGTGCCTCTTTATGCACGTAGCTGCTACGAGGTTCGGCTTGTGGAATAAGCAGATGTTCCTCGGTATCGTAATAGAGTGTGCCTTGCACTGTTCCATTTACGTCCACATTCCATGGGTGGCCATGTAGGGTAGAGCCAAAACGCGCGCCCATTGCTACCTGATACCGGTACACACGTTGCGCTGTATGGGTATTAAGGTTAGCAGCCGCCCCTTCATCTTTCATATCAAAATTATAATTTCCGTTTGAATAAAAAGACCATTTTATATCGTTACGCTCAGGCCAGAGAAGGCATGCCATATTAACAGCCCCCTGTAGCTCTATACCCCTAATCAGCAAATTACCTGCTTTATTCACATAATCATATGTATTAGCGTAACCGGGCCTTACCTGTGTGGTAATACGGTTACGGATACTATTTTGAAACAGCGCAACATCACCTTGCCAAATGGTATCTGTATAATTAAGGCCTACTTCAATTTGCTGGTTACGCTCTGGCTTTAGGTTGGGGTTACCAAAGGTGCGCCCCCCTCCAAAACCATCAAAATCTGCGGCAAGTTCGGTTGCTGTGGGCGCACGGAAACCAGATGCCGCACCCGCCCGCAGTGTAATATTTTTAACAGGTTTATAAGTTGTCCCCACCGACCACGTTGTGGCCTGATACGGCGCGGTTCTGCTAATAAGCCCTGTTCTATACGGCGTACGATCCATGCGCGTGTGGCCCCATGTCTGCCGAATACCAGCGCTGAGTGCCACTTTATCATGAAAAAACCGATGTTGGTCTTGCGCATAAAAGGCAACAAACTGGTCTGTCTGGTTGTTATCGTAAGGGGCTGTCTGGCTCATACTTGCCCCATTAACACCAACACGCCTACGGGTAGACCGCAGCACACTTTGCTCTAGGTCAGAGCCAATGAGGGCATCATTGTGGGGTAACAACCGCGCATGCACGATCATTTTGCTGCCCACAATATCCAGATTTCTTTTGTTGTTATCGGCAGATGTTCCTGCGGCAGGCTTGCCGTTTGAATAGACAACTGGCGATGCCCAATGAAAATTATCTTCATCATGAACATCGTAAAAATGCGCACTCCAATCTATTTTTTTGTTTTTAGTGCTCCCTGTATAAGTAAGGTCGGCCGAATTATTGATACGATTATCTTTACTATAATAATTTGCCCCAGACCCCCGAAAACCAGAGTCATAAATACCATCAATACGGCCAGAAAGTTCGACCCGGTTAAGCGCGTTAATCTGATACCCAACGACAGCCAAGGCGCCATCTCTAACCCACTGGGTATTAACTTCTCGACCGCCGCCCTCTCCCGAGTGGTAGTCTCCACTACGACCACCAGAAAGGCTTACAAAATAGTCAAACCGGCCTTTTTTACCCCCAACCTCAAACGCACCTTTGCCTAACCCCCAAGAACCACCCGTGCCAGAGAGTGTAATACCCTTGGTATTTAAGCCATTTTTAGTAATAATATTAATAACACCGCCAATATTCTGGCTGCCATAAATAACAGAGGCCGGGCCACGAATAATTTCAATGCGTTCTATGGCAGACGGAGCAATTTTTGACAGGTTGGCTGTACCTGCACGCCGCCCATCTATTAACACAAGTACTTGCCCGTTAAAGTCACGCCCCTGCCCGTCTGACGCGGCACCACGAATATTAATAGAGGTTTGCGCTGGGCTCCACTGGCTCAAAAACCCAACAGCATGTTGGGCCAGCACGTCGGTTAAAGACTGGGCACCTGATGTTTGCAGGGCACGCTGGTCTATAATTTGCACAGTACCCGCAACATCTTTTACTTTTTGCGGGCGGCCTGTAACTGTAACAACGGTATTGTCTCCCCCTTCTGGAGCGTCTACCTCGGCCGCAATAGCTGCTGGCAGGTCTGTAAGTGCTCCCACACTTAACGCTGTTACCAGCAGGGAATAACGAAGCGGCAAAACGGCTTTTTTCGCGCAGCGTGCACGTTTGGTCATAATTTTTCTCACGGCGAAGCAAGCCCCGTACAGAGCCTGTTGTATTTTTTTAAAACTTAAAGTTTTCAGAAACTTAAGACAAAAAAACCATCTAACCGTCAGAAATGACCTGAACGGTATTTGGGTAAAAAAGCGCCGTGCCTGCACATACAAAAAACATTTTCTGTCTCCTGCCACTAGCTGTTCCCGGCCAGTGCATGGTGTATCAACAGTAATGGCAGGTTTCCTGACTTGCGGATGACAGAGCCTGTTTAACCTTCCCAGCTTTTTAGCCAGTGGCGCATTTTTAAAAATGCAAAAACAGACTCTTACCGCCTACAGTTGCGGGTACAGTTGCTGACTAACCTCCAAGCCGTGAGCACTTGAAGACGGCACAGCATTCCCTTTTATCCAGTTTGCACGGGACCATTACTGACCCAGTGTCCTACCGAGACAGATAACAAAATGCAATGTTTCTGGCGCTCCCTCTCTTTTTCGTCTCGCTCTTCCCCTTTAAGTTCGCACTCTTTTAGCACTTAATAAAGTTGTTATGTTATATCATTTCAATTTAGGCAATATTTTTTGCAGTGAATTTTTAGAAAGGCAGAGTTTTAGCTGTAAAAGAAGCATACCCGCGTACCGGGCAGACACCAGGCGAACCTGCCCAAGAGTACCGCTGAGGCTTGGCGGCCCCCTTACAGGCGGCAGCCACCCCACAACCAGCTGTTAGAACTCCGACACAACCGAGAAGAACGTACCACGCCGCTGGCCATATTGCGCTTGGTATATACCAACGCCACTCCCATCACGCAGTTGGTAGCGTTTGTCGAACAGGTTAATAACATCTGCCCGCACTTTAAGCGCATGCCCAAAGGGCACTTTTGTAAAACTGTGCTGGTAGCCAATATTAAAGACACTGTATTGCGGCTCTTTTTCTAAATTTGCAAAGCCACTACGCAAGCCGTAACCATACACAAAGTCTAGATACGCCATATCGTGCTTTGTCGTCCAAGATGCACCGGCTGTGGCTGTATATTCCCCCTGATGGTCAAGCTGAATGGCATGATTTTTTATATAAGCCAGCTCGGCCACATCAAACTGGTATTGTGCAGAATTAATGTCTTTGGCAGATGTTTTGACATAAGAAAAATTACCAAAAAGCGACCACGGGCCATGCCGCCATGAGCTCCCAAATTCTGCACCATAAACGCGCCCACGTTTATAACTAAACGGGGCAAGAATAACGGCACGGCCAAATTGCCCAAGGTCTGTTAAGTCATGCGCCCATTTTGCATACGCATCGACCGTGATTTGAAATTCTGGTGTAATACGTTGAAGAATACCACCATCTACATAGTTCGATTTTTCAACTTTTGTCGCATCATTCACTAAATTAGCGGCCGCGTTGGTTGTGCCCTCAAACTTGGCCAATGTAGATGAGTAAACATATTGCGGCGATGGCGGTGCAAAATAGCGCGAATACCCAATATGCAGTGTTGTTGTGCTGTTTGGTTTCCAGACCATATTGGCACGGGGGCTCAGTTGGCCCTCGTTATCAAAAGAAGACGCAAACCTGTCGTAACGAATGCCATAATTAAAAGTAAGGTTACGGGTCACCTTATATTCGTCTTGAATATAGGCACCAGCCTCGACCGACCAATTTCCGGTATTATCAATTAAACGCACAGGCACATTTGTGCTTTGGGTGCCTTGTGCATCAACCGGAAAAGCCAAGGTATTTGTGTCTAAGCGTTCAGACGTATATTGCCCTAACAACCCAGCCCGCACTGTGTGTTTGGGTGCAATTTCGTACGATAAGTCAAACTGCATACCGCCGGTGGTAAAATCATTAACCTCATGCTCTGAAACGCCCTGGTAAATAAGGTCACGGTCACGATCGGGTGTATAATCTATACGGCCATATCGAAAATAAGGTGACGCCTGAAAATTCAGCTTTTCTGTTGTGCGTTGGTAGGAAAGCACTGCGTAATAATTTTGCTCGGTCTGGCTATCATTCATTTTTGCCCAGTTCATTGACGGGTCATGCGGGTTAACACCCGCTACATTATAAATGGTGCTGTAATCTGGGCTGTTTTCATCAAATGTTTTGAAAGAGTTTGGAATTTGAAAATCTGCATAAGAGGCGCTGGTTAATAAGGTTACCCGGCTTACATCATCAATATGATAAGACAAATACGAGAATGCTTTTTCTTGCTCGGTAACGTCATGCACGGCCCGGAATGTATTACTTGGGTTCTCAATACCAATAGTATTACGGTTAAACGATACAGTCGCGAAGTAATCTAATTTTCCGTGCTGGCCACCCAATTGTACCGATGGCACAAACGTATTATAGCTGCCCCCATACAGTGAAAGCTGATTATGTTTCAGGCTCTCACCTGTTTTAGTGGTAACATCTACCACCCCAGCAGTACGGAAGCCGAACTGTGCAGGCAAAGTGCCCGTTAATAAATCTACAGATTGAATAATGCGTGTATCTAATTCCTGCCCAAAACCATTAAGCCCTTCGGGTAGCAGCACGCCATTAACGCGGTATGTCAGCCCCCCATGCTCGCCACGCACATGCACTTCTCCATAACTATCAAGCACAACACCGGGCACACGTAACAGAATTTGGTTAAAGGCTGCATTTTGTCCACCGGGGGTTGTCGAAATTTGACGTTGATCGATTCTGTAATCAACCGCGCCTAACCCCGGGAAAATACGCGCACGCTCCTTGTTAAGGTGGCCAACAACATTAATACGCTCTGGCGTTGCAACCTGCTTTGCCTTGGTAGTACCAGAAGAGAGGCTTGGCTGTGCCTCTTTCTTGCTTGGGCTATCAGCCAGCGTAGCCTGTGGCACTACTGTGGTAGCGGCGCTGGCAGGGGCTGCGTTGCCCTGCATCATGCTCTCATCAGCTTTAGCGGCCTGCATACTAAGCCAACCAAAGCCAACTGCGGCACAAGAGCACAGCATGGCACGTGCCCCCACACGAGGCTGACCACACTCAGAGCCCCATTTTTTTCTGAAACGCCTAAGCTTATAAGAATAGCATTTGCTATATTGCAAGACCTGCATACCGACGAACTTCTTTCGCAAAGAGTGCCTAAGAGAGATGAGCCTAAAAGATAATTTTTAAAACACTTTTGAATTTAAAATCTACTTTAACGAATACACCCCTTACCCGGTTGTTAAAAACAAACATGGCGTAAGCCAGCGCTATAGCGGTTAAGCCAAGCGTAAGACTGTGTTTTGCCAGTAAGGGGGGCACAAACTGACAGCAATATGAAAGACCAGCAGAGAGCAGTTAATCGTATCAGCCGGAAATATGCAATATGCTATACTAAAAAGTATATGCAAAACCGGTTTGGTTAAGCAGTTTTCAGATTATCTATGCCGTGGTATTTATATGAGAATACATCTTTCTTTTAAGAATAATCTTTTCTTTACAAGCCACTATGGAAGTTTTCAGGCTCATGACCGCAGCCCCCAATACCCCAGCCGCCCGCATAAACGGGCCTGATAGCCTTCCAGATGCAGAAACACATTCAGAGGGGTTTCGTGCCAACCGTGCGGCCCGGCAAAATGCGCTCGTTGAAGATTATGTTGAATTAATTGCTGACCTTTTGGACGAAGACCAAGAAGCCCGCCAAGTCGACCTGGCAGAACGTTTAGGCGTAGCCCAACCTACCGTTGCCAAAATGCTCTCACGCCTAGCAGATGAAGGGCTTGTAGCCCGCAAGCCGTACCGTGGCGTTTTTCTTACGCAGGCAGGGCGAGAAATGGCGGATGCCGTTCGTGCCCGCCATAGAATTGTGGAAGCCTTTTTGCTGGCTTTAGGCATAAGCCCGGAATGTGCACGTATTGATGCTGAAGGACTAGAGCATTATGTAAGTGCCGAAACACTCACTGCCTTTCAGGTGGCAATGACTGCTGGCTTAGAGCAATTTATGGTTAAAGCTAAACGTACGCACCGGCTTTAATATTGAATATTTTTGAATGCTCGTGTGGCCTTATCTAACGCCATAAACACAAACCCAGCCCCGCACACGGGGCAAATACCGTTAGGGAGCTGGGTTTTTAGAGAGCTAAAAGTAAAACACCTTATTTTTATTATAAAGTTGTAAAAATATCTTGTTTTGGCAGGCGAGATTTGGGCAGTTTGGCGTTAAAGTCAGCATCGGAATGGTAGCCGAGAGAAACGATAACCGCCGGGGCTAGGCCTTGTTCTGCCAGTTTGAGTTCGTCTGACAAAATAGCGGCATCAAAGCCCTCCATTGGTGTCGCATCTACCCCTAACATGGCAGCCGAGAGCAGCAAAAAGCCTTGGGCAATGTAGGTCTGCTTTTGTGTCCACTCTGCTATATCTCCGGCTTGTATGTGCAGGTTTACAAAACCAGAGCGTGCCTTATGGCCAGCATTACGTGCCTCTTCTGTCGCAAACCGACCATCGGCCTGCTCTTGGTTTGCCAAGGTTTCCAGATACTCTGGGGTAAGAGTGGTACGCGCACACAGCACAACAACGTGCGAGGCCTCTGTAACCCTAGGAGCATTAAAGGCAAAAATGCCACTGGTTGCCTTTGCAATACGGGCTTTGCTGGCGTCTGTCTCTGCCACAAAAAAGTGCCATGGCTGCGAATTAACAGAAGACGGGCTGTAATGCAGGGCTTCAAGCAGTTGTGCAAAAACAGGAGCCGGAATTGTACGGCTTTTGTCGTAAGCCTTCGTTGTGTGGCGGTGCGTAAGGGTTTCGGTAAGGGTCACAGTTTATCTCCTTGCATGGGCAAAACAGCCTCTGTGAGAGACCTTGGATCCTGTGAGACTAGAATAGCTTGCCCTGACACGATAGGGGCCAGCCTGTTTTGACTGCCCCCTTGCCCTTTGTGGCCCACTTACCGTGTGTGCCCTTCAGCGCGCTTACCCCCGGCATGTTTACCTAATATATGCGCGTAATGGTTAAGAGACTTTAACGACCACACGGCCTTTAACTTTGCCCTCGAGCAAGGCTGCGGCCGTAGCAGGAACCTGCGCGAGAGATATTTCTGTTGTGAGGGCTGCAAGCTTTTGCGGGTCTATCAGGCTGGCTAAATCCTGCCATGCGGCAAGGCGCTCGGGCATGGGGCAATTTACACTTTCTATGCCCACCAGAGTAACCCCACGCAAAATAAAGGGCGCAACCGTAGCCGGAAAAGCCATGCCAGCCGCCAAGCCGCACGCAGTAACAACGCCGTTAGCCAGCATAGACGCACAAACAGCCGCCAACATTTGGCCCCCAGCCACATCAACCGCTCCAGCCCAGCGGGCTTTTTCTAACGGGCGGGTCATGCCTTCAAAATACTGGCGTGGAATGACCTCGTGTGCGCCCAAGGCCTGTAGGTAGGGTTTTTCTTCCATGCGGCCAGTTACGGCTGTTACTGCATAGCCCAAACGGGCAAGCAGCATAACCGCAATGCTCCCCACCCCACCTGTAGCACCGGTTACCAGCACTTCTCCGCTTTGGGGGGTAACGCCCTGTTTTTGTAAGGCCCGCACACATAGCATAGCGGTGTAGCCTGCCGTACCCAAAGCCATAGCTTGTGCGGGGCTAAACGCCGCAGGCAGCGGCACCAACCACGCACCAGACACGCGGGCTCGTTGGGCTAAGCCGCCAGATTGTTTTTCTCCTACCCCATACCCGTTAAGCAGCACCTGCTGGCCGGGTGTAATACCGGGGTAAGTAGAGTGCTCAACCGTACCTGCAAAATCTATACCCGGCACCATAGGCAGACTGCGTAAAATTGGCCCTTTACCAGTAAGAGCCAGAGCATCTTTGTAGTTAAGGGTAGAATACGCCACACGTACAGTTACATCGCCCGGTGGCAACTGCTCTTCTGACAGTTGGCATAGTGTTACGTGCTGCTTGTTGGCAGTGTTTTGTTCGACAAGCAGGGCATCAAACATAGGTATGGTTCTTTCTTTTTACTGCTGCACAGTGTCTTTTATTCTATGTGCCCCATGGCATTTCACCTAAGCAACACACATGGCGTTGAGGTTGGTGTAACAAAGACGACAATAAACAAAGCTAGGCGACTGGCCGTGCGCAAGTTATAGCTAGTAGAACAGTCCCGTTTTTCTCTTAGCCAGAGTCTTCTCTTGATATTGTTTCTTACGGGCCTTCTGGCCCTTGTGCTGCTGATAGCCGTCAGCATCTTGATTTCTCTTTCCGAGATTTCCTTCGCTGCTGCGCGGGAGGTCAGGCTGCGCTCCCGCGCAGAAGCGGGCGATAAACGCGCCCAAGCGTTTTTAGCCCTGCGCCGCAATAGCGGGCAGGTTATGACCGTACTCCAAATCTGCTTGAACGGGGTCGGTATTCTGGGCGGTATTGTCAGCTCCGAAATGCTCTCCCCCCCCATAGCCGCATGGCTACTCAGTTGGGGGTTTTCTCAAGCTATTGCCGACAACCTTGGCTCTGCCATGAGCTTTGTGCTGGTAACCGGCGTTTTTGTCTTGTTTGCCGACCTGCTGCCAAAACGCGTAGCAATGAACGCGCCAGACAAAGTGGCGCTGGCTATTGGGTGGTTTCCTAAATTTGCCCTGCGCGCACTCTACCCCTTTGTCTGGATTTTTTCCAAAGTATCAGACGCGGTGCTGCGTGCCCTTAAAATTCCCGCCGCTTCTGCCGTAGAACCTGTTACCCCAGAAGACTTACGCGCCATTCTGGCCGCAGGTACTGCCTCTGGCGTTTTGCTGGAACAAGAACACCAGATGATTGAGAACGTGCTTGCCCTGCAAGACCGCTCTGTAACATCGGCCATGACCCCGCGTGACGAAATTGTGTACCTAGACGTACAAGACACAGCCCAGACCAACCACGAAAAGGTACGCGCCAAACCGTATTCTCGTTACCCGCTATGCAATGGCGGGCTAGATAAGGTTATTGGCTCTATTCGTTCTGAAGACGTGCTGGCCTCTGTCGTAGACCCCTCCATTCAGGAAGTGCCCAGCAAAGCCACACTCCCTAACCCCATTTTTAGAATGCGGCGCGATGTACTGTCTGTGCCAGAAACCCTGAACTTGTGGGATACTTTAGCCCAGTTTGACACACACAGCGTAGGCTTTGCCTTAATTGTAAGTGAATACGGGCTGGTTGTAGGGCTTATTACCTTTAAAGACATTATGGGCGCCTTAATGGACGGCCTTGCCAACCCCTTTGAAGAACAGGCCATTGTACGCCGCGACGAGAACTCTTGGCTGATTGATGGCGCAGCCCCCATTGGCGATGTCATGCGCGAGCTACACCTGAGCGAACTGCCCGATAGCGCCCAGTTTGATACCATTGGCGGTTTTGTTATGCACCGCCTGCGCCGCATGGCCCGCAAAACAGACCGTGTGGACGAATCCGGCTACCGTTTTGAAGTAGTAGACGTAGAAGGCTTTCGCATTAACCAGTTGCTGGTTACCCGTCTGGTTTAAGCCCCCTTGCCCTGCGTGCCATAATTCTGGCGCAGGGCAATGCTTTTACACCTGCACGCAGCACAGTGCTAACAGGCTGCGCGCTAAAATGAGATTACACGGCCCAAACAAAGAGATAAGCTACCTTAACCACCCGGCAGTTATGCTGTGCTTGTAAAAAACACCACATTACTGCACGATACTTGATACTGCCCCACTAAAGTAACTCTTTATTGGGTGCCCAACATTAAGAGAAACACCAATGAGACTGAAAACTGCCTCTGCTTTTCTTCTTCCGGCATTACTGCTTTCTGCCTGTGCCGAAACACCAATGGGCCCAAGTGTTATGGTGCTGCCCCAGCAAGGCAAACCCTACGCCGTGTTTGCGCAAGAACAAAATTTTTGCCGCTCTCAAGCCCAAATGGCTGTAAGCGGCCAAGCTGAGCGCCAAAACCACCGTGCTATTTTAGGCGGTTTGGCAACCACAGCACTGGGTGCAGGCTTGGGTGCTGCGGCTGGTGGCGGTGCAGGTGCTGCTATTGGTGCCGGCGCTGGTGCGCTGGGCGGCACCATGGGGGGTGGCCTGTATTCAAACAGCAAACAGGGTTCTATTCAGGGCCAGTATGACAATGCTTACGTGGCCTGCATGGTCTCTTATAAAAACCTGCTGGCCCGCTAAAGCCTGCTACGTTTAGTAAGCCCTACGGGGTAGGCTGTTTTTTGCCTCTAAAAAGCCAGACGCGGTTAAAACCTGTGTCTGGCTTTTTTTATAGGCAAGACTCCCTCTTGCCTCTGGCCCGTAAACGGGCAATTTTTAACACTATGAGACAGCACACCCCCACCACTGGCCTGGCTACACTTATACTCGCCGGGGGCACGGGCACCCGTATGGGAGGGTGCGATAAACCTTTACTCCCTTTGGGCCAGCACCCCGTATTAAGCCGGCTCATTACCCTTTTACGCCCACACTGCATGGCCTTGGCCTTAAGTGCTAACGGCAATGCCGCCCGTTACGCGCCGTGGCAAATACCGGTTTTACCAGATGCCAACCCCACCTATGGCCCCTTGGCCGGTGTTTTGGCCGGGCTACTTTGGGCGCGCGGGTGTGGGGCTACCACGTTACTGACTGTGCCGGGTGATACTCCTTTTATTCCCCCAACATTGGCAACGGCTCTTATGCCCGCACCCGCCGTTGCTGCCTCTGGCGGTAGACGGCACCACTTAGTTGCTACATGGCCCGTTGACTGTGCAGAGGCCCTGCAAAAATGGCTTGAAAGCACCCAAGATAACAGCCAACGGCGTGTAAGGCTGTTTGCAGACACACTCGGCATGCGCGAAGTGTGCTTTGACACCACACCGCACGACCCATTTTTTAACATTAACACCCCAGCAGACTATGCCACCGCATGCCGTTGGGTGCAGAACGAGGCACCCCATGCCTGAAAACGCTCTTATCTGTTTATGGCCTGTTGAAAAATATAGTGATAACGCACCCTATAAAACCGACCTAAAACTGGCAGATGAAACCCCTATTGCCTTTATTTATAACAGTATTCCCTACGCTGTTATGATGGCAACACCACACAATATAGAAGATTATGCCTATGGTTTTTCTATAACAGAACGCATTGTAGGCCATGCCAGCGCTATCCGTACTCTTAAAATAGACGAGGCTTCTGATGGCCTTACTGTAAACCTAACCTTACAGGGTGAAGATTTTAAAAAACTTCTGCACTCACGCAGAGCCATGACAGGCCGTACCGGGTGCGGCGTATGCGGCACAGATGACCTAGAAAGCCTCCATACCAACCTACCCAAAGTAGCCGCCCATACGCCCGCCAGCCTTGCGGCTATACGCACGGCCTTAACCAACCTTGCGGCCCAACAAACCTTAAATGCGCAAGTACATATGGTACATGCCGCAGCATGGTGCCTGCCCAATGGCACAATACCCCTCATACGCGAAGATGTAGGCCGCCATAACGCGCTCGATAAATTAATTGGCGCAGGGTTGCGGCAACAAGCCAATTTTACAGAAGGGTTTTGCGTTATTACCAGCCGCTGCTCTTATGAAATGGTGCAAAAGGCCATTTTAGCAGGCTTTACCACTTTAGTGGCTATTTCTGCCCCCACCGCACGGGCTTTAAGGCTTGCACAGGAGGCAGGTCTAACCGTTGTAGCCCTTGCCAGACACAATGCACAATATGTGTTTACAGGCAGTATTGCCTAATAGGCTAAACGTAAAAATTCTTAAAACTACACTCATTAAAAAAGGGAGACCCTGAAAGAGGGCCTCCCTTTTTTTGAAATACTCTTTGTAAAAGAGTTTTAGAAACCAGCCTGCACACGCACAGCAACAGAGTTACCTGTACGGCCAGCTGTATTGGTAGCCTGCATGCTACGAGACACAATGAAGTGGCTATAATCCAGCATGACACGGAAGTGGCGGTTAGGGTACCAGTTAAGACCACCTGTCCAAACAGTTTGCTGACCACCCCGAACAACGTTGGCAGCAATCGCATCATTCAAGCGGCTGTTCAGGTCGATTACGCTGTAGTGGCCCACAACTTCAAGCGCACCCCAGTGGTTGGTGGCCGGATCAAACTCTTCTTTCTCGGTTACACCTGGTGCTGTAAAGGCGCCACTTTTTTCGCTGTAAAGACGCGGTGTGCCAAAGAGGGTATACGCTGCGGAGCCATACCAACCTTGGAAACCAGCAGACTTAATTTGCGGCCCATGACGCTGAACACCAACATGATAGTATTCACTCTTCAGGAGCAAGCGGTTCCAACGCACGCCAAGTTCTGGCCCAGCAGCCCATACCTGAGAGGCATTGCTGATTGTGCCCGTAGCAGCAAGGTTCGCTTCACCAATGTCAAACTCAGGACGCTGCCCGAAAGAGGTGGTGCGTGTGCAAGAGGTTGCAGCGCTATTCGTTGCTGAAGCGCTGTTACACGCCTGACGGAAAGAAGAAATAGCCGATGCACCAAGGTGCACGTCCCAATCTTTAGTCGCAACAGGGCGGCCAGCAACACGCAGAGTAGCACCGGTCTGGCTGTCCATCGTATTACCGTTACCACCACCGTAATAAGTGCTGGACATATCAGAAGCGTTGCGGTGGCCCCACTCTTGCCCTGTGAAGTAACCAGCAATCCACCAACGTTTTTCATAATGCAGAGCACCAACACTGAAGCGGGCATCGCCTGCGGCAATGTTACGCACCATGTCTGTAATGCTGGGGCGCTCAAGCGTCATAAAGTCGTTGGAGCTTTCGGAATCTTCTTCGGTTACGCGTGGCTGGAAGTAACCAACTGTCAGAATGGTGTTCCGGAAACCGGTATAGTTCAGGTTACCTTCATACAGTGCCACATAGCCATCGTTATGGTTTGCACCAAAGTCTGGGGTAACAGCAGCAACCCAGTTTTTGTAACGGAATGTGAAGGGAATACGCAAACGCCGCATGTTGGAGGTAAAGCTGTTAAACGCCCCGCGCCCCTCACCAGCCCGAGGGCCAGAATTAAAGAAACCACCAAAGTCTTCATGGAAAGCAAGACCGATAGACATGCCGTACGATGCATCTTCAGACGCAACCGTGAAACGACCTTTGGGGAAGCCGATGATCATGCCGCCGATATGAACGTTTTCATCGCTCCGGGTTGCTTGGCGGAAAGACTTCCATGATGTCACGTCACCACGGTCGGTCACAGGCGTACCGCTGGTTTGCAGCTTCAAGCGGCCAGTTTGTGCCGTTGAGTCGTTAAACTGCACAGACGGGTCAACCGGGCCAGATTCGACATAGTGGTGGCGGGGCATATTGGCAGCGTAATTGGTGCCTTTACCGTGCGGCGCACTGGCTTGGTGGGTCGCGGCCTCACTTTTTGCCAAGCGCGTTTTGAGGCTAGAAATCTGCCCCATCATTTCCCGCCGCATTTGGGCCATTTCTTGCCGCAGAGCCTGAAGCTGAGCTTCATCTGCTGAAGATGCCATGGCAGCGGGGGCTGCTGTTGTCATTAACGCAGACGTAAAAGCTAGCGTCGAAAGGAGAATCTTGGAGCGCATTACAACCATTCCAGAGCGAAGGGATGGATGTTGAATAAAAGATTCCCAAAGGCCGTAGGTTAGGGTTTCGTTATGGTTGTGTGACAGTTTTATGAAAAAGGCCATCCACATGTGTGGATGGCCCGATTCAAACGTTACAACACTAACGCCTTAGAAAATAAGCTTATTTCCAAGAAGACAGGATGTTGGTTTTAACAGCCTGTGGCAGAGCAACATAGTCTAGCTTAGCGGCAATGCTGTCACCCTGCTGGAAAGCCCAGCTAAAGAAGTTGCGTACGGCTTTACCGCGTGCAGCATCTTTAGGTGGTACAGGTGTTAGCACGTAAGTAGCTGAAACAATTGGCCATGCGCCTTTACCTGCGGTGTCAAGCAGGTCAACCGCGAAATGAGAGGCGTGCTGCCAATCAGCAGATTCAGCGGCGTGTGCAAAGCTGGTCTGGTTTGCTTCAACATCATCACCAGCGCGGTTATGCAGGCGGGTGGTGGTCAGGTGGTTGCGGCTGGCATACGCATATTCAACATAGCCAATGCCACCTTCGGTGTTCTGCACGGTTGCAGCAACGCCGTCGTTACCACGGGCGCCAAGGCCACCGGGCCAAGAAATAGAGGTGCCTGCACCCAGGTTAGTTTTCCAAGAATCGGAAGACCGAGCGAGGTAAGACGTAAATACGAACGTGGTGCCTGAACCATCAGCGCGGTGGATAGGCGCAATAGCCAGATCAGGCAGTTTTACGCCGGGGTTCAGGCTTGCAATTTTCGCATCGTTCCACTGGGTAATTTCACCAGCGTAAATACCTGCAAGCACTTCACCGCTCAGGCGCAGTGCGTTGGGTTTCATGCCCGGAATGTTAACAACCGGTACAATGCCGCCCATAACGGTGGGGAACTGGAAGAGATGAGCGGACTCAATTTTCCGGGCATCCATTGGGGCGTCAGACGCACCAAAGTCTACCGTGCCAGCCAGAACCTGGTTCTGACCTGCGCTAGAGCCAACGCTCTGGTAGTTAACGCTGACACCAGCTGCCGTTTTAGCGGCGTCGCTCCATGCCTGATAGATGGGCGCAGCGAAGCTGGAACCTGCCCCGGTAACGCTTTCAGCCTTAGAGACGCCAGAAAGAGCCGCAAGGCTGGTTGCAGCAAGCAGAATGGCGAGTGGCCGTGTTGAAAGACGCATTTTCAGTTGTATCCCTGAACATCATCAAAATGGCGCAGCCGGGGCTACGTCTAGGCTTTTTATTAATGGGTTTAGAGCACCGAAGGTAATGAAGTCTTTAAGACAGTTTTATTTCAGTTTTGTGACACCACATCTGCTTGCGCTATAGGCAGCCAGATAAGACAGTCTGTACCCGTGCCAACCGTGCTTTCAATAACAAAGCGGCCCCCGTGGCGGGTAATAACATGCTGCACAATGGCCAGCCCAAGCCCGCTGCCCTGCACCATGGCAGATGTTTTAGGCACGCGGTAAAAACGCTCGGTCAGGCGTGGTAAATGCCGTGCCGCAATACCCGGCCCGTTATCAGACACACTTAACACTACCCCCGGCCCTACGGGCCAGCCGCCTAATGGCTCAGCTTTATGAAAGCCTACCGTTACCATAAGCGGGTCTTGGCGGGTTTGGTCTGTGTCGCACCCACCATATTTCAGGGCGTTTTCAACAAGGTTAATGAGCACCTGCAAAAGTTGGTCTTCATCACCCACAACGCAAATTTCTGGGTGGGAGGGCGGCTCTACCACCAATTTTGCATCGTTTTGGCGAAACAGAATGCTGGTTTCGTTTTGCAAACGGGTGCACAGGTCAGCCAGCTTAACCACCCCGCGCGGGCGTTGGTGCTCCAGCATTTGCACGCGCGACAAATAGAGCAAACCATCAAGCAGGCGCTGCATACGCCGCCCTTGGGCCGCCATAATATCTAAAAATTCGCGCTGGGCCTCTGGGTCGTCAGCGGCGGGGCCTTGCAGGGTTTCAATAAAGCCCATTAAAGCGGCCAGCGGGGTGCGGAGTTCATGGCTAGAATACGCCACAAAATCTGCCTGCTGGCGCTCTGTCATTTCTGCTTCTGTGACATCGTGCAACGCCACAAACGAGAGCAATACGCTCTGGTGTTGCCCCCCATCGAGCCGGTCGTTTTCACCCAGAAATTGCGTTTTGGAAAAGGCCGTTTTCTGGAAAAACCCATGCACAACCCGGTGCAGCGGAATATCCAGCACAATACGGGCTTCTTCTATCTCGGTTGAGCGGGTTAGCGGGCGGGTTGCCAGCTTGTCCATTGCGCTTTGAAAAGCGGGATGGCGCTCTATCGAACCAAGATTTTCGCCAAAATCACGGTATGCTTGGGGGGAGGCATAAAGCAGCCTGCGGTCGTTATCGAGCACCAGTACGGCTTGCGGTAATGCCCCCACAACCTGCTCTACCGCCATAAGCAAACGTACACGGGCCGGTGTACGGGCCAAAGCGGGCACAGCAGCGGGCGTATGCTGCTGGGCAGCCAAACGATAACGCGCCCAAAGCGCCGTTATGCTGCCCCCCACCAAGCCGCCTGCCAACACGCCACCCACAAGAGGCAGCAGGGTATGCACACCACCCAGCATACCTGTTACCCCGCCACCACGCAGTTTGTGTACAAATTAGGGGTTTTGGGGCAGGTCAAGCGCATAACCACGCGCCCGCACGGTACGGATAAGGTCTTGCTCATCGCCCTCGTTAAGGGTCTGGCGCAAACGGCGAATATGCACATCAACCGTACGCAGTTCCACAAACGAGCTTCTTTCCCAAGCATGTTCCAGCAGTTCCTCTCGCGAGAACACCTGCCCGGGGTGCATCATCAAAAATTCAAGCAAACGGTATTCGGTTGGGCCTAGAGCCAAAAGCCTGCCATTACGCTCAACCTTATGGGCAACTCGGTCAAGCACAAGGTTTTCAAACTGCAAATTTTTGCTGGGTGGGGGCACACGGCGCAGTATGGCTTTAACCCGTGCAAACAGGGCTTCCATACCAAAAGGCTTCACCAAATAGTCGTCTGCCCCGGTATCTAGGCCACGCACGCTATCTGTTTCCTGCCCGCGGGCACTCAGCATAATAATGGGGAGTGTACGGGTTTTAGCTTGCTCACGCAGGCGGCGGCACACTTCAATGCCCGACACACCGGGCAGCATCCAGTCAAGCAGCACAAGGTCTGGCATGCGGCGGGCCACTTGGTCTAGGGCAGCCTGACCCTCTGTTGCCAGCCGAACCTCATAGCCCTGCTTTTCAAGATTATAACAGATAAGCCGGGAGAGTGCCGGATCATCTTCAACCACAAGAATATTCGCTTTTTGCGTCATGACCTACCCATAACGATTCGCACCCAAGATAGGCACTGAAAAGAAAAAAGAACAACCATACCCCTTACAGAGATGGCGGTTTTTGGCCCCCGTTAAAGCCGCGAGCCAGATGTGCAAAATCCTTATATACAAACCCAGCCTTTGTGGATTATGGAGCCAAAAAGGAGCTGGCCCGGCAATTGTGCCGGATGTGCTTTCTGGGTACGCTCGCATGAGTATTTTTCGCACTTCCCTGCCGCATAGCGGCAAAAGCCCCTCCACCACCGTGACACTTTTATTAAAAGCATTTTGCCAGCGTTTAGGGCAGGCTTTTCAGGCACGTGGCATGCTGCAACTTGGCATGCTAGACAGTATTGTTGCCACGTTAGAAGAAAACGCCCGTAAAGACCGCCTGCGGGCACTCTACCCTACCTCAACCACATTTGGCAGCTTTGCCGATGGCCCAACCGCCACAGCCATGCAGCCCCCCACTACGCACCCGCGCTAAACGGCAGCGGCTCTGCGCTGCAATGGGCATAAGGCGAGCCCCAGTGTGGGGCTTATAAAACGGCGCTTACACTTAAAAAATGACACGTAAAAAGCCGGTTAGGGTTACCCCAACCGGCTTTTTGCAGTGCTCATGCAGCACGGATTAGAGCGGAAAGCCGCCCCTAACCCTATGTTACCCTTTAGTCTTCAAAGGGGTCGCGCATCAGAATGGTGTCATCACGGTCTGGGCTGGTAGACAGCAGGGTAACAGGGGCACCCACCAGTTCTTCAATCCGGCGTACATATTTAATGGCCTGTGCGGGTAGGTCTGCCCAGCTACGGGCACCGTGCGTGGTGTCTTTCCAACCTTCAACCGTTTCAAACACAGGTTTCACACGGGCCTGAGCAGCGGGAGAGGACGGGAAGCGCTCAATGGTTTTACCATCAAGCTCATACCCTACGCAGATTTTGATTTCGTCCAGACCGTCCAGCACGTCCAGCTTGGTCAGAGCGAGGCCATTTACCCCACCAACGCGCACGGCATGGCGCACCAGAATGGCATCAAACCAGCCACAACGGCGGGGGCGGCCTGTAACGGTGCCAAACTCGTGCCCGCGCTCACCAATTTTGCGGCCTGTTTCATCAAACAGTTCAGACGGGAAAGGCCCTTCACCCACGCGGGTGCAATAGGCTTTGGCAATACCCAGCACAAAACCAGCCGCTGCAGGCCCCATGCCAGAACCTGTGCCCGCATTAGAGGCAACAGTGTTGGAGCTGGTTACAAATGGGTAGGTGCCGTGGTCTACGTCCAGCATGACAGCCTGCGCACCTTCAAACAGGATACGGCTACCAGCGCGGCGGGCGTCATCCAACAAGTCCCATGTTGGGGCCATGTAAGGCAGCACTTTAGGGGCTATGTCGGTCAGGAAGGCCAAAAGGTCTTCTTTTTTGAAAGTTTCTGCGCCCAAACCTGCCAGCAGCGTGTTGTGGTGTAGCAGCAGTTCGTCCAGCTTCCAGTCGAGTGTTTCAGGCTCAGCCAAATCACAGAGGCGGATAGCACGGCGGGCCACTTTATCTTCATAGGCAGGGCCAATGCCACGGCCTGTGGTACCAATTTTACGCTCACCACGGGCAGCTTCACGCGCGCGGTCTAGCGCACCATGTACGGGCAGAATAAGCGGCACGTTTTCAGCAATTTTCAGGGTGTCTGGGGTCACAATAAGCCCCTGCTCCTGAATACGGGCAATTTCAGCCAGAAGGGCTTGGGGGTCTACCACCACGCCGTTGCCAATAACGCCAATTTTGCCGCTAACAACACCAGAAGGCAGCAAAGACAATTTGTACACCTGATTGCCGACAACCAGCGTGTGGCCTGCATTGTGCCCACCTTGGAAGCGCACAACAATATCGGCACGGCTGGCTAGCCAATCGACAATTTTGCCTTTGCCTTCATCGCCCCACTGGGCGCCAATTACGGTGACGTTAGACATTGAACGGTCTGCTCCTGGAAGAAAAACGGCCTAGTTTAAAGGGCCGGTAGGGCTGCATAGCCACTGCCGCTATGGCAACGGGTTAGGCAAGCTCCGTACACGTAGTACCTGAAAGAATGTGACTGCACCCAAGGTGGCGGGCTTCTGCCTGTGCATCACCCTGTTGCCCGGCCGTTGCAGGCAAAGCAGCCAGTGTGGCGTAGCCTTTAGCACGCAAAGCGGCAGCCGTAGCCCGGTCTGCGCCATGTGCCACGTAAACACGCGGCAGGGCTTTGGCGGCAGGTATCATGCGGAAAAGCACATCAGGCCGGAAGGTAAGCCCACAGGCGGGTTCGTTATCGTTGCACAAATAACGCCCGCCACGGCCCAACTCTTCGGCACGGCCAACGGCAAATACGGTTACGCACACGCCAGTGTGGTATTTCCAGCCCCTAAATTCTACGGGGTCTATGGTCAGGCGTAGGTCTGGCGCCTGCTCGGCAATAGCCGCCACGGCATCTATCAGGCGTTGCAAAATAGCGCGGGCTTTAGGCGGCAGGGTAAGGCTGTTGAGCGCGGCAACAGCCTGCGCAGCAGGGCCAGCAGCCCGCAACAATGCAATAAGCGTTTGCGCTAATGGGCCACCTAATTCTGCCACGGCAGCGGCGTCTTTACGGTCTAGGGCGCGTAACAGGGCTGGGCGTGTTGTGGGGGCAATGCCTGCCTCTTCTAGCAACGCGGGCACAAAGGGGGGCATGGTTAGGTCAAACGAAACGCCGGGCACGCCAAGCTGGGCCAATGCTTCTGCAGCAACACACACAACCTCGGCATCGGCCTGTGGGCTGTCTGGGCCAATTAGCTCTATGCCGGTTTGCATAATCTGGCGGCCGCTTTCTTCTGCCTTGGCGGGCATAACCAGCACACACGTACCCGCGTAAGACAAACGCAAGGGCCGCGGCAGGTCTGCAAGGCGAGTCGCGGCCATGCGGGCAATTTGGGGTGTTATGTCTGGGCGCAGCACCATCATGCGCCGCGTATCGGGATCCATAACCCGAAAGCTCTGCTCTGCTAAAGCCGCACCGGCCCCGGCAAGCAGAGTTTCCTCAAATTCCATAAGGGGCGGGCGCACACGGTTGTACCCGTGCGAGGCAAACACCCCCATAAGAGTTGCCACACCTTCTGCCTCTGTGCGGGCATCTGGCGTGAGCAGGTCTACGAAACCGGCCGGCAGCAAGGCCGGGCTGAAGGTCGGATCTTCGGTCATGCTTTGGGCTATAGCATTGCCCGGCGCACACGTCATGCCCGCAAAGGGGCACTTTTTTGCAGGTATGCTTTCTTAGTGCTGAGGCATACCCGGCAGGGTTTCCCACCCTGGGCCAATAATGGTGATGATACGGCGGCCCATACCATCAGCCTGCAAGACAATAATATTGCGGTCTTCTAACCATTCGAGCAGGCGGCGGGCACGCCCTTGCGAGACTGTACCGTAAACTTTGGCAATTTCTGCATCAGACGGGCACGGCTGGCGGGCAATAGCGGCACGCGCCAAACACAGAAAAACCGATTGCAGGTCTTCGGGTAAAACCGTGGCCAAAGATTCGGCCTGCTGCCATTCAGGCGTTGCGCACATATCTTCACTCACGCCACTGCGGGCGGTGGCTAGGGCGCGGTTAAAGCTTTTAAGATCAAGCGCGTTGCGGCCCAACCCGGCAATACGGCAGCGCACCAAAAAGTCTTGGTACAGCACTGAGGCTGAGCGGAAAGACGTTTCTTCATCTTCCATCATGTCGCGCAAAATGGCGGTCATGCGGGCTTCACGCTCGGTTTGGTCTTCAGGCGTTTCTTCCACCTCTTGCTCGGCTTGGGCAACATTTGCCTGCACCTCTCCATGTGCGGCTAATTGCGAGAGCAGGTCTGGCGGCGGCGTGGCAGGGGCTTTGCGGGGGCGTGCGAACGATTCTGCGGCTGGCAGCGGGGCCAGAATAAGCTCGTGCACGGGGGCCGAAGGCGGCTCAAACGGGGCCAGAACTGGCCCGGCAGAGCGGCTTTCTGTTTCAACCGTACCAATACGCACAGGGGTTGGCCGCCGGTAGAGCGCGGGGCCAAGAGCAACAAAGGTACCGCGCGCAAGGTCTCTGAAGGCTTCGGCCTGCCTGCGCTCCATACCCAGCAGGTCTGCTGCGCGGGTCATGTCGATATCCAAAAACGTGCGGCCCATAAGAAAGTTAGAGGCCTCTGCCGCCACGTTTTTGGCCAGCTTAGCCAAACGCTGGGTCGCAATAATACCAGCCAAACCACGCTTACGGCCACGGCACATCAGGTTGGTCATGGCCCCCAAAGACGAGCGCCGCGCCTCGTCTGAGACCTCACCGGCGGCGGCGGGCGCAAAAAGCTGTGCTTCATCAACCACAACAAGCACGGGGTACCAATACTCTCGTGGGGCTTCGAACATACCCCCCAAGAAAGCTGCGGCCCACTTCATTTGCTGGTCGGCATCTAACCCTTCAAGGTTAAGCACGACAGAGGCCCTGTGCATGCGCATACGCTCACCAGCGGCATGCAGGGCCATTTCTGAATAATCGGCCCCTTCAATCACTAAATGACCAAATTTTTCGGCAAGGCTTACAAAATCGCCTTCGGGGTCAATAATGGCCTGCTGCACCAGCCGGGCAGACTGCTCTAGCAGCCTGCGCAACAAATGCGACTTACCCGAGCCAGAGTTGCCCTGCACCAGCAGACGGGTAGCCAGAAGCTCTGCAAGATCCATCTGTGCGGGGCCTGCGCCCGGCACTTCCCCCATTATAATCTTATTGGTCATGGTGAGCAGATACCGCTATGCGTGGGGGTGCTGCAACCACTGCAAAACACCCTTTGCAGCCGCACGCCCCGTGGCAAGGCAGCCATGTAGCAGATAACCGCCAGTTGGGGCCTCCCAATCCAGCATTTCGCCTGCAACAAAAACACCGGGTTTTGCGCTGAGCATAAATGTGGGTGTGCAGGCAGTGTGCATAACCCCTCCGGCAGTAGAAATAGCACGGGCCAGCGGTTGGGGCTGGTGCAGGGTTATGGGCAATGCCTTAAGGCGTGCCGCCAAAGCCTGTGGTGTTGTGGGCACTGGCCCTGCCTCGTGCAGCAAGGCTACTGCAAGCGGGGGCAGGCGCAGGGCTTTGCGTAACCGATTCGATAAACTCTCACGCGGGCGCACGCTGGCAAGGCGGGCGGCAAGAACCTGTTCTGTTAGGTCTGGCCGTAGGTCGAGCAGCAAAGTGGCACTCCCGTGTGCCGCCACATGTGCGCGCAACGCAGCAGACAGCGCATAAAGTGCCCCACCCTCTAGGCCTGTAGCGGTTACGACAACCTCGCCCCGTACGGTACGGCCAGCAAAACTGAGCGCCACAGGCTTAAGCGGGGTGCCCGCAAAACGCGCGCGCAAGGTGTCTGACCACCTAACCTGAAAACCGCAGTTAGAGGGTTGGAGCGGTGCAACCTCTGCCCCCTGCCCCTGCACAACAGGCACCCATGCCCCCGTGCTGCCAAGCCGGGGCCAGCTTGCGCCACCAAGGGCCAGCACCATGGCATCTGGCACGTAAGGGGGGGCTAATTCTGGCGGTAAACAGGCCCCCTCTTGTGTGGGGGTAAAAGTAGGGTGGCCTTGCGGGTTCCAGCCTGTCCATTCTGTGCGGGTATGGAGCACAACCCCTTGGCTACGCAGGCGCTCAAGCCATGCCCGCAAAAGTGGGGAAGCTTTCATAGCCGTTGGAAAAACCCGACCGGAGGAACCAACAAAGCTGTCTTGCCCCAAGCCTGCCATCCAGTCCCGAATGTCTTGGGTTGTCCATGCTGCTAAGGCCGGGGCCAGCCATGGCGCAGCGCTACCGTAACGGGTTAAAAGCCTATCAGCCGCCTCAGAATGGCTAATATTTAACCCGCCCCGCCCCGCCATAAGCAATTTGCGGCCATAGCTGGGCATGCGCTCAACCACCTGCACGGCACAGCCTGCGGCAGAAATTACCTCTGCCGCGGCCAGCCCCGCTGGGCCACCGCCTATAACGCAAACACGCGCTGGCCGTGTAACCCCTTCTTGCACCAAAGACAGAACTCAGCCCGCCTTTGCGCCAGAACCTGCGGCACGCACAGCCGCAGCCAGTTCTTCAATTTGGGCCAAAACCCGTGGAAGGGTTTGCGCTGTAGCTTGGCCGTTTTCATCGAGTGTTTCAGCCAAGGTCGCCAGCAAGGCCGAGGCCACAACTGCACCATCTGCAATACTAGCCGCTGTTGCCGCTTGTTGGGGGGAGCGAATACCAAAGCCAATAGCCACTGGCAGGGTAGTAGCGGCCCGCAAGCGCGGCAGTGCTTTGCTTAGGTCTTCAACGCTGGCGGTACGGGTGCCGGTAATACCGGTAATGCTCACGTAATACACAAAGCCAGAAGCGTGCGAGAGCACATAGCGCAAGCGTTCATCTGTGGTGGTGGGGGCGACAAGGCGGATAATATCGAGGCCGTTTGCGTCTGTGTGCTTTTCAATCACATCCGCTTCTTCGGGTGGGAGATCGACAATAATCAGCCCATCAACCCCCGCTTTGGCGGCATCTGTGCAAAAGCGCTCATAGCCATAGGCTTCAATGGGGTTGAGGTAGCCCATCAGGATAATAGGGGTTTCGTTATCCCCCTCCCTAAAGGCGGCAACCATTTTGAGCACACCGGCTAAGGTAGAACCCGCTTTTAGCCCACGACGGGCCGCAAGCTGAATAACCGGGCCATCGGCTGAGGGGTCGGAGAAGGGTACCCCAACCTCAATAAGGTCTGCACCGGCGGCTGGCATAGCTTTAAGCAGCGCCAATGACGTGTCGAGGTCTGGGTCAAACGCTTCAAGGTAGGGAATGAGCGCACCACGCCCTTGGGCGGCCAGAGCTTTAAAACGGGCGGCAATACGGCTCACAGTTTCACTCCCAAATGTTCGGCAACGGTAAAGATGTCTTTGTCACCCCGGCCAGAAATATTGACAACCAACAAGGTGTCTTTGGGCAGAGTGGGGGCAATTTTAGACGCATAGGCAATGGCATGGGCAGATTCGAGGGCAGGAATAATGCCCTCCGTGCGGGTGCAAAGCTGGAAGGCATCAAGCGCTTCTTGGTCTGTTGCGCCCACATATTCTGCGCGGCCAATATCGTGCAGCCAAGAATGTTCTGGCCCCACACCGGGGTAGTCTAGGCCTGCGCTAATAGAATGCGCTTCATCAATCTGGCCATCGGCATTTTGGAGCAGGTAGGTGCGGTTACCATGCAACACACCATGCTTACCGCGCTCAATAGAGGCCGCCGTTTTACCGCTATCCAGCCCGTGGCCTGCGGCTTCAACACCAATAAGACGCACAGAGGCATCATCTAAAAACGGGTGGAAAATACCCATAGCGTTAGAGCCACCGCCAATAGCAGCCACCACCACATCTGGCAGGCGGCCTTCAAGCTCTTGCATCTGGGCTTTGGTTTCTGTGCCAATAATGCTCTGAAAGTCGCGCACCATAGCAGGGTATGGGTGCGGGCCAGCAACGGTACCGACCAGAAAATAGGTGTCTGCCACGTTTGCAACCCAGTCGCGCATGGCTTCGTTCATGGCATCTTTTAATGTGCCTGCCCCTGCGGTAACGGGCACAACGTCTGCCCCCAGCAGGCGCATACGAAACACATTGGGTTTTTGGCGCTCAACATCGGTTGCCCCCATATACACAACGCATTTCATGCCAAACAGGGCGCACACGGTGGCGGTAGCCACCCCATGCTGGCCAGCCCCGGTTTCGGCCACAATACGGGTGCGCCCCATGCGGCGGGCCAACAAAATTTGGCCCATAACGTTATTAAGCTTGTGCGAACCGGTATGGTTTAGCTCTTCACGCTTCATGTAAATTTTAGCGCCACCGAGTTCTTCGGTCATACGGCGGGCAAACCAGAGGGGGCTTGGGCGGCCAACATAATCACGCAGGTAAAACGCCAGCTCTTTTTGAAAAGCAGGGTCTGCCTTGGCTGTTTTGTAAGCCTGATCAAGTTCTAAAATAAGGGGCATCAGGGTTTCAGCCACAAAGCGCCCGCCAAACCAGCCGCCAAAATGCCCACGCTCGTCCGGCCCATGCCGGAGGGAGTTCGCTTGTGCCGCTGTTATGCCGTTTACTGTTGTGTCTGCCATGGTTGGTTCCACCGCTCCTAAATTTGCGTGTTATGCCGGGGCCGCCCTGCCCCAAAAGCAGGCATCTGGCTTACCAGAACCCCTGTGTTGTTGCACAGACCCAGCTTGTGTTTTTCTTTACTTTTCAAAGGTGGTCTGCCCTGCCTGTGCAAGCCTTGCCAGCCTTGGCCCCAAACAGGCATAGTCTGGCAACGACTGGCAGGATACTGCGCACCAGCACCACCAAAACTGCCATTACGCCGCCCCTAAACCCTTCAGCGCAAGGAGAGTTGCATGTTTCTGGCCCACAAGCCCGGCGCCCCCGCCCGGGCCATTGAGAGTGAGGCAGACGCACGCGGTATAACCTGGATAGACCTGCTTAACCCCACCGAAGCCGAGCAGGCTCTGGCGGCGCGTATTTGTGGGCAACCCCTACCCACGCTGGATGACCTAAGCGAAATTGAAAGTTCGTCTCGCATTAGTGTGCGCAATGGTGCTGCGTTTCTTTCAACCCCATTGCTTAAAAAAATAGGCACAGAGTTTCAAAGCTCACCAGTGGGGTTTATTTTAACTGCCGAGCGGCTCATTACCATTCGCTACCAACCCTACCCATCTTTTGAAGCCGTGGCCCAACTGGTGGCAGAGCACACCCTGCCCCCAGCCCCCGCCACCACACCTGCACCCAGCACAGTGGTACCCCCCAGTGCCGCGCAAGACACCAGCTCTGACCAGCCGTTACAAAGCGTTGTTGCCCCGCCCCAGCAGCTAAAACCCATGCCCATTGGCCCCGGAGAGGTGCTGGTAGCCTTAATTGAGACGATAGTTGACCGGCTGGCAGATATTTTGGAAAGCGTTGGCACCCTGCTGGACAAACTCTCGCAAGATATTTTTAAGCGCCGCCAAAACCAGTCTCCACTCCATAGTATTGCTGCATGGCAGCGTGACCTGCTGCAACGTGTTGGCAGCGCAGGCGACCTGTGCTCTCGGGTGCGCGATTCTTTACTTGGGCTAGAGCGCATCACCATTTTTTTGGGTGAAAGCAAAAAAGATGGCGTTGCCCCGGCCTCTGGCCTGCCGCTAACAACCCGCCGTTTTGAAGCAGGCGTTACCACCCTACCCACAGAAAACGCGCCCTACGCCCTGCCCGGCGCATTACGTGCCCGCATGACCACAGCCAACCGCGACCTGTCCTCCCTCACCGATTACGTGGCGCAGGCTGCCAGTAAGGTTGAGTTTTTACTTGATGCCACCTTGGGTTTTATTAGCATTGAGCAAAACGGCATGATGAAAGTGCTCACTGTTGTAAGCTTTATTGGTGTGGCCCCCACCCTTATTGCCGGGGTGTATGGCATGAACTTTAAAGACATTCCGGAGTTAGGGTGGAGCTATGGGTATTGGTACTCCCTAGCGCTTATGGCGGCGTCTATTGTGCTGCCGCTCTTGTGGTTCTGGCGTAAAGGCTGGTTGGGAGGCATTAAATAACATGACCCGTTTTCTTCTTTTAACCGCAGGCTTGCTCAGTGCAGCCGCTGCGCTGCCCGCACACGCCGCCCCAAAAGCCCCAGATTACCAAAGCATTTTTAACCGCCTTGCGGCAGAGCCTTTACGCTATGCGGGGCTTTCATCGCACAAGGGCGCACGTATTTTGGTCGGCTTACACCCCACAGCCAATGGTGCGCTAGAAGGGGAGATGATGCGCCTAGACAGTGCCATGCGCCCCTTAGCCGCTGGCCCGCTACACGGCACTTTTAGCGGTGGCACGACCATGAGCCAAACCGCCCACTGCACCCTAACCATTACCCTGCCGGGACGTGATATTGGGCTAAACGGCCCCTGCTCCGAACAGCAAATGTCTGGTGCCATGACAGTACGCCTACGCCCAACGCAGCTTTGGTCGCAGGTGTCTCATTTTATTTCGCCAGATACTTCTGTCTCACAATACTGGTTAAGCCGGGCTGCATGGCAGCAAGCCACAACGCCAGAAGGGGCAGCACAGCCCTAAGCCGGGGCCTATAAGCATTAAGGCCCGCCCCACACGCCCACAGCACTGGCACTGGCACTGGCACTGGCACTGGCACTGGCACTGG
>NZ_BAMX01000054.1 GCF_000963965.1 Acetobacter orientalis
CTGAGCGGGATCGTTTATGTCATCCGCAACGGCCTTCAGTGGAACGATGCTCCGAAAGCGTATGGTCCGCACAAGACTTTATACAACCGCTTTATCCGGTGGAGCCGCCTGGGTGTCTTTGACAGGATCTTTGTCGCCTTGGCAGAACAGGCTGGCCGTTCGATGCGGCTGATGATTGATGCAACACACCTCAATGACACCGGACGGCGGCGTCCCTGCTCAAAAAGGGGCTTTTCTCCGCCATATCGGACGGATAAAAGGCGGCCTGAACTCAAAACTTCACGCCGTGTGCGATGATC
>NZ_BAMX01000053.1 GCF_000963965.1 Acetobacter orientalis
GGCTGCCTGCCGGGCATGACCATTATGGCCCCATCTGACGAGCTTGAACTGCTGCACATGACAGCAACGGCTGTTGAGTTTGATGAAGGCCCCATTGCCCTGCGCTACCCACGCGGCAGCGGCCTTGGGCTTGACCTGCCCGCGGCTGGCACCGTGCTGGAAATTGGGAAAGGCCGTATTATTCGGGAAATGGGCCAGCAGGCTGGTAGCGCCAAAGGGGGCATTGCCATTCTCTCGCTTGGCCCAAGGCTGGCAGAAGCCTGCAAAGCAGCCGATATTCTGGCCGCCCACGGCCTGCCCCCCACGGTGGCAGATGCCCGCTTTGCCAAACCCTTTGATGTGGCACTGGTTGAAAATCTGGCCCGCAACCATGCGGTGCTGATTACACTGGAAGAAGGCTCAGAAGGTGGGTTTGGCTCGCTGGTTGGCCACCATCTGGCCCGCACCGGCCTGCTGGATAACGTGCGTTTCCGCCCCATGACCCTGCCAGATATCTTTATCGACCATAACACGCAGGACGCTCAGTACGACCAGGCTGGCCTTACCGCACCCCACATCGTACAAACCGCTCTCAGCGCGCTGGG
>NZ_BAMX01000052.1 GCF_000963965.1 Acetobacter orientalis
GATAACCTGATCTGGTTGCTGTCGTAGCCTCTGTCCCCGATGACTTCTTCTGTCTCATCGGGGAGGTCTGCCAGAAGCACGTCTGCGCCTCTGAAGTCGCTGACCTGTTCAGCAGTCAGATG
>NZ_BAMX01000051.1 GCF_000963965.1 Acetobacter orientalis
TGAACTGCCCCGGGTTTACCGGAGAGAGATTTGTTCAGTAATCAGGCAGCGATATCAAGCCTGCTCTGATCTTCATAGAAGGCGCGTTCGGCTTCGGCGGGCGGCCTGTAGCCGATTGGCGCCAGCAGGCGTCG
>NZ_BAMX01000050.1 GCF_000963965.1 Acetobacter orientalis
GTTGTCCTGCCAGATCCGGCCGATATGTTCCATCAGTTCCCTATCGCGCCGGACACGCGGGCTGGCCTTGGCCGGTTCTCTTGCTATGGCCGCCTGCTGGTAAAACGTGGACGGGGCAATCGGCAGAACGCGACAGATTGGCTCGACCCCGTAATAGGCACGGTAGGCTTCAATAAACGCGATCATTTGCGAAACGGGCGGTCGAGCTCCGCCTGTGCAAAATAAGCCGAGGCCTTCTTCAGGATCTCATTGGCCTGACGCAGTTCACGGACCTCACGCTCCAACGCCTTGATCCGTGCCGTCTCGGCCTTGGTTGCTCCCGGCTGCGCACCACCCGCGTCCCGCCGGGCCTGCTTCCACCAATCGTACAGGCTGTCGCCCGAGCAGCCAAGTTTGCCACCAATCTCGCGACAGGCAGCTGATAGGCTCGGGTAATCCGAGCGATGCTCGTCCAGAAGGCGCACCGCGCGCTCACGGAACTCAGGCGAATAACGTGATGTTTTCTTCTTCTCTACCATAGGGCTCATCCTCCGAGAGTTTTACTCTCCGGTAAAC
>NZ_BAMX01000049.1 GCF_000963965.1 Acetobacter orientalis
CTTCACTGCCGCACAGGCAGCTCAGAAAAAAGGACGCCATCATGATGGCGCAATACGCGCCGACTTCACTGCCGCACAGGCAGCTCAGAAACCCCGGAAATCCGCCAGTTCCGGGTTCGCCTGCTTCACTGCCGCACAGGCAGCTCAGAAAAA
>NZ_BAMX01000048.1 GCF_000963965.1 Acetobacter orientalis
CGGGTGACCTACCCGTCTGACATGCGCAATTTTTCAGTTGAGCAACTCAAACAGGTTGCTGATGAACTGCGTGCTGAAACCATTGATGCCGTGTCTACCACCGGTGGGCATCTGGGCGCGTCTTTGGGTGTGGTTGAGCTTACCGTGGCGCTGCATGCCGTGTTTGACACCCCCGCCAGCAAAATCATCTGGGACGTAGGCCATCAGGCTTACCCCCATAAAATTCTGACAGGCCGGCGCGACCGTATCCGTACCCTGCGCCAGCCCGGTGGTCTGTCCGGCTTTACCCGCCGGGCCGAGAGCGAGTACGACCCCTTTGGGGCGGCGCACTCCTCCACCTCCATCTCTGCTGGCTTGGGCATGGCCGTGGCCCACCACCTGCGAGCAGAAGAAGACCCCACCTACTCTGAGCGCAATGTGATTGCCGTTATCGGCGATGGCTCCATTTCCGCCGGTATGGCCTATGAGGCCATGAACAACGCCGCCGTGGCAGGCCCCGGTGCAGAGCGTCTGATCGTTATTCTCAACGATAACGAAATGTCTATCGCCCCACCGGTTGGGGCCATGTCTAACTACCTCTCCCGCCTTATGTCGTCTCGCAAGTTCATGGGCTTGCGCGAGCTTGCGGGCAAAATGGTCAAAAAACTGCCTGCCCCCGTTGAGCGCACAGCCCGCAAGGCCGACGAATATGCCCGTGGCATTATTACCGGCGGCACCTTGTTTGAAGAGCTGGGCTTTTACTATGTCGGCCCCGTTAACGGCCACGACCTGCCACAACTGGTGGCTATTCTGCGCAACCTGCGCGACACCAATAACGGCCCTATTCTTTTGCATGTCATGACCGAAAAAGGCCATGGCTACACCCCGGCAGAAAAAGCGGGGGACAAATACCACGCCGTCGCCAAATTTAACGTGGTAACGGGTGAGCAGAAAAAGGGCCCCGCAGGCCCACCAAGCTACACCTC
>NZ_BAMX01000047.1 GCF_000963965.1 Acetobacter orientalis
CAGATCGTTGCTGAAGCTGCACAGGCTTCTACCCACGTTCAGACAACCCGTATCGAAGTTAACGGCTACACCGATAACTCTGCTGCACACCCTGGCCCACGTGGTGAAAAGTACAACCTCGGCCTGTCCAACCGTCGCGCTGACAGCGTGAAGGCTGAACTGATCCGTGACGGTGTACCTGCTAC
>NZ_BAMX01000046.1 GCF_000963965.1 Acetobacter orientalis
TTCCTGCAACGCGCTTACGACCAAGTGATGCACGATGTGGTGCTACAAAAGCTGTCCGTGCGCTTTGCCATTGACCGTGCAGGGCTAGTTGGAGCCGATGGCGCTACCCACGCAGGATCATTCGACATTGCTTATCTGGGCTGCCTGCCGGGCATGACCATTATGGCCCCATCTGACGAGCT
>NZ_BAMX01000045.1 GCF_000963965.1 Acetobacter orientalis
GGTGAGCAGAAAAAGGGCCCCGCAGGCCCACCAAGCTACACCTCAGTCTTCTCGCGCGAGTTAACCCGCCGCGCCGCCACAGATGACAAAATTACCGCTGTAACGGCCGCCATGCCTTCCGGCACCGGGTTGGACGCGTTTGCCAAAGCCTACCCAGACCGTTT
>NZ_BAMX01000044.1 GCF_000963965.1 Acetobacter orientalis
TTGTACGGTTGAGCGCCTGATGCGCAAGATGAGTCTGAAGGGTGTCATCCGGGGCCGGAAGGTCATCACGACCCGTCCGGATACGGCGCGTCCCTGCCCCGATGACATGGTCAACCGGCAGTTCCGGGCCGAGGCCCCCAACCACCTCTGGGTCTCGGACTTTACCTATGTCCAGACCTGGAATGGCATGGTCTATGTGGCATTCGTCATTGATGTATTCGCCCGCAGGATCGTGGGCTGGAAAGTCTCGACTTCCATGACCACCCAGTTCGTGCTCGACGCCCTTGAACAGGCCATCTGGCAACGAAAGCCTGCGGGAAATAAGGTGCTGATCCATCATTCGGACCGTGGATCACAATATCTGTCGATCCGATATACCGAACGCCTGGCGCTGGCTGACATAGACGCCTCAGTCGGCACGGTCGGTGACAGCTACGACAATGCACTGGCGGAGACCATCAACGGTTTATACAAGGCCGAGGTCATCCATCATCTGGGGCCATGGAAATCCATGGCGCAGGTCGAATGGGAAACCCTCAAATGGGTGGACTGGTATAACAACCGACGCCTGCTGGCGCCAATCGGCTACAGGCCGCCCGCCGAAGC
>NZ_BAMX01000043.1 GCF_000963965.1 Acetobacter orientalis
CTGAGCGGGATCGTTTATGTCATCCGCAACGGCCTTCAGTGGAAGGATGCTCCGAAAGCGTATGGTCTACACAAGACTTTATACAACCGCTTTATCCGGTGGGGCCGCCTGGGTGTCTTTGACAGGATCTTTGTCGCCCTGACAGAACAGGCTGGCCGTTCGATGCGTCTTATGATTGATGCAACACACCTCAAGGCACACCGGACATCGGCGTCCCTGCTCAAAAAAGGGCTTTTCCCCGCCATATCGGACGGACAAAAGGCGGCCTGAACTCAAAACTTCACGCCGTGTGCGATGATC
>NZ_BAMX01000042.1 GCF_000963965.1 Acetobacter orientalis
CATCCTCCGAGAGTTTTACTCTCCGGTAAACCCGGGGCAGTTCAATTCGGCAGTAGATTTTAAGCTCCTCGACGTTCGTTTCCTCGTTCACGCTTCCAGATACCGGGGCATGATGGAAATTCCTGGTATAAAAATTGATTTCTTCTAGTGTTTCTAAAGCTGCCTTATAAACATAATCTGCCTGAGCACTCTTCATGATTCGGATGATGCCGTCCAGCGTTTCGCTCTGCGTAAAGCTCTGCGGGTCTGCCTGTCTATAGAAATACTCCAATACCTTGCGGAGCAACGCGCGGATTTCGGGCGGATCGCCAACAGTGTCGTCGAGAAAGTCGAGCATTTTTGTACGCTCGGTTTCGTGCCGCGGCAGGGTCGAAGTCTCTATATCGAAGCGCGTTAACGTTGAGATGCCCGGCGCGCCGGTCTGAACGGCAACACATGTAATAAGAGCATGATCGATGCGTTCCCACAGGAGCCTAAGAAAGGCTTTGTCGTGGGAGAGGACAATGACCTGTTTGGATTTAGAAACCAATTTCTTGATTTCGTTTGCTGTAAATGTTCGGCGGAATTCATCAAGGCTTGTAAACGGATCGTCCAAAACGACAATCGTTTCCGCAAGACGTGAGTCCGATGCTAGTGATGCCAAGAAAAACGCGAGAGCCAAAACCGATTTGTCACCCGTTGACAGAGTGTTCCGGAAACTTGGTTGAGCAATATTGTCGTCACCGCTTCGTGGAGGAACACGTACATTCTTTATCAAAATGTGATATTCTGCAGCCGGTTCTTTGCTCCGGAAATTTGGCTTCTGGTAGTCGATTTCAAACCCAGCTCCCAGTCTATGTAGATAGGTGTTAATATTTCCACCTAAGGTCGTCGCTACGGTATTAGAATATGTAGTTAACTCGGCTCGACGTCTGGCACGCTCGTTTGTGTAACGGGTCTTATTCTCATCCGCCTTCTGTCGGCTAAGAACGGCCGTTTGAATTGTCGCGTCGGCCCGGAGGCGCCGCGCGTTCAAGAGTGCAAGCTGGGCTTTCAGGTTGCCAAGATTACCCGCCGCGTATTTTGCACGCAAAGCATTGAGCGTTGTACGATGGGCCTCAATTTCTTCGTTTAACGTGAGAATACCTTTCCTTCGCTCGCTCCAGATCGCAAGTGTATTTTGCAAATCTGGATGCGCTACTGGCTCAGCTAGATCTTCTTGTTTCAATTCAAAAAAACGGTTGAGGGCGCGTGCGCATTCCTCCAGCTCTCCTATCAACTCTTTGACTGTATCGCTGTTGTCTTCTGGCGCCAGTACCCCTGTGAGGGTACACCAAGCCTGCCAACGGCTCGCGTTCTCTGCCAGCTTACCCAGCACCTGTTTTTTAAAATCTCCATTAATATAACGCTGAAGCGTAGCGCGCCGCTTGCGAACCTCAGCTGAGAGGAGTTTGTATTGATTGCTAAAGAATACAGTATAGGTATCTATAAGCGTACGATCTGCCAAAAACTGGCCACAAAAGGCGCATTTATCCGAGTTCTGATATTGTAGCCCAGCTTCAAGCCATGCCTCTTGGGGCAAGACAAGTTCATCACCCTTTGCAAGCTGCCTGCTATGCTTTGCAATGTGATCATGAAGCGCCTGATGAGCGCCAGTGGCCATGTCGTCAATTCCACGATCAAGGACATTCTGAAAGATAGCGGCCTCAGTCGGCACGTCCAAGGCGTCAGGAAGCGTTAGTCGGGCGATCTCCGCCGATTTCTCAACGATCCCGATTTCGGTTGTCTTCTCGTCGATTAAGCGAATGATTGCATCGTCGGTTTCGAGAGCAACAAAGGCTGGGAGCTTCAATTGAACGTTGTGCGTTCGCAAAGCCGCATTTATAATCGCCTCGGCATCTCGGAAAGCTTTATCGAATTCATTGACCTGATCGGTCAGTTGGTCGATAGCTCGAACCAGCAAAACTCCGGTCGATCCAATCACGATACCATATTGTCGCTTGAGATGATCCAAGGACACTGCATCGCCGGAATAGACGTTATCGTTAATGAAACATTGGTCATACACCGCTATCATCGGCCTGTGACCTGTCCATACTCCTAAAGAATATTCTGCTGGCAGCCTTTCGAAAAGAAGACGGACCTTCTGAGTGCCGGCACTTGCAAGCGTCTCCCGGCCTTCTACGATCGCGGCAGACCCGGTCGCGGCGGACCGCAGGAGATCCGCCAGTGTAGACTTTCCCCAGCCGTTTTCGCCGAAAACAAGCAGGACCTTCGTGAACGTAATCCGCGACGCCTCAAGGCGTTCAAACCGACCGACCTTTTGAACTTCCAATATCTTGCTGAGCATCGCGTAATCCGGCACATGGTTCGGCCGGTTGCACGTTCATCGTTTCAGTGATGGACCCGAAGCGGCAGTCCACTATGGCTTTAACCCGAATTCGTTCGCAAATCGAGCGGAAACAGAGGCACGTTCCTTTACCCTTCGGACTGTCCGCGTCATCAGGTTTGCTGGACAACGAAGCAGTCCGGGCTTTTGAATGAACCCCGCCGGTATTGACGGAGACGTCCGCTTTCACGTGTTTTTGCCTCGAAGAAGACAGACCGCTGCCCCCCCCCAAACTGCCTGTCAGCTTAGCAGAAACAGAGCAGACAGGCTGTAGTCGCCCTCTTTATTGCCGTTTCGATAACCATTTGCATTTTCTGAAAGCGGACGCAGTTCCGTGTCGGCTATTTAGTTTAGCCTGAGTCTGCAACAGCGACGTTTCAGCACTTAGGGCTAGCGATCTTTGATATCGATTGATATGGTTCTTAGTATTAGGCCGAAATATATCCCGTCCGGGTTGAGGTACATTGGCTCGTGTTCCATATTCAGAGCCAAAAACGAAGGTATGATTTTAATATGACAATAAGACCAACTGCGTCTATTTCAAAGCTTACATTCTCCGGCGGTCAGGAGTTTTATTTCAAACCAAAAGAAAAAGTTATTCTCGTTGGCCCGAATAACAGCGGGAAGTCACAAACTCTACGAGAAATTATTGCAGTCTGTCAAATTGGCAATGAAGCCCGCCCCGTTGTCTTAAAGGAAGTGCAACTTTTAAAATCAGGAACAAGTAATGATCTGAAGGATTTCCTTGAAAAAAAGGCATCATACAGAGATGGTAAATATAGTTACAAAAACTGGCAATTAGTTTCTAATGTAGTAAAGATATGGGATATAGTTCCTTATCTGGATAATGGTCTCTCGGATGGGTATATTAAGAATATTGATGCTAATGATCGACTTCAAATATGTAAGCAACAAAATAATATTGGACCAAATGACCAAAAATCAAAACCACAGCACGTTTTGTATGATAATTCAGCACTTATGGAGAAAGTCAGCCGTCTTTTCCGTCAAGCGTTCGGGCAGGATATCATGTTCGATTACAGGGGTGGTTCGGTTATGCCAATCCATGTGGGCAACCTACCCGACTCAAGCCTAGTCGATCGTGTAGGAGACGCATACGTTGCATCTGTGCGCGCCAACCCGCTTTTGGATCGACAAGGCGATGGAATGAAGAGCTATGCGGGTATTTTATTTGAAACTATCGTTGCTGATCTCGATATCAATTTGCTTGATGAGCCTGAAGCATTTTTGCATCCCCCTCAGATGCGTCGTCTTGGAGAAACCTTAGCCTCAGAAGTTAGTGGACAATTAATTGTAGCCACACATAGCAGCGACATCATGCGGGGCTTTCTGGAAGGGACGAAAGGCAATGTTCGTGTTCTGAGGATTCGGCGTGAGGGGCTACAGAACCTCGTCGCAGAAGCTGATCCTGCCGTGATACAAGAGTTGTGGGCAAGACCTGAGCTAAGATATTCAAACGCTCTTGACGGCGTGTTTCATGAAGAAACGATCATTTGTGAAGATGATAGCGACTGCCGTGTGTTTAATGCAGTAGCGGACCATCTAGCCGCAAAAGATGATAAATTATGGAAAGACACTGCTTATGTGCCAACAAGCGGCAAGCACGGTGTCAAGAAAGTTGCAGAAGTTCTTAGGAATATTGGCGTTCCTATCAAAGTCGTATTCGACATAGATTTCCTGTCTGAGAAAAACGTGGTGAGAGATACTGTTCAGGCGTTCGGAGGAGATTGGAAGGCAATTGAACCACTTTGGACGCGTGTCGATGCCGCCGTCAGGGGGGGAGTGAAACCCAAGTCTGTTGAAGAAATAAAAAGCGAGCTAATTTCTCTTATCCAAAATTGTAAAGAAGAGAGTTTGCCTCGTGGTGACATTACCGAAGCGATGAAGCAAACTTCATCATGGAATCTCATTAAAAAATTTGGGAAAGATGGAATTCCAAGTGGGGCGGCCCAGTTTGAATACGAAACTCTAAAGTGCCGACTGGAAGATATAGGCATTTATTTGGTGCCTGTAGGTGAAATTGAAAATTTCTGTCGAGAATTAGGAAATCACGGCCCCAAGTTCGTTAGAAAATTACTTACTGAAATTCCGCTTGATGATGTTAAGCTCGAATCTCTCAGACAATTCGTCTCCCTTGTTCATAAAGGCAAACATGCGCCTTTATCGGGCGATGCAACGAAACCTGAAAGAAATGAAGATGATACATGAAAAAACAGATTTTTCATCCGCATCTAATTTTATTTGTGTGAATTTTCATAATATATCTTATGACATGCCGAACATATGATTTCTATATTAAGTAATTGACGCGCGTTTAATTTCTTGAGGCCGGACAGCAGTTAGGACAGACTAGCCCTATGAAGTGCGTAGTTGTTACAGGTCTCATATGAATGGCCATTTTGGGTCTAGGTCTGCTCGAAAGCGGACTTACAGCTCTCCCCCCTTTCCGGCCACAGTTCCTTCTACAATCACACCACCCTGCATTCCAAAGCTGGGCCTGTTCTTGGTAAAATCCAGTGTTAGCTACAGGTAAAAGCCTTCTCGCAACCAGTGAATAAAATGCGTTAAACAAAATGAATTAAGAAGGTATTACAGGGTGAAAACCTTACTTATCTCTACTTCACATATAAAATATAGAACCCAGCCCTACGGAATTACGCTCACCTACAGCAGTAGGGTTCGACACATCTAACCCTTACTAGACGCTTCACGATTGGGAGCAGACTAACTTGCTGGGGCAACCTTTATTAGTCTGTTGTAACTCGATAAGAGCTGTTCCCCGGACGATGCGGAGCGAGCCTGCCACCCCCAAGCTTTCACGCTTGGCACCTGCGCCGCAAGGCTGGTTATGCCCTACATCATCATTGGAATCAGGTGACGGCCTTGTTTGTCTCCTGCCTTGATTCCAAAGTTAACCACACCACCAGCAGCGGTGCTGGCAATGTTGACGGCATTCACCCTGTATTCTGTCACAAGCAGCACCACATCGCCGCCGCCAACAAATTGCTTGGGAACCGTGACCGAGACAAAAGGACGACCGGCTTTTATATATGCGCTCTGAACAATGCGTGCCGCTTGATTCAGTGTGTCGATGCTTGTGCGCTTATTCAAGAAACGACTGAGCTTCTTACTAATGTGGTGTGAGCGCAGAAAGCTGATGTCTGTGTCTATGCCTTTAAATCTGGTTGTGAAAGCATGTGAGGCTGGCGGCCTCGTGACGACACGGCTTGCATCTTCAGTGATGAGAATGCCGCGCAGTGTGGTGACTGGCTTAGAGCGATGGCCTGTTACCGTCAGTGATTCATCAGGGGCTGGCATAGGTATGGTGAACTGCGTGCGTGCAGGTAGCTTGGGGGCTGTGCGGTTGAACGCTTGTGCATGTGCTGTGCTGATTGCAGAGCCGGTAAGCAGGGCGAACACCGCTGCTGTCGTCACTTTTCTCATTTTGCTATCTCGCGTGTTTTTCTACAGCGATTTTGCTGTGATGAGATATAGCATGGATCGTATGCAAAAGAGGCGTTGTGGCGTGTTGGGTGTGGTGGTGGTTGGGGTGGTGTGGGAGTGGTGGTGACAGAATGAGGTGCGGTGCGTCAGCGCGATGTGGAGCGAGCCGTGCCAGTCCTCAGCTTTGAGGAACACCTGCGCCGCAAGGCTGAGTTGATTCCTTACAAGGTGTGTCAACTGTGCCAACACGTAAGGAGGTCTCGGTTATCCGGTGTTGATTCTGGCGAGGTGGGGTTGATTCCTGACAGGTAGGGTTGATTCCTGACCTGTGACGGTGCCGTTGACCAGACCTGTTACGGTGGCGTTGACCTGACCTGTGACAATGGAATTGACCGTAGCATTGACCAGACCTGTTACGGCAGCGTTGACCAGACCTGTGACGATGTAATTGACGGTAGCATTGACCAGACTTGTGACGATGGCGTTGACCGCAGCGTTGACCCTACCTGTTACGGTAGTTGTGACGGTCAATGATTACGGTCAATAATGACGGTCAATGATGACGGTAATCTGTGACGATAGTTGTGACGGTCAACAATGACGGTAATCTGTGACGGTCAATGATGACGGTCAATGACAATTCAAAGGATACAAATTTCAGAAAATCGGTTTTAAACTGGTCTGGAATACGGTTTACGGATTGTGCAGTGGTTGGTGGCTGAGGATAACGAGAGCGTACTCTACGGGCTTGTGTGGCGAAAATAGAGGGGTGTTGTTATCTGCAACGGTGGTGTTGCGGCAAGCAGACAGAAAAAACGGTCAGCGGCTCTTATATATAGGGATCATCTTTAAGAAATAAGAAGAGTTCACACACCACGCTCCTGTTGGAATTATTGAGCGCACAGCGCATTGGAACCCGCGCAAAACTGCGGTTTTCAGCACTTTCAAGCAGCCAGTAACCAAATATCAGTAGATAGCCTCTTTTTCCTAAGCCTCTTGCATTACACCATTCACACTGAAAACGAACAAAAATAATACAGAAAACACCCTATTTTTTATGTCTAAAAAATCTATTTCTGGAAGCTAAAAGCAGCATGTTTTTAGGGTCACTTCTGCCCCTGTTTTGCGCGGTGCTTTTGCGTAGAATTTTGGAATGATATCCAGAGAATATTTAGAACCTAATTTCGCATGGATCTTGAAACGATTTTCAGAAATGCCTTGCACTGGTTTTCACCCCTTTTTCGGAGTTATTTTAGAGTAAAAACTCTACCAAAATTCCTAAAAAATGAGTGCTCTTTTGAAGCATATAGATCGCCGATTTTGACCTCTGAGACTACAGGCATTTTCCACATAAAGCCTTTACCTCACATAATCGTAATAGCCCGTAAGGGATACTTCGATCAGCCGATAAATCCAGCATGTATTTGCTCTTACGGTACCTCAACAACCCACCACTTCCTTTTCTCATACTCGACCAAACACACAGAATAAGGCAAGCTGTCACTTACTCTATATACTTGTCATATAAGGCTTTGTTGCATGCCCCGCGGTCGCCCTCGCAAGAATCCTGATACTGCCCCTGCTCCGAAGAAAACCACCAAGGTGAGCAAAGCCAAGGCAGCAAGTGCGACACTGGGCTTTGAACAGCAGATGTTTCTGGCGGCTGACAAGCTGCGCAAGAACCTTGAACCCTCAGACTACAAGCATGTGGCCCTTGGCCTGATCTTCCTGCGCTACATCTCCACCGCGTTTGAAGCGCGCCATGCCAAACTGATGCTGGATGACCCGGCAGCCGCAGAAGACCCCGACGAATATCTGGCTGAAAACATCTTCTGGGTGCCCGAGACCGCCCGCTGGTCTCACCTTAGAGACAACGCCCGTTCTTCCGGCATCGGCAAGATGATTGATGACGCCATGCTGGCCATTGAAAAGGCCAACCCGGAGCAGCTCAAGGGGGTTCTGCCCAAGGATTACGGACGCCCTGCCCTTGATAGCGTGATGCTGGGGGAACTGATCGACCTGATTTCCGACATCGGTATGGGCGATACAGACGACAGGGCGCGGGACGTGCTTGGGCGCGTGTATGAATACTTCCTTGGCGGGTTTGCCGGAGCCGAGGGCAAACGCGGAGGCGAATTCTACACGCCGTCCAGCGTGGTGCGCACGCTGGTCTCCATGCTCGAACCCTATAAGGGCCGGGTGTATGACCCCTGCTGTGGCTCGGGTGGCATGTTCGTGCAGTCTGAACGCTTTGTGGAAACCCATGGCGGCAAGCTGGGTGACATTGCCATTTACGGGCAGGAGAGCAACCACACCACATGGCGCCTGGCCCGCATGAACCTTGCCGTGCGGGGTATTGGCGCGGATATTCGCTGGAACAACGAAGGCAGCTTTCTGCGCGACGAGCTGAAAGACCTGCGCTTTGACTATATTCTGGCCAACCCGCCCTTTAACGTGTCGGACTGGTGGAATGCATCCCTGGAGGAAGACCCGCGCTGGCAGTATGGCAAGCCGCCTGCGGGCAATGCCAACTATGCGTGGCTCCAGCATATACTGTGGCATCTTGCCCCCGATGGCACGGCAGGCGTGGTGCTGGCCAATGGCTCCATGTCCTCCAACCAGAACAGCGAGGGCGAAATCCGCCGCCGGATGGTGGAAGCCGATGTGGTGGACTGCATGGTGGCCCTGCCCGGCCAGCTTTTCTATTCCACCCAGATTCCAGCCTGTCTTTGGTTCCTCACCCGCACCAAGAAGCAAAAAGGCTGGCGAGACCGGCGCGGGGAAATCCTGTTTATTGACGCCCGCAAGCTGGGCAAGCTTGTTGACCGCACCCGCCGGGAACTGACGGACGAGGACGTGGCTCGCATTGCCGACACCTACCACGCATGGCGTGGAGAAAAGGACGCGGGTACCTATGAGGATAGTCCGGGCTTCTGTAAATCCGCCACGCTGGATGAAGTGGAACAGCACGGCTTTGTTCTGACACCGGGCCGCTACGTGGGGGCAGAGGAAGCCGAAGAAGACAGCGTGCCATTTACCGAACGCTTTGCAGCCCTTGAAAAGACCCTGAAAGAGCAGTTTGCGCAGGGTGAAGCCCTGAACACTAAAATTGCCGCATCCCTCAAGCTGATTGTACAGAAGGAGAGTGCGTAATGCTGTATCTTACCCCATTGGAACGCGCTCTCGACCGGCTAAAGGAAGGCTGGGCACGCCACCTTGCCCAGCCCGACGATGAGCAGTTGCGGGATGGCCTGATCCAGCGGTTCGAGTTTACCTATGAACTCAGCCACAAGACCCTGAAGCGCTTTCTGGAAGCCAATTCTGCCTCCCCCGAGGAATATGACCGCATGGGCTTTCCGGACATGATCCGCTCCGCCAATGAGGCTGGACTGCTCAAAAGCGCGTGGCCCCAGTGGAGCGTGTTCCGTAAAATGCGCAACCTGACCAGCCATACTTATAATGAAGCAACAGCCAAACAGGTGGTGGCCACCATTCCAGACTTTATCACGGAAGCCGAATTTTTGCTGGCCACGCTGAAAGAGCGCACAGCGTGACAGGGCAGATCGACATCACGCCTGAAGAGCGGGCCATTGTGCTGCGGATACTCAACGAGATTGTTCCTGACCGTGAAGTGCGGGCTTTTGGCTCGCGCGTGACGGGCAAGGCCAAGCCGTTTTCTGATCTCGATCTGGCGATTGTGGGTGATGAACCTTTGCCGTTAAAGACGCGGGCACAGCTGGAAGAAGCCTTTTCAGAGTCAGAACTGCCGTGGAAAGTGGATGTGCTGGATTGGGCACACACAGATATGACATTCCAAAACATAATTCATAACTCAGGTATCTTGCTTCATGACTGATTGGCACGACGATATACTTGAAAATTGCCTCGAAACTTTATTGGATTACCGGGGTAAGAGCCCGCCAAAGGCATCTGTAGGAATACCTGTTCTTTCTGCGAAAGTCGTAAAAACCAGCGGACTTCTGCAACCTATCGAACAAAAAATTGCTTTCGGTTATTACGCAAAATGAACTGCCCCGGGTTTACCGGAGAGTAAAACTCTCGGAGGATG
>NZ_BAMX01000041.1 GCF_000963965.1 Acetobacter orientalis
GTCATCGGGGACAGAGGCTACGACAGCAACCAGATCAGGTTATCGCTTGCAGACCGGAACATCACAGCCTGTATTCCGCCGAAGAAGAACCGGAAATCAAAGCCACCTTACAATTGGCATCTGTATAAAAAGCGCCACCTCATCAAAAACATGTTCGCAAAGCTGAAAGACTGGCGACGTATTGCGACCCGATATGATCGCTGCGCTCATACCTTCATGTCCGCAATCCACATCGCAGCAAGC
>NZ_BAMX01000040.1 GCF_000963965.1 Acetobacter orientalis
GAAGAGCCTCGACGCCAAGAACAGACGCCAATGGGTGGCATACCAGAAACACCTCTACAGCGAGGAGAAGGCCCAAAACCCTCTAGGAAGCCCGTAGAGCCCATTTCAGGACCCTAGACATAGAAATCCACCTCCTACCCTTCAAATGGCCTGTAGAGGCATTCTGGGGGGCTCTTAAGGCTCATCCAGCCTCTATCCCCTTGAGCAAATCCGACGCCTCAAGTTCTGCTGTCGTTCCTGTTTTCGAGCGAGCGCGGAGCGGGAGCCCCGTAGGGCGCCCGTCAGGGCGTCGAAAATCGGCTGGGAACCGCCCTTTTTTATATCTTTTCTTTAGGTTTTTTATACACCGGGCAGATTCAGCCATTTTTCGGCGGAAAACCGCCAATCTTGCCTTGACAATAGTTCGCTACCAACGAACTAATGTTCGCTACCAACGAACTATTCGGATTCCACCATGGCCACTACCATCAAAAAGCTACGCCGCCAGGGACACTCCGTGGAGGACATCGAACTTGCCCGTCAGATCCAAGATGGAGCCCGCCAGCAGGGGGCTCCTGTCCGGTCGCTCTATGAGATCCTCAACGGCCTTCCGGCCCGTGCCCGCCCCTCTGCTCCGCCAGAAGATTTGACCGTCCGCCAGCTCCGCAAGCGTGGCGTCTACGGACAAGCAGCCATCCTCGTCGATCAGGCCGCCTTGACCGAGAAAAACACCGCAAAAGCACAGAAAGCCCGCGACGCATCCACCGCACTCAAGGAACTGGCGGAGCGCGAGCAGCTTGAATTCGACCTCTTCCGGGGGAACGTCATGACCGCCGATGAATACCACGACGCTATCCGCGCCCGCCTAATGGCCTCCAGAGCCACACCAGCCCGCCGCGCTATTGCCCTTGCCACTCTTCAGGAAATCAAGCGCTGGCTCGGCTGGCAGTCCTTCACCTGCACAAAAACTGCGGCCGATCTCTGCGATCTTCTCGGTTTTGATAAGGTTACTATGTCCGATACCCTCGCTCTACTTGAAGAAATCGGAGCCATTACCCGCGTTAAACGAGGCCGCATCAAAGACATCACCGTCACACCGGAAGGAGCATTCCGGGGCGACCTGATGAAACACGCTGACCAAGTGCGCCGCTACAAGTCCGAAGTCGTCGATCTGGCATCTCGTCGCTAACCTCTCCGTATGACCAGAAACCGCTTAAATCTGCGGTTTCTGGTTACCCTCTTCCTTGCAAAAGCATCGTTGACCAAAGGTCAACGTATATGCGAGCCATTCACTGTGTTCATGTCAGATTGCAGCCGGGAAAAGACGGCAATACGAAGCGCAAAATGCAGGAGCCCTGAATGGCAGATGGCGGTACAAACTTTCCGAATCTGATGGCTCTGTCTGACATCGTGGAGCGGTGGATTTACACGAAACAGGGTGTGCTCAAGCTCATGAGACAGGACAGTAGTTTCCCGAAAGAGGCGGCGACTGTCTGCGGAGGCAAGGTCCGGCTGTGGATGTCGGCCGACATCGAGGACTACGAACGGGATAAACCGTGGCTGAAGAGCCTCGACGCCAAGAACAGACGCCAATGGGTGGCATACC
>NZ_BAMX01000039.1 GCF_000963965.1 Acetobacter orientalis
ACTGGCACTGGCACTGGCACTGGCACTGGCACTGGCACTGGCGGAGTCTCCTAACCGCTCCCCTCAGTCAAGCCTCTCCCCTCACAACTTCCGCCTTTAAAAACGGGTTATTGTGCAGGCCGTAATGCGCCTTGGGTAGCCTGCAAAATAACCTAACTCTTTGGTGCGTTGACCCGGCTTCTGGTTCTGTTATATTTGTTTCGATATATTTTTCATGTCAAATATTATCACCCTAACGGTAAAAGGGCCGCACTCGTTATGCAGCGCAGTTTTGAAGGTCTTGATGAATCGCGCTTTCACGATATGGCGCTCACGTTCCGTATTATGCGTTTGGCAGCTATCTGGCGCACGCGCCTAGAGCGCGCCCTGCGCCCCCACGGCATGACCGTGGCCCTTATGCGCCCTATGGCCTACCTTATGATGATGCCCGATGGCGCAACCCAACGCGACCTTGCCATAGCAATGGATACAGATTGCTCAGCCCTCGTGCGGGTGCTCGATTTACTAGAAAAAGAAGGGTTTGTAGCCCGCCAGCCCGATGTGCAAGACAGACGGGCAAAGCACATTATGCTGACCCCAAGCGGGCAACAACGCTGCGCCCTGTTCCACCAGGTTGCCGCACAGGTTGAGCAAGACATGACACAAACCCTGCCCCTGCCCGACCGCAAACCCCTTATTGCGCTGCTCGATACGGTGCTTGCAGCCCCGCCCGAACTTTCTGCCTAACGCCCATTTGCAAATCAGCCCCTCATGCCAAACGCATTCCTCACTTTTATAAACCGCAATCTGCCCGCCATGTTTGCCGATAATGCACGCTGGCAAACCACTTTAAACACTGCCGCCTATACCGCGCGCGTGTTTGTCTCCATTGGTATTGCCTTGTTTTTGGCGTTTACCTTCCAGCTACAATCTCCCATGAGTGCCGCCACAACGGTGCTTATTGTGGCAAACCCCACTGTAGGGGCCATGGTTTCTAAAAGTGTGTGGCGCGTTATTGGCACACTTATTGGCGCCACTATCAGTGTGGCCGTTATGGCAGGCTTTGTGCAGTCGCCTGTGTTGTATTTTGCAGTGTTCTCGGTTTTTGTTGGCCTAGCCTGCATGATGGCCACTTTTTTGCGTTTGTTCAGGGCTTATGCTGCTGTTTTGGTGGGCTACACCATTGTTATTGTGGCCTCTCCAGCCTTTGCCCACCCAGAGTCTATTTTTCTGGCTGCAATGGGCCGCCTCTCCGCCGTGACAACGGGGGTTGTGGTCACGGCTTTTGTATTCATGGTTTCATCACCACGCACACCTTCTAAAGTTTTAAGTACACTTGGTGATGCATTTCGGGAAACTGTGCGCCATGCCTTGTCTTTTCATACAGCAGAAAGCACACGCACCGCGCCAGAAAAAGCAGCCGACGCCATAGATGAGCAAATGCAAGGGCTGGAAAACACATCTTCAACCCCAGCTTTTCGTGGCTTACCACAACCACTCTATGACAGCCGTGGCCGCCTTTTAGCCCGTATGACCGGTCTTGGCCCCGCCATAGAATATGCTGCCGCTGATGACCGAGATATGCAGGCACGGGTAAGCCGCCTGCGCATTGGCCTAAGCCGCTTAACAGGGCTAATTGTGACCTATCACCCCTATTGGCTTAATTTATCGTTAGCCAATGGGGCCTCGTGCCAAGTGCATTTAAATGTTGCCCAAACCTTACGTACTATTCTGGCATTAACCGAAGAACCAGACTGGCAGAGCACCCCCCAACCCATTTCAGAGTGTATTCATGCAGCCCTGAAAGAGTTAGACAAACTCGAACACCAAAGCCCAGACCCCACAGTTTTAGCATCTCTCGACAACACGCGCGATGTGTTGGTGCAACTCGACCTTGCGTTAAAAGACATTACAACCAGCCGCCCCGGCCGCACACCCTTTAAAATGGCCACCTATCTTGAGTGGCCAATGGCATTACGTAACGGTGCCAGAGGCATGTTTATTGCCCTGTTAGCGGGCATGTTATGGTACGTGCTGCACTGGAGCACAGGCCCCATGCTTATGCTGTATGTTGTGGCTGCTTCTAGCCTTTTGTCCACCACGCCGTCTGCTGCCAAAACAAGCCCCCTTATGGCTTTTGGAACAGCGCTTGCTATTCCGGCCAGTTTTTTATGCCATGTGGTAGGCTTACCCCGTATTGATGGCTACCCGCTGCTTTGGCTTACTGTCTGCGCCTTTTTGCTACCCGGCGTGTGGCTACAACTGCACCCGCGCTACAGCATAGGTGCGTTTGGTTATGCGGTTTTCTTTACCATGATGCTCTCGGTCAATAACCCGATTGTCTATGATGACCTGACCCTTACCAACAACTGGATGACCATGGTTGCAGCCTGCGTGCTGCTGGTGTTGGTTTTTCGGGTTATTTTACCAGCAGACCACAGGCTTGATGCTGCCCGCCTTGTGGCCTCTCTTACCCGCAGCGTACAACGCCTTGCCATCGCACGGCACAACAAACCCGTGCTGTGGGTGGCGTGGGAGGGTATGCAACTGCAAAAAATTGCCCGCCTGATGATGCGCCTTTCTTTTCTTGATGAAACAATAGACCGCAAAGGCTATACAGACGCTGCCTTTGCAGCAGTCTCTCTAGGCCGGTTGATTGTGCGCCTACGCTGGAATGCAGACCATACATCCCTCGCCCCGCAAGCTCATACTGCCCTGCTTGAGGCTTTGGCCTCTTTCAAAACACTGCATATAGCACCAGAGCAAAGTGCTCTTATGCTCAGGCAAGCAGCCCACAGTATTAGTGTTACCCCGCACCCACAAAACACCTGCCTAGCACGCGAGCGTGTCGTCTCTTGCCTAGAACAAGCAGCGTATATTGTCAGTGCCGTGCCGGGCTTTTTCCACCGTCATGGCCCACTCCAACTTGCGCCAGACATAAAGGGCGCACAGGCACCCGTAAGCGCACCAGTGCCCTACCACCATGTTATATTTGGCTAATTGCCAGCCATAACATCCCCAGACGCACAAACTGCCAGCACTCTCCAACACCATAAACAGGTGCGTGCATCTTAATATCCGGTAACGTCTTGTAGTGGCCCCAGCGGTAACGCCAAGATGTTGATGTGTCAGGGTAAAAACGCGCGTTCAGGCGCCAAAGCCCCCTCCCCGGCACAAGCGGCTTTTCAAGCAACAAACAAAACCACTGCTGAGGCATACGGCCATTTATCGTGCCCAATATGCAACATTGCCCACCCTCGGCACGTCACAACACAATCCCTAGTTGACAGTGATTATTAATAACATGTAGGCGGAGGCCAACAGCAACTCCCGACAAGTATCAGGATAATCATGATCAGTGTGCGCTCCGTAAAAAGTGTGCTGCCAGTTTTTTTACTGGCAAGTGCCGCCGTTACATCTGGTGCCGCCGCACAAACTCTTTCTGTGGCAGAAAACACGCCCGACACTGAAAATGAACCATCAAAAAAACAAACGAGCAAAGCCAGTAGTAAGCCAGAAATTGTTGTTGTTACAGCAACCGGCCGTTCAAGCGCTTCTGCCTCTACCAAAACACGCACGCCTATTATTGAATCTCCGCAAACCATTACCATTGTAAACCGCGAAGAGATTGAACTCCGTGCCTCCCCCTCTGTGGCAGATGCGCTGGCCTATGTAGCGGGCGTGCAGGCCCAGCCCCAAGGGGTTGATAGCCGCGTAGATGAAGTGTCTGTCCGTGGTTTTGGCGCGGGCGGCTTTTCTTCTAACAACAACTTTGTTGATGGGCTGCGCCTCCCCTCCGGTGGGCAATGGACCCGTACATCGTTCGACCCCTTTGCTTTGCAGCAAATTGAAGTGCTCAAAGGCCCTTCGGGCGCGCTTTATGGCCAGACAGCACCCGGCGGGGTGGTAAACTTGGTAACAAAACGCCCCACCGCCAAAAGCGAGGGAGAGTTTTTTATACAAGGTTCCGGCTTTACCAATTTAGATAACGGCCAAGGTCAAGCCTCGGGCGATGTCTCTGGCAAACTTAATAAAAGCGGTACGGTGCTTGGCCGCGTTGTAGCCCTAGCAAAATACGGCGGCACGCAGGTTAATAGCGTTAATACTGGCCGCTACTATTTCTCACCCAGTTTAACGTGGCATATTACCCCCCAAACAACCTGGACGCTCTTGGCGCAGTACCAGCGCGACCAAGGGGGGTCTACGTTCCAGTTTTTGCCTGCCACAGGCACACTTTATGCGTCTAATGGCCGCCATATCAAAAATGATGCCAATATTGGCGAACCAAAATGGGATACGTTTGACCGTAACCAAGCCCTTATCGGGTCTTTTATTGAGCACCGCTTTAATAAACACATTAGTGTGCGCAATAATACCCGCTACACTTACCTAGATACCCTCTACCGTGCCACCGTGCTGTCTGGAGATACACTCAGCAAATGCGCCCCTACCTTACAAGGCTGCATTGCCGGAGCAACAGTAAACCGCCGCGCAGTTGAAGGGCGGGGCCGTTCACAAGGCGTTGCGACAGACACTCAGCTTGAAGGCCACGTTATGACCGGCCCCGTGCGCCACCTGCTGCTGGCTGGCACAGACTATTTTTATACATCATGGAACCATGACCGAGACGTCGTAAGCCCAAGCTTGGTTAAACCCATGCTCGATATTTTCTCGCCACAGGCAAGAGGGTCTGCCGGGTATGAAAATGCGCTGGTACCACAAGTTTATACGTCAACCCAAAGCCAGCAAAACGGTGTTTATTTTCAAGACCAACTCAAGTTTAACCGCCTACGCGTAACACTAGGTGGCCGCCAAGACTGGGCATGGGATGACACACTGAACATTCTCACCAAAAAACGCTACATGACGCGCTCTAACGCTTTTACGTGGCGCGCGGGCGGTGTGTATCTGTTTGATAACGGTTTAGCCCCTTACTTCAGCTACGCGCAATCTTTCCAGCCACAGGTTTCAGACCCGTCCTCGGCTAAAGATGGTCAGCCTTTCAAACCCACCAAAGGCGACCAGTATGAAGCAGGCATACGCTACCAATACGGTAAAAGTATTTATATTACCTTTGGTGGCTACCAAATTACCCAAACCAACATGACAACACCCGACCCTTCTGGTGTACAATGCGGCACCACAACCTGCCTTGTACAAACCGGCAAAGGCCGTGTACGGGGCCTAGAGCTTGAAGGGCGTGTAAACCTTGCATGGGACACATCGCTTATTTTTACCGGCACACGTAGCGATGCTAAAATTACCCGCTCAAACTATAGCACACAAATAGGCAACTACCTGCCCCAAGCCCCCAAATGGATGGCCTCTGTTTTTCTGGATAAACGTTTTCGGGCAGGTATGTTTAAGGGCGTTGGGGTTGGCGGTGGCGTGCGCTATACCGGGCACAGCTACGGCGATACCGCCAATACACTCTCCATTCCCGGCTATACCTTGTTTGACATGTTCCTGCGTTACGACTTTGCAGAAGCTATGCCCCAATGGAAAGGCCTGACCTTTTCCGTTAATATGCGCAACATTGCCAACAAACGCTTTGTTTCAACCTGCACCGCCTTAGCCGCCTGCTATTATGGTGAAGGCCGTAGCGTTATAGGCCGTCTGGAATACCGGTGGTGAGTAGCGTGTTTTTTATACCTGTTGGCATGATGCTCTGCGCAATAGCTGGTATATGCGCCTACCTTGCAGCACCCCAGCAGCTTTTAGTACCAACCCCACTTTCAAAGCCTATAGGCTTGGGCGGGAGCTTGCTTTTTGCTGTGGCAGGCACGCTGTTTTTGTCACAAGTATGGAGTTTGGTTACGGCCATTTTCGTACTAGCGCTTATGCTTATGCTGGTATGGTCTTTAATGCCGCTCTGTGCCGCACTTGTGCGGAGCAAGTAAGCCAATGGCCACGCGAAAAACACCCTACACCAGCAAAAACTGGCTGGTAAAAGTGCTGGCGGCTCTTGTGCCGGGCTTTATTTTTACACTTGGCTTAACAGGCGTTGTGGGCCTGCTTTGCCACACGAACGGCAACCCGCAATCTGCCTCTGGGCAGTATTTAATGTGGCTCACCGCCCTTGTGTGGAGCACACTGCTCAGCACCTGCTTTTTGTTTCGCTCTGGCCGTCAGGCATGGGGGTATTTAAGCCTAGGGTGCGCCATTGTGTGGGCTGCGTACTTTCTTCTTCGGAGCACCATGGCATGAAACTCCGTGCTGACCTTGTGCAAATGTACCGTGATGTTCATAGCTGGGTGGGCATTATTGCCGGGCTATTTTTGTTTGTGGCCTTTTATGCCGGCGCCATAACCATGTTTGAAGAGCCCCTAAAACAATGGGCCTCTCCCCCCGTTATGCTGCCCCCTCCGGTCAGTCTTGAGCAAACACCAGAGTTGTTGCAAAAAACCTTTACGGCACACCCCGAAGCCCAAAATGACTATACCATTGCCGTGACCCCAGAAGATGCCAAACGAGGGCGGCTAACATGGGAGCCTGAACAAGGCCTTGGCCCAACCCGCAACCGCCATAGCAGTGGGCAAACATTTTCTGCTGGGTTAGACCAACAGGGCAACTTAGTTGTTGTGCCTAAAATTACCTCTGAAACCGCACGCTTTGTCGATGTTTTGCACCAAACGGTGGGGCTGCCGCTACCGCATAACATTGCCTCTTTTGTTATGGGCACGGTCGCTCTTTTATATGCAGTTGCCTTAGTTTCTGGCGTTATTGCGTACCTGCCTGCCCTTGTTAAAATGCTTTTTGCTGTACGCTTAGGCCAGAGTTTGCGCAAACGCTGGCTAGATTTCCATAATCTGCTCGGGCTGTTTTCTCTGCCCTTTCATATTATTATGGCGGTTTCTTCGGTTGTTTTTGCGTTTCATGGCCAGATTTTTGCTCTGGAGCATAAACTGTTTCCCACTACGGTTGCCGCCAACCAGCAAGCTGCCCAAGGGGGCAATGGCCTGCACCGCCATGGTGGCCGCCATCAGGGCGGCCAACCAGAAACACAGCCTAGTGCCGCAGGGGCAGAGCAGTTACCCCAAGCGCTCTTACGCCCTATGCTGGCCCCCAGTGCTGTGGTTGCCACCGTGGCCCAACAAGCACCGGGCTTTGTGCCAGAAGTGCTTAACTATATGCGCCTTGGCAAAGGCCGCGATGTTATCCGTGTTTTTGGGCACGATGACCGCTACCCCACCCGTGGCCCCACCGGCGGTTTTATGGTGCTTAACGGTTATACAGGCCAAGCCCAAACGACAGATTATTTACCCGGCCACCAGCAAACAAAATTTGCCATTTTAACCACTTTTTTCTCTCTGCATTTTGGCAGCTTTGGGGGCACCCCTGTGCGGTGGCTTTATGTGGTGCTTGGGCTTGTTGGGGCTTTTTTATTCTATACCGGCAACCAGCTTTGGGTTGTAACCCGTAGGCGTAAAGAAAAAGAACGCGGCCACGTGCAGGAAACACGTGGTACATGGGTGCTTTCAGCACTTACCACAGGCTGCACTTTGGGGTGTATTGCTGGCATTTCTGCCCTGTTTTGCGCAGTACCGTTTTTACCCGGTGGCGGGCAACAGCAAGCTGTTTCAGCTCTGTATTACACAGTATTCTGCGCTTTTGTGGTGGCGGCTTTTTGTCTGCCGGGCCAAAGGGGGATTAGGCTACTTTTGGCTGTAGCAGGCGGCATTACCGCTTTGGTGCCCGTTATGCTGTGCATTAACGCCACGCCTTTTTTGCATAATGCACAAGGGGTAAGCCTTACGGTAACAGCAAGCCTGCTTAGCCTATTTTTGCTTGTATGTGCCGCACGGTATAAACGCCAGCTTTAAGCACCCCCCCTTTTCCCCATGGGCTTTTGGTAAACTACGCTCGGGTTTGAGTAACCCATAACTCCGCCCGCGCGTAGCCAAAGCCGCAAAAACCCTCTCAAACCTGCTTACGTGGCGTAAGCTTGAAAGCAGGCTTCAATCTCTTCACGCTTTACATCGCGCACTGTTGCTGGGGCCCATGCTGGTTGCGCATCACGCTCAATTAAACGGCAGCGCACACCTTCTGTAAAATCTGCACGGCGTATCAAATGGCTCACCAGCATTTCTTCTTGCAAAAAAGCGGCGTCACGCGTTTTGAGCTGCCTAGCCCGGTGCCATGCCTCCCATGATAATACCACAGAAAAAGGACAGGCATTTGAAAGGGTGAGTAAATCACGCTGCCCTTCTTCTCCACCACGTTCAGCCAAATTACGGATCACGGTCGCAATATCTGGCGCATCGTAGCAGGCATCTAGCTCCTGCACAGTGACTTTGGGCAGAGGGGCAATAAGCGCAAAAACATCTTTAGCAGTACGTGTTTCAAGTAAGGCTGCAATATCTGGCAGTGTTTCAGAAGGCACCATGCGGTCTGCAAAGCCGGTCATAACCGCGCCAACACCGTTCATGCGGTTGCCTGTAAGCGCCAAACGCAGGCCAGAAAAACCCGGTGCACGGCTTAACAGCCAAGACCCCCCGGCATCTGGCGTAAGGCCAATACTGGTTTCTGGCATAGCAACAACAGAGCGCTCTGTTACAACGCGGTAGCGCGTATGGCCACCCAGCCCAATACCGCCACCCATGGCAATACCATCTAAAAAAGACACTGTGGTTTTAGGGTATGCCGCAATAACCCGCATAACTTTGTATGCCCGGCTAAATGCCTCCTGCGCGGCGGCTGCCCCTTGGTTGGCAATAATCTGGTATAAGGCCTTAAGGTCTCCGCCCGCGCAAAAAGCCCGTGGGGTTGCGCTTTCAAGCAGCACGGTTTGCACGCCGGGGTCGTCACGCCATGCATACAATACACGGGCCAGCCCTTCTGCCATAGTGAGGTCTAGGGCATTCAACTGCTTGGGCCGGTCAAGCACAATACGGCCCAGACGCCCAGCACGGTAGGTTTTGACCGTGTCAGTGCCTGAAAGACTATCCTCAGTCATTGCTTTCCTTCTTCATTCATGCACAAAACATGCCAACATGCGAGAAACCAAGAGGAGAGCAGATGTCGGCGTTGGAGACTAGTGCCTTCCGTGATGCAATGTCGCGGCTGGGGGCTGCTGTTAACATTGTTACAACGGGTACACAGGCACACCCTATAGGCTTTACAGCCTCTGCTGTCTGCTCTGTTACAGACACACCACCCACCCTTTTGGTTTGCCTAAACCGTAACAGCCGTGTGCGGGAATTCTTTAACGAAGGGCAACCTTTGTGTGTCAATGTGCTGTCCTCTGCGCAACAGGCTCTGTCAAACCAGTTTGCCAGCCCCATAAGCATGGAAGAACGCTTTAGCCTTGGCCATTGGAGCAGCTTAGCCACCGGCGCACCCGTGTTGGAAGAGGCCGTTGCAACCTTTGACTGCCGTATAAGCCAATGTGTTGAAGTCGGCACCCACAGCGTTTTATTTGCCGTGGTTGAGGCTTTACGGGTTAACCAGCATTTGGGGGGGCTTGTCTATTTCAACCGTGCGTATCATCCTCTTGCTCCATCGGAGTCCTGAGTAACGCCGCAGACCATAGGGGAACGGCACTATGCAGCTACGCAAACACAAAAAATCAGAAACAGATGTGCCGGTCATAGATGTAAAGGCGCTGCTCTATATTCATGCAGCCCTTATTGTTTTTATTGCTCTATGGGCCTGGCTAGACTGGTCTTTACCACAATAAAAACAACGCAGCGCGCGTCACGCAGATGTGACACGCCTGCTCACACACGCCCCCACAAAACCGAGCGCACCCAAAAGCGCAATCCAGAACGATGTTGGGGCGTCTGTATACCAAGAGAGCACCAAGCCCCCCCATGCCTCAGCCACGGCAAGGCAGGCTGCAAGTGCAAGGCCGTATAATGGTGCAATACCAAGGCGCAATACCGTTGCGGCAGGGGCTACCATAAGGGTAAAAACCAGCAAAATACCGGTTATTTGGGCACATTCTGCTGTAGCCAAAGCCACTAAAGCCAAAAACGCAATATCGAGCACGCGCAGGCGCACCCCTTTAGCCGCCGCCAACTCCGGCTGGAGTGACGCAAACAGCAAAGGGCGGCCCATAAAGGCTAAGGCCCCCAAACAGCATACACTTAACGCAACAAGCCAAAGCAACATGGTGCGGCTTACGCCCAAAATGTCACCAAATAATAAGGCCGTTGCGGCACTGGCGGCATGAGTTAAAAAATGCAGGCACAACGCCCCAAGCCCTAAGGCAACTGAGAGCACAAGCCCTATCATGACATCACGCCCGGCTGTGCGCTCTGGGGCAACGCCCATTAAAATACCCGCCAGCAAAGCACCAGAAGTTAAGCCTGCAAGGGGGGGAAAGCCCAACAACAAAGCCCCTGTAGCCCCGGCAAACCCCACATGAGAGAGCGCATGGCTGGCAAAGGTTTGCCCGCGTAAAACCAAAAACCAGCCAACTGGCCCACACACAATGCCCACCCAAAAGGCTGCCACAAAGGCAATGCGCATAAAGTCATATTCAAGCATGGCTGTGCCCTCCGGGGCAGTCATGCGGTTGCAGGGCAGAGCCACCCCCTTCTGCCACCACAAAAACACGGCCCCCTGCCCGCACAACATCAACCTGTGCGCCGTATAAGGCTGTCAGGGCCTCGGTTGTAATCACCTCATCAACAGTGCCAAGCAGCGCTTTGCCACGCGCCAGATACAACACATGATCCATCACCCCCATAAGCGGGTTAATATCATGTGCAGACATAAGCACAGTCATGTTCCGGCTTTGCGCAAGGCTATGTATACGCAAGGCTGTCTCGCGCATTCTGGCCGGGTCTAGGCTGGCCAAGGGTTCATCAAGTAAAAGTAAAGAGGGGTCATCAAGCAGGGTCTGGGCCAAGAGTAAGCGCTGCCTTTGCCCACCCGAGAGCGTTTCAAGCGGTTTACGGGCTAGGTCTTGGGCATCTACTGCGGCAAGGGCGGCGTCTACCGCCGCACGGCCAGCACGCCCACACCAAGGCAGCCCCCATTTGCGGCCTTTAAGCGCAGCGGCAACCATGCTCCAACCGCTTAATTGCCCCCCTACAACCTTACGCATTTGGGGCATATACCCCACTGCGGCATTGCCGCAATGTACCGGTGCCCCGTTAATATGCAGCGTACCAGACTGTGCAGGCGCAAGCCCCAGTAATGCCTGAAAAAGCGTGGTTTTACCCGCCCCATTTGCCCCAAGCACCCCAACAAAACTGCCACGGGGCACAGTAAAACTTACATCCTGCAAAACGGCTTGCCCACCGCGCACAACCGTTGCGTGCAAAACCTGTACGGCGGGTGTGCTCACAACTTAGCCCCAAGTACCTGCGCAACCTGCTCTACCGTTTGCATAAACCAAGACTGCCACTGCAAGCCGGGGGGCATAATTTCATAAACTGGCAAAACCGGAATTCCTACTTGCCGTGCATGGTCTACCAACCGTTGCACGGAGGGGCGGCTGGCCTGCGCGTTATAGGCAATTAAACGCAGTTTGTGCTGCGTAATGTCATCATCAAACAAGGCTACGGCAGAAGGCGGCGGTTCAACATCGTTCATGACCGCTAACTGAAACGCCTGCTCTTTCATAACCAGCCCTAAACTTTCGGCCATTGGCGTAAAAACGGGCTCCGTTGCGGCAACAGGCACACCGTGCACCTGTGCGCGCACTGCGTCTACCCGCTGTTGCACTTGCCCAATTTCTGCCAATAGCTTTGCGCTACGGCTGGCATAACCCGCTGCATGGGCTGGGTCTAGTTGTTGGCACTCAGCCGCCAAGCGCTGCACAAATGCCCGCACCACCTTTATATTATACCAAAGGTGCACGTTATCGCCCTCGTGCCAGTCGGCTACATCTTGGGCACGTATGCTGCGGGGTTGTGGCCCATTTCTGGCCTGCGCAAGCCGCTCTACCCAAGTATCGTACCCGGCACCGTTCGCAATAAGCAGGGCTGCATCATGTACCAATCGCCCTTCAGATGGGCCGGGTTCATATAAATGTGGGTCGAGTGTTGGTTGGGTCAAAAGTGACTTTACCTGCATATCTGGCCCAACAACCTGCTCGGCCAAGTTGCCCCACGTATTTTCAGCCGCGACAACAAGCGGCACAGCACAGGCATGCGTTGGGTTAAGAGCTACGGCACACACAACGGCGCAAGAAAGAAAAGCAACTGAACAACGCATGAAGAAACCTTTAGTACAACCTTGAGCGATAACCGGACAGGCTGCTCCTGTTGGGTATGTGATAATATAACACAAGTTCTTCTATCCCCAAACCACATACCCTGTTCTTTGTCTTCTGACTGGCGCATAACTAGAATGACGTGGTAACGGATAACAGCCCATGAAAAACGCTCTGCACCCCTCCCCCGTTTTTACTGATTCTCTTACACCCGCCATGCATAATTTGCTGGATAGGGCTGAGGCCACGTGCGCAGAGCACGGCGCGCGCCTAACCCCCCAAAGACGCGAAATTTTAGGGCTTATTCTCAAAGCGCAAGCACCTGTAGGGGCCTACGACCTGCTGGAGCAAATTAAGTCTCCAGACAGAAAACCGGCCCCCCCCACAGTGTACCGCGCGCTCGATTTTTTACTTGAACAAGGGCTGATACACAGAATTGAGCGGCTTTCTGCCTTTGTGCCTTGTACGCATTTGCTCCATGCCCAACACGCGCATGACTGTGAGCACAACCACGACCATGATGATATGTGCTTACACACTGCACAGTTTCTCATCTGCCGGGGGTGTAGTGGCGTTACAGAAATAACTACACCTGCCGTGCTTGATGCCGTGCGCCGCGCCTGCGCGGCAGAAGGCTTTGTGCTGCAAAGCGCATCTATTGAAATTGAAGGCCTATGCCGGGCCTGTGCCGCAAAAGCAAAGCACGCCCACACCTAAAACGCTTTTTAGCCGCCCAACGCTGCCACCATTTTGTGCCCACACCGCCCTGTTTATCAGGCTGCCCAAGGACAAAGGCTGTGAGTGCTCCCCCCACCCCTCGCCGCAAACGCAGCCGCCCTAAAAGCAGCACGGCACAGACCCAGCTTACTCTTTACCCCCACACAAACGCGGTTACGCCACCAAAGCGACAGGCCAAACCTGCACGCAGGCCGCCTGCACATGCGGCACAAGGGCCTGCTCAAGCCCCCACGGCCACACCCAAACAAGCAGACCTGTTTACGCACCCCTTACCCCCGCTGCCACGCCAACACCTAAACGCACAAGACATACGCTTAACCGCCATACCTATTGGGCATTTGGCAACCACACCAGAAAAAGACCAATGGTTATATTTGGCAGTGCCAGAACCCACCGCAGCCGAGTACCTAGCGCATGGCATAACGCTTAGCCGTACACACCCCCTATTATTAGCCACACTACGGGGCATGCAGGCCTGGCTTGCCAAACTGCACGAGCAGGAAGACCCGGAGCAGCTAGACCATATTTGTATTTTACGCCTGCACAAAACCATGGTTGCCGAGCTTCTGGAGCCCGAGCCAGACCAGAGCGCGCTGTTTGCAGCCCCCTTTTATTGGCTCAAGACGTTCTAATTTCTTTTACCAGTAATGAACCTTGTTATTTCTTGAAGAGAACAAAACGAGAATACCGCACCCCACCTCTGGTTTGCATCCCTACTGGCTGGCACAGGTTTTTTCTGGTGTATCAACCCATTAGCTTACCCTATAGCGGTTTATGCACCGCCAAGGGGTTATAAAAAAAAGCCAGAACCCTTTTATAAGGTTCTGGCTTTTTTGGCGCAGGTTTTTACGCCCGGCCTCTTAAACTTATAAGGTTTTCTTTAGGCTTTACGGCCACGTGGCGTACGGGCGGCTTTACGGCCACGAGTGCCCTTGGTGGCTGCTTTTTCGGTTACTTCAGCTTCTGTTGCCAGACGTTCATAACGCTTGCGGCGGCGTGTTTCCTGCACAATACGCAGTTTTTCAACGGCAGACAGACGCACTTTTTCTTCAACCGGAGCAGCTTTAACGCGCGTTGCTCGAGGCGTGCGGGTTTTTACGGGTGCGGCTTCAACCACTGCTTTTGCAGACTTGCGCGGGGCTTTAGCTGGTTTTGCAGCAGCTTCAACCACTTTAGCAGCGCGGCGGCTACGAGGGGCTGGGGTTGCGACAACTTCTTCTACAACAATGGTTTCAACCACTGCTTTGCGGCGCGGGGTACGGGCAGGTTTAGCAGCCACAACCTCTTCAACAACCTTACGGGTTGCGCGGGTTGTTTTGGGTTTCACGTCTGCTTTTGCAACCTTTTTAGGGGCACGAGCAGGTTTTTCTACCAGTGCAGCCTTAGCCGCGGCACGGCGGCCTTTTGCTTTTGGTGCAATTTCTTCTTCTACAACTTCTTTTTTAACAGCTGCAGGGCGGCCACGGCGGGCTGGTGTTGCTGCGGCGCGCGGTGCAGCAACAGCTTTTGCCCGAGCCGGGGCGCGACGTTTTTTTGTATCGCTCATTTTAAACTCCGTTCAAAACTTTAATAAGTTCCATATTTAATCAGGAAATTTTGGAATATGGTTTTAGCGTTTCTGGTATAACCACATTACAAAACAAGCTGAGTGCCATGGAATGTCTCGCCCTTCATAACAAAAAACAAAGAAATTGCAAAAAATACTTTCAACTCGTAAGAATTTCTTCCTAGCCGCTTACCTCAACTTACCTGTCTTTCCTGTAACACACGGCATACCCGCTTACTCCAGATGGTGCATTTCATAAAAACCCATTAAAAGAGAGCTAAGCCTTCCTCTTTTTTGTATGGGTTGAACACATGAAAATTAATGGCACGCCTTACCGCAGCGTATGGCTTAATGAAAAAGACGGCTGGTCTGTGCATATTTTCGACCAGACACGCCTTCCATTTTCGCTCGATATTTTGCGCCTCACCACACCGCAGGCCGTAGCTCATGCCATTTGCACCATGCAGGTGCGCGGTGCCCCCCTTATCGGTGCCGTCGCTGCTTACGGCCTTGCCCTTGCCCTGCGGGAAGATGCTTCGGATACATCCCTAGAAAATCAGGCGAGTATGCTGGCCGCCACACGCCCCACCGCCATTAACCTACGCTGGGCCATTGAGCGTATGCTAACCCGCCTACGCCCCACACCACCTGCACAACGCGTTGCTGCTGCCTATGAAGAAGCTGGCCGCATTTGCGATGAAGACGCCGCCCAGAACGAAGCCATTGGCCACTATGGCCTTGCCCTTATTCGTGAAATTGCCAAAACAAAAAAAGCGGGTTCTCCAATCAACCTGCTTACCCATTGTAACGCTGGTTGGATTGCTACAGTAGACTGGGGCACAGCACTGGCCCCCATTTATATGGCGCATGATGAAGGGCTGAATGTACATGTGTGGGTTGATGAAACACGCCCACGTAATCAGGGTGCTGCCCTAACAGCATGGGAGCTAGGCAGCCACGGTGTGCCGCATACTGTTATTGTCGATAACGCCGGTGGCCACCTTATGCAGCATGGTCAGGTTGATATGGTTATTGTGGGCACAGACCGCGTAACCCGCACAGGCGATGTGGCCAATAAAATTGGCACCTATTTAAAAGCCCTTGCCGCACACGATAACGCTATACCATTTTGGGTTGCTCTGCCCTCCACCACCATTGACTGGACAGTGGCTGACGGCGTTCAGGAAATTCCTATCGAAGAACGCGCAGCATCTGAAGTCACACACGTAAGCGGCAAAACTGCTGAAGGGAGTGTGGCACGTGTTCAAATTACGCCAGATGGCAGCAGTGCCGCCAACCCTGCTTTTGATGTCACACCCGCACGCCTTGTTACGGGCCTTATTACCGAGCGCGGCACCTGCCCCGCAACGGCACAAGGTTTACGCAGCTTGTTTCCTGAAATCTAACAGCCTTCGCTTAGCATCAGCTTACCCGTGCTCCTGCTTAATAGGCAGGGGTGCGCTTGTTCTTTTCTTAAAAAACGGTGGGCACTGTAAAGGCATTTTTGCTCTGCATAGGCGCATGCGTACGCCCTTGCCTTGACGCTCTGCCACCACACTTCGATAAAAGAGACAATTTTTACAGTGCGGTGGTCTCTTGCCACCCAAAGCCCACAAAGAAAGAGCAGCCCGTGTCACAGCAGAAAATTGAAACCCCAACCACCCATTTTCTCGCAGCGCATGGCATTGCCTATACCATGCACGACTACGACTACGTGTCTGACCCCGGCAAAATTGGCCTCCATGCCGCAGCAGGTATTGGTATTGAGCAAGAAAAAGTTTTCAAAACCCTTATGGTCGAAATCGATAAAAAACAGGTCGTGTGTGCCGTTATTCCGGTACACCAGAAAATGAACCTGAAAAAAGTAGCGGCCCTGTTTGGCGGTAAAAATGCCCGCATGCTTAACGCTGAAAAAGCAGAAGCCCTTACCGGCTTTCAGGTTGGGGGTATTAGCCCTTTTGGGGCACGCACACAGGTGCCTGTCGTGTTTGAAAAAACCGCACTCGACCACGACATTATGTACATTAACGGCGGTGGGCGCGGCCTTGTGGTGGGCCTTGCACCCCAACAAGCCCTTGCCTGTGTTAATGGCCAAAGTGCAGACCTAACCGTAGACCCCACCTAAAACAGAGCTACACAGATAAAAAAGCAATGCTGGCGGGGGGCAAAGCAGCATCTCCCCTCTTTTCGCCTGCACCGGAGCAGCTTATGCATAAAACTGTGCCGCCTGCGTTAAGGGGGCACTGAATACTCCGGACAGTCCGGAGTTGATGTGTCTGGATGGAGACGAGATGTTACGCAAGCGCTCTGTTGCCCTGCTGGCCCCACTGGCCCTTGCAGCCTGTGCCGCCCAGCCCACACCCGGCTCTGCCCCATCTGCCGGGGCAGGCTCAGCGGGGGCTTATGGCTACAACCCCCATGTGCCAGATTTTGCCAGCCGTAACTTCACGCCCTTTAACCGACAAGACGTTGTTGCCATAGCCATGCGCGAGTGGCGGTTGTTTGGCAGCCCGGTTAATGATGATGACCCCGAACAACGCCCAGAACCCCAAACCGCTGCTGTAAAACCAGAACGCGCCCCCGGCCTATGGCAACGTGTGGGCGAGTATTGGTGGATTGGCATGGACCCTGACATGACCGAGGTGTCATGGACAGGTAAGCACGATGGTAACGGCCAACTCACAGACTTTGTGCATGATGGCAACTATGCGTGGTCTGCCGCCTTTATTTCTTACGTTATGCGTGTGGCCGGGGCTAATAGCCGCTTTCCGTACTCACCCAACCATTCCACTTATATTAATGCCGCGGCCTCTGGCCAATCAGCCGTGTTACGGGCCAGAAACCCCGCACATTATGCACCAAAAACCGGAGACCTTATTTGCGTTGGCCGTGGCCGTGCCAAAACCACTGTCAAATTTTCAAGCCTGCCAACCTCTTACGGGTTTCCTGCCCATTGTGGCTATGTGGTTGCCACCAACCAAAATGGCCAACCCTTTGGCCACCAGCTCAGTATTATTGGCGGCAATATTGATGACGCCGTGGCCCTTACCCACGTTCCCACAGATACAGAGGGCAAAATTTCGGCTTCCTCTGGTAAAAGCTATGACCAACGCTACCCGTGGTGCGCTGTGCTAGAAGTACTGTACGATGCAGAAACCGAGCCCGATGCTGGCCAATAAATGCCATGAAGCTGTTTTAGCCTAGTGAGGCAAGACATCTGCCCCCAACGTGCTATCTTGTTTTTTGCATAAGGGCCTAAGCCCACCCTAACCCCATAATAAGGTGCAACGAGATGACCAAAAGCCCACTTTCTGCCCCCCTGCCCGGCTGGACATCTTTCTCGACAGATATGCCAGCAGCCGTTGGGGGCACCCCGCTTATTCGCTTGCGCAAAGCATCAGAAGCAACCGGCTGCGAAATTTACGGTAAAGCGGAATTCATGAACCCCGGCGGATCCGTTAAAGACCGGGCAGCTTTGGCAATTATTGAAGATGCAGAGCGCAAGGGCCTGCTTAAACCCGGTGGTACATTGGTTGAAGGCACGGCTGGCAATACCGGCATTGGCCTAACACTTGTGGCAAATGCTCGCGGTTACCGGTGTATCATTGTTATGCCCGAAACCCAAAGCCGCGAAAAAATAGATTTTCTGCGTATGATTGGGGCCGACCTACGGCTAGTACCTGCTAAACCGTATAAAGACCCCGGCAATTACGTGCATGTCTCCCGCCGTTTGGCAGAAGAAGGCGGGTATGTGTGGGCAAACCAGTTTGACAACCTTGCCAACCGCGAAGGCCACCGCCACACTACCGCCCCTGAAATCTGGCAGCAACTTGATGGCAAACTAGACGCCTTTACCTGCGCCTGTGGTACAGGTGGCACTTTGGCAGGCATTGCCCTTGGCCTACACGATGCCGCTCAAAAAGCAGCGGTAAAAGCCCCACACATTGTCTTAGCAGACCCCGAAGGCTCTGGCCTATATGGGTGGGTTAAAAGTAACGACCTGTCCGTACAGGGGTCTTCCATTACCGAAGGTATTGGCCAGTCTCGCGTAACAGCCAACCTTGATGGCGCCCCAATTGATGATGCTGAGCGCATTCCAGACCCTGAGGCACTAGACATTATCTACAGCCTTCTTATTGATGAAGGGCTTTCTGTTGGCGGTTCTTCTGGCATTAACGTAGCCTCTGCCATTCGCACCGCCCGCAAGCTCGGCCCAGGCCACCGCATTGTGACCATTCTATGCGACGGAGGTGCGCGTTACCAGTCCAAACTCTTCAACCCCGAATTCCTACGCAGCAAAAACCTGCCTATCGCTCCGTGGTTGGATAAATAAGGGTCTGACTTCACGCTCCATTCTGCTTTCACAACCACTCTATCAAGCCATAAAAATTGCAAGAAAGTATACTTCCTGTGATTTTTATGGTTTTCACATAATTTAACGATAATAAAAATTCATAAACTTCATTCATAATTCGTAAGCCGTTAAATTTTCAACATTCCGTTGCATTTAAGTGAATTTTTTGTAATTAATTAAATTGTAACATTTTGCTCTTAAAAGCATTCCCATGAAAACTATATGAGCGTATAATTACTGCAAATTTTTTTGGCAACGATGGATAAGGGCTGCACTTTTGCGCATATTGTTAACTGGTGGGTGTGGCTTTATTGGCTCTGCTGTCATTCGTCACATTATCCATTCAACAAATCATACTATCCTCAATATAGATGCCATGACCTACGCTGCTTCTGCTGCAACGATCGAAAGCGTGGCCACCAATGAACGCTATCGTTTTTCTAAAACCGATATTACCGACAGCAATGCGCTAGAGCATTTATTCGAAACATTCCGCCCGCACGCGGTCATGCACCTTGCGGCAGAAAGCCATGTTGACCGCTCTATTGATGGGCCAAGCATTTTTATCCAAACAAATATGGTCGGCACCTATACGCTTTTGGAGGCCGCCCGCAAATACTGGCTTACCCTCGATAAAATAGACCGTGACGCATTCAAGTTCCATCACATTTCTACAGACGAAGTTTTTGGAGCCTTACAACCTAACGACCCACCTTTTACTGAAACAACAGCTTACGACCCACGCAGCCCGTATTCCGCCAGCAAAGCGGCATCTGACCATCTTGTGCGTGCGTGGTACCATACCTACGGTTTGCCAACTTTTGTGACCAACACCACAAATAATTATGGCCCGTGGCACTTCCCTGAAAAACTCATACCCTTAGTCACTATTAATGCGATTGAAGAAAAAGAGCTGCCTGTTTACGGCACAGGTGAAAACGTAAGAGACTGGTTGTTTGTAGAAGACCATGCAGAGGCTTTGGTTAAAGCCATTGAACACGGTAAAGCGGGTGAAACCTACGCCATAGGCGCACGCCAACCTCGCACTAACCTTGATGTTGTCACAACCATTTGCACAATTTTAGATGAATTAGCGCCAACACCAAACGGCCCACGCACAAACCTCATACGCTTTGTAACAGACCGGCCCGGGCACGACTTTCGTTATGAGATAGACCCCACACATGCAGAACACGCATTAAGTTGGAAAGCAAAACACAATTTTACAGCCGGTATACGGCGTACACTGGAGTGGTATTTACAAAACCGCACATGGTGGGAGGCCATTCGTGCTAACCGCTACACTGGCCACCGTTTAAGAACCACCAAACCATGACAAACAAACCCGCTTCCACCCCCATGAAAGGCATTCTTTTAGCTGGCGGGTCTGGCACACGGTTGCACCCCATGACATTAGCAACCAGTAAACAATTGCTGCCTGTCTACGACAAACCCATGATCTACTATCCACTGTCTACGCTCATGCAAGCGGGCATTCGTGATATTATGATTATAAGCACCCCGGCCGACTTACCACAGTTTAAACGGCTACTAGGAGATGGCTCCCAGTTTGGTGTACACTTTACCTACCGCACCCAGCCTACACCTGACGGTATTGCCCAAGCGTTTCTTATTGCTGAAGATTGGTTGCAAGATGCTCCCTGCGCCCTTGCCTTGGGAGATAATTTGATTTTTGCAGACGAGTTAAACAAAACTCTGCACCATGCTGCACAACGTACCGCAGGCGCTACTGTCTTTGCTTACCAAGTACGCGACCCAGAACGCTATGGCGTTGTTTCTTTTGATAAAAATGGACGCGCTTTAAGCATCGTTGAAAAACCCAGTGCTCCTGCTTCAAATTGGGCTGTAACCGGACTGTATTTTTACGACCACCGTGTTTTAGACTTTGCCAAACGTCTAAAACCCTCAGCACGTGGCGAATTAGAAATTACCGACCTCAACCGTTTTTACCTAGAAGAAGGCTCCCTGCACGTCGACCGCTTGGGCCGTGGCTGTGCTTGGTTGGACGCTGGCTTACCAGATAGCTTATTAGAAGCAGGGCAATTTGTGCATACCATACAAGCACGCCAAGGAATGCTAGTAGGCTCTCCAGCTGAAGTAGCTTTTCGCATGGGCTTTATTGATGCAACGCAGCTACGTAACCATGCACAGAAAATGATTAAAACTGAGCTAGGACAACTACTTATGAGCGTTGCGAACTCATTACCTCAATAATTATATTTCCTGAATATATACAGTAATAACTGCATGCCTCATAATTCCAAAATTATGAAGCACGCATAAATAGTGAATGTTTTATTTTACTATTTTTCTATACACAAAGTAACAAAAAGTTAAAATATATTTTGATTTCGTATTTATAAGCTCTCTTTGCAAAAATATTTTTATTTTTATTTTTAATGGTAGATATTTATTATTTAACATTACTTTTATATATTGATTTGCAATGTCAACTAATTCGTTCTTATGTTGTGACATTTTTTTACTTTGAGGTGTATTAGATGTACAAATAGAACGAAATGCCTCACCAATGAACTGTGAATTAAACCTATTGAAAATTAAATCTTTCATGTAATATCGAGCTTTATCTGGCTCATCTGGAAAAAAACTTACTAATTTTTTGAAATATTTTAAACGACTTCTACTCATTTTTATACTGTAAGAAGTACTGTTATTATTAATGCACCATACAGTTACAGCTTGATCTAAAAAATAATTTTTATACCCTTTTCTAAACATACGAAGAAAAAGATCATCATCTTCATAACCTGTAAATTGCGGGTCAAACCCCCCAACGCTTTTAAAGGCTACCCGATTTATCAATGATGCTGAGGGTAAAATATGCATATCATTACCTATCAGATCATTAATAAAACGCTTAGGATGACTACTGTGATGCTTAACAGTTTCCCATCTAATAATATTACCATCCTCATCAGCCTCAGCCAAGTCTGCATAAACCCAACCAAAATGTGGATCTTTTTTTTCAATACCAGATAACAAAATTTCAATATGATTTTCCAAATAGAAATCATCTTGATCAAGAAAAGATATAAAATCAGAAGTTGTATTTTCTACACCAAAATTTCTCGCTGACCCTTGGCCTCCATTTTCTTTACGTAAAACCTTAAAACCTAATTTTTCGGATATATATTTTAGTTTTTCGCTTTCCTCAATTGATGATCCATCATCTACAACCAAAAACTCATTGGGGACTATTGTTTGAGCTAAAACACTATTCGCAGAGCGTTCTATGTACTTCGATCCATTATAGTAGGGAATTATGACACAAACAGTAGGATTATTCATTATAATACAGGCCTCTCAACCCGAACAGTCAAACAGAACCTGAGCATATTAACAGAAATGAAATAAAAGCATATAATGCATTTATTGTGAAATTATATCAACTTAAGGCACCAAATAATTAAACCGTTATGGGAGCTCACATAATATAATGCTGTAAGCTTCCATAACCTAGGAAAATGAATATTGAACAATCACTCCCACTCAATCGTGCCGGGTGGTTTAGACGTAATGTCGTAGGTTACGCGGTTAATGCCGCGTACTTCGTTAACGATGCGGCCCGCAACACGGTTAAGGAAGTTGAAGTCAAAGGGGTAAATTTCTGCTGTCATGCCGTCTGTGCTGGTTACAGCACGCAGGGCGCAGGCTTGGTCGTAGGTACGGCCGTCCCCCATTACACCCACGGTGCGCACAGGCAGAAGCACGGCAAATGCCTGCCAAATGGCATCGTACAACCCGGCTGCACGAATTTCTTCAAGGAAGATACTGTCAACACGGCGTAGCAGATCGAGTTTTTCCCGCGTGATGTCAGAGCTCGGAATACGAATAGCCAGCCCCGGCCCCGGAAAGGGGTGGCGGCCAACAATGGCTTCCGGAATATCCAACTCACGGCCAAGGTCACGCACTTCGTCTTTAAACAGTTCACGCAGCGGCTCAACCAGCTTCATATTCATGCGCTCTGGCAGGCCACCCACATTGTGGTGAGACTTGATGGTAACAGAAGGGCCACCTGTAAAGCTGACACTCTCAATCACATCTGGGTAGAGCGTACCCTGTGCCAAAAACTGTGCGCCACCCAGTTTGGTCGCTTCTTCTTCAAACACCTCAACAAACAAACGCCCAATGGTTTTGCGTTTAATTTCGGGGTCTGTGACGCCTGCTAGTTCTTTTAAGAACAGGTCAGAGGCATCGCGGTGTACGAGCTGAATGTTAAAGCGGCCACGGAAGGTTTCAACAACCTCTTGTGCTTCGCCTGCACGTAGCATGCCGTGGTCAACAAAAATACAGGTTAGCTGGTCGCCAATGGCTTCATGTATCAACACTGCGGCAACAGAAGAATCGACCCCGCCTGAAAGACCACAAATAACGCGGCCTGTGCCCACCTGCTCCCGAATGCGGGCAATTTCCATTTCGCGGAAACCAGCCATTGTCCATGTGCCAGAGCAACCCGCCACATTATGCGTAAAGTTGCGCAACAATGCGGCGCCGTGGGGCGTATGCACCACTTCTGGGTGAAACTGTACCCCGTACAGGCGGCGGCCTTCATCAGCAATAACAGCGTAAGGTGCGCCCTCACTCACAGCCACAATACGGAAGCCGGGGGGGAGTTCGGTTACGCGGTCACCGTGGCTCATCCAGACCTGCTCGCGGCCACCGCGTGCCCATGCACCACGGAACAGAGCACAGTCTTCTACAATATCAACAAAAGCGCGGCCAAATTCGCGGTGGTCAGAACTTTCAACGCGACCACCAAGCTGCAAGCACATAGCCTGCTGGCCATAACAAATGCCCAGCACAGGTATAGCCAGTTCAAACACAACCTCTGGCACGCGTGGTGAGTCTGCTGTGGTCACACTTGCTGGGCCACCAGAAAGAATAATGCCGCGCGGCGCAAAAGCGCGAATACGCTCAGCCGTGGCTGTAAAGGGCCAGATTTCGCAATAAACACCGCTTTCACGCACACGGCGCGCAATAAGCTGGGTCACCTGGCTCCCAAAATCCAGAATCAGAATACGATCCTGATGCAGGGCTTCATCCAGCGCGATGGAAGCTGCGGGCGTGGAGGTCTCAACGGACATGGCTACTGGTCTTTCTGGTCAGCGCCGGAGCGGCATAGTCAGGTCAGGGGGGCTGCTCGGCAAGAGAAACAGCACAATCAAACTGCGCATATAAAGCGGCAGGGCCGCGCCGTCACCCAAATATTAAGGTTCTTAAGCTTACAATGCCATTATGTGGCCTTCCTGTGGCCCTGCTTACACCCTACATTTAAGACAATGGTTGCAAGGTAATTCAGGAGCACACTTTATATGATGGCTGTTCTGGCAGGCTTTCACAAAACTCTTTTGGGCCGTTTAACCGGGGGCACCTGTATTATAGGGCTAGGGCTGCTGTGCGGTGCCGCCGCCGCAGATGACCCATACGGTGACTGGATTGGCACCTTGGTGGCCGACAAAGGGCACAACTGCCCGGTTAATACACCCTCTCTTATGCAGATTACACCCAAGCATATGGTTTTTGCCCCTGAGACCGGCGCCCTTATTCTACGTGGCACACCCAACAAAGCCACGCAGCATTACCATGCAGACCTAATGATGGAAGACGCAAACCACAAACCCCTGCCAATGGTTTTTGAGGCCCACCCAGTAGGAGACACCTTTGAAGGGGTTTATGGCACCCCAGAATGCCGGGCGCATATTACCCTAAAAAGGCCGGAAAGCCGGGCTTGGAAAAACTTTATTGGGGCCGACTGATAAAAAATTTCAAAAAAATGAAAAAAGGGGGTTGTCAGGTACCCCAACCCTGCACTACAAACCGCCTCAAGGCGCACCCGTAGCTCAACTGGATAGAGCACCAGACTACGAATCTGGGGGTTAGGAGTTCGAGTCTCTTCGGGTGCACCACCCTTCCTCTTAAAATTAAAACACTAGTTATACCGCAAAATTTTAAGTTTGCATTTAGCTTCGTGTCCTATTGCTGCCGCACTTTTTGCCTACGTGTTATTTAACCAAAATAATGTAGGGTTAAAGGTATCATGCAGTATTTTTCAAAAGCAGCATTTGCGTGCACTTTACTTGTACCTTTTGCCGCACACGCTGCCCCACAAAAAAAGCCAGAGCAGACCGTAAACCTTTCCTCTTACGTGTCTGACATGGCGCAAAACCCAAAATACAGCAAAGCCTACCGTAGCATGGCCACGTTGCCGGGCTGGGTAAGCACCGGGCAAGGCACCTCTACCCCCACCATGCCCCAAATTATTGCTGGTAAAACCTACCGCGTTGGCCATTTGTGCGAGCCGCATAACTGCGCACAAAACCAGTTTGATGTTATTTTATCTGAAGATGGCAAGCAGGCGTGGGGTCTGTTTTCTTCACGCATAGGGCAAAAACTTTACCAAATGCCTTTTGGTAACCCGAACGATGCCATGCTGGCCGCTCTAAATGCAGCCTATAAAGCCAACAACCCAAATGATAGCCAATAACGCTGTTCTTAAAAGGCATTTGGCACACCTTTCATCGTAAAAGCAAAATAAGGCATGTTTCAGGCATCACCCTGTTCTGTGCCACAAAAGTTTGGCAAGCACGGCCTAAAACGTTACCAATATAGTTATACTGTAAGTTTTATACCTTTATCGCCCCCCACCTCTCTGCACGCAGCCTGACGTGCAGAGCCTGAATTTGTAAGGACATAGGCTTATGCAACAAGACCGCAACGGTCTCCCACCGGCGGAATGGTGTGCTACGCCCAACGCCATGCGCTTAAACCGCCTTATGCGCATGGCCCGACGCGACGCCCTTATGGGTGGCCTTGGCCTTTCGGTCGCTGGTCTTTTTTCATCAGCTCAGGCACAAACTGCCCAAACGGCAGCGCAAAGCGGCGAAGTAGGTCGTTTTATGGCGGTCTCTGAACGCTTAACCGACCGCACAACGCTAGATAGCCGCATTGGCACTGCCCTATATGTTGGCATTGTGCATGCTAACCCAGACCGACAAGCCAAAATTCAGGCGCTCGCCACCTTGCTCGAAAACAGCAAGCCCACCAGCGCAGCAGAGTTTGCCCGCGCTGCAGAGCATGAAGACCCAAGCCTGAAAGAGGTTATTCATGACATTCTGGCAGGCTGGTACCGCGGCGTGGCAGATGGCAAAGTTGTTGTTTATCGCTCTGCCCTGATGTTCGACATCACGAAAGATGCAGTTTACCCCAAAACCTACGCCACAGGCGGCCCCTTTTATTGGGTGAGCAAACCGCCCGAAGTGGCGCGCCCCACAGGCAAACCCGCACTTACGCCCTCCCCGTTCGTTATTGAACCGACCTAAGAGCGCAGGATTACCCAAGCCCCATGTCTTCAGAACAAACTCTCTCTGCCGATGTCGTGATCGTAGGGTCCGGCGTGGCTGGCAGCTCTATCGCTAACGAACTGGCTCGTGCTGGTATTTCCGTTATTGTGCTTGAAGCTGGCCCGCGTGTAGACCGCCAGCATTTTGTAGATAACTTCCGTAATTTGGAAAACAAGCCTTCTTACCAAGGGCCTTTCCCGGCTGTGCCGTGGGCGCGCCACCCCCCAAACCAGATGACCCCTAACGAGTACCTGCACACAAGCGGCCCCAATGCAGAGGCCTACCAGCAGGTTTATTTACGTATGATGGGTGGCACCACATGGCATTGGGCCGGGTGCGCTTGGCGCTATCTCCCATCAGACTTTGAGCTAAAAACCCGCTACGGCCAAGGCCGCGACTGGGCGCTAAGCTACGATGACCTAGAGCCATTTTATTATCAGGCTGAGGTGATGATGGGCGTATGCGGCCCAGACCCCGCAAAAGAAGACCTCGGCTCTCCGCGCAAGCAACCCTACCCTATGGAAGCGCTGCCAATTTCGTACGCGGCGCAGCAATTCCGTAAACTTATTAACGAAAAAACACCCTACCGCGTTGTGCACGAGCCACAAGCCCGTAACACGCGCCCATATGATAACCGGCCAACCTGTGAAGGCCATAATAACTGCATGCCTATTTGCCCCATTGGGGCCATGTATAATGGCGGGTATTCAGTTTACCATGCAGAAGCCGCCGGGGCTAAATTTGTGCCCAATGCGGTCGTGTACCGTATAGAGCGCGACAGTGCGAACAAACGCGTAACTGCCGTACATTATATGGACCCCGATAAAGGCTCGCACCGCGTAACAGGCAAATATTTTGTTATTGCCGCCCACTGTATTGAAACCGCAAAACTGCTCTTGGTTTCAGCAGATGACCAAAGCCCCAATGGTGTTGCCAACAGTTCTGGCCATGTTGGCCGTAACATGATGGACCATACCGGTGTGCAGGTTACCTTTATTAGTGGTGATAAAGCGCTCTGGCCGGGCCGCGGCCCGCTTGAAACCAACGTGATTGACAATTTCCGTGATGGAAGCTGGCGCTCTGAGCGTGGGGCCTACCTTGTGCACATGGTTGATGACAACCAAGTTGACCTTGCAACACAGCTTGCCATTTCTAAAGGCTATGTCGGGAAAGACTTGGAAGAGCAAATACGGTATCTGGCTGCCCATACTGTACGCCTGTTTAGCCATAACGAAGCCTTGCCAGACCCAGAAAACCGCCTGACACTAAGCAAAACCAACAAAGATATTCTGGGCATTCCGCACCCAGATGTTTACTATAAACTGCCAGACTATACCGTTAAAAGTTGTGAGCACACACGCGGTGTTTTTAAAGACCTTATTGGCCTTATGCATGGCACAGATGAACAGTGGACACCGGGCTACTTCCCGCAAGACCACCCCTCTGGCAGCACCATTATGGGCACAGACCCCAAAGATTCTGTGGTTGATGGCTTTTGCCGTACCCACGACCATGAGAACCTGTTTATTGCCAGCTCCTCTGTTTTTTCTACCGTTGGTACCGGCAACATTACCCTAACTGTTGCTGCCCTTGCCCTGCGTGTGGCCGACACGCTGAAAAAAGAGCTTGTCCATGCCTAATACTTTCATGTCTTCTCTTATAAAGGGTGTGTACACTCTGTTCGGCTCGAGTGCGCTTATTGGTGCACTCGCCGCTATGCCTGCGCAAGCGCAAGGCACTGCGCCCAATACCCCACCGGCTGCCCCCTCTACCCCAGCTACGGCAACACCCCCTAAAGCCGAAGCTCCTACGGCAGACACACCAGCACCAGCACCAGCACCAGCACAGGCTGCAACAACCGGTGCCGATGCCGCAACGCTTGAACGCGGTGCCTATATTGCCACCGCAGCAGACTGCGTGGCCTGCCATACCAAACCCGGCGGCATACCTTATGCAGGTGGGTTAAAAATTAGCACGCCTATGGGCGATGTGATCTCAACAAACATTACCCCAGACCCTGAGCACGGTATTGGTGCTTATACCGAGCAAGAGTTTGACCAAGCCGTGCGCCACGGTGTGCGCCGTGATGGTGCCTATCTGTACCCTGTTATGCCCTATGTTTCTTACGCAGGTATGACAGACCAAGACGTACACGCGCTCTATCTATGGTTTAAAGACAGCGTTAAGCCCGTTGCTACGCAACCCAAACCAACAGAGCTGAGCTTTCCGGCTAATATGCGCAGTGCTATGGCAGCGTGGAATTTTGTAACCACAAAAGAGCAGCCAGAAACGGGAGATTCCGCAACGTATGACCCCATGCGCCGAGGCCGTTACCTTACCACAGCGCTGGAACATTGCGGCACCTGCCACACACCGCGTAATTTTATGCTCAGCGAAAAGCAGGATCACTTCCTTGCTGGGGCCTCTTTGGGGGCATGGTACGCGCCTAACGTCACCTCATCCAAAACCAGTGGCATTGGCACATGGTCTGAAGATGACCTTGTGGCTTACCTACGCACAGGCCGCCTAAAAGGCCACGCCCAAGCCGCTGGCCCTATGGGGGAAGCAGTAGAGCACAGCACCAGCAAACTAACCGATAAAGACCTGCACGCCATTGCGGCCTACGTTTTACAAGTACCCGCAATGGAAGATGACCTTGAGCACAAACCGCGTGACAGTTTTGGGGCCGCACAAGACACCCCAGACCTGCGCACCAAAGAGCCAACCCGCATAGATGACCTAAGCGAAATGGATGGCCCGCATATTTATGATGCCAACTGCTCTGCCTGCCACGGCCATAATGGCGCAGGAACGCTAGACCAGTATGCGCCCTCTCTGTTTGCAAACTCTACTGTAGGCAGTATGCGGCCAGATAACCTGGTTATGACCATTTTGCACGGTGTTAACCGCAACACCAAAGATGGCCACGCAGGTATGCCCGGCTTTGACAGCCACTCAGACGTGCAGCGCCTGAGCAATAGCGAAATTGCTAAACTCACAAACTACCTCACTGCCACCTACGGCAGCGGAGATGCCCACGTTACCCCAGAAAAAGTAGAAGAATTTCGCAAGGCTTTATAACAAACAAGCGCGTTTTACACTCTGCTTTTTAACGCCCGGCACGCTTATGCCGGGCGTTTTTTATTACCCCTGCTTTTGCCCGTTGACTGGCTTATGTGACCAGTACGAGGCTAAAAAAGAACCTGAAATATTATGCCATATTGAAAAAACAGCCCCCGGCAACGCTGCAAGCGGCGAGAAATATAAACGCCCCAATGTTGCCGCCAGACCTGAGTTTTGCATACCAACCTCTAAGGCTAGAGTGCGGCACACGCTTTCTTCAAACCCTAACAGGCGGCCACCCCAGTAACCGCCTAGCAAACCAAGGGCATTGTGCAGCACAACCCCCAGCAACAGCACTGGCCCCACGGCTGCAAGCGAAGGTTTTACACCCGCTACAATACAACCAATAATAAGCAAAATAGACGCCATAGCCACAAAAGGCAGGGCTGGCTCAACACGTTTTACCATACGCCCACAAAACATATTAAGCACAACACCTGCCAGCACAGGCAAAGCAACCAGAGTAACAATACTGTAAAACAGCCCCCAGCTATCGACCGCTACAGTAGCGGCACTATAAAAACGGGTTAAAACAGGTGTTGCAACAATACCCACCAGTGTAGAAAACGCGCTGATACTGACAGACAGCGCCACATCGCCTTTGGAGAGGTAGATCATAACGTTAGAGGCTGTACCGCTTGAAACACAGCCTACCAACACCATGCCGGTTGTAAGAGCGGGCGACATAGCCAGTAAGTGCGCAATAAGCCAAGCTCCAAAGGGCATAACCAAATAATGCAGCCCAACCCCCGCCAAAACCGGCCCGGGCCTACGCGCTACACGCCAAAAATCTGCCGGGGTAAGAGACACCCCCATAGTAAACATAACAAATGCCAGCAAAGGCATAATGGCCGGTGTAAAAACACTAAAAACTGTTGGCACAGCCACAGCTAGGCCAGATACCAGAAGTGCCCAAACAGGAAAAAGCCGGGTTAACATAAGCTGTGGTGCGTCCCTTTTAGTAAACTCGCCCTGCCGCGCTCATACGGCCTGCGCTGTATGCCGCATAAAGCAAACACCCCCTCTATGGCCAGCTTAATGGGCTGGAGCACCTCTGTAGAAACACACATGAAAGTACGCCCCCCAGACTGAGCCTAATAGGCGCCTTGATTTATAGTTATGTTATATCATAATAATACCCACTACTCTCTTTCCAGAGCGCAAGAGCCTACCGTAACAAAACCAAGGACGCGCCATGCCCACTCGCATTCAGCACTCCAACGAACGTACCCCCCGCCACGAAATTTGGCACCGTTACGAGGGCAATGAGTGGGCCGCTTTTGACCAGCTCCCCCCCAGCATTAGGCAGCGCCTACACGAACATAGTTACGATGCTTGGTCTGTTAACGCCTTAAAGCTCTGGCACCATTACAAGCGTATTTATGGAGCCACACAGCGCGCAGAACGCGCCCTTATTCGCTACCTAGATTATTGCGAACGCCTAGAGCGAGAAGCCTTTGCCGCCCGCTACACCGCCCGTTACGGCGCGACCCTACCGCACGATGCCGCCATGGGCACCGTGCTACGCAACCACACAGCCCCTTGCCCGGTAAGCCACAAATAACACGAGCGCCGCACCGCTTTTCTGTACGCCTGAGCCTGCTAGTTTCTGCTAAGAAGGCAGACAGCTTCTTGTTCAGGATACGTCTCATGCTTTTGCGCTCTGTTGTGCTTGCCAGTGCCCTTTTTGCTGTGCCCCTTAACGTCATAGGGGCGCCACTTACACCAGAGCAAGCCACCGCACAGCTTTACACAGCCCTGCGCACAGACCCAGAGCGCTTAACTCTTTTCTTGCGCCAGTTTCCTAAAGGGGCAGATTTACATAACCATCTGGTAGGGGCCATTTATGCAGAAAGCTACCTGAAATGGGCCGCCCAAGATGGCCTATGTGTAAACACAGAAACAAACAGCATTTTACCAAATGCCTGCACCAAGCCAGAGCAGCAAAGCCAACTGCCAGCCACAGCTTTGCCCCACAATGCTACCACCACAACAGCCATGATAGATGCCCTGTCTATGCGGGACTTTGTGCCCACAGCACAAGACCGCTCTGGCCACGACCATTTTTTTGCAACGTTTGACAAGTTTGCCGCCTTAACCAGCAAACATAGCGGCGACAGCCTAGCCGAAGCCCTAGACCGCGCCGCCAATGAACATATTACCTACCTAGAGCTTATGGTTTCTCCCGCTCTTGGCCAACTCATTGCCGCAGGTGGTAAACACCCATTAGAAGACGAAAATTTTCAAGCCGCCATAGCCAACTTACAAAAAGACCTACCCAACCTTTTACAGGCCGTAAAACAAGAAACTGACGATATGGAGGCACGTGCTAACACCCTGCTACAGTGCGGCACACCACAAGCCCACCCCGGTTGCCATGTTACGGTACGCTATCTTTACCAAACCGTGCGTGTTTTACCGCCCCCGGCTGTGTTCTCCCAACTCTATACCGGGTATAATGTTGTGCAGGCAGACCCACGGTTTGTCGGGCTCAATTTTGTTGCCCCAGAAGACAACACCATAGCCATGCGCGATTACGACCTACACATGCGTATGTTTAAAACCCTTGGCGCACTCTACCCCGATGTAAAACTAAGCCTGCATGCGGGTGAGCTAGTACCGGGCCTTGTACCGCCAGAAGGGCTTGAGCACCATATTGAGGCCGCGGTTAACGTGGCAGGGGCCAAGCGCATTGGCCACGGCATTGATATAATATGGGAAAAAAACGCCCCTACCCTTTTGCAAACAATGGCAAAAAACAATATTCTGGTTGAAATTAACCTGACCAGTAACGACCTGATTTTAAACGTAAAAGGTAAAGAACACCCCTTTGCACTGTATTGGCGGGCAGGTGTGCCGCTTGCTTTGTCTACAGATGATGAAGGCGTATCGCGCGCAGACCTAACGCAAGACTATTACCGGGCAGCCACAACATGGCCCCTCACCTACCAAGAGCTAAAAACACTCTCCCGCAATGGGCTAACCTATGCGTTTCTACCCGGTGCAAGCCTATGGCAACACGGCACACTCACACCCGCCTGCACCCAAAAGGCCAGCACGACCTGCACCAATTTTCTCAAAAATAGTGATAAAGCACGCTTACAAATGACCTTAGAAAATAAGTTTAGCGCGTTTGAAGAAAGTGTTACAAAAAACAGACTCTTTAAAAACGATAAAGGCTTTGTAAACACAACCCCAGCATCTGCCCCTTAATGAACATGTGGGGGCATTTACCCCCCACAGATTATATTTCAGCCCATTGCCGCACCAAATTATGGTACGTGGCTGTAAGCCCCAGCACTGCGGGGTGGTCATCTGGCAAGGCCTTGCGCGTCTCAATAATCGAGAGGTCGAAATTATAAAGCAAGGCGCGCTTACTATCGTCTTTCACAAGCGACTGCGACCAGAAAAATGATGCCCACCGGCTCCCGCGTGTAACGGGGTTTACCGAATGTAAGCTGGTAGAGGGGTACACAACCATATGCCCGGCAGGCAGCTTAACGGTTTGCGTGCCATATGTGTCCTGAATAACCAGTTCACCCCCATCATAATCTTCTGGGTCGCTTAAAAACAGCGTGCTGGATACATCTGTGCGAATACGAAACCCTGTGCCGGGTAAAGCTCTAATGGCGTTATCAACATGGGCATGAAAATTCATGCCCTTGTCGTATCTGTTAAAAAGGGGTGGGTACACACGTAACGGCAAGGCTGCACTTGTAAAGGTTGGGTTACGGCCCAGAGCCTTAAGCACAATCTGGCCAAGTTCCTTGCTTTCATCTGAATGTTCTGGAACTTGCAGGTTATATTTTGCTTTAGCCGACTGCTCACCTGCGGTCACTTTACCATCTACCCAGCCAGCGCCATCTAGCACTTTACGGCAATATGCCACTTCATCTGGTGTTAAGACATCAGGTATGCAAACCAGCATCCGCTTTACTTTCCTACACAGGCACAGCGCCTTTTGAACGGCGCCAGTGTAGGCAATGACTTTAAAAGATGCAATTGCGTATTGCTTGCAAATATAACCATAAAAAAACGCGGGGCCTGTAACCCCGCGTTTTAGAAAATGACTTAATATGCGTTGTTGTTTTAGGGAGAACGCCCAAAAAAGAAGCTGATAACCAACAACACAACAAACACAAACACCAGAATTTTAGCAACACCGGCAAAACTGGCCGCTGCCCCACCAAACCCGAAAAGGGAGGCAAGAAGTGCTAAAATCAGAAAAATTAGAACCCAGCGCAAAATAGCCATTTACGTCTCTCCTCACACTTTCCAAGCCAGCCTTTGTCTTAAAAGAAGGCTGGCCACATGTCCCTTGCGGTTGAGAACGCAAAGAACTCGGAAAAGTTCGCACGTGAGAGTTAATGGCTTATGAAATCACGCCAAAAATTATTCTGAACCGGGTATAATGTCATACCCAGCACTGCCCGGAGCAGGGCCTGGCGCAGGGGCATTGCCTACTGCAACACCGACCATCTGGGCTGCGGTAGGGCCTATTTCGCGGGCATCAATGGCAATACCTAGCTCACCACTGGTGCCTGTCCCAACGGCATATATGCTTTGCCCGGCTTTAAGCCATGCAGCCAGTCGCGTTGCCTCACGCGGGGCAAGGTAAATAACCGTATGGTCTTTTAAAATAACACCACTTACCTGACCGTTCAGGTCGTAAAGCGGCATCCAAATGTCACCATGCAGCACAAGGTCTGGCCCGGTTATCATTTCGGGAGACTGCTGGGGCATAACAATAAAGCTGTCTTGCATGCTACGGCCACGGGGGCTGGTTAGGCTAAAGGCCCGTATAAGCGGCAAGCTGCAGGCTTTTAACCCTTGAATAGACACCGTGTCTCCGGGCTTAATAAGCCCGGCCACTGTATGCCCTTGGTCTGGAGAGACCAAAACCTGTGTGCCGTCTGTTAAGACCACACCCAGTACGCCCCCATGTGGCGCTGGCAAAAACTGCGCAACTTTGCCCGTAAATTGCGGCAGGCCAGACAGGTCATAAAGGCCTGTAGCCTGTTTTTCTGTCACGGTTTGATGGGCAGCAAACGAAGCAGATGCCGCAGGTTTAGACGCCGGAGCAGCAACGGCAACAGTAGATGCTACGAAAAAAGACACAGCAGAAAAAAGCAAGGTGCGCATGGGTCAACCAATGTAACCCTCTGCCCGTCTTTTAACAGCCAAACCGGGCAGAGATGTGTGGAACTCTACGGCATTGTTCGGCAAGAACGCCTGCCCGACAAGCGCCGTAAAAGCGTGTCAGTGGCGGAAATGACGCATACCAGTAAAGACCATGGCAATACCGGCAGCATCTGCTGCGGCAATAACCTCATCATCACGGATAGAGCCGCCGGGCTGAATAACCGCGGTAGCACCTGCCGCCACAATGGTTTCAAGCCCATCAGCAAACGGGAAAAACGCATCAGAGGCCGCAACAGACCCTTGTGTAAGCGGTGCATCCTGCCCTGCGGCTTTTGCTGCTTCAGCGCTTTTGCTGGCTGCAATGCGTGCCGAATCGACACGGCTCATCTGGCCTGCACCAATACCAACGGTTGCGTTGTTTTTAGCGTAAACAATCGCGTTTGACTTAACGTGCTTTGCCACACGGAAGGCAAACATCAGATCTTCCATTTCCTGTGCTGAAGGGGCGCGCTTGGTCACCACCTTCAGAGACTCTGGAGTAATCTGCCCGTTATCGCGGGTTTGGGCCAAAAAGCCACCAGCAACAGAGCGCACAACCACACCAGCCGCAGCCGGGTTAGGCAGCGCGCCTGTTAGTAGCAAACGCAGGTTTTTCTTGCGGGCCAGAATAGCCTTGGCTTCTGCTTCCGCATCAGGTGCAACAATAACTTCTGTGAAGAGTGTTGCAATTTGCTCTGCCGTAGCTGCGTCCAGCGTACGGTTAAGGGCTACAATGCCCCCAAAAGCAGAAACGGGGTCGCAACGCAGGGCGCTATGCCATGCCTCTACCAAAGACGTACCGGTTGCTACGCCACAGGGGTTGGCGTGCTTAACAATAACAACAGCAGGCTGCGTAAACTCAGCCACAGCTTCAAACGCAGCATCGGTGTCGTTAATATTGTTGTAAGAGAGCGCCTTACCTTGCACCTGTGTGGCAGTAGCCACGCCTGGGCGGGTGCTGCCATCACGGTAGAAAGCAGCCTGCTGGTGGGGGTTTTCACCGTAACGCAGCACTTCTGCACGCTGGCCTGCAAGGGTAAAGCGCTCTGGCAGGTCTATGTTAGCTTGCGCAGCAAACCATGTTGCAATAGCAGAATCATAAGCGGCAGTGCGGGCGTAAGCGGCACCAGCATAGGCGCGGCGCTGCTCTAATGTGCTGCCACCAGCCTGTAGGGCTTCAATCAAGCCAGCATATTGCGCTGTGTCGGTTAGCACTACAACGTGGTCATGGTTTTTTGCAGCGGCGCGAATAAGGGCTGGGCCACCAATATCAATATTTTCAATGCAGTCTTCTGCGCCAGCGCCAGACGCCACGGTTTTTTCAAACGGGTAAAGATTCACGGCTACCAGATCGATAGGAGCAATGCCGTGCTCTTGCATTTGGCCAACATGCGCTGGCAGGTCTCTACGGCCTAAAATACCACCATGAATTTGGGGCACGAGCGTTTTAACGCGGCCATCCAAAATTTCAGGGAAACCCGTATGATCAGAAACCTCGGTTACGGGCAGGCCAGCCTCACGCAAGGCTTTGGCTGAGCCACCAGTAGACAAAATTTCTGCCCCATGCGCGACCAAAGCGCGACCAAGGTCAAGCAGACCGGTTTTATCTGAAACAGAAATAAGGGCGCGGCGCACGGGCAGCGGGGTGTGGCTCATAAACGGAGACCTTTCGCACGGCTAAAAGCTGTAAAGCCGCTGCTTACCCAACCTGCCGTGCAAGAGCAACCACCACAAAGGCAGAACTGCCCCTTAACGGCGGGTAAATGTCCAGTAAAGCGGCTGCCGGCCCGCGGCAATGGCCTTGGCCTCGTACCGTGTAGGAAACCACCCTTGCGGGCGTTCTGTCACGGGTGGGGGGGCATCAAAATAGGGCTGGGCCCCCATCACCTCTTCAACCCATGCCTGGTAGGTTGGGTCGTCACTCGCTACACGCCACACGGCACCGGGCTTAAGCACGCGGGCTACCAGCTCAACATTATGCGGGTGCACAAAGCGGCGCTTGGCATGCTTGGCTTTTGGCCACGGGTCAGGAAACATTAAAAACAACCGATCCACGCTGGCTTCAGGCATCGCCTTTAGCAGAATGCGGGCATCATCGTCCCACAACCGCAGCATATCGGGAATTGGCGCCGTGGCTTCTTCCTCAACCGGCACAAGGCGGGTGAGAAGAGAACATAGGCCATTATGAAAAACTTCAGAGGCAATATAGCCAACATCGGGGTGCGCATTATGCTGCGCGTAGGAGTGCTCTCCGCCCCCAAAGCCAACCTCAAACCAAATTTGGGCTGGTTCTTTACCAAAACCCAGCTTTGGTGTGCCCGCTTTTTCAAGCGGGAAGCGCAGCCGAGGCAGCGCTTCTTCTAGCAAGCGTTCCTGACGAGGACGCAGCGGGTGCCCGCGTTGCCGCCCATACAACCGTTCGGGCGGCGGCTTGACATCTGGTGCGCGTACGTCCTCCGTCATGATCTCTGCAACCCTTAAACTTTAGCGGTTCAGGGCGCTACGCAGAGCGTCAACCAGGTCAGTCCGTTCCCATGTAAAGTTATCACGGGCGTCGTCTGGTGTACGGCCAAAGTGACCATAAGCTGATGTTTCAGCATAGATCGGGCGGTTAAGGCGCAGGTGCTTACGGATACCGCGTGGTGTCAGATCCATAACATCGCGCAGAATGCTGCCAAGGCGGGCTTCATCAACATCTTTGCCGGTTTCGTCCAGATCAACGTAGACAGACAGCGGATGAGAGACGCCAATGGCGTAAGAAAGCTGAATGGTGCAACGGTCTGCAAGACCGGCAGCCACAACGTTCTTGGCCAGATAGCGGCAGGCATAAGCGGCTGAGCGGTCAACTTTCGTTGGGTCTTTACCAGAGAAAGCGCCACCACCATGCGGGGCTGCGCCACCGTAGGTATCAACAATAATTTTACGCCCTGTCAGCCCGCAGTCACCATCTGGGCCACCGATAACGAATACACCGGTTGGGTTTACGTAAAATTCTTTATCTTCTGGCATCCAGCCTTCTGGCAGCTGCTCACGCACAACACCACCAAGGCGCTCACGCAGTTCGGCCTGATTAATGCCTTCATCATGCTGTGTAGAAATAACAACAGATGTCGCTTTAACAGGGCGGCCATTAGAGTAATGCAGTGTGACCTGGCTTTTAGCATCTGGCTGCAGGCCAGCAACGCGTGCATCACCCGCGCGACGCAGGTCGCGAATGGTGTGCAAAATGCGGTGCGCATAGTAAATTGGAGCAGGCATAAGGGTATCTGTTTCGTTCGATGCGTAACCGAACATAATACCCTGGTCGCCTGCGCCTTCGTCTTTTTCACCGGCACTATCAACGCCAACAGCAATATCAGCGGACTGTGCGTGCAGGTAATTGGCGGCATCAGCCTTACGCCAGGAGAAACCTTCCTGATCGTAGCCGATATCTTTTACGGCATCACGCGCTGCCTGAATAAGGCCTTCAGACGTGACAGAAGCCGGGCCACGTACTTCACCCGCCAGAATAATACGGTTGGTGGTGACCATTGTTTCACAGGCCACGCGCGCTTCCGGGTCTGCGGCAAGGTAAGCATCAAGAACAGTATCGCTGATCCGGTCTGCAACCTTATCTGGGTGACCTTCAGAAACAGATTCTGAAGTGAACAGGAAATCGCCGTCTTTACGCATGATGGTGCCGTCTGCCCCACGCACTGTGAAATAGGAATTGTGAACGCCGCCCTAGAGATAAGGCGACGGAACCGTGTGGCGGAATAGTGGGCAATGGTCAAGTGTATTGCGGCTATGCACGCAAAAGGACAAACCCCCAACCTGCATGCGCCAGACGCATTACCCGCCTATTTAGCGCGGTTTTTCAGCCCTCAGCCCTTACCCTATAAGGGCTGAGATGGGCATGGATTATTTTTATTTACAAAAATAAACGTTAAATTATTGCACACCCTTTTAAAGCGGTGGCAGGCCTAAAACATCTTCCATGCCGTAATAACCGGCGGGTTGCTCAGCCCCCCATTGGGCAGCCCGCACGGCACCAGTGGCAAAAATGCGCCGGTTAAAAGCCCGGTGGCTTATGGTTATCTGCTCATCGGCTGAGGTGAAAAGCACCTCATGCTCACCCACAATTTGGCCACCCCGTAGGGCCGCAAACCCAATAGCACCTGTTTTGCGTGGCCCGGTATGGCCGTCCCGTCCGCTTTCGCGCACATCAGCCAAGGCAACACCACGCCCTTGCGCCACGGATTCCCCCAAGGCCAATGCCGTACCAGAAGGCGCATCAACCTTTTGCCGGTGGTGCATTTCCACAATTTCGGCATCATATGTTTCGGCGGGTAAAGCCTGCCCCATCATGAGTGCCAACCGAGAAACAAGTGTGACACCTGCCGAAAAATTAGCGGCATGCACCACCACGCATTTTTTAGCCGCTTCTCGCACTGCTTTGCTCTGCTCTGGAGAAAGCCCAGTTGTGCCTAATACCCACGCTGTGCCGTGGGCTGCCACTGCTTTTGCATGCGCAATAGCGGTCTCTGCATGCGTAAAGTCTATAACCACATCGCTTATGGCAGCTAAATCAGCCAGGTCAGCAAAAACAGGCACCCCTTCGGGCACAGTGCTTACCGTAGCAGGATTGCGCGCTGTGCCGCCAGAAAGCACAGCCCCTGCGGCCTGCACTTCTTCAACCAATAATTGGCCTACACGGCCCGAAATACCGGCAATACCTACCCGCAAAGGCTGCTTTGACATTTTAACCACTCCCTACTGGCCAGTTATACGTGGGCTTTGTTAGCTATTAGAGCCTTCAAAAAACTCACGCACACGGGCAAAGAAGCCAGAATGTTCAGGGCTGCCTTTTACGTTTTCACCAGCTTCTTTTTCAAACTCTTCCAGGAGTTCACGCTGGCGCTTGTTCAGGTGCTGAGGTGTTTCAACCGTTGCCTGAATATACATATCGCCCCGCGCGCCAGACCGCAGAACCGAGAAACCTTTACCCCGCAGGCGGAACTGCGCGCCAGTTTGCGTACCAGCTGGAATTTTTACTTTTGCCCGGTTGCCATCAATCACCGGCACCTCAATTTCGGTACCTAGTGCAGCTTGGCCCATACGCAACGGCACACGGCAGAAAACATTGGCACCATCACGCTGGAAAATAGCGTGTTCGGCAACAGAAACATGCACATACAGGTCACCGGCTGGTACACCTTGGCCACCGGCCTCGCCCTCACCCGTTACGCGAATGCGCGTGCCGTCTTCAATTCCGGCGGGAATTTGCACAGAAATTGTACGTTCTTTTTCGACCGTACCAGCCCCGTGGCAGGCCTTACATGGGTCTTTAACAATTTTACCCGAACCGTGGCAGGTTGGGCAGGGTCGCTCAACCACAAAAAACCCTTGGGCTGCCCGCACTTTACCCGCACCGTGGCAGCTTGGGCAGGTTTCTACACCGCTAGACCCATCGTTAGAACCTGTACCGTGGCAGCTCTCACAAGCTACACGCGTAATAACGCTCACATCTTTCTTGACGCCGGTAAAGGCTTCTTCCAGCGTAATTTCAACATGGGTTTGAATGTCGTTACCAGTGCGCGCACGGCCACCACCACCCCGGCGGCCACCCATCATATCGCCAAACATCTGTTCAAAGATGTCGCCTAAACCGCCAGCGCCTGCACCGCCAAAGCCACCAAACCCGCCAAAACCACCGGGGCCACCACCGCCACCTTCAAAGGCAGCATGGCCGTACTGGTCGTAAGCCGCCCGTTTTTGCTCATCTTTGAGAATATCGTAGGCTTGGTTAACGTCTTTAAACTTTGCCTCTGCCCCCGCATCACCCGGGTTACGGTCTGGGTGATATTTCATGGCCATTTTACGGTAGGCTTTCTTGAGCTCATCAGCCGATGCTGTGCGGGAGACTTCAAGAATTTCGTAATAGTCTATTTGGGTGGCCATGAATGTCCTCTTACGGGGTTTTTGCCTCTTAAAGAGCGCAACATATGTCTAAATATGACAAAGGCGTCCGCCTTCCAAGAAGCGCGGACGCCAGAGAAAAATACTACGCTAACAGGGTGTTACCACCCTGCCACCGTGTCAGGTCGCGTCCGATCAGGACTTTTTGTCGTTTACGTCTTCGAAGTCCGCATCGACAATTTTGTCTTCATTTGGCTTGGCTTCAGCACCGCCAGCAGCAGCACCTTCTTCAGCCTGACCAGCTTTATACACAGCTTCACCAATTTTCATGGCGGCCTGTGTCAGACGTTCCGTAGAGCTTTTGATGGCTTCTGCATCGGTGCCTTCAAGAGCTTTTTTGGTGTCTGCAATTGCTGCTTCTGCCGCACTCTTATCTTCTGCGGGCACTTTATCGCCTGCTTCAGACAGAGACTTTTCAACCTGGTGCACAAGGCTTTCAGCGTTGTTACGCACTTCAACCTGTTCGCGCTTGGCTTTATCGGCTTCAGCGTTTGCTTCAGCGTCTTTCACCATCTGCTCGATATCGCTATCAGACAGACCGCCAGAAGCCTGGATTTTGATCTGCTGTTCTTTACCAGTTGCCTTGTCTTTAGCAGACACAGACACAATGCCGTTGGCATCAATATCGAAGGTCACTTCAATCTGGGGCACGCCACGCGGTGCGGGGGCGATACCGGTCAGGTCAAAGTTACCAAGCAGCTTGTTATCAGCCGCCATTTCACGCTCGCCTTGGTAAACCTTAATGGTCACGGCGTTCTGGTTATCTTCTGCGGTAGAGAAGGTCTGGCTTTTCTTGGTCGGAATGGTGGTGTTGCGGTCGATCAGGCGGGTAAACACGCCACCAAGGGTTTCAATACCCAAAGATAGCGGGGTTACGTCCAGCAGCAGAACGTCTTTAACATCACCTTTCAGCACCGCACCCTGAATAGCTGCACCAATGGCCACCACTTCGTCTGGGTTTACGTTACGGGCTGGGTCTTTACCAAAGAAGCCTTTAACCGCTTCGATCACTTTTGGCATACGGGTCATACCACCAACGAGGATGACTTCATCCACTTCGGCAGCAGTAACACCGGCGTCTTTCAGAGCAGCTTTGCAAGGTTCAAGCGTGCGCTGGATCAGATCGTCAACAAGGCTTTCCAGCTTTGCGCGGGTCAGTTTCAGCACAAGGTGCTTAGGCCCAGAAGCATCAGCGGTAATAAACGGCAGGTTGATTTCTGTTTCTTTGGAAGAAGACAGCTCAATCTTCGCTTTTTCTGCGGCTTCTTTCAGTCGCTGTAGAGCCAGCTTGTCAGAGCGCAGGTCAATGCCCTGTTCGCGCTTGAACTCATCTGCCATGTAACCAATGATGCGGTTATCAAAGTCTTCACCACCAAGGAACGTATCACCGTTCGTGGCTTTCACTTCGATCACGCCATCAGAAATTTCCAGCACGGACACGTCAAACGTACCGCCGCCAAGGTCATAAACCGCAACCGTACCGCCGCTTTTCTTTTCCATGCCGTAAGCAAGGGCAGCAGCTGTTGGTTCGTTGATGATACGCAGCACTTCAAGACCAGCAATGCGGCCTGCGTCTTTGGTAGCCTGACGCTGAGCATCGTTAAAGTAAGCGGGAACCGTAATAACGGCCTGCGTCACTTTTTCGCCGAGGTAAGATTCGGCGGTTTCTTTCATTTTGCCCAGAACGTCGGCAGAAATTTTTGAGGGGGGATATTTATTGCCGCGCGCCTCAACCCATGCATCCCCATTGTCACCTTTAACAATGGCGTAGGGCACCATTTCTTTGTCTTTCTGCACTGTCGCATCGTCGTAACGGCGGCCGATCAGGCGCTTAACAGCATAGAAAGTGTTTTCTGGGTTGGTAACAGCTTGGCGTTTTGCAGCCTGGCCCACCAGCATTTCACCACCTTCGGTGAAAGCAACCATAGACGGGGTGGTGCGGGCACCTTCGCTGTTTTCAATAACCCGGTTTTCGTTACCTTCACGTACAGCAACGCAAGAGTTGGTTGTACCAAGGTCAATACCAATAACTTTACTCATTTATATACTCTCCTTCAGCGACCCCGCCTGGCCCGAAGCACCGGGTGAAGTCCTAATCTCTCTGCCTGCCTTATTGGGTCAGGCCTTGAGTGTTAAGTATGATGTATGGCGTGCCCCTTCACGTTTCAAGTAGAAGCAAGGGGCTAAGGGCAACAAAATTATTACCCTTTTATGCCATACGGCCCACTTGCCCGCTTTAGGCCGGGGCTTTGGCAACCACCACCATGGCGGGCTTAAGCAAGCGGCCATGAAGTGTCCATGTTGGGGTCCAGGCTTGCATAACTGTACCCGGCTCGTGCTCGGCGCTGGGCTGTTCTGCCATAGCTTGGTGCAGGTTGGCGTCAAACACCTTGCCCTGCGCGTCTTCACATTTAATGCCGTGGCGTTCCAGAATGGAGATAAAAGACCGTTCGGTGCTTTCAATGCCTTCGCGCATTTTCGTTAACACGCTGTCTTCGCCTTCCTGTGCGGCAGGCAGGCTGGATAAAGCGCGGCGCAGGTTTTCTGCGGCTTCAACCACATCGCGGGCAAATTTTTGCACGGCGTACTGGCGGGCATCATCTACCTCGCGCTTGGCGCGGGCACGCAGGTTCTGGTTCTCGGCTTCTGCACGGAGCCATTTTTCTTTAAATTCTGCGGCTTCCTGCTCCAGCTTGCTGGCAGCACTTTCGTCCGCAGGGGCTGCGTCGGCCCCGTGCTCAGCAGTAGGGGCTGCTGCATCATGCAGGGGGGCTATTTGGTCGGTGTTGCCTGGCTCTGCCGCGGCGGCACCGGTATTGTGATCGGTATCGTGGGTCATGCCCTAAGAAGTAAGCAACCCACCTAAAGCCGACAAGCCCCAGCCGTTTTTTTCGATAACGATTTTACAAGCCTCTTAACCCGTGCTTCAAAAACACTCGGTAAGGTCATACGACAGCCTGTAGTGCAAACGCTTAAACCCGCGTATGCTGTAAGGCTTGCACTTTTGGCGAGGAAGGAACACGCAGACAATGGTAGAGCGTACCAAGCAGACGATTGCGCTGGTTGATGACGACCGCAACATCCTGACCTCGGTACAAATGACATTGGAAGCCGAGGGCTTTCATGTTCGCACCTATACCGACGGCGAATCGGCCTTACAGGGCCTGACCGCCTACCCTGTTGATCTGGCTGTGCTGGATATTAAAATGCCCCGCATGGACGGCATGGAACTTCTGCAACGGCTGCGGGCGCGCTCACACCTGCCCGTTATTTTTCTGTCTTCCAAAGACGAAGAAGTAGACCAGCTTATGGGCCTGCGCCTTGGCGCAGATGACTACATTACCAAGCCGTTCTCACAACGCCTGCTGCTTGAGCGCATTCGCGCCCTGCTACGCCGTAATGAAGCCAGCCGCGCAGAGGCCTCTGGCACGCCAGTGGGTGGCGCTTTAACGCGCGGCTCGCTGTCTTTGGACGAATTACGCCACAAATGCACATGGAACGGCCAAGATGTCCCGCTTACCGTAACAGAGTTTTTGCTGGTTAAAACGCTGGCCCTGCGCCCCGGCCTTGTTAAGTCCCGCGACCAGTTGATTGACGCCGCCTACGGAGACACGGTGTATGTTGATGACCGCACCATAGACAGCCACATTAAACGGGTGCGTAAAAAATTCCGTCAGGTTGATGACAACTTCAACCAGATTGAAACGCTCTACGGTATTGGTTACCGCTACCGCGAAGACTGAACACGGCCATGACCAGCCGCACCCGCATGCTTGTTTCTTCCTCTCTCTCGCGCCTACGGGGGCTACGCCTGCCCGGTTTGGGAGAGAAAGGGCCAGAGCAAGACACTCCGCCCACGCAAGATGCCCCCCGCAGGCGGCGGGTCTCGCCTCTTATGCGGCGCATTATGCTGGTCAATGTGCTGCCTTTGGCTTTGCTGGCCGTAACAATGCTGTTCCTCAACCAGTTTCGGAACAGTTTGCTGGCAACCGAGGTTACAGCGTTGCGCGAGCAAGCCCGCATTTATGCCGGGGCATTAGGTGAAAGTGCTGTCCGTAGCGGGCGCAGCCACACACTCACCCCAGATGGTGAGTATGTTCTAGAAGCCGCACACGCCAGCCGCCTGCTTTTACGCCTGACAGAACCAAGCCCCAATGCTCATGCACGCCTGTTTGGCCCAGATGGGCAATTAATTGCCGATAATCTGGCCGACCTACCCGGCCACCCTACACCACACCGCTTCTCACCTTCCCGCCAAGACCGCCGCCTGCCCCCACCTTTTATGGGAGAGCCGGGTTTTTTTGAACGGTTGCTCACATGGGCATGGAACAGCCACGGCGCAGACATTGTTACCTTAGACACAAACGAGGCAGACCTGCCCGCTGACCCTGCCCGCCCGCAAGACTTGAGAGATGCAAACTTTCCCCCACCACCTGAAGCACCCCCCTATATACGGCGCACGGCTAATGGGCGGCTTATTATTACGGTCGCCGAACCCGTCATTCGTGATGGGCACACCGTAGGCATTATCCAGTTGACACGGGCCGCAGCACAGGTTGACCGGTCTGTGTTTGCTATTCGCTCTTCCATTCTCTCGCTGTTTTTAATGGTACTTATTATTACCGTGCTGCTGTCATGGTATCTCTCGCTTACCATTGCGCGCCCCTTGCTGCGCCTAGCCTCTGCTGCACAGGTTATGCGCGAGACATCAGGCCGCACAGGCACCGTGCCCGCCCGCCTTTTAGCCCGGCAAGACGAAATTGGAGATGTAGCGCGCGCTCTACAGGCCAGCGCACAAGCGCTTTGGAAACGCATGGACGCCATTGAGCGTTTTGCAGCCGATGTAAGCCACGAGATCAAAAACCCGCTCTCGTCCATTCGTTCAGCCATTGAAACACTGCTGCGTATAGAAGACCTAAACCAGCAACGCCGCTTGCTGACCATTATTAACCAAGATGTAAGACGACTCGACCGGCTGATTACCGATATTTCAGACGCTAGCCGCCTAGATGCCGAAATGTCGCGCGCACAAGCCGAGCCTATGGCCATAAGCCCGCTGCTGTCTGTGCTGGCAGAAATTCACCAAGCCACCCGCACAGATGGCCAACCAATTATAACAACCCAGATTAGTGGAGACACAACAGAGCACCCCTTACGCGTGCTGGCCGTAGAAGACCGGCTGGTGCAGGTGCTGCGCAACCTTATTGGTAATGCGGTTTCGTTCTCGCCGCCTAATGGGCGTATTGTTTTAGAGGCCACCCCTCTTGGCAGCATGGTAGAACTTGCCGTGAGCGATGAAGGGCCGGGCATACCCCAAGCCAAGCTCGATTCTATTTTTGACCGGTTCTATTCAGAACGCCCTAAAAATGAGAATTTTGGCCAGCATTCAGGGCTGGGCCTCTCTATTAGCCGCCAAATTGTAGAGGCGTTAAACGGAACAATAGCCGTTGAAAACCGGCACGATGCCAAGGGTAATATTACCGGGGCACGCTTTATTGTAACACTGCCACGCGCCTAAGATTTGCGGCTTTCTAGGGGCCGCTTCAGGCAGCGTTGCTCTCTTCACTTACGCAAAATTCAAATTCTATTTTAGCCGCAGGTACGGCCAATTTTTTCACCCACATAAGCGTTACAGAGGGTTCACTCTCTGCAAATACATGCCGCAAAATGGGGGCACAGGTCGGGAAAGATGCGGCGTCGGCGATGAGGTACACCACACGGGTTACATCAGACAGGCTATAACCACTGGCTTGTAACGCTTTCAGCCCCTCGTCCAACGCAGCTTGGCACTGCTCCGCCATACTTTGCCCCTCAGGGTGGGGGGCACGCAAGCCTGCAATTTTAAGCCCAACCGGCAAACGCTCTATACGGCCTATGCCTTGAGCATTCGATGCATGACGAGACTGTGTTTGATTAATCATATCAAAAACACTTTAATGCCAGTTCAAAAAAATAACAAATTTCTCTTACGCAACAAAGCGCAAGGCCTATGCGTTTTTTGTCATGCACAACACGCAATCACGCCCTGCCCCACCAGATCGCTACTGACATATTGCGCAACATAGGGTGAGCCTAGCATAATAGGCTACCCCAGCAGACAAAGTTTCAGTTCAGGTGCATGCCATGCCACTCTGCCCGCAACCCGCCCCCATAAGGAAATACGCCAATGTGTGCAGATGAAACACCTGTACCGCGCCGTATTTTGCTTGTGTCTGGCCTTTCTGGGGCTGGCAAATCTTCCATTTTGCGTATTCTGGAAGACCTCGACCACGAGGTCATTGATAACCCCCCCTTAGGCATGTTGGACGATATTGTTGCCAGAGCCGAGCGCCCTGTCGCTATTGGGGTTGATTCGCGCACAAGGGGGTTTGATGCCTCTGCCGTGCTCGAAGCCTTGGCACGCTTGCGTGTAAACCCCAACCTACGCGTTGAGCTTATCTATGCCACTGCCGAAGAAAACGTGCTGCTCAGCCGCTACACAGCCACCCGGCGTAGGCACCCACTAGCCCTGCATGGCAGTATTAAAGAAGGCATAGAGGAAGAAATACTCCTGACCGCACCGCTCCGTGCTGCGGCAGATCTGGTCATTGACACCTCAGACATGCCACCACCTGAGCTACGCCAGTTTGTAGAAAGCCGTTTTAGCCCGTGGCAAGACAGCTCTGGGCAAGGGCTTACAGTGGCGCTTATGTCTTTTGCTTTTCCGGCAGGTTTACCGCGTGAGGCTGATATTGTTTTTGACGCCCGCTTTTTGCGTAACCCCCATTACGACCCCCAGCTAGCCCCCAAAACCGGGCTAGATGCAGACGTAGCGGCCTATGTGGCACACGATGCAGACTACAAGCCCTTCCTGCACCAAATACACAGCATGTTGCAGCTTGTGCTGCCACGCTTTGTGCAAGAAGGCAAAAAATACGCAACTATTGCCATAGGCTGCACAGGGGGCCGCCACCGCTCGGTTACGTTAGTTGAGGCACTGGCCAAAAAACTTTCTGCCCCAGATGGCATGGGCCGTTACCAAGGCTCTGGCCAATGGCCTATCATGATTATGCACCGTGAATTAGCCCGCCAAGGGCTGAGCGCGTGGCGTTGGGCCCGCAAACCAGCCGAAACCCCACAGCCCGACGGTTTATAAAGCGCGCCCTGTACGGTATACAGGCCCCCTACCTGTTGCGCTTTTTCCCAACAAAAGACTGATTCTGCCCCCCAGAGCAGAACCATGTGCGCGCCCGCACGTCTTTTATACACGCGCGCCACATCACGCAGCGTGCCCACGCCCCATGATTGTGGGGAGATGCCCTTTTTTGCCTGTAAGATGAGGTTCTTGTTTTTTTCTTATGAGTATTACCGCACCGCTAACCAAAGACCCGATGGCTGCCTCTTTGCAAAAAGAGATGACACCATACGTTACCTCTTTACGTGGTTGGTTAAGTTGGTTGCCTGCGCCTGTTGTGTCTTTGCTGGTACTCAGCCTTATAGGGCTTGTAGCCGCCCTGCTTAGCAGGTTTATAACAGACCGTATTCTTATGCGTGTGCCCGGTGCCAAACGGGGGGCGCTTGTGCGCTCTTTTACCAAAGCATTACGGAGGCCAGTACGTCTTACCGTAGTAATTTTGGCCGTAAGCGTTGCACTCCCCGCCAGTGGGTTGCACGGTAATTTGCAAGAGAGCGTTGCACACTTACTCCTCATCAGCTTTGTCGCAGTTATGGGGTACGGTATACTGGCAACCATAAGGGTTATTTCAGATGCGTACCTCACCCGTTTTGCCCAAACAGACCAAGACGATGACATTCTGGCCCGTAAACACGCCACACAAGTACGCCTACTGCGCCGTGTTGCAGAAATTCTTATTGGTATTCTCACCATTGGGGCAGAACTTATGACCTTTGAACCCGTGCGAGAATACGGGTTAAGTTTGTTTGCCTCTGCCGGTGCGGCCTCTCTCATTGCTGGTCTGGCGGCACGGCCTATCTTGGCCAACCTGTTTGCAGGCGTGCAAATAGCCATGACCCAACCCATACGCATGGGAGACCTTATTGCCTTTCAAGGAGACTGGACATGGGTTGAAGAAATTACCTCAACCTATGTAGTACTCCGCTCGTGGGACTGGCGGCGGCGTATTGTGCCCATTGCCTATTTTCTCGACACGCCTTTTGAAAACTGGACGTATAATTCAGCAGAACTCATAGGCGCTGTGTACCTCTTTGTAGACTACCGCGCCCCCGTAGAGAAAATACGCAGCAAGCTTGAGGAAATTGTACGCGCCTGCCCCCAATGGACAGGCAAAGACTTTAGCGCACAGGTCTCTGACTGCACCGCCCAAACCATGACCATACGCGTAACAGCAAGTGCACGCACCGCCATACGCAGTTGGGATTTACGCTGCGAAATACGCGAAAAAATTATTCGCTGGATGTGTGAAGAATGCCCACAAGCTCTACCCCGCAACCGCTTTGCCATGACCCCGGCAGACCAAAGCGCTATGCAGCCACCCCTTACAGCCCCCATACCACCGGGCCGGCCTACAATGGGGCCTATAGATGCCCCGACCCCGCTTTATAGTAGCGGGCCACCTTTCCAACCAAGCAATTTTCGCCCTTTTTAAAAGGTGGTTTTACAAACCCAAACCAATAAACTGGTCGGGTATTTTGCTTGTAAAAGAAGCAGTTTTTACAAAATGCTCCCAACCTATAAAAAATGGTAGCCCCCAAATTAAGGAGGCTGCCATTTTTACAAACATAATTTGAAATTTGTTATCGGCCCATAATCTGGTCAAAAATACCTTGGTCGGCAAAATGCTTTTTCTGTACGACAGCCCACCCGCCTAGGCTTGCCACATCAAATGTTTCCACTTTAGGGAAACGACTGGCATTTTCAGCAGCAATGGCAGGGTCAACAGGCCTAAAATAATGCTTTGCCCCCAAGCGCTGCCCCTCGGGCGAGAACAGGAAGTCAACATACGCTTTAGCCACAGCCTGCGTGCCATGTTGCGCCACGTTTTTATCAACTACGGCAACAGGTGGCTCTGCCAAAATAGTGAGCTTAGGCACCACAATATCAAACTTATCAGGGCCAATATCTTTGGCTGCAAGCAGGGCTTCATCTTCCCATGCCAGCAGCACATCCCCTAAACCACGCTGCACAAAGCTATTGGTTGCGCCTCTGGCCCCTGTATCAAGCACGGGCACATGCTTAAAGAGTTGCTTAAGGTATGCCTTAGCGCTTTCTTCTGTGCCACCGGGTTGGTGCAAGGCCCAGCCCCATGCCGCCAAATAGTTCCAACGCGCGCCGCCAGATGTTTTGGGGTTGGGCGTTACCACCTGCACATCATCACGGATCAGGTCTGACCAATCCTGAATATGTTTGGGGTTACCCTTGCGCACCAGAAACACAATGGTGCTGGTATAGGGGGTAGAATTATGCGGCAGGCGCTTTTGCCAGTCTTGGGCAAGCAAGCCATGCTGGGCCAACACATCAATATCGTAAGCCAAACCTAGCGTTACAACATCAGCCGGAGAGCCCTCCAGCACAGAGCGTGCCTGCGCCCCAGACCCACCATTAGAGGTACGCACAAATACCGTATTACCGGGCTGGCTTTGCGCATAGCGAGCGGCAAAGGCCTTGTTAATATCTGCATACAACTCCCGCGTTGGGTCGTATGAGACATTTAAAAGACGGTACGAATCAGCCTGTGCTTGGGGGTGCAACACAAGGCCAGAAGCAGCCCCACCTACCAGCAGCGTTGCTGCCAAAAATTTACGCCGCGAAAGAAAACCAGACACGCCCTATTTCTCCTTCATCTTTCAGGCTCTTCCCGCTGCATAGGGTGAAAAGCATCGTACCTCATTACATTTCACGATAGCATGAGATTATTTGCAGTCAATATAAACCAAAAAGAAACGTGTTATTTAACCCATGCACCATCATACCTTTTTGGCGCATATTGTGTTGATATAGCTATGCGTTATGTGCAGATAGCGTGCACACCAAACCTGATGCAAAAACAGCACACAAATTTAATACGTTTTATATTGGTGTTATTTTTACCATTGTGAAATCGTAATTTTTGTATTTTTATTATTAAACACTATAAATTATAGTTAATTAACGTTTTCCCTCAAGGTTGCTCCATGCGTGGCTTTCAGACATCAGGCTTTTCAAGGTTTTTGCTTCTTGCGTCTTCTGTTGCCACAGTTTGCATGGTGCCGCTGGCACACGCCCAAAGCCCTGCCTTACACCACACTACGCCAGCGGTAACACCCGCCACAGTGTCTGCCTCCAAAGTGCCCACAACGCACGAGAACATAACTGTGCATGCCCCACCACTTCCGTCCATTGTGCTGTACCCGCACGCAACACCCACTGGCCAGCCCGTGCGTACAACCGGGGCACAGGGCCGTACCTCTGGCCGCCAATACGACTGGGGCGTTTTTAACCGTGGCAACGGTGAAGCCGCAGGCTTTGGCCCAGTCGGCCAGTATGGTGTGGCGCCTTGGGCAGAAGACTGGAGCCGTTTGAGAGACAAAAGCAAACGCACAGACCCCTTTGATGTACTGAAATACATAGCCTTAAACGAAAGTGGCTCTATCTGGTTGAGCTTTTCTGGTGAAACACGGCTGCGTAACTGGTTTGAAAGCCGCCCCAACTTAGGCACCCAGAAAAATAACGATTCTGGCCGTTTTGGTGTGCGCAACCTCTACGGCGCAGACCTGCACCTTGGCTCACACGTGCGGCTGTTTGGCCAGCTTATTAATGCCGATGCAGGCGGCTGGAACTATTACGGCTATGGCTCTACCTACAGAAAACGCCTAGATGCCCAACAGGCTTTTATAGAAACACGTTGGAACATGCTGGGCGCTAAAAGCGGCTTTATTTTTGGCCGCCAGCAATTTCTCGATGCCCCGTCTTACATGCTGTACAACCGAGAAACCCCAAACGTTCCCCTCTCATGGAATGGGTTTAGAGGCTACATGGTCTGGCCACGCCTACGCATAGATGGTTGGGATTTTGTGCAGACAAATGATGCTGAAACAAGACTATTTCATGATACTGAAAATTATAATACCCGCCTGTATGGTTTTAATATGTCATGGGCCCCGCCTGATGGGCACTTTATGGGCGACAGAAGCTACTCATTTTTAGATACTTTCTATGTTGGCTATAAACTTTCAGGCTCTAGTGGCGCTATTGCCGGGCCGGGTACAAGCAGCAACAATGGCTCAAACACGCGCAACAACTTTGGTGTGCGCTGGCATGGGCTCGCTGGGCCTTTTGAATTTTCTGTTGGGGGCATTTGGCAAGGCGGCACATTCCGCTACGCCAAAACAGACCGCGCACGCTCTGTAAGCGGTTATGCTATTAATACGTTGGTAGGGTATCGTATTCCCAAAGACCGGTTCCATACCTTCTTTGGGCTACAAACAGATGTGTATTCTGGTGGTAATAAAAACAAAACCAACGGCACCATTGGCACTTATATTTCGCCCTTTAACCCACAAACAAACTATCTCGACACCACAACGTATATGACGGGTTCAAACCTTATTAGTTTTGCGCCACTGGTACGGGCCACTTTCTTTAAATCTGTCAGCTTGCAGGTTAAATACCCTCTTTACTGGCGCTACAGCACCCAAGACCCCATTTACCGTTCATCTGGGTTTTATAAATTTGCCCACAATTTTGACGGCAAATTTATTGGTATGGCACCACAAGCCTCTTTGGCATGGCAGATCAATGCTCATGTCTCTTGGACCCAGTATGTCTCACGCTTCATGACCTCCAACGCGCTTAACCGGGCTGGTGGGTCTAGTGCCACTTATTACCAGTCAAACTTTGTGTTCAGGTTCTAATTTTTTACGCATGGCCCGCCTGCCCGGTAAGTTGCAGGGGGTCTAGGTTGATGGCGGCCAATGCCTGTCGCCATTTACTGCTAAAGTCTTGCCCAAAAACTATTTCTGGCAAGGCAGGGGCTACCAGCCAAGCATCTTGCTGCAAAATTTCTTCTTCTAATTGGCCTGCACCCCAACTGGCATGGCCCATTGCCAAAATAGCATCGTGCGGGCCTTCTCCTTCTGCCAGTTTTTGTAAAACAAGAGGGCTGGCACTCAAGGTAATATCTGGCGTTACAGCAAGCCCGTCTGTGCCTTTCCAGTCGGAAGAATGTAAAACAAAACCCCGCGTTACATCTAACGGGCCGCCCGCACTTACCCCAATACGCCGTAAAGGGGGGCTTGGGGTAATATCGAGTTGCGCCAGCAATTCCTCAAAACTGGGTTTAGGTAGGCGGCGGTTAACCACCAGCCCCATTGCACCACCCTGTGCGGTATGGGCACACATATAAATAACCGTGCAGGCAAAAGGCGTTTGCGCCAGCGCCGGAGACGCCACCAACACCTGCCCAACAAGCGGTGAGTTCTGTGTGTCTGAAGCCTGTTGCTGCTGTGCAAGAAGGGAGTCATGCAGAAATACCATAAGCCAAAATATGAGGCGGCTCTTGGCATTTGGCAACCTTTACCCCGCTCCCCCCCTGCACAGCATAGCAGCCACAAGCCTGCACATAATTTTAACCATTTTTACAAAACGTGCTTTCAGGCATAGCATGCCCCAAACAGACCCTAAGAGGATGCCATGAATAAACTCGCCAAATTTTTGCGCGCTCTTGAGAGCTACCACATTACAGATGGCGAGAAATTCACCCTCGCGCAGCATAACCCCGATGATGATGGCAGTTTGGGCCTAAGCAAAGAAGACGGGGCACACCTGCTCAGAGAGGTAAAAGAGCAACTGCAAGACTTGCAGGAACTGCTTTATGCCAACCAGACACGCTCCGTACTTATTATTTTACAGGGTATGGACGCCGCCGGGAAAGACGGTACCATTAAACACGTTATGTCTGGCGTAAACCCGCAAGGCGTTACTGTAGCCTCTTTCAAACAACCCGGCCCAACCGAGCTGCAACATGGCTTTTTATGGCGCATACATGCCGCCGCCCCGCAGGTTGGGCGTATCGTTATTTTTAACCGCAGCCAGTATGAAGATGTGCTGGTAACCCGCGTACACCCAGAACTCTTAGAAAATGAGCACCTGACCGGCCCCGTTAATACCCCAGAATTTTGGGAAGGCCGGTATAAAGATATCCGGCATTTAGAGCATTATCTGGCCCGCCAAGGCACGGTTGTTCTTAAATTCTTCCTGAATATTTCACGCAAAGAACAAAGAGAGCGCCTACTTTCCCGTTTAGAAGTACCAGAAAAGCGCTGGAAATTTTCGTCGTCAGACCTGCGTGAGCGCGAATATTGGGACCAATACCAAACCGCCTACCAAGACGCTATTGCAGCAACCGCCAGGCCTTACGCACCATGGGTTATCGTGCCCGCCAACCATAAATGGTATGCCCGCCTTGTGGTTATTGGCACCATTATTCGTGCGCTCCGTAACCTCCAGCAAAAACCACCCCAGCCCGCACCCGATGTTGAAAAATGTCTGGACGATTACCGCACGCACCTTCTTAACGAAAAAAGCTGAGACCACGCCTTATGCTCCCTTTTCCCTCTTTTCTGCGCGGCGTAGCGGCTACAGGCCTACTGTACGCCGTAGCCCCTAGCATAGCTCCTGCGGCCTACGCGCAAGAAGCTGCCAGCCTGCCCCCACACTGCGACAACCATGACTTTATGGCCAAGCAGCAAGCCTTTGAAAACGGCCAACCCAAAACCGATGTGCCTGTACATATTTGCGGCAGGGTTATTGCCCTAAGCCCCAAAGCAAAACGCACCCGCAGCGGCTGGCATGGCTATTTTTATGTAGCCGTTGCCCCTAATATTTCTATTCGTATTGTGTCTGGCCTAGATGAAATGCACGCCCCAGCATGGCCGTGGGTGAGCAAAGGCGACCAAGTTGAAGTGGTTGGCCGCTACTATTTTGACTCGTACCGCCGCCAAGGCATTGACTGGACACACCGGGGCACGGGGCGCTCTTGGCCCATACCCGGCTATGTTATTGTAAATGGCACAAAATATGACTAACCCGGCATAAATCGGGCTGTTTGCTTACCAAAACCCATTATGGGCACAAACCTATTACAAAAAAGGCCAGTCAGAAAAATCTGACTGGCCTTTCTTTTTTATACGGATGCTACCGCGTTAGTCTGCGGCTTCCTCCTCGTGGGTGTCATCAGCTTCTTTTTCAGGCTGAGCGGCACCAGAGGCTGCGCTTTCAATAATATCGAACGTTAGCGCGCCGTTTTTCAGACCAATTTTAACAGCACCACCTTTGGTCAATTTACCAAACAGTAGTTCTTCCGCCAGTGGCTTCTTGAGTTCTTCCTGAATAACGCGGCCCAAGGGGCGTGCGCCATACAGCCTGTCGTACCCACGCTCTGCCAACCATTCTTTAGCAGCAGAAGACAGTTCGAGCGTTACGTTACGGTCTGCCAGTTGTGCCTCAAGTTGCAGCACAAATTTTTCAACCACACGCCCAACCGTTTCTGGGGTCAGGTTAGCAAATGGAATAATGGCATCCAGACGGTTACGGAACTCAGGTGTGAACAAGCGTTTAATTGCTTCTTCATCTTCACCCACGCGGGCCTCGCGCCCAAAGCCAATGGCTTCTTTACTGAGGTCTGCCGCACCAGCGTTGGTGGTCATAATCAGAATAACGTTTCTGAAATCAACCACCTTACCGTTATGATCTGTCAAACGCCCGTGATCCATAACCTGCAACAGCACGTTGTACAGGTCTGGATGTGCTTTCTCAATTTCATCAAGCAGCAAAACCGCATGCGGGTGCTGGTCAATGGCATCGGTTAGCAGGCCGCCTTGGTCAAAACCGACATAACCGGGCGGCGCACCCAACAAGCGGGAAATGGAGTGGCGCTCCATATACTCCGACATATCAAACCGGATCAGTTCTATACCCAAAGTAGAGGCAAGCTGGCGGGCCACCTCTGTTTTACCAACCCCGGTGGGGCCAGAAAACAGATAGTTGCCAATTGGTTTTTCAGGGTCACGCAACCCAGCCCGAGACAGCTTGATGGCATCAGACAGGGTTTCGATCGCTTTATCCTGCCCAAACACCATGCCTTTCAGGTCACGGTCGAGCGCACGCAGCACCTCTTTATCATCAGCAGAAATGCTTTTGGGCGGAATGCGCGCAATACGGGCAATAATGTCTTCAACGTCTTTCAGGTTCACGGTTTTACGCCGTTTTCCTTCTGGCAGCAGCATACGAGACGCCCCAACCTCGTCTATCACATCAATCGCTTTATCAGGCAGCTTGCGGTCATGAATATATTTGGCAGATAGCTCTACCGCCGCCCGAATAGCCTCTTCCGTGTAGCGCACTTTGTGGTGCTTTTCGTAACTGCCTTTTAAGCCACGCAGAATTTTTACAGCGTCATCAACCGTAGGTTCCGGCACATCAATTTTCTGGAACCGGCGCACAAGCGCACGGTCTTTTTCAAAATGCTGGCGGAATTCTTTATACGTGGTTGAGCCAATGCACCGCAGCGTGCCCGCAGCCAAAGCAGGCTTAAGCAGGTTAGAGGCATCCATTGCGCCGCCAGAGGTCGAGCCTGCACCAATAACCGTATGAATTTCGTCAATAAACAAAATGCCGTTCGGGTCTTGGTCGAGTTCGGTCACAACCGCTTTTAAGCGTTCTTCAAAGTCACCACGGTAGCGGGTACCAGCCAGCAACGCCCCCATATCTAGCGAATAGATGGTGGCTTTCAGCAGTACCTCTGGCACATTACCTTCAACAATGCGCCGGGCCAGCCCTTCTGCAATCGCAGTTTTACCCACACCGGGGTCACCCACATAGAGCGGGTTGTTTTTGGTGCGGCGGCACAAAATCTGGATCGTGCGCTCTACTTCCGTGTCACGCCCAATCAAGGGGTCTACTTTACCCGCCAGTGCTTTAGCATTCAGGTTTACGCAGTAAGTAGACAGGGCTTCTTGGTTTTTCTGCCCGCGCGATTCGCCACGCTCGGGTTCTTCCCCTTTTTCGGAGCCAGAACCTGCATCTTTACCCGTACCCGCAACAGGCCGCCGGGTAGCCCGGTCTGGCGCTTTGGCAATACCGTGAGAGAGAAAATTAACCGCATCAAGCCGGGTCATGTCCTGCAATTGCAGGAAGTAGACCGCGTGGCTTTCGCGCTCGGCAAACAGGGCTACCAGTACGTTAGCCCCGGTTACTTCATCTCGGCCGGTAGATTGCACATGAATGGCCGCACGCTGGATAACGCGCTGGAAAGCTGCCGTCGGTTTAGGTTCAGTTGGCCGGTCGGACGCAAGGCCCGCTAGGTCTTTATCAAGAAAATTGGTCAGATCGGCCCGCAGGCGTTCCAGATCAACACCACAGGCCCGAAACACGGTTACGGCATCCGCATCATCAGCCAACGCCAGCAGCAGGTGTTCTAGCGTTGCATACTCATGGTGCCGCTCACCGGCCAAAATAAGTGCCTGATGTAGCGTCTGCTCCAGATTGCGTGACAACATGACGAGACGCTCCTTTCCCCGTTCGGTCAGAGCTTAACAACAAGAGTGCTGTGTTGCTCTGGTACCCTTCGGTTTTATATTTGGCTGCTTTGAAAGGAATTGCGAGTCAGAAAGCGTATGAAAAGTGTCCCAAACACAAATTTTTCACTTATGTGACATTCAAAACCTGTGTGGGGGCGGTTACGCGCTTATTCTTTTTCAATGGTACATTGCAGGGGGTGCTGGTTCTGGCGGGCCAGGTCCATCACCTGTGTTACCTTGGTTTCTGCCACTTCGTAGGTAAACACCCCACACACCCCAACGCCGCGCTTGTGCACGTTCAGCATGATTGTGGTGGCTTCATCGCGGTTTTTATTAAAAAAGCGCTCTAGCACATGCACCACAAATTCCATGGGTGTGTAGTCATCATTAAGCATAAGCACTTTATACATGGCGGGCTTGCGGGTTTTGGGCCGCGCTTTAACCACAACCCCCAAATCGCTGTCGTTATCCCCCGACTCCGAGCCTCCGCCCTGCCGGCGCGATGGCCCATTACCCGTATGCAACACAGTAAAAAGACGGGACGCCATCAGCACAGAACTCCGTTTCCTGATTCTGGGGAAAAACCAACGCCCTATAATATTGGTATTCTCACCACAGATGAAAGGGGGCTTTGCGCCTGAAAACCGCGCTTATCAAGCCTTATGTCAGGAAGTGCGCCTTATTTGCGCCATAAACCCAGTTGAAACGAGATGAGAAGAAAACCGCGCCAAGGTGAGGATTCTACACTTTTTTCGTGTCGCGGCCTTGCATTCTCCAGCACCAGACTGAATTATTCTGGCAAACACAGGTGGGATCGCGCAGTGGCACATATTGGCAGAGCAGCACGCAAGCAAAATACCGTAGCCCAGCACACTGAGTATAACCAGAACAGAAAGAGAACGTCCAGCATAAAATGGATGGCTCTTCTGGCGAGTGTTACTTTTGGTACGGCAGCCACCCACCGCACAGCGCACGCGCAATATGCGGGCCAGCTCAGCTCTATTGTTATGGATGCCAAAACAGGGGCTGTTCTTTCGCAAAGCAGCCCAGACCTGCGCCGCTACCCTGCCAGCCTGACGAAATTGATGACGCTGTATATGGCGTTCTCTGCTTTGCGGGCAGGCACCATCTCGCTCGACCAAGCCGTGCCGGTTTCCATTCATGCCACCACAATGGAGCCTTCCAAGCTTGGTGTTGTGCCGGGCACGCACTTAACGGTTGAGCAAGCCATTCTGGCCTTGGTCACAAAATCTGCCAACGATGCCGCCTGCGCTTTAGGCGAGCTGCTCGGTGGCGGCAGTGAACCACAGTTTGCCGCCATGATGACCCAGCAGGCCCACGCCCTTGGCATGAGCAGCACCACCTTCCGTAACGCCTCTGGCCTACCAGACCCAGACCAAATGACCACCGCGCGCGACCTTGCCGTGCTGGCCCGCCATTTGGTAAATGACTTTCCGGAAGATTATCATTATTTTTCAACGGCCTATTTCCGTTTTCATGGCCGCATGATTCCTAACCACAACCCTATGCTTAAAGCTTATGTTGGCGCAGATGGCATGAAAACCGGCTACACACAGGAAGCCGGGCGTAACCTTGTGACCTCTGCCATACGCAACAATGTACGACTTGTTGGGGTTGTTATGGGGGCATCGTCTAACCCCCAGCGTACGCTGGTTATGGCCGACCAGCTTGACCGTGGTTTTGATGCAGAAGGCGTAGCCCCTGTTGAACGCCCACTGGTACTGGCCCGCAATACCGTCTCTGGCCGCCACCACCATGCTGGCCGCGTTATTATGTTAGCCGCAGCCTCTGCCCGGCGTGGTCATGCACCGGTTGAGGTAGCCGAAGCCCCCTTAACCCGCCATGGCCACCATGTGCGTGCAACACCGGTCGTAGGCGGGCACCATGTGCGCCTTATTGGGGCCAAGGTGCACCCAGCTACCGCCAGCACCAGCAGCAAACACGCCACACACCACAACACACGCCGCCGTACCTAAAATTATATACGGCTAAAGTGCAGCCCACTACCGGTAAGCGGGTTGCCTTTAGGGCGTGTGCGTTCCATTTTGTGTCTCTCATCTTACGAGGGGCAGCTTCAAAAATCAGGCCCTCCGGCAGAGTGGCGTTTAGCCCGCCGGGCTTGCTGTCATGATTTTTGAAGCTGCCCCCACGTTTGCTAACTTAATGGAGCACACATAATGGCAGGCAGACACGGTATTGTTCTGTATAACGAGCAAGACTTTGAAGGCCTACGGGCTGCTGGGCGCTTGGCCGCTGCAACGTTGGATATGATTACCCCTTACGTGCAGCCCGGTGTTACCACCGAAGAGCTTAACCAGCGCATTCATGATTATACGCTAGAAAATAACGCTACTCCTGCCACGCTCAACTACCGTGGCTACCCCAAGTCTTGCTGCATTTCCATTAACCACGTGGTGTGCCACGGTATTCCCAGCGAAAAACGCCTGCAGGAAGGCGATATTGTGAATATCGACGTCACTTCCATTCTGGACGGATGGTATGGCGACACAAGCCGTATGTTCTTTGTGGGCAAAGCCCCTGTTAAAGCCGCCAAGCTGGTTAAAACAACATACGACAGCATGATGCGCGGCATTGAGGTGGTTCGCCCCGGCGCAACATTGGGTGACATTGGGCACGCCATTCAAACACTGGCAGAAGCCAACCGCTACTCTGTGGTGCGCGACTTCTGCGGCCACGGTATTGGCCGCACCTTTCATGCAGAACCCACCGTGCTGCACTATGGCCGCCCCGATGACGGCATGAAGCTAAAAGCAGGTATGGTGTTTACCATTGAACCCATGCTGAACATTGGCCGCCCAGATGTAAAAATTCTGGATGATGAATGGACAGCCGTAACACGAGACCGTTCACTTTCTGCCCAATTTGAGCATATGCTTGGTGTGACAGAAACCGGGTACGAAATTTTCACCCTTTCCCCTGCCGGATACACCTGCCCACCTTACCCGACAGAAGGCTAACACCACATGCACCCCCTGCCCTGCCGTTCTTTACCTCGTGCCTCTATTAAGCTGCGCCGCTCACTTTTAGTGATGGTGGCCTGTAGTACGGGCTGGCTCCCTGTTATGGCACAGGCAGCCCCCACCAACTCTGCCCCAGACCCGCTGGCTTACGGCACAGAGCAGCCTAATGGGCTGGCCCCGCTTGCACCGACACCTGGCAAAAACGGAATGGCAGTTTCAGCTCAGAAACTGGCATCAGACATTGGTGCACGCATTATGGCACAAGGGGGCAACGCAGCCGATGCCGCCGTAGCCATGGGCTACGCTTTGGCTGTGGTGTACCCGGCAGCCGGTAATATTGGTGGCGGCGGCTTTATGATGCTGCGCCAACCCGGCAAACCCGCCATTTTTATCGACTTTCGTGAAAAAGCGCCGCTTGCCGCCAAAGCCGATATGTACCTAGATGCCAAAGGTAACCTGATTGCAGACCAGTCTGTAACCGGGTGGAAAGCCGTTGCCGTACCCGGCACTGTGGCAGGCTTAGAAAAAGTTTTACAGCGCTGGGGCCACCTGTCCCGCCAAGAGGTTATGGCGCCCGCCATTAAACTGGCCCGAGATGGGTTTGTGCTACAAAAGGGTGATGTTGAGCTTCTTAACACCTCAACCGATGCCTTCCGTGCCAGCCCAGAAGCCCGCGCTATTTTTCTGCGGCCAGATGGCTCCCCCCTCCAAGTGGGCGATAAACTGGTACAAACCAACTTAGCCAACACCCTGCAACTTATTGCAGACCAAGGGCCAGACGCCTTTTACAAAGGCCCAATTGCCAAAACCATTGTAGAAGCCTCGCAAAAAAACGGTGGCTTGCTGCAATTAAGCGACTTTGCCCAGTATAAAACCCGCGAAATTAGGCCACTAAGCTGCCAGTACCGTGGGTATCTGGTTGAAACAGCACCGCCCCCCAGCGGTGGCGGCATTGCTTTGTGCGAAATTTTGGACATTCTATCGGGCTATGACATGAAAGCCCTTGGCCTGCACACAGCCCCCGCGTTGCAGCGTGAGATTGAGGCCATGCGCCACGCTTACTCTGACCGCCGCAGCTTGGGTGACCCAGCCTTTGTGCACAACCCCACCCAGCACCTGCTAGACCCAGCCTACGCCGCACAGGTACGGGCGCATATTCCAACCGACCATGCCGTACCGTCTGCCAGCCTAACAGAAGGTGAGGCTACACCAGAAAAGCACGAAACAACCCAGTTTTCGGTCATTGATAAAAACGGACTGGCCATTTCCACCACCTACACACTTAACGGGTGGTTTGGGGCTAAAGTTATTGGGGGCAATACCGGCTTTTTCCTGAATGACGAAATGGACGATTTCTCGTCCAAGCCCGGTGTGCCCAACATGTTTGGCATTGTAGGCAGCAAGGCTAACGCTATTGCGCCGGGTAAAACGCCGCTGTCTTCTATGTCTCCCACCATCGTGTCCAAAAACGGCAAGCCTGTGCTTATTATTGGTAGCCCCGGTGGGTCGCGCATTCCTACCATTGTGCTGTCTGTTATTTTGGGCGTGGTCGATTACGGGCTGGATATTCAGCAAGCTATTGACCTACCCCGCCTGCACCAACAATGGCTGCCCGAACCTGTTGAGGTTGAAGCAGGCGCCCTAACCCCAGAAGTACAAAGCACGCTTGAGCACGAGGGTTACAGCTTTGCCCCGCACGCCCCTTGGGGCATGCCAGAAGGTATTCTGGTAGGTGGCCCAAAACTGGGTGAAAAAGGCGATGCCCGCTATTATGGCGGCTTTGACCGCCGCCACGAAGGCGGTGGAGCAACAGGCCAATAACGCCTTATGCCTCCTTCTTTGAGCCTACACCCTTACGGGGGCAATAGCCCCCGTATTCTGGTAAGTGCCTGCTTACTTGGCCAGCCAGTACGCTACGATGGCTCAGCAAAGCCGCTGGGCCACACCCTTTTACAGCTTTGGCAGCAAAAAGGCTGGGTTGTACCCCTCTGCCCCGAAATGGCAGGCGGCCTGCCCACCCCACGCCCCCCAGCTGAAATTACACACGCTCTTTCAGGGCGTGATGTCTTGGCGGGCACCGCAACAGTGCAAGACATAACCGGCGCAGATATGACAGCACCTTTTATTGCCGGAGCACACGCAGCCCTCGCCCTTGCCCAACAACAAGGCTGCCAGTTTGCATTACTTATAGATGGCAGCCCGTCTTGTGGGAGCCAAATGATTTATGATGGCTCTTTTAACGGGCAAAAACATACAGGCGAAGGCGTAACTGCCGCCCTTCTCCGCCAGCATGGGCTTGATGTGTTTGCCCATACCGAAATTGAACAGTTAGCCAAACGCTTACCACACCCGGCCACGTAGGCACGTAGGCACGTAGGCACGTAGGCACGTAGGCACG
>NZ_BAMX01000038.1 GCF_000963965.1 Acetobacter orientalis
TCTGGCTCTGGCTCTGGCTCTGGCTCTGGCTCTGGCTCTGGCTCGCCCATAAGTGTTAAAAACTGTTTTGAAAGTGCAAAACCGGTGGCTGGTGGTTTTTTTTGGGAGCCCAATGGGCAGCTTGGCAGCCACAATGTTGTAGCTGCTTGGCACAAACAATAGCGCTCTCAGGCCATAAAACACCTAGCTTGGCCAACCAACTAGCAGTCCCAGCTAGGCGATGTTTGCCCCCCCTTTCTTAACGGGCAGCTAAATGCAATATGGCTTGGCTATTTGCCGCTGCAAAAGCATGCGTATTTGCGTGCATGGCCTGCATAACTACGGGGTCAAACAGGCGGGTAAAGGTGCCGGGGTGTATACCCATCCAGAGCGTTACAATGGCAAGGGGGGCAAGTACGGCAATTTCAGCGCCGGTTAGGTCGCGCAGTAAGCTGGCTGTGCCTTTTACACTCCCAAACAGCACATTTTTATAAAGCACCAGCATATAAACCGCGCCCATGATCATGGTGGCACCAGCCAGCAACGCGACCCAGAAAGAAACGTGAATTGCCCCCATAAGCACCAATAATTCACCCACAAAAGAGCCGGTGCCGGGCAGGCCAATATTGGCCATAGTAAACAGCATGGCCAATAGGGCCAGTACTGGCATTTGGCGGGCCACGCCCCCTAACGCGCTAATTTGTTGTGTTTCCGCCCGCCACGCCACAGCAGAAACACAAAAGAACAAGGCTGCAATAACCACCCCATGCGAAAGCATTTGAAAAATGGCGCCGTCTATGCCCTCAGCCGTAAGTGTAAACAGGCCAACAGCAATCATACCCATGTGCGAGAAAGAGGAATACGCAATAACCCGCTTCATATCGGTTTGGGCAAAAGCCACAAACGCGGCATAAATAATGGCCACAACCCCCAAAGCCAGCACATAGGGCGCAAAGGCGTGCACAGCATCAGGGAACATTAAAACCCCAAAGCGCAACAGACCGTACGCCCCGGTTTTAGAGAGCACACCCGACAACATGGCAGAGGCTGGTGCAGGCGCTTCTGAATAGGCGTCGGGCAGCCAGGCATGGAGCGGGAAGAGTGGTAGCTTAACCCCAAACGCAAGAATAAAGGCAAACAGCAGCCAGCCTTGCATAAGGGGGGAAAACCCAGCCTGCATAAGCCCTTCAATATCGGTGGTGCCTGCATGCAGCCACATGGCAATAAGCCCTATGAGCATGAACAAAGACCCACCGAACGTGAACAAGAAAAACTGGAGCGATGCCCAGACACGCCGTGCACCACCCCACACACCAATCATCAAACTGGCGGGAATAAGCGTTGCTTCATAAAACACATAAAACAGCACCAGATCTTGGGCAGAGAACAGGCCAAACAAGGCTGTCTCAAGCATAAGCATGGTTACGGCAAAGGTACGGGCCTGCGTTTGCACAGTGCGCCAACTGGCGGCAATGGCCAGCGGGGTAACAAATGCCGTAAGCAAAATAAAAACCAGAGAAATGCCATCTAGCCCGGTATGGTAGGAAATACCGTAGTCAGACAGCCAGCCAAGGCGGGTTTCAAACTGTAAACCGGGCTGTGTGGGGTCAAATTGTACCCACAACACCGCACTAAGGGCCAACACCACAAGGCTTGTCCATAATGCCAGCCAGCGGGCTGTGCGCTCTTGCTCAATGCTCCCCCTGCCTAAAATAAACGCCAGTGCAGCACCAGCAAGAGGAAGATAGGTGATTAAAGAAAGCAAGGTGGGGTACACGGCGTTCTTACCATCCGGGTTACATCACGAGTACCCAAACTGTGCGCCTTTTTAGCCGCCCCCACCAGACAAGGCGTGTTCACGTTAAGCAGAGCAGCACTAACGTCTGGCTTATTTCAACGCCGCCCAAAGAGTTTTTCTAGGTCTTTTTTACTCAGTTTTAGCCATGTTGGCCGCCCGTGCGAGCATGTACCCGCATGGGGGGTTGCCTCCATCTGCCGCAAAAGGGCGTCCATTTCCTCTCGGGTTAGGCGGCGGCCTGCCCTAATGCTGCCGTGGCAGGCCATACGGGCAATAACGTCATCTAACCGGCCATCGAGCGATGGCATTTCATCGGGGGCACCGGCATCATCGGCTTCAAGCTCATCAGCTAAGTCTCGTAACAGCCCTACGGAGTCGCTTGTGTTGAGCATGGCAGGGAGCGCGCGTACCAAAATGGCATCGGTGCCAAAGGCTTCAAGCTCTATGCCCAATTTAGACAGCATGGTCTGCCGTGCCGCCAGCAACTCTACCTGTAGGGGGGGCAGATCAACCACATCTGGCACTAACAGGCGTTGGCTTTGCACCGTACCGCTTAAAAACTGCTCGCGCAGGCGTTCGTGTGTCAGCCGTTCGTGGGCGGCGTGCTGGTCAACCAGTACCAAACTTCCATCTGCCGCAACGGCAATAACGTAAGTATCCAGCACCTGTGCAACAGCCGCGCCCAAGGGGTGTTCAGCCGCTAACTGCGCAGCATCTTGCCCCGCATAGGGGCCGGTATCAGGGTAAAATGGCTCTGGAGTAATAACATGCGGGGGTAAGGCTGTTGCCTGCGGCATGCTGCTTTGTGGTGCAGTATCAATTTGGGGCAGCGGGGGCAGCATACGTGCGGTTGGGGTATCCCCTAATTTAAGCCGTGGCTCTGCTACACCAGCGCCAGCACGCAGGGGCAAGCTTGCCATAACACTGGCACCGGAGGGTGGAGCAGGCACAAGTGGCAGGGCAGATTTTTCAGGCGGGTACCAAATACGCCCCGGCTTAACTGCCGAGAAGGATGGCCTTACCCCAACACCCCCTGCCCCACCTTCTAACGCACGCCCTAACGTACCAATAACCAGTGCACGTACAGAGGCTTCATCTGCAAAGCGTAATTCTGTTTTGGCTGGGTGTACGTTCACATCCACCCTGTCTGGCGGAATAGTTAGCATAAGCGCTACCACCGGGTGGCGGCCATGTTCTATGACACGCCGGTACGCCACACGCACCGCAGTTTTTAACACCGGGTCTACCACGGGGCGGCCATTAACCAGCATAAACTGCCCTGTTGCTGTGGCACGATGTACGGACGGGCCACAGGCAAAGCCAGAAAGCACCATGCCATCACGCTCGCCATGGATCGTTAAAAACCCATCGGCCTCGTTTGCCCCAAGTAAAGCGGCTGAACGTGCCGCCATATCTTGGGCGGGCAGGTCAAACAAGACGCGGTCGTCCATTGTGAAACGAAACGCGGTTTCTGGTACGGCTAGGGCCAAACGGCGTACAACGCTTTCAGCGTGGTTGCCTTCAACCCGGGGGCTTTTAAGAAATTTACGGCGGGCTGGGGTCGCAAAAAACAGGTCTTCTACCACCACACTGGTACCCACTGCACCAGCGCATGGCTCTGGGGCAGAAACCTTGCCCCCCGCAACATGAATACGCCACGCCCCGGCCTCACCCGCCACGCGGGAGGTGATTGTGAGCCGTGCTGCCGCCCCGATAGAAGGCAGGGCCTCCCCCCGGAAGCCAAGGGTGCGAATATGCACCAGAGATTCGTCTTGTAATTTAGACGTGCAATGCCGCTCTACTGCCAACACCAGTTCATCTGGTGTCATGCCGCAGCCGTCATCGGTCACAATAATGCGGTCTATGCCGCCACGCCCAAGACTTACATCTAGGCGCTTAGCGCCCGAGTCTATGGCGTTTTCTACCAGCTCTTTTAAAGCAGCGGCGGGGCGTTCTATGACCTCACCCGCTGCAATGCGGTTTACCAGCACTTCTGGCAGGCGGCGCAATGTGGGCCGCCCTTGTACTGCGGGTGCTAGAATGGGCGAGTGTGCGGGCAAAAAAGAAGGGTCTGACATGGTCAGACCCCTTATATCAGAACAGGCCCTTTTTGGGAGCACTCTGTGTAGGGGTTACCCCCTTGGTGGGCTTATTACCCAAGGCCGCATTGGTTTTTAAACGGCGGTTTTCTTCGTCTGCATCAACAACAGAACCAGCTTTACCGCCTTTCCAGAACATAAGCTGCTCAACAAAACCAGACCCGGCCTGCCCTAGCTCACCATTATCGGGGCTGTCAGAGGCCTGTGTGGCTTCGTTAATCAGAATGTTCTGGCCCTCACTGCTTGACCCATTTTCACCGTGCAGCGCCACATCGGGTGAGAGGGTTTCAAGGGCCTGCAAACGCTCGCTTTCATCTTGCGGGCGGTCTGCACCACTCACGGGCTTAGCCAGCTCATCCATAGGCGGCATGGAGAGCGGGGCACGGGTGGTAACCGTGTATTCATCTGGCATACTGCGTTCAAGGCCAAATGCACGGGCTGCTTCCGAACCGGAGCACCCGTTAAGCATCATGCATCCGCCAACTAGCAACAGCGGAGAAATCAATGTCGAGACACGGCGCGCCATCTTCTGCCTTTTATCCTTCCTGCTCAGCCTGCCTAAAATTAGCAGGGAGCTTTTCTCAAGTTGCCTGTTGCTCTTTACCCGCAAGCACATTTTGCACCAGCAGAACGCAGACCGCACATACTATAGCGGAGTCAGCGACATTGAACACATACCACGACCACCCAAATGCATGGGCATGAATAAAATCTACCACAGCGCCATACCGCAGCCGATCCATAACGTTCCCTATGGCGCCACCAGTAATAGCACCCACGCAAGTTGCCGTCAGCTTGCTTGGGGTACGGGCCATCCATACCAGCAACACACCGGCAACAGCCAGCGCAATGGCTGAAAACACAATGCGCCCAGCCCCACCCATGCCGCCAAACATGCCAAATGTTACGGCATGATTCCACACCATAGTAAAGTTAAGAAATGGCAGCAGCGCCACAGAACCTTTATTTGGCAGGTCTAGACCGTACAGAATCCAGTATTTGCTCACTTGGTCAGCCGAGAGCACCAGCATAGTTGCCAAAAGCCCAAGGCCGATAGGGCGCAAAATAAACGGCTTGCTCACGCAGCCCCCTCTTTACCCTGCGCCAAGGCATCTGCCGTGCTGACGTCACATGTGGTGGCAACCACATCTGCACAGCGCAGGCACAAACCGGGAAACTCAGCCCGCGTGCCGGTTTCTGGCAGCACTTTCCAGCAGCGCACGCATTTTTCGCCCTCGGCCACACGCACAACCGGGGCACCGTGCAGAATACCGCCCTCTTCACCTTCAATGTAGACCGACGTGCTTTCAGGGTCGATCAACACATCAACATGCGACACAATGGCCAGCTCGCTCCAGTTTACACCGGCAAACAGAGCCGCTTCTTGCTGAGACAGCGTAAGCTCAACCTGCGCTTGCAGCGATGAGCCAATGGTGCCATCACGCCGTGCGCCTTCAATCTCGGTGGTGATAATACGGCGCACAGCCCGCAGGCTTGTCCAGCGTTCATCGAGCGCCGGGTCATTCCACTCACTTGGTAAGTCAGGGAAAGATTGCAGGTGCACGCTTTCTTCATCACCAAAGCGGGCTGTCCATGCTTCTTCTGCGGTAAAGACCAGCACCGGCGCCAGCCATGTGCTCAGGCAACGGTGCAAATGGTCTAGCACAGTGCGTGCAGCGCGGCGGGTCAGGTTATCTGGGGCATCGCAATACAGCGCGTCTTTACGGATATCGAAGTAAAACGCTGAAAGGTCTGTGGTGCAGAAACCATGCAGGGCCGGGTAAACCCCTACCCACTCATGCGTTTCAACCGCGCGCGTAATCAGGCCGCCAAGGTCTGTCAGGCGGTGCAGTACCCACCGCTCAAGTTCTGGCAGTTCTTCAAACGGCACGGCTTCTTGCGGGGTGTAACCATCGAGCGCACCAAGCAGCCACCGCAGCGTATTACGCAAGCGGCGGTATAGTTCGCCCTGCTGTTTGAGAATTTCCTTACCAATGCGCAAATCTTCATTGGTGTCGGAGTTCATCACCCACAGGCGCAGAATATCTGCGCCCAAGCTGTCGTTTACGTCTTGCGGGGCAACCACATTGCCCAAAGACTTAGACATTTTGCGGCCATGCTCATCAAGCACAAACCCGTTGGTCACCACCGCTTTAAAGGGGGAAACCCCGCGTGTACCCACACTTTCCAACAAAGATGACTGGAACCACCCGCGGTGCTGGTCAGACCCTTCAAGGTACAAATCAGCCGGAAAACTTAAGCCCGGCTGGCCCAACACGAAGGAGTGGGTAGACCCACTTTCAAACCAGACATCTACAATATCAAACACTTGCTCGTAGTCGTCTGGGTTACGGTCTGGCCCCAAAAAGCGTGATGCGGGCGAGTTATACCATGCATCGGCCCCTTCAGCACGGAAGGCTTCAACCACACGGCCCATAATTTCTGCATCGCGCAGCACTTCGCCGGTTCGTTTTTCAACAAACACAGCAATAGGCACACCCCATGCCCGCTGGCGGCTAATGCACCAGTCTGGCCGGTTCTGGATCATGGAGGTAAGGCGGTTACGGGCCTGTGCGGGCACAAAGGTCACGTCTGTCAGGGCATCAAGCGCTTTTTCGCGCAGTGCCCCTTCCCCGTCCATGCTGATAAACCATTGCGGCGTAGCACGGTAAATAATAGGCGCACGAGAACGCCATGAATGGGGGTAGGAGTGCACAATTTCACTGCGCCCCACCAGCCCTGCGGGGGCCAAGCCTGTGGCGTTGGCGTGCTCCATAACATTGGTTAACGCCGTGCAGACCGGGTCTGCCGCTTTAAAGACATGTACCCCGGCAAAACCTTCTACCCACGGGGCGTAGGTGCCATCGTCTTGCACCACTTCTGGCACTTCAATGCCAAAGCTGCGGCATAGGCGGAAGTCGTCTTCACCATGGGCAGGGGCCATGTGCACAAGGCCGGTACCGGCCTCGGTTGTTACAAACTCACCGGGCAGCATGGGCACATCAAAATCGTACCCTTGGCCGCGTAGCGGGTGGGCACAAACGGCCCCTTCCAGCGCACTACCCGGCAAGGTGTAGAGAATATGATGGGCTGAAATATGCGCCTGCTTACAAAACGACTCAACCAGCGATTCGGCAACCAGAACCTTGGCACCCGGCTCCAGCAAAGCCCCCTCGGTTGTGTCATCTACACGCAGCACAACGTAGGTAAGCTCTGGCCCGTAAGCCAGCGCGCGGTTACCCGGAATTGTCCACGGTGTTGTCGTCCAGATAACGACAGACACATCTTCTAGCGCGTGCGCTGGTGTTGGGTCTTTTGTGACCGGGAAAGCCACCAGAATGGTGGTGGATTTATGGTCGTGATATTCAATTTCAGCTTCGGCCAGAGCAGTTTTTTCAACGGGGCTCCACATAACCGGGCGCAAACCACGGTACAGGCCACCATTAAGCAGAAAACGCCCAATTTCCTGAACAATTGCTGCTTCAGAAGAAAAATCCATTGTGGCGTAGCGGTTGTCCCACTCTGCCTGCAAGCCAAGGCGTTTGAACTCTTCCATCTGAATGTTCAGCCATTTAGCAGCGTAAGCCCGGCATTCAGCCCGAAACTCAAGCACTGGCACGCTGTCTTTGTCGCGCTTGGCTTTGCGGTATTCTTCCTCAACCTTCCATTCAATAGGCAGGCCGTGGCAGTCCCACCCCGGAATGTAGCGCACGGCGTAACCCGCCATACGGTGCGCACGGTTGATAACGTCTTTATTAATTTTATTGAGTGCATGCCCAATATGCAGGTTGCCGTTGGCGTAGGGCGGCCCGTCATGCAGGGTAAAGGGCTGGCGGCCTTGGGCCTGCTCCTTTATTTGCGCATCCAGCCCCATTGCTGCCCATTTGGCCAGCCAGTCAGGCTCGCGCTTGGGGAGGTTCCCACGCATAGGGAAGGAAGTACGGGGCAGAAAAACCGTATCGCGATACAGATCGGCGGGAGAGGTTTTTTCTGTGTCGCTGCTGGATGTAGACATGGAACGGCAGGTGTCACTCTGGTTCGGGTTCAGCACAGCGCGCGGCAGAAACACCCTACCAGCGCGAAAGAAGTGTTATCAGAGCGCAAAGGCTGCGGGTCAAGCTACCGCAGCACAAATGCCCTCTTTTTCACGGTATAAAATAGCTCTCAGGTGGCGTTTTATTACAGTAACTCACCATTTTTATGCCTAAAATGCAGGTCTTTCAGCAGGTAAGTGAGTGTTGCATAGGTAAAAAAGGCCGCACACACCGTTTGCAGGTATTGCTTGGCAGGCACTAAAAAATACAGTGCACACGCCAAAAGCGGTAAACCCAGCACATAAGGGGCAGAGCGCAAAAAGGCTTTCATTGGCCTGCCAGCTCTGCGTTTAGCACGGCACGGGCGGCTTGGGCGTCTTGGCTTATTTGTTCTTTCAGCGCGTCCAACCCGTTAAAGCGTTTTTCGGCACGTAGCATGCTGTGCAACGCCACAGACAGGGTCTGGCCGTACAAATCGCCCTCATAGTCAAATAAATTGACCTCTAAGCGGCTTTCCTGCCCATCGTTAATAGTGGGGCGGCGGCCAATATTGGCCACCCCTTGGCGCGTTTGCCCATTGGGTAGGCGCACCGTTACGGCATACACGCCCCGCGCAGGCTCTAAATGCCGCCCTAATGCAATATTGGCTGTTGGAAAGCCTAGTAAACGGCCCCGTTTATCGCCATGCTGCACAGCGCCCCGAATAGACCAAGACCGCCCTAACTCTTTTGCAGCGCGGTCTGGGTAGCCTTCTTGCAGCAAACGCCTAATACGCGTTGAAGAATACGGCCCTGCGGTATCGGCCAGCACTGGTACAGACGTAAAGCCCATACCCAACTCCCCACAGCGCTCAGCCAAAAAGCTTACCGTGCCACCGCGCCTGTGGCCAAAGGCAAAGTCTGGCCCGCAGGCCACATGGCGTAGCCCAAGGGCGTTAGACAGCACATCTTCTACAAAACGCTCAGCGGGCATGAGCGAAAAGGCTTCATCAAACTGAATTTGAAAAACATGCTGCACGCCAAGGGCTGCCAATGCAGCAAAGCGCTCATCTGGTAATGTAAGCCGAAAAGGCGGGTCTTGTGGGCGAAACACTTCTCGCGGGTGCGGGTCAAACGTAACCACGGCCAAGGGTAGGTCTGGCCGGGTTTCACGCAGGGTATGCACCAGTTGGGCATGGCCCAGATGCACCCCATCAAAATTACCTAAGGCTGCGGCACAGCCTCGTGCCTGCGCCGGAATATCCCGCCAGTTTTCGTGCAAATGCGCCCGCATGGTTACGCCTGCCCTACAACCGGCAAGCCAAAAATATGTGCGGCCTCTATCAAGTTACCAGCAACCGCGTGCTCAGTGCCTGCCACGGTGCCATCTTCTGGCCGTACAATCTGGCACACACGCAAGCCCGCTTGTGCGGCGGCATCTAGCTCTGCTGTTACGTCTGAGAGAAACAAAACATCGTGCGGCTGCCACCCGGCTTCTTGCACAAGAGCGCTATAGCTTGCGGCCTCTTTTTTGCCCCCCACACGCAGGTCAAAAAACCGGCTGAAAAGCGGGGTTACATCCCCTTGCTCAGTATGGCCGTAAATAAGCTTTTGCGCTGGCTCTGAGCCAGAAGAATATACGGCCAGCTCAATACCCGCGCGGTACCAGCACTCAAGCTCGGGCACCACATCGGGGTATAAGCGGGCAACCAGCGCACCACGTTTATAGCCCTCGGCCCATACCAGCCCTTGCAGGGCTTTTAAGGGAGCTACTTTTGCATCTTCATCCATCCAGCGTTCAAGCTGCTCTAGCGGTGGTACGCCCGGGGCCACTTTAGCAATATCTGCCACGGCCTGCTGCACCACGGGGTCTGCGCTGTGCTCTGCCATAACACGGGCCAAATGCGTGCGGGCATAGGGAAACAACACCTTATGCACGAACGAAACCGGAGCTGTTGTGCCTTCAATATCGAGCAACACAACACGGGGGGTCGCAGCAGAACTCATAGCGGGTACGCCAAAAATTTGTGGGCCAAGTCTGTGCCAGTATAGGCAGCAACCCAGCCTTCTTTGTGGGTGAAAATACGCAGCGTAACAAAGTCTGGTGTTGGGCCACCATCAAACCAGTGCTTTGTACCCTCCGGCACAGAAATTAGGTCTGTCTGGGTGCATTCAACATCATAAATTCGGTCTGCAACATGCAGGATAAAATGCCCACCCCCGTGCACAAAAAACCGGACTTCATCTTCGCTATGCGTATGTTCTGATAAAAATTTACCGCGCAACGTGTCCCAATTTGGGGTGTTGGCATCAACACGCAATACATCTGCTGAGCCTGCGCAGGTTTCGCCCATTAATTTATCTAAAAAGGGGCGGTAGGTTGCCAGCACGGTCTCTTCATCAGCATCTCGTGCGGGAATAGTTGGCCCTTCCCACCGCTCAAAACGGACACCAAGCGGTTTAAGCTGGGCCGCAATGGCTACCGGGTCTGATGTAACCAGTACAGGCTGCTCAGGTTGAGTATCCTGAAAGATGGTAAGAGTGCTCATACGCCCAGCTTCCTTCTCTCCAACGCGCAAGCCAGCAAAAATTCAAGCCCTTCAAGGCGTGCCAGTGCGGTGGGCATATCTTTACCCCACACATACACGCCGTGCCCGCGAATAATGTAGCCTGCGGGCATAGCGCCAAAACTGGGGGCCACTACGGTCGCTAAACGGGCTATGTCTTGGTCGTTATCAAATAAGGGTACGGGCACGGTGGTTGCGTGCGTGCTCTGCCCTTCAAATACTTTTAAAACTTCGTAGTCAGACAGGTAAAGAGCGGGGCCTGTTTCAACCATAGACAGCACGGTAGAGGCCACAGAGTGCCCATGCAGCACAGCGCCCGCTGTGGGGTCCATCTGGTAAATTTGGCAATGCAGCAGGGTTTCAGCGCTGGGCCGGTCTTCTGGGCGGTGCGGCTTGCCGTTGGCATCGACCGTTATAATGTCTTGCGCCTGCAAAAAGCCTTTGTGCCCACCTGAGCGGGTTAGCGCAATGCGCCCATCGTCTAGCTTGCGGCTAATATTACCAGCGGTAGCGGGCACCCACCCACGGGCATCCATACGTTGTCCGGCCGCCAGAATATCCTGCACGGCGCGCGCAAAATCGGTCATGATTTCCGCCCGACCCTTCACTTTGGTATTATGCGTCTTGCTCTAACCCACACCACAAGCACGCGCCACCTGCCCAAAACAGAGGGGAGATAGCCCATGCTATGGGGCATAAGGGGTTAGTGCTGTGGCGTTTTGTCGCGCTGGGCTGCCTGCTCTGTTGTGCTGGCAGCGGGGGGCGAAATATGGCCGCCTGTGCGGTTTGCGCTGTCGTCCATCGGCTCATCGTCAGCCATATGTTTTTTGAAAGACTTAATGCCTTTCGCAAAATCGCCCATCATAGAGCTAATTTTGCCGCCGCCGCCAAAAACCACCAGCACAACAATAAGCACAATCAGCCAGTGCCAGATGCTTAAGCTACCCATTCAACAGTCCTCTGTTTCCCTATGACACAGGTTGGACGGCCCAAGACCCGTATCTGTCTTCTCATCACATGGCGGCCATTGTGCTGTCATGCAAGCCCTCTACTGTGTAGCAGAAAACCAATGCACTGTATGCCTGTTGCCAAAACAAGCACAACAGCGGCCTACAAACAGGGCTTAGCGCAGGGCAACTGGCTCAATAAAACCATAGGTTGGGTATATGGTCTTACCCATACCCCCAAGGGGCGACCACCATACCCGCACGCGTGTCCAGTCGTTGCGGGGTGACACATCTTCAACCGGGGCACGCCGCGTTACGCGGCCCGGCTCCCAGTTTGCGTGGTCAACCAGCACAAGGCGGCTATTCTCAACCCGGCGCACAACAGACACATGGCCAGAAGGCAGACGCCGTGTGGAGCGGAACACCAACACATCGCCCGCTTGCGGGCTAGACGCGCGGCCGTAAACGCCCCTCGCCTGCCCCCACCAGCTTGCCGCTGCGCCGCGTAAGTTTACCGCTGAGTGCTCCCGCGCATAGGGCGCACATTGCACAGACCCGTTCCAGCCCCCGCCTGCGCAAGATGCCAACAAAAAGAGAGGCAACCCGTAAAAAAAAGACCTCAGTCTGTTCACGACTCGGCCTTTAGGCGCTCAACCCACATAGCGGCCTCCTCCTGCTCCATATCCAGCACCTGTTCGGCAATATCTCGCCCAAAGCCAGATCTGGCAAAAACACCTAAAGCCTTCTGGCGCTCGGCCAGAGCGTGCAGGCGGCCTTCTTCGCTCTCTTCGTTTAAAGTGCTCTCAACACGCCGTAACCGGGGCAAACCTGCAAACGGGCCTAACCTGCGTTTGCGGGCTAACACCAGCGCGGCAGAAAGTTCGGTTTCCTGAGCCGAAAAACCCTCAACCACGTCTAAAAGAGCGTCTTCACGCACGTCGGCCTCTACCCCTTTGGCGGCAAGGTGCGCCTGCACGGCCTTGCCAGAGCGGCCAGAGCGCGTAAGCCGCTTGGCGCGTGCACGGGCAAAGGCGGCATCATCTACCGCGCCAAGTTGCACCATGTCGTGGGCAATCGTTGCAATAAGCGGGCGTAGCGCTGCTAACTGAGCTGCGACCTCGTCTCGGTCGGCTCCGGCTTTAAGGGCGGCACGCTCCCACCGGGCAATGCGGCGTATCAGCACTTGCTCAAGCCCGTGCTGCGTGGTGGCAAAACGCGCCAGATGCCCCAAAGCGGCCTCACGCAAGGCTGCGCGGTCTGGCGGGGGCGGACAAGCGGGAACAGAAGAAGACGACACCATAAGCAAGGTTATGCCTCAAAACAGGCTAAGCATGCCACTTTGTGGCACAATATTGCCCCAGCACACCAGAATTGTGCCCCCCGCATGCAAAATTTTTACCCACAGCGTTTGACTCTGCGGGCCAAGCATTGGCACATAGTTTGTGCAACGGGTCTCCCGCGCCACTACGGCAGCGGGCTTTTCTCGTTTTGCATTTCCGTATTTCTTGTTTGCTCAATGACACAAACATAAAGACAAAGTTCATGATTCCTGCCCTTACCCCGACCTACAACCGTGCCGACCTTGCTTTTGAGCGGGGTGAAGGCGCTTGGCTGTACACGACGGACGGGCGACGATTTCTGGACTTTGCAGCAGGTATTGCCACCTGCTCTGTTGGGCACGCGCACCCACACTTAGTTGAAACGGTGCAGCAGCAGGCCGCCAAGGTTATGCATGTGTCCAACCTGTTCCGTATTCCACAGGCAGAAAAACTGGCCCAACGGCTTGTTGATAACAGCTTTGCTGACAGCGCCTTCTTCTGCAACTCTGGTGCAGAAGCCAATGAAGGCATGGTAAAATTTGCCCGCCGTGCCCAGGCGCTTGCTGGCCACCCAGAGCGGACAGAAATTATTTGCATGAACGGCGCATTTCATGGCCGCACGCTGGCCATGCTCTCTGCTACCGGCAACCCCAAATACCTAGAAGGGTTTGGCACGCCAGTAGCAGACTTTGTGCATGTGCCTTTTAACGACATTGAAGCCGTAAAAGCCGCCATAGGCCCCCGTACAGCCGCTGTTATGCTGGAGCCTATTCAAGGCGAAAGCGGTATTAAGGTTGCCTCTACCGCCTACCTGCAAGCCCTGCGCGCCCTATGCAACGAAACCGGCGTACTGCTGGCCCTAGATGAAGTGCAATGTGGCGTTGGCCGTACCGGCAAGCTGTTTGCCCACGAATGGGCAGGCATTAAACCCGATGTGCTTTCTACCGCCAAAGGGCTTGGTGGGGGCTTTCCTATTGGGGCCGTACTGGCCACAGAAGCGGTTGCCAAAGGCATGACCGCAGGCACACACGGCACCACATTTGGTGGCAACCCCCTAGCCTGCGCAGCCGCAAACGCAGTGCTTGATGTACTCTTGGCCCCCGGCTTTATGGAGCAAATTCAGGCCCGCGCTAACCTGCTTGATGGCCTGCTTGATACCCTTGTGGCACAAGCTCCGGGCGTTTTTTCTGAACGCCGCGGCCTTGGCCTGCTTATCGGCCTGCGTTGCATACCCCCCGTGGGTGATGTGCAGGCAGCCGCCCAAAAGGCGGGCCTGTTGTGCGTAACCGCAGGCGATAACGTGCTGCGCCTTGTGCCCCCCCTTACCATTACAGAAGAAGACTGCCGCGAAGCCGTGGCCCGCTTGCAGCAAGCGGTTTTAGCCAATTCTTCTGACACGACCGTTCTGGAGACATCACTGTGAGTGCTGCCGTATCGACCCTGTCCGCCGCCAATACCGCAGCGCCACGCCATTTTCTTGACCTGAAAGATCTGGACGCAACCACCCTGCGCCAGATCTTGGACGTGGCCCTCAACATGAAGGCCATGCAGCAAAACCGCCGCTTTCCGCTGCACCCACGCAGCCCGCTTGCAGGGCGTATGCTGGGCATTATTCTCTCCAAACCTTCTACCCGCACCCGTGTTTCTTTTGAGGTGGGCATTCGCCAACTGGGCGGTGATTCCATTATGCTCAGCCCGGCTGAAATGCAGCTTGGCCGTGGCGAAACCATTGCGGATACAGCCCGTGTGCTGTCCCGCTTTGTTGATGCTATTGTGCTGCGTACTGGCAAAAATGACTCGCTGCATACTTTGGCAAAATGGAGCAGCGTACCCGTTATTAACGGCCTAACGCCAACCTCTCACCCCGTGCAGATTTTGGCTGATATTCTAACATTTGAAGAGCACCGTGGCCCCGTACAGGGCCGCACTTTTGCTTGGACGGGTGATGGCAATAACGTTCTGACCTCCCTCATTGAAGGGGCTGTGCGTTTTGGCTTTACCCTACGCGCCGCCACGCCCCCAGACATGCGCCCCCCGCAAGAGGTGCTAGACTGGGCCAAGCGCGAAGGTGGGGCTGTTGAATGGTTGCAAGACCCCAAAGAAGCCGTACGCGGTGCAGACTGCGTGGTAACAGATACATGGATCAGCATGTCTGATTCAGAAGATGAAGCAGCAAGCCGCATGGCCAAGCTGGAAGCCTACCAGGTTAACGCAAACCTTATGGCTCTTGCCGCCAAAGACGCCCTGTTCATGCACTGCCTGCCTGCCCATATTGGTGAAGAAGTGACGCAGGACGTGTTTGAAGGCCCGCATTCCGTTGTCTTTGACGAAGCCGAGAACCGCCTGCATGCCCAAAAAGGCGTTCTGGCATGGGCCATGGGCGGCACAGACTGGGTTTCTTTCGGGAAGGAATAAAAAATGAGCGGCACGGACAAAGTGGTTCCCACCACCACAGAAGACACCCCGGCAACACCCGGCTGGGTTGAAACCTCACTGGACAGCATTTTGGCCAGCCTGCCAGTAAGCGCAGAAAAACTGGCCCCTTTCCGTGCCTCTTACCTTGATTGCCTTGCTGGCTGTGGCCGCGCAACAGACCTAGATAGCGCACATGATAGCTGCCGACAGGGCTTGCTCCGTGCGCTAAAAGACGGGCTGGAGCTTGATAGCGCAACCCTGCGCACGCTGGAGCAAAAACTGGAAAAGCTTGAACTCGACATTTCAAGCGCCATTTAAGGTATAACAACTCTTCCAAATTTTCTGCGCCACCCAGCGCAGTAGCGGCAGGCAGAGCGGCCCTTTGGGTTATGCTGCACTGCCGTTTTCTTTTGCGTTAACAAGGCCCCCCCTATGGAAACACCAGCTTTTCTAGACCGCGACCGCCCCGATGTACCCAACCTGGTGGTACCCGGCGGCGTTACCCCTTTTTACCTACAAGGCAGCCCCGTGCGTGGCCGCTTGGTGCGCCTTGGCGTGCTGGCAGATGTGCTGCTTACCCGCCACGACAACCCCGCCCCTATTACCCGCCTTGCGGGCAAAGCTCTTGCTTTGGTGGCGGCTTTGGCATCAGCCCTCAAGTTTCATGGCTCTTTCTCCCTTCAAATCAAGGGCGATGGGCCAGTCAGCATGCTAGTGGCAGACTGCACAGACACAGGCGCCCTACGCTTTTACGTGCGCACAGATGAAGACGCGCTGAATGCCCTGCTGGCCGAAACCCCAAAGCCCACAGACCGCGAGCTGCTTGGCAATGGCTACCTTGCCCTTACCATAGACCAAGGGGCCGAAACCGAACGCCACCAAGGTATTGTTGATATTGCAGGCGATGACCTGTCGAGCATGGCCACCCACTATTTTGCCACCAGCGAGCAACACGCCTGCTGGCTGTACCTTACCTGCCAATTAACAGATGCAGGCTGGCGTGCTGGTGGGTTAGTGCTTGAACGCATTGCGGGTGAAGGCGGGACACACGTTGTTGGTGCAGAAACTGATGACGCAAGCTGGGAAACCGCCACCATTTTGGCCTCCACCCTTTCAGCCCGTGAAGTGCTGGACGATACGCTCGCCCCGTCTGACCTGCTGTACCGCCTATTTCATGAAGAAGGGCTGCATGTTAGCCAGCCACGCGCACTCGCTTACGGTTGCCGCTGCTCCCGTGCGCGGCTTGTAGAAGTGCTGCACGGTTTTCCCGAAGAAGACCTTGACCACATGATGCAAGATGACGGGCAAATTGTCATGACCTGCGAGTTCTGTAACCACGACTTCCGCTTTCCCCGCAAGGAAGTCGCAGGCCGCACTCAATAAGGCTGCCACTCGGCATTAAAAACCCCACACAAGCGCGTTGCTGGTGTGGGGGTTTTAGCTTGCCATATATACACGTTAGAGCGTTTTAAAAACACGCCCAACCTGCCTGATAATTTCAGGATTTTTTAACAAATTCAGACTTAAGGTTCATAGCGCCAAAGCCCGGAATTTTGCAGGCAATGTTATGGCCATCTGCCCCATCGGTCAGGCGAATACCCTTAACCTTGGTGCCGCCTTTAATGGCCTGAGAAGACCCTTTAATTTTCAGATCTTTAATAACGGTTACCGTGTCGCCATCTGCCAGCACGTTGCCGTTTGCGTCTTTAACACCATCAGCCCCATCGCCAGCATCTTGGCTGTCTGCGCCAGCGCTCTGGCTCCACTCATTGCCACATTCAGGGCATACCCACAGGCTGCCATCGGGGTATACATGCTCACAACCGCAGTTAGGGCATGGTGTGTTGGTACTCATATCTATCCTTTCCCGTTATGGGGCGCACCCTACTGCATGGGCCGCGCAATAGAAAGAGAGCTGCCTTGCACGGCTGTGCAGCCCATTATTGACCGCACCCGCTCCCGAAGGCAGGATTTCGCCGGGCAGACTCCGCAACACTGCCCTTTATTATCGTGTGTATAAGGTTTTCTGCCGTGAAAGGGTTTGCGCCATGACGCTGTTCTCCCACCCGTTTAAACTGTCTTGTGCAGTTGCGCTTGCGCTACCCGCTTTACTGGCAGGCTGCTCTAGCACGCCGCAACCCACTAGCTTTGCACCGTTACGCTATACCTATCTGGGGCAAATTAACCTTAATGCCTCCCGGCTAGAAATACTGGATAACAGCACAACCAACCCGGTTGAAGGCGATATTGGCCCCCGCGCCCCAACCCCACCAGCACAAGCCCTGCGCGACATGGCACAAGACAGACTGGCCGCCGCCAGCAGCAACGGTAGCACGGCACAGTTTGTTATAGACCGCGCCTCTATACTGCACGAAACGGGTGGCACCCTAAATGGCCAGATGGATGTGCACCTAGATATTCTTAACCCCGGCGGCACACAGGCAGCCCATGCCGAAGCCCACGTAACCCGCATGTTGCGCCCAGACCCCGCCCAAGGCGATGTTGATAGCCAAGCCAATTTATACGACCTAACCCGCGACATGATGCAAAACATGAACGTGGAGCTTGAATACCAAATTCGTAGTTCTTTGCGCACATGGCTGGTTGATGCCGGGGGCACGCCTGTTGGCTCGGCCATTCAAACACAGCAACTTGGTGGCTCTGCCGCAACCAGCGCCCCAACCGATACAAACAGCACAACCAACCCGGCAAATGCCCCTGTAACGGTTGAAACACCCAAGGTAGACGTACCCGCCATTACCACCCCCGCGGTTACAGTGGGGAGCACCCCCAGCACAGCAGCCAAAGCCATTACCAATAGCGAACCAGATGCCGTTTTTCCCGCAGGGGAAGGTGACGACACGCCTGCCAGCACCCCTAAAGTAATGTCTCCTAAGGCGGGTTATCTTAAACTGCCGGGCAGCTCAAAAACACAGTAAACACGGTTTTTCATAACACCACAAAAGCCTGCGGCAAAAATACCGCAGGCTTTTTTTATACTATACGCTCCATCAGCACTGTTTTAGAAAACACTTTGCACTGTTGTCATAAAATTACGTGGCTCACCATAATAGTTATAGTAATTCACATTACCCAAGCGTTGATAGTATTTTGCGTTAGAAATATTGTTAATATTAAACGTAATATTCAATTCAGGCCGTAGTTGGTAACCCACCTGTGCACTCGCCACCACATAAGCGCCCTGCTTAACGGTACGAGCGTTCCCAAATGTGCTGCTTTGCGCGGTTACGCCGCCCCCAACACTCCAAACATTGCGTGCCACTTCTGGCGCGGCAAAACGATAATGTGTCCATAGTTTAAACAAATGCCGTGGAGAATTAGGCGTATTGTGCAACCCTTGCAGCGCTGACCCACCATCTTGCAAAATAATGTTGTCGTTATAGGTATAACTCGCGTTAATGTCCCACCCCGGTAAAAGGCGGCCTATTACTTCAGCTTCCATACCTTGGCTGCGTACTTTGCCAGCCGCATGGTAACAAGTACTGGTGCCAGACATACCGCATATAGGCGCTTGGTCTGCATCTTCTATCGCTTTATTGCGCTCAAGAATATGGTAGCCAGAGAGCGTTACATTCAGCTTTTTATGCAAGAAGTTGCCTTTAAGCCCACCCTCTAGCTGTGTGCCCCTTACCGGCTTTAAGCGGCCTGTCAGGCTATACGCACTTTGTGGCTCAAACGTATCTGTATAGCTCACATAGGCTGCAATATTGGGTGTCACATTCCAGATTAACCCTAAATACGGGGTCGGCACCGCGCTGTTTTTCTGGCTTATAACGTAAGGCGTGTTTTTGCTTAAATTTTTATATTTATACTCAAAAAAGCTTAACCGACCGCCCATCATAAGGTGCACCGTAGGCAGCAACTCAAAACGGGCAGAGCCATAAATACCGCCTTGCGTTGTTGGCTCGCGGTACATGGTTGTTATGGTGGGGTCTATACTTGGTGAAATAACCGGGTTGAAAATATCCAGCCCCTGCAAAGCCGTATTATTACGCCACGAAATTGACGCCCCACCATCATGCTCGAGGGCAGAGTCATAATTGGCACCAATTAAAAAATCATGTTTGCGGTTAAGAAAATGTACAGGCCCTGTTACGTACAGGTCGGCCCCATCGTACTGTTCTTTCACCAAAGACTTAGCAACAATAAAATTGCCTGTATTTTGTGCGCTAATAGACCCATTCATGTAAGCGTACCGCATAGACGTATCGGTCATGCGGTGGCGGCCGGTCAGGCGCACACGCCATTTATTGTCAAACACATGTTCAAGCTCTCCCCCCACTTCATACATAGGGGAAGAGGTCGTGTTCCAATTTGCGCCAATGTAGCTGCTGCGCGGCAAATGCAGGTCTTGCCCATTGGCCGCCCGTGGCAAGCCCATAAACCGCGTGGTGTCGTTTTTCTGGCCCATGCCATATAAAGATAGCGTTGTGTGCTCGGTAATATGCACATCTACCGTGCCGTAAGCTGTCCAGCGCCGGTCGTGTGCAGAGTTATAAAAAAAGTCTCGGTCTGTACCGGCTAAAACCAAACGCCCGGTTACTTTGCCAGAGGCAATGAGCGGCCCGGTTACATCTGCATCGGCATGCAGGTTATTCCATGAGCCCCCACTAAAAGACCCCTGCGCCTTAAAGTGGTCAAGCCCGCGTTTACGCACAAAGTTTACACTGCCCCCCGGTGGGGCAGAACCTTGAAACATACCGTCTGGGCCACGTAAAACTTCAAGCCTGTCATAAATAGCAATATCAAATTGCTGGGTCATTCCCAAACCGCCAGAAGACGGCACACCATCAAATTGTGGGCTTAATATATAGCCTCTGGCCATGTACCCGGCGGTGCCATCTCCATATAAGTTCACACTTACACCGGGCACCTGCTTCAGGGCATCATCAACTGTATTCAGGTTTTGGTCGCGCATTTGTTGCCGCCCCAAGACCGAAACAGACTGCGGTATTTCATCAAGCCGCAGCAGCATTTTATTCATGGAGACAGCTTTAACAACATAACTGCCCGTACCATCGGTTGTGGCGTTCTTGTTACGCTCACCATGCACCACCAAACTTTCAACAGAAAGCGGCACGCTATCATCATCTGCTGTGGTTTTTTCTTGCTTTTTGCTGCTCTGCTCTTCTGCCGCACACGCAGGGGCCGCAGGCACAACAGCCGCTAGGCCCACACAAAGCAAACTCCATGGCCCTAGCCTCTGCAATTTTGTTTTTTGCTCTTGCAGGGGCAAGGCTGCGTTTTCAGGTGTCACCTTAAGGATCTCGGCTTTCGTAAGTGATAATGCCTCGCAGTATCACTTTTATGTGAGAGTGAGCAAGAAATAATAATCATTCTTAACTACTCTCTTTCCTAACACCCTCCATGTTGCCGTGCCGCGCTAGGCCAGCCATAACGGCGTTATGCCAACATCTTCTCTCCCTGCTGCTCTTTTCTCCATTGCAGATGGCCTGCCCGTGCAAGAGGCTTTGCCTGCGTTATTTGCGGCCCTAGAGCGTACGCCAACGGCGCAACAGCCTGCCTCTGCCGTTTTGGTGGCCCCTCCGGGTGCGGGTAAAACCACAACCGTGCCCCCTGTTTTGGCCAAAGCCACATGGCGTAAAGAAACAGACCGCATTATTATGCTAGAGCCGCGCCGCCTCGCAGCCCGTGCGGCCGCACAACGCATTGCGTCTTTATTAGGTGAAGAGGCTGGCGGCTTTGTTGGCTACCGCACCCGGCTAGATTCCGCCATTTCTGAACGCACACGCATTGAAGTGCTGACCGAAGGCTTGTTCCTGCGCCGCGTGCTGGCAGACCCCCTGCTGGAAAACATAGCCTGCGTTATTATAGACGAGGTGCACGAACGCTCGCTTGAAGCAGACCTAGCACTTGCTTTTTGCCTAGACCTGCAACGCACCCTGCGCCCAGACCTGCGGCTTGTGGCTATGTCTGCCACAGCAGAGACAGAGCGCCTTGCAGCCCTTATGCACGCACCGGTTTTTACCAGCGAGGGGCGCATGTTCCCGCTTACGGTGCACCACGCCAAACGCGACATAACCCATGTGCGCGACATACCCGCAACAACTGCCAGCGCCATAAAACACGCCTTAGCCGAAACAGAGGGCGACATTTTGGTCTTTTTGCCCGGCACGGGCGAAATACGGCGTACCACCACCTTGCTTGAAGGGTGCAGCGCAACCGTATTACCCCTGCATGGTGAACTGCCCCCCGCCGAGCAAGCCCTTGTGCTACGCCCCGGCGCCAAGGGTGAACGGCGGGTTATTCTGGCAACCTCTATTGCAGAAACATCTCTTACCGTACCCGGTGTGCGTGTGGTTATAGATGCAGGCTTTAGGCGCGCCCCCCGGTTTGATGCCGGGGCGGGCCTTTCTCGGCTTGAAACAGTACGCATTTCAAAAGCCGCGGCCCGCCAGCGTGCTGGCCGCGCAGGCCGAGAGGCACCGGGTACCGCCTTTTGCCTTTGGACAACCGCAACAGAGCGCGGCCTACCCCAGCACGACCGGCCAGAAATATTAGAAGCAGACCTAGCAGACTTTGTGCTGGCAACCGCCCTATGGGCCGATACAGTGGGCGAGCAAGACACCCCCCTGCCCTTACCAGACCAACCACCGGGCAGCGCTGTCGCTACTGCCAAAGAGCTGCTCATTATGCTGGGCGCACTGAATGATGACGGCACCATTACCCCCCTAGGCCGCACCATGGCCACATTAGGCACCCACCCCCGCCTTGCCGCCATGATGCTGGCCGCCACCACAGAAGAAGAAGCCGCACTGGCAGCAGACCTAGCCGCTTTACTAGAAGAACGAGACCCCCTGCGCCCCCGCATGGCCGGCCGTGGTGGGCCGCCACCTGTACCGCCGTCTGATATCTCGCTCCGGCTAGACCTTATTGCAGGCGATAACCACCCCGATGCAGACCGTGGCGCCCTTGCCCGCATACGCCAAGCCGCCAGCCGGTTTAGAAACCGCCTTGGCCTAAAAAGCCGCCACCCAGCAGCCGGAGACCCCGCAGCCCTGCTTGCCGCAGGCTTTCCAGACCGTATTGCCCTCTCTCGTGGTGAGACCGGTAGCTTTCGCCTCGCGAGTGGCACTAACGCCAAACTCCGCCGAGATGACAGGTTGGCCGAACAAAAACTGCTTGCTGTTGCGGGCCTGCATTTACGTACATCGGCAGAAATTAGGCTTGCTGCCCCATTAGACCTTTCAAACCTGCCACCGGCTTTACTGGCCCGCACCAAAGAGCAGGTTGAAACAACACTAGACCCCACAACCGGCAATATTCTGGCCCGCCGCCGCACCCGCATTGGCTGCCTGATTTTACGTGACCGTACCGAGAAAGTTGAAACCGGCAACGCTGCCGCCCTGCTCCTTATGCAGGCCAAAACCGCACCTGATAGCGCGCTTAACTGGTCAGATGCAGCACGGCAGTTGCAAGCCCGTGTTGAGCTAGCCCGTACGCTACCCGGCGGCACGCATGGCGTTACAGAAGACTGGCCAGATTTTTCAACAACAGCCCTTAGCAGCAGCATGGATGACTGGCTGGCCCCATGGGTAGAAGGCCTAACCTCTGTCGCGCACCTTAAAGAGTTAGACCTCAATACCCTGTTGCGCACGCACCTAGGCTACGCCCGCACCCAGTGGCTAGACACACACTTGCCCACCAGTTTGTCTTTACCGGGGGGCAGTGCAGCCGTGGACTACACACAGCCCGTGCCCGTTGCCGCTGCTCGTGCGCAGTTTTTTTACGGTACAAACCAAACACCCCAACTTGCCGGAGGGCGCGTGCCGCTTAGGCTTGCCCTGCTCTCACCGGCAGGCAGGCCGCAAGCCATTACGGCTGACCTTGCCAATTTTTGGCAAGGCGGCTGGGCCGATATGCGGCGCGACATGCGGGGGCGCTACCCCAAACATGAATGGCCCGAAAACCCAAGCCTAGCCCCCGCCAAACCACGGCCAGCCCGCAAAGATTAGGCGGGCCATAGCCGGGCATGAGCCGTGCTGTTTGCAGCACATGCTGTGTCATCTCTGTTACAACATACGTGCCCCCCATTGCCTTTGGGCAAAAAAACGAGGCACAAAGGCCCTTAGACCAGAACTCAGCTTAGGGCCCTATGAAGCGTTTTTTGTGCAGCCTGCCTGTTTTTGCCGTTACCTGCCTGCCTGCTTTTACGGCGGGCAGCCCTGCTGCACAGGCGCAAACTCTGCCCAGTTTTGCGCCCCCTGTACCCTTGGTGCTACCACCCGGCCCCACCTCTTTTGCTCCACTTGTCCGTAAAGTTGTGCCTGCGGTTGTGAATATTGCTGTCACGCGCGATTCTGATTCTGGTAAACGCAAAAAGCTGCCTACGGCCGTAAAAGGCACCCCGCTAGAACACCGCCTGCGCGAGCGCATGCGCAAACATGGCGATGATATTTTGGGGGCTGGGTCTGGCTTTATACTCGACCCTACAGGTTTTATTGTCACCAACGGTCATGTGGTTGATGACGCCGATAAAATTACCGTCTCCCTTATGGACGGGCAGGAATTTACCGCAGACCTAGTAGGCCTTGATACCTTAACCGATATTGCCGTTATAAAAATTAAAAGCCCAACGCCCCTACCCTACCTACAATGGGGCGACAGCCGCCTTGTGCAGGTAGGTGACTGGATTGTTGCAGCAGGCAACCCTTTTGGGCTGGGTTCTTCTATTACCGCAGGCATTGTCTCTGCACGCGGGCGAGATATAGGCACCGGCCCCTTTGATGATTTTTTGCAGCTTGATGCCCCCATAAACCCTGGTAATTCTGGCGGGCCAACCTTTAACCTTGCCGGGCAGGTTATTGCGCTTAATACCGCCATTGTTTCCCCCACCGGGGGGTCTGTCGGGCTTGGGTTTTCTATACCATCTGAAATGGTTATTCCGGTTGTAGACGCCCTACGCCGCAACGGCCACATAGACCGTGGCTGGTTAGGCGCAACACTTGAAGACGCTATAAACCACAGCGGCGCACGTGTAACCGAAGTAGACCATGACGGCCCAGCCGCAAAAGGTGGCTTAAAAAAGGGGGACGTGATTACCGCCATGAAAAGCGAGCCTATGGATTCAGCCCGCAGCATGATAAGAGCCGTTGCCGCCGCCCGCCCCAATACAGATGCTGAGATAACGGTACTACGCCAAAAGCACCAACTTACGCTCAGCATTCATATTGCCCAGCGGCCTATGTCTGAAGACTAAGCAACTCTCAGCTCACGGCCAGCACATGCCCGTTTGTGTTACAAAAATATACCCAACTAGCTTAGGTTGTTTTTGAAATACCCGGCAATTAACTCATTCAGTTTCAAATCTATCGCCTTTTAAATCATCTCCAGCGCAATTTTTTTGTGCGGTGGAGCAAAGGCGTGGTCAAGGTCGCTTAGATCTTGCTCTGTCAGGGTAATATCTTGGGCGGCAATATTTTCTTTTAAATGCTGCACAGACCCGGCTTTAGGTATGGCCAGCACATTACGCTGCCGGAGCACCCACGCCAGAGCAATTTGTGCAGGTGTTGCAGGGCCAGTGGCTGTTATGTGCCGTTGCGCCACCGCTTTAAGGCTTGGGTTTTGCAATAATGCGCCCCCTTGCCCAATGGGGGAGTACGCCATGGTCACAATATTACGGAAACGGTTGGCATCTAGCAGGTCATACTCAACGCCTCTGTGCTCTAGGCTATACAAAATCTGGTTTACCGCACATTCGCCGGGGTTAATGCAGCGTTCCAGTTCTTCAATGTCTTCAACATCAAAATTTGAAACACCCCAGTGCTTAATTAACCCTTGCTGTTTAAGCTTACGGAATGCCTCTACTGTCTCCACCAAGGGTACAGAACCACGCCAGTGCAAAAGGTATAAGTCCATATACTCTGTGCCCAAGCGGCGCAGAGAATTACGGCAGGCTTCTGCCACGCCGGGGCCAGACGCATGGTTAGGCAAAACCTTGCTTACCAGAAAAACCTTTTCGCGCTCGCGGTAAATGGCTTCACCCACCAAGGCTTCCGAGCGGCCATCTCCATACATTTCGGCTGTGTCTATAAGGGTAATGCCTGCGTCCACCCCATAGCGCAGACTTTCAAGCTCCTGTGTCATGCGGGCACCTAAGGTGTCGCCCATGTTCCATGTACCCATACCGAGTGCGGGCAGCTTTGTACCATCTGCAAGCGTTACGGTTTTTGCCATGACCTGAAACCTTTCTTTCTACCTCAAACATCTCTTTTCCAGCGCTGGAAAGCAAACATCGTTCCCGCACAAAGCGCTTCGTGGTTTTAGGGTTACCTGAGGGTTGGGTCTTTTTATGACACCTCACGCAGTCTTGCACATTACCCTACCACACCGGCTAACGAGCTAACGAGCTAACGAGCTAACGAGCTAACGAGTGCGAAAATATTTTGGTCGTGCATAAACAAGCGGTTTCTGGCGCAATATCGGCCCCAACCCTTCTGCCCAAGCTCAGCCGTGCTATAAGCAGGCGGCGTAATAGTTACCAACGGGGTTACACCACATGGCGCAAATTGGCTTTTACCACCTTACCCGCACCACTGTGGCCGATGCCCTGCCGCAACTGTTAAGCCGTACGCTGGCCAACGGCCAAAAAGCCGCCATATGGTGCCAGAACAAAACCATGCTTGATGACCTTGATAAACTGCTCTGGACAATAACCACCCCCACATGGTTACCCCACGGCAGTAGCGGCATTATACGCCCAGACCTGCAACCCATCTGGTTAAGCACAGAAGCAGACGCACCAAACAACGCTGCTTTTCTCTTTTTGCTAGAAAACCGCACATACGAAAACACACCCACATTTGAGCGCGTGTTTGACCTGTTTGACGGCCACGATGAAACCGCCGTAGCCGCCGCCCGCACCCGCTGGAGCACCCAAAAAGCTGCCGGGCACGAACTTGCCTATTGGCGGCAGGAAGAACGGGGCTGGAAACGCGCACGCTAATAACGCACACCCTTTGGCATACCTATAAAAAAAGGCCCCAGTAACGGGGCCTTTTTCTTACGCGCATCATAAAAACACTTTTTATGCTTATGCTTTTTCGTGCTGAGTGCGCACAAAATCATTCAGCAGCCGCACACCAAAACCGGTCGCGCCTTTTGGCTGGCCATATTTCCCTTTGTCCAACCATGCTGTGCCAGCAATATCCAGATGTGCCCAAGGAGTTTCACCCACAAAGCGTTTCAGGAACTGCGCTGCGGTAATAGACCCACCCGCACGGCCACCGCCAATATTTTTCATATCAGCAATGTCAGACTTAATGAGCGCATCATACTCTTTGCCCATTGGCATGCGCCACAATTTATCACCCGTTGCAGCGCCTGCCTGTGTAAGAGCCGTTGCCAGTTCATCATTGTTAGAGAACAGGCCTGCATATTCATGCCCAAGGCTCACCACAATAGCCCCGGTCAGGGTGGCCAGGTTAACCATAAGTTTGGGCGCAAAACGCTCGCGGGCGTACCACAGCACATCTGCCAGCACCAAACGGCCTTCTGCATCGGTATTGAGCACTTCAATAGTCTGGCCAGAGGCGCTGCGTACAACGTCACCGGGGCGCTGGGCATTGCCAGACACCATGTTTTCTACCAAGCCAACAATACCCACAGCGTTAACCTGCGCCTTACGGCCTGCCAGTGCAGCCATAAGCCCGGTTACTGCGGCGGCACCGGCCATGTCACCTTTCATTTCTTCCATACCTGCGGCAGGTTTTATGGAAATACCACCACAGTCAAAGGTAACGCCCTTACCAATAAAGGCCAGAGGGGCCTCGTCTTTCTTGCCGCCGTTCCAGCGCATAATAACGGTACGCGGTTCGTTATCGCTGCCTTGCGCCACGCCAAGCAGGGCACCAAAGCCCAGTTTTTCCATAGCCGCGCGGTCAAGCACTTCAACCTCTAACCCAAGGCTGCGCAGGGTTGTAATACGCTCAGCAAACTCAATGGGGTTAAGCACATTGGCAGGTTCTGTCACCAGATCGCGCGTCAGAATAACCCCGCGTGCTACAGCCGCCTGTGCTGGCCATGCGGCTTCTGCTTTTGCGGGGTCTGCGCTCAGCACAACAACGCTGGCAAGGGCGTGTTTTTTGTCTTCTGCGGGCACGCTGCGGTACAACGAGAAATGATACGCCCCAAGCGTAGCCCCTAAAGCCACATGGGCTGCATGTGGCAGGCCACCCAGTGCAATATTGGCTTTTTCTGAACGGCTCAGGGCAGACGCAGCCAGACTACCTGCTTTTTCTGCCTCTTTGGGACCAAACGCATCTGCTTTGCCTACACCCACCAGCACAATACGCTCAAACCCGGCACCCGGTGCTAAAATGGTGGTAACCACACCCTCTTTGCCAGAAAAATCATCTGCTTTGGCAGCGCGTGCAAGCGCACCCTGCGTGGCATCATCAACCGCTTTAAAGAAGGCAGAAGGGGCCTGCCCCTCGGCAACCAGCAGTGCAAGCGCACCACCCTGTGGCAGGTTTTCGGGGGAGAACGTAATCTGAAGCATAAAATCTGGCCTCCTGGGTTTTCTCAAAATCTGACTGCACAGATGGGCGCTACAAACCACCCTGACAAGTGCAGGCTGGTTAATGTGGCGTAACCTTAACAACCACTTACCCCTTGTGGCTAGGTGCCCACCCCCATACTGGCCAGAGATAGAAAAAAACACACAGCACTGCCATGCCCCTTTTACCCCGCCCCAAAGCAGATTGAGGGCATGACGGCAGGGCCAAGTTAGCTTATGCTACCCCCATGACCAGCCATACAGATGCAGACCTTCTGGCCCTTGCCGCCAAACTGGCGGAAGAGGCCGCAGAGCTTATCCGCACCATTCGGGCACGGGGGTTTAAAACCCTGACCAAATCCGATGCCTCCCCCGTGACCGAGGCAGACCACGCGGCAGAGGCTCTTATTCTTAAAGGGCTGCGCGCAGCTGTGCCGGATATTCCGGTTATTGCAGAAGAAGAAGTGGCCGCAGGCCTACAGGCCTCTGCCACCCCCGCCTATTGGCTGGTAGACCCGCTGGACGGCACCCGAGAGTTTGCCGCTGGCCGAGATGACTTTACCGTTAACATTGGCCTTGTACGCAACGGCCGTGCCTATTTGGGCGCTATGGCGCTGCCTGCATACCACCAGCTTTACACAGGCGGTATTGGCCAGCCCGCCCAACGCAAAGACCCAACCGGCACACACACCATTCATGTGCGTACCCCACCCGCAGAAGGGCTAAGTGTTCTGGCCTCTCGCCATTATGCAGATGACCCGCGCCTTGCCAGCTATTTAGGGGCCCGCCGTGTGGCCTCTATTGGTAATATTGGCTCTGCTGTTAAATTTGCCCGCGTGGCAGAAGGTGCGGTTGACCTCTACCCCCGCCTTGGCCCCACCATGGAATGGGACACCGCAGCCCCGCATGCTATTGTAGAAGCCGCAGGCGGGCAGATAACATTGCTAGACGGTAGCCCGCTGGTTTACGGCAAAGCAGATTGGAAAAACCCACCCTTTGTATGCACCGGCGCACTCTAAGCCTTTTATAACCCCACACCCCAAGCCCAGAACCCCTACACCATGACAGAGCGCCTTACCGCCACCCCCTCCGGCCTTGAAAAAGCTGCCCGCATTTTGCGTGAGGGAGGGCTTGTGGCCTTTGGCACAGAAACGGTGTACGGCTTGGGGGGAGACGCCACACAACCACAAGCCGTTGCGCGTATTTTTGAAGCCAAAAACCGCCCGCGCTTTAACCCGCTTATCAGCCATTTTGCCTCTGCCCATGCCGCATTTGCGCAGGTTGAGGCTCCGCCTATAGCGCATAAACTGGCACACGCCTTCTGGCCCGGCCCGCTTACCTTAGTGCTACCACGTGCCGTTCGCAGCACCGTGTCTGAGCTGGCAGCAGATGGTCTTTGCTCCCTAGCCGTGCGCGTACCACGTGGTGCCGCTGTGCAAGCGCTTTTGGCAAAAGTAGGCCGCCCCATTGCCGCCCCTTCAGCCAACCGCTCAGGCCGCATTAGCCCATCAGATGCAGAGCACGTGCTTGAAGAACTCTCGGGCCGGATAGACGCAGTACTCGACACAGGCCCCTGCGCCGTGGGGCTAGAAAGCACAGTGCTTGACCTAACCCTGCCAGAGCGGCCCATGCTCCTACGCCATGGCGGCATACCGGCAGAAGCACTAGAGGCTGTGTGTGGCCCGCTAAGCTACCCCGACACACAAAGCGATACCGCCCCCGTTTCTCCGGGGCGCATGCTTTCTCATTACGCGCCAACACTGCCCGTAAGGCTTGAGGCCACACATGTTTTACCAACCGAAGCCCTGCTGGCTTTTGGCCCCCATATGCCACACGGGGCCGCAGTAACATGGAACCTGAGTGAAAGCGGCAATTTGGAAGAAGCCGCTGCCCGGCTGTTTGCTGGCCTGCGTTTTTTAGACCAAGCAGGGGCTCGGCTGGGGCTAACACGCCTTGCAGTGCAACCCATTCCGGCACAAGGGTTGGGGCTTGCCATACGTGACCGCCTACACCGTGCGGCCGCCCCCCGCCCTGAATGAGCGTAGTTGTATGAGCACACCAGCATGAGTGATTTTGACCCCAAAGAACTCAAAATTCTATCAGACATTCTGGCACTGGTGCTTGAAGACCAACCCGGCCAGTCTGCCACAGCCCTTGAGACTATTAAAAACCGTGCGCGCAAAAACAATATAACCGGGGGCGCTCTTAAAAACCTGTTTCAGGCCATAGCGCCAGATCCGTCTCAGGCCCGGCCAAAGCGTAGCACCAGCCGCACCAAAGCCGCAGGCATACCAGATGACTACCGCACCCAGCTCCGCCAAATGGCAGACAGCATTACCCGGCTAGACACAGACCTACGCGCAGCCCGCACGCAAAACGACCATTTACGCCTGCAACTGCAACAAGCCCAGCAAGACCAAAATACCACCCAAAGCCTGCTAGCAGACCAAATGACCCGCATACGCTACCCCAGCCTACCCATGATAATGGTTGTACTGGCAGCTGGTATTTTAAGCGGTATTGCAGGCACAGAGGTTTTTCACCTCATTCAACATTTAACCATGACCGCAACCGACAATGCCCGCTCTCTTTATTAATAGAGCAACTGCCTTTATTCCTTCTTCTCGCAAAACGACCCAACCAAGCCAGCGCAGCTTTTGCGGCTGTATGGCCCAGTTCTGAGACAACCAAGGTTCACAGCATGTCCGATACGTCCCTGCCCCCAGAGCTTTACACCGCATTAGCAGACTTGCTTGGCCCGTCAGGTTTTTTAACCAACAGCACAGACACCGCCAGCTACTGCACAGACTGGCGTATGTTGTATCAGGGCAAATGTGCTGCCGTTTTGCGCCCCGCCACAACGGCTGACTGTGCGCAGGCTGTTACCTTATGTGTGCAGCACGGCGTACCTATGGTGCCACAAGGTGGCAACACCAGCATGGTAGGCGGCGCCACACCAGATGAAAGCGGTAAGGCCGTGGTTATTTCAACCACCCGCATGAACCGTATTCTCAACATAGACCACGCAGACCTAACCATGACGGTAGAGGCAGGCGTTACCCTTAAAGCAGCCCAAGATGCCGCTCTAAAAGAAGGGCTTATGTTGCCGCTTTCTATCTCGTCTGAAGGGTCTGCCGATATTGGGGGCATTTTGGCCACTAATGCCGGGGGCAACAACACGGTACGCTACGGCAACGCGCGTGAACTCGCCCTAGGCCTAGAAGCCGTTATGCCAGATGGTGCCGTGCTGAATGTTATGCGCAAGCTGCGCAAAGACAATACCGGCTACGCCCTGCGCCAATTGCTTATTGGCTCAGAGGGTACGCTGGGTATTATCACCACCGCCGTTATTCAACTCCAACCCCAACCCCGCACGCGCGAGACCGCATTGTGCGCCGTACCCAATGCCAAAGGTGCGCTCGATCTGTTTGCAGCTTTTCGTAAACAAGACCCCGCAGCCATTCAGGCTTTTGAATATATGTCTGGCACCAGCATGGGGCTGGTCAATGCTCTTATTGATAACTGCCCACTCCCTTTGTCTGAACCCGCAGCGGCTTATGCACTGGTTGAACTGGCCAGCCCCCGTGCAGATGATAGCCTGCGCACCCTAATGGAAGAAGTACTTGGGGCCGCCTTTGAAAGCGGCTTAGTGTCTGACGCCGTGCTGGCTGAAAGCGAAACACAGCGCCAAAACCTTTGGATGATCCGTGAGGAACATGCAGAAGCACAAAAACGGGCTGGCGCGTCTGTTAAAAACGATGTGTCTGTGCCGCTGGCTGCTATTCCGGAATTTATTGAAAAAGCCACCCAAGCCTGTGAAGCCCTGATACCGGGCATAAGAGTTGCCCCCTTTGGCCATATTGGTGACGGCAATATTCACTTTAACCTCGTGCAACCCGAAGGCGCAGACCCCAAAGGCTTTTTAGCCCAAGACCACGCCATGATGGACACGGTAGCCAATATTGTGCGCACCCTTGGTGGCTCTTTTTCTGCCGAGCATGGGGTAGGCCAGCTTAAAACCTACATGATGCCCTCTTGGCGCGGTGGCGCTGAACTAGACAGCATGCGCAAAATCAAAGCGGCCCTAGACCCACAAAACCTCATGAACCCCGGTAAGATTTTTCCAACTGCGTAAGCAACGCTACAGAATATAACTCTTACACCCCAAAGCCCGCCCAGTAAAAACTGAGGCGGGCTTTTTTAAACGTAATCTTATTCGGTTTTAGGATTTGCCGAGAGGTTATTTAAAAATTCAATATTGAGAGCTAGCTGAGCCTTTTTGCCGCCCAAAGGCGACCTTGCAGCCACACGGCTATAGCACCACACAAATCCCCCTATTCGGGCCACAAAAAGACAAACCTAATCCAGCCCCGCCAATTTTCGGAATACCCGTTTATACAAGATCACTCTCCATGCAGGGTATTAGGGTATTAGGGTATTAGGGTATTAGGGTATTAGGG
>NZ_BAMX01000037.1 GCF_000963965.1 Acetobacter orientalis
ATTTGGTTGCTGCCCGTACTTCTGACCATTGCGCCCATTCGGCTGGGTCGTGCGGCAGGGTGTTGGGTTGCGCTACAGAAATACGGCAGCCGCCAATACCAAGGTCTAGCGGGGCGTAAATTTCAGGGTAGTCAAATTCCATCAGCACATCTGCGCCGCAAATGCCAATTTGTGCCCCGCCAGAGGCCACAAACGTGGCGACGTCAAACGAGCGAACACGCACAACATCAACATTGGGGTTTTGCGTAGGAAAGCGCAGTTTACGGCTGCTTTCGCCCAGGCAGTCATCTGATGGGGCAAGGCCGGATTGCTGTAAAAGCGGGGCCACAGCCTTAAGAATACGGCCTTTAGGAAGGGCCAAGACAAGTGGCGTATGGGTTTCTTCCGTGCCGGGAAGGCGCTGGTTTTGTTGGTCAGGCTGGGGCACGGTCATGAAAACTCCGGTCGGGCAGCTAAAACAAAGGGGTGCGTGACAGCGGCACTCCTAGCACAACCCGGTGCTGCTTCAAAGGTAAAGCCTTCTCTGGGCAGGAGAAAGTACCTGCCCAGAGTTGCATATGGCTTTAGCGGCGCCACCAGCCTGTGCGGCGGCGTGGGGCTGGCTGCTCATCATCAATAACGATGGGCTGCACAATAGACGGGTCTGCGGCTTGCGCGTCTGGCTCGGCGGCAGCTTCTGTCTTAGCAGGTTCAGCCTTTGTGGCAGCGCGGCGGCGGCGTGGGGCTGGTTTTTCAGCTTCTGCTGCGTCTGCTGCCTCATCCGTTCCCTCAGCTTTGCGGCGGGGGCGGCCACGAGTTGCACGGGGTTTTTCTTCCGTGCTGGCTTCTGGGGCTGCGTCTGCCTCGGCTGTTTTGCGGGGTGCGCGACGGCGGCGTGGCTTAGGGGCCTCGTCTTCGTCTTGCACGCTGTCCGCTTCGGCTGCTGGGCTTACCGCTACAGGGGCAGTGTCTGCCAGCAGGTCGTTGCTTTCCGTGCTGGTTTCTTCTGTTTTGCGGCGGCGGCGCGGTGCCCGGCGGCGTGCAGGTTGGGCCTCAGCTTCTTCTGGCTCGGCTTCAACTTTTGCAGGCTGTACAGGTGCCGCAACAGGAGCAGGTGTGGGGGCTACCACAGCAGCTTCACCTTTGGCCGGTTGCGCCACAGGGGCAGCTTTGCGGGCTTCTTCTGCCTGCATGGTGCTATTTTCGATCAGGTCGAAAATATCAATGCTGCCGCCAAACGGGTTGGCTGGGGTTGGCCCCTGCCAGACTTGGCTTGGGCGGCGCTGTTCCTGCCGGGGGGCCGGGCCTTGTGCGATAGGCACCTGCACTTGCACTTCTTGCTGAGGCTGACGCTGCACGCGAGAATGACGTGTGCGGCGGCGGCCGGGGGCCAGATTTTCGCCGTTTGCCTCTTCAACCGTGTAGGTTTCGGGCTGTTCATCGGCTTCAGATTCTGGCGCGTTAGCATGAGTGTTTTGCTCGTGCTGCTCTGCCTGTGGTGTGCGTTCATCGCGGTTGCCATTACCCCCACGGCGGCGACGGCGGCGGCGGCGGCGGGGTTCGTCTTCGTCAGGCGTGGCCGCTGTAGCGTTTTCAGGCGTTGCAGTTTGGCGGGGTTCTTCAACCTCGTCTAGCTCGGCTGGTGCTTCTACGGGTGTGTGCTCAATGGCCACATTTTCGAGCGGGGGCTGTATAGGGGCCGGTGCACGCTGTACGCGGGCCGGTTGCAGGCGCTCAATGCGCACCTCTGGTGCAGGTAGGCTGGAATCTGGGGCAAACAGCACTTCCATGTAGTGGCGTTTTTCAATTTCAGCCAACCACGTGCGTTTGTTGTTAAGAATATAGAAAGCAATTTCTGGCGCCACATGTACCGTAATGGCAGAAGCGCGGCGGCGTGCGCCTTCTTCTTCTACGCTGCGCAGCACGTGCAGGGCAGAGCTTTCTATGCCGCGTACCATGCCTGTGCCCTGACAGTGGGGGCAGGGGGCAAAAACGGCTTCTGCCACAGAAGGGCGCAGCCTCTGGCGAGACATTTCGAGCAGGCCAAAGTGTGAAATGCCACCCATTTGAATACGTGCGCGGTCGTGGCGCAGTGCCTCTTTAAGGCGGCGCTCGATCATGACGTTGTGGCGGCGGGATTCCATGTCAATGAAGTCAATGACAATAAGGCCAGCAAGGTCACGCAGGCGGAGTTGGCGTGCAACTTCATCGGCGGCTTCTTGGTTGGTGCGGAAGGCCGTTTCTTCAATGTTACGCTGGTTGGTAGATTTGCCAGAGTTTACGTCTATAGCCACGAGAGCTTCGGTCTGGTTGATAACCAGATACCCGCCAGAGCGCAGAGACACCACGGGGGAGAACATGGCGTCTAGGTGCCCTTCCACATGGTAATGGGTAAAGAGCGGCTGGTTTTCCTTGTTCCACAAGCGCACTTTCTCAGCGTGCTGGGGCATAAGCAGGCGCATGAAGTCACGCGCGGCTTTCCAACCAGATTCACCGTCAACTAGAATTTCGCTAATTTCGCGCGTGTAAACGTCTCGAATGGCGCGTTTAACGAGGCTTGCTTCTTCATAAATGAGCGCTGGCGCTACGGATTGCAGCGTGAGTTCGCGAATGTCGTCCCACAAATGCAGCAGGTACTCGCAATCTCGGGTAATTTCAGGGCCGGGGCGTTGTGCGCCAGCGGTACGCACAATCATGGCCATGCCGCGTGGCAGGTTGAGGTCTGAAATAATGTCGCGTAGGCGGCGGCGGTCTGCCACAGAGGTAATTTTGCGAGAAACGCCACCGCCGCGCAGGGCGTTAGGCATAAGCACGCAGTAGCGGCCAGCCAAAGACACGTAGGTTGTAAGGGCAGCGCCCTTGTTGCCACGTTCTTCTTTAACCACCTGCACCAGCAAGACCTGACGGCGGCGGATGACTTCTTGAATGCGGTAGTTCCGCAAGAAGCGGGCAATACGCTTTTGAATAAGCGCTTCTTCGCCGGTGTCGGTTTCGCCGCCAACATAGTCTGGGCCACCGTTGCGGCGTGGGGCACGGCGGTTTTCGCTGCCGTCTGCCTCTGCTTCAGCGGTTTCTTGCTCGTCGCTCTGTTCAGCGTCTTCGTCGTCTGCTTCAGCGTTTAGGTCTTGGGCGTCTGTGTCTTCGTTGTCTTCATCAGCATCAATCAGCGCTTCTTCTTCTGCTTGCAGGGCAAGCAGTTTCTCGCGGTCTGCTACCGGAATCTGGTAGTAGTCCGGGTGAATTTCGCTAAAGGCCAAAAACCCGTGGCGGTTGCCGCCATACTCAACAAAAGCTGCCTGAAGGCTAGGCTCTACCCGTATAACGCGGGCGAGATAGATGTTGCCTTTGAGCTGCTTTTTGGCAGCAGCTTCAACATCGTAATCTTCAAGTCTGTTTCCATCCATCACGACTACGCGCGTTTCTTCCGCGTGGGTCGCGTCTATAAGCATCCGCTTTGACATAAAAAGAAAAACTCCGGTGCGCCGGTGGCTGGCCTTTTCGGTGCGGCCGCGTAAGCGGGTAGGCACGGAGCTGGAGCTCTTCCGGCTGGCAAGAATAGGTCTGTAAGAAAAAATAGTAAGGGGCAGAAGCCAGAGCCGCGCGTGAGGTGACGGCAGAGGATCGGAGGCAGGGTGCTGCTTCCGCTCTGGTCAAACGCTCAACATATAGGCCCCTGGCTATGGTCATGTATCCTTCAACCAATATGTTCTGTCCCGTTTGCGCGGGGGCAGCGCGGTAACGCCAGCCGCGCCCTTTCACACAAAGGGCGGAACAGAATGCATGACGGGCAATCTGCCTTGAGCCATGCCTACCCACCATGACGCAAAGTGTGGTGAATCGCAAGTCACTCAGAATAACTGTTTTTTATACTTTTCAAGGGTGGCATGGTTTAGCCATGATGGTGGTGTACCAATGCTCTGTTGTAACAAGGCGTGTCTCTTATGTCCGTAAAGCCTTTCTCTGCCCCTTTGCCTGCTGCACCAGAGCCGCACCCGCACGTTGCGTATAAGGGGTATACTGTACCACTTTTGTCGCGCCGGGCTGTAGTAGGGGGCGGGGTGGCTGCAAGCTTAGCGGGGGGGCAGGTGTTTGCAGCGCCGCATACGCATGTGCTGGGGCATTTACCGCCGCCAACGCCCGCAACCCCTTTGCATGCACCTGCACTGACTGGCAAGGCACGGCCAACCCCACCCTTAGTGATGCTCGACCCCGGACACGGCGGGAAAGACCCCGGTGCTATTGGTTTTTCTGGCACCTATGAAAAACACGTGGCTGAAGCAGCTGCGGCTGAACTGGCACGGCAGCTTATGGCAACAGGGCGTTACCGGGTGGCTATGACGCGCACGTCAGATCGGTTTATTCCGTTAGATGGGCGGGTGGAGCTTGCGCAAAAGCATGGGGCGTCGTTGTTTATTTCCATGCATGCTGACGCGCTGCATAATGCCTCTGTGCGTGGGGCAAGTGTTTACACGCACTCTCATGGTGCCTCAGACAGCCAAACGGCGGCACTTGCCCGCACAGAAAATGATGCAGACCGTTTTGGAGGCCCCCTGGTGCAGGGGGCATCGCCTGAAGTGCAGCAAATTTTGGCGAGCTTGGTGACTGAAGAAGCGCGGCGCGGGTCTTTGCATATGGCTAATGCTGTTGTGTCGTCTTTTAGGTCGCGCATAAACCTGTTGCCACACCCGCAGCGCCATGCGGCCTTTGCGGTGCTTAAATCTGCGCAAATACCGTCTGTATTGGTTGAGATGGGTTTTATGTCTAACCGGTTAGATGAGGCCGCATTACGCCAAGCGGGGCATAGAGCTATGGTGGCAGGCGCGATGTGTACCGCAGTTAACCGTTATTTTGCTTCTGCTGGGGTTGGGTTGGCTGGTTAACTCAACCGGCGTTTGCGGTAAGCAAGAGCAATGCCAACACTAAGCCCGGTACAAGAGCCAAGGCCCAGCCAAAATAAAATGCCTTTTCCGGGGTCTTTGTAAAAAGACAGCACTAACGCCAACAACGGCAATAAACCCCGTAAAATTTGTGCCCAGAAAGAAGAATATTTTGTTTTTTGTATAATATTTGCATTGTGTGTTTGCAGGTGATCATGTGCGAAAAAGGTAGCGCACCAAAGGATAAAAACACTGCACCAGATTATCATATTTTTTCTTTCAATTTTTGGTGCGCAATAAAAGCTATGGTGGCGCAGAGAAATGCTAATGCATAAACGGAGCAGTAAAGCCCATAGTTGTTTAACCAGTCATGCGTTATTGTAAAAAGATCTATACAGGGCAAAGAGAGTGATAAAATAACGACAGCTAGGCACTGTATGCGCCAGCCATTTATGGGGCGGTGTAGGAGCGAGTAAAGTAGGGCATGCACACTAAAAAAAGCCCAGACCATAAAAAAAGTGGCTGTTTCAGGGCCTGTGCGGGCGGGTAGGGTGCTTGGTAAAAGGCGGTTGGCCAGAAAATAGCTTAAAGTAGCGGCGGTTAAGCCGGTTATGGTGCTCATGGTTAGCCCTTCGCCTAGCCGAAAGGCAATGTGTCGGCTTGAATGTTTGCGGCGTTTTATAAAAAACAAGACAAGCCCGGCTGCCATCATGGTCGTGCAGGCTAAGCCGGATGCAAAATAGAGCCAGCGCAATAAAAAAGAAGAAAAACGCGCAAAATGTAGCCCTTGCATAAGCCCTCTGGCTTGGGCGCTGGCGCTGTTTTTTTCCTCTACGCGCAGAAAATGCCCATCTGCTCGGCTGAAAATAGCCGTGCTTTTATTAGCAAAAAGAGTGTCTTCATCATTTTCGAAAATTTGTATTTCAGTTGATGAAAAAAGAATAAAACGGCAATCTGAAGTGTGTAAAAGTGTTTTGGCCTGCTCAACAAGCGGCAAAAGTGGCGGGATAGGCGACGGTTTTGCTGACGGGGCTACGCGAGGTCTGCTTTTTTGGGGCAGGCTAGTTGCTATGTGATGTTGCACAAAGGGGTGTGTAGGAAAAATAGCGCGGGCGAGAATAACCGTGCCTGTGTAAGTTATCATAATAAGGAATGGGAAAAATAAGACCCCCGTTAGAAGGTGTGCATCTAACCATGCGCGGGGTTTAGCCGCAAAAGGCCTGACAACAACAAGGTTTGGCCAAAGTGCTTTTATGTGAATGGCAATGCCTGCCCCTGCTACCACTAAAAGCAGGAGACCTAAAAGGCAAACAAGAGTAGAGCCAACAAAAACTCCGCTATAAAGTGTGAAATGGAAATTAAAGAAAAACTGCCCACCTGCTGTTTGGCGTGCAGGAAAAATATGGCCGTCTGCCGCTAATGCGGGGCCAATAAACGCATGTCCGTTATAATTTAAAACCCTTAAAACAGGGTCTCTGCGCGATGGTAGAAGCAGAAAAGGAAAAGTGCCTTTTGCTTCATCATTTTGCAAAAGTGTTGCTGCATGGGTGAGGGCGGGGGCCGTTAGCGTTGGTGGGGCAGTTAGGGGTATTTCTGGCTGCATCCAATGTGTAATTTCGGTATCGAAAACGCTCAGTGTGCCTGTTGCAAAAATACAGGTGAGCACAAGCCCGGCAAGTAAACCTAACCAACTATGGAGCCACCCCATATGCAGCCGGAAAGTTTCACGCGTGTTAGGTGAGCTGCTCACGCAAGCCAACCGTTAAAAATGGTTAATACGAGTAAAATGCTGGCTAAACACCACAAGCCCCACTTATAGGTGCGCGCGCCGTAACCGACCAAAAGCAGGAGCGGGAGTAGGGCAACGCTTACCATTTCAAGCAGGCTACTTCGTTCTTTGGTGTCTTGGCCGTTTGGGTCTAGGCCAGCCAGTAACGCTGCATGTGCGGTAGCATAAGCCAATAGAGTAGCCCCTAATAGCCATAAAATACGTTTATAAACAATGACTTGTTTTTTATGTGCCAATTTTGCGTTGGGCATGTTTGGGCTGCTGGTGGGAGGCATGGAGGGATCTACTAACGCTGTGGTGCTGATGAGTTGACGTGCGAGGCATATATGACAAGAATGCAATTATGAGAATAACTCTTAATATCGTATAGGACTGCAACCGTATGCCATGTCAAGGTCAGAAAAAATGATACTGCGTTACCCGCCACTTTTCTCTCGGTTTCCCATACGGGGTATGGTGGCTGGGTTACTTGCCAGCACAGCACTCATGGCATGTTCAGCGTTTGCGCAAAGTAAGCCAGTGCCTAAAACAGCTAAAGCGGAAGAAACTGTTAAGGGCACAGACGAGCAACTTGTGGTTAAAGCCAAACGCCGCAACCAAATGGAAGTGAGTAGTGGCGGGCAGCTTGGGGCATTGGGTACAAAACGCGGTTTAGATGTGCCCTTTAATATACGCAGCTATTCTTCAAGCCTTATCCTTAACCAGCAATCACAAACATTGGGTGAGGTTTTGGAAAACGACCCCTCAGTGCGGACTACTTATGGTTATGGTAATTTCTCAGAAATGTTTGTTATCCGTGGCTTTGTTTTAAATGGAGATGATATTTCCATTAACGGGTTATACGGTATTACGCCTCGCCAGCTTGTTGCACCGCAGCTTTTTGACCAAGTGCAGGTGCTTAATGGGGCCAGTGCGTTTTTAAATGGCGCGGCCCCGAGTGGGTCTGCCATTGGTGGCAATATTAACCTTATGTTCAAACATGCTGAAAATACACCAATAACGCGTATTACGGGAGATTATACCAGCACAGCTATGGGAGGTGGTGCCATAGATGTAGGCCGCCGTTTTGGGCGCGATAAAGCCTTTGGTTTTCGCTTAAATGTTGCTGGTCGCTCTGGGCAGACCGCTATTGATGATGAAAAACGGCATAGCGTTGCATTAGGTGCAGATTTTGACTGGCATAATGACAATACGCGTATTTCTGTAGATATGAACTATGAGAATCAAGGGGTGGATTGGGGACGGCCTGATGTTTTCTTGGGAAGTGGAGTGACGCAGGTGCCCAATGCGCCCTCAACTCGTAAAAATTATGGCCAACCTTGGACTTATAACGATCTTAAATATATGTTTGGTATGCTGAATATAGAGCATGATCTTTCAAAGCATATCACATTATATGGTGCATTTGGCGGCATGGGCTCAGATGAAAAGGGTAATTATTCCTCTTTTACGGTTAATGATGGGCGAACAGGGGACGGTACCTATGGCAGCATGTATGTGCCTTATGTGCAAACATCAGAAAGTACGCGTGCTGGTGTAAGAGCACATTTTGATACAGGGCCAGTGAAGCATGAAATAAATGCAGGTGGGTCTGGCTTGTGGTCAGAAACGGATACGGCCTACGCAATGGCATGGGGTACTACGGCATCTGGTAATTTGTACCGGCCGGTATATTCGCCAGCACTAGAGCAAAATTATGTGGGGGGAGATATTGATAACCCGCAACGTAAAAGCGATACACGCCTTTTTAGTTTATTCTTTTCTGACACAATGACTTTCTGGAAAGACCGTATAGCCCTTACGGCGGGTTTTCGGTACCAGAACATGCGCATTAATGGGTATGATTATAACACAACAGCTTTAACGAGCCATTATGACCAAGGGGCCATAACGCCAGTGGTTGGGCTGGTGGTGCACCCAACACGCCATACGGCGCTTTATTTTAACCGTATTGAGGGGTTGTCTCAGGGCCCAACGGCAAGTGGTAGCAATATTGTTAACCTTGGCCAGATTTACCCCCCCTACCAAAGTGTGCAGTACGAGGTGGGGGCAAAGTATGAAATGGGACGCTTTAGTGCCAATCTGGCATTTTTTCAAACATCTCAGCCTAATTCTTATACAGAGCCTTATGGCAATTCTGGTGCTTCTATTTTCAGAAATGACGGTATGCAGCGTAACCGCGGCGCTGAGTTGAACATAAATGGCCAGATTATACCGGGGCTGCGCTTTAACGGCGGGGCAACTCTTATAGATGCGAACCTACGCCGCACGGCTCAAGGCACAGATGATGGGCATAGCGCTATTGGGGTGCCAAATTATACCATTAATGGCAATTTGGAATATGACTTGCCTTTCTTAAAAGGCGGTACGGTTGTTGGCCGTGTTGTTAACACGGGTAAACAGTGGGTTAATACAGCTAACACCATGCATTTACCGGTATGGACACGGTTTGACCTAGCTATGCGCTACACATTTGCTGTGCAGCATAAGCCCATAACCATGCGTTTTGGTGTCGATAATATAGCAAATAGCCGCTACTGGGCCTCTTCTTTCAATGGGTATTTGCTGCAAGGGCAGCCTCGTACGTTTAAATTTTCTGTAACGGCAGATTTGTAACGGGTTTTTTCTCACGAAAGGTAAGGGGCGGCATGTTTGGGGTGCAAGCGCCTAAATGTGCGCCCCTTTAAAGCGTGGTGGCTGAGTGATTTGTTGAGGTGCAAAGAGAGTATGTGGGCTTATGATCGTTTTTTCAGGCAGCTCATTGGCTAGGCGTGTGAGCGCCTTTTGCCTTTTCATGTTCTGTTAAAAGAGCCCATAACTTTGTTGGGAACGGAAGAGCTGAAGGTGCGTTATATTTCCGCCTTACTTTGGAGCTTGCACGATGGAAAAGCTTTCCCCTGAGTTTCAGCAAAAGCAAAAACCTGCCGCCCGGCTTATTGTGCTGGCCAGCGTGGTAGTGGTGTGGTTCTTTCTCAAACTTGCTGGGCTGTTTAAAAAGAAAGCCTAAAATTTCAGATAAACCGCCGGGTGCTAAGTTGTGCACGTTTTATCCACACTCTTACGCACGCAAATATCCGCAGAATCTGGGGATAAGTTGTGATGTGTAGAGGGGGTGATGGAGTATATTAAGATAAGCAAAACGGCTGCCAGAGGCAGTGTATTTTACTTTAAAATTTTAGGATATTTGACTGTTTTTCTTGGTAAGAGAAAAACATTTGGTGCCCAGAAGAAGACTCGAACTTCCACGACCTTGCGGCCACAGGTACCTGAAACCTGCGCGTCTACCAATTCCGCCATCTGGGCTCAAATGGCAACCCGGAGTGCTCTGGGCTGGTGAAGGGGGATTTACCCCGGCAGTGCAGGGCCGTCAACTGGCAAAATGCACTTTTTTAACAAATATGTGTTTGGGGTGTGGCTGGTCTCTTGCCAGCTAAAGGCGCACTTTGCTGGCGGGAACGGTTTGGGGCGCTCTGTGTGCCATAATGCCGTGTGTGGGCTTAGTGATAAGGTGTGGCTGTGGCCTTTTTTGAAAGCACAGCAGCCAGTGCAACCTAAGGAATAGCTTAGAGTTGCATAAGGCGTGCATTAGGAGAGTGAGAGCGGAAATGGCCACAGATAAAATTGCGAGTGTATTTGGCGGTAACGGCTTTGTAGGCCGGTATGTTGTGCAAAATTTGGCAGAAGCCGGGTACACCGTGCGTGTGGCCAGCCGCCGCCCAGATTTGGCTACCCCTTTGCGTACGTTAGGTAAAGTGGGGCAGGTGGCCCCGTTTTATGCCTCTGTGTTGGACGATGCTTCTGTGGCGTGTGTGGTGCAGGGGGCATCGGTTGTTATTAATTTGGTGGCCGTGCTGGGTGCTACGCGTAGCCAAGGCCTAGAAGCTATTAACGTGCAAGGGGCCGAGCGGGTGGCCCGTTTGGCAGCCGAAGCTGGGGTAAGCCGTTTTGTGCATATGTCTGCGCTGGGGGCAGCGGCAGATGCACCATCGGCTTATGGGCGTAGCCGTGCGGCGGGCGAGGCGGCGGTTAAGCGTTACCAACCGAATGCCGCTTTTGTCCGGCCTTCTGTTATATTTGGCCCAGAAGACCACTTTTTTAACATGTTTGGGGCTTTAGCCCGCTACCTGCCAATAATGCCGGTTTATGGTGCCCATACACGCTTGCAACCTGTGTTTGTTGGAGATGTAGCGCACGTTGTGACTTGCGCTGCATTAGAGGCTGAGTTGGCCGGTAAAGTGTGGTCTTTGGGTGGGCCAGATGTTTTGAGCATGCAGCAAATTTATGCGTGGGTGCTTAAAGAGGTGCGCCGTAACCGTATGGTGTTTGCTGTGCCAGATGGGTTGGCCAAAATACAGGCGGCCATATTTGAGCGGCTGCCGGGAAAAATTCTAACCCAAGATCAACTGCTTATGCTGTCGCAGGATAACATAGTGCAGCCCGGCCAGCAGGGCTTTGCTGAACTGGGCATGGTGCCGCGCTCTATTGAGCAATGTGTGCCGTTTTATCTTGACCGGTTTAGGCCCGGTGGTGGGCGTTCTGGTATTATTGTTGAAAAACAATGCACTACAAAAATATAAGACCGGAATGATACGTATTTTTACGAAGTCTTGCCCATTATCTAAAGGGGAATAAGTAAAAAATAGAGAAAGGACAGCAATACTGTCTTTTCAAGGTGGGGAGGGGCAGGCTACCTGAGGTTCGCATGTTTGGGGTGAAGTGTGTCTGCTTCACCCATTCGCCGGGAAGAGCCTCCAATGACCACACCGATGCTGAAATTTATCTCTGTTGCGCAAAAACAGCCGGAAAAACGGGCCGCCACCGCCCGCCGTGCAGATTTTGCCGAGATTTATGAGGATTTTAAGCCGGTAGAGGCCACAGAACAGGCCAGCCGTTGCTCGCAGTGTGGTGTGCCCTTTTGCTCTGTGCATTGCCCCCTTGGGAATAATATTCCTGACTGGCTGATGCTGACCGCCAATGGCCGGTTGGAAGAGGCTTATGAGGTGTCGTCCTCAACTAACTCTTTCCCTGAAATTTGTGGTCGTATTTGCCCGCAAGACCGCCTGTGCGAAGGTAATTGCGTTATTGAGCCGGGTTTTGAGAGCGTGACCATTGGCGCGGTTGAACGCTATATTACCGACACAGCGTTTGAAGAAGGTTGGGTAAAGCCTACCCGCCCAGTGCGTGAGCGCACAGAATCTGTGGGTATTGTAGGTGCTGGCCCAGCTGGTTTGGCTGCGGCAGAGCGCCTGCGTGCCGTGGGATACCAAGTGCACGTGTATGACCGCTACGACCGTGTTGGTGGCTTGCTTGTTTATGGCATTCCCGGCTTTAAGCTGGAAAAAGATATTGTGGCCCGCCGCCATAAACTGCTGGAAGAAAGCGGTGTTACTTTCCACCTTGGCCAAGGTATTGGCGATGGGGAAGGGGAGCTTTCTTTTGCGGCTCTGCGGGCAAAACATCAGGCTGTGTTAATTGCAACAGGCGTTTATAAATCGCGCGAGATTGGTGGGCCCGGTGCAGGGCTTGCCGGTATTGAGCGCGCGCTAGATTACCTGACCGCGTCTAACCGCCGCTCATTGGGGGACACACTGCCCCAGCCAGAAGAAACCGCATTGAATGCCAAAGGCAAAAATGTAGTGGTGCTTGGCGGTGGCGATACGGCAATGGACTGTGTGCGCACGGCCATTCGGCAAGGGGCTAAGTCTGTTAAATGTGTGTACCGGCGCGATAAAGCCAACATGCCCGGCTCTGCCCGCGAAGTGAAAAATGCGGAAGAAGAAGGTGTGGAATTTGTCTGGCTGGCGGCCCCAGAAGCCTTTGTGGGCGATGGCCACGTTACTGGCGTGCGTGCAAGCCGCATGAAGCTGGGCATGGCTGACGCTACAGGCCGCCAATCTGTCGAACCGTTGGAAGATAGCGCATTTACCCTTGAGGCTGACCTTGTGATTAAGGCCCTTGGTTTTGACCCAGAACCCCTGCCGCAACTGTGGGGGCAGCCAGACTTGGCGGTTTCTCGGTGGGGTACACTTAAAGTGGGCCAAAGCACGTTTATGACGAACCTGCCCGGCGTGTTTGCCGCAGGTGATATTGTGCGTGGGGCAAGCCTTGTTGTGTGGGCCATTAAAGATGGTCGGGACGCATCAGAGTGCATTCATTCATGGATTCAAGAACACGCATCGGCCGAAGCCGTGGCGGAGCAGGGATAAAAGACGATGGATAAGCTCCAGAACACACAGGGCCCCGAAAGCGCAGAGCAGTTTTTTACTGCTTGGGATGCCAACGTAAAAGCCCTAGACGGGCTGTATGATCCCGCAGATGAACGCGATTCTTGCGGTGTTGGCCTTATTGCGGCCCTAGATGGCAAAAGCCGCCGCGATGTGGTTGAGGCCGGTATTGCAGCCCTAAGCGCCATTTGGCACCGTGGTGCGGTTGATGCAGATGGCAAAACGGGGGACGGTGCTGGTATTCATGTTGAAATACCGCAGGGTTTCTTTGCTGATGCCATTACCAGCACAGGCGACCAGCAGCCAGAAGCAGGCACTATTATAGCTGTTGGGCAGGTTTTCTTGCCCAAAACAGATATGGTTGCCCAAGAGCAATGCCGCCAGATTATTGAAAGCGAAATTCTGGCCTTTGGGTATGGCATTTACGGCTGGCGCCAAGTGCCGATTGATACCTCTTGCATTGGTGAAAAAGCTAATGCAACACGGCCAGAAATTGAACAGATCATGATCCGCAACCTGCCCGGTAAGGCAGAAGAGGCGTTTGAGCGTGACCTGTATGTTATTCGTCGTAAAATTGAAAAAGCCGCTATTGCAGCACAGGTTGACCTGTATATCTGCTCTCTGTCTTGCCGGTCTATTATCTATAAAGGCATGTTCCTTGCTGAACATTTGACCGAGTTTTACCCAGACCTGCTTGATAAGCGCTTTACCAGCCGTTTTGCTATCTACCACCAGCGTTATTCAACCAATACCTTCCCAACATGGAAGTTGGCGCAGCCTTTCCGGCGGTTGGCCCATAATGGTGAAATTAACACCATTTCTGGCAATATTAACTGGATGAAAAGCCACGAAACACGGCTTTCTCACCCAAACCTTGACCCGTGGATGACCGATATTAAGCCGCTTGTGCAGGCGGGTGGGTCTGATACGGCTGTGCTGGATAATGTGTTTGAACTGCTTACGTTTGCAGGCAGAGACGCACCAGCGGCCAAAACGCTCATGATCCCGGCAAGCGTTGGGGGTAATTCCTCAATGAAGCAGAGCCATAAAGACATGTTTGCGTATTGCAACGCGGTTATGGAACCATGGGACGGCCCAGCCGCCCTGTGCGCCACCGATGGCCGCTGGGTTGTAGCCGGGCTTGACCGCTCTGGCCTGCGCCCGTTGCGCTACACCGTAACCGATAACGACCTGCTTATTGTTGGCTCTGAAACAGGCATGGTACGCGTGCCAGAAGCCAATATTGTAACACGTGGCCGCCTTGGCCCAGGCGATGTTATTGGTGTTGACCTGCAAGAGGCTAAACTTTACGGCAACGAAGAGCTTCTGGATCTTTTGGCTGCCCGTCAGGAGTTTTCTTCTTGGGTTGGGCGTATTCAGAAAATTGGCTCCATTGTGCGCTCAGACGTAACAGAGCCGGTGAACTACGAAACTGAAACCCTGCGCCGCCGCCAGCTTGCTGTTGGCACAACGCTGGAAGAGCTTGAAGCAATTTTGCACCCCATGGTGGAAACCGGCAGCGAAGCTGTTGGCTCTATGGGGGACGATACACCGCTTGCTGTGCTTTCGCCCCGTTACCGAGGGCTTGCGCATTACTTCCGGCAGGGCTTTAGCCAAGTTACCAACCCGCCGATTGACTCCTTGCGTGAATCCCGCGTGATGAGCCTTGTGACGCGCCTTGGTAACCTTGGGAATATTCTCGACCAGTCGGCAGACCAGTGCGAAATGCTGCAACTGCCAAGCCCTGTTCTGACATCAGGTGAGTATGAAGCGCTGGTGAGCTTCTGTGGTGCTTCTGCTTGCGTGGTAGACTGCACTTTCCCGGTTAAAGATGGTGAAGCTGGCTTGCGTGATGCCATTGCGCGTATTCGCCGTGAAGCAGAGGAAGCCGTGCGCGGTGGGTGCACGCATGTGTTCTTGAGTGATGAAAATCAGTCAATCGACCGTGCGTATATTCCCATGATTTTGGCAACGGCTGCGGTGCATACGCACCTTGTGCGTAATTCTTTGCGCACCTTTACGTCTTTAAACGTGCGTACTTCGAGTGCCATGGACGTGCACGCTATTGCCGTAACTATTGGCGTGGGTGCGACAACCGTTAACCCCTATTTGGCGCAAGAATGTATTGCAGACCGCTACCGCCGGGGCCTGTTTGGCAAACTGACATTACGTGAATGCATGGAGCGTTACCGTAAGGCGGTGGACAAAGGTCTGCTCAAGATCATGTCCAAAATGGGTATTTCCATTGTGGCGTCTTACCGTGGCGGGTGTAACTTTGAGGCTGTGGGTCTGTCTCGCGCACTTACGGCAGAGTTCTTTCCCGGTATGCCGTCTCGCATTTCTGGAATTGGTTTGTCTGGTATTGCGCGCAATGTGCTCACTTTCCATGGTGAGGCATGGAACACAGCCAGCCTGACCCTGCCAGTAGGTGGGCTGTATAAAATGCGCCGAGGTGGCGAGGTGCATGCGTTTGATGGCAACCTCATTCATATGCTGCAAACTGCTGTAGCAACCGACAGCTTTACCATTTACAAACGGTATGCAGATGCCGTGCAGGCCCAGCCGCCTGTTGCGCTGCGTGACCTGCTCGACTTCCGTGAAGGGCGCACGCCCATACCGGTAGAAGAGGTGGAAAGCATTACGCAGTTGCGTAAACGCCTTATTGCGCCTGCCATTTCTTTGGGGGCCCTTAGCCCCGAAGCGCACGAAACGCTCTCTATTGCCATGAACCGCATTGGTGCCAAGTCTGACTCTGGCGAAGGTGGGGAAGACCCCGCACGGGCTAAGCCGCGTGCCAATGGCGATAATGCCTCTTCTGCAATTAAGCAGGTGGCATCTGGCCGTTTTGGTGTAACGGCGCAGTACCTGAACGATTGCCGCGAGCTTGAAATTAAAGTGGCGCAGGGTGCTAAACCGGGCGAAGGTGGCCAGTTGCCCGGCTTTAAGGTAACCCAGCTTATTGCCAAATTGCGGCACGCTACCCCCGGCGTTACGCTTATTTCTCCGCCGCCGCACCACGATATTTACTCGATCGAAGATCTGGCGCAGCTCATTTATGACCTGAAACAGATTAACCCAGATGCGACCGTTACCGTTAAACTGGTGGCACGCTCTGGCATTGGCACTATTGCTGCGGGTGTGGCGAAGGCGAAGGCTGATGCCATTCTTATTTCTGGCCACTCTGGTGGTACGGGCGCCAGCCCGCAAACATCTGTTAAATATGCTGGTCTGCCGTGGGAGTTGGGGCTGGCAGAGGCACACCAAGTGCTTATGCTTAACCGCCTGCGCCACCGCGTAAAACTGCGCACAGATGGTGGCATTAAAACAGGGCGCGATGTGGTTATTGCTGCCATGTTGGGTGCTGAAGAGTTTGGTATTGGCACAGCAAGCCTTGTGGCCATGGGCTGCATTATGGTGCGCCAGTGCCACTCTAACACCTGCCCGGTTGGCGTGTGCTCGCAAGATGAAGACTTGCGCAAGAAGTTTGAAGGCACGCCAGAAAAGGTTATCAACCTGTTCTCTTTCATTGCGGAAGATGTGCGCAATATTCTGGCCCAGCTTGGCTTTAGAACCATTAACGAGATTATTGGCCGTACAGACCTGCTGCGCCAGGTTTCTCGTGGGGCGGATTATCTGGACGACCTTGACCTGAACTCTCTGCTCTCCCAAGCAGACCCCGGCCCTTATGCGCGCTATTGCACGCTTGAAGGCCGTAACGAAGTGCCAGATACGCTAGACGCCCAAATGATTGGGGACGCAAAGCCCCTGTTTGACCATGGTGAGAAAATGCAGCTGCACTACAATGTGCAGAACACCCAGCGCGCCATTGGCACGCGCATTTCCTCTCTCATTGTGCGGCAGTACGGCATGAAAACACTGGCGCCGGGCCACCTGACCGTGCGTTTGCGTGGGTCTGCCGGGCAGTCTTTGGGGGCGTTTGCGGTACAGGGCCTTAAGCTTGAAGTGTTGGGTGATGCCAACGACTATGTGGGCAAGGGGCTTTCTGGCGCAACCATTACGGTTAGGCCGTCTCCGTCTTCCAAACTGGTGTGCAACCAAAACGCCATTATTGGTAACACGGTGCTGTATGGGGCCACTGCGGGTGAGCTTTATGCGGCAGGGCAGGCGGGTGAGCGCTTTGCGGTGCGTAACTCTGGCGCGACAGCCGTGGTTGAAGGTTGTGGTTCTAACGCCTGCGAATATATGACCGGCGGCACGGTTGTGATCTTGGGCGGCATTGGCGACAATTTTGGCGCAGGCTTTACCGGCGGCATGGCCTTTGTGCTGGATGACAACAACAGCTTTGAGCGCAAAGTTAACCCTGAATCTCTACTATGGGCACGGGTTGAGCAAGGCGAGTGGGCAGACAAGCTACGTGCTTTGGTTGAACGCCATGTAACTGAAACAGGCTCACCTTACGCCACGATGTTGTTGCACAAGTGGGAAGAAGTGCTGCCCCGCTTCTGGCAGGTTGTGCCGCGTGACTATGCGCGCATTATCGGCTTTAGCGTGCCAGAGGTTGCACAAAAGCGTTCTGCCTAAAAATTAGGGCGCTTATTACAGCCTAAAACAGGGCGGGGTAGGGGTGTGTAGCCTTTGCCCCGCCCTTGTTGTTTGCAGTGTGATCGGCGTTGCATATTGTGGGGTCGCGCAAGGTAAAATTGCGCGTTAGAGTGGGGGTATGCAACACACGACGCTCTTCCCCCGTTTTCAGCAGTTTCCGGCTTTGGCCGCTGAAACGGCTGTGTCTTCTCCCTCTCTGGCTGCTGCCGGGTTGCCCCGGTGGGACTTGTCTGCGCTGTATGTCAGTATGGACGACCCTGCCCTAACGCGGGATTTGGCCGAGGCTGAAAAAAATGCCAAAGCCTTTGCCGCGCGCTATCAGGGTAAGCTTGCCGGGCTCTCTGGTGCGGCCCTTGCGGCTGCGATTGCCGATAACGAGGCGATAGACGAAATATTGGGTAAGGCAGGGTCTTATACCTCTTTGTTGTTTGCCGCCAATTCGTCTGACCCGGCTATTAGCCGGTTTAGCCAGTCTATTAACGAGCGCCTGACCGATATTTCTGGCGATCTGTTGTTTTTTACACTCGAGATTAACCGCATTGATGATGCGGCTCTGGACGAAAAACTTAAAGACCCGGCATTAGCGCATTGGGCACCATTTTTGCGTGATACGCGGCTTTTCCGCCCGCATCAGCTTTCTGATGATGTTGAAAAAGTGCTGCTGGAAAAATCAGTTACCGGTGCGCAGTCTTGGTGCCGGTTGTTTGATGAGACCATTGCCGCCCTGCGCGTAACCCTAGACGGGCAGAGCGTTACAGTCGGTGAAGCCCTTAACCGCTTGTCTGATACAGACCGCAGCGTGCGTGAGCGGGCAGGCAAAGCTGTTGGGGCTGTGTTTGCAGATAATATTCGCCTTTTTGCGCTTATTACCAACACTTTAGCCAAAGATAAGGCCGTAACTGATGGCCTGCGGCATTTTGCACGGCCTACCTCGTCTCGCAATTTGTCTAACATGGTTGAAGATGAAGTGGTGGATGCGCTGGTTTCTGCCGTGCGGGCAGACTACCCCCGTCTTGCCCACAGGTATTACAGCCTAAAAGCGCAATGGATGGGGCTGGACAAGCTGGAGCATTGGGACAGAAACGCCCCGCTACCCGGCACAGAAGATCGTAAAATTCCGTGGGATGAAGCCAAGCAAATTGTACAAAAGGCTTACACAGACTTTGACCCCCGCATGGGCAAGGTCATTAACACCTTTCTGACCAACCCATGGATAGATGTGCCACCGGCCCCCGGTAAATCTCCTGGTGCGTTTGCGCACCCCACGGTGCCATCTGCCCACCCCTTTATTTTGCTGAACTACCATGGCCGCACCCGTGATGTGATGACACTGGCGCATGAGTTGGGCCATGGGGTGCACCAGGTATTGGCTGCCAAGCAAGGGTATTTTCTGTCTAACACGCCCCTAACTTTGGCTGAGACAGCCAGCGTGTTTGGCGAGATGCTTACCTTCCAGTCTTTGTTAGATGCAGAGCAAGACCCGGCGCGTAAACGCACTTTGCTGGCTGGCAAGGTTGAGGATATGCTCAACACTGTTGTGCGCCAGATTGCGTTTTACGAGTTTGAAACCCGCGTGCATGACGCCCGCAAACAAGGCGAACTGCTACCAGAGCAGATTGGTGCAATCTGGCAGCAGGTACAAACTGAAAGCCTTGGCCCAGCATTTAACTTTACGCCCGACTATGACGTGTTTTGGGCGTATATTCCCCATTTCATTCATTCACCGTTCTATGTTTACGCCTATGCCTTTGGCGATTGCTTGGTAAACGCTCTGTATGGGGTTTACAGCGATGGTGCGCCGGGCTTTGCTGACAAGTATATTGCTATGCTGGAAGCAGGTGGCACCTTGCGACACAAAGAGCTTTTAGCCCCCTTTGGGCTAGATGCGTCTGACCCGCAGTTTTGGCGTAAAGGGCTGGATGTTATTTCTGGCTTTATTGACCAGTTGGAGCAGGTCTAACCATGGCCGAGCGCGATCTTGATAACACAGGTATGCTGGGTGAGTTGCGCCGTATGGTGCAGACCACCGGCACAGTTGGCGGTATTGCGGCCCGTTTTGCAGGGCACAAAATGGGCTTGCGCACAACAGGTAGCACTTACGCAGAAGACCTGAAGGGCGTTTTAGGGGGGCTGAAAGGCCCGCTTATGAAAGCCGCCCAGCTTTTGGCGACCATTCCCGGTGCGTTGCCTGATGAATACGCCAAAGAGCTAGCCGAACTCCAGTCTAACGCGCCACCCATGGGTTGGAATTTTGTGCGCAGGCGCATGACGGCAGAACTCGGGCCGGGGTGGGAGAAAAATTTTCGCTCTTTCGGGCGCGAGGCCTCTGCTGCGGCAAGCCTTGGGCAGGTGCACCAAGCCATTTTGAATGATGGCCGCCGGGTTGCGTGTAAGCTGCAATATCCAGACATGAAAGCTGCCGTTGAGTCTGACCTGCGGCAGTTCCGTATGGCTATTGGGGTTTACCACAAGCTTGATAACGCCATACGCCAAGATGATGTGGTGGAAGAGTTAACCGAGCGCCTGCATGAAGAGCTGGATTACACGCGCGAGGCCGCCAATATGCGGCTCTACAAAACCATTTTGGAAGAATGCCCCGAAATTACGGTGCCCGAACCCATAGATGCGTTATCAACCCGGCGTTTGCTCACGATGGAATGGGTAACAGGCCGTGGTCTGAACGCTGCCATTGAAGCAGGGTTAAGCGAAGAGCAGAAAAAACGCATAGCCCGCAGCCTGTTTAGGGCGTGGTATTTGCCACTATACCGCTATGGCGTTGTGCACGGTGACCCCCATATGGGTAACTTTACCCTGCGTGATGATTACGGCCTTAATTTGCTCGACTTTGGGGCTATTCGTATCTTCAAGCCGTCTTTCATTAAAGGGAATATTGACCTTTACCGGGCGTTGGAAACCAAAGACAAAGACCTAGCCACCCAAGCCTATGCAGCATGGGGCTTTACCAACCTAACCTCTGAAAAAGTGGATGTGTTGAACGAGTGGGCAGGCTTCTTGTTTGAGCCGCTGATGGATAATCGTGAGCGCTATATTCAAGACAGTGAAAACCCCGGCCACGGGCGCGAGGTGCTAAGCAAGGTGCATGACGGCTTGCAGCGCACTGGGGGGGTACGCCTACCGCGTGAATTTGTGCTGGTAGACCGCTCAGCCGTAGGGCTTGGCTCGGTCTTTATGCGGCTCAAGGTTAAAATGAACTGGTATGAGCTGTTTCAGGAAATTGTGGGTGAGTTTGATGAGCAGGCTTTGGCCGACCGTCAGGCTGCGGCTATTCAGGCAGCCCGTTTTCCTGAACCACCAGTGATTTAACGCCGAATAAAGTACCCTAGCGTGTGGTGAATGGCCCCCACAGTTTTGCTGTGGGGGTTATTTTATTTAGTAGGCCTGAAAATTGGGTTGCTTCAGGTGGGCTTGGTTATATTCCAACTGCTCTTTGGTAAGCTGGAAGCCCACTTCAAAGCGGTAATCAGATTCGATATTTTTGGGCACAATCGGCAGGTCAACGGTAATGACGTGCGTGTCTGTGGTGAAGCTGGACAGGTTGGCCGGGAACTGGAACGTGTGGTGGAAGATGTGTTTATTAACAATCTTGTCACCATGTAGCACGGCGACAAACCATGGCAGGGTTATGGTGCCATCGTGTGCGGCCATGCCACGGGTTACAACCATGCGCAAAGCGATTCGGGTTTTCAGGTCTTTTGTGCCACCGGCTAGGCAATCGCCCTGAAGTTTAAGAATGCTGGCCCGTGTGACCAAATGCGGGAATGTGGTCGCTTTACCATCGTACTGGTAGTAGTCAGCCGCTTCTGGCGGAATATGCGTAAGCGGGCAGCTTGGCGCAAAGGCGAGAGAGGCATCTTCTTCCTCGCTGCAGCCAGCAAGCGGTGTTAGCAGCCCTAATGCTGCAAGACCATACAGCGCAAAGCGCGGCAAAAAGCGGTGCGGGCGGGTCAGGTCAAGCGACATATGCGAATCCGGGTTTGTGGTTTAAAAGGTTGAAACGGGCCAAAACAAAACCATACTCATGGGCATAACAGGTCTTTGCGGGGCATCAATACCTTAAAACGGCTTGCATCAACCCCGCGCTTTGCGTAGGCCATGCGCACGGTTACCCTACCTTCTCCGGGTTTCGGGCACAGCCTCTTTTTAATATGCTACGTCATATCTCGTTTCTTCTCTACCGTTTGCCGCAAGTTTGGGGAACAACATGCCCGATCAAACTCAGACCGTTGCTCCAGCCGATACCAATACGGCAGTGCACGATAATACCTTAAAAGTTCTTCTGGCAGGCCCGCGTGGCTTTTGTGCTGGTGTTGACCGCGCCATTCGGGTGGTTGAAGAAGCCATCCGCCGGTATGGCGCGCCTGTGTATGTGCGCCATGAAATTGTGCACAACCGCACCGTGGTAGAAGAGCTGGAAGCCCAAGGCGCCATTTTTGTGGAAGAACTCGACGAAGTGCCACCAGATGGCCACGTTGTGTTTTCTGCCCATGGTGTGCCCAAAACCGTGCCAGCCGAGGCTGAGCGCCGCAACCTTTTGTACCTAGATGCCACATGCCCGCTTGTGTCTAAGGTGCACCGTGAGGCTGAGCGCCATTTTGCTGGCGGTGGCCCCGACAGCCGCCATATTCTGATGATTGGCCACGCAGGCCACCCAGAAGTGGTGGGGACAATGGGCCAACTACCCGTTGGTGCCGTAACCCTGATTAACGATGCCGATGAAGCCCGCAGCGTACAGCCAGCAGACCCGGCACGCTTGGCCTTTATTACCCAGACCACCCTTTCTGTTGATGATACGGCAGAAATTGTGGACATTCTGCGCGAGCGTTTCCCGCTGATTGAAGGGCCAAAGCGCGAAGATATTTGCTACGCGACCACCAACCGGCAGGAAGCCGTTAAAGCCATTGCCCCAGAATGTGATCTGGTGATTGTTATTGGCTCACCTAACTCTTCTAACTCGCAACGCCTGCGGGAAGTGGCCGAGCGCTCTGGCGCACGCCGCGCCCTGCTGGTGCCCCGCCTTAACGCGCTAGACTGGTCTGTGCTGGACGGTGTGAAAACACTGGGCATTACAGCTGGTGCCTCTGCCCCAGAAGCGCTGGTGCAGGAAATGGTAACCGAACTGGCTAAGCGTTATACGCTGTGCATAGACGAACGCACGGTGAAGGAAGAGAACGTGACCTTCCGCCTGCCTGCGCCACTCGGCTAAGGTTTGCTGCTTCATGGCCGTTTATACGGATGTAAGTGATGAGGCACTGGCGACCTTTTTGGCAGGCTATGCCATTGGGGAGTTGGTTGCCTTTCGCGGCATTGCCGAAGGGGTAGAAAACAGCAACTTTCAACTGCGCACCACACAGGGAGATTTTATTCTCACCCTGTATGAAAAGCGGGTGAATGTGCGCGAGCTGCCGTGGTTTTTGGGCTTGATGCAGCACGTGGCAGGGCAGGGCGTATCTTGCCCCCAGCCTGTGGCTGACAAAGCTGGTGTGTTGCTTAACACTCTAGCAGGTAGGCCCGCTGCCATTACAACCTTTTTGCCCGGCGTATGGCCCCGCCGCATAAGGCTGGCCCATTGCCGCCCCTTGGGGCAGGCTTTGGCACGGTTGCATGCCGCAGGGCAAAGCTACGCGCCTGTACGCCCCAATAGTTTGGGGCCAGAGGCATGGCCGCCTTTATTTGAAAGCTGCCGTGCCGGAGCCAATGCCGTGCTACCGGGGCTGGAAGCCGAGCTAGATGCAGCTTTGGCCCGTATTGTGCCGTTTTGGCCGGGTAACGGGGCAAACCCAGACCTGCCACGTGGGCAAATTCATGCCGATTTGTTTCCCGATAACGTGTTTTTCCTCAAAGACAGCGTATCTGGGCTGATAGACTTCTATTTTGCCTGCACCGACATGCTGGCGTACGACATTGCCATTTGCTTAAATGCGTGGTGCTTTGAAGAAGACGGCTCTTTTAATGTGACCTTTGCCCGGCACCTGTTGCAGGGGTACGAAGACATACGCCCGCTTACCCAGCCCGAGCGAGACGCCTTGCCTGTGCTGGCCCGTGGTGCGGCTATGCGCTTTTTGCTAACCCGCCTGTATGACTGGATTAACACCCCGGCAGATGCGCTGGTAACCCCCAAAGACCCGCTGGATTACCTAAAGCGCCTGCGCTTTCATCTGGCAACGGAGACGCTTGATGGATACGGAGTCTGACCAAAGCTCTGCACCAGAGCAGAGCATCGTTGAAATCTGGACAGATGGCGGCTGCCGCCCTAACCCCGGCCCCGGTGGCTGGGGGGTGTTGCTACGCTTTAAAGGTGTAGAGCGCGAGATGTCTGGCGGGGAGTTGGAGACAACCAACAACCGCATGGAACTAACCGCAGCCGCTGAAGCCCTTGAAAGCCTAAAACGCCCTTGCGTTGTGCACCTGCACACAGACAGCGAGTATGTGCGCAACGGTATTACGCGCTGGCATACAGGCTGGGTGCGCCGTAACTGGCGCAATGCCTCAGGTGACCCGGTAGCCAATATGGATTTATGGCGCAGGTTGTTAGAGGCCAATAAGCGGCATGATGTGTCTTGGTTTTGGGTAAAAGGCCATTCTGGCGTACCAGAAAATGAGCGCGTTGATGAACTGGCAACACAAGGCCGCATTGATATTGAAAACGCGCAAAAGTAAGGGTCTGGTTACTGTAGAAACGGCACTTTAAAAGGCTGTTTTAAAAAATTGCGCGTTGGGTAGGGTTTGCCTTTTTAAGTTTGCGCACACACGGCTTAATTTTGCGCGTGCACGGCCTTTTTGCCCAACTCAGCAGTATTGCGGCCTCTGTTAGGGGCAAAAACAGTGAGCCCAACCCTAAGGGCTCATTTTTAGACGCAGTTGCTGAGTTTGTGGCTGCTTCTAAAAAGGGCTGGGTGTTTGGCTCTTACAAAGGGGCCGCGGCAGGGAGCACGGTTTGCACACTGTAGCCAGCTTTTTGCAGTAGAGCGGGCAAGCCCATGGGGCCGCTCATATGCAGTGCCCCAACCGCTACAAAAACAGATTGCCCGCTTTCATGCAGGTGTTCAATTTTTTCAGCCATAAGTAGGTTGCGGTCATCTAGCATGGCTTTTATCTGCCGTGTCTCGGTTGGGGTGCGTTCACACTGGCACCAGTCGCGGTAGCTATTGAGCTTGGCAAGGTCGCTATTGCCCCACATTGCGGCAAGTTTGGTGAGTTCAGCTTGGCCGGTGCTGCTGTTAAGGTCTTGCAGGGCGCTGTCTATCAGTTCGTCTTCTTCCGCTTGGGTCTTGCCTGTTAGCAGGCTAACCTGTGCCTCGGCTGTTTCTAGCGCAACAAGGGGCTTATGGGCCGCTTTGGCAAATGTCTGCAAAATGGCATCTATGGCGTAGTCTGGGTACAGGCCATCTGCCCGGCCAGAGAGCGGCGGCTTCTATGCTGCCTGGTAGTTTTTGGAGCGCCTGTGCGGGCAGGCACTGCTTTTGTGCTTCAGTGTCTAGTTTTTGCCTGCGGCCAGTTTCAAGCAAATGCTGCAAACGCTCGTTAGAGGCAGGGCGTTGTAAAACGGCAAGCGTTTGCGGGTCTGACAGCACAAGCTCTACGGCCACCATAGTGCTGGCTTTAAAGGCTTGGCGCGTGAGTGGGCCGGGTATTAGCCACTCAAAACGGGCAATATGCATGGTGCCATAAAGCCATGACTCATGCCCGTTTTTACTAATTTTCCATAAAAAGCCGTGGTCTGTCCCGCTTTTTAGAAGCTGCATAATATCTGCCGGGGTAGGAACCCGCGCAGGGGCAGGGCAGGCAGAATGCTGTGCTAACGGGCTGCTCAGTGTAGTTGGAGCAGACATTTCCTGCCCGGCAAAAGCGGGCAGGGGGCTAAAGCCTGCACTGCCAAGATATACGCTACAGGCTGCAATGCAGGCTTTTTGCCACAGCGGCAGGCGTTGAGAACGCATAAGAGAACGAACTTTCATAACACCTCTGTAGCTGCCTACTTTAGCACACGGCCTGCTTGTTTTAACGGTCTGTTAAGCGAAATTCGATACGCCGGTTACGGGCGTAGGCTTCTGGCGTGCTGTGGCTGTCCAGCGGCTGGTAGTCAGAAAAGCCAGTGGCAGCCAAGTGGTGGGGGTCGATCCCTTCAGCAACAAGAAGTTTCACCACGGTAATGGCGCGTGCGCTTGAAAGCTCCCAGTTGCTAGGAAAGGCTGTGTGAATGGGCTGGCGGTCTGCGTGGCCATCAACACGCACAATCCATGGCATGTCTTTGGGAATATGGGCTGCAACAGTTTTAAGGGTATGGGCCAGTGCTATAATTTCCTTTCGCCCTTCGGCAGAAAGGTCTGCACTGCCGGTTGGAAACAGCACCTCGCTTTGGAAGACAAAGCGGTCGCCTACAATGTTCACGCCTTTCTGGTTGTGCAACAGGTCACGCAGGCGGCCAAAAAACTCTGAGCGGTAGCGGCTTAGCTCGTTTACTTTGTCCAGCAGAGCGGCGTTAAGCTTGCCAGACAGGTCTCCTATTTTTTCATCGCGGGCCTGTATGTCTTTTTGCGAGGCATCAAGCGCTTGCGCGAGGGCAGAGAGCCTTAGGTTGAGGTCTGTTAGAGTGTCATCAAGTTGGGTGATGCGGGTTTGGTCTGCCACGCTCAGGGCAGAGGCCGCTTGTGTTGCCTGGGCTGCGGCCTGTGTCTGAGTGGCAAGGTCTGCCATGTCTTGCTGGTGCTGGCTTTGCAGGGTGCTCACTTGCCCTTCTAGGTCGTGGCTGTGGGCGTGCTCCATATCGAGCATGCGGGCGAGTTCTGCGGCTTGGCCCTGCACTTTTTCCAGCACATGCTCGCGGCGGCTGAGAGCGGCTGAAAGAAGTGTTTGGCCCATAACAAACACCAACAGCACAAAAATAACCACCATAAGCAGGGTGGAAAGGGCATCAACATAGCCGGGCCATGCATCTAGCCCGGCATGGAGTTTTTTACGGCGGCGGGCCATGCTCAAACACCTTTAGCTGGAGGTGTAGTGTTTGCATCTGCTGTGGCGGCAATGGTGCGGGCGAGTACGCGTAGGTCGTTGCGTAGCTCAGCACTCATGCGGTTACGGCCTTCTTCGTTGCTTTGCACGAGTGTGTGCAACAGGCGCTCAATATTTTGCAGGCTCTCGGTCTGGGTGGAGGCATTTTCCAGACGTTCGGAGAGTTTGCTGAGGATATGGCTTTCCTTCTCGCGCCGTGCCTCGCTGGTGCGTACCAGATTTTGCAGCGATTCAAGGTTTTCTGCCGTTTGTTCCAGCAACGCTTCAATATAAGCCGGAACAGGTGCTCCGGCTTCTGCCACCGGGCTGGAGGCAGAGGCTGCCGCCCCAAAACGGGTTTGCTCGGCCAGCCATTCTTCTAATTCGTTAAAAAAGCGGTTTTGGGCTTGGCCCGCAGTGAGGTCGAGAAAACCCAGCACCAATGCGCTGGCCAAACCAAACAAAGAGCCAGAGAAAGCGGTGCTCATACCATGCAGGGGTTTTGCCAGCCCGGTTTTGAGCTGGTTGAACATGGCGTCTAGGTCTCCGCTGCCAACAGACATGCTGCCAATAACATCAGCAATGGCGGCAACGGTCAGCAACAAGCCATAGAACGTACCCAACAGGCCCAGAAAAATAAGCAGCCCGGTCATGTAACGCGACACCTCGCGCCCTTCATCGAGCCTGCCAGATACGGAGTCGAGCACGGCTTGCAGGGCGGGGGTAGATAGGGCAACGGGTTGGCCGCGATGGTCTGGGCGGGAGCCGAGCGCCGTGGCAAGCGGCACCAGTAGTTTAGGGGCCTGCTGGCCAACTAGCCCAGCACGAGACTGGCGTAAATTTTCAACCCAGCGCACTTCTGGCAGTAGGCGGCGTACCATGGCCATGTTCCAGACCACGCCTACGGCTAAAATGCCGAGTATGAGCCCATCAAGCAGGGGGTTGCTTAAAAACGCATCGCGCAGGGGCCGCCATAAGGTTGCTGCAACGGCAGCCACACAAACAAGAAACCCGAGCATTCTAAAAAGGTACTGTGTTGGGCGGGTCATGCGCATGCTTTCTGCTAGGAGTGGGTGTGTGTCAGGGCGTTTTTTCGTCAGATTGGTACAGGTCTATGTGGTCTTGCGTGCCAGATGTGGCAGCACTGCCTTGGGGTACCCCAATAACCCGCAGGTAAATGCGGGTGGAGGGAATGCCTGCGTTCATCAGTACGCTGCGGGCAGCCAAGCCACGGGCAAGGGCCATGCGGCGCGGCAGGGACGGGTCGTCTGCCACACTGGAGCTATAGGCATCTATTAAGGCGCGGGCTTGGGGTTTGTCTGCCAAGCGTTGGCCAAAAGAGAGAATGGCCTGATGTGTGGTGGGGTTAAGATCGGCTGAGCCTGCGGCAAAAGTGAGGCGCAAACCCGTAGGAATATCTGAAACCACCCCAACCGCCTTAAGGTTAACCGCAGGTTGTGGCGGCACGGGAAAGGGGTGCAGCTCTACATTGGGCGTAGGGTCTGGAATAACAGGGGGCGGTGGTGGCGCTGCCGGAATGGTTGGCAACGGTGCCGGGCGCCCCGGCGGTGGTGTGGTGGTGTGTGTGGTAGCGGCTGGTTGCGCAGTGCTGGCTGTAGCAGTGTTTGGCGCGGGGGCTGGTGCTGTAGCCTGCGCTTGTGGTGCTGCTTTGGCGGGCGTTTGGGCCGCCTGTGGTGCGGCCGTGGGTGCCGGAGTTTTTTGCGCAGAGTGGTGTGCAGGCTGTGCCTTAGGGGCCGTTTGGGTGCTGGTAGGCACCGGGCGGCTGGCTGTAAGGGCGGGCACGCGCTGCGCTTGAGACTTGGGCGGCAACGCCGGTGCCTCTAGCGTATCAAGCGCTTGAGAGTTTGTGACAATCTGGGCGTGTGCAGCGGTTGCTGGCAACAGGCTGAGGGCGCACAACGCGGTGAGTTTGCGCATGTAGGAATGGGTGCTCTGCATCAGGAGTGAGACTAAACCAGAAAATGGGTGGTTTGGAATAAGCCAGAGCACTTTCTGTGCCGCAGGCGGCAAATATATGACATTAAGCTGAAAATTGTTCGGCTATGATCCGTTCAGACAGGGTCTGGCCGGGGTCAAACAGAACTGTCACGTGGCGGGTTCTGTCTTCTTTGATATCGACAGACACAACATCTCGAATTTCGAGAGAGTCGGCCACGGCGGCTACGGGGCGTTTTTCGTGCTCCAATATGGTAAAGCGTACATGCGCGGTAGAAGGCAGCAAAGCCCCCCGCCAACGCCGGGGCCTAAAAGGGCAAATGGGGGTAAGGGGCAACAGGTTGCCAGAGAGCGGTACAATAGGCCCGTGGGCAGAGAGGTTGTAAGCGGTAGACCCTGCCGGGGTAGACACCAAAGCGCCATCACAGACCAATTCTGGCATACGCACCATGCCATCAACATCTACGCGTAATTTTGCAGCCTGCCGCGTTTGGCGGAATAAAAAGACGTCATTGAGCGCAAGCGCATGAAAAACCTCGCCCGAGGTGGCGACAGCTTTCATACGCAAAGGGTGGAGTTCTGCCGCTTGTGTGGTGGCCAGCCGGGCTGGCAGGTCATCTTCCAGCATGGGGTTCATGAGAAAACCCACAGAGCCACAATTCATGCCGTAAACCGGGGTATCAAGCTCCATTTCTAGCACGACGCGCAGGGTTTCGAGCATAAAGCCATCGCCGCCCAAGCACACAATAATATCGGCCTCACCGGGGTGTACGTTGCCGTATCTGTGCGCTAGGCGGTCAAATTCGTGGCGTGCGCCCTCCGTTGGGGCGGCCATAAAGGCAATGCGTTGGGGGCATACGCGTGCTGGGTGTGCGGGGGGCTGGGCTGGCAGGGCGTTCATGGCGTGTGCCTTTGGGTGTGCAAAGGGGCGGAGCAAAAAGGCGGCACGGGTAAGCCTTTATTCTGCGACAGAAGAGGTCTGGTTTTCTGTTTGATACGGCGTGTTCATGGTAGCGGCAAGCGCATCCCACTGGGCTTGGGCTATGGTTTGCGCAAAATTGGCGGCTAGGTGCGTGCCGAGCAGTTCATCATACACGGCTAAAGTTGCCTGCTGCATGGCCTGTGTTGTGTAGTGGGTAAGCACATCGGCCCGCGCGGCCTCACCCATTGCGTGCCGCCCATGTGGGGGGGCTTGCAGCACGGCCAAAAGGGCATCGGCCAAAGCTGTGGGGTCTGCTGGCGGAATACTCAGGCCGGTTAGGCCGTGTTGCACGGTTTCTAGCGCGGCCCCGTGGGCACTTACTATAACCGGGCGACACATGGCTTGGGCTTCTACCACTACGCGGCCAAATGGTTCTGGCCGGAGGGAGGGAATAACCACAACCGTTGCCAGGCTAAAGGCTGCGGGCATGTCTTGGCAGTGCCCGGCAAAATGTACCCACTCTGACAGGCCGAGTGTCTGTGCCTGTGCCAGCAACTTAGCCCCATACTGGCTTTTTGGGGGGCAGGAGCCAACAAAAACGCAGCGCCAGTGTAGGGTGGGGGCCTGTTGCCGGAGGTGGGCTAGGGCGTCTAGCAGGCAGCGCTGGCCTTTCCATTCGCTTAAGCGGCCGGGTAGCAAAATAATAGGGGTGTCTGGCGGCAAGTGCCATTGCTCGCTTAGTTTATGCACCCGTTGGCCGCTTACGGCCTCGGGGTTAAAAAGCTGTGTGTCGGCCCCGCGCGGGATAATACGCAGGCGTGCGGGGGGTACTGCGTATTCGGTGCTTAGGCGCTCGGCAATGTAGCGGCTTATGGCAATAACGCGGTCTCCGGCGGCCAGTACGGCGTTGTAATACCGTTTGCCCGGAAAGTTGGCTTTATGCACACCATGCCATGTAGTGACAAAAGGTGTTTGCGTGCGGCGGCAGGCCAGTTTAGCGCACCATGCTGGCGCCCGTGAGCGGGCATGCACAAGGTCTACCCCATGTGTTGCCATAATATCTGCCAGTTTACGGGCATTGCGGCGTATGGTGAGTGGGTTTTTGCTGCCACACTCGGGTAGCGTAATGTGGGTAGCACCTTTGCGCTCAAGCGCATGCACAAGCCGCCCACCTGCGCTAACAACAAGGGCTTTTGCCCCGGCTTGCACCAGAGCCTCTGCCATTTCTAGCGTGCCACGCTCTATACCGCCCTGTTCAAGAGCAGGTAAGATTTGCAAGATAGTGGGTGAACGCGGCACAATGCTCATATTCGGCTGTTAGCATGCTTTTTATGCGGCAGACCACAGTCTATCCTATTGAGGCGCCATGACCTTGCACCTTGACTATCAGTACGGGTGGTTTCCCCTAAGTGGCATGACGCACCCTGTTGTTTCTTTTGTGCGGGGGTCTGCTTTGTGCATGCCGTTATGGTTGGGGCTTTCTCTCTCCCAACCTGTGCGGGCTTACGCACTGCCGCAGGGGGGCAAGCCTGTGCGTATGGCCCATGCCCACGGGCGGGGTAATGCGCCAGAGGCCAAAGTGCCCGCCCCTGTATGGTCGGAGCAAGCCTGTAACGCCATGGTAGGAGAAGACCCCTTTGGTGCGCGTGACTACGCCCAAGACTGGCTAAAGCATGACGGTGGCCGTGCGGCCCAGCATTGCCTTGCCTTAGCCCAGATTGAACTGGGAGATGAGCAAACAGCCGCCCAAACCTTAGATGATCTGGCCCGCAAAGAACCCTTTACCGGCCCGCTTAGCTCTGCCAGCCAACGCGTGGTTATTGCCGTAGAAGCCGCACAGGCATGGCTTGCAGCCAGCCTGCCCACAAATGCGGTGAGCATTGCCCAGTATGGCTTGTCTATTCGGCCCGGTGATGAAGGGCTTACCCTTGTTAAAGCCCGTGCCGAATTGGCTTTGAATGACCCCGCCAGCGTGCTGAAAGATGTAGGCGCACTTGTGGCGCAAACCCCCAATGTGGGGGTAGATGCTTACGTGCTCCTAGCTTCGGCTGAGCGACGGTTAGGCCAATTGCAACAAGCCAGTGTGCATGTGGCCAAAGCACTCGATAGAGCGCCTGAAAACCCCGAAGCCCTGTTGGAACGTGGCATTATTCGTGGCCAACGTGGTGATTCGGCTGGCGCGCGGGAAGACTGGCAACATGTGTTAGACCTAGCGCCAGACACCCACGCAGCAGACATGGCCCGCCAAGACCTAGCCGTACAGGCGGCAGACCCCGATGTGCCATGAGCACTGGAACAGATAACCCGTGAGCCAACACAGTTTGCCGCCTGCACAAAACGCAACAGTGCGTAAAATACTGGTTATTCGGTTAGGGGCATTGGGCGACTTTGTGCAAAGCTTTGGCCCGTTTGAGGCAATACGCAAAGCGCACCCAGCGGCACAAATTACGCTATTAACAACGTCGCCGTTTGTAGGTTTGGCAAGCGCATCTGGCTGGTTTGACCGGGTGGAGTGTGACAGCCGCCCACGGTGGCACAACATAAAAGGTATGTTGGCCCTACGGCGGCAGTTGCGTGGCTATGACCGCGTATATGACCTGCAAACCTCAAGCCGGACAGCGCGCTATTACCGTTTGGCGGGCAAGCCGGAATGGTCTGGCCATGCTGTGGGGGCTGCCTTGCGGCATACCAACCCTTGGCGCAATGCCATGCATACGCTGCCGCGCCAGCGTGACCAGTTGCATAAAGCTGGCATAGCAGAGGTGCCCCTGCCCAACGTGGCATGGCTTGAAAACCACGGGCCAAAGCTGGGTTTTGCGTACGCGGTATTAGTGCCCGGTGCGGCCCCCCATAGGCCAGCAAAACGGTGGCCCGCACGCTTTTATGGGGTGTTGGCGCAAATGTTGGTAGCACAAGGCTTAACCCCGCTTGTTGTGGGCACTGCGGCAGATACGCCCTTGGCCGCAGAAATTTGCCAGATATGCCCCCAAACCCACGATTATACTGGGGCCACAAACCTGCTTGAGCTGGCAGGGCTTGTAGCACGTGCCAGTGTGGCAATAGGCAACGATACCGGCCCCATGCATTTGGCGGCCCAGATGGGGTGCCGGTGTATTGTGCTCTTTTCTGCTGAGAGTAACCCGGCCCTAACCGCCCCATTAGGGCGCAAGCCGGGGCAGGTGAGTGTAATTTCTGTGCCCGATCTGGCTTTACTTGCGCCGCAGAGGGTTGCAGCGGCGCTCTAGTAGCGCCATTAACTGTTTTCCTAAAATTTTCTTTTTCTGGAGTTTCTTCCATGCCCGCAATTACCTTGCCTGACGGATCCGTTCGTAGTTTTGACGGGCCGGTAACGGGCACGGCTCTTGCGCAGTCTATTGGGCCGGGTTTGGCCAAGGCAGCGCTTGCCATGGAAGTAGACGGCAAGCAGCGCGATATTAGTTACGCTATTGCCGATGATGCGGCTGTGCGCTTCATTACCCGCAAAGACCCCGAAGCACTGGAAATGATCCGGCATGATGCCGCCCATGTGCTGGCTGAGGCTGTGCAGTCTCTTTTTCCGGGCACACAGGTTACTATTGGCCCGTCTATTGAAAACGGTTTCTATTACGACTTTTACCGCAACCAGCCTTTTACCCCAGAAGACTTTGACGCCATTGAAAAGCGTATGAAGGACATTGTGGCCAAGGCTGAGCCGTTTGTGCGTGAAGCATGGCCGCGGGATAAAGCAATTGCCTTTTTTGAAGAACGCGGTGAGCGCTTTAAGGCAGAACTGATCCGTGATTTGCCGGGTGATGAAGAAATTTCCATCTACCGCCAAGGCGAATGGCTTGACCTGTGTCGTGGCCCGCACCTGCGTACCACTAAAGATGTTGGGACAGCCTTTAAGCTGATGAAGGTTGCCGGAGCTTACTGGCGTGGTGACCATCGCAACCCCATGCTCACCCGTATTTACGGCACCGCATGGCGCGACCAAAAAGAGCTGGATGCCCATTTGCACCAGCTTGAAGAAGCAGAGCGCCGTGACCACCGCCGTATTGGTAGGGAAATGGACTTGTTCCATTTTCAAGAAGAAGCCGTGGGCCAGATTTTCTGGCACCATAAAGGCTGGCGTTTATACACAGCATTGCAAGACTATATGCGCCGTGCCCAAACCCGCCACGGTTACCAAGAAGTACGCACCCCCCAACTGGTAGACCGCGGTTTGTGGGAAGCGTCTGGCCACTGGGACAAGTACCGCCACCACATGTTTGTGGCGACCATTGAAGACGAAGATAAAACACTCGCCCTCAAGCCCATGAACTGCCCCTGCCATGTGCAGATTTTCCGCCATGGTTTGCGCTCTTACCGTGAACTACCCCTGCGTATGGCAGAATTTGGGGCGTGCCATCGGTATGAGCCTTCAGGTGCGCTGCATGGCCTTATGCGTGTGCGGGGCTTTACGCAGGATGACGCGCATATTTTCTGCACAGAAGACCAAATTGCAGACGAAACCGTGCAGTTTGTGCGCATGCTGCACGAGGTTTACCAAGACCTTGGCTTTGAGCATGTACGCGTAAAATTTGCAGACCGGCCAGAACAGCGCGCTGGTAGCGATGTTGTGTGGGATAAAGCCGAAAACGCTTTGAAAGAAGCGTGCGAAGTGGCTGGCGTTACTTATGAGCATAACCCCGGTGAAGGGGCTTTCTATGGCCCTAAACTTGAGTTTGTGCTGCGTGATGCTATTGGCCGTGACTGGCAGTGCGGCACCTTGCAGGTTGACCTTGTGCTGCCTGAACGACTCGATGCCAGTTATGTGGGTGAAGATTCAGCCCGCCACCGCCCGGTTATGCTGCACCGTGCTATTTTGGGGTCTTTCGAGCGCTTCCTTGGTATTTTGATTGAGCAGCACGCAGGGCGCTTTCCGCTTTGGTTGGCCCCGGTACAAGTTGTTGTGGCCTCTATCGTGAGTGACGCTGGCCCCTATGCAGAAGAAGTGGCCGCTGCGTTGCGTAATGCTGGCTTGGTTGTTGAAGCTGATACACGGGCAGACAAAATTAACGCCAAGATTCGCGAACATAGCTTGGCCCGCGTGCCGGTTATTTTGGTTGTAGGCCGCCGCGAAGCTGAAGAGCGCACAGTTGCCGCCCGTCGTTTGGGCAGCCAAGCACAAGAAATGCTGAGCCTAGATGAGGTGGTGCGCAAACTGGCAGAAGAAGCGACTCCGCCAGACTTGCGTAAAAAGGCGTAAATTTAGTGTGCGTTATAACGAACAGGGCAGAGTTACGCCCTTTTCTGGCCAGACCCGCTTGATAAACGGCCAATAATTGCGCACATAATACACTATAAGGCAGGGCACCTTGGCGGGTGCCGTGTCTCTTTTTGAGATGTACGACAGGAGCCGACCATAGCCAGACCCCCTATTCCCGCGCCGCCCACCCGCGAGGGACCTCGTGTTAACGAAGAAATCCGCGTACCGCAGGTTCGTCTTATTGATGAAAACGGCGAGATGGCGGGCGTATTGACGACCCGTGATGCACTGGCGCGTGCTTACGGCGTTGGGCTTGACCTGCTTGAAATCAGCCCGAATGCAGAGCCGCCCGTTGCTAAAATTCTTGACTACGGCAAGTTCAAGTACGAGCAGCAGAAAAAGCGTAACGAAGCCCGTAAAAAGCAGAAAGTTATCGAAATCAAGGAAGTGAAGGTTCGTCCGAATATCGACGAGCATGACTACCAGGTTAAGATGCGTTCTGTGAAAAGCTTTATCGACGATGGCGATAAGGTAAAGGTAACGCTGCGTTTCCGTGGTCGTGAAATGGCGCATCAGGAACTGGGGATTAAGGTTCTTGAACGAATCCGTGCTGAAATGGACGAACTGGCCAAGGTTGAGCAAATGCCTCGGCTTGAAAACCGTCTGATGATTATGGTGCTTGCACCGCGTTAATCTTGAGGCACAGCCTGTTGTTGCGTTGTTTTTAACACGTAAGCAGGCTTGAGTTTAAAACCCCGTGCAGCGTTGTGCTGCACGGGGTTTTTGTTTGTTATGGCGCTAACAGAACTGTTGCGGTGACAGAGGCATAAACAGTCTGTGTTTCTGCCGTGCTGGAAGGGGCCGGGGCGGCATCCATACTGCTACGCGCCATGGCGGCCATAAAAATGGGCCGAGGGTAGGGTGAGCCAGAGAGCGAAATACGCTCAAAGCGAACAACATGCAGCCCAAGAGTAGCGGCAAGGGTATCAGCCTGTTTTTTTAGGTCTGTTACGGCTGCTTTTTCGGCCTCAAGTTGTAACGCCTTTTGTTTATCGGGAGAGAGAGACCAGTCTAGCCCTTCTAAAATGAGGCCATTTGCCTGTAGCTGGCCGGTAAGGGGCAGCAGGGCCTCCCCATCTGGGGCGGTAAAGGTCAGGTCTTGGCTTGCCGTCCAAACTGCATTTTTGGCTTTGTCGTCGCGCATTTCAGAAACGGAGTAATGTGAAATAGCGTATTTTACGCCGTTAGCCTGTTTGGCTTGCTCGGCAGCTTTGGACACTTGCGTATTAACAGCCTTTTGGGCGGCTGCGGCACTATTGCTACGGCTTTCAGCTCTAAAGCTGGCAGCCAGTTGGTCTGGTGGGGCTTGCACGCTGCCAGATGCCGTAAGCTCTAGCTTGGTGTACGAGGCGGCTTGAGCTGTTTCTGCGGCGTTAGCCTGTATGGTGCCAAAGGCTGTACCAAAACCTAAGCCTAGCAGGCAAGCCAGTGTGGCTGTTTTGCGTGGCGTTAAGGTAAAGCGTGTCATCATGGCGTGTCTGTCCTTTTTACAGCGATCAGAGCGCGGCGCAGCCGCACAATACCTGACCTGACCATACCTTTGCGGCACAAATCTGCCCCATCGTCGCGCATTTGTTGAATAATGGGCGGTAGTGCCGTGTTTTGGTGCGTATCAATAGTTTGTATCAGTGCATTGCAGTATTTGACGCTGTCAGACGTAATGACAACGGTTTTCTTGGGTATGTCACAATGCGGTAAAACACGCCGACTAGCCGCCAAAGGCGGTGTGGGCGGGGGTGTTGCATTGGTTGTGCGTTCCATGACAGCGGACATGCTAATATTCCCCGCAATCAGAGCGATAGCAACAGGCAGAGAATGTCTCATGACTATATACTAAAAAGGAAGCCATGGCTTTTTAAAGGCAAAGTACCAGGAATTATGTTTTGTAAGTCTATTAATAACAGAGAGAATTATTAGTATTAGGTGAAGGTACTTGAAAATTATTCACTTTTTAGTGGTAAAGGGTTTTCTATTGTTACAACAAGGCCGGGGTTGCCCGCTTTAAGGCTGAGTGTACCACCATGGAGTTGCACAATAGCCTGCACTAAAGACAAGCCAAGCCCGGAGCCGGGTGTATGGCGGGCATGTTCAGCCCTAAAAAACCGCTCGGTAGCCCGTTCCATATCCTCTTGGCTCATGCCCGGCCCTTCGTCCTGAATGGTCAGGCGCATTGTTGCATGGCCATTGGTATTGGGGCGTGGTGGCAAGGTCGTAAGCGTAATTGTGATTGTTGCGTGGGGGGGGGAGAACTTGATGGCGTTGTCAAACAGGTTAGCAATGGCCTGTTGGTACATGGCTCTATCACCAAAACAAGGCATGCTTTCAGGGAGTGTGTGTACCAGTTTCAGCCCTTGGTCTTCTATGGCAACTTCGTAAAGCTCAATCACATCACGCAAGGCAATAATGAAGTCGAACGGGGCAAAGGCAGAGCGTCTGGCACCGGCTTCTATCTGGGCAATACGTAAAAGGGCTGCGCAAACATCGGTCAGGTGGTCAAGGTTACGCACTGTTTGGTCAATGGCTGTGCGTAGCTCTTCGGCTGTTTCAGCATTGGCTGAGGCGTCTTCAAGTTGGGTGCGCGCGCGCGTTATGGGGGTGCGCAAGTCGTGCGCTATACTGTTGGAAACCTGCTTGACCCCATCCATTAATCGCGCGGTACGGTCGAGCATTTCGTTAATGGTGTGCGCAACTTCGTCTATTTCTTTATCGCGCCCTTGTACGGGTAGGCGGCGGCTCATGTCGCCTTGGGTAATGGCCTGTGTGGTGCGGCTAATAGAGGCAATGATACGGCGTAGCATTCTGCGTGTTAGCCAGCCCCCTCCGATGGCGAGGAGGGAGACCATAAGAAAGGTCCATAGCAGCATTTCTGTGAGCATGTGCGACAGCAGAGTATGCCCGCTCATGTCGCGGCCAATGAGCAAGCGGTCTCCATCTGGCATGGTAAACGCTTTTACCTTGGCCATATTTTCAAGATCGACGCGTTTGACTGGTACAGAATACCAGACGCCATCTTTACGGATAATTTGCGGCCATTCTAGCAGGTTACCCGCTATCCATTGCCCCTCTGGAGAGACAAGTAAGTAGAGAGCGTTGTCATCTACGTCTTGTTCTAGGCGTTCGTTTAAAAGGCCTACAACCCCGCTATGGCCTTTAATTTTAGCGGTTTGCAGCATGACCTTGGCGTCTGCTGTAATGGAGCGCTCGGTCTGGCGTTCTATTAACCCGACAGTGCCCCACCAGACAAAAGAGAGAAAGAGAAGGGCAGAGCCAATAAATAAGGCCCCATAAGCAAGGGCAAACTGAAGGCCAACCGACCGGAGCCGACCTTTAAGGTGATGAAAAAAAAGGGGCAGGTTCAGCTTCATTCCTGAAGCATATAGCCTGCGTTACGAATGGTATGTACCAAAGGCCTACCAAACGGCTTATCAATTTTTTGCCGCAGGCGAGAGACATGAACGTCAATAACATTTGTCTGGGGGTCGAAGTGGTAGTCCCACACGCCTTCAAGCAGCATGGTGCGGGTAACAACCTGACCAGCATGGCGCATAAGAAATTCTAGCAGCCTGAATTCACGCGGTTGCAGGTCTATGCGCTGGCCTGCGCGTTTAACCCCACGAGACAGCAGATCAATTTCGAGATCACCCACCGTTAGGCGGGTTTGGGGCTGAATTTCGTTACGGTTGCGGCGCACGAGCGCATCAATACGTGCCTGCAATTCGTTAAACGAGAAAGGTTTGCCGATATAATCATCTGCCCCGGCTTTAAGCCCCGCTACTTTCTCATCCACATCCGACAAGGCGGAAAGAAGCAGGACAGGGGTAAGATTACCCTGCCGACGGAGAGTTTCAAGAATATGGAGCCCATCAACCCCGCCGGGCAGCATACGGTCTAGAATAACAATTTCAAACCTTTCGCTGGTTGCAAGGGCAAGCCCGTCTTTGCCGTTATCAACCTGCTCTACCAAGTGGCCTGCTTCTGACAGACCCTTGGCTATAAAGTTTCTGACAGTGTGATCATCTTCAACGAGGAGAATGCGCATTCTTTAAACTCAGTTACGGGTCGGATTACCAAAATATTACGGTGTTCCTACCGAGATGTCACGAGGTAGATTTTATACACGTTCGTCATCTTCTAACGGGGGTGTAAGGCCATCAAAGATGGCCAGCAGCGCCGCAGTAAGCGGAGAAGCAAAAATAAGACCGGGAAAGCCAAGGATTGCGCCAAAGAGAGTTTGTGACAAAATAGTAATGGCGGGTGGCATTTGCACCGCGTGGCGCTGAATAACCGGGCCAAGCACATTGCCTTCAAAAAACTGAATGACGCTGTAGAGAGCCGCCACCATAATGGTCTCACGCGTGCCAAGAGAAAGGGCCAGCAACAAGGCTGGCACGGCCCCCAAAATAGCCCCAATATAGGGAATAAAATTGCACAACCCAGCAAGCACACCCAGCGCCAGTGCAAGCGGTACGCCAATAAACCACAGCCCCACGCCAGACAGCACGCCAACCACCAGCATGTCTAAAGACTGCCCGGCAACCCATGCCCAAAGAGAATGCCCAGCCCGTAGCATTAGGGCGCGTGCCCGTGGGCGTTGGGCTACAGGCACCAGCCGTAAAGCGCCGTTGGCGTAGACAGAGGGCGACATGGCAAAATAAAGCCCAGCAATAAGCACCACCACAATGGTGCCTGCTACACCAAAAGCAGAGCCGACAAGGCCAGTCATGGAGCCTGCAATACGCGAACCAAGGGAGGCTAAGCTGCCACCGCTCCCGCCTTGGTGCCCCCCGAGGGAGGATGGCAGATAGTTGAGAATCATCTGCCCTGTTTCGCTGCCTTCCAGCATACTGCGCACATAGGCTTCTTGCTGGCGCAAAGCATCTTGCAGGCGGGAGACCTCGTTCACTATGGCCGGGCCGCTGCCCCATACCAACAAGACCACAGCAGCAATAAGGCCTAAGGTTACAGCCCCAAGTGCCCAGCCGTAAGGGAGACGCAAATGCTTGACCAAAATGCGTGAAAGCCCATGCAGCACCACGGCAAAAAGGGTGGCGGCAAAAATAACGGTTAACACATCACCCAATAGCCAGACCGTAAGGGCAATAACGGTAAGGGTAATTGTGAGGCGCAAGATGTGGGTAATGCTGCCTAGCCACGCGGTTTCAGAGGTATCTTCCGCCGGAGGGGGGGGCGGTTCGGCGTGGGTAGGGGCTGGCTCGGAGGTCATGCGCGAAATACTCTTGTAACGGGGGAGAGAAAATTGAAACACAAGGCTAAGATACGCCATGTATTGGGTAATGCTGGCAGTTTTGCAGTTATGTAACGAACTGAATACAACGAAGTTTTTAACATAGTTTAAAAAATACACGCAGAGTGGGGCTTATGCCCCCTGTAATGCAGGGGGCAGGCCAGATTAGTTGTCACTCATTTGTGCGTTTTCCAGTTCGGCCTCGGCTTCCAGCCATTGTTCTTCTAGCTCTGCTTGCGCTTTGCCAATGGCGGCTAGGCGGGTGTTTAGGCGTGTTACATCGTCTGCTTTGCCGGTTGTATAAAGGGCGGGGTCTGCCAGTTTGGCTTCTAGTGTGGCGCGCTCGGCGGCCAGTTTGGCCAGTTTGCTTTCGGCATCTTTAATAAGTTTGCGCAAAGGGGCTTGGGCCTTGCGTATTTCGGCCCTGTCGCGTCGGTCGTCCTTACGGCTTTGCTGGGGGGCATCGTCTTGTGGTTTACTGGCCCGGTTGGCAGAGCGGCTTTGCTCAATAAGCCAACTGCGGTACTCGGCCATATCGCCTTCAAAGGGGGTTGCTTTACCCTCTGCCACCAGCCACAGGCGGTCTGCTACCAGCTCAACTAGGTGCGGGTCGTGGCTAATAAGCAGCACGGCGCCTTCAAAACCAGAAAGAGCACGCACCAGCGCATCGCGGGCATCTAGGTCTAGGTGGTTGGTGGGTTCGTCTAAAATGAGCATTTGCGGGGCGTCTCGCGTAGCGAGAGCCAGCAATAGGCGTGCTTTTTCACCACCTGAGAGGTCTTTTACTGGGGTTTCAGCGCGTTCAGCATCTAGCCCAAAACGGGCTAGTTGGGCCCGTACAACCGGGGGGAGGGCTTTTGGTAGAGCGCGGCTCATATGGTCAACCGGGGTATCGTTGAGCACTAACTCTTCAGCCTGATGCTGAGCAAAATAGCCAATTTTTAAGCGTGGGTTACGCTCCATAGTGCCCGCAAGTGGCTCCAACCGACCGGCTATAAGCTTGGCGAGTGTCGATTTACCGTTGCCATTAGCCCCGAGCAGGGCAATCCGGTCTTCCATATCTAACCGGAGCGAGATGTTAGACAGTACGGCCTTGCCGCCATAGCCCACATTAACCCGGTTCATGGTGAGCATGGGGGGCGGCAGTTGCTCTGGCTCAGGAAAAGCAAAGCGGGTGGGTGCGTCTTCTACGACCGATTCGATAACCGGGAGTTTTTCTAGCGCCTTTATGCGGGCCTGCGCCTGCTTGGCTTTGGTGGCTTTAGCCCTAAAGCGGTCAACAAAAGACTGCATGTGGGCGCGTTGGGCAGCAATTTTTTCTGCTTGCCGGGCTTGCTGCAAAGCATGCTCGGTACGGATTCGGACAAAATTTTCGTAGCCACCGGGGGTAAGTGTCAGTTTTCCGCGGTCTAGGTGGGCAATGGCATCTACGCAGGAATCGAGCAGGCCACGGTCGTGGCTAACAATAAGTGCAGCCCCAGCGAATCGGGTAAGCCAACTTTCAAGCCAGAGTGTTGCCTCAAGGTCGAGGTGGTTTGTTGGTTCATCAAGCAGCAAAAGGTCTGGCTCAAGAAAGAGCGCGGTTGCCAAAGATACACGCATACGCCACCCGCCCGAAAAGTCCGAAACGGGCCTAAGTTGAGCCTCGGCACTAAAACCAAGCCCGGCCAATACGGTAGCTGCGCGAGAGGGGGCGCTCTCTGCCCCAATAGCCCGCAGGCGCTCATGTATTTCGGCAATACGGGTTGGGTCTGTGGCGGTTTCTGCCTCGGCCATTAGGCTTGTGCGCTCAGTATCGCCTGCTAACACCGTGTCTATTAGCGAGGCGCCATCGGCTGGGGCTTCTTGTTTAACACGGGCCATACGTGCGCGGGCCGAGAGCCGAATATCGCCGCCATCTGGGCTAATATCTCCGGCAATGGCGGCCAGAAGGGTTGATTTGCCAGCCCCGTTACGGCCTACCAGCCCCACTTTGCGCCCCGGCTCTATGGACAGGTCTGCCTGGTCAAGCAGGGTACGGCCTGCAATGCGCAGGGTAAGGTCGGAGATGGTAAGAAGACTCAACGCAATGCTCTCGTTTTGGGTGCAACTGTACTTTGATGTAGGGAAGTACCTACCAGCCCAAGAGAATATGCTCTAGAGGAGCATGCTGAAAGGCGCCGCTTGAGGCGACTGGACTTCGAGAGGAGATTTGACCATGGCAACAGAACGTACACTTTCTATCATTAAGCCCGATGCAACCCGTCGTAACCTGACCGGCAAGATCAACGCTGTATTTGAAGACGCAGGTCTGAAAATTGTTGCGCAAAAACGCGCACAGCTGACACCAGCTCAGGCAGGTGCTTTCTATGCAGTGCATAAAGAACGCCCTTTCTACAATGACCTGGTGTCTTTCATGATCTCTGGCCCAGTTGTGCTGCAGGTTCTTGAAGGCGAAAACGCTGTTGCAAAAAACCGCGACGTAATGGGTGCAACCGACCCCAAAAAGGCCGAAGCACACACCATTCGCGCTCAGTTTGCTGAAAGCATTGAAGCAAACTCTGTGCACGGTTCTGACAGTGCAGAAAACGCTGCAAACGAAATTCGCTTTTTCTTTGCAGAAACAGAAATTCTTCCCTGAGAAGAAAACGGCTTATGCTGCGCTTTTGGTCTAACCTGACCTAAGCGCGGTTTAAGGCGGCAAGCAGGCCCAATGGTGTATGGCAAGGGTTAACCTTTGCTGTGCAACATTGGGCCTGTTTTGTTTTGGGTAACAGAGATACTGCAAAGTGGGCGTCATAAAACTGTCATATAACAATTATAAAAAACCTGAGTGCCTGCATAACTGCTTTGCTGCGTAGCCGTACTGCGCAGCAAAATTTGTAGGGGCAAGGTTTTGGAAAGGTTTCGGGCCTATAGCAGCCAAGACTCTTGCGCAGTGCATAGGTGGTGGCAGGCAGAGGGTATGTTCTGCTTAGGCAAGACTTAATAGCGTGCGCCACAAGATTTTTCCGAACACGCCGGTAACGGTACATTGTGCCACTCGCCGGGCTCCATAGGAAGGAACAGCATGAAAGTTCTGGCAGTTCACCCAAGTGCGCTCATGTACACCAAGGTTTTTCTTCGGCTGGAGCCGTTGGGGCTGGAACTGGTTGCGGGGGCTGCCCGTAACGCCGGGCATGATGTACGCCTGATAGACCTACAGGTTGAAACGCATAAAGATTATTGGCAATTATTGCAGGACTTCAAACCCGATGTGGTTTGTTTTTCTGGCAGTTACCTTGCCAATGTGCCCGAAATTATTGACCTGTGCCGTGCCACGCGCGTGCGCTACCCCACTACTTTCCAGTGTATCGGGGGGCACTCGGTTTCTTTTATTGCGCGTGACGTGCTGGCTTTGTCTGAGGGAGCGGTAAACTGCATTCTTAAAGGCGAGGGCGATGCAACCATTGGCCTGCTGCTTGATGCTGTTGAAAAAGGCCAAGATATTTTAGACGTGCCCGGTGTGGTGACAATGGAGGGTGAAGGCCCGCCCCCCATTTTTGTGAAATCTCTTGATGATATACGCCCAGCCCGAGACCTGCTGCGGCATAGAAATAAGTATTTTATTGGTACGCTAGACCCGGCGGCTTCTATTGAGTTCGCGCGGGGTTGCCCGTGGGACTGCACATTTTGCTCTGCCTGGACATTTTATGGCCGTTCTTACCGCACTGCCAGCCCCAAAACCATTGCCGATGAGCTTGAAGAGATTAAAGAACCCGGCATTTTTATTGTTGATGACGTAGCCTTTGTGCATGAAGAGCACGGCATGGCAATTGCCAACGAAATTAAACAGCGCGGCATTAAAAAGGAATATTACTTAGAAACCCGTGCAGATGTTTTGTTGCGTAATAAAGAGGTGTTTAAGGTCTGGAGCGAAATTGGCCTGTCTTACATCTTTATTGGGATGGAAGCGGTTGATGAAGAAGGGCTAAAACAGTTTCGGAAACGTGTGTCGCTCGATAAAAATTTCGAGGCTCTTGAGTATGCGCGGTCTTTGGGGTTGATTGTGGCAATTAACATTATTGCCGACCCTTCTTGGGACAGGGCGCGCTTTGAGGCTGTGCGGCAATGGTGTTTGGAAATACCAGAAATTGTCAATATTTCGGTTACAACGCCTTACCCCGGCACAGAAATTTGGCACAAAGAATCCCGCCGCCTTATTACGCGAGATTACCGCTTGTTTGATATTCAGCACGCCGTGCTGCCTACCAAACTACCTTTGCCAGAATTTTATGAAGAGCTGGTCAAAACCCAGCAGGTGCTTAACACCAAGCATATGGGGTGGGAGGCTTTAAAAGACACGGCAGGCATAGCAGGCCGTTTACTGCTTAAAGGCCAGACCAATTTTGTAAAAATGCTCTGGAAGTTTAATTCGGTCTTTAACCCCAAACTCCAGCTTGAAGACCATATGCGCCGGGCCCGCTACCTTATGCCCATACAGCCGGATGCTGTTGATAAAATTGACCGTAAAGACCTGTACGTACATGGCCCCGGTGGCCGCAAAACCCGTGCACTAGACGAAGATACGGAAAAATTTGTGGACACAACCCGTATGGGGGCTGACGCCTAAGGCACAGGCACAGGCACAGGCACAGGCACAGGCACAGGCACAG
>NZ_BAMX01000036.1 GCF_000963965.1 Acetobacter orientalis
GGCACTGGCACTGGCACTGGCACTGGCGTTACCTGTGTGTGGGGTGTTGGCAAGTGTCTTTTGTGCAGCAGAAACGACGGGGGGAGATGTTTGCCAGAACAGGTTGGAGCCGTGCCAGTCTCCATGCCCCCAAGCAGGGGTTAGGGTTTTTAAAAATGGGAGCAGACGGGCATGATGCGCCCCCAAAGCCTGTTTAACATCTGCCTGCCACGGGCGGTGTGCAAGCTGGGCGGCAAGGCCGGGCTGTTGCGCCACCCATGCCTCCAACGCTACCAAAAGGTCTGGCTGCGCTATGGCATGCATACTTGATGTAAGAGGCCGCCCCCCTAATACAGCCGCTGCACCACCCACAGAGCGGGGCTGGGCACCGTGCGTGCCCTCTACCATGTGGGAGGCCGGATAAGAAAAGTCCTTTGTCTCTTCTTTATTTATGTCTCTACGCACACCAGAAGCACATGACGCCCCCGTACCCTCAGCATGGTTGTGGGTGGGGGGCGCGTTACCGCTTGCTGGCGTGGGGGCTGGTATTGGGGTGGGTGCACGCTCCCCTTGCCCCGCTACCCTTGTTAGCCCACCCGTAGGTGCCCCCGCTTGCGCCATACCTGTGGCTGGTGTGGCTGGTGTGGCTGGTGTGGCTGGTGTGGCTG
>NZ_BAMX01000035.1 GCF_000963965.1 Acetobacter orientalis
CATGATGGCGTCCTTTTTTCTGAGCTGCCTGTGCGGCAGTGAAGTAGAAGGGAAAAAGAGATACGCTTAAGAAAACAAAGGCTTAAGGGGTTTTAGTGCGTTTACCCCTTTTTTTGAGGGTGGTTTTTAAGGCTTTGATTTTCAAAGAACTTTTTGGGGTGTTTTAAAAAGGGTCAAAAAAGGGTTTGTTTAGGTACTGTAGCTAGGCTTGTGCAGAATAGCCAGTTTTAAGGCGTGTTAGCCCCTGCTTTTGGGGCAGGGTAAGTAGTTATTTTTTAGAGGCTGAAATACCGGCCGGGGCTGTTTCGTCTAATATGACGGTGGCTACCAGAGCGGTTATTAAAAACCCGGCCCCCACAATTTCTGCCGTAAGGTGGTAATGTGGGTCTACAAAGCGCAGCACACCTGCAAGGGCAATGCCAATAAGGCAGGCAAGGCGGAGTGTCATTTGCATGGGGTGTGCTCCTTATCACACAGCAGCTTTGTGCTGGGTGGTTTTTCTATCAGGCCGTAACAGGGCTGGGTAGGGGGGTGCCAGCCACAAGGGCTGCAACATTGTCGAGAGCCAGCATGCACATGGCGGTACGTGTTTCAACCGTGGCGCTGCCTACGTGGGGGGTCATAAATACGTTGGGCAGAGCTAAAATGCGTGGGTCTGGGTTGGGTTCGTTACGGTATACGTCTAGCCCGGCACCGGCTAACTGGCCAGAACGAAGGGCGTCTATCAGGGCGGTTTCATCTATCAGGGCGCCGCGTGCGGCGTTAACCAATACGCTGCCACGGGGCAGCAGGCCCAAGGTGCGGGCGGTCATAATAGGTTGGCCGTTGGGGGCTGCGGGTAGGTGCAGGCTTAAAATATTACATTTGGGCAGCATCTCTTCTAGGCTGGCGTAGTAGGTTGCGCCTTCTTCTTGCGCGGGGTCTAGCTGGCGGCGGTTGTGGTAGAGCACGTTCATTTCAAAACCATGTGCGCGGCGGGCTACGGCTTGGCCAATACGGCCCATGCCAATAATGCCAAGCGTTTTGCCGGTTACGCGGTGGCCTAGCATTTCGTCCATGCCTAGGGTGTGGCCCCAGCCTTTTTTCATGAGGGTATAATACTCAGCCGCGCGGCGGCAGGCGGCAATTATAAGCATCATGGTTAGGTCTGCGTTGCAGTCTGTTAGCACGTCTGGGGTGTTGGAGACGGCAATGCCGCGTGCCAGCAGGGCGGGTACGTCTAGGTGGTCTAGGCCAACGCTCACGGTTGCTACCAGTTTAACGCAGTCTGGCAGGGCCGCTATGTCTTGCCCTTTAAGGGGGGCGTGGTGTGTGACCAAAACAGCAGTGGGCTGGAACTCGTGCGCTAGCTTGAGAATGGCTGCTGTATTAAGCGGGGTTGCCGGGCTGGGCGGGGCAAGAAACTCTGCCTCGATACGTTTTTCAGCTGCGGCAAGAAGCCGGACAGAGCGGATAAGGCGCGGTTTATCAGCAGACATGGGCAGTCCTGAAACAAAGGAGGAAGAATTGAATTTTGGCGTTGCTACGCTAGCATAGCGTGCACCAAAACATCATGTAATGGCTCTAACGGAAAAGAAAGAGCCGGGTTGAAACTCTGGCATAAACAATTCAGTGACTGGTTGGCCCGTGTAAGCAGGCAAACAGAAAGAAAGAGCAGACATGGCCGAACAAGCCCTGACACCTGAACTTATGCTGGGCGCATATGCCGTTGGGCTTTTTCCTATGGCGGCCAACGCAGAAGACACAGAGCTGCAATGGTACGACCCAGACCCGCGCGGGATTATACCGCTTGAGGGGTTTCACCTTCCGCGCCGCTTGCAGCGTACTGTGCTGTCAGACAAGTTTAGTGTGACCGTAAACCAAGACTTTGCCGGAGTTATGCAAGGTTGCGCCACCCCCGCCCCAGGGCGGGAGGAAACTTGGATAAACCAAGAAATTTTTACCCTATTCTGTGCGTTGCATAAAATGGGGTATGCCCACAGCGTAGAATGCCGCCTCAATGGTGAGCTGGTAGGGGGCTTGTATGGTGTAGCGCTGGGTGGTGCTTTTTTTGGTGAGAGTATGTTTAGCCGGGTTACAGATGCGTCCAAAGTTGCGTTGGTGCATTTGGTTGCACGTTTACGCCTTTGTGGCTTTAGCGTGCTGGACACTCAGTTTGGCACAGACCACCTAGCCCGTTTTGGTGGGGTTGAAATACCGGCACAAGACTATAAGGCCAGTTTAGAGCGGGCTGTCCAGATGCTGCCATGTTGGCGCGATACTGTGCCAGATGATGTGATAAAAGCCGAAATAAAGGCCATGCGTGGGGCTTAACCCCGCACAGCCATAAGAGACCGAGCGTTTGAGGAAAGAGAGAGTAATGACCATAAGCCAGCGTGGCCGCAAACCAAGCCTGCTGACCCTATGCGGCCTTTTGGCCAGTGCGCCATTTTTGGTGCCAAGCGTGGGGTTAAGCGCGCCTGCACCTGCTGCGGCCTCTGGCCAGCCAGAGCAAACAGCCCCCGCTACTGTGGCAGACCACCCGCGCCTTAGCCCCGGCCGCGATGCCACAATTGACTATGTTTTTCAGCCCCAGCCCCCGCCAGAGTTGGTGCAGGCAGGCAAAGTGCCCAGTGGGCCTTTGCCAGAGCGGCATGTGCAGGTGCTGTTTTCAGGCGATGGCGGGCTTATGCGTATTCGCTATTTAAAAGACATGACCGACACCAACCCGCGTGGCTCTGTTATTTTGAACCGCGCGGCACAAGAAGTGCTGGTGATACTGGACGACCGCAAAATTTATACGCGCCTTGTGCAGCAAGAGGTGGCGCGTAGCCCGTTTTTGCTCGATATGTCCATGCAGTTTGTGCGCAAGAACCAAGCGCAGGTTAGCGGCCAGCCCTGCACAGTGTGGGGGGTGCAGTCACCCCAAGGTAAAGGCACGGCGTGCGTTACAGATGACGGGTTTATTCTGGAGCAAGACGGCGTAGATGTTGATGGGCTGCACGGCCACTTAAAAGCCCTGCATGTGTCGTATGATGATGTGCCAGCCAGCGCTTTTATGCCGCCTTCTGGCTACCAAGAGGTAACAGCCCACGCCCCACAAGCTGGCACAGCCCAAAATGATGGGCCGCAAGAGGGGGCAATACCGGCCCCTGCCACTAGCCCAGTGCCGGGTGTAGGCCCCACAACACGCATGCCCTCCGGCACAGATAACCCACAAGGCCCACAACCCAGTGAGGCCACACCATGAGCGGTTTTAAAACCACCTTGTTACGCCATACAGGCGTAGCGGTTGTGCTTGCGGCGGGAGTGGCCATGCTGCCCTTGCAGGCTCAAGCTCAGAAAGCCCCTCAAAGTCCTGTGGCTCCCGAGAGCCTTTATGGGGCGGGGGCTACGCCTAATATAGCCGCGCCAGACAGCACTGCCGTATGTGACCGTGACGGCCCGTGCATTACCCCCGCAACCGATGCAGATATTGTGTATGAGCTGACATCCCCGGTGGGAGATGCAGCCATAAAGCAGCGCATGCGCTGGCAGGTTGCTGCCCTTAAACAGCGCTTAGACCCAGAAAATACCAGTGTTTACATGGTAACGTCTTGGCCGGAGCATACGCTAAGCGTGGTAGATTTAAGCCGCAAACGCTTTAGTGTTATGCCAGCCCCCAGCCAAGGCCTGACCCCACCGGGCCATATTGCCATGACGGGCACCTATGCACGTTTAGGGAGTTCCATAGTAGCGGGTGAACGCTGCACAGTGTGGCGCACAAAGGATACCGACGGACACGCCAGCGACGTATGCTATACCCCAGACGGTTTGCTGTTGCAGGTTGCACAGGGCCAGCAGATAACAGTGCGCGCCCTGAGTGTAAGCCGTGCCACCCAACCGGATACGGTTTTTACTATTCCGGCAGGGTTAAAACAGGAGGCACCGGCTACACCATAAGCACAGGCGTGTTCCGGTATGCGCTTATTGAGTATGCAGGAACACGGTATGGTTAAGCAGACAGTTTTTGGAACATGTGCCCTAGCGCTGGGAACCCTGTGGGGTGTTGTAGCAATGGGGCAGGCTGCACAGGCGCAAACGCCTGTTACGTCCAACGGGTTGGGTACGGTAGCGCTTAGCACCAATGGGCAGGGTAGTATTTCTATTTGTGCCAACAGCCTGTCTAAAGGTGCCGAGACAGATTTGCTGGTTGTACCTTCTGGCACCGTGTTTGCGCAGCAGGCCAGCACAGGCAAGCAGGGCGCACAGGCTTTTGTTACAACCGAAACCGTAACCCTTACCCACATGCAGCCCTGTGGCTTAACAGATGGCTCAACCCTTGTGTCTCATACGCGGCACTGGCTGGTAAACCCGGTTAAAGCTGGGGCTGATGTTGTTTTTCATACCGTGGGGGAAGTAAGCGGCAACGGGCTTGATACAAGCTTTGATGATGAAACGCTGGGCTTACGGGCAGCTTTTAAAAACGGGTCTATTATAGCCCATGTGCAAGGCCCGCTGCATGACACAGTGTACCTGACCGAAAGTGCCGCAGACATAGAAGACCCAGACGCCCCGCAAAAACCCTAAGCCGGGTGTAATGCGCTTTAGAAGATTTTGCGCAATACGCCGGGCAGCAGCACGGAGTAGGGGTTTACGTGAAAGTCTGGTTTATCCAGCTTGCCAGAAAGGCCGAAGGTCATGGCCAGAAAGCCCCCATTTTTCTCGGGGCTAAACAGGCGGCCAACACCGGGCAGTTTGCCGGGTAATTTGTTAAAGGCAAAAATGGGTACAACGGTGCCATCTAGGTCTAGCTTGCCGTGGTCTAGGTCAATATCGCCCTCAAGCGTGGCCCCAAGGGCATCGTTGCCTGTGCTGCCATCATGAATGCGCAAAACACCGTCTGAAAAGGATACGGGGAGCGAGAGGTGCGTTACCTCAAACTCAGGTGATTTGCGGCCATTGAGCCAGCCATAAAGCGACAGGTTCCGTGCCAGCAGCACGGTTTCTGGCGCTTTGGTGAGAACAAAGGGGGTTACTTTTAGCTCGCCCTTAAAGGGGGCTGCGGGCAGGCTATCGTTAAACGAGCCGGTTAGGGTGGCCTCCCCCCCTTTAACATTGGGTAGAATATTAAAGGCCGACAAAAACTCGCCCATATCTGGCACAACGACATGCAGGCTGCGCTTGGTACCATTGGGGGTTAGGTGCATGGCAACAGGTGTTGGCCCGCGCATGCTAAAGGCCATACGCTCTAGCCTTAGGCCATTATGCTCAAAATGGGCTTTAACGGTACGCAGCGGCGGTTTGTTTTGGTTATAGAGCAGGGCGTTGGCTTGCAGCTCTATGTCCCACGCATTGCCCGGAGGGCCGTGTAGCGTACCACTTGCGGCCTCTGGCACATGGTAGCCGCTCTCTTTTTTAGGGGGGGCTGCGGGGTCGGTCTCCATAAGGGGGGAGAGGTCAAGCGTGTCGGCATAGACCCCTACCCGAATGGTTTTGTCTTGCGTGGCATAAGGCAGCACAAGCCGCGCATGGCCAGTCGAGCGGTCTATACGGAAAGAAGAGACAAGCAGTTCTGGTGCGGCATTAGGCTTAATAGCGGCTTGGCCCCGTACATCTAGGTTGGGGCCAGAAGCTTGTAATTTATTAACGCCCGTAATGTGCCCGTCTAGCAAAGCTAACTCTGCCGAGACCTGTGCAGGCCGCCCTGCGGCTTTGTGCCATAGCGGTATAAGCACTTGGGCGGGGGTTAGGTTAAGGGCAAGGTTAACGGTGGCCTGTTTGTTGGCAAGGCGGGTATAGTCAACGCCCAGTTTGGCTTTGCCATCAAAATGGTTACCCACGGCAATGCCCGCGGCCATGGCGCTGGCGGGGGTAATGGTGGCCATAACGTGGGCTTTTTCAGCGACATCGGTTGGTTTGAGCGAGCGAAAATCCATGAAGTAAGACAGGTCTGCCGGAAAGCCGCCAACAGCGGCGTGGCCTGCCAGATCCATTTTTTCGGTGGTGGCGCTCAGGTTAAAGGCGCCATCTGTAATGGCGCGGTTCATAACCACATTGCCTAAATGTGCATGGGTAACGTGGGCATGTGCATCGACCGTCATTTGGTCTGTTGTCACATCGCTATCAAGCGGCAGGGTCAGGGTAAAATCTACTGCGGCTATGCCTGTTGGCTTGGTAAAGCTTAATGGGTGACGGGAGAGAAGATGCAGCCGGTTTTCTGTGAGCAGCGCTAAAATATCGCGCAGGTTACCATGGAGCTGTGTGGCAATGGTGCCGGTTTGGTCTTTTTTGGTAAGGCCAGCAATGGTCATGCTGCCGGGGCCAGCCTCAACACGGCCAATGCCGCGTGCGCCAACATTTTTGTCGGCTAGGTCAATAAGCTGGTAGCCGTGGTCAAAGTTAATTTTAAGGGTGTCTAGCCCTTGTATTTCTAGGTGGGCCTCTAACTCGTGCAGGGGGGAGATAGGGCGTAACCAATGGACGGTAAGGCCAGAGGCATCGACCCCGCCGGTAGCCCCGGTTACATTGAGGCCTTTCCAACCTGTGGCGCTATGCACAGTGAGCCCAACATGCAGGTTATGCGCCAAACCGGTTGTAATATTTTCAGACACCCAGCGGCGGCCACCTTTGGCCGCAGTTTGGGGCCAAAATTGTGCAATATTGGCAAAATCGACTTGTGGAATAGCTACCCCGACCTGCCCAGACAGGCTTTGCGGGCTAAACAGGTCTGAGGCGTTGAGCACCCCTTGGCCTTGTACGGTAATACCTTTTTCTGGCGTGTTAGGCTGCGTGGGGTCTAGCAGGTCTAGCGTTAGTGCCTGAATGGTTAAAATAGCTGGTGTATGGGTGGTTGAGTGTTGGTTAAGTGCCAAATGCACCTGTGTGCTGGCGTGCTTAAGCAGGTAGGGGCTGTGGGCTACCTCAAGCGCGCCTGCGCCTACCTCAACAGCTACATCTAACGTATTAGGCAATAGCCACGCGCTTTTTTGGGCACCAGCAAAGGTTGCGGTGGCAGAAAGGCCGACCGTATTTTTAATGCTGGCTAATGCGGGGGCCACTTTTGCAAAGCTGGCGGGTTGCGTTGGGGCAAGGGTTATAAGCCATTTTACCGTATGGTCTGGCTGGCGTGTGCCTGTAGCAGCCAGCTTAAGCTGTGCCCCAGTTTTTTGACCAGTTATGGTAAGGTTACCCGCGCCAGTTATACCGTATTTACCGTGCTCTGGGGCAATATGGAGAGTGCCTTCAACAGGGCTTGCTGTCCAATGCGTACCGGTAAGCTGGTCGTCCATTGTTATAATGGCATCGTGCAGGCTGAGCTGCTCAATATCTAGCAAAGGCCCAACGCTGGGGCTGGAGGGGCTGTGCTTGGCCTGCGTGGGGGCACTATCTTGTGCGGCAAGGCCCACGGTGCCATCGGGTTTACGGCGTAGGGCTAACCTTACACCGCGTACATCGAGCGTGCGTAAGCCTACTGTGCCATGCACAAGAGCCAGCGGGTCGAGCGTTGCTTGTGCCGAGCGAATAAAGTCTGGTGTATCGTTATTGGCTTTAAGCAACTGCACAGTGTCTAAAGACACAAGAAATGGTGCGCGCCAGCCCTGTGTAAGGCTGTTCCAGCGTAGTTCTGCCCGGCCTAGGGTAAGCTTGGCGGCTGGTGGCTGGCCGGGGGCGCCCTCTAGCACGGTTAGGGGTAAAAATGGCCGTATTGCTGGCGTAATATTGACCGGCCCAAAGAGCATACGCACCAGCAAAGCCGCTACCGCAAGTACTGGTAACACGATAATAATAACAAGCGACAAAGCACAAACGCGCATAACGCGCTTATGCAATGGGCGAGGGAGGTCTTGACCAGTTGAAGTCAACGCAGCAACCCTTTGCTCTTCACTAGAATGGTCAGACCATGCCGCTTGTTACACAGCCTTCGTTTAAAGATATTCGCCAGCCCCGCAGCGCCCGCACGCCACGGCTCTGGCCAGATGCCATGTGGCCCGCGGCGGCTAACACACAGGCTGCCGCCCATTTTGAAGAAGATATGCGTGCCGCCCTGCAAGAAAGTGGGCAGACAGACGTGCTGGATATGCCCGGTGCGGCTGCTTTGCTGACATGCCTTGGCGGCAACAGCCCTTATTTGTCTGACCTTGCGCGGCAGGACACAGATTTTTTTGTAACTTTGCTGCAAAAAGGCCCAAGTGCGTGCGCGACCGAGGCATTTGCCACACTGGCTGAATGTGACTTTACAGCCGAGCGTACCCATGTGGCCGCCAGCCTGCGGCAGGCAAAAAAACAGGTGGCCTTGCTCTGTGCCATAGCTGATATTGGCGGTTTTTGGCCGCTGGAAGATGTAACGCAGGCACTCAGCCGTTTGGCTGAAACTACGCTGGAGGTAGCGCTCAAGCATTTATTATGGGCCGCCCACGATTCTGGTCAGATACAGTTGAAAGACCCCAAACGTCCAACATATGGCTGTGGTTTTTTTGTGCTGGCAATGGGAAAGCTGGGGGCACGGGAACTTAATTTCTCCTCAGATATCGACCTGATGGTGCTGTATGACCCATCTGGCTACAAGCAGCCAGACGCTGTGCGGCGCGTGTTTATTCGTATGACTAGCGATCTTGTGAGCCTCATGGAAGCGCGCGATGCGAATGGCTACGTCTTTCGTACCGACTTGCGGCTGCGCCCAGACCCTGCATCCACCCCGCCTGCGGTGTCTGTGCAGGCGGCCATGGTGTATTATGAAAGCCTGGGTCAAACATGGGAGCGTGCTGCCATGATCAAGGCGCGGCCTGTTGCCGGAGACCTAACACTGGGCCGGAGCTTTCTTGAAGCCATACGCCCTTTTGTGTGGCGCAGGCACCTTGATTTTGCCTTGATAGATGACATCCATACCATGAAGGCACGGATAGACCGGTACCGCAATACCGGGCGTACCGGTTTGGCCACCTTAGCTGAAAGTACGGTGGCAGACCCTGCCGCCAGTATGCAGTGGCTGCTAGGCCATAACCTTAAGTTGGGGCAGGGCGGTATTCGAGAAATTGAGTTTATTGCGCAAGCCATGCAGTTGGTATGGGGCGGCAGAGACCCCACCCTGCGTGATAAAACAACCTTTGGTGCGCTTAAAAAACTCGTAAAACTGGCTTATTTACCGCGGGAAGAAGCCGAGGTGCTGGCCCGCACATACCGCTTGTTGCGGGATGCTGAGCACCGCTTGCAAATGCGCGCAGACTACCAGACCCATTCTTTGCCAGAGCAGGCAGACGCTTTTAACGCTTTTGCTGTTTTCATGAATTATTCAGACGGGGAGGCACTGGCGCTCGACCTGCTGCCCCGCATGCGTGAAGCCCGGCGTATTTTTGAGCGCCATTTTGTAACGCAGGCCCAACCCGCCGAAGAACAGGACAAAACGCTGCTGGCGGTGGCGCCAGATGATGAGAACTCTCCTATTTTGTTGCAAAATGTTGGGTTCTCGCCCGAGCAAGCGGTCGAGGCAGCACAGGTGCTTGCCCGTTGGCAGGGTAATAGTTTGCGTGCACTGCGCTCTGAGCGGGCGCATGCGCTTTTGCGTAATTTGCTGCCAGCCCTTTTGGCCAGCTTTGCAACGCGCAGTAACCCCTTGGCATGCTTACGCCGGTTTGATGCTTTGCTGGCACGGCAACATGCCGGGGTGCAGCTTCTCTCTTTGTTTGAGCGTAACCCAGCCCTAATAGACCGCATTGCCGCCTTGTTTGATGCTTCTGCCTTTTTGGCAGACCACTTGGCAGATAAACCTTCTGCACTAGAGGGCTTACTGGAGCCAGAGCCGGAAGAAGGGCGGAATGTCTTAGCCCGCCTGCGCCAACTAGCGGCTGAAGTAGAAGATACAGAAATGCTGGTAACGGCTCTGCGGCCTTTACTGCGGGGTGAAGAGTTTAGACTGTCTGTGGCCGTGATCGAAGGCCGCATGAGCGAAGATGAAGCCGAGCGTGCCCGCACAGCCTTGGCTGACACGATTATGATAGTGCTCAAACAGGCTGTAGAAAAAGACCATATACGCCGCTATGGCCGTGTGCCGGGCGGGGGTATGGCGGTTATAGCCTTGGGTAAAGCTGGCTCGCGGGAGATGATGCCCGGCTCCGACCTTGACCTGCTTTTGGTATTTGACCACCCAGAAGCACAACAAATGAGTGTTGTGCCCCAAACCCCCAGAGCCAAAACGCCAGAAGGGTTTTTACTCCCTGCACCGCGTAGCGTGAGTGTGGGGCAATATTACACCCGCCTTGCGCATGCTTTTATTGCGGCCTTAACTGCGCCGGGGCCAGAAGGCCCGCTTTATGCGGTGGATATGCGCCTGCGTCCCTCTGGGGCCGCAGGGCCAGTTGCCGCAGCCCGCCAAGGGTTTTTGCAATACCACCGTGATGCCGCTTGGACATGGGAGCGCATGGCCTTAACGCGCGCCCGCATTATTGCTGCCCCCATAGCGTTACGGCACGTTTTAAGTGCCGATATTGCTGCTATTTTAGAGGGTAAGTTACGCAAACCAGAACCCACTAAGGCAGAGGTATTAGAAGATGCCCGTGCCATGCGGGCACGCTTGGCCCGAGACCTGCCGGCAACCAGCCCGTGGGACATTAAGCGCCGCTCTGGTGGCCTGATGGAGGTGGAATTTATAGGCCAAACCCTGCAACTGGTTGTGGCAGATAAAACTGTACGAGACACCTGCACACGCAAAGCTTTGGTTAAATTGGGTAAAGCTGGGGTGCTTAATAGTGCGCAAACCAAATTGCTGTTGCAGGCAGATAGCCAATGGCGGCGCTTGCAATGTTTGTTGCGCCTGCTGTGCGGGCCGGTGCCGCCGCTCGATCTTGAAAAAGAGCTGGCTCCGCCGTCTCAGGCTATTTTGTTGCGCGCCATGAAAGTTAAAACGCTGCCAGACCTTATTAGCCAAACCAGCGCTCTTGCACGGGCGGTAAGAGCCTGCTTTGCGCAAACCATAGGCACCGTGCAGGAAGGCGATGCTTTTGCAGAAGTTATGCTAGAAGAAAGCGGAATATAACCCCACAGCTTGGCCTTTAAAACGTAGCCTCTACCGCCCAGACGGAACGGGGGCGGCCGTTAGGTGTTGGGTAAAGGCTCGTTTAAGTTACTCATAAGGGAGAAAAAAGAGAGATGGCACAGCAATACAGCCTAAATGAAGGCGATAGCGCGCCCAATTTTTCAATGCTTGCTAGCAAGCAGCGGCATGTAAGCCTAGCAGACCTAAAAGGTAAGGCGTTTGTGCTGTATTTTTACCCCAAAGCCGATACCCCCGGCTGCACCACAGAAGCCTGCGGTTTTAACGAGGCTTTGAAAGAGTTTGATGGTGCAGGGCTAACGGTTATTGGTGTATCGCGGGATACGGTAAGCAAACTTGATAAATTTGCCGATAAATACGCTCTCGACTTTCCGCTGGCTTCAGACGAGGCGGGGCACGTAACCGAAGCGTATGGGGTCTGGGTTGAAAAAACATTGTACGGCAAAACCCATATGGGCATTGAGCGCTCAACATTTCTGATTGGGGCAGATGGAAAAATTGCGCGTATTTGGCGCAAAGTAAAAGTGCCGGGCCATGTTGAGGCTGTGCTGGATGCAAGCAAAGCTCTTTAAAAGGTAATTTTAAAGCATAGAATTGGCAGGCTTTCTGGGCTTTTTGCACTTAAAATTAGCCAGCTTTTCTGCCCGTAAACCATTAGTGGCATTTTTTGCCGTGTTCAGTTTGTTTGTACAAGCTGGCAGGGTAGGCGTGGTGCTTAAAACCATAAAGCAGCCAGTTTCTGTGTAGGTATGGCGGCATAAAAAATGGGGCGCAAGGCGCCCCATTTTTGGTTGTTGAGCCAGTATTTTTTACCAGCCTGCGTAATACCCGTTGGGGGCATAATAGCCCGGTGCTGGTGCTACAGGCACAACTGGCACAGCATAAACTGGTGGGGGTGGAGGGGGTGGCGGAGCATAAACAACTGGTGGTGGCGGTGGGCCATAAGAACCGCCCATGGCAGCACCGGCTAATGCGCCTACAGCTAAACCCCCAATAAGTGCGCCTGCAATAGCGCCGCCATGCCCGCCGTGGTGATGATAGTAGCCGGGGCCACCGCCCCACCGGCCGCGTGGTGGCGGGCCGCCCCAATGTGGGCCACCACCACCCCAACCATAACCGCCGGGGTACGCCTGAGCCGCCGGAACAGTTGCCAATAGGGTACCTGCGACCAACGGCAGGGCGAGAAACAGTTTTGTAATACGGCGCATAACGTGCCTCCTTCAAACAAGGAAGCGGAGAGGCTAAGCCTGTCCGTTTCTAGGTATGAATAAAGGCTTGAGTCGTGGCAATTTAAAGGCCGCATCTGGGCGCGTTTAGGGTATTTTGACAAAAAGGCCGCTAAAAAGCGGCCCCTGTTACGCACTCTTTGCAAGGCGAGTGTTGGCTTAGCCTTGGGGGGTATCCTGCTCCAGCGTGGTCTCTTTTTTAAGGGTAAGCACCGTTAAAAGGGTAACTGCAGCACAGGCCGAAACATAGTAGGCAAACCATGTGTCGTGCCCCATCTGGCGGCACCATAGGGCAATATATTCGGTTGTGCCGCCAAAGAGAGAAACCGTAACGGCATAAGGTAGGGCAACGCCTAAAGCCCGAATTTGCGTTGGAAAAAGCTCGGCTTTTACAACAGCATTAATAGAGGTGTAGCCCGAGGCTATGAAGAGGGCGAATGTAATAAGCCCAAATGCTGCCCAAGGAGAGTGCACGCCAGAAAGTAAAGAAAGCAACGGTACGGTGCCAAGTGTGGCGCACGTGCCAAAATAAAGCAGTAGTGGTTTGCGGCCAATACGGTCAGACAAAGCGCCAAAGGCGGGCTGCATAAGTGCAAAGACCAACAACGATGCAGAAGAAACCAGAGTAGCAGTGTCTTTGGCAAAACCGAGCGTGTTGGCCAAATATTTTTGCATGTAAATAGTGTAGGTATAAAACGCGACTGTACCCCCTAACGTCATACCGCACACGGTTAAAACAGCACGTTTATGCTGCAATAAAACCTTGATACCACCTTGGGTTTTCTTTTTATGGCTTTGTTCAAAACGCTCACTTTCCTGCATGTGGCGTCTGAGCCAGAAAATGAGAAGGGCCCCGCCAGCACCCAGCAGGAAAGGCACACGCCAGCCCCATGTTTCAATTTGGTGGGGGGTAAGAAAAACATATTGCATAAGCAGCAAAATAACGAGAGCAAGTAACTGCCCCATAACCAGCGTAACATACAAAAACCCAGACCAGAAACCCCGGTTGGCTGGGGTAGACATTTCAGCCAGATACGTGGCTGAAGCGCCGTATTCTCCACCAAGGCTTAGGCCTTGCACCAGCCGTGCTACGAGCAAAATGGCTGGGGCCAACAAACCAATTTGTTGGTAGGTTGGGCAAATGGCAATGGCCAGAGAGCCAAGGCACATAGCTGTAACAGAAAGTGTTAGGGCGGTTTTACGGCCGTAACGGTCTGCTGCGGCGCCTAAAAGCCACCCCCCAATAGGGCGCATAAAAAAGCCAACGGCAAAAATGGCGGCTGCATTTAAGAGTTCGGCTGTTTCGTTGCCATGCGGGAAAAAGGCATGGGCAAAATAGATGGTAAAAGAGGAATAAACGTACCAGTCGTAATATTCTAAAAGATTTCCGGCAGAGCCAGCCAGAATGCCGCGAATGCGCTGAGCGGTGTTCATGTGGGGGGTGTCCTGTTGTCTTGGGCCGGTTCTGGTGGGGGTTTAAGTTTTATCGGGGGAGTGGGTGAGCGCTGCGTGTAGCTTGTTTGTATCTAATGCGTTTTCCCAGCGGGAAATAACAAGTGCGGCAACAGCGTTACCAACAAGGTTGGTAAGAGAGCGGCATTCAGACATAAAGCGGTCTATGCCTAAAATAAGCGCCATGCCGGCAACCGGTACGCTTGGCACAACCGAGAGAGTGGCTGCCAGCGTAATAAAGCCAGCCCCCGTAACACCCGCAGCACCTTTTGAGCTTACCATAGCTACGAGCAATAGTGCCGTTTGTTCAGACAGGCTTAAATGCACATCTGTGGCTTGGGCTATAAAAAGGGCGGCAAGGGTCATGTAAATATTGGTGCCGTCTAGGTTAAAAGAATAGCCCATAGGCACCACAAGCCCAACAATACCTTGGGGGCAGCCTGCTTGTTCAAGCTTGGCAATAAGGCCGGGCAGTGCAGATTCAGAAGAGCTGGTGCCAAGCACAATGAGCAGCTCTTCTTTAAGGTACCGAATAAGGCGAAAAATACTAAAGCCCATGCAGCGGGCTACCAGCCCTAAAATACCGCATACAAACAAAAAAGCTGTAAGGTAAAAGGCCAGGACAAGCTCAAGCAGGTTGCCAATGGAGCTTACCCCAAAGCGGCCCACGGTAAATGCCATAGCCCCAAAGGCCCCAATAGGGGCTGCGTACATAACCAAGCGTACAACGCCAAAAACAAGTTCGGTTAGGCTTTTAAAAAAGCTGAGAATACTCTCACCTGTGCGGCCCATCTGGGCAAGGCTGATGCCAAACAGAATGGCTACCAGCAGCACCTGCAAAATTTCGCCCGAGGTAAACGCGCCCGCTGTTGTGGCCGGAATAATGCGCATTAAAAATTCGGTAAAGCCATGCCCATGTTGCGCTTGGCTTACAAAAGACGCAACAGACCCGGCATCGAGCGATTTAGGGTTAATGTGCAGCCCGTAACCGGGTTGGGCTACATTGGCTACAACCATACCCACAATAAGGGCAAGGGTAGAAAAAAACAGAAAATAGGCCATGGCTTTGCCTGCCACGCGGCCTGTCTGTTTTAGGTCGGCCATGCCTGCAATGCCGGTGCACACGGTTAGAAAAATAACCGGCGCAATAACCATTTTAATAAGTTTAACAAACCCATCGCCTAACGGGCGAAGAGCCGCGCCAAGGTTGGGGAAGAAATAACCGACCAGAATACCAGCAACAACAGCGACAATAACTTGAATGTAAAGCGCTTTGTGGCGAGAAGATGCTGACGGTTTTGGTGCGGACGACATCGCGGAGGAAGGCAGATGCACGCTGTTATTTCCCTGTTCTTATTTGTTATTCTTGGTAGGTCGTTTTCTGTTCTGGTTGGTCTATATCACCCACAAGCAGGCCATGTCATTGCATTATCGTGATGGATCAACGCATTAAGCTTAGACATGTTGCACGGAAGCCTCTGTTATGGGCAGCATAAAACGCTGCAACAGAGATAAAGCATTTCTTGGTGTGTGTGTTGCTTTTAGCGCTCTGTTCTCGGGGGTGTGATAACTGTGGGCAAATGCCGCGTAAGTAATAGCGGGTTGTTTTAAAGTGCCAAACATGTGGCTGTTATGGCGTTGTGCGCTTGTTTGCACCATTTGGGCCTAAGGGTTTGTGTGCTTGTAGTCTGGCCAGTGTGGCCGCATACTCTGAAATGGAATTTACTGGCGTAGCCCTTAATAAAGCAGCATCAGAGTAAATCATGGACGACGAGACAACACAGAACAAACGGCAGGAGAAAGAAGGCATGGAAACAGACCTTGCTGCCCGTGGGTGCGTGCTTTTAATTGAAGATGACAGCACAATAGCCGAAGAAATTGTTGCCGAACTGACAGGCCACGGTTTGCAGGTGATGCACCGTGACACAGGTGACGCCGGGCTAACGGCTGCTTTGGCGGGCGAGGCTGATGTTATGGTGGTAGACCGCCTGCTGCCGGGCCTAGATGGGCTGAGCGTAATAGAAACCATGCGCCAACGCGGTATACGCACGCCTGTTTTGGTATTGTCTGCCCTTTCTGCTGTTGATGACCGTGTAACAGGGCTGAAAGCAGGGGGCGATGATTACCTGACCAAGCCTTTTGCCATGGAAGAGCTTTTGGCGCGCGTTGAGGCACTTTTGCGCCGCCCAGATGACACACGCAGCACCAAATTGCGGGTTGGCCCGCTTGAGATGGACTTGATAGAGCGCCGCGCTTGGCGGGGTGAACGCGAGATTGAGTTGCTCCCGCGTGAGTTCCGCTTGCTGGAATATTTGATGCGCCGCCCAGACCAAGTGCTCACACGTTCAATGTTGCTGGAAGATGTGTGGCAGTACCGTTTTATACCGCGCACCAACTTGGTTGATGTGCATATAGGCAAGCTACGCCGCAAAGTAGATGCCCCCGGTGAGGAGCCACTGATTAAAAGTATTCGTGGCACCGGGTTCCAGCTCTGTGTTTCTGACTGACCTTTTCAGAACAGCCGCGTTTCGCCTAACGCTTATGGCGCTTGCCGCCATGGCTGGGGTTATGGTGATGCAGTTTGGGCTGGTTTATACCCAAATGGAAGCGGTTGAATCGCACCGCTCTACCACGCTTTTGCGCGGCGAGGCTGAACTGCTGGCCCGTATGACGCCAGAGCATTTGGAATATGTTATTCGCAAACGCGCCACAGATGATATGCGGCTGGTTATAAGTAGTGCGGGTTTGTTTGACGCAAGCCATGCCCTTATAACCGGAGACCTGCGCGTTTGGCCGCGGGGCCTCAAGGCTGATGGCAAACCCCACAACATAGAAATTTACCCAGAAGAGGGGGCACCATACCCTTTACGCTTGCTGGCAGTTACGCTGTCAGATGGTAATATTCTGGTGCTTGGCCGTAGCTTTCATTTGCTGGCAGAGCAAAAACTTATGCTGCGGCATGCCACGTTTTTAGCGGCGGTGCCAACGCTACTGTTTGCGTTGCTGCTGGGTATGGTGTTGAGCCACCGTGCGCTGTCTCGTGTTAAAGACATGCACGAAGCCATAGACCTTATTATGGCGGGTGATATTCATGAACGCCTGCCAGCGGGCAAAGAACGAGACGACCTTGAACGCCTTGCCGGTAGTGTAAACCGTATGCTTGACCGGCTTGAAAGCCTGATGGACGGTATGCGCGAAGTGGGCAACGATATTGCCCACGACCTCCGCACCCCTCTCTCTCGCGTGCGGGCAAAGCTGGAGCGTGCACTTTCAACCGGTAGCGCGGGTGATGCACTAGAAGGCGCTGTAGCCCGCGCAGTTGATGAGCTAGACCAGTGTTTGGGTATTATTACCGCGCTGCTCCGTATTGCCGAAATTGAAAGCAGCCGCCGCAGAGCCGGGTTTGGCACGGTTAATTTGGTTGAACTGATAGCCGATGTTGTTGATCTGTACGAACCCATTGCCGAGACGGAGGGCATACATCTGCTCACGCAAGCAGGCCTTGCCCCTGTAAACATAGATGGTGACCGGCACTTGCTAATAGAGTTGTTGGTCAATTTGGTTGATAACGCCATTAAATTTACCCCAGAAGGCGGGCATGTAACGGTGGCGGTTACGCGGCAGGGGGGCAAAGCCTCCTTAAGTGTGACAGATACCGGCATTGGTATTGTGCCAGAAGAGCGACAGGCTGTGCTGTCGCGTTTTTACCGTTCAGACAAAAGCAGGCATGTGCCCGGGAGTGGTTTGGGGCTTAGTCTGGTTTCGGCCATTGCGCAGTTGCACGATGCAACCGTTTTGGTAGGGGAAGGAAAAAATGGCCTAGGAACCTGCTTTCGTGTGACATTTTCATGACGAACACGGAGTCAGCGTTTCATTAAAAGCATTTTTATTGGCGCACCTGCGGGATATCTGTATCTCAAAGAGTCATGATCGATTCATCTGGATGCAGCCTTTTGTGTGTGCTTGCCGGGGGTAACGCACATGAATGAAATTGTCGTTACGGCGCTTAAAAAGCCGTATACGTTCGTGGTTCTCTCTATCCTTATTTTGGTGTTTGGCATCAGAGGGATATTTTCTACACCAACGGACGTGTTTCCGAGCATCAAGATTCCGGTGGTGGCCGTGGTCTGGACGTATACGGGCCTTATGCCCGAAGATATGTCTGGCCGTGTGGTGTATTATTACGAACGTGCACTGACCGCCACGGTTAACAATATTGAACATATTGAAAGCCAGTCTTATTACGGGCGTGGTATTGTAAAAATCTTCTTCCAGCCGGGTACGGATACAGCCGTTGCGCAAACACAGATTACCTCTGTGTCGCAAACGGTTATTAAGCAAATGCCCACCGGCTCTACGCCGCCGCTGGTTTTAACGTATAACGCGTCTTCTGTGCCGGTTATTACGTTGCAGGTGTCTTCCACCTCCATGACCGCGTCTCAGATTTACGATATGTCTTCCAACCTCATTCGTCCGGCCCTTGTGTCTGTGGCGGGGGCGGCTATTCCTAACCCTTACGGTGGGCAGCCCGGCAATATTATGGTCGATCTCGACCCTATTAAATTGCTGGCCCACAAGCTCTCACCTGTTGATGTTTCAAAAGCGTTAAACAGCCAGAACATTGTGCTACCCGCAGGTGACCAGCGCATTGGCACGTTTGACTGGATGGTGCAGACCAACGCCTCACCCCGCGCGCTTGATGAGTTGAACATGATCCCCATTAAACAAGTGGGGAACGCCGTTGTGCGCTTGCAAGACGTGGCATGGGTGCACCAAGGCGGGCCACCACAAACCAACCTTGTGCTGGTTAAAGGCCAGCAAGGTGTGTTGATTGTGGTGATGAAAAGCGGTGATGCCTCAACCCTTCAGGTTGTGTCTGGCGTTAAGGAGCTTTTGCCCGGCATTGTTAAAACGTTGCCGCCGGGGGTCAGCATTAAGGTGCTGAACGATGCCTCTACCTTCGTGAAAGAGTCCGTGCAGGACGTGCTGCGCGAAATGTTTACCGCAGCCTGCCTGACAGGCCTTGTGGTGCTGCTCTTTTTGGGGTCTTGGCGCTCTACCGTTATTATTGCCACCTCTATTCCGCTGGCTATGCTGTGCTCCATTATTGGGCTTGGTTGGGCTGGGCAGACCATTAACGTTATGACCCTTGGTGGTCTTGCGCTGGCCGTGGGTATTTTGGTCGATGATGCCACGGTGATGATCGAAAATATCGATGCACACCTTGAGATGGATAAAGATCTGGAAACGGCCATTATTGATGCCGCCAACCAGATTGTTATTCCCACTTTTGTCTCGACCATGTGTATCTGTATTGTCTGGATGCCGCTTTTCCAGCTTACGGGTGTTGCGGGCTGGTTGTTTATGCCCATGGCAGAAGCAATCATTTTTGCCATGATCGCCTCCTTCATTCTGTCGCGTACTTTGGTGCCAACAATGGCCAAATATATGCTGGCAGCGCAGGTGGCGGCACACGCCCATGGCCCACAAGAACCAAAAACCATTTTTGGGCGCTTCCAAAAGGGGTTTGAGCGTAAATTTGAGCAGTTTAGGCATTCTTACCATGAACTGCTTAAACATTTGGTGAGCGTGCGGGCTACGTTTGTGCCGGTGTTTGTGCTTTGCTCACTGGGGTCTTTGGGGCTGTTGTTTTTTGTGGGGCAAGACTTCTTCCCCGAAATTAACTCAGATGCCATGGCCATTCATATGCGCGCGCCACTTGGCACCAAACTGTCTGAGTCAGGTAAAATTTCGCAGCTTATTAATGACGAAATTGAGCGCACACTCTCTGGGCAGGTTGAAAGTATTGTTGATAACTGCGGCCTGCCGTTTAGCCCGCTTAATCAGGCCTTTATTCCAACCCCAACGGTTGGCACGCAAGACTGCGATATTACGGTGTCTCTTAAAGATGCAGACTCTCCGGTGGCTGAATACCGCAAACTGCTGCGCCACAATTTAGGTGAGAAATTTCCTGGCACGCAAATTTCGTTCCTGCCGGGTGACCTGACAGCTAAAATTCTTAACTTTGGTTTACCTGCCCCTATAGATGTGCAGATTATTGGGCGGAACCTGAATGAAAACTTCCGGTTTGCAAACCGCTTGGCAGACCGCCTGCGCCATGTAACCGGCCTTACCGATATTTCCGTACAACAACCCATGACCACTCCTACACTTAGGGTTAATGCGCGGCGTACTTACGCATTAGGTACGGGCATTACGGAATCTGACATTGCGAACAACGCCCTTGTGTCTTTGTCTGGTAGTTCTCAGGTGGGGCAGGTGTACTGGCTGGATACGAAGTCAGGTGTGTCGCATCTGATTGATATTCAAACGCCCGCCACCTTCCTGCAAACCCTGAACGACCTGGAGCTGACCCCCATTGATAAAGGGGACGGCAACTCAAATGGCCAAAGCCCGCAAATTTTGGGTGGGTTAAGCCATATCGAGCAAATTGGAACACCGGGCGAAATTTCGCATTACAATATTATGCCGGTGTTTGACATCTATGCCACAAACGAAGGCATAGACCTTGGCACGGTCTCGCGTGAAGTGGGGCGTATTGTTGATGAAATACGCCCAGACTTACCGCGTGGCTCGACACTAGAAGTGCGCGGGCAGGCCGTAACCATGAACAGTGCCTACGCCCAGTTGCTGGGTGGTTTGGCCATGTCTGTGCTGCTGGTTTACCTGCTTATTGTGGTTAACTTCCAGTCTTGGCTTGACCCGTTTATTATTATCACAGCGCTTCCCGGTGCGTTGGCCGGTATTTCATGGAGCCTGTTCCTAACGCATACAACCCTGTCTGTGCCTGCGCTTACGGGGGCTATTATGTGTATGGGTACGGCTACGGCTAATGCCATTCTGGTTGTATCGTTTGCGCGAGAGCGGCTGGAAGAACATGGTGATGCCATTGCCGCAGCGCTTGAGGCCGGGTTTGAGCGTATTCGGCCAGTGCTTATGACAGCTTCGGCCATGATTATTGGTATGTTGCCAATGTCTATTAGTAATTCACAGAACGCACCGCTGGGTAAGGCGGTTATGGGCGGCCTTTTGGTGGCTACTGTGGCTACCTTGCTGTTTGTGCCGTGTGTGTTCGCCATGCTGCATAACCGTAAAAAACCAGAGACGACGGTAGAGGGAGAAAGCGCATGAGCGCGCAGAATAACGGCAGTCATGACCAAAACGGCGTTCATGGCACGCAAAACCCTCCGCCAGCTAACCGGCGTAAACTGGGCCTTATTATTGTGGCTGGGGTTGCGGGCGTTTTGGCGGTAGTGGGTATTGTCCAGCGGCACTCCCACTACATGGATTTGGCGCAAGAAACAGCGGTAAATGCAACGCCTGCGGTGCAGGTTATTTACCCGCAGCCGGGCCCAAATGAGCGTAAGCTCTCGCTGCCGGCTAATATTGCAGCGTGGTATCAAGCACCTATTTACGCGCAGGTCTCTGGCTACGTAAAAATGTGGTACAAAGACTTTGGGGCGCAGGTTAAGGCTGGTGATATGCTGGCCGAAATCGACACCCCCGGTCTGGACGCGCAATATGCAGCGGCCAAAGCGAACCTGAATGTTGCGCAGGCCCGTTATAAACTGGCCCAGATAACCGCCAAACGCTGGAAAGCCTTGCAAGGTACCCAAGCTGTTTCCCAGCAGGAAGTAGACGTGCAGGCTGCCAACGCTGAAGCCCAGAAAGCTCAGGTAGAAGCGGCTGAACATGAGGTTGAGCGCTTTGCAGCCCTAGAGGGGTTTAAGCGTATTGTTGCCCCCTTTGATGGCATTGTGACCTCACGTTTTGCAGACGTGGGTGATTACGTAAATGCTGGCCGGGGTGATGTTGATGCGCGCGGCAATGCAACAGAACTGTTTAGCGTAGCAGACGTACACGCCATGCGTGTGTTTGTGGCTGTGCCACAAGACTATGCCGATATTATCTCCCCCCGCTTAGAGGCAGACCTGTCTATTCCGCAATATCCAGACCGTACGTTTAAAGCCAAATTTTTGGCTACGGCTACAGCCTTTAATGCGTCTACCCGTACCGTGACCACAGAACTGACCATAGACAACAAGTCTGGTGAGTTGTGGCCTAACTCTTACGCCACGGCGCATTTTAAAGCACCGGGCGACCCCGATATGCTTATTTTGCCAGAAGGCGCGCTGGTTTTCCGGGCAGAGGGCACACAGGTTGCTGTGGTAGATGATTCAGACCATGTGCATTTGGTTAACGTTACGGTGGGGACTAACCTTGGTACTACGCTGCAAATTCTGCGCGGTGTAAAAAAGACAGACCGTATTATTAACAACCCTTCTGCCGGTTTGCTTGATGGGCAAAAGGTGCGGGTTGTTAAGGGTACCCCGGGGTATAACATGCCCAGCAAAAAGCCGGAGCCTGCTGCCAAAGCCACTACCGCAGACGACAGCCACGCCAAAGACGACACACGCGCTATGCCAGAAGATAACGCGCCCCCACCAGAAGCCGGAGGCCGCCAATGATGCGTAACACGCAGCAGCGTGGTTTAAGGCGTGGTGGGCTGGTTGTCGCGTTGTCGTTGGCAACTATGCTGTCTGGCTGTGATATGGCCCCACGCTACAAGCCAACCCCGCTTAAACTGCCTGAAAGCTGGGGCAACACGGGCGTATTAAAGGCCGCCAGTCCGTCTGATGCCGCTATACGCTCAGATTGGTGGACAATGCTGGGCGACCCGGTGCTAAACCAGCTTGAAGCACAGGCCATGCGCCTAAACCCAGACCTGCAAGCACAGGCAGAGGCCTTCATGCAGGCGCGGGATGTGGCAATGGAAGCCAAGTCTCACCTTTACCCGCAGCTTAATGGCGGGGCAGGGGGTGAGAAGTATAAAGGCTCCAGACATAGGCTTTGGCGGGGTGGTACCTCTCAGGGGCCTATTTATATGTCGTCCGAGCAATATTCGGCTACGGCAACGTGGGAGCCTGATTTCTGGTCGGCTATTCGTAACAGAGTGCGCATGACCAAGCAGCGCACAGAAGAGGCCGCAGCAGATTATGCGTTGGCGCGTTTGAGCCTACAGGCCGAACTGGCAAGTGACTACGTGGTGCTGCGCGGGCTAGATGCGCAAAGTGCTGTGTACCGTGATTCCATACGCTACTACCAAACCGCAGTGCAGGTTACCAAAATGCGTCTGGCTGGGGCTATTGCTCCGGGTATGGACGTGTCTCGTGCAGAAGCGCAGCTTTATACAACCCAAGCGCAAGAGACAGACATTCAAACCCAGCGCGAGGTTATGGAGCATGCCATAGCGGTGCTGGTTAATCAGGCGCCCGCTACCTTCCATATTGCGCCTACCACGCGCCTTAATTTTACAGAAATACAGCCCCCTGTGGCGCTACCCGCCACTTTGCTGGAGCGCAGGCCAGACATTGCGGCATCTGAGCGGCGTATGGCGCAAGCTAACAGGGCTATTGGTGTTTCTCGTGCGGCCTTCTACCCGCACGTAACCTTCAATGCCATGACCGGTTTTATGGATAGAGGGTTCGATCTGGCATCGCTTTCTAACTCTATGTACCAGTTTGGGGTGCAGGCGCTTATGCCGTTGTTCCAAGGCGGTTTGCGGCGTGCCGAGTTGCAGCGTAACTGGTCGCAGTACCGGCAGCAGGAAGATGAGTATCGCTCAACGGTTCTTAGCGCCTTTCAGGAGGTGCAAGATAACCTGACACGCACAACGCGCTTGAAAACCGAGGCCGCGCAGCAAAGTAACGCGGTTGACGCTGCTTTACGCACCCAGAACATGACCATGGCGCTTTATACAGGTGGTCTCACCAACTATCTGGACGTGGTGGTGGCGCAGGTGGCGGCATTGCAGGCACGTATTGCGCTGGTGCAGGTGCAAACCCGTGCGGTAGATGCGCGCGTTGAGCTTATCCGGGCCTTAGGCGGCGGTTGGTCTCGGGCTGAATTGCCCAAGTCTAATGAAATTATGCCCTTCCACCCACTTCAGTACGGTAATCTGCGGCATGCAGCGCCTGTGGCGGGTATTACCACGCAGGCAGACCCGGCCGCAGCTAACCTTGTTGGGGAACAAAAAACACCCTAACCCCTTGACAGTGGAGTGTTGCCCCGGTAAGCGCGGCACTCCAATCGGAACGCGGGAGGTTTGACTCGTGCCATGCCTTGTGTGGCGCGGAGTGTGCCGTAAACCGCGGTCTGGGTTCAACAAAAGGAGTCCCGGATATGGCCAAAAAAGTTGTTGGCTACATCAAGCTTCAGATTCCTGCTGGTAAGGCTAATCCCTCACCACCAGTAGGTCCAGCGCTCGGTCAGCGCGGTCTGAACATCATGCAGTTCTGTAAAGAATTTAACGCCAAGACCCAGGGTCTTGAGCCAGGTATGCCGATTCCGGTCGTTATTACCGCTTATGCAGACCGTACGTTCAGCTTCATCACCAAAACCCCGCCGAACACGTACTTCCTGCTGAAAGCTGCTAAAATTTCTAAAGGCAGCCAGACTGTTGGTAAAAGTGCTGCTGTTGGCAAGGTGGCCATGGATCAGCTCCGTGAGATTGCTGAGCAGAAATTCAAAGACATGAACGCCAACGATATCGATGGTGCAGTTCGGATGCTGGTTGGCTCCGCACGCTCCATGGGTCTGACGGTGGAGGGCTGAGAGCATGGCTACCAATAAGCGTCACGCCGCTGCTCAGGCAAAAGTAAACCGCACTCAGGCTTATGGTCTGGACGAAGCAATTGCTCTGGTTAAGGGTAATGCTACGGCTAAGTTTGACGAAACGATCGAAATTTCCCTGAACTTGGGTATCGATCCGCGTCATGCTGACCAGATGGTTCGTGGTTTTGTGTCTCTGCCAAATGGCACAGGTAAAACTCTGCGCGTTGGCGTGTTTGCTCGCGGTGCTAAAGCTGAAGAAGCTCAGGCCGCTGGTGCAGACGTTGTCGGTGCAGAAGACCTGATGGAAAAAGTGCAGGCTGGCGAAATCAACTTCGACCGCTGCATTGCAACACCAGACATGATGGCTCTTGTGGGTCGTCTTGGTAAAATCCTTGGTCCACGTGGTCTGATGCCAAACCCTAAGCTTGGCACCGTGACAATGGACGTTAAGGGCGCTATTGAAGCTGCTAAGTCTGGCCAGGTTGAATACCGCGCTGAAAAAGCTGGTATTGTTCATGCTGGTGTTGGTAAGGCCTCTTTCGATGCCGCTAAGCTGGCTGAAAACGTACGTGCATTTGTTGATGCCGTGCAGAAAGCCCGCCCAACTGGCGCAAAAGGCACCTACATGAAGAAGGCTGCTCTGTCTTCTACCATGGGGCCTGGCGTTCAGCTGGATCTCTCAGCTTTCGCTGGCTGAGTTTTGAATGTTGCCACGCTTTGGCTTTGCTAAGGCGTGGTTTTCATAGGGGTGTTGGAGCAATCTAATGTCCCGACCTGTCCGAGACCGCACGCGGCGTATGTCTTAATAAGCCTTTTAGGGTTTGCGGGTGGTAAGATGGGGATGCTGGTTGCTAATCGTTTTTGCGGTGGCTCCGGGTGTTCCGTTTAAAGGACAGGCGAGCAGAGTTTTGTGGTGGTCATAAAACTCTATAGGGCAACCCGTTCTGCGTTGGTGTTACGCCAAACAGAACAAGACGGAGACGGGATTTGAACCGTACGGAAAAGCGGGACTTCATTGCTTCCCTTGCCGCCGTGTTTGCCGAAACGTCCATGGTTGTGGTTACCCGTAATGACGGGCTGACCGTGGCTGATGTGACGGATCTGCGACGCAAAGTGCGTGCAGCGGGCGCAACGTATAAAGTCGCGAAAAACCGGCTGGCAACTCTCGCCCTGGATGGGACCCAGTTCGACGGCATTAAGCCACTGCTTAAAGGCCCGACCGCGCTTGCGTGGGCGGAAGACCCTGTTGCAGTAGCAAAGGTGGTCGTCGAGTTCGCCAAAACCAATGACAAGCTTGTGCTGCTCGGTGGTTCTCTTGGCTCTCAGGTGCTTAGCGCCGATGGAGTTAAGGCTCTTGCCGAACTGCCGTCTCTGGATACGCTGCGCGCGCAGCTCGTGGGTCTTATCTCCACGCCCGCTACGCGCATCGCTGGCGTTACTCAGGCGCCGGCTGCTCAGCTTGCTCGGGTTTTTGGGGCCTATGCCAAAACGGGTGAGGCGGAAGCCGCCTAACTCATGCACCTATTCGGGTGTATGTTTCTCTTAAGGCCGGCCTCTTTTGTTGGGGGTTGTGCTTTGCAAACCAGTGTTTATATTAGGAAGTCTAATCATGGCTGATCTTAACAAGCTCGTTGACGAACTGTCTGCTCTGACGGTTCTTGAAGCTGCTGAACTCTCCAAGCTGCTGGAAGAAAAATGGGGCGTTTCTGCCGCTGCTCCAGTTGCTGTTGCTGCTGGCCCAGCCGCTGCTGCCGCTGCTCCTGCTGAAGAAAAAACCGAATTTGACGTGATTCTTGCCAAAGCTGGCGACAAAAAAATCAACGTCATTAAGGAAATCCGTGGCATCACCGGTCTTGGCCTGAAAGAAGCTAAAGACCTGGTTGAAGGCGCACCGAAGACCATTAAAGAAGGCGCAAGCAAAGACGAAGCCGAAAAAATCAAGAAGCTTCTTGAAGACAACGGCGCAAGCGTCGAAATCAAATAAGTTCTCAACGCGTCTGCTGCTTTGGTGGCAGAGTGATGAGAAAAGGTTTTCGGGTAGGGGTGTTTGCCTCTGCCCGTTTGCCTGTTTCAGGTTCCTTAATCTGATACAGGTTTGATGCCGAAGGTTCCTTCGGTATAGAGTGTGGCCTACATAATAAGGTCGGACCATCAGGCCTGCGGGTAAGCGGCAGGCCTGATGGTCCGAGTAAGTAAGGGCGGGGCAGGAGCGACGATGAACGCAATCACCAAATCGTTCACAGGACGGAAGCGAATTCGCAAGAGTTTCGGGCGGATCCCCGAAATCGCTCCGATGCCGAACTTGATTGATGTGCAGCGCGCGTCTTACGAGACGTTCCTTCAGGCGAATGTGTCGCCTGATGCGCGCACACCAACAGGTTTGCAGGAGGTTTTCCGTTCTGTTTTCCCGATTAACGACTTCGCAGGTCGGGGGCGTCTTGAATTCGTAAGCTACGAATTTGAAGAGCCGAAATATGATGTTGAAGAATGCATCCAGCGCGGTCTGACTTTCTCTGCACCATTGAAAGTTATTCTGCGTCTTATCGTATGGGATGTAGACGAAGATACAGGGTCACGCTCTATTCGTGATATTAAGGAGCAGCCGGTTTATATGGGCGATATGCCCTTAATGACCGAGAACGGCACCTTTATTATTAACGGCACCGAGCGTGTTATTGTCAGTCAGATGCACCGTTCACCCGGTGTGTTCTTTGACCATGATAAAGGCAAAACGCACTCTTCAGGCAAATACCTGTTTGCAGCGCGCGTTATTCCGTACCGTGGTTCATGGCTTGATTTCGAATTTGACGCTAAAGACCTCATTTATGTGCGTATTGACCGTAAGCGTAAGCTGCCGGTTACAACGCTACTTTATGCACTTGAAGGCGAAAGATCTGCTGCCGCACGCAAAGCAAAGCTGGCAGAAGGTGGTGATGTTGATGCGCTCGACATCAAAGGCATGGATGATAACGAAATCCTGTCTTACTTCTATGGTACCGTGCCGTTCACCAAAACCGCTAAAGGTTGGGCACGTCCATTTGACGCAGATGCCTTCCGTGGCCTGAAACTGCTTGCGCCGCTGGTGGATGCAGAAACAGGTGAAGTGGTTGCTGAAGCTGAAGCAAAGCTGACTGCACGCGCTGTACGCAAAATTGCCGAAAAAACCCGTGAAGTGCTGGTTGGTGATATCGACCTTCTGGGGCGCTTCATCGCGCATGATATCGTTAACTACGATACCGGTGAAATTTACGGCGAAGCAGGTGAAGAAATTACCGAAGCACGCCTTGCTGCTTTGGAAGAAGCCGGTGTTACCGAGCTGCCGCTGCTGGCGATCGACGCTGCTAATGGCCCTTGGATCCGTAACACGCTGACCGTAGACAAAAACAGCTCTCGTGATGAAGCGCTGATTGATATCTACCGCGTTATGCGCCCCGGTGAGCCGCCAACGGCTGAAACCGCCGATGCTATGTTCAACGGTCTGTTCTTTGATATGGATCGTTACGACCTGTCTTCTGTTGGTCGTGTGAAAATGAACATGCGTCTTGACGTTGATGTGCCAGACACCGTGCGCGTTCTGCGTAAGGAAGATATTCTGCGCACTATCAAAGTCATGTGCGACCTGAAAGATGGCCGCGGCCAGATTGACGATATTGATAACCTTGGTAACCGTCGTGTGCGCTCTGTAGGCGAGCTGATGGAAAACCAGTACCGCGTTGGCCTGCTGCGTATGGAGCGCGCCATTCGTGAGCGTATGGGGTCTGTCGATATTGATACGGTTATGCCGCATGACCTGATCAACGCTAAACCTGCTGCCGCTGCTGTGCGTGAATTCTTTGGCTCTTCGCAGCTTAGCCAGTTTATGGATCAGACCAACCCGCTGTCTGAAGTGACGCATAAGCGTCGTCTTTCAGCGCTTGGCCCAGGTGGTCTGACCCGTGAACGCGCAGGCTTTGAAGTGCGTGACGTTCACCCAACGCATTATGGTCGTATCTGCCCGATTGAAACGCCAGAAGGCCCGAACATCGGTCTGATCAACTCTTTGGCGACTTATGCCAAAGTGAACAAATACGGCTTTATTGAAACCCCTTATCGCCTTGTTAAAGACGGCGTTCTTCAAGATGGTTGGAAATATCTTTCCGCCATGGAAGAAGAAAAGCTGATCGTGGCACAGGCTGATGCCAAGCAAAGTGCTGATGGTGCTTTGACTGACGACCTGGTTTCTGTGCGCCGTGGTGGTGACTTCCGTCTGGTTCCGCCAACCGAAGTGACTGCGTGTGACGTCTCTCCTAAGCAGCTTGTTTCTGTTGCGGCAGCGCTTATTCCGTTCCTTGAGAACGATGACGCAAACCGCGCACTGATGGGCTCCAACATGCAACGTCAGGCTGTGCCTTTGGTACGTTCTGATGCACCGCTTGTTGGTACCGGTATGGAAGCCGCTGTTGCACACGACTCTGGTGCAACCATTGTTGCTAAGCGCGATGGTATTGTTGACCAGATTGACGGTGCTCGTATCGTTGTGCGTGCAACCGATGCGTCTGGTTCTACGCAAGGTGTCGATATTTACCGTCTGCGTAAATACTCTCGTTCTAACCAGTCTACCTGTATTAACCAGCGTCCGTTGGTGCATGTAGGCAACCAGGTTAAAGCGGGCGATATCATTGCCGATGGTCCGTCTACAGAATTGGGTGAACTGGCTCTGGGCCGTAACGTGCTCGTCGCGTTTATGCCTTGGAATGGTTACAACTTCGAAGACTCCATCCTGATTTCCGAACGTATTGCGAAAGATGACGTGTTTACCTCGATCCATATCGAGGAATTCGAAGTCATGGCGCGTGATACCAAGCTGGGTCAGGAAGAAATTACGCGTGATATCCCCAATGTGGGTGAAGAAGCGCTGCGTAACCTCGACGAAGCTGGTATCGTTTACGTTGGTGCAGAAGTTAACCCCGGTGATATTCTTATCGGTAAGGTAACCCCAAAGGGCGAAAGCCCAATGACGCCAGAAGAAAAACTGCTGCGCGCCATTTTTGGTGAAAAAGCGTCTGACGTGCGTGACACATCTCTGCGTCTGCCACCCGGCACCACAGGCACCATTGTTGATGTGCGTGTGTTCTCCCGCCGTGGTGTGGACAAAGACGAACGTGCAATGGCTATTGAACGGGCTGAAATTGATCGCCTGTCCAAAGACCGTGATGACGAACGTGGCATTCAGGAACGTTCTTTCTACAGCCGTCTGCGTGAAAAACTGCTGGGTCAGGTTGCAGGTGCCGGGTACAAAGGTATTCGCTCTGGTACAGAAATCACGGATGAAGTTCTTGACGAACAGCCCCGTGGTGCATGGCGCCATATTGTTGTCGCTTCTGACGCTGTTATGGCTGAGCTGGAAACGCTACGTCGTGAATTTGACGCCTCTGTGCAGAAAATTCAGGCTCGCTTTGAAAGCAAGGTTGAAAAACTCCAGCGTGGTGATGAGTTGCCACCCGGTGTGATGAAAATGGTCAAAGTGTTTGTTGCCGTGAAGCGTAAGCTTCAGCCAGGTGACAAAATGGCCGGTCGTCACGGGAACAAGGGTGTGGTTTCTCGCGTGGTGCCTGTTGAAGATATGCCCTTCCTTGAGGATGGTACATCTGTTGACATCGTGCTGAACCCACTGGGTGTGCCTTCACGTATGAACGTGGGTCAGATTCTGGAAACACACCTTGGCTGGGCCTGTGCAAACCTTGGCCGCGGCATTGGTGATCTGGTTGATGATTACCAGCGCAATGGTGAAAAACGCCAAGAACTGCTTGACCGTCTGAAAGACGTGTACGGCGATGAAATCTACAGCGAAGCCATTGCAAATATGAGCAATGACGAGCTGGTAGAGCTGGGTAACAACCTGCGCAAAGGCGTGCCGATTGCAACCCCGGTGTTCGACGGTGCATCTATTCCAGACATTGAAGCCATGCTTGAAAAAGCAGGGGTCAATAAATCTGGCCAGTCTCAGCTGATTGATGGGCGCACAGGCGAGCCGTTTGAGCGTGTAACCACCGTTGGTTACATTTACATGCTCAAACTGCATCACTTGGTTGATGACAAAATCCATGCTCGTTCTATCGGGCCATACTCTCTGGTTACCCAGCAGCCACTGGGCGGTAAGGCTCAGTTCGGTGGTCAGCGCTTCGGGGAAATGGAAGTGTGGGCACTGGAAGCATACGGTGCAGCCTACACGCTTCAGGAAATGCTGACTGTAAAGTCGGATGACGTTTCTGGGCGTACCAAAGTGTACGAAGCCATTGTGCGTGAGCAAGATGACTTTGAAGCTGGTATTCCAGAAAGCTTTAACGTTCTGATCAAAGAGCTTAAGTCTCTGGGTCTGAATGTTGAACTGGAGCAGGGAGCCGAGTAAAGGTGAGCACAAAGACACGCTTTGGCACCGTTCTTCGTTTTTATTTTAAAGGGGCAGCCGGAATGAATATTCCGGCACCCCATTTCCCTTTGGGGGCTTCGGCACATGAATGAACTCATGAAAATTCTTGGCCAGACCGGCCAGGCGATGACCTTCGATCAGATCAAGATCCAACTGGCATCACCAGAGCAGATCCGGTCTTGGTCATTCGGCGAAATCAAGAAGCCCGAGACAATCAACTACCGGACATTCAAGCCGGAGCGTGATGGTCTTTTCTGCGCACGCATTTTTGGCCCAATTAAGGACTATGAATGCCTTTGCGGCAAATACAAGCGGATGAAATTCCGCGGTATTGTGTGCGAAAAATGTGGCGTTGAAGTTACGCTGGCTAAAGTGCGTCGTGAACGCATGGGTCATATTCAGCTTGCCAGCCCTGTTGCCCATATCTGGTTCTTGAAGTCTCTGCCTAGCCGTATCGGCCTGATGGTCGATATGACGCTCAAAGACCTTGAGAAAGTTCTCTACTTCGAAAACTATCTTGTTCTTGAACCCGGTACGTCTCCGCTTAAGCAGTATTCTCTGCTGAGCGAAGAGCAGTATCTCGACGTTATGGACGAGTATAGCGAAGAAGGTATCGAAGTCGGTATCGGTGCTGAGGCGATCAAGAAGGTGCTGGAACGCATCGATTGTGATGCTGAAAAAGTTGAACTGCGTCAGGAACTGAAGGAAACCACTTCAGAAGCTAAGCGCAAAAAACTTGTTAAGCGCCTCAAGCTGATTGAAGCTTTCGCTGAAAGTGGCTCACGCCCTGAGTGGATGATTCTGGACTATGTGCCAGTTATCCCACCAGAACTGCGCCCATTGGTACCGCTTGATGGTGGGCGTTTTGCAACGTCTGACCTCAACGACCTGTACCGCCGTGTTATTAACCGTAATAACCGCCTTAAACGCCTGATGGAGCTGCGTGCGCCCGATATTATCGTGCGTAACGAAAAGCGTATGCTTCAGGAAGCTGTTGACGCCCTGTTTGATAACGGCCGCCGTGGCCGTGCTATTACAGGTGCCAACAAGCGTCCGCTCAAGTCTCTGTCTGATATGCTGAAAGGCAAGCAGGGTCGCTTCCGTCAGAACCTTTTGGGTAAACGCGTTGACTACTCTGGCCGTTCGGTCATTGTGGTTGGCCCGGAAATGAAGCTGCACCAGTGCGGCTTGCCCAAAAAGATGGCGCTGGAACTGTTCAAGCCGTTCATCTACTCCAAGCTGGAAAAGTACGGCCACGCTACAACCATTAAAGCTGCAAAGCGTATGGTTGAAAAAGAGCGTCCGGAAGTTTGGGATATTCTTGAAGAAGTTATCCGCGAACATCCGGTTATGCTTAACCGTGCGCCAACACTTCACCGTCTTGGTATTCAGGCGTTCGAACCGATCTTGGTTGAAGGGAAAGCTATTCAGCTTCACCCGCTTGTCTGTACTGCGTTTAACGCCGACTTTGACGGCGACCAGATGGCCGTGCACGTACCCCTGAGCCTTGAGGCCCAGTTGGAAGCGCGTGTGCTGATGATGTCTACCAACAACATTCTGAGCCCGGCAAACGGTAAGCCTATTATCGTGCCATCTCAGGATATTGTTCTGGGTCTGTATTATCTGAGCCTTGAAGTACCGGAATTTGCAGCAACGCCAGACCGTAACGAATACGACAACGAAACCGGTGCATTGGTAAAAGAAGGCGCTCCGTCTTTCTCTTCAATCGGTGAAGTTGAGTATGCTCTGAACGCTGGTGTTTTGAAGCTGCATGATAAAATTCGTGCCCGCTTTGAAGCTATTAAAGACGGCCAGAAAACATACGAAACGGTTGTAACAACACCGGGCCGTGTGCTGATCGCTCAAATTTTGCCAAAAAGCGAAGCCATTCCGTTCTCGCTCATTAACAAACAGCTGACCAAGAAAGCTGTGTCTGACGTTATTGACACGGTCTACCGTCATTGCGGCCAGAAAGAAGCAGTTATCTTCTGTGACCGTCTGATGGCACTTGGTTTCCGCCACGCTGCTAAAGCTGGTATTTCTTTCGGTAAGGATGACATGATCATTCCAGCCGAAAAGAAAGTACTGGTTGATCGTACCGCTGCTGAAGTGAAAGAGTTTGAACAGCAGTATCAGGATGGTCTGATTACCGCTGGCGAACGCTACAACAAAGTGGTTGACGCTTGGTCACGTTGCACAGACGAAGTTCAAGCGGCTATGACCAAGGAAATTTCCCGTCAGGAAATTGGTAAGCCAATCAACTCTGTGTGGATGATGAGCCACTCTGGTGCGCGTGGGTCACCGGCTCAGATGAAGCAGCTTGCTGGTATGCGCGGTCTGATGGCCAAACCATCTGGTGAGATTATTGAACAGCCGATTATTGCCAACTTTAAAGAAGGCTTGTCGGTTCTCGATTACTTTACGTCTACCCATGGTGCACGTAAGGGTCTTGCTGATACCGCGCTGAAAACTGCTAACTCTGGTTACCTGACCCGTCGTTTGGTTGACGTTGCGCAAGACAGCATCATCATTGAAGAAGATTGCGGTACTGAACGCGGTCTGACAGTACGTGCCGTGCTCGACGGCGGTGAAGTTGTTGCGTCTCTGTCTGAGCGTATTCTCGGTCGTACAGCGGCTGCGGATATTGTTGACCCAGCGACAGGCGCAGTCATTGTTGCACGTAACCAACTGATTGAAGAAGCTGATGCTGAGCGTATTGAAAACGCTGGCATTGAGTCTGTTTTCATTCGCTCTGTGCTGACCTGTGACAGCCGGGTAGGGGTCTGTGGCCATTGCTACGGTCGTGACCTTGCACGCGGTACGCCGGTGAACATTGGTGAGGCAGTTGGTGTTATTGCTGCACAGTCCATTGGTGAGCCCGGTACACAGCTTACCATGCGTACCTTCCATATTGGTGGTGCGGCCCAGCGTGGTGCTGAACAGTCCATGATCGAAGCCTCCCGCGATGGGAAGGTGGTGATCCGTAACCGTAACGTTGTGCATAACTCGCAAAATGTGCCCATCGTGATGGCGCGTAACTGTGAAATTCTGCTGACGGATGAAACCGGTGCAGAAAAAGCACGCTACCGCGTACCTTACGGTGCTCGCCTGCTGACTGCTGATGGGGAAACGGTTGCCCGTGGCCAGAAACTGGCTGAGTGGGACCCCTACACCCTGCCAATCATCACGGAAAAAGCCGGTAAGATCGAGTATCTTGACCTTATTGACTCCATTACCCTCGTTGAGCGTATGGACGAAGTGACCGGCCTGACCTCTAAAGTGGTGGTTGACTATAAACAGGCAGGTAAGGGTGTTGATCTGCGTCCTCGTGTGCAGCTTAAAGATGCAAACGGCGATGTGGTGAAGCTGGATAACGGTAACGATGCGCGTTACTTCCTGTCACCTGAAACACTGCTGACCATTGAAAATGGCGTAGAAGTGCATGCCGGTGACGTTCTGGCCCGTCTGCCACGAGAAGGTTCTAAAACGCGTGACATTACCGGTGGTCTGCCGCGCGTTGCAGAACTCTTTGAAGCACGTCGCCCGAAAGATCATGCCATCATCGCTGAGATGGAAGGGCGTGTTGAGTTCGGGAAAGATTACAAGTCTAAACGTCGTGTTATCGTGAAAAACGATGAGACGGGTGAAGAGACCGAATATCTGATCCCTAAAGGCAAGCACGTTTCCGTTCAGGAAGGTGACTTTGTTGAAAAGGGTGACCCGTTGGTTGACGGCCCCCGCGTACCGCACGATATTCTGAAAGTTATGGGGGTTGAGGCTCTGTCCGACTACCTCGTAAACGAAATTCAGGATGTGTACCGTCTGCAGGGCGTGAAGATTAACGATAAGCACATTGAGGTTATTGTGCGTCAGATGCTTCAGAAAGTAGAAATTCTGGAGCCGGGCGATACAACATACCTGATTGGTGAAACCGTTGATCGGATTGAGTTTGATGTTGAGAACACGAAGTGCCTGAACGCTGGTGAGCGTCCTGCATTGGCTATGCCGGTGCTACAGGGTATTACCAAGGCTTCTCTACAGACACAGTCCTTCATCTCTGCCGCGTCTTTCCAGGAAACCACGCGTGTCCTGACCGAAGCTGCGACAGCAGGTAAGGTTGACCGCTTGAACGGCCTGAAAGAAAACGTGATTGTGGGTCGTTTGATCCCGGCTGGTACGGGGAGTGTTATGAATCGCTTGCGGGCGATTGCAGCCTCTCAAGACCGGCAGCGTGTTGGTCGGTCATCAGCGGCTGAATAAGTTACCAGTTCAAACCGTAAGGTGAGACTTGAAAAAGGGGATTGAAGCTTCGGCTTCAGTCCCTTTTTTAATTATAGAGAGAGTTATCCCCCGAAAACTCCCCAGAATCGCGTTGTGCGGCTTGACTTGCGTTAGGCTCAGGGTTACTTAGCAGCCCTCAGCTCCGCTCCATTGCAGGGGCAGGGGTAAATCGTAATTCTCTGTAAAGCATGCGGTTGCCTTCCGGTAGGAAGTAGTGCCGGATGTCAACATAGCCCCATACAGGCGTTTTGCCTGATGGGATTTTCAAATGACAGTCGGCAGCCAATAACAAGGTTAGCCGACCGAACTGTGTAAGGATCGGGAAAGGCGCATGCCGACCATCAACCAGCTCATTGCCAAGGGGCGCAAGCCTGCGGTTAAGCGCAACAAAGTGCCAGCACTGCAGAGTTGCCCCCAGAAACGTGGTGTTTGCACCCGTGTTTATACGACGACGCCTAAAAAGCCGAACTCCGCACTGCGTAAAGTTGCAAAGGTGCGTCTGACAAACGGCTATGAGGTGGTTAGCTATATTCCGGGTGAAGGCCATAACCTTCAGGAACATAGTGTCGTGCTGATCCGCGGCGGTCGTGTAAAAGACTTGCCGGGTGTGCGTTACCATATCCTTCGCGGTGTTCTCGATACCCAGGGTATCGCAAAGCGTCGCCAGCGGCGTTCGCTTTATGGCGCTAAGCGTCCGAAGTAAGGGAAGGTTAAGGTATGAGCCGCCGTCACCGCGCTGTTAAGCGTGAGATTCTTCCTGATCCAAAGTTTGGAGACATTGTCATCACGCGTTTCATGAACGCCCTGATGTATGATGGCAAAAAATCCACTGCGGAGAGGATTGTATATGGAGCTCTTGAGGTGCTGGTGCGCCGCAGTGGAGCTTCAGCTGATCCGGTAGCATTGTTCCACAATGCTCTGGATAATGTTAAGCCTGCAGTGGAAGTTCGTTCCCGCCGTGTTGGTGGTGCGACCTACCAGGTGCCTGTTGAGGTCCGTGCAGAGCGTCGTCAGGCGCTAGCTATTCGCTGGGTGATTGATGCTTCTCGTAAGCGGGGCGAAAACACCATGCAGGACCGGTTGTCTAACGAGCTGCTTGATGCTGTTAACAACCGTGGTGCCGCTGTTAAGAAGCGCGAAGATACGCACCGTATGGCTGAAGCGAATAAAGCATTCAGTCACTATCGTTGGTAATCATTCGGGTGTGTCACTTGCTCCATTTGGGGTGATGGCGGACTTATTTGGAAACTGCTTCTCACATTCGGTGGGGGGTATGGAGTGGAAAAATGGCTAAGGCTAAGTTTGAGCGGAATAAACCGCACTGTAATATTGGCACCATTGGTCACGTTGACCATGGCAAAACGTCTCTGACGGCTGCTATCACCAAAACGCTGGCGAAAGCTGGTGGCGCAGAATTCAAAGCATACGACCAGATCGATGCTGCTCCTGAAGAACGCGCTCGTGGTATCACCATTTCTACGGCTCACGTGGAATATGAAACCGCAAACCGTCACTATGCTCACGTGGACTGCCCCGGACACGCTGACTATGTGAAAAACATGATCACTGGTGCTGCTCAGATGGACGGCGCTATTCTGGTTGTGTCTGCTGCAGACGGCCCAATGCCACAGACTCGTGAGCACATTCTGCTTGCCCGTCAGGTTGGTGTGCCTGCTCTGGTTGTGTTTCTGAACAAAGTTGATCAGGTTGACGATCCAGAACTGCTTGAGCTGGTTGAAATGGAAGTTCGTGAACTTCTGTCTTCTTACCAGTTCCCTGGCGACGATATTCCCATCATCAAAGGGTCTGCTCTGGTAACCCTCGAAGATGGTGATCCGGAAATTGGTGAAAACCGCGTTCGCGACCTGATGGATGCAGTTGATTCCTACATCCCGCAGCCAGAGCGTCCGGTTGACCGTCCGTTCCTGATGCCGATCGAAGACGTGTTCTCCATCTCCGGTCGTGGTACCGTTGTTACAGGCCGTGTTGAACGTGGCGTTGTTAACGTAGGTGACGAAGTTGAAATCGTTGGTCTGAAAGACACGGTTAAAACAACAGTTACCGGCGTTGAAATGTTCCGTAAGCTGCTTGATCGCGGTGAAGCTGGTGACAACATCGGTGCGCTGGTTCGTGGTACGAAGCGTGAAGACGTTGAGCGTGGCCAGGTTCTTGCTAAGCCGGGTTCAATCACCCCGCACAAGAAGTTCAAAGCTGAAGCTTACATCCTGACGAAAGAAGAAGGCGGTCGTCATACACCGTTCTTCACCAACTATCGTCCGCAGTTCTACTTCCGTACAACTGACGTAACGGGTGTTGTGCATCTGCCAGAAGGCACAGAAATGGTCATGCCTGGCGATAACTGCGCTATGGACGTTGAACTGATTGCGCCTATCGCCATGGATGAAGGTCTGCGTTTCGCTATTCGCGAAGGCGGCCGTACCGTTGGTGCAGGCGTTGTGGCTTCCATCACCGACTAATTTTCGGTAAGAGGCCAAGGACTGTATGGCCCCGGCTGATGCTTCAGCCGGGGTCTTACTTGGCGGCCGGGTTTCCCCGGACAAGTTAAAGTGTTGGACTAAAAAACAATGGACAACCAGAACATCCGCATTCGCCTAAAGGCGTACGATCACCGCGTGCTTGATAACAGCACAAAAGAGATCGTAAACACGGCGAAGCGTACGGGTGCGCGGGTTCGGGGTCCTATCCCGCTGCCGACGCATATCGAACGGTTTACTGTAAACCGCTCTCCCCACGTGGATAAGAAAAGCCGCGAACAGTTCGAAATTCGGACTCACCGCCGCTTGCTCGATATTGTCGAGCCAACTCCGCAGACCGTGGACGCTCTCATGAAACTCGACCTCGCCGCTGGCGTAGATGTCGAGATCAAACTTTAAGGTCCAGACGATGCGCACCGGATTGATCGCAAAAAAGTTGGGCATGTCCCGACTCTTCAAGGAAGATGGCACGCATGTGCCAGTCACTGTCCTGCACGTTGACGCGTTGCAGGTGGTTGATGTCCGTACTCAGGAGCGTGATGGCTATACAGCTGTCCAGCTGGGTTTGGGTAAAGCCAAAGTGAAAAATGTCACTCAACCGAACCGCGGCCATTTTGCCCGCACAAAGGTAGAGCCGAAAAAGACCGTACGTGAATTTCGCGTTGCAGAAGATGCGACGCTTGAGATTGGCGCTACGCTGTCTGCGTCTCACTTTGTTGTTGGACAGAAAGTGGACGTAACTGGCACCAGTAAAGGTAAGGGTTTCGCAGGCGCTATGAAGCGTTGGAACTTTGCCGGTCTGGAAGCCTCTCACGGTGTTTCTATCTCTCACCGTTCTCATGGTTCTACCGGTAACCGTCAGGATCCGGGTAAAACCTTTAAGAACAAGAAGATGGCTGGCCATCTGGGTGATGAGCGCGTGACCACCCTGAATCTTGAAATTGCAGCGATCGATCCGGAAAAGAACCTGATTCTGGTGCGTGGCTCCATTCCTGGCGCCAAAAACAGCACCGTGCTGGTTCGCGACGCGATCAAAAAAGCCCGCCATGTCGATGCGCCTTATCCGGCCGCTCTCGTGACGGCGGAGGGCTGAGGTCATGGAAATCGAAATCAAAACGCTTGATAACGGCACAGCTGGTTCTGCAACACTCCCTGATGAGTTGTTTGCTGTAGCACCACGTGCAGACATTATGGCTCGTGTTGTTCACTGGCAGTTGGCAAAACGCCGTGCTGGTACGCATAAGGTCAAAGGCATGGGCGAAGTGTCCGGCACGACCAAAAAGCCATATCGCCAGAAAGGCACAGGTAGCGCACGTCAGGGCTCTCTTCGTGCACCGCAGTACCGTACCGGTGGTGCAGTTCATGGTCCAGTTGTTCGTGACCACGGTTACGATCTGCCTAAAAAAGTGCGTCGCATGGGCCTGATCTCTGCGCTTTCTCAGAAAGCTCAGGACGGTAAGCTGATTGTTCTGCAATCTGCTTCTGGTGTTGCTCGTACAAGCGAACTGGCAGTCAAGCTGAAAAACCTCGGCCTGAAATCCGCCCTCATTGTTGACGCTGCTGTTGATGAAGGCTTTGTGCGTGCTGCGCGCAACCTGCCCAAAATTGACGTTCTGCCTACGATCGGCGCCAACGTTTACGATATTCTTAACCACGAGGTTCTGGCTATTACCCAGGCAGGTCTCGAAGGTCTGAAGGAGCGCCTGGCATGACCAACATTCTTGCTCTGCGCAAGAAAGCCGAGCGTCTTTCCCGTGAAGCTCTGTACGACATCGTTCGTGCACCGCTGATTACGGAAAAGGCAACTGCGCTTTCTGAAAAAAATCAGGTTGCTTTCAAGGTTGCTATGTCAGCAACCAAGCCTGAAATCAAAGTGGCAGTCGAAACACTGTTCGGCGTCAAGGTTGTTGGTGTGAACACCCTTGTCCAGAAGGGCAAGACCAAACGCTTTAAAGGGCGTCTGGGGCAGCGTTCTGACATCAAGAAGGCGTTCGTCCAGCTTGCGGAAGGTCAGTCTATTGACCTGACCGCCAAACTGGCGTGACGTGGGGTAGGAACAAATGGCACTGAAGCACTTTAATCCCGTCACGCCGAGCCTTCGTGGCACGGTTCTGATTGATCGCGCTGACCTTTGGAAAGGTAAGCCGGTTAAACAGCTGACCGAAGGTAAGAACAAGACTGGTGGCCGTAACAATAACGGTCGCACCACGTCTCGTTTCCGTGGCGGCGGTCACAAGCAGTCTTACCGTTATGTTGACTTCAAACGTCGCAAATTTGATGTGCTTGGCACAGTTGAGCGTCTGGAATATGACCCCAACCGTACCGCCTTCATTGCGCTGGTGAAGTATGAAGACGGTGAGCTCGCATATATTCTGGCTCCGCAGCGTCTGAAAGTTGGCGATAACGTTATTGCTGGCACACGCGTTGATATTAAACCTGGCAATGCAATGCCTTTGGCATCCATTCCGGTTGGTACCATCGTGCACAACATCGAGCTGAAGCAGGGTGCAGGCGGTAAGCTGGCACGTTCTGCTGGTACATATGCCCAGCTGGTTGGTAAAGACGCCGGTTACGCCCAGATTAAATTGCAGTCTGGTGAGCTTCGTATTGTTCGTGGCGAATGCATGGCAACTGTTGGTGCCGTGTCTAACCCAGACAACATGAACCAGCACCTTGGTAAGGCCGGTCGTGCCCGTTGGTTGGGGCGTCGCCCACATAACCGCGGCGTTGTGATGAACCCGGTTGACCATCCACATGGTGGTGGTGAAGGCCGGACATCTGGTGGCCGTCATCCGGTCACGCCGTGGGGCAAACCCACCAAAGGTTACAAAACTCGGGTCAATAAGCGTACGGACAGTCTGATTATCCGTCGTCGTAAGACCGGCAAGTAAGGGGCAATAGAAGATGGCACGTTCCGTCTGGAAAGGCCCGTTCGTCGACGGGTATCTGCTGAGCAAAGCTGAAGCGTCCCGCGCGTCGGGTCGTAACGAAGTGATCAAAATCTGGTCACGTCGTTCAACGATCCTTCCGCAGTTCGTTGGACTGACGTTCGGTGTTTATAATGGTCAGAAGTTCCTGCCTGTGCAGGTGACAGAGAATATGGTCGGGCACAAGTTCGGTGAATTCTCTCCCACCCGTACATTCCACGGGCATGGGGCCGACAAGAAGTCGAAGCGGGGCTAATAATGAGCAAGGCTAAATTGCCGCGCACGCTCGCGGAAACCGAAGCGCAGGCTATTACGCGCAACATTCGGGTTAGTCCCCGTAAGTTGAACCTTGTTGCGGGTCTTATCCGCAACAAGCCAGCGTCTCAGGCAGTCGCAACTCTTACGTTCTCTAAGCGTCGTATTGCGCAGGAAGTCAAAAAGACTCTCGAAAGCGCGATTGCGAATGCTGAGAACAATCATCAGCTCGACGTTGATCAGCTGGTGGTTAAGACAGCTGAAGTGGGTAAATCCATTGTCATGCGTCGTTTCCACGCTCGTGGTCGCGGTCGTTCTGCACGTGTGGAAAAATTCTTCAGCCATCTTAAGATTGTTGTTGCAGAACGGGCTCCAGAGCCTGAAGCAACCACTACTGAGCAGAAGGCGGCCTGAGGTATGGGACATAAAGTCAATCCAATCGGGCTGCGGCTCGGTATCAATCGCACGTGGGATAGCCGCTGGTACGCTGATGCCGACTATTCACGCCTGCTGCACGAAGACCTGAAACTGCGCGCTTTCCTGCGTCGTAAGCTTTCTGGTGCTGGTGTATCTCGTGTTGTTATCGAACGTCCGGCTAAAAAGCCACGCGTTACGATTTATGCAGCACGCCCTGGCGTGGTGATCGGCAAAAAGGGTCAGGACATTGACGCTCTGCGTAAAGAGCTGACCCGTATGGCTGGTACCGAAGTTGCTTTGAACATTGTTGAAATCCGTAAGCCGGAAATCGATGCAACTCTGGTTGCAGACAACATTGCTCAGCAGCTTGAACGCCGCGTTGCTTTCCGTCGTGCTATGAAGCGTGCAGTGCAATCTGCTATGCGTCTTGGCGCACAGGGCATCCGGATCAACTGCTCCGGTCGTCTGGGCGGTGCAGAAATCGCACGTATCGAATGGTACCGTGAAGGCCGTGTGCCTCTTCACACACTGCGCGCCGACATTGATTACGGCGTGTCTACAGCGCATACCACCTATGGTTCTTGCGGTGTGAAGGTTTGGATCTTCAAAGGTGAGATCCTTGCGCATGACCCCATGGCTCAGGATCGCCGGGCGGCCGAGCAGGCTCCCCAGCGCTGAGGCGAAGGATAAAAGATAATGCTTTCTCCTAAGCGGACTAAATTCCGTAAGGCGCATAAAGGCCGTATTCACGGCCTCGCCAAAAGCGGCACTACGCTTAACTTTGGCACGTTCGGTTTGAAGGCTCTTCAGCCCGAACGGATCACGGCGCGTCAGATTGAAGCGTCTCGTCGTGCAATCACCAGGGCTATGAAACGTGCGGGTCGTGTATGGATTCGTATTTTTCCTGACCTTCCGGTCTCGACAAAGCCTGCAGAAGTGCGTATGGGATCCGGCAAGGGATCTCCCGAGTACTGGGTAGCCCGTGTGAAGCCCGGTCGCATTTTGTTTGAAATCGAAGGTGTGCCACCAGAAGTAGCGCGTGAAGCGCTGGCTCTTGGTGCAGCAAAGCTGCCGATTAAGACAAAATTTGTGACCCGAATTGGAGATGCGTGAGATGGCAAAGGCAACAAAGCCAGCTGATCTGCGTGCCAAAACGGCTGATGAACTGAATGCGCTTCTGCTCGATCTGAAGCGTGAACAGCTCAACCTCCGTTTCCAGCAGGCAACCGGGCAGACCGAAGGCCAAAGCCGTATTCGGGTTGTTCGTCGTGAAATTGCGCGTATCAAAACTATTGTGGCGCAAAATGAGAAGTCTGCAGCAGGTGCAAAAACATCTGCTGCCATTTCCTGAAGGGAGTTGGACGATGCCAAGGCGCGTCCTTACCGGACGTGTGACCAGCGACAAGATGGACAAGACCGTAACGGTTCTTGTCGATCGTCGCGTCATGCATCCGCTGTATAAGAAGTTCATTCGTCGCTCTAAAAAATATGCGGCGCATGATGAAGAAAACACCTGCAAGGTGGGCGATACGGTTCGCATTATCGAATGCCCCCCGATTTCCCGGCGCAAGACGTGGGCTGTGGTTTCTCGTAATGGTGAAACCGTTGATGCTTCCGCTGCTGGCGTGTCGGCGTAAGGTAAGGATATCTAAGACATGATCCATCCCGAGACCAACCTCGACGTGGCCGATAACTCCGGTGCGCGTCAGGTGCAGTGCATCAAGGTGCTGGGCGGTTCCAAGCGGAAATCTGCCTCGGTCGGCGACGTGATCGTCGTTTCCGTCAAGGAAGCCATCCCTCGTGGGAAGGTGAAAAAAGGCGACGTCCACCAAGCTGTTATCGTTCGTACCTCTTATCCGGTTCGTCGCCCAGATGGTAGCGCGATCCGTTTTGATAAGAACGCTGCTGTTCTGATCAACAAACAGCAGGAGCCGATTGGTACGCGTATCTTTGGCCCGGTTGTTCGTGAACTGCGTGCGCGCAAGTTCATGAAAATCATCTCTCTGGCCCCGGAGGTGCTATAATGGCTGCGCGTATTAAAAAGGGCGATACAGTCGTTGTTATCAGCGGTTCTTCTAAAGGAACCGAAGGTGAAGTTCTGTCAGTGCGCCCTGCAGAAGGTCGTGCTGTTGTGCGTGGTGTTGCAATTGCTAAACGTCATCAGAAGCCCACACGTATGGGTGATGAAGGCGGTATTATTGCACGCGAAGCACCGGTTCATCTGTCTAACCTGAAGCTGGTTGATCCTGCTTCCAAAAAGCCGACCCGCGTTGGGTTCCGTGTTCTGGAAGATGGTCGCAAAGTCCGTGTTGCTAAGGCAACAGGCGAAGTAATCGAAGGCTAAGGGGGCGAGGATGACCGAGTCTAAAAGCGTTCGTTCCGTTCCTCGTTTTCAGGAACGTTATGAAAACGAACTGCGCGCGAAGCTTCGTGAGCAGTTCGGCTATACCAATGAGATGCAGGTTCCACGGCTTGAAAAAATCGTCCTGAACATGGGCGTTGGTGAAGCTGCTGGTGACCAGAAGAAGCTTGATGCGGCCGTTGCTGAAATGACCCTGATTGCTGGCCAGAAGCCAGTTAAGACGGTGGCTAAAAAGGCAATTGCAGGCTTCAAGATTCGTGAAGGTCTGCCGATTGGTTGTAAAGTTACTCTGCGTCGTGCGCAGATGTACGAATTCCTTGATCGTCTGGTGACGATTGCTATGCCACGCATCCGTGACTTCCGCGGTTTGCCAGCAAGCAAAGGGTTCGATGGGCGTGGTAACTTTGCGCTGGGTCTGAAAGAACAGATCGTGTTTCCCGAAATCGACTACGATAAAGTAGACGATATTCGCGGCATGGACGTTGTGTTCGTGACCAGTGCAAAGACGGATGCTGAAGCAAAAGCGCTTCTTAAAGCATTCGATCTCCCCTTTGCAGCGTAACGGAAATCGTCTACCTGTCATCAGGTGTTGTTGTCTTGGAAAACCGTCGAAGGTTTTCGAAGGGTTCCGGAGGATAAAATTATATGGCTAAGACTTCTGCCATTACGCGCAATGCCAAGCGTGCTAGCATGGCCGCGCGTGACAAGGAAAAGCGTGCGGCGTTGAAAAACATCGTTATGGACCGCTCGCTTCCTGTAGAAGATCGGTTTGATGCGTCTTTGAAACTGGCTGAGCTTCCTCGCAATGGCTCACGCGTTCGCGTGCGTTTGCGTTGCAAGCTGACAGGTCGTTCACGCGGTAACTACCGTAAGTTCGAACTGTGCCGTATTGCCCTGCGTGATCTGGCTTCTAGCGGGCAGATCCCGGGCCTGGTCAAAGCAAGCTGGTAAGGGCGCATAATGTCACTTTCTGATCCGTTGGGTGATATGCTCACCCGCATCCGTAACGCACAGCGCGCACGTCATGCTGCTTGTGTGTCTCCGGCGTCTAACCTGCGTTCTAGCGTGCTTGATGCGCTTCAGCGTGAAGGCTACATCCGTGGCTATAAGCGTGAAGAAGTTCGTAAGGGTATTGTTCAGCTGCACATCGAGCTGAAATATTCTGAGGGTGAACCGGTTATTAAGGAAATTCACCGCGTGTCCCGTCCGGGCCGTCGTGTTTATTCCAAAATTAAAGAACTGCCACGTGTGTGCGCTGGTCTGGGTGTTTCTATCCTTTCCACCCCTCGTGGTGTTCTATCTGACGTAGAGGCTCGCGCTGCCAATGTTGGCGGTGAAGTCCTCTGCCGCGTGTTCTGAGGAGGGATACATGTCACGTGTAGGCAAATATCCCGTCGAAGTTCCTGGTGGGGTGACCGTCTCTATTGCGGATGGTGTTTTCAAGGCAAAGGGCAAGCTGGGTGAGCTTTCTCTTCCGCTGTCTTCTCACATTGAAGCTGAAATTGCCGAAGGCAAGGTTGCTGTGCGCCCAGTGGGCACCGCAGCGCAGGCTCGTATGATGTGGGGTACAACCCGCGCTTTGATTGCAACTGCAATTAAAGGTGTTTCTGAAGGGTTCTCCAAAACTCTGGAAATCAACGGTACTGGTTATCGTGCTGCTGTTCAGGGTTCCAACCTTGTGATGAACCTTGGGTTCTCTCACGACGTGGTTTACCCGATTCCGCAGGGTATCAAGATTTCTACACCGCGCCCGACTGCCATCGTTGTTGAAGGCATCGATAAGCAGCGCGTTGGTCAGGTTGCTCTTGATATTCGTAGCTACCGCAAGCCTGAGCCTTACAAAGGTAAGGGTGTGCGTTACGAAACGGAAACCATTCGTCGCAAGGAAGGCAAGAAGAAATAATGAGCACTCAGCAGGAACTGCGGAATCGGCGGCGTGCTCGCCTCCGTTTTCAGCTCCGTCGCAAGGCTGGTGGTCGTCCGCGTCTGTCGGTCTTCCGGTCTGGCAAAAATATTTATGCACAGGTCATCGACGACGTACAGGGCCGTACACTGGCTTCTGCGTCCAGCTTGGATAAAGAACTGCGTGAAGGCCTGAAGACAGGCGCAACAAAAGACAGTGCAAACGCTGTTGGTAAGCTGGTTGCCCAGCGTGCTGTTGCCGCTGGTGTCTCTCAGGTTGTTTTTGACCGTGGGGAATATCTGTATCATGGCCGCGTGAAGGCCCTGGCGGAGGCTGCCCGCGAGGGCGGTCTCTCCTTCTGAGGAAAGGATCACGTAATGGCTCGTGAACCAAGAGAAGGCGGTCGAGGCGGCCGTGATCGCGAACGCGAAGGTGATGAACTGGTTGATAAACTGGTTACCATCAACCGCGTTGCCAAAGTTGTAAAAGGCGGCCGTCGTTTCGCCTTTGCTGCTCTGGTTGTTGTGGGTGACCAGAAAGGTCGCGTTGGCTACGGTGCAGGTAAGGCGCGTGAAGTGCCTGAAGCTATTCGTAAGGCTACGGAACGTGCTAAACGTGGCATGATCCGTGTGCCGATGAAGGAAGGCCGCACCCTGCATCATGACGTTGCTGGTCACTTCGGTGCTGGTAAAGTTGTGCTGCGCTCTGCCGAAGCCGGTACCGGTATTATTGCTGGTGGCCCAATGCGTGCAGTGTTTGAAAGCCTGGGCATTAACGATGTGGTTGCGAAGTCCCTTGGGACACGTAACCCGCACAACATGGTGAAAGCGACTTTTGACGCTCTGACCCGTTGTGCTAGCCCGCGCTCAGTTGCAAACCGTCGTGGTAAGAAGGTTGCTGAAATCTTCGGTAAGCGCGACCAAGCAGCAGGGGAGGCCGCTGATGTCTGAGGCCAAAACCTTTAAAGTGATCCAGATTGCGTCCGGTAACGGTCGCAAGCCTGGTCAGCAGGAAACACTGGTCGGTCTGGGTCTGAACAAGATCGGTCGTGAACGCGTGCTTGAAGACACCCCTTCAACCCGTGGCATGGTCCGTAAAGTCGCCCACCTTGTGAAGGTGGAGGATTGATATGAATCTGAATGAGCTGCGCGATAACGAGGGTTCTCGGTATCGTAAAAAACGTCTTGGCCGTGGCATTGGCTCCGGTAAAGGCAAAACATCTGGTAAAGGTGTTAAAGGGCAGAAAGCTCGCGAAGGCGTTTCTTTGAACGGCTTCGAGGGTGGTCAGCTGCCACTTTATCGTCGTCTGCCAAAACGTGGCTTCAAGAACATCTTCCGCAAGGTTTATGCTCCGGTTAACCTCGGTGCTGTTGAAAAAGCTTTTGCTGAAGGTAAGATTGACGCAGGCGTGACTGTAACTGAAGCTGTGCTGAAAATTGCAGGGCTTGTTGGTACAGGCAAGTACGCTGGTGTGCGTATTCTGGGCGAAGGCGAACTGTCTCGTGCAGTGACCTTTGAAGTTTCTGGCGCTTCTGCTTCTGCTGTTGCAGCAGTAGAAAAAGCTGGTGGCTCTGTTAAGGTTCTTGCTCCTAAGGCAGCAGAAGCCAGCGCATCCTAATGCGATGGGAAGGAGAAAGGGGAAGCTCTTTCTCCTTCCAGTCTGTTTTTCCAGAGGTTTTCTGGTCTAACTTTTAGACTATCATGCCAGCGTCCCGCATTGATTGTGGTGGCGCTGTTTGTGTGAAAGGACGGATGCATGGCTTCCGCGGCCGAACAGCTGGCTGCCAACTTCAATGTGGGTTCGTTTGCTAAGGCAACAGAACTCAAGAAGCGGATTTGGTTTACGCTTGGCGCGCTCATCATTTACCGTCTGGGTACGTATATTCCGGTACCGGGTGTTGATGCGACCGTAATGGGCCAACTGCTGGCACAGCATCAGGGTGGCATCTTGGGCATGTTTAACATGTTCACGGGTGGTGCTTTGGGGCGTATGACAGTTTTTGCCCTCAACATTATGCCGTATATCTCTGCGTCTATTATTGTGCAGTTGATGTCTACTGCTATTCCTTCGCTTGAAGCGCTCAAGAAGGAAGGTGAGCAGGGGCGTAAAAAGCTCAATGAGTATACGCGCTATCTGACCGTGTTTATTGCTCTCTTTCAGGCTTATGGCATTGCTGTAGGGCTGGAAAGCATGAGAAGCTCTGCTGGTGCTGCGGTTGTGAACCCCGGTGTCTTCTTTCTTGTTTCCTGCGTGATTACTCTCGTGGGCGGCACCATGTTTCTTATGTGGCTTGGTGAGCAGATTACCTCTCGTGGGGTGGGGAACGGAATTTCACTGATCATTTTTGCGGGTATTGTGGCCAACTTGCCGCATGCTTTGGCAAGTCTGTTTCAGTTAGGATATACCGGCGCTCTTTCTCCAATATTCGTTTTGCTGTTTTTGGTGTTAGCCGCCATTACCATTACGTTTATTGTGTTTATGGAGCAGGCTCAGCGCAGAGTTGTTATCCAGTACCCCAAACGCCAGATGGGGCAGAAGATGTTTGGTGGTGACACCACGCATATGCCGCTTAAGGTGAATACGGCTGGCGTTATTCCGCCTATTTTTGCCTCTTCGGTTCTGCTTATTCCTGTGACAATCTCTGGGTTCATGAACGGTAAGTCCATGCCAGGATGGTTGTCTTTTCTTGGGGAAGAACTGGGGCAGGGGCAGCCACTTTACATGCTGTTTTATGCAGCCATGATTGTGTTCTTTTCCTACTTCTATGCTGCGGTAACGTTTAACCCGACCGAGACAGCAGATAATTTGCGTAAGCAAGGTGGCTTTATACCGGGTATTCGCCCCGGCGCAGCGACAGCTACTTATTTCGATAAGATTCTGACACGTCTGACCACGATTGGTGCGGCGTATATGGTTCTTGTCTGCCTGCTGCCGCAAATTTTAATTAGCCGTTACAATGTGCCGTTCTATTTCGGTGGTACGAGCTTAATCATTATTGTGTCTGTGACCATTGATACCGTCACGCAAATTCAGTCTCATCTGGTTGCGCATCAGTATCAGGGGCTTATGAAGCGTTCTCGGGGTGGTAGAAAGCAAAGGATTATCCGGCGATGAATATTATTTTTCTTGGACCGCCGGGTGCAGGGAAAGGGACGCAGTCCAAGCTGTTGGAAGACCGCTATGGGCTGGTGCAGATCTCTACCGGGGATATGCTGCGCGCCGAGGTTGCTCGTGGTTCTGAGACCGGGAAACAGGCTAAAAGCCTGATGGATACTGGCCGTCTGGTACCAGATGAGCTGATTATTGCGATGTTGCAGTCCAGAATTGCGCAACCTGATTGTGCAAAAGGTTTTATTCTGGATGGTTTTCCACGGACAACGGGGCAGGCTGAAGCTCTGGATGGTATGCTTAAAGCAAGCCACCAGCAGATTGATATTGTTCTGTTTCTGGACGTGGATGAAGACATTCTTGCGGACAGAATCTCTGGCCGTTTCACCTGCGCAAAGTGTGGAACAACCTACAACGAGGTTTCAAACCCGCCCAAAGTGGCTGGCGTTTGTGATGCGTGTGGCAGCCATGAGTTTAAGCGCCGTGCAGACGACAAGCGTGAAACAGTTGTGGAACGCTTGAAAGAATACCGGAAACTGACTGCACCAATTCTACCGTTCTATGAAAAAACCGGGCGTTTACATGCCATTAACGGCATGCTGCCCGCGTCAGAAGTGACGGCGCAAATTGAAGCAGTGTTAGCTAAGTCGTGAGTGATCACGAAAAAGTGATCCGTTTTCGTTGACTTGTGTGAGTGGCCGGTATATTTCGCGGCCACTGAGTGAAATCTGCTTTCGTGATGAAAGCTATGAGATTCTGCCGCTGAGGCAGGCATCTACAGGAGTGTAAGGCGTGGCACGTATTGCCGGCGTGAATGTCCCGACCAACAAACGCGTTGTTATTGGGCTTCAGTATATTTACGGGATTGGCGCAACTAAAGCAGAACAGATCTGCACCGCAGCAGGTATTCCTGACGCGAAGCGCGTTAATGAACTGAGCGACGACGAAATCATGAAGCTGCGTGAGCTGATTGATACCCAGTATCGCGTTGAAGGCGATCTGCGTCGTGAAGTTGCTATGAACATCAAACGCCTGATGGATCTGGGTTGCTACCGTGGCCTGCGCCACCGTCGTGGGCTGCCTGTTCGTGGTCAGCGTACACACACCAATGCTCGTACCCGTAAGGGTAAAGCTGTGGCGATTGCTGGTAAGAAAAAAGCAGCGCGTTAATTCGCTTTGTTGAAAAACTCCGGACGGCTTTTGCGGGCATCTGGGTAGAGACTGAGGTAGAAAATTATGGCGAAAGCCGCAGCACCGCGTATTCGTAAAAAAGAGCGCAAGAACATTATTTCTGGCGTGGCACACGTTCTGTCCACGTTTAATAACACCATGATCACCATTTCTGACGCACAGGGAAATGCAATTTCCTGGTCTTCAGCTGGTGCACAGGGCTTCAAAGGCTCACGTAAATCTACGCCGTATGCCGCGCAGGTTGCAGCGGAAGATGCAGGCCGTAAAGCTCGTGAACACGGTATGGAAACGCTGGAAATTGAAGTTTCTGGCCCTGGGTCAGGCCGTGAAAGCGCTCTGCGTGCGCTGCAGGCTGTTGGCTTTGCAATTACCTCTATCCGTGACATGACGCCAGTTCCGCACAACGGCTGCCGTCCGCGTAAGCGCCGTCGCGTTTAAGGATTGAAATGTGTGGCTACAGTGTTGTAGCCACCGTTTTTCGGTTTGTTTGTTAAAGCTCAGAGAAATCGCTGCTTCAGCAGTGGTTTTTCGTATTGAAAGGCCGGTACCTTGGTCCTTCAGAAAAACTGGCAATCTCTGATCAAGCCTGAAAAGCTTGAAGTCGAATCCGGAGTGGAGCCGACACGTATTGCAACAGTTGTTGCGGAGCCGCTTGAACGTGGTTTCGGGATGACTCTGGGCAACGCCCTGCGCCGTGTGCTGCTGTCTTCCCTTCAGGGTGCGGCTGTTACTGCAGTGCAGATTGATGGCGTTCTGCACGAGTTTTCTTCCGTAGCTGGTGTGCGTGAAGATGTGACGGATATTGTCCTGAACATCAAACAGTTGGCTCTGAGCATGCACGGCGAAGGCCCGAAGCGCATGGTGCTGACGGCTACCGGCCCCGGTGAAGTCCGTGCAGGGCAGATCCAGACGGGTCATGATATTGAAATCATGAACCCTGATCTGGTTATCTGCACGCTGGATGATGGTGTGAAATTGGGTATGGAGTTCGTGGTTGGTATGGGCAAAGGCTACGTGCCTGCTGCTGCAAACCGCCCGGAAGATGCTCCTATCGGCCTTATCCCGGTTGATGCCATTTATTCTCCGGTTAAGCGCGTGTCTTATAAAGTTGAGCCTACCCGTGTTGGGCAGGTGACCGACTATGACAAGCTGCTGCTGACCGTTGAAACCAATGGCGCCATTACGCCGGAAGATGCTGTTGCATTGGCTGCACGGATCCTGCAGGATCAGTTGCAGTTGTTCATCAACTTTGATGAACCACGTCCGGTACAGGCTGAAGAGCCTCAGGATGATCTGCCGTTCAACCGCAACCTGCTGCGTAAGGTTGATGAGCTTGAACTGTCTGTTCGTAGCGCTAACTGCCTGAAGAACGACAACATCATCTATATCGGGGACCTCGTCCAGAAGAGCGAGCAGGAAATGCTGCGGACTCCGAACTTTGGTCGTAAGTCTCTGAACGAGATCAAGGAAGTTCTGACCTCTATGGGTCTTTCCCTTGGTATGAATGTGCCGGCTTGGCCGCCGGAAAATATTGAAGATCTGGCAAAACGGCTTGATGAGCCGTTCTGAGCCCACTTCTTACGACTAGGAACTGAACTATGCGTCACCGTATTGCCGGCCGTAAGCTCGGCGTTACTTCTTCTCACCGTGCTGCCATGTTCCGCAACATGGCAGTTGCTCTGATCAAACACGAGCAGATCACAACCACGCTGCCTAAAGCAAAAGAACTGCGCCCGGTTGTTGAAAAGCTGATCACCCTTGGCAAGCGTGGAGACCTTCATGCACGCCGTCAGGCACATGCTATGCTGCGTGACGATGTGATCGTGAAGAAACTGTTCACCGCTATTGCTGAACGCTACAAAGGCCGCACAGGTGGGTATTCCCGCGTTATGCGTGCTGGCATGCGTTATGGTGATGCTGCTGACATGGCCGTGATTGAACTCGTTGACCGCGATGTAAGCGCAAAAGGCCAAGATAGCGGCCCACGCCCTGAAGTTGCAGGCGAACACGACCTGGCAGCCTAATACGCTGTTATGTTACAGGGGGCCGAGCGTTTCGGCTCCCTTTGCCCTGTTATAAAACAAGGCGCTGCTTGCCCCTTTGGTAGGCAGATATAATGCGGCACAGAATGTTGAGTTTGCTCCGTTCCGTGTTGTTTGGGTGAGATCGTCTGGATCTGTTGAATCTGCACTGAGTGTGTGGAGCCCATTGAAAAATCTTTTTTTGACGAACCCGGTGAGCACTCCCGCCATGGTTCGTATTGATAATGCGCAAGAACCCGTTGCAATGAGGCACGGGGGGCAAGCCGTTATCGCATGTAGGAGAGCATGTAGATGCAGACAGAAACCCAACAGGAAACGCAATCATTCATTGATCGAATAGGAATTCCGCGCCCATTGCTTTGGGGCTTTGTGGGGTTGCTTCTGTTCATGATCGGGGATGGGGTAGAAGCCGGGTATTTGGCCCCTTATCTTGAAAGCCAGGGGCAGTCTTCTACGCATGTTGCGTTGCTGTTTACCATTTACGGGGTTGCTGTCTCTATTTCTTCTTGGCTGTCTGGGCCTTTGTCAGACATGTGGGGCCCAAAAAAGGTTATGTGGATTGGCCTTTGGATTTGGGGTGTGTTTGAGGTCTTGTTTCTCGTGCTTGGGCTCCAGCCTAACAATTACAGCATGATGATGTTGGCTTATACGGCCCGTGGCTTGGGTTACCCGCTGTTTGCTTATGGTTTTCTGGTCTGGATTGCTGCTGCGACACCTGCACGCCAGCTTGGTTCTGCCGCTGGCTGGTTTTGGTTTGCATTTTCTGGTGGTTTGCCAACACTTGGGTCTTTGTTTGCGAGCTTTGCTATTCCGCGCATTGGGGAGATGGGTACGTTTTGGTCGTCTCTGGGGCTGGTTATGGCCGGTGGCTTGGTGGCCCTGCTTTGCACGCGCGAACCCCGTGGCACGCAGCGTTTAAGTGCGCCAGATGTTACGTTTAAGCAGGCTATGTTTGGGTCTATCAGCATTATCTGGCGTGAACCCAAAACCTTGATTGCAGGCCTGGTACGGACAATCAATACATCGTCTGAATATGCGTTTTTGGTCATTATGCCGGGCGTGTTCACCAAGATTGTTGGTTTTTCTCTGGAACAGTGGCTGCAACTGCTGTCTATCGTGTTCTTGAGTAATATTATCTTTAACTTGTTGTCTGGCTTGTTGTCTGACCGCTTTGGGCCGCGTGCTGTTGTGGCTGTGGGTGGTGGTTTGGGGGCCGCAATTTGTGTGCCACTGTTCTATTATGTGCCGGTTGCCATGCCGCATAACTTCCCGATTGCTGCGGCTATGGGGGTGCTGTACGGGGCATCTTTGGCTGCCTTTGTACCGCTGTCTGGTTTAATGCCGCAGGTTTGCCCCAAAGAAAAAGCAGCGGCGCTTTCTATTTTGGGTTTGGGCGCTGGTGCGAGCACATGGGTTGGCCCCGCTATTGTGACCTGGTTTGAAGCATGGCGTGGTGTTGAAGGTGTTATCTGGATTTTTAGCGGACTGTACGTACTGGCCGCTCTGATGACAGTGTTTATTAAAGTTTCACCGGAAGCACGGGCCTATACACGACAAGTAGAGGCGAACTCTCAGGCAGACCGGGAAGCCGCAATGCATGCTGTGGGGAATCAGTAAGCGTTTTTAACCATTAAGGTAAAAAATACAGCGCGTGGGGGTAAACTCCACGCGCTTTTTTTGTATGAAATGCGCAGCATTACGCCGTTTGTTAAGGATAAAAGCGGATAATGTATATTTTATGCGGGCGGTGTGGCGGTATATTTTATTGTGCGCAATTGACATTGGGAATTATTGTATCACTCTTGCTAAAGCGTATTCAAAAACACAATTGCAGGCGGGTGAGACAATGAGGCGTTTTTTAACCAAGCTGGCGCTTTTAGGGGCTGTTGCTTTAACGGCCATAACTTCTCAGGCAGAAGCCGCAGCGCCTATTAAAGTTGGGTATATTCCGGTTTTAGGCTCTTCTGCCCTGTTTGTTATTGAGGGTGAGGGCTGGGCGCGTGAGGCTGGACTAGACCTACAATTGGTAAGGTTTACTTCTGGCCCGCAGGCTATACAGGCTTTGGTCTCTGGCCGCATTGATGCCTACGTGGCAGGTGTGTTGCCATTGCTACAAGCGCGGGCACACGGGGCAGACGTAAAAGTCGTTACGGCGGCATCTGTTGAAGAATTAGAAGTTATTGCGCGTGGTAAACTGGCTGAGGGGCTGCCAGAAAAGCAAGACGGCGGCTTGGCCCCAACGGCTGCCAAGCAACTGTTTGAGCAGTTTAAGGCGGCCAATGCGCACCCAGCGCGTATTGCGGCCCAGCCTACGGGCTCTGTACCCGACACGTTACTGCGTTACTGGCTATTAAAGCAAATTGGCATAACGCCACCTTTGGCCAATACCGTGAGTTTAGTTGGGGTGGATATTGATGCCGCACAGCAGGCTTTTTTGGCTGGTGCGGTAGATGCCGCCGTGCTGCGTGAGCCTGCTTTAACGGTTGTACGGGCGCGTATGCCACAAGCCAGAACATTGGCAACAGGGCATGATCTGTTACCCGACCAGCCCGGCTCTGTGCTGGCTATTGTTAAGCCAGAAGCACCTGAGCACCAGGCATGGGCGAAAACCTTAGCCAGCCTGTTTTTACGTGCCACGACACTGCTTTCAACCCACTCAGATGAGGCAGCCCCTTTTGTGACCAAAGCATTGGGCAGCGGCATTTTAACAGAAGATATTATGAAGGCCTCTTTGGAGCATTCAGCCTCTCGTTTTGTGAGCGACCCCACGCGCATTGTAGCGGGTGTGAAACAATTACAGGACTTTGAGGTAGAGCAGGGCTTGCTACGTAAGGCCCAACCGGTAGAGGATTTGTTTGATTTTGATTTATGGCGGCAAGTCAAACAGTGATTCGATCGTTTTCGCATTCGGCCCGGCTCCTGCTATCGGTAGCCGGGTTACTGATATTTTTTGGGTCTTGGGAAGTATCGGTCAGAACTAACCTATTACCAGCGGGCATGGTGCCAGCGCCGTCGTCTTTATGGCAGGCGTGGCTGGATGAAGTGCGGGGTGGGTTTTGGCTGCAAGCTATAACCGATAGCTTAAGCCACTATACTTTGGGGCTGCTTATTGGCTCCGTACTGGGGGCCTCTATTGGCCTTTTATGCGGTATGGTGGCTGTGGTTGATGGCTTGCTTGAAGGTATTGTACGGCTTTTGCGGCCCGTGCCCGGCTTGGCATGGGTACCGTTTGCCATTTTATGGTTTGGGTTGCACACCGCTGGGGCGACCTTTGTTATTGCCATATCGGTGTTCTGGATCAATTTTTATGCGGCTTATGCAGCGGTTAAAAATATTGACCCTGAGTTTTACGAGCTGGCCGCAGCCTTTGGGCATGGCGGCTTTTGGGGGCGGCTATTTAAGGTGGTGCTTCCAGCCTCTGCCCCCGGTTTGGTGGCGGGGTTACGCACAGGCCTTGGGCAAGGCTGGATGTCTGTTGTGGCAGCAGAACTGTTTGGTGTGCCCGGTATTGGGGCGCGTATGATGCAGGCTTCTAGCTTGCTGGCAACAGATGTTGTGGTTGTTTACATGCTTACCATGGCGCTGCTGTACGCCCTGACCGATTTTTTGTTTGGGTTTGTGAGAAAATATGTTTTGCGGTGGCAACCATGAGCAGTGCTGAACACGTTGCACGCCTTGAAAATGTAGGCTTGTCTTATGACGGTGGGCAAAATTACATTTTACGCCATGTTAGCCTAAGCCTGAGCAAAGGTGAGTTTGTTGCACTCCTTGGGCCATCGGGTGTGGGTAAATCAACCTTATTGCGGGTGTTTATGGGGCTAAGCGCTCCGTCAGAGGGGCAGGTTTTTAGCCCGCAGCCTACTAGCCAGTTACAGGCAGAGGGGCAGAAGCGCCGGGCGCAGTCTTTGGTGTTTCAAGATGCGCGGCTTATGCCGTGGCGGAGTGTGGCCCGTAACGTTGCTTTTGGGTTGGAAGGGCTAAAGCTCACCAAAGAGGAAAAACAGGCTCGCGTGCTTGCAGCCCTACAGTTGGTAGGGCTTGAAGAGGCCGCCGACCGTTGGCCCCGCCGCTTATCGGGCGGGCAGCGCCAGCGTGTGGGTGTGGCCCGTGCTCTTACGGTTGACCCAGACTTGTTGTTGATGGACGAACCCTTTGGCGCACTTGACCCCATAACCCGCAACGGCTTGCAAGATGAGTTGCTGAAAATTTGGCAACAGACCCACAAAACAGTGCTGTTTGTAACCCACGACATAGAAGAAGCGCTTAAATTGGCCACGCGGGTGGTGGTGCTGGCCGGAAAACCTGCGGGCATTGTGGGGATGTTGGACATACCGCCAACCGAAAAAGACCCTGAGTCATCTGCTTTCAAGAGCTATGCTGCACGTTTGCGCGCCATGATAGCGGGAGAGCCAGACCCCGGCGGGGCTCCGTATTGGTATTCGAACGAGATTTAGCTTTTTTTATCATAAATTTACACTTAGCTGGCATCTCTATACGGTGTGGAGCGTTGACGTGCTTAAGTGGAAGGAGAGAGCGTGATGAGTGATGCAAAAACCAGCCAATACACACTGGAAGAAGGCGTAGGCCGCTTGCAAGATGGTGTAGAAGGTCTGTTTACCAAAGCCAGCACCACAGGTGATGATTTTGGTGCCCCCCAAGGGTGTGCCGCTCTGGAAGCTGTGCGCGACAATGTTATAGACCGGCCATTATTTTACGTGAGCTTGGCTGGTATTTTGGGCGTTGTGCTGGGTGCTGTTTTTAAACGTAAGCTCTAATTCCGACATTTAACCCTTCTGAGTTAAGGACTAAGTCTCATGCTGAAAATGGCGTTGTTCTTTTTGGTGGTCTCCATCATTGCGGGGCTTTTCGGGTTTGGCGGCATTTCCAGCGCTGCGGGCGGAATGGCCAAAATTCTGTTCTTTATTGCTATTGTGCTGTTTGTTGTCTTTTTAGTTGTTGCCTTGCTGGCAGGGCGCACACTTATGAAATAGGCCAGACGGCCTGCTTTTAAAGAGCCTACAAAAAAGCCTCTGCCCCGATAAAAGGGCAGAGGCTTTTTTGATGGAAAACCGTCTGTTGGGTTTAGCGGTTACTGGGCAGAAAGTTTTTATCTTTCTGGATAAAGCTAGGCAGGAAGGGGTTATCTGTTTGCATAGAGCCTTTGGACGGCAAGGCAGAGACATTCCAGCCACCACCTAGGTTTTGAATAAGGGTGACAGAGTCCAAAATACGGTTTTGCTGAATTTGGAGCGCTGTTTGCGCGTTAGAGAGTGCCGTAACCTGAGACGTAATAACCGTGGTGTAAATTTGCGTACCAGCCATATATTGGTTGAAGGCGACAGTTACCGCACGGTTAGCCGCCTCTAGCGCTACGCGCTGCTGGTCTGCCTGTTGGGCAAGAATACGTAAGTTTGAGAGTTGGTCTTCTACCCCTTGTAGGGCGGTAAGCACTGTTTGGCGGTAGGTGGCAACGTAGTTATCGTAATTTGCATCGGCCTCATGCACGGCGGCGGTACGGCTACCGCCAGAAAACAGGGTTTCTGTGGCAGACGCGCCAAGAGACCAGATACGGTTTGCCACCTGTACCAAGGTGCCTACAGGGTCACCGCTGTAAGAGTACGAGGCAGTTAGTTTGACGTCTGGGTAGAAAGCCGCAATGGCAGCGCCAATTTGGGCGTTATATTCTTCCATGCGGCGTTCGGCTGCGGCTACGTCTGGGCGGCGTTCGAGCAATTGTGCCGGTACAGAGACTGGAATGGCCGGAATGGTGTTGGTAAGGCTACCCGGCGCAATAGAAACCTCTGCCGGGGGTTTACCAATAAGCACGGCAATAGCGTGCTCATATTGTGCGCGGCTGGCCTGTGTGGCTGTGGCTTGGGCACGGGTTTGCTCAAGCTGGGTTTTGGCCTGTAGCAGAGCTGTGGGGTCTGCTGTGCCTGCCTCGTATTGGTTATGCGTAATTTCGTAAGAGCGTTCGTAAAATTTTACGTTGCGTTGCAGCAGGTCATACAGGCTGTCTTGGTAGCGCATGTTAAAATAGGCGGTGGCCAATTGGGCTTGGTAAGACAGTTTGGCATTGGCAAGGTCTGCTGCCGTTGCTTGTGTTTCTGTAACCTGAGCCTGAATTTGGCGGCGGATTTTGCCCCACAAGTCTAGGTCCCACGAGGCGGTTGGCCCCATGCCGTAGGTATTTTCTGTAGAGTTAGAAGCAACGCCTGATGAGGTGTTGGAGCCGTAATTAACAATGGTGCCGCTAGAGCGCGAGCCGCGGCCAGAGCTTTGCCGGTTAAAAGAGAGTGAGCCGCTTAATGTGGGGTAAAGCTGTGCCCGCACAGAGTTAATGGTGGCACGGGCCGCACGGTAGCGGGCTTCGTATTCTTTTACGTTTTGGTTGTTTAGCTCTACTTGGGCTTCAAGCGTGTTTAGGGTGGGGTCGTTGTAGAGTGTCCACCATGCCCCCTTTGGTAGCTCGGCTAGGCTGGGGTTGGCGTAGTTCCAGCCCGGTGCTGGGCGGAGCTCTTTAAATTTGGCAGAAACAATAGGGCTTGGCCGCTTATAAGACGGGCCAACCATGCACCCCGCAAAAACCAGCGGAGCCAGCAGGATACCAAGGCGGCGTGACAGCGGACGGGTGAGGAAATGCTTCATCGTGCGTGTTTCAGGTATCTTGCAGGTTACGAAGGAAAGAAGGACGCCAGAGTTTACCATTTTTAAAGCGCAGGCGCAGGTTATCAAGCAACAGGTAAACCACTGGTGTGGTGTAGAGTGTAAGAGCCTGACTGACCACAAGCCCACCCACAATAGCAATACCCAAGGGGCGGCGTAGCTCTGCCCCGTAGCCATTGGCAATAATAAGTGGGGCAGCGCCAAGGGCAGCGGCTAGAGAGGTCATCATGATAGGGCGGAAGCGCAGCAGGCAGGCTGTGCGTATGGCCTCTAGCGGCGGGAGGTTATGTTCACGCTCGGCGGCAATAGCAAAATCAACCAGCATAATGGCGTTTTTCTTAACGATGCCGATAAGCAGGATAACGCCTATCATGGCGATAAGAGAAAACTCCTCGCCTGCGAGTTGCAGCGCAAGCAGTGCGCCTACACCGGCGGAGGGCAGGGTAGAGAGAATGGTAAGTGGGTGTATGTAACTTTCATACAGCACACCCAGCACCACATATACAGCAATAAGGGCCGCCAGAATAAGCAGCGGCTCGTTATTAACGGTTTTTTGGAACTGTGCCGCATTGCCCGCAAAACTACCATGAATGGTTTGGGGCATGTGCAAAGAGACCTGAGCGGCCTCAATAATTTGGGTGGCTGCCCCTAAAGAAACCCCTTGGGCTAAATTAAAAGACAGTGTTGCCGCAACGGCTTGGCCTTGGTGGTTAACCGCCAAAGGGGTTCTGGCTGGTTTAATGCTGGAAACAAATGTAAGCGGCACCATAGATGAAGAGGAAGTGGACACCGCAGAACCGGTTGAGGCCCCGTTACCGCCAGCAAGGGCATTGGCAATCTGGTTTTTAAACGATTGGGCACTTAAGCTGGCCGATGCGCTATTACCGGCCGAGCTTGTGCCACTATTGCGCACGCGTACGGTGTTAGAGCGTGTGCCACCCCCAGCAGACCCACCAGACACACTGACCCAAACCTGATTAAGGTCATTGGGGGAAGACCAAGAGGCGGGGTCTGCCTCCATAACCACGCGGTATTGGTTGAGTGTGTTGTAAATGACGGAGGCTGCGCGTTGGCCAAAGGCATCGTAAATGGTGTTGGACAGCATTTGGGGGGTAACATTAACCCGTGCGGCTGTATCGCGGGTGATACCAACCGCAATGGCAAGGCCACCTTGCTGCACATCTGCCGAGACTTCGGTGAGTTCTTTATGTTTTTGCAACTCGGCAAGGAGCAGGTTTGTCCAGTGGTATAGTTCTGTCGCGTCTTCGCCTTCTAGGGTGTATTGGTAGGCTGCATTACTTTGGCGTGCCCCGGCCCGGACGGCACCGGGCTGCATTAAAAAGAAATCTGCCCCGACAATGTTGCTCAGTTTACTTTCAACGCGGGCAATAAGCTCTGTTGGGGTGTCGTGCCGGTCTGCTTTGTCTTTTAGTTGCAAAAACATGTTGGCAGAGTTGGAAGACCCACGACCACCCATAAAACTGGCAACGCTTTGTACGTCTGGGTCTTGGGTGATGGTATTTTGAACCTGCGTTAGTTTTTTAGACAGCGCCTGAAAAGAAATGCTTTGGTCGCCACGTAAATGGCCCATGAGCATGCCGGTATCTTCTGTTGGGAAAAACCCTTTTGGCATCTGAATAAAAAGCGCCACAATAATAACCAGCGTTGCGGGTAGTGACAGCAAAATAAGCCAGTAATGCCGTAACGCCACATTAAGAGAGCGGGCATAGCCATTTTGCACGCTATCTAGAAAACGGCTGATAGTAGCAGCAATGCGTGTAAGCAGCGTTGTTTTTGCAGGTTGGGCTGTGTGGGGTGTGGCGCTGAGAATTTGCGCGGCCATCATGGGGGTAAGGGTAAGTGACAGCACCATGGAAATAAGAATGGTGATGGAGACTGTCATGGCGAATTCATGAAACAGTCGGCCCGCAAGCCCACCCAGCAACAAAATGGGCAGGAAGACAGCAATAAGAGAAATGGAGATGGAAATAACGGTAAACGCTACTTCCTGACTGCCCTTAAGCGCCGCATCACGCGGGGAGAAGCCTTCTTCTATGTAGCGCGAGATATTTTCGATGACGACAATGGCGTCATCAACCACAAAGCCGGTTGAGACGGTAAGCGCCATAAGAGACATGTTGTCGAGCGAGTAGTTCAGCAAGCGCATAGCCCCGAAGGTGGCCACAATAGAGGTAGGCACCACAACGGCGGGTATGAGCGTCATGCGCCATGAGTGCAAAAAGAGTAGCACTACCAGCACAACAAGAATGACAGATATAACCAGCGTATATTGAGTATCTGCCAAAGACGCGCGAATGGTTAAAGACCGATCTAGCCCGATATGCAGGTCTACCCCACCGGGCAGCGCTGCCCGCAAGAGTGGAAACTTGGCCTTTATTTCATCAACCGTTTGAATAACGTTGGCACCGGCTTGCGCAAAAACGACCGCAATAACCGAAGGGGAGCTGTTGAAAAAACCAGCATTGTGTAGGTCTTCAACGCTGTCATCAACGCGGGCAACGTCTGAGAGGTGCACGGGGCGGTTGTTGCGCCATGCGACTATGAGGTCTCGGTAAGATTGTGCGTCTCGGGCTTGGTCGTTGGTGTCTAGCGTATAGCGCAGGCCGTTTTGGTCTATAATGCCTTTGGGCGTATGCGCATTGGCAGAGGCGAGTGCTGCACGAATATCTTCAAACCCGATGCCGTAGCGAAAGAGCGGGCGGGGGTTAATTTCAACCCGCACAGCAGGGAGCGAACTGCCGCCTACTTCAACCTGCCCAACACCCCTAATTTGTGAAAGTTGCTGTACTAAGACGTTGGTTGCGTAGTCATACAGTTGTGGTTTGGTGTGGGTGGTTGAGGTAAGCGCTAAAATAAGAATGGGCGCGCCGTTGGGGTTGGCTTTGGAATAGCTGGGGTTTTGCCGGATAGATGTAGGCAGGTCTGCGTGGGCGGCTTGTAGGGCGGCCTCAACATCACGCGCGGCACCGTTAATATCGCGCGAGAGCGCAAATTGCAGGGTAATGCGCGTTGTGTTTTGCGAAGACTGAGACGTCATTTCAGTGAGGTCTGCAATCTGGCCCAAATGCCGCTCTAGCGGGCCAGCTACGGCGCTTGCAATTTCCTCGGGCGAGCCGCCAGCTTGGCGGGCCTGTACCTGAATAACGGGAAAATCAACATTGGGCAGGTCTGCTACCGGCAGGCTGCGGTAGCCCATAATGCCCGCCAGCACCAAGGCTACAGCCATAAGGGTTGTAGCAACTGGGCGGTCAATGAAGATCCGGCTTATGTTCACGGAGTAGGCTGGCCTTGTGCGGCGGTGTGTTTACGGTTGCGCCACGCTGCCCAGCGGTGGCCCCATGTATCAAGCGTGAAATAGATAACCGGGGTTGTAAAAAGGGTTAGTAACTGCGACAGCGCCAGCCCCCCGATAATGGCTAAACCAAGCGGAAACCGCAGCTCAGACCCTGTGCCTTGCGAAATAACCATAGGTACAGCGCCCAGCATGGCGGCAAGGGTGGTCATGAGAATAGGGCGGAAACGCAGGGTTGCGGCTTGCCTGATAGACTGGAGAGAGTCCATGCCGTGCTCGCGCTCTGCCTCTAGGGCAAAGTCGATCATCATGATGGCGTTTTTCTTAACAATACCGATCAGCAACACAATGCCGATAATACCCATGACATCTAGCCCGGCCCCGGCCACCCAAAGAGTAAGCAGCGCACCAATAGCGGCGGAGGGCAGGGTAGAGAGAATGGTAATGGGGTGGATAAAGCTTTCGTACAAAATACCCAGCACAATATAGACAGCAATAAGAGCGGCAGCCACCAGAAACAGCTCGTTACTGAGCGAGCCTTCAAAGGCTGCGGCTGTACCTTGGAACGAGGTCTGGAAAGAGCTGGGGAGTTTAATTTCTTCCTCAACTTTACGAATGGCGGTTGTGGCATCTCCTAACGAGTAGCCGGGGGCTAGGTTAAAGGAGATGGTGGTAGCCGGAAACTGCCCAAAATGCGTAATAAGCAGCGGTGCGGTGCTGTGGGTTACTGTGGTAACCGCAGGCAGGGGCACTAACCCAGAGGTAGGGGAGCGGGTAGGGCCGGAGCTACTTTCGCCCGAGTTGCCGCTTATACCGGGCAGGTACAACTGGTTGAGAGAGAACAGGCTGCTTTGAAAGCGAGGGTCTGCCTCTAAAATAACGCGGTATTGGTTAGACTGTGTGTAGATGGTTGAAATTTGGCGCTGGCCAAATGAGTCATACAACACGTTGTCTATGGTTTGTGGGGTGATGGAGTAACGCGCACCTGTTGTACGGTCTAGCGTAACCTTGGCCACCAAACCCTGTGCCTGTAGGTCTGATGTGACATCAGACAAAGCAGGTTCAGCCCGCAGGCGCTCGAGCAGCTTGGGTACCCATGTTTTAAAGGCGTCGTATTCTGGGTTTTCAAGCAAAAACTGGTACTGTGTTGCGGTAACTGTTGTATCGAGCGACAGGTCTTGAATGGGCTGCATATATAGTTTTATGCCAGCGACCTGCGCGGTTTCTTGCGACAGGCGGCGGGCAATTTCTGCTGCACTGCTGCTGCGGCTGTCATGGTCTTTCAGGTTAATAAGAAAGCGACCCTGATTAAGCGTAGCGTTTTGCCCATCTACCCCCACGAAAGAGGAAAGAGAGACCACATCTGGGTCTTTGAGAATAGCTTTTGCCAGCTCTTGCTGGTGGGTTTTCATGCTCTCGAACGAGATAGACTGCGCCGCAACCGAAATGCCCTGAATAACCCCGGTATCTTGCTCGGGGAAAAAGCCTTTGGGAATAACGTAGGCCAGCACCCCGGTAAGCACCAACGTGCCCAGGGCTACCATAAGGGTTGTAACGCGGTAGGCGAGCACGACATCTAACGCGCGGTCATAGGCGGCAATGAGTTTTTCGGTTGCGACCTCAACACGCGCAGACCAACGCTGGAAGCGTGTTGTGGCGCTGCCTGCATCATGTGGGCGTTCTGTTAAAATGCGCGCGCACATCATGGGCACAAGTGTGAGGGAGACAACCGCAGACAGCACAATGGTGACTGCGAGTGTAAGGGCGAACTCATGAAAGAGCCGGCCCACGACATCACCCATGAAGAGGAGTGGAATAAGCACGGCAATAAGAGAGACGGTAAGGGAGATAATGGTAAACCCAATTTCTCCTGCCCCTTTAATAGAGGCCGCCATGCGGTCTTCACCCGCTTCGACATAGCGGGAGATGTTTTCAATCATCACGATAGCATCATCAACCACGAAGCCGGTTGCGATGGTAAGTGCCATGAGTGAGAGGTTATCGAGCGAGAAGCCCAGCAGATACATAATGGCCAGCGTGCCCACAATAGAAAGCGGCACCGACAGGCTGGGAATAATGGTGGCAGGGATATTACGCAGAAAGACGAAAATAACCGCCACAACCAGAATAAGCGCAAGAAACAGCTCGAATTCAACATCTGCCACAGAGGCGCGAATGGTAGTGGTGCGGTCTGTAAGGGGTACAATATCAATACCCGGTGGCAAAGACTGCCGTAAAACCGGCAATGCGGCCTTAATATTATCGACCACCGCAATAACGTTGGCACCGGGCTGGCGCTGTACGTTCATGATAAGGGCTGGGGTGGTGTTAGACCATGCGGCAAGTTGTGTGTTTTCTGCCCCAATAACCACAGAGGCAACATCACGAATACGGATAGGCCCGCTGTTTTGGTAGGCAATAACCTGATTAAGCAGGGTATCTATAGAGGTAATCTGGCCATCTACCCGCAAGGTGGCAGCACGGGTTGCGCCATCGAACGTGCCGGTAGGGGAGTTGATGTTGACGTTGCCGATAGTGGTACGCAACGTATCAAGGTCTATGCCGTAAGAGGTGAGTTTGGGAATATTAACCCGCACCCGAATAGCCTTACGATTACCCCCAGACAGTGAGACAAGCCCTACACCAGAAATCTGACTAATTTTCTGGGCGAGGCGAGTGTCAACGTAATCTTCTACTTCTGGCAGAGGTATGGTGGCAGAGGTAATACCCAGCGTAAGAACGGGGGTATCTGCCGGGTTAACCTTGGCGTAAGTGGGCGGGGCCGGAAGGTCTGTTGGTAGCAGGGAGTTGGCCTGGTTAATGGCCGCCTGTACCTCTTGCTCGGCCACATCCATAGACATGGTGAGGTTAAAACGCAGTGTAATGACAGACGCCCCACCAGAAGAGCGTGATGTCATTTGGTCTAGGCCGGGCATTTGCCCAAACTGCGTTTCAAGCGGGGCGGTAACCGATGTTGCCATAACATCTGGCCCCGCACCGGGGTAGAAAGTTTCTACCGTAATGGTGGGGTAATCAACCTGTGGTAGGGCTGATACAGGCAGAAAATGGTAGCCTAAAAGCCCTGCCATAAGAATGGCGAACATGAGCAGGGTTGTGGCAACGGGCCTGCGTATAAAGAGAGCAGAAGGGTTCACTGCGGTGATGCGCCTGCTGTGGTGTCAGATTGTGTGGGGCTGCTTGGTGCGGGAATGGTCACTTTAGAACCAGCACGCAGGTGGTCTGTGCCGTCTGTTACCACGCGATCGCCTACTTTTAGGCCAGAGCTGACAACGGTGTGAGTGCCATCAGAAATGCCCACGGTAACGGGCTGCACGGCCACCGTGTTGTCTTCTTTTACTACATAGACAAACTGGCCAGACGGCCCGGTTTGCAGAGACGCGGCTGGTACGAGAATGACGTTTTGCAGTGTTTTTACCAGCAGGTGTGCATTAACAAACTGGTTAGGGAACAGGTGCTCGTCTGTGTTTTTGTAAATAGCACGTAAGCGCACAGTACCGGTGGCGGTATCTATTTGGCTATCGAGCACGCTTACGGTGCCATCTGCTATTTTATGGGTGTTAGCACTGTCCCATGCTTCAACGGGTAGGGAGCCGTGCTGTTGCAGTTCTTCTGCTACTTCTGGCAACTGGTCTTGCGGGAGGGTAAAAATAACCGAGATGGGCTGCATCTGGGTTAAAATAGCAAGCCCGCCAGACTGCCCGGCAGAAATATAGTTGCCACGGTCAACCGCACGAATACCAATGCGCCCGTCAACTGGCGCCGTAATATGGCAATAAATAAGCTGGAGTTTTTGCGCATCAACCTGCGCTTGGTCAGACTTTACCGTGCCTTCTAGCTGCTGCACCAGAAATTCTTGGTTGCGGGCAGTCAGGGCATCAATACTGTCTTGTTTAATAAGGCGTTGGTAGCGTGTGTTGTTAACGCGGGCTTGGTCAAGCTCGGCTTTGTCTCGGGCAAGCTGGCCTTCATATTGGTCGAGCAGAACCTGATAGGGGCGCGGGTCTATAATGGCCAGCAGGTCGCCTTTGTGCACATGTTGCCCTTCAGTAAAGAGCACATCTGTCAGGTAGCCTTCTACGCGGGTTTGTACGGTTACGTTGGTTATGGGTACGACAGTGCCAAGTTCGGTCAGGTTAACGGGCATGGTGCCGTTTTCGACCGTTTGTACGGCTACGGGCTGGGCATCTGTACCGGCGTTGGCTGCGCTGCCGCCAGCGGTAACTGTTTGTTGTGTGCTGTGGCGGCGGTGGTGCTTGCCGTTGGTTTGCGTGGTGCTATGGGGGCGCAACAGCACAAAGCCGAGCGCGCAAAGACCTATAATAGCAACGCCGCCCCACAGGAGGCGTTTTTTCTTGCCGGTTTTGGGGGCGGGAGAGGGTGAATCGGAGCGAGGGTCCGTGGGTTGGTTATCCATGAGGCGCGCGGGTCGTTCACCTAATACATCAAATGAAAAACAGGTACGGCCATAAAGGCAACACCCATCGGAGCTATAAGTGCGCCAGATATCTTAGCTCTTGCTCTGGAGTTTCAATGCGATGGGGGCCATTGAAACGAATGAGCTGATGCCTGACGCAGGCAGAAATATGAGCGTATCCTAGTTTTGGCGGTGCTTCCAAGCCTGTTGTGGAAAAAAAGACTGATTTAAATAAAAAATTAAAATGGTACGGGGTCGTAAAGGTTTGCCAAGGTGCTTAGCCTTTTTTGCCGCTCAGTGCGGCCCCCGCATTGGGTTTTAGCCGGGTTGAAATTGGAGCGGCTAAAAAGGAAATGAACCCAACCACTAAAAACGCCACCATAAAGTCGTGTGCAATGGGTTGGGTGCGTGCGTTAAATTGGCAAGAAAAGGTTAGGGTGCCAGCGGCAATACAAATACCCAGAGAGAGCATAAGCTGCTGCATGGTAGCGTACAGGCTGGTGGCGGCACTCATGCGCGTGGCCGAAATGTCGGCATAGGCAATGGTGTTATAAGCCGAAAACTGAATGGATTGCGCCATGCCTGCGGCAAGAAGAATAAGCGTTAAGGGCCAAAGCGGTTGGCCCGCATGGTAGCAGGCGATAAGGGCTGCCAAGAGGCCAGCAGAAAACCCATTGGCAATAAGCACACGCCTAAAGCCCCATTTGCGTAAAATGGCGGGTACAAAGGGGCGCATGGCAATGGCGCCGACAGGCGCACAAAAGGTGATCATGCCGCTTTGAGCGGCCGTTAACCCTGTGCCTATTTGTAAAAAGGTAGGCAGCAAAAAGGGAAAGGCTCCTACCGCAATGCGTGATGCCGCCCCGCCCAAGACGGAAATACGAAATGTACTGGTTTTAAAAAGCCTGAAGTCGAGCAGGGGGGCTGCAAGGCTGTGGGCATGTAAGCCGTAAATACCCATAAGCGCACACCCTATAAGCAGCAATGCCAGCAAAAGTGTGTGGGTGCCTTGGTTGTGGCTAAAGAGCTCGGCCACGATAGAGAGTATGGCCAGCCCGCCCCCGGCAAAAACAAGGCCGCGTAGGTCAAACGGTGGGGGGTGCTCTGCTTTCACCTCGGGTATAAAGAGGCGGGTAAGGAGTAGCCCCACAATACCTACGGGAATATTGAGGTAAAAGTTCCACCGCCAAGACAGGTAGGTTGTAATAAAGCCGCCTACTACGGGCCCAAGAAGGGGGCCGAGGGTGGCGGGCAGCATCATCCATGTCATGGTGCGTACCAGCTCTTCACGCGGGGTGCTGCGCAGCACCACTAAGCGGCCTACCGGCACCATAAGAGCGCCGCCAATGCCTTGCAAAGTGCGCATACAAGCCAGAAACAGAAGGCTATGCGCAGAGGCGCACGCAACAGAGCACAGCACAAACATAACAATGGCACCGCTTAGTACGGTGCGGCTGCCCAAGCGGTCTGCCAATGCGCCAGAAGCGGGAATAAATATAGCTAGACCCACAATGTAAGCGGTTAATGCAACGGAGGTTGCAACCGTATCGACGTGTAAACTGTTAGCTATAGCTGGCAGGGCGGTTGAGAGAATGGTGCCATCGAGTTGCTCCATGAAAAGCATGGACGCAACAATAAGAGCGGTAAGATGGGTACGACTGAGAGACACCATGCTAGCCAGAGACGCGTTTTTGCGTTCTGATGCAACAGCCAAGCCACCTGTTTGATGTTCTTTTTTAGAAAACCAAGCGGGTGGTGACACGAAACTTAAAGGGGAAAGCCAATGGCTAACGATAAGCTGAAAACAGTTGCAAACAAAGTTGAAGGTCTGGCCGAAGAAGCAAAAGGCCGCGTGAAAGACGCTGCTGGCGGCCTGACAGGCGACCTTGGCTTACAGGCTGAAGGGAAGTTTGAGCAGTTTACCGGCCACGCCCAGCAGGACTTTGCAGACCTGTATGAAGAAGGTGAGGGCGTTGTAGAAAAAGCCGTAACCTTTGTGCGCGATAAACCCTTGTTGTCATTGGGTGTTGTGTCTGTTGTTGGGCTGCTGGTGGGCTGGTTGTTCTTCCCACGTGGTAAGCGTTCCTGAAAATTTCTTGACTCCGAGTCTTGCGCTCGGAGTCAAAAAGTGATTCTCCTTGCCTCACAGAGTCGCTGTTGATGCGACTCGGCAATTTTAGCCGAGTCGTTTCAAATCGATGGAAAGAGGGGCAATGCCAGATTTTACGCGGGAACAAGAACACGGTGGGCGTGTGGCAGGGGTGGACGAAGTGGGCCGTGGCCCGCTTGCTGGCCCGGTTGTAGCCGCTGCTGTGGTGTTTGCCGCTGGCGTGCCAGATGATTTGGCTGCCATTATTGATGATTCCAAAAAGCTCAAACCCCGCCTGCGTGAGCAGATAGCCGCCCGCTTGCCAACTGTGCCGGGCGTGGAAATTGGGGTTGGTGCCGCCTCTACCCTCGAAATTGACGATATTAATATTCACCACGCTGCCCATTTGGCGATGCAGCGTGCAGTGGGCCGCCTGCCGCGCCTGCCAGACCATGTGTTGGTTGATGGCAATAAAGCGCCAGATTTTGGGTGCAGTACCCAAACCCTCGTTGGGGGAGACCATCTGAGCCTTTCTATTGCGGCGGCCTCTATCATCGCAAAAGTGGTGCGTGACCGCATTATGGCCCGGCTTGATGCCCGCTGGCCCGCCTACGGGTGGGAGAAAAATGCTGGCTACGGCACCGCCGTACACCGGCAGGCGCTTACCACTGTGGGGGTAACGCCCCACCACCGCAGAACATTCGGCACTGTGCGCCGGCAACTTGAACTTTTACAAAAGGAGGGCCGGGCATGAGCGGCGCAAAATCAATGGGCACAGAATTGCCACTCGACCAGATTCTGCGTGGCGAATGTGTTGAAACCATGCGCGGCCTGCCATCTGGCTCTGTTGACTGCATTTTTGCAGACCCACCATACAACCTACAGTTGCGCGGTGAATTGCGCCGCCCCGATGACTCTTTGGTTGATGGGGTAGATGACGACTGGGACAAATTTACCGACCTGCAAGCCTACGACAAATTTACGCGTGAATGGCTGACCGAAGCGCACCGTGTGCTGCATAAAGACGGTACAATGTGGGTTATTGGCTCCTACCATAATATTTTTCGTATTGGGGCTATTCTGCAAGACCTCGGGTTTTGGATTTTGAACGACATTGTGTGGCGTAAATCTAACCCCATGCCTAACTTTCGTGGCCGCCGCTTTACCAACGCGCACGAAACCATGATTTGGGTGGCAAAAAGCGAAACCAGCCGTTACCGCTTTAACTACCAAGCCATGAAAGCCCTTAACGATGATGTGCAAATGCGCTCGGACTGGTACCTGCCGCTGTGCACAGGCAACGAACGCCTGCGTAACGAGCATGGCCTAAAACTGCATCCTACCCAAAAGCCAGAAAGCCTGTTGCACCGCGTGCTTTTGGCTTCAACCGCGGTGGGAGATGTTGTGCTTGACCCGTTTGCTGGCACCGGCACAACCCCCGCCATGGCCCGCCGTTTGCGCCGTCGCTTTATTGGTATTGAGCGCCACCCAGACTACGTTGCCGCTGCCCGTGCCCGTGTAGAGCGTGAAACCCCCTTGGCGGAAGAAGCTGTGCAGGCCACGCCAGACAAGCGCGAAACCCCACGCGTACCGTTTGGCAGCTTGGTTGAGCAGGGGCTTATTGCGGCTGGTGTTACGGTTTACGACAAAAAACGCCGTGTACATGCCAACGTGACCCCAGATGGCACCTTGGTAAATAGCGGCAAGCGGGCTTCTATTCATAAAATGGGGGCTATGTTGACCAACGCACCATCGTGCAATGGTTGGACATTCTGGCATTTTGAGCGCAACGGTGAGTTGTTGCCCCTTGATGTGCTGCGCCAAGAAAGTCTGGCTTTGGCACAGCAGCAAATGGCAGAAGCCTTACAAGCTGCCGTGGGGTAAAAAGCGCCTGTCTTTGAGGTATAAAAAAAGCCGCTCACAGTATGAGCGGCTTTTTTTGTGTTTATGCGTAAAACTTAGTTTCCGCTAAAGCCCAAAAAGCCAATAGAGGGGTTAGGTGTGCCACCGTTGGCCGAGCGGCGTACGCGCGCTTTGCTGCTGTCGCCCCCAATGGTGAGGTGGCCAGAGCCGTTTTCCATTTTGACGGTGGGTGTGCCGGTTGTGACTGTGCCGCGCGTGTTGGCGGCATTGTAGTCTGTGTTGCGTAGGGAGAGCAGCAGGAAGGTAATGGGGTTGCGGTTCATGTCGATAGACATGTCCAGCGGGGTTTGCCCCAGAATGTTGCGGGTGTTGAGATCTGCCCCACGGTTAATGGATTCTTTGGCGGCCCCAATACTGCCACGGTTAATGGCATCAAACAGGGCGGCTGTTGGCTCCATGTCTGAGTTTGAGTGCTCGTTGTCGTCATCATCTTGCGAGGCGCCGGGAATGGCGGCAGGCGGGGCGGCGCGCTTGGCCTCTTTGGCTTCTTTGGCCTTTTCTTGCGCTTCTTCTGCTGCGGCTTGCTGCTCTTGCTCGCGGGCAGATTGTGCCCAGCCACAGGCAGGAAGCGCAACAGCTAAAATGCCAGTGCAGGCGAGAGTGGCCGGAAGAATGCGGAACAAGCGGGTCATGTTCTGTCCATACGGGAAACGGTACCTGAGAAGCTAACACATTGCCACGGGCGCGGGAAGCAGTGGGCGCGGGTTATGCCCGACCTTCGCGCCACCACCCGGCAAAGAGAAGCACGAGAGACACCACAAGCATAAGCCATGTGGGCAGTAACGGGGTAGCGCTACGGCCTGTAACCACATGGGCATTACGGTGTGGAAAGCCTATCCAGCCTGCGCCGTGGTTACTGCCGCCTTCTGTTAAGCGCAGGGTGGGCAGGTTTATGGCGGTGGGGGTGTTGCCAAGCCAAATGGTGGCCCCACCACTGGCGCCTACTATGTTTTGGGTGCGTGTGGCGGTTGCACGTAAATCTGCAAATTCTTGCGGGTCTGGTGGTTGTGGGGCGGCAAAGGATTTGTGTGTGCCGTCATCAACTTGCCAGATACCGGCTTGGTTTGCGGGCATGTGCCCGGTGCTCAGCCCCAAAGGTGCCGGGAGTGTGCTGTCGTTTTCTGGTGTGCTGGCATGCAGGGCCACGTGGCTGAGTGTGCCATCTGGTGCGGTTACAGTGACAGTTGGCGGGGTAGCCTGCGTGGCGCTGTGGTGGGTTATGCTGAGTGTGCCACCAGAGAGAGAGGCATTAAGCTGTTCTTCTTCCAGTTCTGGCTCTTTCATGAGCCAGTGGGAGATACGGCGCAGTAGCTCGGCTTGTGGGCCGCCGCCGCCTTCACCCCTAGACCAGAGCCAAAGCTGGTCTGAGAGCAAAAGAGCAACGCGGCCTTGCTCGACATGATCTAGCACCAGCAGGGGGGTATTATCTGGCCCGCTTAGCAATGCCTCACCGTGCAAAGTATCGGCCCGTAGGGCGCGGTACCACGGCCCCCATTGGCCAGCAATGCTTGCGCCTGCAGTGGCGGGGGCTGTGCTGTTAGCTGGGGGGGCACCGGGCAGAGACGCTGTAACCGGGTGCGCACGCCCTTGGGCTGTAAGCTGTGGCCGGAAGGCTTGCTCAATAAGCCCGCCCTCCCGCGGGACATGGGCTGGCAAGACATCTCCCACGGGTGTGTCTTGCAATGAGCCATAGCCTACAAACTCTGGCCCTGCCGTAAGGAGCAAACCACCGCCTTTGCGTACAAAATTAGCAATGTTGCGGAGGTAGCTGTGGGGGAGAATGTTTTGGTTCTCAAACCCATCCAGAATGATCAGGTCGAACTGGTTAATTTTTTCCTGAAACAGTTCCCGCACGGGAAAGGCAATGAGGGCGAGGTCTGAAAGGGGGGTGCCATCATCTTTTTCAGGCGGGCGCAAAATGGTGAAGTGAATAAGGTCAACGGATGGATCTGCTTTAAGCAGCCGCCGCCACACGCGCTCACCTTGGTTGGGGGTGCCAGAAATTAACAGCACACGCAGTTTATCGCGAATGCCGTTCATGCGGGTAATGGTACGGTTGTTAAGCTCAGAGACCTCACCCGCTAAAGGAGAGACCGCAATACTGGTGAGCAACTGGCCGGGGTGCGTAACCGGCAAAGACAGTGTTTGCGGCGTACCAGTTGTAATGGGGAGCTCAAGTGGGTCTTCACCATTAACGCGCACGGTTAGGGTGGCGGGGGTGCCGGTATGGGTGCCGGGGCCTGCATCATCAACCTGCACACGCAACGTGGCGTGTTGGCCTACAATAGCGTAGGGCGGCGCTTGTAAAATACGCAGGTGGCGGTCTGTTTCTTCGCCTTGGGCGGTTAGCAGCACGTGCAGCGGTAGCGTGCTGTGCTGGCCTGTTGTGCCGGTGGGGCTAAGCCGGTCTGGCAGGGTTGGGGGTATGTCTGTTATTTGCCCATCGGTTAGAAAAACCGCGCCTGCAAACTGGTCTGGCGGAATATCTGCCGCCGCTTGGCTTAAAGCATCAAACAGCCGGGTGCCATCATGCTCTGCATTGCGGACAGTGACCGTGCGCAAGTTAAGGCCCGGCACGGTATTTTGTGTAAGGGTTTGGGCCGCTTTTTGCGCAATCTCTGCCCGCTGGCCAAGCGCCATGGAGGGCGATTGGTCAACAACCAAAAGGGCTGTTTGGGGCAGCATGTGCCAGCTTTCATGCAGGCGTTGTGGGCCTGAAAGCCAGAGCAGTACGCTAGCAATAGCTGCCAGCCGAAAAAGGGCCCCTTTGGTGCGGTACACAAGGGCTAAAACGCAAAGACCAACGGCAACCAGCCCTAAAAGAGCAAGCAGCCAAAGCGGCACGAGTGGGGCAAACCCAAAGGTGGCAGCAAGAGTATGGAGCATATGCTTTAGTCTCCCAGCCGTTTGAGCAGCATGGGCACGTGCACTTGGTCTGCTTTATAATTACCGGTTAAGGCGTAAATGACCGCATTGACCCCAAAACGGTAAGCCATTTGCCGTTGGTCTGCGTCGCCGGGCAGCACGGCGTAGGGGGTATTGCCGTGTTCATCAACCGCCCAAGCGTGCGCCCAGTCTGCTGCGCCAATAATAACCGGGCTTACATCATCATTTTCAGCTTGGCCCTCACGCGCGACCCAGATGGCTTGGCCAGCATAGCGGCCCGGAAAGTCGTGCAAGAGGTAAAATGTGTGGGCCAGCAAGTGGTGGTCTGTCATGGTGGTAAGGGGCGGAATGGGCAGGCCGTTCGTAACACGGCGCAAGGCCTTGCTGCTGCCGGGGGTATCTCCGGCAAAGCCGGTCGAGGCTGTGTCTTGGGTGCTGTTGGAATCTTGGCCCTGTGTATCAATAAGCAAAATGCCACCATGCGCCATAAAGGCGGTAAGGGCTGCTGTTTGTGCCGGTGTAATGGTGGCATCTGGCGTTATGGGCCAGTAGAGCAGCGGGTAATAGCTGAGGTCATCTTGGCCAAGGTGCACACCATCTGGGTGCCCGAGCATGGCGGAGGTGCGGGCGTTTGTGTAGTCAGACAAGCCCTGTAACCCTTGGCGGGACACGGTATCAATTTCATCTTGCCCGGTTACAACATAGGCCAGCCGCGTCTCTAAGGCCGCAGCGGGCACAGCAGGTTGCGGCGTAGTTTGTGTGGGGGGCGGTGGTAATGCCTCTGGCCCGCCCTCTGTGGGTGGTGGGGGCATGGATGTGCCCGCTTGGCCGGGTAGAGTTTGTGCGTGCCCGTAGAGTGGGGCCAGAAGTGTTTGCGCCAAGAGTGACACCACCAGCACAGGCACCACGCGGTTACGCTTGAAGAAAGGCCAGCCCACTTTAAGGCCTGTGCGCATAAGCAGTACCATAAACCCATCAAGCAAAAGGAGGAGGGCAGCCGCACTGAGGCAATACTGGCCTAAGGCTTTATCTGGCCGGTGCCCGGTAGGTGTTGTGAGCGTACCAAAGGGGCTGGCCGGGGTAAGCTCTGCCACGTGTGTACCCGCATTTAAGGCACGGCGCGTGGTTTTGGGGCCATACAGGCCCGGAGGGTGGGCCGCTGAAACAACCGTTTTGCCAAAAACATTCGCTTTTAGCCCCCGTGCAGAAGGTGGGGGTGGGCCAAGCACGCCGTCTCCATCGAGGGTGAGAACGGGGGCGAGTGTTGTGTCATCTGCTGGAATACTCACGCCGTTTGCGTGGTCTGTCAGGCGCTGCAACATGCTGACAAACAGGCCAGAGAGCGGCAGGTTAGACCAGTCCGCTGTGCTGCTAACATGAAACAAAACCACCTCGCCCTTACCAAGGGGGGTGTGGGTCACCAGCGGCGTGCCATCTGCCAGTTTGGCCCAGCTATGGCTTTCAAGGTCGGCCATTGGGCTGGCTAATACTTGCCGGTTGACCGTAACGTCTGAAGGGACGCTCAGCCCATGAAAGGGTGATTGTGTGCCAAATGGGGCCAGTGTTTGCGGTGTGCCCCATGTCATGGTGCCGCCAAGTTGGCGGGAGCCATCAAGCAGGGCAACGGGCAGCAGGGTGTCTGTTGCACCGTTGGTGGGGGGAGAGGGGGTATCGGCCTGCGCAATGGGGGGGCTATCGTTTTCTGCCTGTTGGGCACCGGCTAAGGCGGGCCCGGCAAAGCGGATAAGGGTGCCGCCATTGGCAACCCACGCAGCAATTTTGTGGCGCAAGGCGGGGTCTGCCAAGGTGCCGTCTGGTGCAATCATGACCGAAAGAGGCTGGCCTAGCAGGGCAGAACCTGTGCCCTCATGCACGTCTGATGTAGGAGCTAAGGCCCGGCGTAAGTAAAAAAGTGGGCCAATAAGGGGGGTATCTGCCGCACCAGAGGTGATGAGCCCCACCGGGCGCAGCCTGTCGCCTTCATCAAGCAAAAGGGTGGTGGCAGCACCGGGTAGGCCTGAAAGTGTAAGGGCATCTATGCGGTTGCGCACAATGCTGGGTAGGTCAACGTTGATAGCAGCCATGTTGGCATTGGCAGGCAGCGTGATGGGAAAAGAGGCCAGCGTGCCGCCATCTTGGGTGTGTACGCTGAGTGTAACCGAGCGGGGCGTTGGGGCAGGTAGGGCCAACACTGTGCCCATGAGCGTGCCGGTATGGTCTGTTACGGGTTTGAGGGCGTAAACCGGGCTTTGGTCAAACCGAATTTCCTGCACGGGGCCGAGGGTTTTTAGGGCCGTGGCCAAAGCGGTATCGGCTGTGCTGGCAACCCCATTAGACAGGTACACTACGCTGCCAAAGCTGCCCGGTGGGTGCGCGGTTAGGGTTTTTGCCAAAGTGGCGCGGTCTGTACCCCATGGCATGGGGCGGAGGGCCGCAAGCTCTTGCCTGACAACGGCTGCGGGTTGTGCAACCAGAGCGTTTTGTGTGTCTTGCGTAATGGTGGGCGGGGCTGCTGTGCGCAGCAGCAGCACGGGGCGGTTTGCGTGCTCGGCATCATCAAGCAAAGACAGGGCGGTGTTGAGGCGCTGGTTCCAGTTTGTGGCGGCCAGCATGTCATCATCTAACACCACGGCAATAGGGCCGTGCCCGGCAGGGGGCAGGCGGTTGCCGGGTAAAACAGGCTGCGCCAGCCCTAAAACCAGCAAAGTAAGGGCCGCTAACCTGATAAGTAAGAGCCAAAGTGGTGCGCGGGCCGCGTCTGTCTCTTTTGGGTGCAGGCTGCGTAAAATTTGGATGGGTGGAAAAGTTTGCGTGCGGGGTTTGGGTGGTGTGGCTTTAAGCAGCCACCAAACGAGCGGCAGGCTAAGCAGGCCAGCTAGGGCTATGGGGGTTAGAAAAATCATACACGGCCCCCGTTATGGTGCGTGTGTGCGCTCATTTGGTCTTGCAGGGCAAGCAGCGTGGGTAAGGGCGCGTTTTGTGTAGTGTGGTGTGTGAGTGTGTGGCCATAGCGGCTTGCGTAAGTTTGCAAGGTAGCGGTGTGTGCGCTCATTTGGTCTTTATAGGCCTGCTGTAAGGCTTGCACATGGGGCAGGTCTAGCGGGGCCTCGTGCTCTAACCCTTGAAATGTGATGTGGCCTTTATAGGGCAGTAAATATTCGACGGGGTCTGCAATATGCACAAGATGTGCTTGTGCGGGCACACCTGCAAGGTGTTGGAGTGTTGCATGCAGGAGGGAGGCATCGCACAAAAAGTCGCTGGCAATAATAAGCCGTGCGTGGCGTGGCACGACAGATGTTGGGGGGAGTGCTGCAAAAGGGGGCGTGGTCGTTTTTGCCATACCCACCAAGGTCAGGGCTAACCGTTCTAGCGGTGTGCCTGCCGGGGGTGGGGTTGCTGGCCCGCTTGGGGTTAGCAGGCGCACATGCTCCCCATTGCGCAACAAATACGCGGCCAGTGCCAGTTGCAGCAAAATAGCCCGCTCACCCTTTTCTGGCAGGTTGGGGGCAGAGCGCCACTGCATGGACGGTGTTAGGTCGCACCACAACAAATAGGTTTGGGGGGCTTGGGCCTCTGTTTCCCGCACGTAAGCGTGGGCTGTGCGGGCAGATTGCCGCCAGTCTATGTGGTGTACAGGCTCACCGGGTTGGGCTTGGCGGTATTGCCAGAAACTCTCACCACTGCCTGCGCGCTTTTGGCCGTGCTGCCCTGCTTGAAGGGTTGCCGCAAGGTGGTTGGCTTGCAGCATAAGGTCAGGCAGGCGGGCCGCAAGCGCTGCGGCCTGTGGGGCTAACCGAGCCGGGTTGGGCTGTTCTTGCGTTTTACGGGGGGCTGCGCTGGCTTTAGGCGTGAGCGAGGCCGTAAAGTCTTGCGCGGCCGACCAATCATCACGCGGTGGGTGAGGTTGTGGCGTGCGTTTTGTAAGACGCTGCAAGAAGCTGGCGAGAGCAGGCAAGAGGTTTAGCCTAAATGTTTCAAAAGCTGGGTCAGTACATCATCAAGCTGCACGCCATCTGCCCGGGCGGTAAAGGTTAGCCCCATACGGTGGGCCAACACGGGGCGGGCGAGGGCAATAACGTCATCCAAATTGGGAGAGAGGCGGCCATCTAGCAATGCGCGCGCACGGGTGGCCAGCATAAGGGCCTGTGCCGCACGTGGGCCGGGGCCCCATGCAATTTGGGTGCGTAGAGTGTCGTTATATGTGGTTTCTGGGCGGGCGGAACGTACAAGCTGCAAAATGGCATCTATAATTTTGTCACCCACGGGTAGGGTGCGTACCAGAGTTTGGGCAGCACTTAGGGTTTCTGCCGTAATAATTTGTTGGGCGGTGGCTTTCTGGGCGCCGGTTGTGGCCAGCAGCATGGCCCGCTCTGCGGCCTCATCTGGGAAGGTGAGGGGAATTTGCAGCATGAAGCGGTCTAGCTGGGCTTCAGGCAGGGGGTAGGTGCCTTCTTGGTCTAGCGGGTTTTGGGTGGCGAGAACATGGAAAGGCTGTGGCAGCTTGTATTCTGTGCCTGCAACGGCAACGCGGTGCTCTTGCATGGCTTGCAGCAGGGCAGACTGGGTGCGGGGGCTGGCGCGGTTAATTTCGTCGGCCATAAGCAACTGGCAAAACACGGGGCCGGGCACAAAACGGAAGCTCCGGCGGCCTGTGGCATCTTCATCTAAAATTTCGCTGCCCGTAATGTCTGAGGGCATAAGGTCTGGGGTAAACTGCACGCGGCGGGCATCTAGCCCCAGCACGGTACCTAGTGTGGTGACCAGCAGGGTTTTGCCAAGGCCGGGTGCGCCAACCAGCAGGCCGTGCCCGCCCGCTAAAATAGCGGTAAGGGTCTGGTTAATAACCTGCTCCTGCCCAAAAAGGAGTCGTGAGACCTCTTGCTGCACGGTTTGCAGCTGGGCACAAAGGCGGTCTGCCTCGCGCACATCTGGGGTAAGAGAAGCGTTCTGGCCGAAGGCGGGCTGTGTGTCAGATACGGTCATGGGTCCAGTCTGGTCAGATACGGGGCTTACATCAAGCGGGGTACCATCCCTATATCATGCTCTAAGCAGTGAAACAGTCATAACAGGATTATCTGTCAGTGCAGGACAAAGCCCCTTTTTCTGAGAGTGCACTACAATGCCACGGCGCAACAGCAGAAACGGCAGATGGTGAAGAAAATACCAGAAAACTGCCCTTTTTGATTAAGCGAGATGGTGTGTGGTTGTACCGGGGCACACCTATTAAACGCAAAGCCATGGTTTGCATGTTTGGCTCTATGCTAACGCGCGATGAAAAAGGCACCTACTTGTTACGCACCCCCTTTGAAAGCGGGGACATAGAAGTGGAAGATGTGCCATTTTTGGCCGTAGAGCTAGACTGGCAAGGCGCTGGACGGCTGCAAAAACTGTGTTTTCGGACCAATATTGATGAACCTGTGGTGGCCAGCAGAGACAACCCGATTCGCGCTTATTGGCAAACGCCGCCCGATGCGTGTTGCGATGGCGGCTGCCCCCCCTACCTAACCATTAGGGCTGGTGATGGAGCGTTTCCGATAGAGGCACGTTTATCGCGCCCAGTGTGGTACGAACTCGCAGCCTTGGCCGAGCCGGGGCAGTGCAATGGTGTGCCGTGCATGGGGGTGTGGAGCTGTGACTGCTTTTTTCCGCTCTCTCTTATGCCCTCAGACGGGTAAGGTTTGGGTATGGCTGAGCACACAACATCTTTGGCACTAAATGCTGGCAGCGTAGGGTTGGCGCCAGCGCAGCGGCAGGCTTTGGCGCATATTTGGGCGGTATTGCCCCATGCCCGCCTTGTGGGTGGTGTGGTGCGCGACCTGTTGGCAGGGCGCAGTGTGGCCGATGTTGATATAGCAACCCCAGAGCCACCCGAGCACGTGCAAGCCACGCTTGAAGCCGCTGGCATTAAAGTGGTGCCAACAGGCTTGGCGCATGGCACCGTTACAGCCGTAATTGACAGTGCCCCTTACGAAATTACAACCCTACGCCAAGACACTGAAACAGATGGCCGCCACGCGGTGGTAAGCTGGACGCAAGACTGGCAGCAAGATGCAGCCCGGCGTGATTTTACCATCAATGCGATGTCGCGCGATAAAGAGGGTGTGCTGTTTGATTATTTTGGCGGGCAGGCAGACCTGCAAGCCGGGCATGTGCGTTTTGTAGGCCAAGCGGCCCAACGTATTGAAGAAGACGCCCTGCGTATTTTACGTTTTTTTCGCTTTCAGGGCCGCTACGGCCACGGGCAGCCAGATGTGCAGGCTGTAACGGCCATAGAGAAAAGAACTGATCTGTTAAAAAAACTCTCGGTTGAGCGGGTATGGTCTGAGCTGCAACGCTTGTTGGTAGGGCCACAGGCCGCACAGCAGGTGTTGCTTATGGCGCGCTTGGGTGTGTTGGCAGCCGTGTTTGCCCAAGGGGTAAGGGTAGAGCATTTTGCAGCCTTGGTAGCGGTGGGGGCACCGTCAGAGCCGGTGCTGCGCTTAGCTGGCTTAATTGATGGCGGGGCGGAGGCTTGCGCCCGTAACTTAAAACTTTCCCGCGTTGAGGAGAGTTTACTGAAGGCTTTACTCACGCCCGTTGGCCTACAGCCAGAGTTGAGCGATGCAGAGCTAAGCTGCCTGCTGTCAGATAATGCTTTGCCGGTTTTGCTGGGGCAAAGTTGGCTGGCGCAAGCAACTGCTTTGCTGGTGTGCCCGGCTAGGCAGGCTGAGAGTGCGCAGGCTTTTGCACAGTTACGGCAAAGGCTTGTAACGCTGCCTGTGCCGGTGTTTCCGGTAGCGGGTAAAGACCTTTTGGCCGCCGGGGTGCCGCCGGGGCCGCAGATGGGGCAAATACTGGCCCGCTTGCGCCAGTGGTGGCAGCAAAACGGCTGTACCCCCACACAAGAGGCCTGCTTGGCGCAGGTGCCCTTTTTGCACTGAGTGTTTGTTGCTGCGTACGAATTTTAGAGACGGGGGCTTTTACTGGTGCCTGTGGGGCTGGTAGAGGGACTAAATGACCCCTGCGCCCGCAAAACAGTCTCAGCCGCCTTTGCCGTCTGCTCCAGCGCCTACTGGCCAGCCAAATTCTACGAGTGAAAACCGCCAAAAGGCTGCTTTTTCATCTGATGATACGCGCGTGTTGCTTGCGCGTTTATGGCGTGAGCAAGTGCGCCGCCACCCGGCCCGTATACTGGCTGTTATTGGCCTAACTTTGCTGACAGCGGTTTTAACTGCTCTTTACCCGCTGGTGATCCAGCGGGCGCTTGATATGTTTTCTGAGCGTGATACGCGCATTTTGTACCAAGTGCCCATGCTGGTGGTGGTTATTACCATGGCTAAGGCGCTCTCTCAGTACGGGCAAACTCTGGCGGCCCAAGGGCTGGTGCTTATAGTAATACGCGGCTTGCAGGGGGACATGTTTAACCACCTTGTGCAAACTGACATTACCCGCATAGAGCGCGAAGCCCCGGCCAAGCTGGCTACCCATTTTACCACAGATGCGGTCTCTATTCGTGAAGCCATGATCCGTGCCGTTAACTCGTTGGGAGACGTGGTAACGGTGCTGGGGCTGATTGTGTCTATGGTGTATATGGACTGGGAGCTAAGCCTTATTGCTGGCTTGCTTTACCCTATTGCGGCTGTGCCCATTCAAAAACTGGGTAAAAGGGTACGCCGGGCTTCAGGCGGTATGCAGGAGCGTATAGGTGAGACCGCTGCTTTTTTAACAGAAAGTTTTGCTCAAGCCCGCACGGTGCGGGTGTACGGCATGGAGCAAAAAGAGAATGCCCGTGCGACACTCTCTTTTGACCGGCTTTATGTGGCAATGTTGAACATTACCAAAGGCCGCGCACGGGTTGACCCCCTGTTAGAAGCCCTTGGCGGTGCTGCGGTGGCTGCGGTGCTTGGTTTTGCAGGCTGGCGGGCTGCAATGGGTGGGGCCACGCTAGGCGATTTTTCTGGCTTTGTGGCTGCTTTATTGCTGGCTGCGCGCCCTTTGCGGGCGTTAGGCTCTTTCCATGCGGCAATACAGGAAGGCCTTGCCGGGCTTGTGCGTATTTTTAGCATTCTTGATGAAAAACCTGCGGTAACCGACAGCCCCACCGCCATACCGCTGCCTGCTGGCCACGGCCATTTGGTGTTTAACCATGTCGGCTTTGTTTATAATGATGGGCGTGTAGGACTGGATGGTTTGAGCTTTGAGGTGCAGCCAGGCCAGACCGTTGCATTAGTAGGGCTTTCAGGGGCGGGTAAGTCTACGGCCCTTTCGTTGGTGCCGCGCCTGCATGATGTTACGTCAGGTAGCATTATGCTGGACGGGCAAGATGTACGGCATTTACAACTGGCCAGCCTGCGTGGGGCTATAGCGTATGTAAGCCAAGACCCTTTGCTGTTTGATGTCTCTGTTTATGACAATATTCTGATTGGCAAACCGAGTGCGACACAGGCCGAGGTTGAAGCCGCAGCCCGTGCTGCAGCGGCGGATAGCTTTATTTTAGACCTGCCCAATGGGTACCAGACCAGCGTGGGGCCGGGCGGGCAGCGACTCTCTGGCGGGCAGCGGCAGCGTGTTGCCTTGGCCCGCGCCTTGCTGCGCGACCCACGGCTTTTGCTGCTGGATGAAGCCACGAGTGCTCTAGATAGCGAGAACGAGGCCACCGTACAGCAAGCCTTGGCCCAGATGCGCCACCAACGTACTACCATTATTGTGGCCCATAGGCTTTCGACCGTACGGTCGGCAGACCTTGTGGTGGTGATGCGAGAAGGGCGCGCTATTGAGCGCGGCACCCACGATAGCCTCATGCTGCAAAATGGGCTTTATGCCCGGCTGGTGCGTACGCAAGGGTTAGAGCGTTAAAAAGACTGCGCAGGTCTATTTTTATATAACTATTTGTTTTGGTAGCATTATTTTCGGGTTTAGGCGTTGTGGCCTGCCCGAAAAATGCACCATCCCTCTGATGTCTGCTTGAAGCAGCATCGGGATCGTGTCACATACTGACCGAACCGATCGGTCAGCGATGGTGGGTGTTTGGTGCCCCATGCTGGCTGCCAGTGCGGAAGTACGTTTGAAAGACGGGGAACAGGATGGCCGACGAGCATAACGAACAGTCTGGTGAAGTGTCTGAAAACGAGAAGAAGCCGGCTGGCAAAAAAAGTGCACGCGGCAAAATTATTCTCACGGTTGTGCTGGTGGTGCTGGCTATTGCTGCCGGGGTGTACTGGTTTTTAACCCGTAACGAGGTAGAGACAGATGACGCCTTTACCGCCGGGCGCTCTGTTACCATTGCACCGCATGTTGACGGCTACGTGACTGAATTGCTGGTGAACGATAACCAGTATGTGCACAAAGGCCAGCTTTTGGCCCGCATAGACCCGCGTAACTGGAAAGCTGCACGCGACAAAGCCGCAGGCTCTTTAGAGCAAGCACAGGCCGCTTTTCAGGCATCTGAAATGCTGCGTGATGTTGCTGCACTTGAGTTCCCCGGTAAGTTGGTGCAGGCGCAGGGTACTTTGGCTGCGGCAAAAGCACAGCAGTTTAGGGCCGAGACCGATTATAAACGCCAACACTCTGTTGAGCGTGCGGCAACCTCGCAGCAAGATATTGACTATGCCCGCGCGGCATTAGACGCCGCCAAAGCGCAGGTGATGGAAGCTGAGGGTGCGGTGCAAATGGCAACTCCTGTGCTGCCAAACATTAACAATACCAAAATTCGGGTTAGCCAGCAGGAAGGGCAGGTTAAATATGCTCAGGCCGAACTGGATAACGCAGCCCTGAACCTTGAATGGACAGAGCTACGCGCACCCTGTGATGGCTGGATTTCTCAGCGTAACCTTGAGTTGGGCAACTACGTGGCCGCAGGCCAGCATGTGCTGTCTATTGTAGAGCCAGAAGTATGGGTTGTGGCTAACTACAAAGAAACCCAGATTACCCATATCCGCCCCGGCCAGAAGGTGGATGTTAAGGTTGATGCGTACCCCTCTCTCAAGCTGCATGGTCATGTTGACTCCCTGCAAAAAGGTACCGGGGCAACCTTTAGTGCGTTCCCGCCTGAAAATGCTACGGGCAACTACGTAAAAATTGTGCAGCGTGTGCCGGTTAAAATTGTGATTGATGACGGGCTAGACCCTAACCAGCAGCTAGCACTGGGCTTGTCTGTTGTGCCGGTGGTGCATGTTGATACCCAAGGCCAGTCAGACGGTGCGCCACACGCACAGCAGCGTGCGCCACAGCCGCAGGCTGCGCAATGAGCGCACAGGCCGACGTAGCCGAGGCGGGGTGGAAACCCCGCCACAACCCGTGGGCCGTTGCCTTCGTGGTAACGATGGCGGCCTTTATGGAAATTTTGGACACGACAATTGTAAACGTGTCCTTGCCGCATATTGCGGGTAGCCTGTCTAGCACCTATGACGATTCAACCTGGACGCTAACCGCCTACCTTGTTGCCAATGGTATTGTGCTCACCATCTCTGGGTGGTTGGGTAAGGTCTTTGGCCGCAAACAATATTTCATGATTTGTATTGTCATGTTCACGGTGTCTTCTTTCCTGTGTGGCATGGCAACATCTCTGGTTGAGCTTATTTTGTTCCGGATGATGCAGGGGTTTTTTGGTGGGGGGTTACAGCCCAACCAGCAATCTATCATTCTGGACAGCTTTCCGCCTGAAAAACGCGCCGCAGCATTTGGCCTAACTGCCATTGCCGCTGTTGTTGGCCCGGTTATTGGCCCAACGCTTGGTGGCTGGATTACCGATAATTTTTCATGGCGGTGGATTTTCTTTATTAACGTGCCGTTTGGCTTTTTAACGACACTGGGTGTGGCCACAATGGTGGAAGACCCACCATGGGCCAGAAAGCGCAAAGCCCCCGTTGATGTTATTGGTATAAGCCTTATTACGCTCGGTTTTTCCTGCCTTGAGGTGATGGTAGACCGCGGCGAAGATTCTGACTGGTTTGGCTCTACCTTTATTCGGGTTATGGCCGTGCTTGCCGTGTTGGGCTTGGTTGGCGCTGTGCTGTGGTTGCTGCATACAGACCGCCCGGCAGTAGATTTGCGGGTGTTTAAAGACCGCAACTTTGCTGTGGGTACGGCCCTTATGGGGGCTATGGGGGCGTTGCTTTATTCCTCAGCGATTATTGTGCCGCAGTTTGCACAGCAGGTTATGGGGTATACGGCAACGCTGTCGGGGCTTGTGCTTTCGCCCGGTGGTATTGCGGTTATTGTGCTTATTCCCATTGTGGGTAAGCTCATGTCGTTAACCAGTGTGCGTAACGTTATTGCGCTCGGGTTTTTCCTGATGGGGATTTCCCTTTACGCATCGGCTAATTTGGTGCCGGGGCTTGATTTTAGGCATTTGGTCTTTTTCCGTATGAGCCAGACAGCCTGCCTTGCCTTCTTGTTTGTGCCGCTTTCGACCATTGCGTACTCGACCATTCCTGAAAAAATGAATGCCGATGCCTCGGCCCTGTTCAGTATGTCGCGTAACGTTTTGGGGTCTTTGGCTATTTCTGGCGCAACAGCTTTGCTAACAGAGCGGCGGCAGGCGCACCAAGCCCACATGGTGCATTGGATGACGCCTTACCACCAACCGTATAACGACTACCTAGACCATGCTAAGGCTTTGGCACAGGGGCGCGGTGCACCAGAGAGTACCGCCAGCGCCATAGCCCAGCACGCCCAATTTGTGCAGTTTTCACAACAGGTTGCCATTTTAACCTATAACGAGGTCTTTATGATTTTGGGTATAGGGGCATTTTTGTGCGTACCGTTCTGCTTCTTGTTCTCTCCCATTACGGGGAGCGGTAAGTCTGCCGGGGCGCACTAAGTCTGTTTTAAAGCCAGCCTTAGAGTTTTTATAAGGCTGGTTAAAAGGTGCTGGATAACAAAAGAAAAGAGGGCTTTACCACGCAGGTAAAGTCCTCTTTTTTTGCGTTGCGTTGCGTTGCGTTGCGTTGCGTTGCGTTGCGTTGC
>NZ_BAMX01000034.1 GCF_000963965.1 Acetobacter orientalis
AGGCCTACCTCCATCGGTAAGCCTGTGAATCACAACCTCTCGCTTAGTTCAATAAATTAATTGGGCCTGAGCCTAGATGGTTTTCTGAATTGTAAAATTTTATATGAATTGCTAAAAATTTTTAGAAATAATATAGATCCTATTTTGATGCTTAAGGGAAACATATGTTCAAAAATATTGCTATTACTCTGCCTGTTCTTTGTCTTTTATCAGCGTGCGCTAGTGTTCCTTTGGCATCTCAGGAAGATATGGCGTTTGCTAAAAAATTCAGCAATCCCCCTGCCGGGAAAGCAGCTATCTACTTTTACAGAGACAGCTTTATGGGGCAGGCTCTCAAACGGGATATTAGTATTGATGGGAAGTGCGTTGGCAAAACAGCGAATAATATGTTTTTTTATTCGATTGTTGATGGTGATAAAGATCATCGTTTGTCAACAGAAGGTGAAACGACACGTCACGACATCTCTTTATTTACAAATGTAGGTAAAAACTATTTTGTTCAACAACAAATTACAATGGGCGTTTGGTCAGCGAGCTCAAAGCTGAAAGTGGTTTCTGAAGAACAGGGCACTAAAGAGATTGAGGGGCTTAAGCTAGCGGTCTCTGGGGATTGTAGTTAATATCAAATGGCCCGTTCTCATGCATTGAGAACGGGCCATTTGATTGCTGTGAGACGCTTGTTGTCGTAAGGTGGGGTATAGTCAGAGAGGGTTCAGGTGCTGTCATTTTCCACTGGAAATTGGTGTAACCCGAGTGATAGGGCCGGGGAACTGATCAGGAAGGCCAACTGGAGCAGCAATCTTATCACTAAGCGGTATCATATCTACTGTTGTTTTATGGTCGTAAGCGCGAACAGCACCTGTTGCCATATCTACAACAACACCGATTAAACCACCGAAGCCAATGTTGCCAAAAACCCAACCATTCACGTCGGAAGTGTTTTGAGCGTTGGAAAAATCATAATGCTCTTTAAGGCAACCTATAGTCAAATCACTTTCTTTGCGGCTTACAGTTACAGAGCCAGGCGTGGAATTAATAGAGCCAATTTGTATCCCATCGCGATAAACTGCGCATTTCGCACCGGGTGGATTTGTTGTGATGGATATAGTTTGGTGTCCCCCGCTTACAATACTGGCGCAACCAGATAGAAACGGTAGAGAAAAAGAGCCTAATAGAATATTTTTTATAGCCTTATTAAACACTATATATTTTCCTCTAATGATCAGAAAATTGTTACAGGGAGCTACATTGCAGGTTTGGTATTTTACATCAATAGGGTTAGGTCTCAGATTCGATATGCAATAAGGTATTTCCTAAATTTCTATAATTTAGGGGGGCAACGGGGGAGGTTTCTCCCCCTTGCCAGCAGTACTTAATGGGTAGCCATTGAGCACTGCTTGCTCCCTTTTAAATCGTTATGTTTGCAAAGGCTGTTTCTGGGTAGCTTATGGCTTCCACCGTCTGCCTGAGATTGGCTGTTGAAATGCTGGTCAGATAAGTAGTCGTCCCTTGGCTCTTATGGGTTGCTTCATGGCCAAGGAGACGGTCAATCCAGACTTCTCTGATATTGGCACCTGCGTTTCGAAGCTGGGTTGAGACAGTATGCCGGAATGAGTGAAACGTGATTTCCGCTGGCAGGCCGATACGGGTCTTGAGCAAAGAGAACGCTCGTCCCAGTGCTGCGCCCCTGATACCCTGTTTTGAAATTTTCAAGCGAGGGATGAGGTATGGGCCGTCTGTGGTATCCTTAAGAGCCAGAACTCCTGCGTCAACCAGTTTTGAATGGACTGGCACCATGCGGGTGCCTGCTTCTGTTTTCGGTGCCCTGCTGGTTTCGGTATGGGGGCGTATTAGGAAGCAGGGGATACCGTCTACGGTCTGGAGGTCTTCTTTTCTCAGAGTGCAGATTTCTCCCAATCGCATTCCGCTATAAGCAGCAATCAATGTGACCAGCCGGCAAGTATGTTCTGGCACGGACGTGCTATGCCATGAAGCAGACGCCAAGAGTGCTAATTCTTTAGCTGTCCAGCTTCTCCGGACGGTCTTTTGCCCATTTTCAAAATTCCATCCGGTCCATGGGTTGCGTGAGACCAACTCCCTTTGGTGTAACTGGTTCCACAGGGTCGAGAGGCGCATCATATGGTTTTTGACGCTCTTGCCACTCAAGGTTGGTAAACCTTTCTCTCGGGCTCTCTGAGCCTCTTCTTCAAGGGTATCTTCAGATCGGTTTTTAGGATTTCCCTCTCCTCCCGCAGAATTCGGTTCTCCAGGCGAAGACGTTCATTCTCGCGGGCCAGATCAGCCTGAGGCCCGGATACCAGCTCGCTCGGACGATAATCCACTATCCATTTCGCCAAAGTGGATTGGCCAATGCCCAGATCTGTCGCAACCCGCGTGCGTGACAGTCCACTACTCAACGCAATCCTCACGGCCTCGCGCTTGAAATCTTCCGTATGTTTTATGGTTTCGTCGGTCTCCTGACACAAGTTTAAAACGCTCAGATGGCCGGCACAAAAACGTTACAAGTCCAGTGGCCTATTTACGGAACTGTGACCGCAATTTAGGCTCAGGATCTATTATTTTCTGGAACAGCAGGAGAGGTGGAGGCGGCGAAAAAGCCTTCAACCTAAATATTAAAAGCATCAAGTATATAATCTTTTAGTAAAAAAATAAGTTGTGGAAAAAATCTTATTAAAAAGATCGTAAGTGTAGCAAGTTCAGGCTTTAAATCTTAATTTATTAAAAAATTATATATCATAATAATGTTTTTTTTAAAATACTTTTGTATAACTCCAATTCTAATGTGCGTTGAATTCCATGACTCCAGCAAGGAAGGAAACGCATGAATGCCATCGTTGTGACGGCGCTTAAGCGGCCTTACACCTTTATTGTATTGTCTCTGCTAATTTTTGCCTTTGGTGTAATGTCTCTTTTCAAGGCACCGACTGACGTGTTTCCAAATATCCGGATTCCCGTTGTGTCTGTGGTGTGGACATACGGTGGCATGCTTCCTGAGGAATTTGCTGGCCGTATCACCTATAACTACGAACTTGCCGTAACCTCCACAGTGGAGGGTATAGAGCATATGGAAAGTAGCTCTTATTACGGTAGAAGTATCGTTAATATCTACTTCCAGCCCGGTACGGATATCGGGGAAGCTGAAGCTGAGGTCACGGCTATCTCTCAAACGGTTATCAAGCAGCTTCCTGATAATATCCCAGCTCCGATGGTCATGAAGCTTGAAGCTTCCTCTGTACCAGTTTTGGCACTCCAGATTACGTCTGAAAAACAAACGCCGTCTGATCTGTATAAAATTGCCATGACCCGCATTCGGCCTGTTTTGGTAACAGTACCGGGTGCTGTTTTGCCACATCCATATGGTGGTATGGACAGCTTTATTATGGTGGCGCTTAATCAGAAGCAATTACAGGCGCATCACCTTTCTGCAATGGACGTACAGAATGCCTTGCGTAAGCAGAATATTGTGCTCCCCGCGGGAGACCAAAAAATCGCAACAACCGATTGGATGGTGCAAACCAACGCTACTCCCCGTTCCATGAAGGAATTGGGTGATATCCCAGTCAAACGTGTTGGTAACGCTGTTATCTATGTGCATGACGTTGCGCAGGTTTATCGTGGCGGGCATCCGCAGACCAACCTCGTGGTGGTCAAAGGTCGTCAGGGTGTGGAAGTCGTTGTTATGAAAAGTGGTGATGCTTCTACGCTAGATGTTGTAGCACGCACCAAGGAACTTCTGCCCCGTATACAAAAACTCGTACCGCCAGACGTACATATTTCTATACTGAGTGATGCCTCGGTTTTCGTTAAAGATGCTATCAAAGATGTTGTGCGAGAAATGGTCACGGCGGCTATTCTCACAGGCCTTGTAGTGCTGTTATTTCTAGGATCATGGCGATCCACGCTCATCATCGCCACTTCTATTCCACTTGCTATTCTTTCTGCTATTATCTGCTTGTTACTGTCTGGACAGACCATCAATGTCATGACGTTAGGGGGGCTCGCACTCGCAGTTGGTATTCTGGTAGATGATGCCACAGTTATGATCGAGAATATCGACACCCATCTTGAAGAAGGAAAGGAACTGGAGCGCGCCATTATTGACGCCGCCAACCAGATTGTGGTGCCAACTCTGGTTTCAACATTATGTATCTGTATTGTTTGGACACCACTTTTCCGATTGAGTGGGGTCGCCGGTTGGCTCTTTATGCCCATGGCAGAAGCTATTGTTTATGCCATGCTGGCCTCTTTCATTCTGTCCCGTACATTGGTGCCAACCATGGCCAAATATCTGTTGGCTGGACAGGTTCATCCGGGTCTACACAGTGATGAACATCTGGCCTTGCCGAAAGGGATTTTGGGACGTTTCCAGAATAAATTTGAGCAGGAATTCCATAAATTTCGCACTTCTTATGGTCGCTTTTTAGAACGCATTGTTATAAAGCGTGGTCGGTTTGTTGCCGTGTTTCTCGGACTATCAGTGCTGTCTCTTGGGCTGTTTCTGGTTAACGGGCAGGACTTCTTTCCAGAAGTGAAATCCGGGATGATGCAGATGCACATGCGCACTCCGTTGGGAATGCGGATTGAAACAACGGGCCGTATTGTCTCCCTGGTAGATGACCGAATTGAGAAGCTTTTACCTGGTAAGGTTATGGGTATTATTAATAACTGTGGGCTGCCGGAAGGGCCGCATAATCAGGCTTTTATTCCGACACCATCCATCGGCACGCAGGACTGCGACTTAATGATATCTCTTAAGGATGAGGAATCTCCTGTCTGGGATTATCGTAAGTTGCTTAGAAAGGATCTTTCAGAAAAATTTCCTGGTAGCACTTTTACTTTTCAGCCTGCCGATCTGACAGACAAAATTCTAAACTTTGGCTCACCAGCGCCAATCGACGTTCAGATTTCGGGGCCCGAACTCCAAAGTAACTACCAGTATGCTCGTCTGCTGGTGAACAAGCTGCGGGCTATTCCCGGCTCTGCCGATGTCGTTATCCAGCAGACTATGAAAACACCAACTTTGTTTGTGCAAGGCAATCGAACTTTTGGTCAGGCCACAGGTATGACCGAAGCGGATATTGCCAATAATGAACTGATGACTCTTTCAGGCAGCCAGACGGTCGACCCACAATACTGGCTGGACCCCAAAACAGGTATTACGTTCCCACTCAACGTCTATGTTTCACAGGATCAACTCACCCACTATAATGATTTACTGACTATTCCGGTTGATAAAGGGGACAGTGACCCTAAAGGGACGGACATGCAGCTTCTGGGCAGCATCAGCACGGTGACGCCCACTGGCACGCCGGGGCAGGTGTCCCACTATAACTCAATGCCAGAAATTGATGTTTATGTGTCAACAGAAGGGAGCGATCTGGGTGCCGTTCTGAAACAGGTCAGGCAGGTAGTGGCTGACACACATCATGACCTACCGCAGACAGCGGTGGTGGATGTTCGTGGTCAGGCTGTCACCATGCATGGTGCGTATATGGAACTGGTTGCAGGGCTGATCGTGTCAGTTGTGCTAATTTATATGCTGATTGTGATCAATTTCCAGTCATGGATTGATCCTTTTATTATTATTTCAGCACTTCCTGGGGCACTGGCAGGTATCGCTTGGAGCTTGTTCCTAACCCAGACACGTCTTTCTGTGCCCGCGTTGACGGGTGCCATCATGTGCATGGGAACAGCAACGGCAAATTCCATTCTAGTCGTTTCGTTCGCTAAGGAGCGTTTTGCCTTACACGGCAACGCGCTTGTTGCCGCAGTGGAAGCCGGATTTGGCCGTATTCGCCCAGTTATTATGACGGCTTCTGCCATGGTAATTGGTATGGTTCCAATGGCTATAAGCAATTCTCAAAATGCACCGTTGGGAAAGGCAGTTATCGGGGGGCTTATTCTGGCGACCATCTCAACGCTTCTGTTCGTTCCTTGCGTTTATGCAATTTTTCACAATCGCTCTCACACAAAAAAAATGTGCTCGTCTAAAGCGGGTCATGACAATGAGCAGGAGGTCGTCTGATGTCCACTTTTACAAAAAAACGTTTGTTTATTGGCTGCCTGCTATGTGTGCTTGTGGGATATGTAGCGTATTTAGAAGTACAACACCTGCATAGTGAAGTTACACTGCGGGCGGATGCGACACACGCCAGCGTGCCTGATGTGGCCGTTACACAGCCGAAACCCGCCCCACCTACATTATCCATGACACTACCAGGCAATATTAACGCTTGGTATGAGGCACCTATTTACGCGCAAGTCTCCGGTTATGTGAAAATGTGGTACAAGGATTACGGGGCCCCGGTAAAAAAGGGCGATGTTCTTGCAGAAGTCAACGCACCGGGTTTGGACGCACAATACGCGCAGGCAAAGGCCGACCTCCAGGTAGCGCAGGCCAAATATGGACTTGCAACAGTGACTGCCAACCGTTGGCGTTCAATGGGAAAATCTCAGGCAGTTTCCGGGCAATCTGTTTCTGTTCAGAATGCGAATGAACAATCGGCGCGTGCGGCATTGGAGGCTGCCCAGCATAACGTAGATCATTACGATGCTCTTGAGCAGTTTAAGACCATTGTTGCCCCTTTTGATGGTGTTGTAACCGCCAGAAACATAAGCGTAGGCGATTATGTTGGGGCTGGTAGCGGTAATATGAACGCCAATGGTACGGCTAGTGAATTGTTTACTGTAGCGGATACGCACGAGATGCGTCTTTTTGTCTCTGTGCCGGAAGTCCTCTCCTACGTTCTTAAACCGGGCTTGAAAGCGCGTGTTACAGTACCGCAATATCCCAATAAAGTGTTTACGGCCAATTTTCTAACTATCGCCAAAGGATATGACCCCAACACCCGCACGGCTGTTACGGAATTCACCATTGACAATACCGACCAAAAATTATGGCCGGGTACGTTTGCCTCTGTGGCTCTATCTGCGCCAGCAGAAGGAAGTATTTATACGATTCCAACAGGAGCATTAGTCTTTCAGGAAAAAGGCATGCAGGTTGTGACAGTCGATACACAAAGCAAAGCACATTATAAAAACATTACCGTAGGCCGTATGTCGGATGCTTATACCGAAGTGGATGCAGGTCTGAACCCAACGGACCGCATCATAAACAATCCTCCGTCTGATCTTCTGGAAGGTCAGACTGTGCACCTGAGCGTGCCGGAAAAAGGGTATCTTACAGCAGCCAGCAGCAACGATGGCGAGGAGGATGACGAATGACCGTTGTCACTAAAGTTCCTCTTAACCTGTCTGGTAAGATTGCCCTGATGTCACACAGAAATAAGATTTTTTTTGGGAAAAAGCTCTTTCGACGTAAAAGCGTGCAAGGGGTTACGCTCGCGACTCTGACAGCACTGAGTGCGTGTGATCTTGCACCAGCCTATCAGGCTCCACACTTTATTGTGCCTACATCATGGCATGGGCAGGGATTGTTCCACGATGCACAACCGCAAGATACAGTCTTACGGTCTGATTGGTGGACGTTATTTGCAGACCCAACCCTTTCAACACTTGAAGCGCAAGCGATGGAAGGAAATGCTGACCTACAAGCTGAAGCAGAGCACTTTATTCAGGCCCGTTCAATTGTCATGGAAGCACGGTCTGACTTATTGCCGCACTTTGCGCTTGCCCTTGGGTCGAGCAACAACAAAAGCTCCTCCGACAGGCTTTTTCGTTACAAAGGCCCAATTACGGCCACGGATGAGTTTTATGGTGGAATGGCAAGCTGGGAGCCGGATATTTGGTCTTCCATCCGCAACCGGGTGAGAGCCCAGAAATATTATGCGCAGGCACAAGCCGCGCAATATGCGTCTGCCCGGCTCAGTTTGCAGGCGGAACTGGCCACGGATTATTTCGCACTGCGTGGACTGGACGCGCAGAATGCTATTTATACCCAATCTATCGCTTATTATCAGCAGGCCCTGAAAGTTACACAGACCCGTCTTGATAATCAGGATGCAACCGGCATTGACGTTGCTCGTGCAAAGAATCAGCTTTACATGACACAAGCACGCCAGTTGGATGTTCAGGCACAACGCGAAATACTGGAACATGCTCTGGCTGTGTTGGTCAACGCGTCACCATCGTCTTTTCATGTTCCTGAAGTAGCTAATCAGGATACGGCGGAACCTGTTTTTCCGTTAGGCATACCATCTGAACTGCTCCAACGTCGCCCGGATATTGCTGTGGCAGAACGTGAAATGGCACAGGCTAACCGAGCTATTGGTATTGCTCGCGCAGCGTTCTACCCACATGTATCGTTCAACGCGAATGGCGGCTTTGACGCTAACGGGTTTGATCTGGCCAATTTGGCAAACAGTATGTGGTCTTACGGGGCATCTGTGACCATGCCGTTGTTTGAAGGAGGTCTGCGCAGGGCCCAGCTCCAGCGTACATGGTCAAACTATCGCGAAACCCGTGACCGTTATCGTATGGCAGTCTTGTCAGCGTTCAAGGACGTAGAAAATGGTCTTTCCATGACGGCGCGCCTCAGGGCTGAAAGCATGCGTCTGAAGCAAGCAGTAGACGCAGCTATGCAATCACAGACCTTAACAATGACGCTGTATAAAGGCGGCGCAGATGGATATCTGGATGCACTGATTGCGCAGGTCAATACGCTTGATGCCCGTATTGAACAGGCACAGGTTCAAGCCCGTGCGCTTCAGGCCGCGGTAAGTATGGTTCGTGCCTTGGGCGGGGGCTGGAATGACAAACTGCTGCCGACGCCTGATCAGACTATGACGTTTACAGGCTTTCAGTATGAAGGGTTGCACCACCCCATACCGGTTGGAGGCATTGATAGCCCACCCAGCCCGGAACAGTATGAAAATCTGACGACCACTGGCCCCGTAACGCCAAGCACAACACTAGAAACAGTCAAGCCCGCTTCGGCTAATAACTGACGATCTAACAGTAAATAACATGGGTAGATTGACAAAGTCTGCCCTGTTTTTGCTGTCTGAAAGTAAGAGGAGGTGGATTAAGCCACAGTTTCCTCCGACCCATGGTGTGCAGAGAGTGGACGACGGGCAGATTCTGAGTGGGATCATTTACATTATTCGCAATGGCCTTCAGCAGAAAAACGCCCCGAACTGAATTGCCTCGGGTTTTATGGAAACAGAAAAACCCGTGAGGTAAGAGTTAAAGTCAGGAGTAACAAATCGAAGCATTTTCCTCCTAAATGTCGGGAAAGTGCAGCCCCCGTATGCTTCTGGAGAAAGAGAAGAAACCATCCTTCGCGGTAGTGAACTGTCCCTAGTTTACCGGAGAGTAAAACTCTCGGAGGATGAGCCCCATGGTAG
>NZ_BAMX01000033.1 GCF_000963965.1 Acetobacter orientalis
CAGGAGCAGGAGCAGGAGCAGGAGCAGGAGCAGGAGCAGGAGCAACCACTACAGGGTCTGTGGCGCTGGGGTGAGCATTTTGCGCCATTGCGGCAAATGGTGTGGTGCTTAGCAATACGCACAGTGGCAACACATGCCGCCAGTGTATGGCGTGGGTTAGGGGGTGCTTACCGTTGTACGCGTTGTGCAGAGTTGGCCAGCGGTGTCCAGCAGGGTGGGCCTGTGCCAGAGGGGCAGAAGGGCTTGTGTTGCTGGAAAAAAGGCTCATCTCTGTCTTTCATAAAAAGAGGTGGTAGATACGGGGCTGCCAAACGGGGCAGGCCAGTATTGAATGCAGTGTAAAACACAACGCTATGAGAGCGGGCGGGTTTTGCGTTGCGTCTTAACTGAGTATGCTCCCTGTTCTGCTAGGGGGTGTTGTGCCCTTTTCGCTTTTGTCCTGGTCAGGAGTGTTGTTCATGTCGTCCCATCCTTCAAGCCCCGGTGCACTGGCCGTTACGGATGACCTGTTTTTCAAACGGCCCGAGGCGTTGCTTGCGCGTGATGAGGCCGAAAGCCTGACGCGTGACGCATTAGAAGGCATGGATGACGGTGAACTCTTTTTGGAATACCGCGAAAGTGAAGGCATATCGCTTGATGACGGCGTGATTCGTTCTGCCTCGTTTGACACGAGTTGCGGTTTTGGCCTGCGCTCTGTGTTGGGGGAAGAAACAGGCTTTGCCCACTCAGACGACCTGAGCCGTTCTGCTCTTAAACGGGCAGTTGAGGCTGTGAGTGCCGTGCGCGGTGGCCGTTCTGGCACATTGGCAGCACCACCACGTTCAACCAACACCCGCCTTTATACAGAGGCCAACCCACTGGGCGAGAGCGACTTTGCGGCCCGCTCTGGCCTGCTCTCTCAAATAGATGCGTATGCGCGTGGTAAAGACAGCCGCGTTGTGCAGGTTATGGCCTCCCTCTCGGGTGAATGGCAGGCGGTGCAGATTATCCGGGCCGATGGTGTGCGCGTAGCAGACTTACGGCCCTTGGTGCGGTTAAACGTGTCTGTGGTGGTAGAGCAAGGCGGCAAACGTGAAAGTGGTAGCCACGGGCTTGGCGGGCGTTACCAGATTAACCGTCTGCTAGAAGAACCAACATGGCAGGGCGCGGTTGATGAAGCCTTGCGGCAAGCGTTGGTAGCACTTGAGGCCCGCCCAGCACCCGCCGGGCAAATGGAAGTTGTGCTGGGTGCCGGTTGGCCCGGTATTTTGCTGCATGAGGCCGTAGGCCACGGGCTGGAGGGAGACTTTAACCGTAAAGGCACCTCTGCTTTTGCAGGCCTTATGGGCAAACGTGTTGCTGCCCCCGGCGTAACGGTTATTGATGATGGCACCCTACCAGACAGGCGCGGCAGCTTAACCGTTGATGATGAAGGTACCCCCACCAACCGCACTGTGCTGATAGAAGACGGTATTTTAACAGGTTATTTACAAGACAGGCTTAATGCCCGGCTTATGAACATGACCGCCACCGGTAATGGTCGCCGCCAGTCTTATGCCCATGTGCCGCTACCGCGTATGACCAATACCCTTATGCTGCCGGGGCAGGCTTCAACCCAAGAGATGATTAGCTCCATGAAGCGAGGCCTCTATGCGGTACACTTTGGTGGTGGGCAGGTTGATATTACCTCGGGTAAATTCGTGTTCTCAGCGTCTGAAGCGTATTTGGTAGAAGACGGCAAAATTACCGCACCCGTTAAAGGCGCCACCCTCATTGGCAGCGGGGCAGAGGCCATGACGCAGGTTTCCATGATCGGGCAAGATATGGAGTTAGACCCCGGTATTGGCACCTGCGGCAAAGCGGGGCAGGGCGTGCCGGTTGGGGTGGGCCAGCCCACCTTGAAAATGACCGGCCTGACCGTAGGCGGCACAGCATAAAGCAAAACCAAACCGCCACTGCGCACGGGCCGGGGCCTGTGCTATGAGGGGCACGGCCCATGCGGGCACACGACAGACATTAGGGTAAGAGAATGGTCGAGAACGGGTACAACAGTCCTTTCATGCAAGAAGCTGCGGCACGCGGCTTTATTTTCCAGTGCACAGATGCACAGGCACTGGATGATGCAATGGCTAAGGGGTCTGTTGCTGCGTATATCGGCTTTGACCCAACGGCAGACAGTTTGCATGTGGGTAGCCTTATTCAGATCATGATGCTGCGTTTGCTGCAAAAACATGGTCACCGGCCTGTGGCGCTGGTAGGGGGTGGCACTGCCCGCATTGGTGACCCGTCTTTTAGGGAAGAAGCCCGCCGTTTGATGACGGAAGACATCATTACTACCAACCTTGCCGGTATTGAGGGCTGCCTGCGCCAGTTTTTAACCTTTGGTGAGGGAACATCAGACGCCAAGCTGGTTAATAATGCAGACTGGTTAGACAAGCTGGCTTACATTGATTTGTTACGCGATGTTGGGGTGCACTTCTCCATTAACCGCATGCTCGCGTTTGACTCGGTTAAAAACCGACTAGACCGAGAGCAGGGGCTTACTTTTCTGGAATTTAATTACTCCATTTTGCAGTCTTACGACTTTCGCGAGCTTAACCGCCGCCATGGTGTAAGCCTACAACTTGGTGGGTCAGACCAATGGGGTAACATTGTCTCTGGCGTTGATCTGGTACGCCGCACAGACCAAAAAAGTGTTATGGGGCTTACCACGCCCCTGCTTACCACGGCGTCTGGTGCCAAAATGGGCAAAACGGCTAACGGGGCCGTTTGGCTTTCTGAAAAACGCCTGCCAGTTTTTGACTACTGGCAGTTCTGGCGTAATGTTGAAGATGCAGATGTTGGCCGTTTTCTGCGATTATTTACAGAACTCTCTTTGGAAGAGTGTGCACGCCTAGAAGCTTTAGAAGGGGCGGGCATTAACGAAGCCAAAAAAATTCTGGCCACAGAGGCCACCGCCCTGTGCCACGGGCGCGAGGCCGCCGAAGCTGCGGCCGAAGCTGCCCGTAAAACCTTTGAAGAAGGCCAGCTAACCGCAGCAGACCTGCCAGTTTATCTGGTTGCACCAGATGTGTTGCAAGAAGGTGTGCCAGTCTTCCGTTTATTGGTAGAAGCAGGTTTGGTGAAAACCAATGGCGAAGCCCGGCGTTTGATCCGTGGTGGTGGTGCACGGGTTAACAACGTGCCCGTTACGGACGAAAATTTACTGATTACAAACACTGATGCTGTAGAAGGTGCTATTCGCCTTTCTTCGGGTAAAAAACATCATATTCTGGTTAAGGCAGCTGTCTGAGGGCAGTGAACAAACCCTGAGAGGGAGACAAAACGCATGAAACGAGTTTCTCTAATCGTGTGCCTGGCAATGGTCGGCTCTCTCTCTGGGTGTGTTGCACCACCACCGGGTGGCAGGGGGTATAACGCCTACCAATATTCCGGCTATGGCCCCCGGTATGATGATTATTACGGCTATGGCCCCGGCTCTCGCTGGGGCTATGCTGAGCGTAGAGTACGCCCGCAATTTACCCGGCAAATGCCGCCGGGCAGGGGCGGTGGGCGTGGTGATATGGGGCGACCACAAGGCCCGGGCCGTTTTAATGGCTCATCCAACCGCCCCGGTGGCGGCCCGGGAAACAGACCCGGCCCCGGTGGTAATGGCCCTCGGTAAGTGCGCCATTGCGGGTTACGGTTACGGTAACCCGCGTTTTTCTGGCCGGAATTTTGCTCCGGTCTAAAATGATGTGTTTGTGTTTTATAGTTTCTTAAACGTAAACTTTATTAAAAAATTCAGGCTTATTGGGTTTTACAAAAGAGAGTTCTGTAAGGCCTGTACACCAATAGTGAGGGTGCTTGTTTTTTGCAAAAACAGCCAAAAAACTAAGAAAAATAAAATATGATTATTTAAATTAGAATTTCCCTATTTTTAGTTTTTCTTCAAAAATCGTCACGGCTTTTACCTTGCTGCACAAACTGGTCAGCCGCATTCATGGGGGTGATGTTACACACAACCTGAAGGTGTTTGCGTTTGCGCAGGTTTAAGGGGTATGCCCCATGAAACAGTCTGATAATTTAGGCATATTTACAAAAATTATAGCCCAAAATGCTTCTGCGGCTGAAATGTCTGCCGTGCCAGAAGAGCAAGCTACCGCTGGTGATGGCACTGCATCTATTAGCACCGGGTTTCCGCCAGAAACTTTTTTGCCGCGCGGTGCTGGTGGCGTGCCGCCCCGGGGGCAAGATATGAATGGTTTTCTTAACCGTTTATCGCGTGCCACTCAGGTTTTACAAGCAGGGTATATTGGCCCTTTTAATGCAACTTTTGCAGCAGCCATAAAGGGGTACCCTGCAGGTGCTGTGGTAAGTGGTCTTGTGCCCGGCACTTTTTGGGTTTCTACAGCCGATAATAACATAACAACACCCGGTGCCAGTGGCGCACTTTGGAAAAGTTTGTTTGATGGCTACATTACCCAAACATGGGCAGACGGACAGTACCAACCTTTGTTAAATTTTACTCCCGTACAACAAGGGGGTGCAAACGGTATTGGCACCAATAAAACATGTTTAGGCTGGGCTAGTAGTGGGTCTGGCCGCTTGCACTATGCCATAGATGGGCTAGACCAAGGCGACCTTGCTAATATATCTGACCTACCAACTTTTGTTGTTATGGGGAGCAGTAACCCCAATACCTCTTGGGTGAGTGGCTCTATCTCTTTTGTAGCCAAGCGAGCAGGCTTTCTTAAGCTCGATATTAACGCGGGTAATGACTCGGGCAGCAGAATGGACGGCACGCGCACGCAGGTAAATGTAGGGGGTGTTACTGCCGTGCAAGGTGGCGGTAATACAGGAGCTACAGGGCTGTTTATTGGTAGCTATATTTATACTTTTAACGCCGGGGCTACTGTGGTCATGAATATGACCATAGCGTTCTTGAATTCGTCAGCAAATAACCAGATGTATGCATCAGGGTTGGTCTGTTATGTATAAGTATTATTTTATTACAATGCAAAATGGCTTGGTGGCACCGGGTATCTGTTATTCTGGCCCGCTGCCTGTGGGGGCAGTAGCCTGCACGCAGGAGCAGTATAATAACTCGGCTTACTATACTCTTAAAGACGGAGCCATTATAGCCAGCACGCCCCCCACGCTGTCTTTACAAACGCAGGCCCAAACGCTTCTGAAAACACAGCAGTCTTATATTATGCAGGCCTATACTGTGTACGGAGATGAAACGCCGCCAGAATGGGTAAGCTACCTGAAAGCCCTGCGTGCCATTGCAGGAGGGGCAGATACAACCAGTACCAGCTTACCAACACCACCAGCAGTGGCTGCATAATAAGGGGGCTTTTCAAAAAAGAGCTGAGCTTGCTCTGGTAGGGAGGGTCTGCCCTAATAGAGTTGTGCCACAGCACAGCACAGCACAGCACAGCACAGTTGTGGCGACACAGCGCCGAAACACCCTGCCAGCATTCAACTTTGCACGTTGCAAGCTGCTTTTTAAATAGAGGCTTAGAGCAAACGCTACATCACACGCGTTATCGTTACGGGGGCGTGTGGTAAACGACTGAAAATTTTGGAAGAGACTTATGGTGCTGCTGGACAGGATTGAACTGTCGACCTCTCCCTTACCAAGGGAGTGCTCTACCACTGAGCTACAGCAGCTTGCTGGCGGCGTTCTAACCTTTCAAGGCGTTGGCCGCAAGCCTGTTTCTGCTAAAAAAGCAGAATTAATCGTCGCGGTGGGTTTTTTCCATCCGCTCATGCTGTTCCTGTGCCTCAATTGAAAGGGTCGCAATAGGGCGAGCCTCTAGGCGGCGCAGGGCTATGGGTTCTCCGGTTTCTTCGCAGTAGCCGTAAGAGCCGTTTTCAATGCGCTGTAAGGCAAGGTTAATTTTGCCAATCAGCTTACGGGCGCGGTCACGGGTGCGTAGTTCAAGAGCGCGGTCAGTTTCTACGCTGGCGCGGTCTGTAATGTCAGCTTCGTGAATACCACCTTCAGACAGGCTGGCCAGAGTGTCTCCGGCTTCTTTGAGCAGTTCGGCACGCCATTTGAGAAGCTTCTGCCTGAAATATTCCGTCTGAAGAGGATTCATGAACTCTTCTTCGTCTGACGGGCGGTAGTCCGGCGGTAAAGTAATCATGGTCATTATCAGCCTTTGCAATGACAGAAATCCTGCCTTGAAAGAATGCGCGGCTTATAGCGGCGTAAGAACAGTTCGCCAAGAAGATAATGCGCTATTCAGCCCGGAAAAAACATTCTCCTTTCCGGGCGTGCTTTATTTCAAGCAGTACTAATTGCCAGCGTGACTGTTAGAGAAAATATTTCAATTCGATTTAAAGCTGTCTTATTCTTCAGCGGTTTTAGGGGCTTGGGCATTGGCGGTACTCGCGGCCATAAGCCAACCAGCAAAAAGAAAGACCCACCCCGCAGTCGGAAATGTAAAGAGAGAGCTGGTAGAGGTCACAGGCCAGAGCACCGTGCAGCACATAACAAATAACATTGTGTGTTGCGGGTGCTGGGTAGGGGCAAGGTGTTTTGCGCCAGCTTGCAACCACAGAAAAACAACAAGGCAGAAAAGAGCAAGGCCGGGCAGACCAGCCGTTGTTGCCACCTGTAAGTAGTAGTTATGCGGGTGCAGGTTGCAGCCTATACCAGCAGAGCTGCTTAGCGCAGGCAGGCCGAGCAGTGTTGGGGCTGAGCTATGCAGGCTTAAAGAGCAGAAGTTTCTAAACCCATCCATGCCCTCCCCAATAATGGGGTGGTTTAGCACCATAATGCCTGCTTTTTTGAAGAGCGTACCGTAATCACTGCTTGAGAAATGCTGGAGCTGGTTTGTAAATTTAACAACTAACTTGGCGTAAACGGGGGGCGATACAAACGGCAGGCTAGCCACCACAGCGACGATAAAGCCAATAAGGGCCAAAAATGGCACACGAAATTGTTTGATAAAGAGGGCCGTTAAAAAAAGACCAAAGAGCATAAGAACCGTGCTCATACGCTGCCCAATTAAAAGCATTGTTAGCACCGAAAGCAGGAGCAGTAGGCCACCCGCAAAGCGTAGGCTTAAGGCTTTGTTGCGTAGGGCACATAAAACAACCGGCATAATACCAGGAAAAAACAGCATAAGCAGCGTAAAACCAGCCCGTGGTTTTATAAATGGCCCGGTTAAAGACCCATCTGGCCAGCGTGGTGCGCCTAGTAGGTTGTAGCCTGTAAAATATTGCTGCCAGCATTGGCCCATAAGCCATAAGGCCAGTGCAAAAAACACACCACCCAGCAGCAGGCGCTTACTGTTGCGGGTTAAAACCCAGTTTTGCACGGCGGCGGTAAGTAAAAACAGCCGTGGGAGGCATATAGCCTGCAAAATTGCAGCCGTATTATGCTGTATGTAAGAGGCAAACAGGCAAAGCGCACAAAAAAGCGCAGCAGGCAGAACCCATGGCTTGTGTAGCCACTGCCATTGCTGTGTTAGACTACAGTAAACAAGAAACAGCGCACCAATCACAGAGGCCGCAATATCGCTTAAGGCACGACTAAAAAACATAAAGAGCGGTAGCAGAAGAGTGCAAATGGTTGCACTCAGCGTCAGGGCTTTAAGCAATATGCTAATATGTCGGGGGGCTGTGGCTGTGCGTAACATAACGCCACAGTATAGAGTTTTATTTTTATAGCGAAGGCAAAATTTTAAAGGGTGTTTTTCTTAAGAAGCACTTAAAAAAGTCGTTTAACAGGGGCGGCATGCCTTTGCGGTGCATGCCCAGTGTTGAGTACCAAGCCCCTGCGTTAAAACTGTTAGAACGGAATTTCGTCGTCTAGGTCGTTATTGCCGCTTGGGGTGTCCCACCCGCCAGAGGTGTTGCCGCCGCGTGCAGGAGCGTTCTGGCGTGGGGCAGAGTTACCACCGCCAAAATCGTTGCCGCCGCCGTAACCACCACCGCCGTAGTTGCTTGTGCCGCTATTGCCGCCACCATAGTTGCTGCTACCGCCACCGTAACCGCCGCCTTCTTCTCCCTCTCCGCCGGAGCGGCTGTCGAGCAGAACAAGTTCACCACGGAAGCGTTCAACAATCACTTCGGTCGTGTAGCGCTCTTGGCCAGACTGGTCTGTCCATTTACGGGTTTGCAAGGCCCCTTCAAGGTATACTTTGCGGCCTTTGCGTAAAAACCGTTCAGCTACGTCAGCCAAGCGGTCGTTGAAAATAACAACGCGGTGCCATTCTGTACGCTCGCGGCGCTCGCCAGATTGGCGGTCGTTCCATGTATCGCTGGTTGCCAGAGAGAAAGAGACAATTTTCATGCCGTTCTGGCTTGTGCGTACTTCCGGGTCCTTGCCCAGATTGCCGACCAGAATAACCTTGTTGACACTGCCAGCCATCAAAGACCCCATTCATCGTGTTTGCAGTAAAGAGTGTCTGACGGTGTAGCGCATTGATGCCGGTTCGTCAGCATTGCTGGTAAGGAAACATGCGCTTTGGGCTTATTTAGGGCTGCAATTTACGAGCTGTCAGGCCGTTATTGCGCCCGTAGCGGCCCTAGCTTTTTTGGTAAGGCCCCATTTCTTAGGCGCGTAAAAAGGTGCTTCAAAAATTGAAAATTGCTTGAGTATGCTTTGGCTCAAGCAATTTTTGAACACCTTTCAAATAAAGGGTGCCTACTACCCGTATTAAAGTTGCCAGACAGACAAGCGGGCCGCACCATGTTTGCGTTCAGCCAGCAAGGTACCGCTATAGGCTGGTGGCTGCACGGCTGTTTCGTCTTGCTGCGTTGGCTCAGTAACGGACAGGGGGGCTGAGTTGTCACGCAGTGGCAGGTCTTCCTGTGCGGCTGTTTCAATCACCGCAATAGCTCCTTGGGCTACCCACCCTTGGGCGGCAAGGGCAGCAAGCGTGCGCGCTGGCAAACTCTGTTTGTAAGGCGGGTCTAAAAACAGCAGGGAGCACGCATGCTTGGCGCGCGATGGTTTTGTAACATCTCGTGGCACGACTGTGCAGCGGTCTTGCCACTGGCAGCTTGCAATATTAGTGCGGAGTGCGCTCAGGGCTGCCCGGTCTGTTTCAAAAAAAGTGGCAAAGGCTGCCCCGCGTGACAGTGCTTCTAAAGCCAGCGCACCAGTGCCCGCAAAGGCATCCAGCACGTGGGCATTCTCTAGTAAGCGTGGGCCGCCCCACGGCGCATGGAGCAGCATGTCAAATAGGGCTTGGCGCACCCTGTCTGCCGTTGGGCGGGTTGCTGTGCCCGCTGGGGCTGCCAGCACACGCCCTTTTCTGGCTCCGGCAATAATACGCATGTTTTAGTTGGCCTGATGGGTTTTGCGTGCTGCTGGTTTTTCTACGGCTTTGGGCACTTGGTCACGAATAACCCTGCTTTGTACTTCTTCAAGTTCTCCGCGCTGCAAGGTGCCAAGCTGGAAGGGGCCATAGCTTGTCCGTAACAGGCGGCTAACGTGTAGGTTTAGGCCCGCCATCACTTTACGAATTTCGCGGTTTTTACCTTCCCGGAGCGACACGGTTAGCCAGGCGTTGTCACCTTTTTTGGAGTCGAGCACCGCTTCAATCGGCCCATAGCGCACGCCCTCAAACACGCTGCCTTCTGCCAAAGAAGCGAGTCTGGCTTCATCGACCACACCAAACACGCGCACACGGTAACGCCTAATCCAGCCGTTAGAGGGCAGTTCTAGGCGGCGGGCCAGTTCACCATCATTCGTGAGCAGCAAAAGTCCTTCACTGTTTAAATCAAGGCGGCCCACGCTAATCACGCGGGGCATGCCTTCTGGCAGAGAGGCAAAAACAGTTGGGCGGCCTTCTGGGTCTTTGTGGGTTGTGACCAACCCATCTGGCTTGTGGTAGCGCCATAGGCGTGTACGGTCAGGGTTAGAAACGGGTTTGTTATCTACCTGCACAAGGTCGCTGTTGGTTACAAAGGTAGCGGGGTGCGTAACGGGTTGCCCGTTTAGCTTTACGCGGCCTTCTTCAATCATGCGCTCTGCATCGCGGCGGCTGGCCACGCCTGTTCTGCCAAGCCACTTGGCAATACGCTCTCCGCGCACTTCGTCCGTCACACTGTTTCTCCTGCCGCCTGAACAAAGGCGTTAAAAATCTTCCGGTCTGAAAGGTCTATGCCAAATTCTGGGTGCCATTGCACCCCAAGACAGAAACGGTAGGAGGGGTCTTCAACCCCTTCAATAATGCCATCTTCTGCTACGGCATTCACAACCATGCGCCCCGGTGTGCGCACAGCTTGGTGGTGGGCTGAATTAACGGCCATACGGCTGGTGCCCGTAATGCGTGCCAAAAGTGTGCCTTCGGTCACAAGGGCTGCGTGGCTGGCTTCATTTCTTGGGTTGGGTTGCTCGTGGGGCAAGGCATGAGGGCACGAATCGGGAATATGTTGAATAAGGGTGCCCCCCAAGGCCACGGCCATAAGCTGCATGCCGCCACAAATACCCAGCACAGGTTTGTTCTGTGCCAGAGCGGCACTGAGGTAAGCACTTTCGGTTTGGGTACGGCGCGGCCGTAGGTTTACTGTTTCGTGCTGTGTTGTGTCGCCATACAGGCTGGGGTCTATGTCAAATGCGCCGCCGGTAATGAGCAGGCCATCAATATGGGGCATATAGTCTGCGGCAAGTTGCGGAAAAAGCGGCAAAGCAACAGGCAATCCACCCGCCGTTGTAACGGCAGACATATAGTTTTCACGCAGGGCATACCACGCAAAGCGCGAGTAACGGCCTTCTCCACCGGGTTCGTGGTCAAGCGTAATACCAATAACGGGGCGGCGCGCGGTCATGCAAAAGCAGTCTTACTACTAGGGGTAAGTGAACAAAAGTGCCTGTTCACTGCCATAGTGTCCGTTATTTTGCACGCTTAATATCGCGGTGGCGTATCACCCTTGCCAAACGCTTGCCTAGCGGCTCAACAAAGCGGCGTGCTGTGTTGCTTGGCCGTGGTAGGCTACAGTCTCGGCAACATTGCGGTCAGCAACCGAAAGGCCAAGCCCAATTGCTGCGGCTGCAAGGATAAGAGTGAGACTATGCATCGAACTGATCCTTTCTTGCCTAAAACAGAGAGACCAGCAACCGTGATATCTGTTACAGAACAGATCATGGCAGCTCTGTGGCATGATGGCAGAGATTTTCTGAGTTTTGCAAGAAAAAACGCTGCCTTATTTTAAGCATAATGCGGCATAACGGCCTGCGTTGCGTGAGAGATGAAATATTTTGTGACACAGCACGATCAAAGAAACCCAATGGCGCAGGCTTTGCTTTTGGCCCAAGAAGCCGCCACCTGTGGCGAGGTGCCCGTGGGCGCGGTTGTTCTTGGCCCAGATGGCAGTGTGCTGGCACAGGCCCGTAACCATGTTGAAAGCCTGCAAGACCCCTCTGCCCATGCAGAAATGCTGGCCATGCGGGAGGCCGTGCGCGTGCAAGGGGGTAGGCGCTTGGCCGAGTGCACGCTGGTGGTAACGCTTGAACCGTGCCCTATGTGTGCGGCCGCCATTACGCATTTTAGGGTGGGGCGCGTTATTTTTGGTGCGTATGACCCCAAGGGCGGCGGTATGGAGCACGGCCCACGCCTGCCATACAGGGCAGAAACCCTGCATAAGCCCGAGGTGATAGGCGGCGTGCGGGAGCAGGAGTGCGCGCAACTCTTAAAAAGTTTTTTCCAAGCACTACGCCGCTAAAAAATTGCGTAAGTCTTTCAGGAATGCTTCTTTTGTTTTTGCACGGCAAGAACCATCTTATTGCCACAGGCGTTAGCTCTATGGTGGTTTTTACTTTTGCTGCATGAGCCAGCAAAAGCGCCACAAGACCGTGCCTGAGGGGCGTTAAGCCCACCAGACAAAGCAAGGAACAGTCGGAAACGTGATGTCGGAAAAATCTGTGTCAAAATTTTTCGGGCGGTCTCGCCGCAACACGCTCATGGCCGTTATGGCAGGGATTGCGCTGGTGGCCGAAGGGGGGGCGGGCTTTGGCTTGGCTCCCGTGCTAGGGCAGGCAGCCCACGCGCAAGACACGGCTGGCGCCATTAAGCCAAGTGGCCCAAGCCAGAAAATTCCTGACTTTGTCGGTCTGGTCAAACAGGTCAAACCGGCTGTGGTCTCTATTACGTCCACCATCAAGGCAGATGCCCTAGAGGGTGAAGAAGGCGGCATGGGCGGTATGGGTGGTGGTATGGGCGGCATGCCCTTTCCCTTCCCGTTTCCTTTCCAGATGGCTCCGCAGCATTCCCGCCAGACGGTAGAAGCTCGTGGCTCTGGCTTCCTTATTTCGGCTGATGGCTACGTGGTGACCAATAACCACGTGGTAAAAGGGGCCACTAAGGTTACCGTTACGCTTGATGATGGTACAACCCTACCAGCCAAGGTTATTGGCCGCGATGGCAAAACAGACCTCGCGCTGCTCAAAGTTACTCCCTCTCAAAAGCTACCCTTTATTGAACTTGGCGAATCTGATGATGTGCAGCCGGGTGAGTGGGTTATTGCCGTTGGTAACCCCTATGGCCTAGGTGGCACGGTTACAGCCGGTATTGTCTCTGCCCGTGGGCGCGACATTAACGAAGGCCCCTACGATAACTTTATCCAGATTGATGCCCCCATTAACCGTGGTAACTCTGGCGGGCCGCTTTTTACGCAAGATGGGAAAGTGGTTGGCGTAAATACAGCCATTCTTTCTCCTTCTGGTGGGGGGTCAATTGGTATTGGGTTTGCTATTCCGTCCGACACGGTGCGGAGCGTAACAGACCAGTTGCGCAAAACCGGCCATGTGGTGCGCGGCTATCTGGGGGTTAACGCTCAGGTTGTATCACCTGCTATGGCTAAAGCGCTTAATCTGCCCAGTACGCCAGATGGTGTGCCCCCAAGTGGTGCACTTATTGCCAGCGTAAGCCCAGACAGCCCGGCAGAAAAAGCTGGCTTAAAGTCTGAAGACGTTATTACCAGCTTTAATGGCCAAAAAGTTACCACCCCGCACGACCTTGCTGTACGTGTTGCGGCCGTAGCACCGGGTACAGATGTTAAAGTGGGCTATGTGCGTAGCGGCAAAGCCGAGACCGCCAGCCTGAAAATTGGCAATCTGGCCAGTGCTAACAATGACGGCGGCCTAGATGGGTCTTCTACCAACGCTGGGCAGCACCTAGGCGTGTCTCTTACACCTTTAAGTTCAGACCTACGCCGCCAGCTTGGGGTTGGTGCCTCCGTACATGGTGTAGTGGTGAATGAAATCCAGCCCGGTTCACCGGCAGATCAGGCGGGTATCCGCGCCGGTGATATTATTCAGGCAGTTGGTGGCCAGACGGTAGAAACACCCCGTGCGGCAGTGACGGCAGTTAGGGCAGCATTGGGCGCTAAAAAGCCGGTATTACTGCGTATTCTACGTGATGGTCAGTCTCTGTTTATTGCTATCTCACCCGATGGTGGTAACGGCGCAGACCAATCAGAGAATAATGATGACGATAACTAACGTGTTTGTACGCGTTCTCTGAGACTAAAAGAACGCTGGCCCCCTAAGGACCAGCGTTTTTTATTGGGGGTAGGGGTTTTTATTAGTGCTTAGTCCCTGCAATAATCTGGTTTATTGTAAAACTTTTATTAAATATCAGGGCTGTAGAGTATAGGTGGCGTGCTTTTAGAGCCAACCCACCCCTAAAATTACGTGATATACACTTAAAGCGTACAGACCCTCTTTCATTTTGTTGCAAATCAGGCAGTGTGTAGGCCTCTTGTATGGCGCAGTGCATGCTCTGGCAAAGTTATGGGGGCTTCGCTACACAGGCGTGCTTGTGTGTTTGACGTATTATAGCGTTTGCATAGGGTAAAAACGTTGGGCGTGTAGACGGGCATTGACCGTTTTGTAGGGCCTGAATTTTCTGCGTTCGGTACAAATGTCATGATGAAACTGACCTTGGTTTCCCGCTTTCCCTACCGTGCCCGCTTGGGGCTTGCACCCTTGTTTGGCGCTGCTTTTTTAACCTGCGTTGGGGCTATGCCTGCGTATGCAACCCCCGATGTGATGGTGGGTGAGCACGGTACACTCACTGTGCCAGAAAATTCGCCTTTACGGGGGCGGCTAGAGGTCTCTGTTGCGCAATGGTCTGCCCCACGAGATACCCTTTCTGTACCCGGCTCCATTGTGGCAGAGCCTTCTCGCACGGTGCAGGTTTTAGCACCTGTTACAGGCCGTGTTGTGTCTGTTGGGGTTACGTCTGGCCAGCATGTGCGGGCCGGGCAAGCCCTCGTTAAGTTGCAGTCTGGTGATATGGCGCAAGCCTTAACCGATGAAACCAAGGCAAAAGCAGGCTTGGTGCAGGCCCGCAGCGCCATGCTGCGCGCGCAGGAAGTGAAGCAGGCCGGTGGTGCCGCCACCAAAGATGTAGAAGCCGCCCGCGCAGCATTGCAGCAGGCCGAAGCAGAAGAACAACGCGCACAAGCCCGCCTTGCGTCTTTGTCTGACCAGACCGGGCCAGATGGCCTGCTGGTGTTGCGCGCCCCTATGGATGGTGTGGTGGTAAGCGTTAGCACCGCGCGCGGTGTGAATGTGACAGACCTAACAGCCCCCCTTATGATGGTTGAAGATATTTCAGAGGTATGGGCCGTAGCCAATGTGGCCGAAACCGATGGCGATGATGTGCATGTAGGCCAAGCCGTGGCCGTAACCCTGCCCGCGCGGGAGGGTATTTTTATACCCGGCCAAGTCTCAGCTATTGAACCAGACTTACACCCAGACACCCGGCGTATGCGGGCCATTGTGCCCCTTGCCAACCCAGATGAAGACCTAAAGCCCAATATGTTTGCCACGGTGGCTATTCAGCTCAAGCAACCAGCAGGGCTTATGGTGCCGCAATCTGCCTTGCTTATGAATAACGACCGCGTAACCGTGTTTGTTGAGGTGGCCCCTTGGGTCTTTAAACGGCGTGCTGTCACCATCTCTTACGATGAAGGTGAAGATACGCAGGTGCTTACCGGCTTAAAAGCCGGAGAACGTATTGTGACCCGTGGCGCGGTGCTTCTAAACGATGATTGAGAAGATTATTGCCGTCTGCCTACGGGAGCGGCGTATTGTTTTTGTGGCCATGGCTATTCTGGCGCTATGGGGTGGCTGGGCTTGGAAAGACCTGCCCGTAGAAGCCTACCCAGACCTTGGCGCTGTGTCCGTACAGGTTAGCACGCAAAGCTCTGGCCTAGCGGCAGAAGAGGTTGAGCAACAAATTACGGTACCGCTAGAGCGCCAGCTTGCGGCAACGCCGGGGCTTGTTATTAGCCGCTCAAGTAGCACTTTTGGGCTTTCCCTTATCAACCTGATCTTTCAAGACGGGGTCAATGTTTACGCGGCCCGCCAGCGCGTAACAGAGCAGTTGGCGCAAGTGACATTGCCCCCCGGGGTTACCCCCAGCATGGGGCCAGTTACCAGCCCATCGGGCGAAATTCTGCGCTATACGCTGGAGTCAGACCGCAAAAATCTGATGCAGCTTTCAGAAATTCAGCAATGGGTGGTTATTCCCGCTCTCACGAAAGTGCAGGGCGTTGCCAGCGTGAGTAACTTTGGTGGTTTCACGCGGGAGTACCAACTGGTGCTCGACCCCGACGCGCTCGATCGCTTCCATATTGGTGTTAACGATATTCTGGACGCTATTCGTAACAGCAGCGTCAATGCCGGTGGTGGCCGCGTAGCACGGGGCGAGCAGTCTTACATTGTGCGTGGTGTGGGTATGATCCACACGCTTGATGAAATGGGTGATATTCCCGTTGCCCAGCACGATGGTGTGCCCGTTTTCCTGCGTGAGCTCGGGCGTATGCAGCTTGGCCACCAAGTGCGCCAAGGTATTTTGGGCAAAGACACAAACCCAGATACGCTAGAGGGTATTGTGTCTATGGTGAGCGGAGAGAACGCCTCGCACGTTCTGACTCTCCTTCATGCCCGTGTCGATCAACTGCAAAAGCAGTTAGAGCCACAGGGCGTGCATATTGTACCCTATTTAGACCGTGACAACCTGGTACATGCCACAACCGAAAAAGTAACCCACACCGTGCTTGAAGGTGTAGGGCTGGTTTTTGTTATTCTTATTCTGTTTCTGGGCAGCCCACGTAGCGCCATTGTGGCGGCTATTACCATTCCGCTCGCGCTGGCCAGCGTGTTTGTTATCATGAGCCTGCTGAACATGCCCGCCAACCTGTTCTCGCTTGGCGCGATCGACTTTGGCGTAATTGTTGATGGTGCCATTGTGGTAACAGAAGCAATTTTGTGCATGCGTGAGGCGCGGCCAGACCACACTATGACACTAGAAGATGTTGAGGGCCTTACCACGCATGTGGGCCGTGCCATCGTATTTTCTACGTTGGTTATTATTGTGGCGTATAGCCCGCTCTTTGCCTTTGTCGGGGCGGAGGGCCGCTTGTTTCGCCCCATGGCATATACCGTGAGCTTTGCTTTGCTTGGCGCATTGTTGAGCGCCATTGTGCTTACGCCGTCTTTGGCGTTTTTGGCCATGCGCAAGCCGCACAAAATTTTCCATAACAAACCGTTAGAAAAACTCCATAACTGGTACCATCAGGGCCTAGCCCGGATCATGAAAAAACCGCTGTTGGCCTACATTGGGGCTATAAGCGCTTTTGTGTTGGTGCTGGTTTTAGGGGCGCATACTGGCCGCGAATTTTTGCCCGACATGGACGAAGGCGCCTTGTGGCTACAGGTGCAATTGCCCTCTGGTATGTCTTTGGAAAAAGCGAGTGCCGTGGCAGATGAAGTGCGCAAAGCCATTCGCTCCTTCCCGGAAACATCTTATGCGGTCACCCAGCTTGGCCGTAACGACTCCGGCACAGACCCCTGGACGCCCTCTCATATTGAAGCCCCTGTGGGGTTAAAGCCCTATGACGCATGGCCAAAAGGCGAAACAAAAGCCCAGTTTATTGCCCGCCTGCGCGAAAAATTAGACCAAATTCCGGGCATTACCTTTGGCATAAGCCAGCCAATTGCAGATGGTATGAACGACCAAGCCGGGGGGGCCCATTCGGCTCTCGTGCTACGCGTGTATGGTAACGACGCACGGGCCCTGCGCCGTATTGGCACCCAAATTGTTGATGTGCTCAAACAAGTACCGGGTACCACAGAAGCCTCTATTTTTCAGGAACCAGAAATTCCGCAGCTTAATATTGTTGCCAACCGCCGTGCTGCGGCGCGCTATGGTATTTCGGTTGCAGATATTATGGCCGTTGTGGGTAACGCCATTGGCGATGCCCCAATTTCGCAAATCTATATTGCAGACCGCACGTATAATATGACCATTCGCGTGCCGTCTAAACAGGTTAGCAATTTGCGGGCACTGGGCCACTTGCCGCTTACGGCGGCTAATGGGGCGCAAATTCCGCTCGAAATGGTGGCGTCTATTGGCCTTAAAACAGGTGAGGGCACCATTTCGCACGAAATGACCGAGCGCCAGATTACGCTCCGGGTCGATAACGGCAAGCGCCCTTTGTCTGAATATATGGCAGATGCGCAGGCACGCATTGCCAGCTCCGTGCATTTTGACCCCAGCCTATACCGCCTGCAATGGGCCGGTGAGTTTGAGCAGCAACAGCGCGCACAAGCCCGCCTGAGTGTTGCTCTGGCTATTATGCTGGCCATTATGCTTGTGCTGCTGTTTGGAGAGTTCCGTAAGCTTCGTCAGGCTGTTCTGGTATTGGCAGTTGTGCCTCTTGCCCTGTTGGGTGGCCTCGTAGCCCTACAAGTGCGCGGAGAAACCCTGAACGTAGCAACAGCCGTTGGCTTTATTGCTCTGTTTGGTGTGGCTGTGCAAAACGGCATTATCATGGTGTCTAACATTAACCGGCACCGGGCACAGGGTGTGCCTTTGGCGCAGGCGGTGCTGGAGGGGGCGGGTGAGCGATTCCGCCCCGTGCTTATGACCGCAACTGTTGCCAGCATGGGCATGCTGCCCGCCGCATTGGCGACAGGTATTGGTACAGACGTGCAGCGCGGCTTGGCAACTGTTGTGGTTGGGGGCTTGGGCATTGCCACTATTCTTACCCTCTTTATCCTGCCAACATTTTATTATGAGCTAGAAGCATGGTGCGAGCGGCGTGCCGCAGCGCGGGAGCAAAAAGCATGAAGCGTTTTCTCCTAAGCGGTTGCTGTGTGGGTTTGCTGGTGCAGGCAGGCTGTGCTGTAGGGCCTGATTTTAAAAAGCCAGCCCCGTTGGTTGGCGGGCACTACGGGCAGGCAGAGCACTCTGAGCAAATTCAGGCTGTTGCGGGGCAGGCAGAGCGTGCCGCAGCTGGGGCGCAAGGTGGTGCACAGGTATTGCGTGCCGGGCAGGATATTCCCGCCCAGTGGTGGACATTGTTCCGCTCCCCAGCGCTTGATGCCTTGGTGCGTAAAGCGTTAGACCATAATCCGTCTTTAGAATCAGCACGGGATGCGCTGGCCGCTGCGCAAGAAAACCGTCTTGCTCAACAAAGCGCGTTTTTCCCGACTATTTCGGGCAGTTTTAACCCAACGCGGAATAAAACGTCTAAAACCTATTCGCCAGTGCCTAACAGTAACCAGTGGCTGTATACTGTGCACACAGCACAGCTAAACATTTCGTACGTGCCAGACTTGTGGGGCGGCGTGCGCCGTGGGGTTGAGTCGGCTAAAGCGGTGCGCGATGCACAACGTGACCAGTTGCGTGCTGTGCAGCTTACTCTTACGGCTTCTGTGGTGCAGGCGGCCATAGATTACGCCACTATTAAGGCCCAAATAGAGACCACCCAGTCTTTGGTGAACCTGCAACGAGACCTTTTGGACTCGGCACGGAAGCAGGAAAAAGCGGGTGAATTCTCACAAAATGATGTTGCTTTACAGCACACCGCTTTAGCGCAGAACGAGGCCACATTGGCCCCGCTGCAAAAGCAGCTTGAGCAGCAAAAGCACCTGATTGCGGCCTTGGTGGGAGATACCCCTGATGTGCCGCAGCCTGAATTTACTTTAAACGGCTTTGCCTTACCCGCAGAGCTCCCGCTTACGCTGCCAGCACACCTTGTTGAGCAGCGGCCAGATATTCGCACAGCACAAGCCAACTGGCATGCGGCTTGCGCACAGGTTGGGGTAGCGGTGGCGAACCGGCTGCCTAACATTCAGCTTGGAGCTACACCGGGTTTTGCCGCAGCGTCCATCGCGCAAATGGCAGCACCCGGTTATGGGCAATGGACAATTGCCGCCATGGTAACCCAGCCTTTGTTTGATGGTGGGCTGCTCCGCCACCAAGAAAACGCTGCCCGCGCGGCTTACGACCAAGCCGCAGCAGAATACCGCAATACCTTGGTAACAGCCTTGCAAGATGTGGCCGATACGCTCTCAGCTCTTAAGCTGGATGCCACCACATTGTCTGATAATGCAGAAGCCGCTACCGCAGCGGGCCAGAGCCTGCGTATTTCTTTGGCGCAGTATAAATACGGAGCCATTAGCCAAATTGTCATGCTTACGGCGCAGCAAGCCCATTTGCAGTCTGAGCTTGCTTTGGCTCAGTCACGGGCAGACCGTCTTTCAGACACAGTAGCTCTGTTTCAAGCTCTGGGTGGTGGTTGGTGGAACAGTAAGGAGTCTGAGGCACCGCGCCAGCCGTCGTGGCACCCAGATAAAGGGTTAGCTGTACTCCTGCCCTGATGTAAGGGCTTGCAGCTTTTGTAAGGCAAGAATGCGTATGCCGTGGTGGTCTGTCCCTGCAATCAGGCCTTCACGGCGTAGGGCGCTTATGGTGCGGCTTACGGTTTCAATGGTTAGGCCAAGGTAGTCGGCAATATCCACCCGCGTCATGGGGAGAGACACAATGGCTTCCTCCCCTTGTTCGGGGGTTGAGTGTACAACCATGCGGGCTAGTAAAAAGCTGGCCACACGCTCGCGAGCGGTTTTTCTGCCTAAAAGCAGCATTTGTTCTTGGGCCTGTGCCAGTTCATCTGTCACTTCGGCCAGCAAGCGGCGTTCAAAGAGTGGGTAGTCGGTAAGCAAATTTTCCAGTTCAGCGCGGGAAAAACGACATACCCGCACGGTGTCGACCGTTTCTGCGCCAAAAGAATAGGTGCTTGAATTTGTCAGGCCTAAAAAATGACCCACATCAGCAAAGCCAGTTATTTGCCTGCGGCCATCTGGCAAAGATTTAAATAGTTTTACCGTACCCGCCGTAACATTGAAAAACGCGGTCGCGGGAGAGCCTTCTTCTACTAACGTTGTACCCGGTGGCAGAGAAAGGCTTTTGGAGGCATGCGCCAGAATCGCCAGTTCTTTATCGTTAATGGCATTGCATACGCTATGCTCGCGAATATCGCATAACAGGCATCGGCTTATGTCATCTCCGGCACTCAGCACCAGTCTCCGCCGCATGTGGGTGGGGGTGTTTTGTGTCTGGGGTTCTAACGCCATGAGAGGTTTATCCGGTCAGATCAGCCCTTATTTTACGTCAAATTTTAAGTAACAGGCTGAAAGATAAAGAAGATTGTTAAACAATACGTTATTTTTGATATAAATCAAAGACGCTCACGCATGCTCTTTTTGGTAGGGCTGCTCTCTTAAGGCCAATAATGGGCACATAAGAGCGACTGTGTTGTTACCGCCACACTCTGTGCCACATCATTCTGTGGGCTTGATTTAGATCAAGGTGCAGTCCTTCTGCGCATGATTTTTGCGGCATCAAGATATCACAGCGCAGTTGGAAAAGTATTCAGCAATGGCCAAGATTCGTTCCTTACTTACAGCCATGGTAGCAGGCGTTGCCGCTCTGTCTGGCACAGCCAAAGCACAGAGCGTTGCTGCTCCGGCTGCAACAGGTGCAAACGCTCAGTACGTTAATGCCCCAATCATGAAGCAGATCCCAAATGCGCCACGCCCCACCGGCCACTGTGGCATTTTTGAAACCTGTGCCAGCACCAAAATTGGTCTGGGCCGTGGTGACTTCATGATCCGCCTGTCTGGCGTTGGTGTTCTGCCACAGGATCGTGATAGCCGTGTATGGCTAACAGGGGCAACAGGCCCAATGACGGAACTGAAGCGCTCAAAGCTTTCCACCACTAACCAAGCAATGCCAGAACTGACGCTGGAATACTTCATCACAGACAATGTGTCTGTTGACTTGATTGCAACCAGCACGCGTCACGAAGTGGCCGCAAGTGGTGCAAATATTCCTGGTGGTAAGCTTGATGTTGGTAGTGCATGGGTTCTGCCACCTACGCTGACCTTTGCATGGCACTTCCGCCCACATAAACGCTTCAATCCTTACGTTGGTGTTGGCGCAACGGCTATGTGGTTCCATAATATGCACGGTGCTAATGGCATGAGCCTTAACTCAGGCTTCACCGGTGGCCCATCTGTTAACGTTGGTTTCGATTACCAGATCGTTGGTAACTGGTTCTTCAATGCAGATGTCAAACAGATGTTTGTTCGTATGCATGCTTGGGCTAAAGGTGGGGTTTTGGATAGCTTTGGTGCAGGTACCAAAATTCGTGCCCACGAATCTCTCGACCCGACCGTTGTGTCTGCTGGTATCGCTTACCGGTTCTAAGAGTATGAGCGCGGTATCGTCTTCCGACCTGATTACCCGCTACGGCGGCAATCTACCGCGCTACACAAGTTACCCGACTGCCGCCAGTTTTACGGAGGCAGTCGGTTCTGCTCAAGCAGAAGCATGGCTTAAAGCCGTGCCAGAAGAGCAACAGCTCTCTCTTTATTTCCATGTTCCTTTTTGTGATGAATTGTGCCGCTTTTGCGGGTGCAATACGTCCGTCATGCGCCGAGACGATGGGCGCGCCGCTTATGGTGACCTACTGCGTGAAGAATTACGCCGTGTTGTTGCCTTGGTTGGTACGCAGCGCTTGGTGCGCCACGTACAGTTTGGTGGTGGTACGCCCTCTACGTTGCCAGCCACAGCTTTGCGCCAGATCATGCGTTCTGTGCGCGGCATGTTCCATGTTGAGCACGGTGCTGAACTGTCTATGGAGCTTGACCCCCGGCACGTGCCTGAAGGCTACCCTGCATTATTGGGCGAGCTAGGTTTTACGCGCATTAGCGTAGGCGTGCAGGATCTAAACGAGCAAGTGCAGGAAGCCTGCGGGCGGCATCAGTCTTTTGAGCAAACGCAGGCCTGTCTGTCTGCTATGCGGGGGGCTGGTATTTCTGGTGTCAATATAGACCTTATTTACGGCCTGCCATACCAGACAGAAGACAGCGTGGCTGAAACCGTGCGGCAAATTGCGTCACTTCGGCCAGATCGTTTGGCTGTGTTTGGCTATGCCCATATTCCATGGAAACAAAAGCGCCAACGCCTTATTCCTGAAGCCTCCTTGCCCGGCCCGGCCGAAAGGTTGGCTCAACGCGCCCGCATGGATACGGTTTTAAAAGCCGAAGGCTATGTGGCTATTGGGTTAGACCATTACGCCCTACCCAACGATGCTTTGGTGAAAGCCGCAGCAGCAGGCACACTACGCCGCAATTTCCAGGGTTACACAACCGACTCGGCAAGTGCGTTAATTGGCATGGGGGCCTCAGCCATTTCCATGCTGCCCGGTGGTTATAGCCAGAATATTACTACGGTTGCCCCTTATGCTCGTGCTCTGGCAGATAGCGAAGGCTTGCCCGTTGCCCGCGGTGTTGCCCGCACCCCAGAAGACCATTTACGCGGTAACCTGATAGAGCGCTTGATGTGCGATATGGGCGTAGACCTAGCGCAATTTGAATCGCTCAATACGGTTTTTACGCCAGAGCGTGAGGCTCTTACGTCTTTTGTAGAAGATGGGCTGATAACGCTCGAAGGTAGTAAAGTGCAGATAACAGAGCGTGGTCGCCCTTTTGTGCGTAACGTGGCGGCTTTGTTTGATACGCACCGCAAAGCCTTGGCGCAGGCTGCTGGGAATGGTGTGGAGTCTCCTCGTTTTTCACGTGCTATTTGAACGTTTCGCGGTGTCTTGCGTATAAGCATCTGTTGATCGTGTGCTGGTTTTAGCGCATGGAGTAAGGCTGTTCACTTCGCACTTGGGGTAAACCAGACCGGCGGAGTGGTAGTATACCGCAACTGAAGGACAGGGCAGATGCACTCAGAAGCCCAAGGTTTAGACACCGGAGCAGTTTCGGCATTTACGCAAATGCTCGCGGCAACGCCTGCTGTTTCCCACCCTTACCAACATTGGATGATGGGTGAAGTTCTGCCGCAAGAAGCGTGCTCAGCGCTTGTGGCCTGGAACCCCGGCTCAGAGGCTTTGGCCGGAGATGTTGGCGGCCGTCGTGAGACACGCAACAAGTCCCGTGTGTTTGTTGATAAAACGATTCGCGCCCAAGACCCCCGGCTAGACCGTCTGGCACATTTGTTTGAGTCCGCTCAGGTTAGGCAAGGGTTTGCCCAGTATTGTGGTGCCCAGCTTGATGATGCAGCCCTGCGGCTAGAGCTGTGTTTAGACACAGACGGTTTTTGGCTCGAACCCCATACTGATATTGGGGCTAAAAAACTCACTCTGCTTATTTCTTTATCAGAAGATGACCATGCGGGAGAGTGGGGTACAGACCTGATGACGCCAGAAGGCGCGTCTGTTGCGCGGGCTTCTGGGGCGTTTAACTCGGGTGTGCTGTTCATTCCGTCAGACAAAACCTGGCACGGTTTTGTGCGCCGCCCTATTGGGGGCACACGCCGCACCCTTATTGTGAACTATGTTGACCCAAGCTGGCGTGCCGTACACGAGCTAGCCTTTGGCCCCGTGTCTGCAACGCACTAATTCACTAAAAAACGCTATTTGAGCAGTCTCTCTCAGTGTGGGGAGAGACTGTTTTTTTGCACTAACGGCCCAAATGGGCGTAAGGGAAACCCGCATAATCTTTCCGGGGGGATAGAACGAGGATGAACGAAACCGTGCGTGAGTCGATGGAGTTTGACGTTGTTATTGTGGGTGGTGGGCCAGCCGGGCTTGCTGCGGCCATTCGTTTGCGTCAACTCTCGCCCGAAACCAGCGTCTGCCTTATTGAAAAAGGTAGCGAAATTGGTGCGCACATTGTTTCTGGCGCGGTTATAGAACCGCGCGCCCTTGCTGAATTGCTGCCAGACTGGAAAGAGCGCGGCGCCCCGTTGAACACTCAGGTTACGGCAGAAGAAATGCTGTACCTGACCGAAACCGGCAGCCTGCGTGTGCCGTTTCTCGATAAATTCATGCCGCACATGGCAAACCACGGCAATTATATTGTGAGCCTTGGTGAAGTATGCCGTTGGCTGGCCACCCAGGCAGAAGAGCTGGGCGTAGAAATTTACCCCGGTTTTGCCGGGGCTGAAGTGCTTATTGAAAACAACCGCGTAGTGGGTGTTGCCACGGGTGACATGGGCATTACGCGTGAGGGTAAGCCCGGCCCCAACTACCAGCCGGGTATGGAGTTGCGTGGCACATATACTTTGTTTGCCGAAGGCTGCCGTGGCTCCTTAACCAAACAGGTTATGGCGCATTACGACCTGCGCAAAGGTGTAGACCCACAAACTTACGGTTTGGGCATTAAAGAGGTGTGGGAAGTCCCGGCTGAAAAGCACCGCCCCGGCCTTGTGCAGCACAGCTTTGGTTGGCCGATGGACGACCAGACCTACGGTGGCGCTTTTCTGTACCATTTTGGTGAAAATCTGGTGTCTTACGGCTTCGTGGTGGGGCTGGATTACCCCAATACGTGGCTGTCTCCGTTTGAAGAAATGCAGCGACTTAAACTGCACCCGGCTTTTCGTAAACATCTGGAAGGGGGCCGCCGTGTGGCGTATGGCGCACGTGCTCTTTCAGAAGGTGGCTTGCAGGCTATGCCTCGCCTTACCTTCCCCGGTGGGGCGTTGATAGGTGACAGCGCAGGCTTTTTGAACGTGCCCAAAATCAAGGGCACACATACAGCCATGAAGTCTGGTATGCTGGCAGCAGAAGCCGTGGTTGATGCCATGCAAAGCCAGCGTGCAGAGCCAGCAACCTTTACCCAACGCGTTAAAGAATCTTGGGTGTGGGAAGAACTGCGCACGGCGCGTAACATTCGTCCAGCCTTTGCCCGTTTTGGGGCCAAGAAAGGGGCTATCTACTCAGCGCTGGATGCCATGATCTTTAAAGGCCGTGCCCCATGGACGCTGCATTTTAAACATGCAGATAACGAAGTGCTCAAGCCTGCCACTCTTACCGCCAAGCCTAACTATCCCAAACCAGATGGCCAGCTTACGTTTGACCGTCTGTCTTCCGTTTTCTTGTCAGCGACCAACCATGAAGAAGATCAGCCGGTTCATCTGCATGTAAAAAATCAGGCATTGTGGAAGACAGTGAACTGGGATGTGTTCCGTGCGCCAGAAACCCGCTACTGCCCCGCCGGGGTGTATGAAGTGGTGGACGAAGCCGCAGACCCCAAGCTGCAAATTAACGCCCAAAATTGCGTGCATTGCAAAACCTGCGACATTAAAGACCCCTGCCAGAACATAGACTGGACGGTGCCTGAAGGGGCCGGTGGCCCCAATTATCCTGCTGGTATGTAATTTTTATTAAAAATACTGTATGCCAGCGTCTGAACGATCCTGCGTCTGCAAGCGAAAGAAGCCATGAAGATTGTAGTACCTGTCAAACGGGTTGTGGATTACAACATCAAGCCACGTGTTAAAGCTGATGGCAGCGGTGTTGAAACCGCTGGCGTTAAGATGTCCATGAACCCCTTCGATGAAATTGCGGTAGAAGAAGCCGTACGCCTGAAAGAAAAAGGCGCCGCAACAGAAGTTGTGGTGGTCTCTATTGGTGTGCAGCAAGCGCAAGACACCTTGCGTACCGCAATGGCCATGGGTGCAGACCGCGCCATTCTTGTTCTGGCAGAAGAAAGCCCCGAGCCTCTGGCTGTTGCCAAAGTGCTTAAGGCCATTGTTGCCAAAGAAGAACCGGGCATGGTCATTCTTGGCAAACAAGCCATTGATGATGACATGAACGCGACAGGCCAAATGCTCGCAGGTCTTCTGGGCTGGGGGCAGGGTACCTTTGCCGGTAAGGTTGAGGTGGCTGATGGCAGCGTGCGTGTTAGCCGCGAAATTGATGGCGGCACAGAAGAGGTCTCTCTCAAGCTGCCAGCCGTTATTACCGCTGACCTGCGCCTGAACGAGCCGCGTTATGCGTCTCTGCCCAACATCATGAAGGCCCGTAAAAAGCCGCTTGAAACCCTTAACGTGGCAGATTTGGGTGTAGATACGACCCGCCGCTTAACGGTTGTTTCTGTGGCTGAGCCTGCCCAGCGTGCCGCGGGTGTTAAAGTTGGCTCAGTGGCTGAGTTGGTTGAAAAACTGCGTAATGAAGCAAAGGTAATCTGATCATGACCGCTCTTGTTCTTCTTGACCATGAAGAAGGCCGGATCAGAAAAGCTGCTCTGTCCGCCGTTGCCGCCGCCACCCAGTTTGGTGATGTGCATGTTCTTGTTGCCGGTAATGATGCCGTAGCACAGGCTGCTGCTAAAATTGCTGGCGTTGCTAAAGTGTTGCACGCAGCCGATGCCCGCTACGCGCACGAACTGGCAGAGCCTCTGGCAGCTTTGCTGGTGTCTTTGGCTGGTGGGTACACGCATATTGTGGCTGCGGCTGGTGCTGTGGGCAAAAACGTTCTGCCCCGTGCTGCGGCTCTGCTCGACGTACAGCCTATTCCAGACGTTGTTCGTATTGTTGATGCCGATACGTTTGTACGCCCCATTTATGCAGGTAACGCGCTGGCAACAGTGAAATCGTCTGACAGTAAAAAAGTGCTGACAGTACGTAGCTCTGCATTTGATGCCGTTGCAGCAGAAGGTGGCGCAGCCGCTATTGACGTTGTTGCTCCGGCAGAAGACCCCGCAGTGTCTCACTTTGAGGCCGTACATCTGTCCGACTCCGAACGCCCAGAACTCGAATCTGCCCGCGTGGTGGTTTCTGGTGGTCGTGGTCTGCAAAGCGAAGAGAAATTCAAAATTCTCGATCCGCTGGCAGATACATTGGGTGCGGCTATTGGTGCGTCTCGTGCAGCAGTTGATTCCGGTTTTGTGCCAAACGACTACCAAGTTGGTCAGACCGGTAAAATTGTTGCGCCAGAACTGTACATGGCATTCGGTATTTCTGGGGCAATCCAGCATCTTGCTGGCATGAAAGACAGCCGCGTTATTGTCGCGGTCAATAAAGACCCAGAAGCCCCCATTTTCCAGGTGGCTGATTACGGCATTGAAGGTGACCTCTTCGAGGTTATCCCGCAGCTGACAGAAGCGCTTAAATAAAGCGTCTCAAGCCGTTTCCATTTAAAAAGCCCGTATGTGCCTTATGCCATACGGGCTTTTTTGTAGGGTCTTGATAAAAGGGACAGGGTCGCCATTTACCCAATTTTTTCTGTGCCATAGGCGGCTAAAAACATATGCACCGCGGCATGGATTACTTTTTCTGTGTCTTCAGCTTCGTTTTCTAGCGGCATATTAAAGCGTTTACGGTGGCCAATGCGGGTTTGGCAGAGAGTAAAAAACTGCTCTGCTGCAAAAACCGGGTCGGTTACGTTGAGCGTGCCTTGGTCAACCTGCTCTTGTATCCAGTGGGCAAGTATCTCAATGCCAAGTTTGGGGCCATGCTGCCAAAATACGGTTGCCAATTCGGGAAAATGTGGCGCTTCAGAAACAATAATGCGGTACAGCATAATGCCCTCGCGGGACGTGATAAGCTGCACCATACCTCTGGCAATTTCTGTCAGAGTTTTGCGCACGGGCTGGTTTGTTTGTACTGGGGCAAGGGCTGCGGGTAGTTTTTCCCGGCAATTCTGCTCAACAAAGGCAGCAAACAAGTCTGCTTTGTTGGTAAAATAATTATATAACGTCCCTTTAGACACACCGGCCTGCCGCGCAATGGCAGACATGCTGGCCCCTTCAAAGCCATGGTCTGCAAAAACAACCTTAGCACCAGCCAAAATTTGCTGGCGCTTTGCCTCAGATTCCCCCGTGCAAGGGCTAGGGGGCGTAGCAGGTTGTGTGAGTAAAACAGACATAGTGAAGGCTTATTCCCAAGTATGACGATTGACGCAACATCGAAAAACGCTAGGTTAGCATGCTGACCGATCGGTTCGGTCAGCGCAAGATGGTTGATTAAGCAATTCAGAATTTCGTTGGGAGCGGACGGGTGGCAAAACGGTACGCGCTGGGAGCAAGCACACTGGCTCTGGCATTAGTGCTGGGCGGGTGCATGGTAGGCCCAGATTTTAAAAAACCTGCCACATGGACGCCTGAGCAGTGGCAGCATGCCAAGCTGGAAGGCTCATCTTCTGTGCTAAGCGTGCCCAGCACAGAAGCACCAGACCCGCAATGGTGGTCTGCCTTTCATGACCCAGAGCTCACATCGCTCGAAAAACGCCTTGCCGCCCAAAACCTTGATGTGTTGCAAGCAACAGAGCAGTTGGCAGTAAGCCGTGGTCAGCTCCTTATTGCTGGGGCAGAGCGTTTTCCAGACCTTGCGGCAACCGGCTCTTACAAGCGCGCGCAATATAGCAGTAAGCAGGTCTCGCGCGTTATTGAGCGTATTGGGCAAAACGCACCAGAGGGGGCCGGTGCGCTTCTTTCTGGGGCGTCTTCCAATGTGTCCATCCCGCTTCTCAACCAATGGCAAGACGGTTTACAGGCCAGTTGGGAAGTTGATTTGTGGGGTCGTGTCCGCCGCCAGTATGAGGCCGCCAAGGCTTACCTAACCGCCACAATGGAAGAACGTCGGGGCATTCTCATCGCCCGTCAGGCAGAATTGGCGCAAGATTATATGTCTCTGCGTGGCCTGCAAGAGCAGTTGCGTATTACCAAAGCTAATCGAGACGCCGCCCAAAACATGCTCAACCTCAGCTCGGCTCGTTACAAAAGCGGCCTAGTTAGCGAGCTTGATGTTGAAAGTGCGCGCTCACAAGTTGAGGAAACCAACGCGCGTATTCCTCAGTTTGAGCAACGCATTGCCCAGCAAATCAATGCAATTAACCTGCTCATGGCTGCACCGCCCGGTTCTCTAAATGCCGAGCTCACGCAGGCTGCTATTATTCCCTTGGTTCCTGCCACTGTGCCAGTAGGTTTGCCTTCAGAGCTGGCCCAACGCCGCCCAGATATTCGTGAGGCTGAGGCAGAACTCCACGCAGCCACGGCTGAGGTCGGGCAGGCCGAAGCAGACTTCTATCCCAAGGTCACAATTGATGCCGGGTTTGGCTTCCAGTCCTTCTCCTTCCGCGACCTAGGTTTCTGGAGCGCACGGACATGGAACGTCGGGCCATCTATTAGCTTGCCCATTTTCCAAGGTGGGCGGCTCAAAGGCCAATTGGATATGAAAAAGGCATCGCAGAAAACGGCTGCACTGCGGTATCGTAAAACGGTTCTTAAAGCATGGAGCGAGGTCGATAACGCACTTACTGCTTATGAGGCCGAACAGAAACGGAATCAGGCTTTAAAAACTCAGGTGGCCTCAGACCAACGCTCACTGCATCTGGCGCAAGAGCAATATCGCCATGGTATGCAAAGCTTCCTTCAGGTGCTCGATGCAGAGCGCAGGCTGCTCGCATCACAAACACAATTGGCAGATAGCACCTCGGTTATCTCTAATAACCTTGTGCGTCTCTACAATGCCCTTGGCGGTGGGTGGGAAGCAACTTACCCCGAAAACACTAACGGCAAGACCCAGCATACATAAGCAGGGTGTAAGATTACCCCTCTTTGAAAGGTCGGCCAGTTTACTGGTCGGCCTTTCTCGTCTGTGGGTGCTCACAGCATTCTGCAACGCAATGCGGGGCCATAGGGCTACCCGTAAGCCTACAGCCACGGTAAACCGCCAAAATTCTAGGCTTTCCTCTTTTTTCAGAAAAAAGTGAGAGAAAAGAGTGATTTGGTGTTGAC
>NZ_BAMX01000032.1 GCF_000963965.1 Acetobacter orientalis
CCCCCCCCCCAGAGCATGCGGCAGAAATTCTGGCAGGCCGTATGCACCCAGACCTTATTGACCCACCTACAGGCAAAGGAGCCTAAGCCATGACCGATCTTGCTTATTGGCTACCGGTTGTCTGGGCTGTTATTCTTATTGCGGCCATTAGCATTTATGTTGTGCTTGACGGCTTTGACCTTGGTATTGGCATGTTGTTTGCGCTTGAGCGTGATGCTACTAAACGCGATGTGATGGTGCATACCATTGCCCCCGTGTGGGACGGCAATGAAACATGGATGGTGCTGGGTGGCGCTGTTTTATACGGTGTCTTTCCCGGTGCTTATGCCACACTCCTGCCTGCGTTTTACCTACCTATCGTGCTTATGCTGCTGGCTCTTATTTTTAGAGGTGTAGCGTTTGAATTTCGGGTTATGACCCGCGGTACCGTGCGTGAGAAACGCTGGACGGCTGGCTTTATGGTGGGCTCTGCTGTGGCAGCCTTTTGCCAAGGCGCTATTTTAGGGGGCGTTGTGCAGGGCGTTAAAGTGGTTGACGGTGTGTTTGCTGGTAGTGCCTTTGATTGGCTTAACCCGTTTAGCCTTGTTTGTGGGCTGGCAGTTATGTGTGGTTATGCTTTGCTCGGCGCAACATGGTTAGTGTGGCGTACAACTGGCCCGCTTGAAGCCTCATGCCGCAAATGGGCTTGGCAGTTAGCCATTGGGTTGTTTTGTTTCATTGTTATTGTCAGCGTCTGGACGCCATTTTTACAAGCGCCTTATTTAAGGCGTTGGCTGTCATGGCCCAATTTTGTGTTTGTTGCCCCTGTACCTGTTTTGGTGCTGGTACTTGGCTGGTTTATGCGTAAAGGCTTGCAGCAAGGGCATACAAAAGGGCCATTTCTCTGCGCCTTGGGGTGGTTTATGCTGTGCTTATCGGGCTTTGGTATTAGCCTATGGCCTTATGCGGTGCCACCAAGCCTGACAGTGTGGGCGGTGTCTTCTCCACCATCAAGCCAGTTGTTTCAGCTTGTTGGTACGGCCATTTTGCTACCAATTATTTTAGCGTACACAATTTACTCCTATCATGTGTTCCGTGGCAAAGTGACCGAAACAGATGGCTATCATTAAATTTGTAAGGGGCACCGGAGAGGGTGCCCCAAAGAGTAAACTGGCCAGAATGGGGTGGTTTATTGCTATTTGGTCATGCAGTACGATCATTTTTTTTGCAGGAGCATCGCTTCTGCATTGGTTGATTCCTAAATAATGTTAAAGTTAATAAGCATTATTATTTGCATTTTTAAGGAGAAGTGATGTTTTTTGATTGTTGTTTTGAGAAAATTTCCTAAGAAAACTCTTATTTCTTAAAATGTAGATATTTCTTTTGAGTGATTTTTTTATTGCAATAAGGTAGTAAAATTTTTTTTAATATAATTTTTGTCAGGTTTATTTTTAAAGAAGCAACGCTTTAACTCAATTTATTTAAAAGATCGGAGTGGTATTCCATGGTAAATAAAGCTTTTTTTGGCTCTGTGTTATGTAATAACATTATCCTTTGGTTTTGCTCTGAAATATAAACATAAAATTAATAAACAGACATATGTTATTAAAAACACCTTCTTTTGCCGTGCAGAACGTACCTGCTCCGTTACACTCTATCTTTCATGAGAGGTGGTGGCTAAACGCTGCAACCGACGGCCGATACGATATTATAGAGGTGACAAAAGATGGGCGTGTTGTTGCCGACCTCCCTCTTTTTACAAAAAAACGCTTTGGCCTGAGTCGTATTACGCGTCCACCTTATACCCGTACCTTAGGCCCCCGTTTGTTTTTGCCCCCGTCTAAACCATTTAGGCGAGCACAGAATATTCGGAATACGATTGCTGATTTGGTGCTGAAACTTCCAGCATATGACAGCCTAAAATTAAGCCTCGACCCTGAAGACGAAACCCCTTTTGCGTTTTCTTTGTGCGGTTTCACAATTGAGCAGGCTTTTACGTTTCGTATTCCCGTCAGCGTCTCTCCTAAAGATGTCTGGACGAACTGCGATCAAAAGACGCGGAACCTTATTCGTACCGCTGACCAAAAGCTTACTGTTGAGCAAGATACAAATCTCTCAAATTATATTCGCATGTCTTTGGTAGACCAGCCTGCAGCAAACAATAGCCACGATTTTTCACGTATGGAAAAAATCTTTGAGGCTTGTAAACAGCGTGAGCAAGGCTGTGTCATGAACGCATGGGACGAGGCAGGTAAGCAGGTTGCGTCTATTGTATTGGTTTGGGACGATAAGAACTGCTACTTCTGGCAGTCAGCGCGAGACCGCACCATGCCTATTCCGGGGGCTAATATGTTGTTAATCTGGAAAAGTATTGAGTATGCAAACAAGAAAGGCCTGACATTTGACTTTGATAGTTTTGCGTCTGTGCGTTCTGCTAAAATGATAGCAAGTTTTGGGCAAAGCCCCATTGCTAGGCCGCAGGTTATGCATTCTTCCGTGCTTTATAAGTGGGAGCGAGCAGCCAATGCAACGCTGCTTAAAATTAAAAGCAGCGCTCTTCAATATTGCTCTAAAAAGAAAAGTATTTGAAAATAATTAGGTTATTTCTTGTTAGGTAGCATATTATTTTTGAATCTTATTTTTATGTTTTTCTTTTCGCTCAGTCGCTAAACAACCATGCCGTGTGCATTGCCTAAAGGTAAAAGGCTGCTGTTTTTCCCATGAGGTCTGCTGATGCCACTTAGACCATTTATGGCCTAAAAGGTGGCAGATCAGACTGAGATCTGAACCATCTCATTGAGTGTCCTCCGTCAATTGCTTAGCCCTAAAGTGGGTAGCAAAACCTAGGGAGAGGATATCAAAAAAGGCGGCCTTGTGGGGGCCGCCTATAACAGGTCTGTAGTGTGTGTACCAGTTATAATGGCGGGGTTAATACCCGCCACCATAAGCTTGGTTAGCAATAATGTTAGAGATAACACCTGTAGCAATAGCCGTTAGCAAGAAGGTGCCGCCGTAATTAATCCATCTATACCCGTTAGGGGGGGCATAAAGGCCGTTATAGCCGCGCCAATTATCAACGTAGTACCCGCCACCATCGTAGCGGTCGCCTCTGTGCCATGAGCGGTCGGGGCCACCACGGCCAAAATGGCGTGGCGGTGGCGGCGGTGGGCGGTCAAACCCTCGGCCGCCAGGGCCACCATGACCGCCTCTGTTATCCATATGGCCACCGGGGCCGGGGCCTGCATCTCGGTTCCAGCCATTGTGGGGGCCGCCGGGTTCAGCATTGGCGGCAAGTGGGGCGGCGGTTATGACAAGAGCCAGTAACGCAGCACCAAATTTATAAGGCGTAAAGGCCATAATGACTGTCTCCTTCAACATGCCGCGTTATCAAAAATCAAACTGGTGGCGGAATTATGGCTGCCTTTTGAGCAGCCTTATAAAGGAGAATTTTATTACAGGTTAGAGATTACCTTTAACCCAACAAGCGCTGCATCTGGAATATGAGAGGTCTCTCCGGGGCGGATCATGTATTGAAATTCGGGCTGCACAACAATGCCGGGAAAAGCATCTATGGCATAATAGGCTTCAATAACATGAGAGTCTGTTTGGGGGGCCAGCACTTGTGCACCTAAAGACAGCCCAGCATCCCGTGCCATCATTTGCCCAAGCTCTTTACGGTGGCTCACATGGTACCAAGAGTAAAGAATACCGAGCCGGTCGTTTATGCGGTTGGGCAAAATACTGTTGAAAGATAGGCCGCCATAGGCTTCGTCGGAAATAGAAGAGACATGGGGGGTGTTATGAATATACCCAGCCATCAGGTAGCCACCCGCCATTTGGTTACGACCGCCCCGGCGGTAGATCATCTGGTCGCCTTCAAACCAGAACATATCCATAGGTGCACTGTGTAACCTGTTGGCATTGACCACGAGGTTTGCTGGTTTTGCGCCTAACACATCGGGATAGCGGGAGGTGTCGTGAGCATAGCCAAACATGTAGTGGCCGGGCAGGCGGTTGCGGGTTAAAAAAGGCTGCCATGTAAATTCTATTGGCAGCATAAGACCTGTCGAATCTTCACTTCCCCAAGACCACCCACTTGGGTTGCCGGCAAGCGGGCTAACTTGGTAGGCACCCACTTGCATAAGAGTATCGCGTGTTGGCCGAAAGCGTACGCGGCTACCCCATGTTGCTTTTGGATACACGGCAAAACCGGGGTCAACTTTAAGCGCTACAGGGGCCGAGCAGGTGACCATAAACGAACAAATAAGTGGCGATGTTGCAAAAACATGGGTTAGGGACATACGGCCAAATGTCACATCCATACGGTTTTGCAGGAATTTTTTCTCGGCGTAAAAATCTACTAAATGGGCAACAACATGGCCAGAAAGACCATATACTTCCATCAGGTTTACGTAATAATCACCCACGCGGTCGTGTGAAACTTCTCGCCCGGCACGGTTCATCACCAAGGTATGCACAGACCAACCATTCAGGTTGCTATTCATACGGCCAAGGTCAAAGTTCATTTGCAGGGTTAGCTCGTGCACATAGTCCATGCCGCGCCGTATGCCGCCGTTAATATTGGCCATGGCTTCTCCTTTATAAGTAAAAGAGAACACAAAGCCTTTTTGCTGTAACCGCTGGCGGAAAGGCATAATGGCAGGCACAAGGTGGGTCGCACCTGTGGTTGGCACGTAGTATGGGTCTTCCATATCTGTGCGGCGTTGAGCATCTATTTCAGAGGGCAGCAACCAAGACGGGCCTTCTCTCTGGCTCAAGGAATCCAGTTCAATTTTATGAAAAGTCTTTGTGCTTTCATAAGGGTCTGAAGACGGGGTATCCATTGTAGCCTGCCCCGGCATGGGGCCAAGGGGCACACCGCTTAATGGCAGAGGTGAGTCTTTTGGGCGTTGCAGTGCGCGTGCATCGGGCAATAACAGGCGCGTGTCAGACTGTGGTTGAGAGACATCGATATATACCGGGCCTTGCGCCCGCGTGGGGGCGGTGGCTGTTTGTGCGTAAGCGTGCCCAAAGTGAGAAACTGTACACAGACCGGTTATGGCAAAAATTGCAAAACGAAAGGGTATGCTACGCGGCATAGTCTGACCATGAGAGAGACGTGGCACAAGGCCAGAGCGATAGGGAGTCCTGAAAACATAGTTTTGCAAAAGTATTTTTCTAAATAAAAAACTCTAATGCAGGCCATAAATTTCAGGGGCGAAGGCGCAAATTTTAGGGAAGAGGTTTCCAGCACCAAGTTGGCAGAAACCGAAAAAAAGCGTGCTAGCGTGGAATCCTTAGTTCAATAAAAAATGCTAGTTTTTTTAACATATATTTTACAAAAGCACCGAAAAAAACAGGACTATTGTGGTACACAAAAATGTTACATGGGAACTTTATAAAAAAACCGGCTACCGCATAGTGCGATAGCCGGTCATTATTTTTAAAAATTTAGATATAAAAAGAGAAAATTAAATATTAGACAGCCTGAGGTTTGCGTGCATTAGCAGATGCGACACGCTTGCCCCACTTAACCAGTGTGTCTGTGCAGTCAGACCGGTCAATATGGCATTCGATAATGGTTGGGCCGCGGCGGTTGGCTTGTGCCTGCTTAATGGCATCTTCCAGTTCAGCCGAGGTTTTGGCATGCAGGCCCAGACCATGGCCTTCACCTGCATTGAATACTTCCATCAGACCGGCATAATCCCAGTTTTTGATGTAGTTGTATGGGCCGTCATGAATGGCAATTTCAATGACGTAACCACGGTTGTTGACCAAGAAGATGATGACCGGCAGTTCGTAGCGCACCATTTGTGCAACTTCCTGCGCGGTTAGCTGGAAGGAGCCGTCACCAACCATCACAACGTGCTGGCGGTCTTGAGACCCCATTGCGTTACCGAAGGAAGAGGGAACAGACCAACCAATATGGCCCCACTGCATTTCGGACTCAACACGGGCACCGCGTGGCAGGTGCATACGCATGGCGTTGAACCATGAGTCACCCGTTTCAGCAACCAGTGTGGTGTCAGAGGTCAGCATGGCGTTAATCTGACGTGCCATTTCGTCGTTTGTCAGTTTTGCATCGGCCTGCGCAGGTGCAATTTCTGGCTTAACGTAGGTCGTTTCTTTTGCGCTCAGTGGGCGAGCAGGGGCTTTTTGGGCCAGCGCTGTCAGGAATTCTGGCAGGGTAAAGCCTTCAAAAGTTTGGCCAGCAACCGTTACGCGGTTTGTTTCTGCCAGCAGCACTTTGTCGCCTTTGGGCCATGCTGTCCAACCAACGGTAGAATAGTCGTTAAAGACAGGTGCCACACAAATAACGGCATCTGCTTTTTCAATCAGATCCTGCACGCCGGGGGCAGAAACTTCACCCCAGTACAGGCCACGGAAACCTGCATGGTCTTCAGGGAAGAAGCTTTTGGCGGCAGCCATAATGGCAACGCCACAACCTAGCTTGTCGGCAAGGGCTTCTGTTTCTTTCAGGGCATGTGCAGCACGCAGTTTGCTACCAACCAGCATGGCGGTGCGTTCTGCTTTTTCCAAGAAAGCGACAGCGGCATCAACAGCTGCGTTCAGGCTCACCGTATCGGTAGAGGGGTGAGAGAGCAGGCTGGACACAGGGCCGGGGCGCACGCATTCCTGAGCGGACACGTTGCAGGCAATTTCCAGATAAACAGGTTTGCTTTCGCGCAGCGCAGACCGAATAACATGGTCGATCTTGGCGGGGGCAGAAGCTGCGTCTGTAATGCTTTCTGCTGCACAGGTTACGTGGCGCACCATTTCAAGCTGGTAGCCGTAGTCTGTCGTGCCAATAGTATGGTGCAGAATATGGCCAGAGCCATAGTCGTTGCTATTAGGTGAGCCAGAAATAAGAATAACGGGCAGGTTTTCTGCATAAGCGCCGCCAATGGCGTTCATGGCGGAAATGGCGCCAACGCTAAATGTAACAACCGCAGCGGCGGCACCGTGTGCACGGGCATAACCTTCTGCGCTGAAGCCACAGTTCAGCTCGTTACAGCAGTAAATTTGCTGCATATCTTTATTAAGCAGGAGCTGGTCGAGCAGAACCAGATTATAGTCACCTGCCACGGCAAAATGGTGTTTCAGGCCAATCTGGGCAAGACGATCAGCCAAATACATGCCAACAGTGTAAGTCATTTTAAATGTCTCCTCACTTTGCTTAACGGAGCAGAGCTTTTACGCTTTTCTAAAGGCTCTTATGCCGTTCAAATGTCCAATATATGAACCATGCAATTTGTATATTTTTTTTATATGACAAAAGGCAGGTTTTGAAGGAAATTTAAGAGGGGTATCAAATAAAAACGTTTATTATCAATGTGTTAATTTATTTTGGTGTATGACCTAAAATAAGAACAATTTGCTTTGCAAAAACAGAATACAGCAATGCGCTATCATCACGGTAGCGTGATGGTTGGCTGTGTTTAAAGAAAAGATTTCCAGTGGGGCAGTTTTTTAAAATTAAAATTAAAATAAATTTGTAGTGGTTTCTTTAGTGAAGGCAGAATAATTGATATTTTTTAAAAAATAAAAATACGGATAAATTCAATTTATATAAAATAATACAAAAACAATTTTTTGGATAACTTATAAAAACAATCAATTTGTTATTTTAGATCATTTCTATGTTTCAAGTGTTGGTGGTGTAAAAGCACGTTTTGTAAAGTTAAAGCATATTGCTGCTCTTTTAGTGCCTCTTTCTTGACATATATCAATGAATTAGACACACGAGACATTCCATTCCGCCGGGAGACAGTGCAAAAATTGGCCCTAGCCTGAAAGGCCTGCTCTGCGTCAGGCCCCTATGCAGGGTTGGTCATCTCATAATGTGTGTTGGCTGGTTGTTGCGACTCTCTTTGTCGGGCGGAAACAGGCGTTTTATGGAACATATTTTAATGCTGGGCGGTATCCGTCACTACGGTTGCCGCGCAGTTTTGTAGAATACTGGAGTTAAAAGCATGGGTGAGGGTCAACCCGCGGGGGGCCAAGCTACCTTGGGCAATGCCTATCGTATCTTGTTCGCGATCATCAGTTTCGCGGTCGGTGCTGTGCTGGTTTACGGTGGGGGCAAGCTGCTTCTGCTTGGTGGGTCAGCATATTACCTGTTAGCTGGTTTGGCATATTGTGTTTTAGCTGCGCTGTTTGTGGTTAAACACCGTTTGTCTTTGCCGGTTAATGTGGCTGTTTTTGTTGCCACTCTTGTGTGGGCTTTTTACGATACCCCAGAAATTGGGTATTGGGCTTTGCTGCCCCGTTTGGTTGTGCCTGCAATTCTGTTTGCATTGGGCCTGTGGGCTGCGGCAACGCTGCCAGCTGTTGCCAAGCCAGTTAAAAAAACAAGTGTTTTTGCTGGTTTGGGTGTTGTTGGCGCATTGCTGGTTACATTGGTTGAAGCCTTCTACCCCCATGGTCAGCTTGGCAACCCACAGCCTGCTGCGGCTCCAGACCAAGTGGCGCAGAACGCTAAAATTGATGCGCCTGAAGATTGGGAATTTTTTGGTCGTAACGCTGCGGGCACACGCTTTGCACCCTACACCCAAATTACACCGGCTAACGTTAGCAAGCTTAAAGTGGCGTGGGTTTACCACACTGGCCGCCGCACAAAGGGGCCGGGCGCTGGGGTAGATGAAAATACACCCTTGCAAATTGGTACCACCCTGTATTCCTGCACCCCAGAAGACCTGATTACAGCTCTGGATGCCGATACAGGCCGCCCTCTTTGGAAGTTTGACGCCAAAGCCCACACGGCTGAGCACGTCACCTGCCGTGGCGTTGGCTATTACGATGCCGATAAAGACGCGAGCCTGAGCGCTGAAGAAAAAGCAGCAACCCCAGACCCGCTATGCCGCCAGCGCATTCTGGTTTCTACGGTTGATGCCCGCTTTATTGCGCTTGATGCACACACCGGCGCTCTGTGCCCTGCCTTCGGCGAAAATGGCGTTGTCGATCTGAAGAAACAGATGGGCCCCACCGAAAAAGGCAAGCGCTATCACCCTACCTCTATCCCTGTTGTTATGGGCCATGTGGCGGTTATTGGTGGCTGGGTGCGTGACATTGTGCACGGCGAGCCATCTGGTGTTGTACGTGCGTATGATGTGCGCAACGGTAACCTTGTCTGGGCATGGGATGTTGGTCGCCCTGACGACACACAGGCTCCGGCCGAAGGGCAGGACTACACGTTGGAAACCCCCAACGTCTGGACAATTCCTACCTACGATAAAGAGCTGAACCTCGTTTACCTGCCAACAGGCAATGGCCCGCCAGACTACTGGGGCGGTGACCGTAACGCAGTTAAAGAAAAATTTGGTGCCGCGATTGTTGCGGTAGATGCCTCTACAGGCAAAACCAAATGGGTCTTCCAGACTGTGCACCACGATGTGTGGGACTATGACCTACCCTCACAGCCTGTGCTGTATGACGTAACCAACGCTCAGGGTGAAAAAGTTCCTGCCCTGATCCAAACCACCAAAACCGGTCATATCTTTGTGGTAGACCGTCGTACTGGCCAGCCCGTTACTGAAGTGCAGGAACGTAGCGTTCCAACATCTCCGGCAGCCCAAGGCGAGCACCTTTCACCGACGCAGCCCTTCTCTGTTGGTATGCCTATTATTGGTGCAGACCCGCTGACAGAAAGCTCCATGTGGGGGGTCAGTACGTTTGACCAGCTCTACTGCCGTATCATGTTCAAAGACTCTGTCTATGAAGGCCCCTTCACCCCACCAGGTGAAAAACCCTACATTGAATGGCCCAGCCTGCTGGGTGGCATGAACTGGGGTGGCATCTCTATTGATGAGTCCAAGGGCGTCATGTTCGTCAACGACATGCGCATGCCATTGCGTATGACACTGGTGAACAAGGAAGAGGCTAAACACTACAAGGTCTCTACCGACGAAGTGCCGGGCTTTATGGGCACCATTCGCCCACAGGTTGCTGGCCCTTATGCTGGTGTCCGTATCGACATTCTGCAATCTCCGCTTGAAGTGCCGTGCAACACACCGCCTTTCGGCACCATGTCTGCTATCGACCTCAAGACCAAAAAACTGCTGTGGCAGGTACCAATGGGCACCACACAGGATCTGGGGCCAATGGGCATTAAAACCCATCTGCCAGTGCCAATGGGTATGCCAACACTGGGTGGGCCTACTTCTACGGCATCTGGTCTGCTGTTTTTTGCAGGCACGCAAGACTACTACCTGCGCGCTCTTGAATCTGCCACAGGTAAGGAAGTGTGGCGCGAACGTCTGCCAGTTGGCGCGGTTGCTGCTCCACTTATCTACCGCTCTCCTAAAACGGGCAAAGAGTACGTGGTTATCTCTGCGGGTGGCATGAGCCACTCCCCAGATGTAGGTGACTACATTATTGCCTACGCTCTGCCAGAAGGCGCTGCTCAGTAAGCAGTTTGCTTGAGGGCTAAAGAAAGAAATCCCCACTTCGGTGGGGATTTTTTTTGGCCTTATTTTCTGGGCTAGGCGCGCTTAGCCACGGGGGAGAGGGCAAAAACCTCTAAAATAACCATATGTTAATGTTTCTTTTTTCTATTTTTTCTCGTGTTTGGAGGGGGTTGAGGCACCCTAAACCCGATTCAGTGTTGGTTTTCTGGGGTTTTAGGATTGTTTGAGAGAGTGTGTTGACAGTGTGTGTCTGATGACTTAGAAACCGCTTCACCGAGACGGAGTGGTCTTGGCGGGTTTGAG
>NZ_BAMX01000031.1 GCF_000963965.1 Acetobacter orientalis
TCCTCCGAGAGTTTTACTCTCCGGTAAACCCGGGGCAGTTCACCGTCGCAATTCTCATCCAGATCGAGATGTAGTCCGACGACGAAAGTCGGCATTATTTGGTATAGTCTGGGCGACAATATGTCAGTCGTTTATGTCAGGTTTCTTGTCGCTGTTAGATTCAAATAGCTTGACCGCCAGAGACTTCGATCCGTTGCGCGTTGATCCAGCGATTGTCCTCGGAGAGTAGAGAGGCAATCATCCGGCCGATATCTTCAGGTAATCCAGGGCGGCCAAGCGCGGTCGCCTCCGCGATATGCCGGGCAATGTCCGGGTTGTCGCGCACAACCCCCCCTGAGAAATCAGTCTGGATGGCGCCCGGCGCGACCGTATTAACGGCGATACGGCGGGGACCGAGTTCTTTGGCCATATAATGTGACATGACTTCCACAGCCCCCTTCATGGCAGCGTAGACAATTCGGCCTGGGAAGGTGAAACGGGTCAGGCCGGAAGAAATATTCACGATCCGACCTCCATCCGCGATCAACGGTAGCAACGCCTGTGTAAGGAAAAATGGGCCTTTGACATGAATGTTATATGCGGCGTCGAAGTCTGCTTCTGTGACTTCGCCGAACAGGCCGCTATGTGATGTCCCTGCCATGTTGACGAGATAATCTAAACGCTCAGCCTCCCACTTCGGCAGGATGCGTCGAATCTCGTCTGCAAAAGACGGAAAAGCTTGAGTCTTACTGGTGTCGAGTTGCAGAGCCACGGCGCGTGCTCCACTGCGTTCGACATTTCTAACAACTTCATCGGCTGCAGGTTTGTTGGTGTGATAGGTGAAGATTGATGAAACACCGCGTTGGGCAAGAGCCTCAACAGTCGAACGACCGAGGCCTCGACTTCCACCGGTGACAAGGGCAATCTTTTTTGCTTCAGGCATAGGACACTCCGGTTGATGGTGCGCTTATGTTGGTCACATCATCGTTTGTTCGATAAGATCTTCTTTTTCGACTGCATTGTTTTGCATCATGGAATAATCCCATGGACAGGCTCGCTACACTTGACCTTTTTGTCCGCATTGTTGATCGTGGCAGCTTCACTGCTGCGGCAGCCTCTTGCGGTGTCTCCCGGCCCGTTGCGACCGCTACGATCAAGGCTTTAGAGAGCCGGTTAGGCGTCCGACTACTACAACGCTCGACCCGCCACGTCCGGCCCACCGTGGAGGGAGCCGCCTATTATCGGCGATGCATTGCGATCCTAGCTGATCTGGAGGACGCGGACCGGAGTGTGGCCGGCGGTGTTTCCGGTGTGCTTCGTGTAGACGTTGTCGGCTATCTCGCGCGCACGATCTTGCTGCCAGCACTACCGGATTTCCTAGCGCGGCACCCTGCACTGACCGTTCATCTTGGAGAAGGTGAAAGGTTTGTCGATCTGGTGCGTGAGGGGGTGGATTGCGTCGTGCGTGCGGGTATGCTCACCGACAGCGATATGGTGGCAAGGCCTCTGGGTGTTATGGAGGAAGCCACCGTGGCCAGCCCGGAATATCTTGCCCAGCATGGAATACCATCGACACCGGAGGATCTTGAGGGGCATCAGATGATCGGCTTTGTGTCATCGCGTACCGGCCACCCCTTACCGCTGGAGTTCACGCACGGAGACAAGGTAATCGAGGTAGCACTTCCAGCGCGCTTGTTGGTTAGCGGTGCAGACACCAGTGTTACAGCAGCACGCATGGGCTTTGGTCTCATACAAGCGCCACGTTACCGCTTTGCGGACGATCTGCGGGAGGGCACTCTGATCGAGGTCCTTGCCGATTTTCCGCCAACCCCCACGCCTTTTTCTGTGCTGTATCCAAGCAACAAACAGCTTTCTCCGCGTGTACGCATTTTCATCGATTGGCTGGTAGAGATTATCAAACTCTAAGAATGTACGTGAACTTGTTAAATTTGGCAGAAATTTATTTGCATTTTTCCGTTATGTTTTGAAAACATATCCCGTATAAACGGAACTGATGTAATTTCATCTAATTTTTAGGAAATATGAAGATATTTTCTAGTTATTTTTCCGGATTTAGTTGTGGGTATCTGCGGAACAAAACGAACTTCTTTTATTCCCACCCACCGACCGAGGGCCTGATGTACTTGTCTGAGAATGTCTTCAGCGGAAGGTGGGGTGAGATCACGATCCGTCACGACATAAGCCAACGGCCTCTGTCCCCTTAATGCGTCGGGAATTGCCACCACAGCGCACGCATAAACGGCAGGGTGGGTAGCGATGATTTTTTCTATTTGCACCCCCGAAATCCGCCGACCTGCGACTTTTATGACATCGTCGGATCGTCCGAGCATGTGAACGGCACCTGATTTCTCGATCATGCCCTCGTCGAATGTGCGGTAAAACCTACCTGTATCATTAAGATAAATTTCAGGTACATGGGTTTCTTTATTCTTCCATACACCAGCCAGACAGCCAGGCGGCAATGGTAAGGAGAGGACAATTTCGCCGCACGATTCATCCGGCGTGGCGGGAACAATGGTCGGGCGGAACCCCGGTGCGGGTCGCCCTATGTCGTTCAGAAGCGTTATCGGTTCAGGCTCGGGCAGACCGAAGAAATGGGCCGTAATGCTCCACCCGGTTTCGGTCTGCCACCAGTGATTGACCACTGGTTTGCGAAAATATGCTCGCGCCCAGTCCAGCAATGTTGGGTCGGCATACTCTCCGGCCACGAAGATGCGGGCCAGAGCAGGCAACGTCGACCCTGATAGGTTACGACTTTCCTGCCGCATGAGCCGCATCTGTGTCGGGGTCGTGAACAGGCATGTCACGGCATGTTCGCGGCAGAGTGTGCGAATGGCGGCAGAGGTGACCGAGCCTTCCACGATCACACTGGTGCAGCCACTGATTAGAGGTGCATAGACACCGTAGGAATGGCCAACCACCCAGCCCAGATCCGATGTTGTAAAAAACGTATCTCCGGCCTTGCAGGCATAAATCAACGCCATGGATAGGGCCTGGGCTACGGCATGCCCGCCATTGTCCCGCACAATGCCTTTCGATGTTCCCGTCGTTCCCGATGTATGAAGGATATAAAGCGGATCCTGAGAACGGAGCATGAGGGGGGCCACAGGTGGGGAGCGTTCTAGGGCATGAAAGTCATGGTCGCGCACGGGCACAAGAGGTGCAGGGCAGGCGTCGCGCTGCACAATAATACATGCCTGCGGTCTGTGCGTGGCTTGCGCCAGCGCAGCATTGAGGGCCGGGGTGGACGGAATGGCAGTCTGCCCCTGAAAACTGCAACTGGCGATAATCATGACCTTGGGGGCCACGTCATCGATCCTGCGGGCCAGTTCTGGTCCGGCATAACCTGCAAAAACCACAACATGCACGGCACCGATCCGCGCGCAGGCCAGCATGGCAATGGCCGTTTCGATCATGGTTGGCATGGCGATCAAGACACGGTCGCCTTTTTTCACACCCAGCGTGCACAGGCCGCCGGCGAACCCGGCCACCCTATCCTGCAGCTCCTGATAAGTGACGATCCGCCGTTCTTTTGTGGCGCAGGAGTGCCAGATCAACGCCGCCTGCGCACCCCGGCCGCGTTCCACATGCCGGTCCACCGCATTGTAACAGGTGTTGAGCGTGGCATCAGGAAACCAGTCATGCCAGCCATCGGCTCGTGTCTGGCACGCGATGCGGGGCGTGTCGTTCCATGTGAGGCGCTGGGCCGCATCTAGCCAGAATTGCTCAGGCTGGTGCAATGCTGCATTGTACATCGCCTCGTATGTCGTCCATGGAAGCACGGCGCTTTACTCCGTTCAGGCTACAGGAACATCTTTGCCGGTGATCTGGCTGGCCAGCCACGCGGCATCGCGCGAAACACCGGAGAACCGGCCCGACCCCCATGTGTGCAGCCAAGGTAGGCCAAGGAAGTAAAAGCCCGGCGCGTCGGTCACCCCCCTATGCCAGACCGGCTTGTTGGCTCCGTTAAAGACTGGCACGTCGATCCAGCGATAGTTCGGGCGGAAGCCGATGCACCAGACAATTGAGGTAATCCCGGCGGCTTTCAGGTCGAGCGGGGTGTTGCTGCCATCGGGTTCCCAGACCGGCACATAGGGTGCTGCGGTAGGCGCACTGATCCCTTCACGGGCGATATAGGCGTCAATGGACTTCTTGATGTCGGCGTTGGTTCTGTCCGCATCATCAAGGTTTTGTGCAAGGTCTGGCGCGAAGTGCGCCACTTCATCGCGAATTGTCTCCAGCGTGCCGTGCAGACCCACGCCCTCTCTGGCAAAGAGCCGTAAATCAAGATCATGCCCACCATTGCGACCGGTGACATAATGGTTGGTTTTGTCACGCGCGCCATCGCGCAGAGGGTGATTATCCACCGTCAGGTCGTAGAACTGCATGTCCGCAAGCCAGTCCACAACGTCCCGCCCACGATAGAAGCGCGAGACACGGGGGGCAGAGCCGACGCACAGATGAACCTTGCGTTTTTCAAGGAACAGATCTTCGACAATTTGTGCGCCGGACTGGCCACTCCCCACCACCAGCACTGCCCCTTCCGGTAGCTGCGCAGCGTTGCGGTAATCCTGCGAATGAACCTGATAAATGGCGGGGTCGATTGCACCGGCATAGCCGGGAATGACCGCGTCCTGATACGCGCCCGAGGCTATGACCACATGCCGGGCATGCCAAGTCTCGCCCCCCGCCACAACTCGATAGCCACCAGCTTCATGGCGCGTAATGGAGGTTACCGGTGTTTGCTCGCGTAGCGGCGGGCTGAATGAGTCTACAAAACCTTTGACGTAATCAATAATTTCCTGCTTCACCATAAAACCGTGCGGGTCATTCCCTTTATAGGGATGCCCTGGGAGTTCGCACTGCCAGTTAGGGGTGACCAGGCAGAAATTGTCCCAGCGTTCGTCATTCCATGAATGGCAGGCGGTTTTTGCTTCGAACACCACATGTTCGACCTGTTCGCGGCAGAGATACCAGCTCATGGACAGGCCAGCCTGGCCACCGCCCACGATAACGACGGGAATGCTTTTCTCGTTCTGTGTCATGATCTTTTCTTTTCGTCTCAGAATTTGAAAGACAGGACGCGCACCAGCGCATCGGGTTGGGTTAGAAAAGGTTCCCCCATCTGCCGGATGGCCTGTAGCTGGCCAAGGGCGCGGCTGCAGGCAAAGCCGTAGCGCGCGCGAACTCGCTCGCTGGCGTCCGTCAGGGCCGTGTCAGCCTTTTCAAGAAACTCCCGAACTGGGTAATCCTGACCGGGTGTGAAGTGTTCGCGTATGACCAGCGATGGAGAGTAACAGTCGCTCTCCTGCCCATTGGGCCAGCGCACGCGAAAAATCATCTCAGGCATGGTGACAGAGCTCCGGAAAAAGGGGTTTCGGCTTGTGATAGGGCTGCCAGGCGCCGGTATGCGGGCATGTGCCGTTCCGCCACCTGGCACCAGTCGAACCGGCGGGCGGTAGTGGGCCCGCTGACCCGAAAACGCGCGAGATTGCGGGGGCTGAGGGCATCACGCAAAGCCGAAAGCAGGGTATGGGGACTGTCCGGGTGGCACCACAGTGTATCCACTTCCGAAAAGTGCTCCGTGAACGGGGCAATTTCTGGCACAATGGCGGGTGTGCCGCAGGATAGGGCCTCCAGCGGGCAAAGGCCGAACCCCTCGGTGGCGGATGGATAAGCCAGCACGGCGGCCTGCCGGTAAAATGCCGGCATGTCGTCATCGGACACCGGGCCGGTTATGGTCACATGCTCGGCTTTCCCGCTGTCGCGTAGACGTGTCTCGAACTGGGTGCGATAGGCGGTATGATCCAGCAACGATGCTCCGCCCACCACAACCAGATGCACGTCAGGCTGTTCGCGGCGCAGGGCCAGAAATACGTCCAGCACGTGCAGCGTATTCTTGCGCCGCTCGACCCCACCGACAGCCAAGATCAGGCGATGATCGGCCGGCAGGCGATAGCGCGCCCGCAACGTTTCATCCTGCCGGCCCGGCTCTGGCGTAAAACGCACAGGATCGACCCCGTTACCGATAACGGGGGCTGCACGGCCATGATTATCACGCAAGATATTTTCCCACACGGCACTGACAGTGAACAGTTCGGCCGCCGTCCTGACCCCGCGTTCTTGCCGCGCTGCAAGGGCCGGGTGTGAAAAATCATCAAGGTGGTGAACCGTGCGAGCAAAGCCGGATATCCGGCGTTCTGCTACAAGGTCGGCCAGTGCGTTGGCGCTGATGGGGTCCTGGGCATGCAGTACATCGAAATGCTGCCCCCGTATTGCATTCCTGATCTCGCTAATGCGGCGTTCCACCAGTGTGGGCAGATCAGGCTCAGGCACGGCGGGGATACAACGGGTGGCGCAGCGGGGTGTGCGGAAAAATCCGTTGCCCGTTACATCTGGTGCAATCAGGGTGGCGTCATGCCCAGCCTGGCATAGGGCTTCGGCCAGCGCCATGCCGTGTACCACGCCGCCGCGCGGGTTGGTCGAGTGGGTTAAAATGCCAATGCACAGGCTCATGGCGCAAACCCCATGAGCGGTGTCTGTGCGAGATCCCAGAAGGTTTCTCTCTCGTCTGCCCATGTCATATCCAGCCGTTGCGTGCCGTTACATTGACCGATGACCGAAGATGCAATGCCACGCTTATGAAAGCGGGCCATGATCGCGTCGGCATTTTCGGGACGGGCCGTCAGCAGGTAGCCATAGCTTGGGAACGCCGAAAGCCAGCGTTCCATAGGCGCAGGGGCGGGGCGGGGAATGTCATCAAGCCTGATGGTCATACCCACACCAGAACATTCGGCCAGCATGAGTGCCGTACCTAGCAGCCCAGCCATGCTGATATCCTTGGCTGCACGGCTCAGCCCGTCCTCGGCTATTGCGGGCAGCAGTTCTATGTCACCTCGCAGGCGTGCCACATGGTCGGTGCCGCACAGGGCTGAACTGGCATCCCAGAACGGGTGGGGGTCGTGCCAGCGACCGCGCAGGTCGATTGCGGCAATCAGAACCTCACCCGCCTGAGCGTCGAAGCTACTCAGCAGATGGCGGGCCCGGCCGAGGATCGCGACCGACAGCGAGTTATGGGTGCTGCGCATGTTGGTATGACCACCCACGACAGGTACGCCATAGGTCCGTGCTCCGTCATGCAGGCCGGTCAAAATCTTTGCCGCAGCGTCTGACGTGTCACTCCATAATGCGTCCACCACAGCCATGGGGCGACCACCCATGGCCGCGATATCGCTGACATTGACCATCACGCCGCAATACCCGGCGAACCAAGGCATTGAGCGGACAAAGCTGTCCTGAAACCCTTCGCTGGCCAGCAGAAGATATCCATCGCCATCTGGTATCGCCGCGCAGTCATCGCCCAGGCGGATAGCGTCGGGGCTGGTGGGCTGCAGGATTGCTGCCGCTTGAGCAATGTCCTTCTTGCCCGCGAGCGCGCGGCTATGGCGCAGCGTGGCAAGTAGTGTGGCAAGATCGTGCGCCATTAGGCCACCTGCCGGGTGCGGGGCTGCGGGCGTAGCAGCCATGTCTGATCCTGCCCATGTGCCGGATAGCGTGCGAGGTCGGCCTGCATGTCATGATGCGGCAGCCCATGCAGGGTGATGGCACCAAGGCTTTTCCAGTGCAGGCGGCGAAAGAACAGCACATTCTGTTCCTGCACCTGTGCCAGAAATCGTGTGGCTCCAAGCCCGTGTGCAGTGCTGACCGCCATGCGGATCAGTTCAGCCCCGATCCGTCCTAATTTGCGGTGATCAGCATGAACGGCTAGGCGGGAACCACGCCAGACGCCGGGTTCGGTTTCATGAATGCGCACGGCACCCACGATCCGATCCGGCATGCCCGCTATGCAGCAAGCCGCGATAATGGGAATGGCAACATCATCGAGCGCATCTCGGTCATCATGCGCAAAAACATGTTGTTCGGTACAGAACACATTGCGGCGTAGCGCGTGATAACCGGTGCGTTCCCAAGGTGTGCGGGCAAGGCGCACGACATACTCCGTGGGAATGAACGGTCGGCTTTCCATGCCATCGAGTAGCGTGTTCATTGTTCATAGGCCGACAGAGAGGAGCACGCACCGCACCGGCCACACCCGGCCCGGATATCGGTGGATTTCATGTTTGCTTCCCGTAGCATCCGCCCGAGTGGCGCTAGAACTGACTTCATGAAATCGGATGAGGGTGGCGCGTGATTTTCCAGTGGTGTTCCGGAAATAGGCACGAATGGTACCACAAAGGGATAGACCCCGAGAGCGATCAGCCGTTCGGCCAGAGCCAGAATGTCTGCGGCGGTGTCACCCAGACCTGCCAGAATGTAGGTGTTGACCTGCCCACGCCCGAAAACCGGCACTGCGCTGGCAAAGGCATCCATATAGCGATCGGCGCTGACCGTAGCCTTGCCCGGCATGATCTTTTCGCGCACGGCCTGCGTGGCGGCTTCGAGATGCATACCAAGACTATCGGCCCCTGCATCGCGCAGGCGTTGGAACCAGCCATGATCACGCGGCGGTTCACACTGGACCTGAAGTGGCAGGTCTACCGCCGCCCTGATGGCGCGAGCGGACTCAGCCAGAACCGCCGCACCCCGGTCGATGACGTTGGGCGTGCCGGTTGTCAGCACCATGTCACGCACATTGTCCAGTTCCACGGCGGCTTTGGCCACCTCGGCCAGTTGCGCGGGCGTTTTGTGGGCAATGGTGCGCTCGGCTTCCAGTGACTGGCCAATGGCGCAGAACTGGCAGGACGTACGTCGGTCGGCATAGCGGATGCAGGTCTGGTGTACCGTCGTGGCCAGCGTGTCGCGCCCGTGCAGTAGGGCGATCTTCCAGTAGGGGATACCGTCCGCCGTCGTCAGCCCGTAAAAGCGCGGAGCCGCAGGAAAGTGGATTGTGCCCAGGGGCCGCCCATCGTGCAGCAGCGTGCTGGCACCACTTTGGTCGGGCGGGCTAGCCTGAAACGGAGAGCGCTGCGCCCCCGACGTATAGACCGGAACCATGACGGTTTGCCCCGCGATGGTGATGGTCTTGTGATCCGAAGGGCCAGCTCCGCCCTTGCGGGCAATGCCACCCTTATCGCCGCCGATCTGGAGCCCGAAGGATTGCAGGTCGGTGACAAGCTTGCGCCCCGAAAGCGTGCCAAGTGTTGGTACGGTCATGGCGCGACCTCATTCGCATGCAAGAAAGACGGGTCGGTTTCACCCATGTAATGCACCGCGCGCGCGGGCCGTTGGTCATGCAGTAGGCTCAGCAGTTCGGGGCGGGCGTAATGCCCCACGGAATCCATCATTCGCTTGCGTTTGGTAATCAGCCCGAAATCGAGATCGGCAATGACCATGCCTTCGCCTTCGGTCAACGGCGTACCCAGCAGTTTGCCTTCGGGCGAGACGATAGCGGTAAAGCATCCGCCCCGCAGTGGCCCTTCCAGTGTAGGTTCGCGCGCGATGTCCTTGATCTGGTCTTCAGAGAGCCATCCTGTGGCGTTCACGACAAAACAGCCGGATTCCAGCGCGTGATGGCGGATTGTAACTTCCATCTGATCGGCAAAGATCTGGCCCACCAGCGAACCGGGAAACTGCGCGCAGTGAATTTCCTCGTGCTGGGTCATTAACGCATAGCGGGCAAGAGGGTTGTAATGTTCCCAGCAGGCAAGTACCCCGATACGCCCGATCGCACTCTCGACAACTCTCAGACCGGAACCATCGCCCTGTCCCCAGACCATACGCTCATGATAGGTGGGCGTGATCTTGCGTCGCTTGAGCAGAATTTCGCCCGTTGCATCGAAAACGATCTGTGTGTTGTACAGCGTGCCGAAATCGCGCTCGTTTACCCCCAGCACCACAACCATGCCGGTATCACGCGCGGCTTCAGCCACCATGTCGGTCACCGGCCCGGGAATGATGACGGCGCGTTCGTAAAGCTCCAAATGCTCTCCGCCGAAGCGAAAAGCAGGCTGGATAAACGAGAAATAGGGATAATAAGGAACAAAGGTTTCAGGAAAGACCGCCAGCTTCACACCTTTTTCGGCGGCATCGCGGATGGCCTGGCAGACTTTCCGGGCTGTACCCAGACCATCGTCACCAAGGACGGGGCTGATCTGGATGGCAGCGGCGCGAACGATACGGGACATGGCGGCGGTCCTCCCTTCAGCCTTCAGAGAGTCCAAGTGTTGAGGATGAAGGCGTTGTCACGACGGGCGAGCAGAATGATGTCGAGCACGTCCTGCGGGTTGATCGGCGTAATGCCGGGGATCAGGTTATGCTCGCCGTATCCATAAAGAGCCTGAAGTGCGAAACGACAGGCGTAAACTTTACCGCCTTCTTCAAGGATTTTTGCGATCTGCTTGTTGCAGTTCATGTGCCCCGGAAAAGCTTCATCACCCAGACGGGGAAAACCGCGCTGCACGCCAAGAGTGACACCCGGGCCGTACAGCAGCACCGATGTCTCGAACCCTTTGCGGATCAGACGTGTGGCCTGCAACAGGTTTACAAACCCAACCGACCCTTCATTGGCCACGGTGTGAAAGGTGATAAGGGCTTTTTCGCCGGGCTGGGCTTTGACGTCCTCGAAAACCTTGTTTTCATAATTGACGAAGCAGTCACCATCTTTATGAGGAGCATGTTCGATTTGCGGCATAGTATTTCTCCCGTGTGCTGCGATCTCCGGCGGAGGGCCGATGCTGACCGCTGTTGCCGGGACAGACATGACACGGGATAACTCAGGGGCAAAATATTGTATGCCTCAGTTTTTGGGTACAAAAAAAACAATATGGCTAATATATTTCTCTCGTGTAGAGGCATTGTCATGCAAATTGAATTGAGGTGCCATACAATCGGACGATTGCCCGCTAACACTTTGTTTTTCTGTTTTTTTCGAATCACGCATTTGTGAATTCGGCGTCTTTTTGTTTCCTTCCCACGCAGACAAAAACCCCGAAACGGGGCGGTCCGCACGAATCCTGCCCCGTGATCGGATCACACAATATCTGCAAAACCGGGTGAGCGCTTGTGTTGCAGGATCGAGAGAACACCATGCAGGGATTCCTCGAGGCTCGCCGCATCCGGTGCGCTACCTAATGCGATACGCGCGCGCTGAGGTGGCTCGCCACTGATTGTGAAAACGGTGCTCGGCACCAGCGCCAGACCACGTCTGCGGGCATACGCCACAAAATCCGCACTGCCCCACCAGTCCGGCAGTTTTAACCAGACATGCGGTCCATCAGGCTTCATGCAATGCCCGTCTCCCAAAACCTTGCGGGCGATTGATTGCCGCAGACGAAGTTCTGTGCGGATTGCATCCAGGATTGTCTGTGCCTGCCCAGTCTGCATCCACCGTGCTGTCAGCGCACTGAGAAGGCCCGCATTGGTCAGCGCGAGCGCACGGATAGCCGCAGTCACCCGTCTGGTCATGTCCGCGCTGGGGAGTGCGACATAGGCCGTACGCAGGCCCGGGCTCAGTGTTTTGGCAAGTGTTGCAATGTAGCTGACACGGCTATGGTCAAGGGCGGCTAGTGCTGGAGCCGGTGCATCCATCAGCAGGCTGTAGGGATCATCTTCAACAATATGCAGGTGGTGGCGTTGCGCAACGCTCAGAATATCCTTGCGACGTTGGAGTGACATTGTGGCCGTTGTGGGGTTGTGAATAGTCGGAATGCAGTAGAGCAGGCGAGGGTGATGTTCGGCGCAGACCCGGTCCAGTTGATCCGGCATCATGCCTTCGACATCACTATCGACGCCCACCAAGATAAGGCCGAACTGTGCAGCGACTGTACGTATTCCCGGATAGGCAATGCGGTCGGTGACAATGATGTCGCCTGGCTGGGTATATGTGCTGACAATGGCGGCCAGCGCGCTCTGGGCACCCGGTGCCACAAGGATTTCCTCTGTGCGACGCTGGCCTGTCAGCGGGGTAATCCATTTTGCGCCAAGCTGGCGTTCTTCAATCGTGCCACCCGTTACCCGATAGGACATCAGGCTGTTCAAGTCCTGCTGTTTGAGGATAGCGGTAAGATCACTCTGGATGATGCGCTGCAGTGGTGGATCCTGCGGAATAGGCGGCAGGTTCATGGTCAAGTCAACCACCGCCGGTCCTGTATGGCGCCAGTGGCTTTCCCCAGCACCCACGCGCACAAAGGTTCCGCGCCCGACTGTTGCGTCAATCAGCCCACGCCGTCGGGCCTCTGTCAATGCTCGGGTCACGGTCGTGAGATTGGTACCAAGATAGTCCGCAATCATCCGCTGAGGGGGCAGTCTGTCTCCTTCCCGCAGGTCGCCTTTGCGGATGGAAAGTGCCAGCGCGTCCGCCAGTGTCAGATAGATGGCATTCGGACTTCGGCCGATTTCCTCTTTCCATTGAGCCAGATAAGCGTAATCGGACATGGAGTAATTTTTCCATACAATTAAGAAATTTCTACTTGAACATGCCTCATACAATCAATACAATCATCCGTCTCATAGATTTTAAATCCAGTTTCATAATGAACTGCCAGTTGCAATAAATAATTCGTTTATAAAGAGGCATAACCTCAAGATAAAATGTCGAATATGAATGACTAAAAACTAAAGGAAGTATTTGTCTGCTTGCGACTATAAAAATTTTAGATAGGACTGAGACGCGAGAATACTCTAACGGAAATTTGTGTCACGAACAGCGTATTTTCTTAATGGAGTAGCGATCTCTTTGCCCGTCGCCCGAACGGAGCAAGGCGTGTTCGGCTTGTGCCTGCGCCATCAGGAGATGGTCAAATGGATTACGATGATGCAGAGATAAAGACATAAGGACTTGAAGATTCTGTATTTGTAACAGAAAGAAACCTTCCGCAGAAATAACTGCCCATAATATCGCTCATATCCGCATCTAGCTTTCGGTTACGACATCGACGTCATTCCTATCTAGGCGATATCAGCCCTCTCATTTTTGAAGTATGAGCAGCATAATCACGTCCTGACCGGCACAAAACGGTTACAAGCTCATAAATATTTAAGACAATTTGGAACAGATTCTTGTAGCAACAAAAGCAGCGAAAATACCGGATATGCCAGCAAGAATAAGTGCGTCTTGGTAATTACCTTGTACCTGGCGCATTAAACCAGCCAGAGAAGTTGCGCAGGCAGCGCCAACCTGGTGCCCCAATAAAATCCAACCAAATATAATTGGGGTTGCTTTATCACCAAATGCAGCATTTGCTAATTTAAGAGTTGGTGGGACGGTAGCAATCCAGTCTAGCCCATAAAAAATTCCAAATATCATCATGCTTGTCATAGAAAAATTACAAAATGGCAGAGCGACTAGAGAAAGACCGCGTAAGCTGTAATAACTGAAGAGTAGCCAGCGAGGGTTGTAGCGGTCGGTCAGCCAACCAGAAAGTGTAGTACCGAAAAGGTCGAAAAAACCCATTAGAGCCAAATAACCTGCAGCAGGCACTTCTCCAATGCCATGATCTGCACAAATGGCGATAAAGTGAGTGCCGATTAAGCCGTTTGTTGTGAATCCGCAAATAAAAAAAGTGAAGGAGAGTAGCCAAAAGTCACGTTGTTTTATGGCTTGAACAAGTGTTGTGAGTGTAAGCCTTACAGGACTGCCCGGTGGTTGTATGGGCTGAACATAATTATACGGCGCACCATGAGGGCGAAGGCCGTAATCTGCCGGGTGCTCAGGCATAAAGAAGGCAACCAAAGGTATAAGAGCTAAACAAGAGAGTGATACAGCCAATACCGGTGCGTGCCAGCCCCCAGTATGCGCAAGAGCCGCTAGCGCAGGTAAAAATAAAAGGGAGCCTGTTGCTGTGCTTGCCGCGAGCAAACCAATCATTGTGCCACGGCGTAGGACAAACCAACGGTTAACAACTGTTGCGCCCAAAACCATAGCCACAGCACCTGTGCCAAGCCCTGATAAAACACCCCATGTGATAAAAAACTGCCATGGTTGGGTCATCCATAAAGACAAGAATGCAGCCCCACCAATCAGGCTTAAGGCACCAATAAGCGTGTACCTAATACCCAAACTCTGCATTACAGCGGCAGCAAAAGGCCCGACGAGACCATAAAGAAAAATGCCTACACCGGCAGTAAAAGAGATACTGGCACGGCTCCACCCAAGTTCGTTCTGCAAAGGTACCATCAATACGCCAGGAGTAGCGCGTACACCTGCAGAGACAAGCAGCGCCACAAACGTAACCAGCATTACAATAACAAAATAGCGTAAGGGCTGGGTAGGCTTGCCATGCTGAGGAAGCGGGTTCATATTACTGACCAGTAAGTTATTTATGAGGTCTCTTATGAAGCCAAAGTCGATAAAGTCAAGAACTGATAGCTTAGAGGTCTTAGCAAAGCGCAAAGGGCCACACCCCCAAGTAGCTGGCAAACTTCGAGACGCTGCTCAGGAGCTATTCTATACGCAAGGTATTCGTAGTGTTGGCGTAGACGAGATTGTACAGAAGGCAGGCGTAACAAAGCCTTCACTTTATCGGCTTTTTGAGTCCAAAGACGGGTTAACCGAGACTTATTTGGCAGATTATCAACAGTGTTTTTGGGATCGTATTGATGATGTGTGTCGCGCTTATCCAGATGACAGTCGTGTCCAACTCTTAGCTTACTTTGATGGGTTATCTGAGCGCGCGTCTCAACCGACTTATCGTGGTTGCGGTGTGTCAAATGCACTCGTTGAGTTTCCAGATCGGGCACATTCTGTACGCCAAAAGGCCGAGACTTTAAAAACTGAAGTTCGCGCTTGGATGCAACAGAAAGCTACCGACATAGGTGCCATCAATCCAACACTTCTTGCAGATGGCCTCGTTTTATTGATGGAAGGTACTTATGCCTGTGGTCAATTTTTCTCCCCCCCGGGGCCAGCTGCTAACGTAGGGCAGGTGGCACGTTGTTTAATTGACGCTTTGTGCCCTGCTCAAGGCAATAATCGCTGATCTTTTCTTCATTATATGTAAGCGGAACATGATAATGACTGAATATAACTTCAAACAGGTTGATGTTTTTTCATCAGTTCCCTGTAAAGGTAACCCTGTTGCTGTTGTGGTCGGTGCAGATGCATTAACCACCGAACAAATGGCAAGCTTCGCAAGCTGGACAAACCTGAGTGAGACAACGTTTTTGCTCAAACCAACTTTACCGCAAGCTGATTATCGAGTGCGTATCTTTACACCTAAAACAGAACTGCCTTTTGCTGGGCACCCAACACTAGGGAGTTGCCATGCGTGGTTAACTTCTGGTGGGCAACCAAAAGGGAGCACAATTATTCAAGAATGTGGGATTGGGCTTGTTGCAATTCGTAGAGATACTGAAAAATTATCCTTTGCGGCGCCACCACTTTTACGCTTGGGTCATGTTGACCCTGTAGTGCTTGAGCGTGTTGCTAAAGGGTTAAAAATCCCATTATCTGCCATTCTGGCTTCTTCTTGGGCGGATAACGGGCCGGGGTGGCTCGCAATTATGCTTGGCTCTCGGAAAGAAGTCTTGGCTCTTGAGCCTGATTATGCAGCCCTGTCTGATATGAAAATTGGTGTTATTGGGCCGTGGAACCCTGTTCAGGATGGCATTGACGCACAATTCGAGGTGCGGGCGTTTGCTATGGGTGCTGGAGTAGCAGAAGACCCGGTGACAGGCAGCCTAAACGCTGCTCTGGCACAGTGGTTAATTGGCACTGGCCGAGTACCTGTAAAATATATTGCCAGCCAAGGTACAATATTAAAGCGTGAGGGGCGTGTATATATAGAGCAAATTGCAGAGAGTATTTGGGTGGGCGGCGTAACGCGTACCCAGATTAGCGGTATCGTTACTCTTTAACGCCTGTCACTATTCTGGGTAGGCCCTATAGGGCACAACGCCGCGGGCATCGCTCCCTGTATCTAACAGCCGCCCAGAAAGAGGAAGAGAGCGGTGGCTGCAATTATCGCGACTACAGGCCCGGCACCCAGGGCCAATGGGAATGACAAGGCTATGATCCGCTAGATCCAAACCATCGGCATAAACAGTTTGGGGAGCGTCTTTAATGTGGCACCCTAATACGATAGCGCTTTGTCGCGGCCTATCTGTATAGGTGCGCCCTTCGTGGGAAACAGTGCGGGCCACATTAAGATAAACTGTACTGTCAGTCGTTTGTGACAGTTGAACCTGAACTTGGCCCGGTGTGGCAAATGCACGAAAAATATTCCACAAAGGGCAAGGGCCTCCAAAACGTGCTTGTGAAAAACGGTTAGCCGAAAAACTTTTTAAAATGTTTCCTGCAATATCAAGTTTCAGAAAATAAAAGGGAATACCTTCTAAACCCGGCCGTTGCAGAGTGCTTAAACGGTGGCTTACTTGTTCAAAACTAACACCAAAATGCCGTCTAATGCGTTCTATATCGTAACGCATCTGTTGTGCTGTTTGTAAAAAGTCTCCATAGGGTAACAACAAGGCTCCCGCAAAGTAGTTTCCCAAATAAACACGCGCTAATTGGAAAGAATTTTTATCTTTAGGAGCTGAACGGTTTAAAATTTTGGTTATAAGCGTATCGTAATTGAGTTGGCCTATAATTTGAGCCAAGTAAAACAAGCGGCTTTCTTGTGGCTGATTATGCGGCAGTATAATTGTATTGCGTTGCCTATTAATACGCCAGACCAACCCTTGCTGTTCCATGTCTGTATCATGGGTTATTTTTAAACCGTGTTGTTCTAGTAGAAACATGGTTAAAACTGGCTCTAGGCCGTCTTTATGCTCTGGCAATGTTTGGTAGAATTTTTCTGCCGCGCAATCAAGTTCATGAAAATAGTTATGCTTTTCTTGTACCCAATTACCTACAACTTCATAAGGTTCTAACGGTGCTATATCAGGCAAGGTTGACGGTGCGCGTTGCTGCTCAAAAGTATAGGCACGGTATAATGTTAAAAATGCATCACACAGCGCGGGAGCGTGCCTTACGGCTTCAGCCATATGGGCCATTGTAAGCGGTGCTTCTTTAAAAACGACGTCTCCCATTGTTTCACGCAGGGCTTGCAGCCGGTGGGCTTCGCGCGTGTCGTTAAACCACGCAGGGGTAAGATCGTAATGTTCACAAATAAGGTGCAGTAGGCGGTCGGGCAGGGGCCTGTGGTTACGCTCTAACTGGTTAAGATAGCTCAGTGATATTCCGAGCAGCGAAGCAAGTGTTTGTTGGGTCAATTTGTCGCGTTTTCGCAGTTCTCGCAAACGTTGCCCTGCAAACAGTTTTGAGCGGTTTATAGGCATGACAAACCTTCGCAAACTTCGCAAATGCGCTCAATTTCTTCGCTTTTTTCCACTCTTATCTCTCTCCTGATTTTTGTTTTTATTTGTCAGACTGTGTGTATTCAGAGCAAGATCAGGAAATTAAAACATGCAGTACCATGATGTTTGTGTGCACCCAGAAACTGCGCGCCTGCCCCGTTCAGAGCAACTCGCATGGAAAATAGCGCAGGTCGCAGCCGACCCCGTTCCTGTTGACATTGATGTCACGGAAATGGTTGTCAACAGGCTTATTGATAACGCTTCCGTGGCTGTTGCCTCTCTCAATCGCCACTCCGTCATGAGCGCTCGTGCGGAAGCGCTTGCGCATACGCGCAATAACGGCGCCACTGTGTTTGGAATGGGGCCAGATATACGGGTACATGCCGAATGGGCTGCATGGGCCAACGGCACTGCCGTGCGCGAACTAGATTACCATGATACATTTCTAGCAGCCGAATATTCGCACCCCGGAGATAATCTGCCCGGTATTTTAGCTGTAGCGCAGCAATGTAACCGTAGTGGGGCAGATTTTATTAGGGGTGCGGCTACAGGTTATGAAATTCAGATAGATTTGGCCCGTGCAATTTGCTTGCATAAGCACAAAATAGACCATGTAGCACACCTTGGCCCATCAGTAGCTGCTGGCATTGGCACCCTGCTGCGGTTGCCACCTACGGTTATTTATCAAGCTATTGGGCAAGCGTTGCATGTTACCACAGCAACACGGCAAAGCCGCAAAGGCGAAATTTCATCATGGAAGGCATATGCCCCAGCGCATGCCAGTAAAATGGCGGTAGAAGCCGTTGACCGTGCCATGATGGGGGAAACCGCACCAACTCCCATATATGAAGGAGAAGACGGCGTTATTGCTTGGATGCTTGATGGTAAAAACGCGCACTATAAAGTGCCGCTACCAGCGCTGGGCGAAGCAAAACGCGCCATTCTGTCTTCTTTTACGAAAGAACATTCTGCTGAATATCAGAGCCAAGCCTTGATTGATCTGGCTTTTAAAATGGGTCAGAAAATTTCTGATTGGGATGCGGTTGAAGATATCCTGATCGAAACCAGCCACCACACGCATTACGTGATTGGGACAGGGGCTAACGACCCGCAGAAGTTTGATCCTCATGCCTCTCGTGAGACGCTGGATCACTCAATCATGTATATTGTCGCTGTAGCGCTGCAAGATGGCACATGGCACCACGAGCGGTCTTACGCACCAGAACGTGCACGCCGTGAAGATACAGTAAGGCTATGGCGTAAAATACGCACATTAGAAAAGCCAGAATGGACAGAACGCTACCACGACACCAACCCAGACCGTAAGGCATTTGGTGGCCGTATTATTATTCGTATGAAAGATGGTACCGTTCTGGAAGATGAACTGGCAGTTGCCAATGCCCACACTCTGGGCGCAACGCCATGGCAGCGGGCTGACTATATTCGCAAATTCAACACGCTTGCTGACGGTATTGTACCAAAAGAAGAAATAAAGCGCTTTTTAGAAGTTGTGCAGCGGTTGCCCCATTTGCAAGCGGGTGAACTGCACAGCTTGGAACTGCAACTTCCAGCAACGGCTCTACAGCAAAGTAAAGCCGAAGGAATCTTCAATTTTGGACAAAGCAAAATTGAGGCCGAGCGTGCAAAGCCATCTGCCATTCTGACATCGTAAAACGGCACATTATCCATATGCCTTGCAGACAGGATAAATACCATGACAACACACCTGCACAGAAAACCAAAAAAATCTGTTGCTTTGTCTGGCACGGTGGCTGGCAACACAGCCCTTAGTACAGTCGGGCATAGCGGCAACGACCTGCACTACCGTGGGTACGATATAAAGGATTTGGCCAGAAACTGCACTTTTGAGGAAGTTGCGTATCTGCTCATTTATGGTTACCTGCCCAACTCGCATGAGCTTACAGCCTACAGACAGAACTTAATGCGACTTAGGGAAATACCTGTTTTAGTAAAAAATGGGTTGGAATGTTTACCCGCTGCATCACACCCGATGGATGTTATGCGTACTGCGGTCTCTCTGCTGGGCTGCGCGTTGCCAGAGCGTAGTGACTGCCCGATAGCTGGCACCCGAGATATAGCAGACAGACTTGTCGCGTCTTTGGGGTCTATGCTGCTTTATTGGTACCATTTTTCTACACATGGCCGAAGAATTGAGACCTTTACGCAAGATGAAACCGTGGGGGGACATTTTTTGCACCTTTTACATGGCGCAGAAGTGCCTGATGCTTGGGTACAAGCCATGCATACGTCTCTTATACTTTATGCAGAGCACGAATTTAATGCCTCAACCTTTACTGCACGGGTTGTTGCAGGCACAGGGTCTGATGTGTACTCGGCAGTGGGGGGAGCTATAGGGGCACTGCGTGGGCCAAAACACGGTGGCGCAAACGAAGTCGCTCTTGATATTCAGCAGCGTTACCATACTCCAGATGAAGCTGAAGCCGATATCTGCCACCGTCTAGAAAATCGTGAAGTTATTATTGGCTTTGGGCACCCAGTGTATACCATTGCAGACCCGCGCAATGAAATTATCAAAGACACGGCACACAGTCTGGCGCGCCGTAACGGCACAATGCGGCTCTACAATGTTGCTGAACGCATAGAGCGCATTATGGCCGAAAAGAAGAATATGTTCCCTAATTTAGATTGGTTTAGTGCCGTTTCTTACCAAGCTATGGGGGTGCCAACAGCTATGTTTACGCCTCTGTTTGTAATTGCACGCGTTACTGGGTGGTGTGCCCATATTATTGAGCAGCGAGAAGACGGTAAAATTATTCGTCCTTCTGCCAACTATATAGGGCCAGATAACCGCCCTTTCATTTCTCTGCGTGAACGTGACGGACTGGAGAATGCAGCATGACATATCTTTCAGGGCACGATGTGCCAGCAGCCCCTGCAGGAACGCGCTTTCGTTCTCAGTTGGGTCAAAAAGGCATTATGCGCATTCCCGGTGCCCACAATGGGCAGGCCGCTTTGCAAGCAAAAGATGCTGGTTTTGATGCGTTGTATCTTTCCGGAGCAGCCATGTCTGCCAGCATGGGCCTGCCAGACCTTGGTATTATAACAATAGAAGATGTGTGCTTTTTTATCCGCCAGATTACACGCGCCTCTGGCTTACCTCTGCTGGTAGACGGAGATACCGGCTATGGGGAAACTTTGAATGTTATGCACATGGTACGGGCGTTTGAAGATGCCGGGGCAGGGGCGGTACATATTGAAGACCAAATACTACCCAAAAAATGTGGGCACCTTAACGACAAAAAACTGGTTGCACCGCACGATATGGCTCAAAAAATTGCAGCAGCAGTGAAAGCACGCCGTGATTTAGTTATTATTGCACGAACAGATGCCGCAGGGTCTGAAGGGCTAGAGGGAGCAGTGGCCCGTGCAAAACTGTATAGAGAAGCCGGGGCAGATGCTATTTTTCCTGAAGCGTTAACATCTGAAGAGATGTTTCGGGAGTTTGCGCGCCGTTTGCCAGATGTACCCTTGCTTGCAAATATGACCGAGTTTGGCCGCTCTCCGTTTTTTACGGCAGAGCAGTTTCAAGCCATGGGGTATAGCATGGTCATATGGCCAGTAAGCTCTCTACGTGTTGCCAATAAAGCCCAAGCAGACCTTTACCACACGTTGGCACAACAAGGGAGCACACAAGCTATGCTGCCAAAAATGCAAACCCGCGAAGAGCTTTATAAAACAATTCGATATTATGATTACGAAGCTCTCGATGCCAGTATTGTTGCAACAGTGCTGCCGCAAGCAGGTGTACAACAACATAGCCGCAACGCCGCTTAATTATACTTCTTCCCACTCAAAAATAACAATGGAGTAGAAGTTATGTCGCATACGCCCTCTTTGCCTGCAAGCCGCTACCAACGCTACGCCACAACCATGAGCGCTACGCATTTAAAGGCTATGCAAGACCATGCACGCCAGAACCCAGAAGAGTTCTGGCTGGAGCAGGCACGCCGTATTCATTGGCACTGTAAACCAAGCAAAGGGTTCCGTGGCTCATTTCATGGCGATGTTTCTATCAAATGGTACGAAGATGGCGTTCTTAATGCATCTGTCTGTTGTATTGACCGTCACCTAACAACGCGGGGCGACCAAGTTGCTCTTATAAGCCATAGAGAAGGACGGCCTGAGGCTGAACAAATTACATACAGCATGCTCCACGAGCGTGTATGCCGCCTTGCAAATGCACTCACAGACCTGGGCGTAGAGAAAGGCCAGAGAGTTGCTATTTGCCTCCCCATGATTTCTGAGGCCGTGGTTGCCATGCTGGCCTGTGCACGTATTGGGGCCGTTCATGTTGTTTTGTTTGGTGGTTTTTCAGCCGAGGGCATTGCCGAACGCTTGATGGATAGTGGGGCAGTGTTGGCTATTACCGCCAGCGAAGCCAAGCGGGGTAGCAAAACGGTACCCTTTAAACAAACGATGGACGAAGCTTTGCTAAAGTGTGAGCAGAAGAGTACCGTGCACTCAGTGCTGGTCGTTAGAACCTCCGAGGCAGCAGTCCCCATGTTGCCGGGCCGAGATTATGATTACCATGACTTTGTCGATACGTTTGAGCCTGATTTTGTACCCGTTGTCGTATCGGCTGAGGCACCTTTGTTTATGCTTTACACGTCAGGCAGCACAGGCAAACCAAAAGCCGTTGTGCATGCAACTGGTGGCTATATGGTGTGGGCGGCCTACACCATGGGCATGGTATATGCACAACAGCCAGGAGACGTTCTGTGGTGCACGGCAGATGTTGCCTGGATTACCGGTCATACCTCAGTGGTGTACGGCCCTCTAGCCAATGGTGGCACAACCATGATCTCCGATAGTCTGCCCAATGCCCCCCATGCAGGGCGCTGGCTGGATCTTATCGATCAGTATAAGGTTACCATGCTGTTTACATCTCCCACTGCGGTAAGAGCCATGATGGCTGATGGAGATGACGTGGTACAGGCACATAGCCTTGCAACCCTTCGCCTACTTGGCGTTGCAGGAGAACCCATTAGCTCTGATGTATGGCTATGGTACCATGACGTTATAGGCCGCGGGAAATGCCCTGTAGTAGATACGTGGTGGCAAACCGAGACTGCTGGCATTGTCTTAGGCCCAGTGCCCGGTGCTCAACCTTTAAAGCCCGGTTCAGCCAGTACGCCGTTGCCGGGGCTAGAGTTGGCCATAGCTAATACAAAGGGCCAGATACAACACAATGCTACGGAGGGCAGTCTCTGTATTGCAGGTTCTTGGCCGGGGCAAGCCCGTACCATCTGGCGCGACCACGATCGTTTCTGCAAAACGTATTTTTCTATGGTGCCTGGTTTCTATTTTACAGGTGATGGCGCCAAGCGCGATGAAGATGGATATTACTGGATTACCGGGAGAATGGACGATGTCATTAATGTTGCAGGACATAGGCTTGGCACGGCTGAAGTAGAAGATGCACTGGCAACAGACCATCGTTTGTTAGAAAGTGCGGCTGTTGGCATACCACACCCGGTAAAAGGGCAGGCCCTGATCGTATTTGCCATTATCCGTAAAGATGCAACAACGCAGCCAACAGAAGCAGGCATTAAACTTTTAGTTGCAGACACATTGGGCCGCTATGCCACGCCAGAAACTGTTTACTTGGTACCCGACTTACCACGCACGCGCTCTGGTAAAATAGTTCGGCGGCTCTTGCGTAAAATTGCAAGCGACGAAATTGACAGTTTGGGAGATCTGTCAACGTTAACTGATCAGGATATTGTGCAGATCCTCTGTACTGCGGTGCACGAAAAAAAAGTTGAGCACATCATGCTTCCATCATCGTTACCGGCACAGCAGGCTAGAGCTTAAATAGCGGAAAATAAATGTGACAATAAGCAAGCAATTTCTGTTTGTTTATTGTCATATAGTATAGAATTATCAAAAAAATTCTGATTATTAGAGCGGTTTAATTGTTCTAAATTATTCTCTTAAACCATGTCATATGGACAGAAATGTGAGTTTTATAATTCCAGTTTCTAAGCACATAAACAGACCTGAAATTGTAAAATAGGCTTACTAAACGTCACCGTACAGCTCAATACCACATGTGGTATTGAGGGGCTTATGCTAAAGCATATTACCAAAAAATGATGTGAGAAAAGGCAGATTTTTGCACCACTACGCCAATAAATTGAAATGAAGAAGAACAAGAAGGCGCAAATATTCCCCTCACTAGGGGAATATTTGCGCAGAATTTCAGGGACCTGTATCTACCATCACTATCTCTGACTCTTCGAGTGCGCGAATTTTTAACTCCTCAGTTTCTGAAATAGCTACCCCATCGCGCTCATTAACAGTTTTACCGTTAATTTCAATTGCGCCTTTAGCCAGCACCAAATACGCAAGCCTTTGTGTGCCAAGCAGGTACTCCAGACTTTCACCTTTGCTAAGCGTGGCACCCAACACGCGAGCATCTGCATGAATGGGTAGCGCCTCACTCTCATCAGGGTAGCCGGAGGCTAGGGTCACAAATCTTCCGGCGCGACCATCTTTAGGGAATGAGCGCGTACCCCAAGAAGGAACGTGCCCGGCTTTATTGGGTATAATCCAAATCTGAAATACGTGTGTTGGCACGTCTTCTAAGTTATGTTCGCTATGTCTAATACCCGTACCAGCCGACATAACCTGTACATCTCCAGCCAAAGTCCGGCCTTTGTTGCCCAAGCTGTCTTCGTGTGCGATAGCGCCGTGTCTTACATAAGTAATAATTTCCATATTATCATGCGGGTGTGTGCCAAAGCCCGTTCCGGGGGCGATAATATCATCGTTCCACACACGCAATGCGCCCCAGTTCATACGGTTGGGGTCATAGTAACGGGAAAAAGAAAAATGGTAATTTGCATCGAGCCAGCCGTGGTTAGCATGCCCAAGTTGTGCAAAGGGACGTACGTCTATCATGTTGGTGCTCCACTAAAGCCTCAAGGTCTCGGTTTCTGATTTAAAGAGTAGCCAATTCACATTGGATCAGAATATAGAAATAATAGAAAAATATCGTTTCTAAATTTTGCATATTCTCATACAGTTTGGCCGCGTAGCGTCACACACAATGAGGCAAAACCAACATGCGATTACCAGATTTTGAAGCATGGGCTATTTTCGCAAAAGTAGCTGAATTTGGCTCGTTCTCGCGTGCAGCAGAGGACGTGCAGCTCTCTAAACCTACCGTATCTAAAGCGATCAACCGTCTTGAGCAGTCATTAGGCGTCAGCTTGTTCTCCCGTAACTCTCGCCACCTATCGCTCACTGAAACAGGGCGTGCATTATTAGGATATGCCAACAAAATTGTGTTAGAGGCACAGGCGGCAGAAGCGGAGGCAAGGGGAAACTTGCAACGCCCTTCCGGGCGCGTGCGTGTTGCTGCACCAATGACATTTGGCATTAGCCACCTAGCACCTTTGTTGCCAGATTTCATGCAACGTTACCCAGAAATAGAGCTAAATATTAGCTTTAACGATGCGACTATTGATCTGGTCGCAGATGGGTTTGATATTGCCTTGCGTATCTCGTCTTTGGCAGATTCATCATTGCGTGCCAAAAAAATCTGCGATGTCAGGTTGCTTCTTGTTGCCGCACCAATATGGTTTGCAACTGCGGGAAACCTTACGCACCCACGCGACCTAGCTGGTCATAAAGGCTTTGTTTACACCCATAATACGGGGCCGGGCATAATACGGTTGCGTCAAAGAGGGTCTGGTAAAGAGTTTACCTTAACACAAAAAGCAAGCCTTCTGGCAGATAATGCAGAGGCTTTTATGCCTGCACTTGCACAGGGCCTAGGTTACGGTCTTTTTCCCGACTTCATGGTGCGGACAGACCTCAATAACGGTCACCTCCAACAAATACTCCCTGAATGGGAGGGGGCACTTATAGGTGTGTATCTTTTAACGCCACCAAGTTCTATACGACCATCCAGAGTAACTGCGTTACTTGAGTATTTGATGCAGGCATTTGAACGGCCTCCATGGGCAGAAAAATAAAATTTCAAAATAAATTTTATAAGTATACCGCTCATAAAATCTCTTGTTTTCTCTAGGTACACGCAGTTGTCTCAGAAACACTATAAACTTATGAGCAACCTATAAAACGCCGCATAAGTCAGCCACATAATTAATTATGTGAGGCAAGGTACCCTTTTTGCTCTCGAAAAGCACATACTTGCAAGCACACGGTCGTGCAGGTAGAGTTCTTACAGCTTAATGTAAATAAGCTATCTCCTGCATTTTCAAAATTATTTTTCTCATCACGCTAAAATCGTTCGCAACGTTGCGTATTGCTGTCGTTTGCGATGTAGGGTTAACGGTCTTTGCCAAGAGGGTTGGGCAAAAAGGCAAATACTGAAGCACAGACTTTTTATATATTTTACCATATAAGTAATTATCTTATCATTTCCAGAAACAGCAACATAAAGTGCAGAGATAATTTCGTATTTGCATATTAATTTGTATTTTTATTTCTTTAAATGTTGATATTTTTGCCATATTTTTGCAAAATAATTTAACATTCCATTCCTCAAGTGGGGAGTATATTTTGATATACGTATAAATAACAACATTTGATAAACAGAAAATAATATATATAATGTTTTGCAAAATTACATAACTATCATTATGGAACCAACTGCTTACTATGGAAAAAATTATTGCCATTCTAGTCACATATAATCCTGATATTGAAAAGCTTAATGCAGCGATTGCCTCCATTACCCATCAAGTCGATCAAATCGTTATTATAGATAATCATTCAAAATCATTATCTGGAGTAAGAATAAACGATCAAAAAAAAATAATAGAGAAACTCGATAGTAATATGGGCATTGCCTTTGCTCAAAATATTGGCATCAGTCGCGCTATCAAACACAATGCTGATTATGTGTTTTTTATGGATCAAGATAGTGTTTTTGATGGCTATACTGTAAAAACACTCTTGCAAAATCATAAAAGACTAAGTGGAAAAGACAATATCAAAGTGGGCGTTGTGGGTGTTGCTTATAAAGATACGAATAACAAGTTCGTAAATCATATCTGGCGAGATAATGGGCACAAAATAGAAAAAATACTTTTTACCCCCCAAGATTCTATAGTGGAAGTCGATTTTTCAATTTCTTCAGGCTCTCTGTTTGCTACAAACGTATTTGACACTGTTGGCCTAATGGATGCAGGACTTTTTATTGACTTAGTTGATATTGAGTGGGGATTACGTGCCCAAAATTATGGGTATAAGAATTTTCAAGTTAATCAGTGTATTATGCAGCATACAATAGGAGAAAAGAAAATAAATTTATTTGGAAGGCATATATCTGTACATAAACCTATTAGAAATTATTATCTGATACGAAATTCTATTATCCTATTTAAACGAAAAAATCTAAACAGACGCTGGAGAATGCATTTTTTCAAACGTACGTTCTTATTTTTTCCGATTTATTCACTTTTTGTTGAAGAAAGGAAAAAACGCATTCATTACATGTTAAAAGGTTTTTGGGACGGATTTCATAATCGTACGGGACATTTCTAAACACAAGAAATCATTTTTGATCAGGATATAGACCAAACACATTCTATTGTTATACTCTCATTCCAAGTAATTGAAAATTACATTGCAAATGTATTGAATACTTTCTTCTTCTATGCCCAACCAGAATGGTAAACCCACACTCCTTTGCGCATAATCATGTGTAACTGGGAGCGCTTCGCGAGTGTAGGCAGTATAAGCAGGCTGCTCGTGGCAACCATACCCCCACCACAAGACTGTTTCAACTTGACGCTTTAAAAGACAGCTTTGTAGTGTAGATGAATTTACAGAGCAGAGCACAGTTAAGGTAGAAGAAATCCAACTATTACCAAAATTTGGAGGCAGAGTGACAGTAGAAGGAAGATATTTTTTATAAAGTTCCGTGACCCTATTCCATTTAGCACGCGTTATAGCCCAACAATCCAATGATGCCAGGCCAACCGCAGCTGTATATTCTGAAATTTTTGCATTAATACCAGAATAATGAGCTATTCTACCACCAGAAAATCCAAAACGCGTTAAAGCTCTTATTCGTTCTGCTGCAATCGGATCTCGTGCAATTACAGCTCCACCTTCACCTACGCCAAAAACTTTAGTAGCATGAAGACTAACAACGACAGTGCTCTTCTGTGGCCGCATAGGGCCATCGCTCCTCAATGTATCAAATGCGGCCGCAGCATCAATAATTACCGGGCACCCGGTACGTTCTGCCACATTATCCCATTCCGCAAGGTCTAAAGGGGCACCAAATGGTACCACCACTAAAATAGCACCAATATCACGCCTTTCTGCTAGATATTCAACATAACTAGGGTCAAGACTCCATGTATTTGGAGATATGTCTAAAAAATGAGGCTTTAAGCCTGCATTCACAATAGCAGATGCAGTCGCCACAAAGGTCCATGATGGCACTAGACAATACTTGCCGTGCGTAATATTATGCGCTCGTAAAGCCAAACTTAACCCAGTTGTAGCGCTGGTGACTAACACAATGCGGCCAGTTTCAACGCCCCACAACGCCCCCAATCTTTCCTGAAAAATATTATGCAACGGACCTTGGTTTGAATACCAATGATTCTGATCAATTTGTTGTAGATACGGCAGAATATATTCTGCCGTGGGTAAAGAGGGGCGTGCTACAGCTATAAATTTTTTCTGTAAAATATCGTTTGATACTTCCGAAAAAATATGATTCTTCATAGGATTAATCAAATTTCTTTTCATAAATTCATACAATTCTGACTATTGAATATACTCAAACTATATAGTGGCATTTTTAAATATAAATATATTAATTTTTTATTAACGTTGTGCCGGTGATATTAATGCTTCTCGTAGATGATGAGATATATAAACTTAAATGCGCATACGTTTAGAAAAACGCTGCATTATTAAAAAACGGTAATTTTTTATAAAAACATTACGGATAAGGGGTGTAGAATATAATTTCTATTTATTTATATACAAAAAAATGTTAAAATAAGGAATATTTCCACAATTAGAAAATTTGAATTTCTATGAGCTCTTCTTTAAATCACTACTCTCCAACAATCTACAAAGCCCTTAGACCAGACACTCAAGCACAACTTCATGCGATTGTTAGTCGAGAGGCCTCATGCTTGGCTTCCACATTTTATAGTTATTTTCTTAGGTCTGAAGATGCCGCTCCTTTTCTTTCCCATGATACGGTGCATCAGCGCTTAAAGAGTTCTATGGAACTTTGGATAAAAAATATTTTTGATCCTCAATTTAGTGATATTGATGAAATAGCACAGAAAAAAATAGGAAAAGTGCATGCCCATCTGGGCATTCCTATTAATTTAGTTTTAAAAGGAGCTATCCTTCTTAAAACTGAGCTAGGCACATGCCTCATGCAGGAAATGCATGATCCACTTCAGTTGTCTGATGCCATTCTTTTCTCGTGCAATAGAATAGATAAAGCAATGGCTCTTATGAGTGCATCGTATATCTCAGATACAAAGAAAAATGTTCAAGAGGCCGAAGCCTACAGAGCTATGTCTTTTGGACAAAATTTAGCTACGGAGAGGGAAGGGCAACTTGTAGCATTAATGGAATGGAGCCAATCGTTTCTTTTTGCTCTTATTACGCATGAAAATATATTGCCTTCTTTATCTGGCTCAGCTTTGGGGTTATGGCTACGCCATCGCGCTGCCATATTATTTGGCGGCACCCCACAGTTAGTAGAACTAACAAATAAAACCACACAATTCGATCAAGATTTTCTCTCTAAAGCACAAATTATTAATTCAGAAACCCAGCAAGCATTTACCATTAGGTTTCAGCAAGCTGTTGATGAAATAAAAAGCCTTTTAAGTGATCTTTTCAAAAATAATGACAAAACGACTGAGGGCGTTGACCCTCTTACAACTTTATTAAACCGGCGTTTTTTGTCTGCAATTTTATCTCGGGAAATTTCTATCGCTGTGCATGCCCGCATGCCACTCTCGGTAATTGTCCTGAATATTGATAATTTTTCTGAAATCAATAAAAATTTAGGCTCTCCGGCTGGTGATTCTGCTATAAAACAAGTTGCTGAATATTTGCAAAAAACCACGCGCCCTTCAGATTTTTTATTCAGATATAACCACGAAGAATTTCTTCTTGTTCTCGTCGAGATGAATACAGAAGGCGCTATACAACTAGGCAAGCGTATCAAATCCGACATTCAAAATAAAACGTTTTATACAGCAGACCTAACGAGCATTAATATTCACCTTTCTATTGGAGTTTCTAGCTACGATGGTCACCCAGACCATAATTTTTTAATAAAATGTGCAATAGAAAATTTAAAAAATGATATTATATGAATAATGTTTTCTTTATTCGTCAAGTGACTCATACAAGCACCTTATGTTTATGGAAATTTTAGAATAGAGAGTATTTAGTTTAACATCGTTACAGGCTTTTATTGTCGGGGCGTATGAATGTTAATTATTAAAATTACTATATGATGGTAGCAGAGTAATATTTTAATCCGTTTAGATTGATAGATGTAAAAATAATATTACCTTTATACCTTTCAGGGAAGGTTTTTATGGAATTATAAGGTGAAGAATTTTAAATTATATTTTTATAATATCTAATAAAGCAACCGAGAACCATAACTCCCTGAAAAAGGGAATATGGTGGGCGCGACAGGGATTGAACCTGTGACCCCCGCCGTGTGAAGGCGATATACACACATATTAACTCATTGAAAAACAATCACTTTCCTTGTGTTTCTACTTCTTGGCCCGGATATGGCACGCAATACTCAATTTCTGGCCAGTCTGTATAGCCCCACCATTGCAAAATCTGCTCACGATAGTGGTCTGGCATTTTCTTTGCATACCTCGTTACCATTGTTATGGTCTGCCAGCCTCCATCCTCCTTGAGCTTAAGAAGGTCTTTGTACGCACAATAGTGCCATGTAGCAAATGTATGCCTCAGGCAGTGCGGAGACATATCGGGAACGAACTGCCGCTTGGGCCACTTTTCGTTTTTTGGCGTCCAGACCCTTTCTGATCCCGGGAGTCCAGCGCGGCGATTCGCAAAAGCCCAAGCGGACTTAATCTGGCCGCCACCAGTCCGATTCGTATCAGAATACGATTCTCCGACGGCCCACCTCATGATTCCATTTCGATCACGCCTCTTGACTGCTGGACGGAACACCCGACCATCGCGCCACGGTATCCCGCGTAACGCAATGAGCACCACTTTGGGTAAGTCAATATGCCGTTCATTTCCCTGCTTCTGCCAAACGACTGCCCTTGCTCCATCTAAATCAACATCCTGCCAATCTAGTTCCAGAGCCTCTGACATGCGGCAGCCTGTCGCTATAAGAAAGACGAGCAGGGGGCGAATATGCGGCGCAGCCTCATTAACTAAAGAGGTAGCCTCCTCTGGCCGCAAGAACTGCATTCTGACTTGTTCTACTTTGGGGCGCTCAAAAGCTGGTTTGTCGCACCAGCCACGAATGGCTGAAAATTCCAAAATTGCTCTGAGCGGCGTCAATACGGCTCTTATCTTGGTAGCAGCCTTTGCCTCGTTTCCTGCCGTGAGAATGGCGGAATAAGCGCCATCAAGGTCTTGCTGCTTTATAGTGTTGATTTTCTTGCCCTTAAAGTGGGCTAGTAACCGTTCAATGTGAGTGATTGTTGTCGCGCTCCTTTGAGTCGCAGCGAGGTAGGCCGCCGCGGCTCGGTCAAAGGTTATTACTGCGCGCTTACCATAGACACTCTCTTGCCAGAGTTCCGTTTCTCTCTTTGCTCTGTAAGCCTCTGCCTGCTTTTGGTTATTAGTTCCTGTGCTTTCATATATGCTCTGTCCGCCGATGGTTCCGCGCACATAGAGCGTTTCACGGCCTGGGCGTTTGACGACTTTGAGCGACATTCTAAGCTTTCAAGCAGACGTGGGAAATCTTCCGCATAGACAATAATTCTCCTGCCAATGCGGCGGTGCGTGGGTTTGCCTTTGTGTTCTGGATGCTCTTTTAAGTGCTGAAGAATAAAAGTCCTCCCGACAATTCCTTTCAGCCTTTCCAAAACATCCGACAGCGTCATTAGGGCTGGCAATGCCTCACTCATCATCACCTCCCACGTCCACGGCTGGCGGGAGAACCGCCGTTGCTCTCCAAGCCGCCGCGTCTGCTGCTGCGAGGGCAATTTTGGCATCATCGCGCCAATATTCCTTGTCGCTATCAGACAGATCAGAATAATCGCAGATAGAAACAGATTTTTTTGATTCGACCTTGGTGCGTGTCTTATCAAAAAGTGCCCGCGCAGCAGCCTCAATTCTTGGGTCAGTCATGGGTTTCTCCATTCTTCTAGTCTGGCCTGACTTTCATCTTTCCCGGACTTCCAGCCAGTTGAGTTGCATGCATGGCATTCAATATTCCCATCAAAAGCCTCCCCATCACATGATGGACACGATTGACATGGGCTTGGAGGGTAACAAACGTCCTTCTGGTGACCCTCATGAGCCTCGTCTATGTCAATAAGAACGCCATTGATGCATTCAACATCACCGCGATCTAGCCAGCCATTTTTGCAATGTGCGCAATCATCCATCACTCCACCTCCCGCGCTGCGTCGATGGCGTTACGTGCGGTTTCTTCCCGTAGCGAAAATTCAATGCCGCCAATCGTGACGCACCACCCATTATCGGCATCTTCCAGCACAACAGATCGGGTTTTCTCCAACCAATCCAACCGCTCACTATCCCGCCCAATCTCCGCCCGCACTCGCTGTTCTGCTCTGCTCTCGGCTTCGAGGATGTGGGCGCGAAAATCACTGCGTGATAATGCTGTGTAAATATAATCATGATACAGGCTATCAATCTGCTCATCTCTCGTCCTCATGGCGCGCCTCCTAGGTTGCGGATAGCTTCTGCACACTCCTGTGCAGCGCACATACGCTCGTCGGCATAAACCCTCTCATCATCGCCATCCGCCTCTTAGCGCTGGTCATAATAGGCATTACTGACTTCTGTTGCGGCCTTCGCGCACCGTTCCCGCTCCCCCGCCAGCATCTCGGCTATTTGGGCGGGGGTGGTCATATTGTTTGTTCCCATACAAATTTAGGATGTGCAGTAACGTCCTGATGGTCTCGCCCGATACGAGACTGCCAGTTTGCGGGATTGGCCCCCGTAGTCTGTGCTATTATACGCCAGCCAGATCCCCGCAATGATGCGCCGCTTTCTGATTGTAGCGTATATGTAATGAGTTTTTGCCACCCCAATGCTCTACAGGCCCGCCAAGCCGCCCCGTATAAAAATGAACAAGTGTTTTTAGGGGCGCTATCAATCACGCAGCATCTAGTCACTTCTGCCGTGAGGCCATCTTGCCTATGTCTGCTTACAGGGCGCCCTACAATTGCTACACCGACCATATTCTCACCATATCCAGCACCTAAAGCAAACAAGGCCCCTTGCGGCGGCTTATTGTGTCTGTGGTGTTCTCCCACAAAAGCAGATGCAGATTTTATCGTTACGGGGGCGAGGTATAATTTCCCCTTCACGCCTTCTCTCCTGCGCGGGTGTTCCATGCGGCACCATCGTCAAAGCAAGACCTTGCGTATCGTGCCAACGCAGGGAGGTCATGAGATGATAGTTTCAGGGCTTTTTGTATTTCGAGCGCAGCAGCCTCTCCATACTCCCGCCCGTTTCGGGTGGGGCGAAGTTCCTCGCTCATGCCGCACCGCCTTTCAGGGCTTCGTCAATAAGCTCTATCTGTTCCTGATGCTGGTTGCGTCTCCATGCTCCTTGGGATGACGGTGGCTGCTTTGAGAGTGATTTATCTTCGCTTTCATGAAAGGTTTTTTGCTGAACAAGCGCCTCACGCAGCCGCGTAATCTCAGCATCACGGGCGGCTATCTGGGCGAGGGCGTCTGATTGGAGTACAACCCCATACTCCCGGTCATGTTGCCGATGTTTGTATAAAATCCAATGTGTGAGCGTATTGGTGTCAAATGGCCGATTATCGGTTATATAACCCACAACCTCCAACTCCCCGCCCGTGACAGGGGTGCCGAGGCAGGAAACTGCTTTTTCAAGTCCTCCCCCTAATCCATAAAATGTGTCAAACTGCTCTTCCTGCTCATCACTCAGCGGCAACCGCACGAACACGCCGGTGGGTTTATCGGTCATGCGGCGGCTCCTTCGGCACGAAGGTGGAAATAAAGACGAGCGCAGGCGCGAACATCGACTAAGGCGTCATGCGCACCCTCAAGTTTCTCGCCGAAGAAGTGCTGTATGCATTCTTCCAGCTTTGGCGCTTTGGGCTTGTCGATACCAGCCGCGATCATGCGCGGCGTTGGCGGGAGGTTTACGATTGGCGCAGCAGCCTCCATCGTGTCGAAGGCTGGAGCATCAAGTTTCCAGCCCCGACCAAAGCGCTCAAACATGATATTGATGATCTGGCTGTCAAATTTTTCATTGTGCGCCACAAGAAGGTCGGCTTTTTGGCTAAGGTCATAGAAAGCGGCCGCGACAACAGCCTCCCTAATGCCAATCGCTTTAGCTTTATCTGTGGTAATGCCGTGGATAGCTGCCGCCCCAGCGGGAATTAACCAACCATCTGGGCGCACAATCAGATTGATGCAGGACAACTCATTGCCAGCATTATCAGTAAGTAACGCAGCAAGCTGCACACAGCGGGGCTGGCGCTCAGAATTGAGTGGCGCGGAACGATCTGGCAGGCCAGTTGTTTCTGTGTCGTAAAAGAGGATCATGCTACTGGCTCCTCGATTGGTGCCTCTGTGGCCTGCCGGTCGAACTCGGCGCGTTTGGCGGCGATCATGTCACGCACAGCGTCCTGTACGGCTTCTGGAATGGGGCGGCCAGCGTCGAAGGCTTTTTGAATTGTGCTTTCCCAGACTGTCCATTGATTATCGACTGAGAGTGCATCGGGGCAGCCCTCAAGCCGGTCGCTGAAAATCTGCTTATGGTCTATGGTTTTGGGCGGCTCTACGTGGCGGTGACGAGGGGTCACATCAATAGGGTCCGCAGGGATGTCCTGCGCCTCTTCAGCCCCAATCAGGCCGCGCAGAACATCTGGGAATGCATCACGCAACGCAAAGCCGCGGGCTCGCATTTGTAGCATGCGGCGCGGGTACTGCTGCCATGGCCCTTGCTTGCTCCACAGGTTGGCCCGTTTTGCATCGGCGACACTAAATTCTCCGCGGACCTCGTCACCATCAACGCGGCGAACGACGCAAACTGCCGCGAGGTTGTCGCCATCACCTTCAAAAATTTCTTTTACAGAAGAGCACTTGCCTGACCCTCGAACGAGGGCCAGCATTGCATCACCCCATACACTCGGGCGCCCATTTATTACCGCGATATTTTGGATTGCCTGCATCGGCGCTAGACCCAATTCAGATCCCATTTGAACGGCAATCATGATGTTTTCTGGCTTACCTTTATAATCCTTGGGCATCAGATCAGATGCAGCCGCCATTTTTGCGAACCCAATCAATTCTTGGAAATTGTTTGGCTGCAAAACAGGGTTATGTGTCGCTACTGCGTTGCTCATTTTCACTCACCTTTCCTTGCGCTCACACGGAGAACTGGAGCGCCGCCATTCGATAGGGTCACGCCGGGCACATCGCCCTTGCGTGCCAATTTGTTCAGTTCAGTCTTATTCAGCTTGTCTGGCTGAGGCTCCCACAGGCCGGGCATTGCCGCCTTAAGCGCCGTTTCGTCAGTGATAATGGCTGTCCGCGCTGCATCAGTCAGTGAGGCTTTCCAGTTCTGCGACTGCATGCCTGTCACGCCGTCCGCTTGCATTTGTTGCGCCAGTTCAGTGCGCAGTAATTCCCGTGCATACTTTGCGTGCCGCTCTAGATTTTCTAGAATACCAATCAGTTCTAGCGCCTCGTTGTCAGTTTTTGCCCCTTCTGCACGAATGGCCTTCATGCAATCCGACAGCGCCCGAAGGTCATCAACCAGATGCGTTGCATAAATTTGGTTAACTGCCTTAAAGATTGGATCAATCATACCACACACCCCACCAAGCAAGGCGCATAAGCCGGAAAGCGCCTGACGCGCTCTAGCTCCACCATGTTCTCGCCATGTACACGCAAAGAATGTGCCTGCGCTGGCGTTATCGCGTTATTTGCAAGGCACTCTTTTGCTGCGGCAATAAGGGCAACCAGTTCGCTTCGTTCGCGGTCGCTGAGCATCACACGCACTCCGCCAACTCACGCCGATACTCAGTATGGCTTTGAGCGCGGCAAGAAGCACTTTCACTGTTCTGCTCTTGTAGTTTTGTTACTTCATGAACAATGCCACAAATTAGTTCATCAATATTTGCCAGCATGTCACTTGCGCCGTCTTCATTAGTGAAGTGTGCATCAAGTGCATTGTATGCTGATGAAAGCCCGATCACAGCGCGTTCGTAGTTTGTAATTTCCTGAGCCAAACTTGTGGGCAACTCATCTGTATCAAAAACTCCATCTCGCAGAGCTTTTGCATATGCGTAATGGTTTTCTGCCATTTTTCATCTCTCCCTAGGGAAATCGTTCGCCGGTAACACGGCCACTTCACCGGGCCTCTGGGAGACCCGATGCGTGCGGCGGTGTCAGTAATTGATCGAAACGTGAGGGATTTTTCCGAGCGCGATGGCTGTCACGATCGCCTTGCCGATGCCCTCAGATGCGCCAGCCTCCACGAGAGCAAGCAGGGCTGCATTATTGACCGCGCTTTTATGGGCCCTATCAGCGGCCCGGCGCTTTGCCTCGGCTTCCTCTTGCCTTTTCGTCGCCGCAACACGCTCACGTTCTGCCAGTACGGCGCGCTCTTTCTCTTCCTCCGCACGTCTTGCGGCCTCGACCTTTTCGCGCTCAGCGCGGGCCTGAGCCTCTTTCATCGCCTGTGCGGCTGCCTGCTCTCTTGCAACTGCCGCCTGAGCCTCACGCTCAAGGCGCTCACGTTCTGCCTGCGCAGCTTTCTCCGCCTGCATGCGGCTGCGCTCCGCAGCCTCCTGAGCAATGCGCTCTTCACGGGCAATACGCTCCGCCTCAAGGCGCTTGCGCTCTTCTTCTGCGGCCAACGCCGCTTTGCGCTCATCTTCTTCTTGTTGGATGCGACGAGCCTTTGCTGCCTCAGCATGAGCAGAAAGGCTCACACCTGACTGCTCGAAACCCACCTTCGCTCGCTCTTTAAACTCTTCAAAGTCACGCCCATAAAGGCGGGTAAGCTCAGATTGACGAGCGGAAACAGTTTCTTCATCAGGCGCAAAGTCGAACCGTGCCAACGCCTCCATGTCACGTATTGCGTTCTGGTGCTCCTCGACGCGCGCAGCTTCGCGGGCATCAAACTCAACAACCGGCGCTTTTACTTCGTCGCGCAAAGCATCAAGGCGCGTTTTTATAATCCGCCGATCTGCATTGACGCGGTCAACAGTGGCTTTTGCCGCTTCCTGAACAACCTTACCCATATTATCGAGGGCGGTTTTGGAACGGGCCACATCGTAGGCAACTGACTTGATGTGTTTGCGCCCTTTTTCTGTTGTCGCGTCTAACGATAGACCGCGCACATGCGCTTCTAGGCGTGAAACCACGTCTTCGACGCCACCAGCAGCAAACACGACCGACGGAACAAGTGTTTCCACAACGTCTAAAGTAATTTCTTTTTGCATTGTTGCCTCAACAAGTAATTCTCAGCCAACACGGCCACGAAGCCCAGCCCACAAGCTGGGTGACGCGGGGGCGTTAGAGGAATGCGGAGCCTAGATCAGCAAACAGCGCGCCGAACGCCATAAGCATTGCGAGAAGGTCTCCCGTTACGGCGAGGCCAGTCTCTGTAAACATGAGGAGGTAAGCGATTGAGCCGTACACAAGCAGGCCAAAAGCTGCCTGTGTGTAAGGGTTGTCGATCACTGAGTAATAGACCCGGCCAGCAGCCCATGCAGCTAAAACCAGAGTGTTTTCGATTTTCTCTTTAAGTGCGGGAGCAGTCTGCTGCTCGACCGTGCTTGTCTGTGTCATTGCCCATCACCTGTTTGGTTGATGGGTTTAATATGATAGGAATATTCCTATAATGCAATAGGAAAATAGGAAATAAGAGGAAAAATCTTATTTATCTGGGAAAAATCTTATTTCCACATCCACTTAGCAACAACGCGACCGCTGATGACGAGATCATCTAGTGGCCGTTCATAGCTGTCATAGGCTGGATTTATGGAGGAAATCTTGACTTGGATTGGGTCAGATGAGCCAAAAACAACCTCAAGCCGCTTCATAACTAACCCCAGCCCGTCCCAAACAACGTATACACCGGGCGGGGTAGGGGTTCTGTGAGCTAAGTCCACTAAGACCCGCTCGCCAGAATGGTAATCTGGCTCCATGCTATCGCCTCGTACTTGAATAATGGCGAGGGACTGTATGTTGTCGGTGAACGCCTCGAGAAAACGGGCAGGGATTTGCCACTGATCAACAGGGATATTCCCGTTTTCTGATGCAACATGATCTATAAGTGTACCGGGGCCAGCGCCAGCTTGGACATCATACTCCGGTATTACTAACCGACCGCTTATTTCGCTAATCTGCCGAGCTGGCCTTTCTTGAGTGTAAGCCTCTGTATGCACCTTATCTAGATCAACGCGCTTATTATCGCCGTCACTGCGGAATATATCGGCTGATACACCCAATATGCTAGATAGCCTCTCGCGCACATCTTCACGCAAATTCTGCGGAGAGCCTTTCTTTACATATTGCTGAAGATACGCATCGTTCTTCCCAAGAGCCAAAGACAAACTCTTGAGAGTATGTTCGGAGTTGCGTCCGATTAGCTCGAGAAGTGCGAGCCTAGCTTTATCGAGAACAGTCATGCGCTCATTATCTTATATAAAATAGGAAATATCCAATATGAATTATCCTATTGCATACTAGGATATTTCCTACTAGTTTCCTATTTATGGTTACTGAACCCGACCCCATCTTGCCTGCAGTGGAGGCGTTTTTAGCCCGCGAAGGCATCTCACCCACGTCATTCGGGAAGAATGCCGTGAACGATCCAGCATTTGTGCGTGACCTGCGCGAAGGGCGGGAGTTGCGCAAAAAAACACGCGACCGGGTGTTTGCCTTTTTGGCGCACCCCAAGATGCCAAAACGCACCCCAACCTCGGAGCGCGTGGCATGAGCGAGGAACTGCTTATAAAAATGCGCTCCATGCGTGGTTGCCCGGTCAAAGCCGCGGCGCACTTGGGAATAACACCGAGCGCAATAACAAACTGGAAAGCTGTTCCTAAGCGGTTCGAGAAGAAACTGCGTGCATTTTTGGACACGTACAAAGCGCCGAAGCCGAAGAGTAAAGTGTACATCAAGTGGCGCGATGATGAGCGTGTAATTTTGTGCGACATGAAGGCCGCCGGGGCATCTAACGCAGATATCGCTCTCGTTCTAAAGCGCGAAGAAATCAGCATTGCGCAGCAAATTTCTTTTCTGTTTCGCAGGCATGGCCCGGATTGGGCACGCATGCTCTCGGCAACCACTGAGTGCGACCTAGACGAGCCTTCATGCCCAAATGAGGCGTGGTCAGAGGCTAAAATTGACAAAGAGGAGCACCGCCTACGCTCTCTGCCGCTCGCATCTTTCCGCGACATTATCGCACTAGATGCCCAAATCTCGCTGACGCGCCATAGCGCGGGACGGCACGCATGAGCGCTATCAAACCTCCCCACGGCTTCAAGTTGGCCTATGCCCGCGACCTGAAATCGTCCGAGTGGGCGAAGTTTGGCACGCAGGCCCGTGCCCCGGAATTTCTGAAACAATGCGCCTACGCAGACCCGAACAATATCCGCGTAATTGAGCGGGACGGGCGCGAGTGCATTTTTGTGAGGGCTAAGTAAATGGCCGGGTCTGTAAACAAGGTAATTCTCGTCGGCAATCTGGGGAAAGACCCGGAAGTCCGCACCACGCAGGGCGGGCAGAAGATCGTATCGTTCTCTCTGGCGACCAGTGACACGTGGAACGACAGGCAATCTGGCGAGCGCCGCGAGCGGACGGAATGGCACAGGGTAGTTGTTTTCAACGAGCGCCTTGCCGATGTGGCCGAACGCTTCTTGCGCAAGGGGCGCAAGGTTTACCTTGAAGGGGCGTTGCAAACCCGCAAATGGACGGATCAGTCTGGGCAGGAACGCTTTACGACCGAAGTGATTGTTGAGCGCTTCCGTGGCGAGCTCGTGTTGCTTGATAGCCGCGCTGACAACGAAGGCGGGCAGAGTAACCAGCAACCCCAGCCGCGCGAACAGCCTCGCCAGCAGGGAGGATACGGCCAGCAGTCCAATGGCTGGGGCGGTTCGTCCGATCTGGACGATTCCATACCATTCTAGCGCCATCACTCGGTCATGTATTCCGCGCTAACCCCCAGCATCTTGGCGACTTCCAGAGCCAGCGCAACCCGCTGCCCCTGTGTCGCGCCCGGATGCAAGAAGCTCCAAAGCTTAGCCGTCCTCAGTAGTGAGATACTGAGGAACGGTGAGGCTATGGGTGTGGTGGGGTCTGCGCAATCATATGTGTGGGGCATCACCTCCATGTTTGTTTCTCCAGTCTCATGTTCTCGCAGAACAAAGAATGGAGCAGGCAATGAAAGATATTTTGGAAAATCGTTCCAAAAGTTTGGAAAAACGTCCAATGCAGATGACTGAATCAGTCACGCGTGACGCCCAGACTATGGCCCGAACTATCGTAAAGACGTTCGGGGTAGGTCTCGGCGTCAAGGAAATAATTCATCGCTTAGCCTCTGCTCTGAAAATTTCAGACCGGCAAGCGAAGAGTATCTATTACGGCGAGCCGATCACAATAACTGCTCAGTTATTCATGAGAATGCTTGCCGTTTACCAAGCCAATCTTGGGCGCTTGCAGAAAAAGGCAGAGCATGAAGCTGCCGTTTATCGCGCCCTCAATGATGAATGGGAAAGCAAATGGGGAAACTCGTTTTGCGGTGGCGAATTGTTGTCGCTCGAAAGCGCGCGGGCAGAGCATTGCGCCGCGCACTCTACTTCCGAGAGCTTGCTCAATGGCTGAACTCCAAAGCGGACGCGCTGCAAGCTAAAGCTGACCGGCTGGAACGGGAGTGTGGAGGATGAGAAATTCTCTGACTACACCAGATATTTACGCGCTTATTAACCGCAAGGTTAATGATGAAGGAACAGCAAAAGCATTTGCCGCCAAGCATGGACTCACGGAGGCATTCCTCTCTGCCGTACGAAATGGCGCGAAGCCGATACCGCGGAAGGATAGTCCTCTTACTCGCGCTCTGGGCGTCGAGTGGGTTCCTCCGACTGGTGGATATTGGCGCTTCAGGGAGGGTATTTGATGAGCATTCCAAGAATATCCTCTCCCGTTGAGACACTTTCGGGATTTCTTGTGTGCATGTGCAAAGAAGAGGTCTGGCGTCCAATTGATGAATTCCAAAATTATGAAGTGTCATCACATGGAAGAGTTCGTCGCTTTGGCCATAGCGCAGCACTCATACCAGCTTGGACTCATGGTTATGCGCATGTGAGCCTTTGCCATCAAGGAAGCATCAAAACGCGGCGCGTTCATCGACTGGTTGCTGATGCTTTCCTGGGGTTTCCTCCGTTTGTGGGGGCCATACTTGCCCATAATGACGGAGATAAAACGAACAACCGCGCCGACAATCTGCGCTGGGCAAGCTTAGCGGAAAATCAAGAAGACCGTCGCAGGCATGGGACAAAAACATGCGGTAGCGCTGTGAAGGGGGCAAAGCTCCATGAGGAAGACATACCAAAAATCAGAGTGCGACTGATGAGGGGAGAAACATGTGCTGATATCGCTGACTCTTATGACGTCTCTATCAGTACAATAAGTCTTATTCAGCGCGGGAAAATATGGAGGCACGTATGAGCGAATTGGGCCATAACAGCACCGCAAATGTGGGCGGGATTGCCGTCGATCGCCTACGGTCAATTATCGAGCGCGTGGAGCGTCTTGAAAGCGAGCGCAAAGCTCTGTCTGGCGATATCAAGGACATTTTCACAGAGGCCAAATCTGCTGGCTTTGACGTGAAAGTCCTCAAGCAGATCATACGCCTACGCAAGCAGGAACCGGCAGATGTGGAAGAGCAGGAAACTCTTCTTGATATCTACCGCAAAGCTTTGGGGATGTAAGTCATGCTGAAAATATTCCAATCCCCTGACACAAAATTGCGGCGCGAAAACGAGAGATTGAGGCTGGAGAACGCGCGTTTTCTTGATTCCGTTCTGCGTGTTCGCAACGAGAACATGCGCCTGCGTGACCAGTTGCGGGATACGCGCAACCAACTGGCAGCGGTAGAGCGTGAGCGCAACCGGCAGGGGCAGTTCGCATGAGGGTGATACGCTTCGAGCTTCCCCAGCCATATCCTCTACTCAATCACAGCATTGGCCAGAGCCGTTGGGCGCTCACTGGCATGCGGCAGAAGATGGCCCGCGCAGTTGCCGCCGCCACTTCGGGGCTGCGCATTCCAGAGCCATTCCAGAAAGCGCACGTGACGATTGAGCGGCATTCGTGCGGTACGCCAGACCATGACGGGGTACAGGGCGGGGCTAAATTTCTGATCGACGCCCTGACAACGCCAAAGCTGCTCAATGTGCGCAAGTTGGGAACGCGCCAGCGTGTGCGGAATAAACGCGGGTTGGGGTTCATTGTCGATGACGGGCCGGACTATGCCACGTTCGATATTCGAGCCGTCAAAAGCCGCATGTGCGCACAGAAAACAGTCGTGACGATTACGGAGATTTTGCCGTGATTATCAGCAGTTTTTCTCAATGCGCCCGGTACACACCGGCCCGCAACCCTGCTAATATGGCGAAGGCCGCTGGTGTTGGAGCACCGGGCGGCCTTCTGACCACAATCTTGGAGTAACAAGATGATGGGTACTCCCTTTTATAGCACTCAAAAAATCAGAACGAAAGGCGGGTTTTAATGGCCCGTATCCGTAGCGTTCACCCCGGCATTTGGACAGATGAGGCATTTATGGACCTCTCTCCATTTGCGCGGCTCCTCATTATCGGCCTCTGGACGGAAGCTGATGATGGTGGCGCATTTGCGTGGAAGCCAAAGCAGCTAAAAGTTCGAATTTTAGGCTCCGATGATGTCAATATCGAAGCTCTTTTGCACGAACTCTCGAAGCAAGGGTTCATTCTTCATTATTCGTGCGATGGTAGCGAGTTTGGAGCAATTCGAAACTTTGGAAAGTTTCAGTCTCCAAAGAAACCTTCCCGCAAATGGCCTATGTCAGAAGAAATTCGGCAGTTTTCCGCCACCTCTAAGATCGAGGAAGAAACCGTTTCCCAAAATTGCGAGATAATAAAAGAAACGGTTCCCCACAAGTTCCCCACCAGTAACGAACCAATTCCAACAGGAGAGGAGGGGAGAGGAGGGGAAAGGAGAGGAGAATTACCCTCACTACGTTCGGGACCGCCGGAGCCGGTCGAAGCTGAAATCATGCCGATGGAAGTTCAAGCGCCAGATGCCCGGAGCCAGCTTTGGGCAGACGGATTGCAGCGGTTGAAGTACATGACCGGGAAGCCAGACCGCCAGTTGAGGCCATTGCTCGGCAAGTGGCTCAAAACGGCGCGGGATGATTGCGGGCTGCTCCTGAGCATCATTCGGGAAGCGTCCGAGTTGCGTCCAGCCGATGCGGTGAGTTGGGTGACGCAGGCCGTGGCATCCCGAACTGGGCACGCCGCTGACCGCATTCGCAGTGAGTTCCAGATGCCAACCATGAGCTTAGCCGAGATGGACGCGCAGGCCGCCGCCCTTGGTGAGGAGATTTGCCGATGAACGCCGTTGCTGAATTTGTCACAGCCCGCAACCCAGCAGCCGGGGAGGCTATCGTGGAATGGATTCTGCGGCTGTCAGTCGTTGTCCGCAGCAATCCGCCCGTGACGAAGACGCAGGCCGTGCTGTATGCTGAAATGCTCATCCGTGACGTTCCGCCTGCTGCGTTCACAACCGATGCGCTGCACTACGTGGCGAGCCAGTGCGAGTGGTTCCCGGCGGTGAAGGTGTTGACCGAACTGCTGACCGAGCAGTGGAAATCCGAGAAAATCCGACGGCAAAACGAGCGAGCCTCTGGCGCCACCCGCATTGCCGGGCCTATGCGCTCTGGTGGCGCTCCGCTGGCTGGGATGGATTTGGAGTGGCGGCGCTATTGGGACCGCAGGGAGTTCACGGGCTGGAAGGACGAGGCCGAGCACAGCGTGGAGCCATGGCAGGTTAGCCAGCGCAAGAAGGCGGCACTCTCGCTCATTCGCAGCAAGTCGCCGCTGGCATACGAGGCAATTACCGGACGGCAGGCCCGGCCAGTCACGGACAACGCGGCATGGAGTGACCCAGTCGTGGTTCGTAAGCAGGCCAATGCCGCCAAGGGAAGCCTACTGGCGCTCCAGTCGATGCTCCGCACTGCCGTGCAGCGATATGCGCCGGAGAACATGGGCATCGTGGAGGAGGTGCTTGGAAAATCCGCATGAGAGCCGCGAGGTTTAGCGGAGAGTGTCGCGAAAGCGTTTCAAGCGTAAATGTTATGTACTGAAACCGCACCGCACTCAGCGGGCAACGTGGGGGATTTTAGGGGTATGTCTAAGTTGGAAATAAATACAAAGTTAGCGGTGGTGGCGAGTGAAGATGGAAGCGTGAATGTGACGATGGCGGATGGCAAAAGCACAGCAACGCTAGAGTTAGAAAGCCCCAAATTCGCACGACTTTTCGCCATGGCGCTACTCACTGCCGCCGAGGAAGCTGAGGCATTTTTGAGGGCTGCGGAATGAAGAAATTTACGGTAGGCCAGCGCGTATCAGTCCCAGCCCGGCAGGAGCCGGAAGTGGCCGGGACTATCGCAGAGATAAAAAACACCCAGGCGGGTCATGTGGTTGTGATTGATACCGACGATGGGTGGCCGATATTGACTGAGGCGCGGCGGCTAAAAAGCCTTGAACCTGTCGACCCGGTTTTGCCACCGGAAGGGACGGGCGGGGTAACCCATTGGCTACGTGATAGGGACGGAAGTTTGTGGCCGTTTACTTGGTCTATCTGGGAGGATGTTTGGCTAACGTATAATTCCAAACTGACACCCCAAAAAGCTGGCGCATTGGGTTTCGTTTATGCAGGGCCTTGTGTGGAGATTGAGGAATGACCGCGCAAGTCATAGACCTCCTTTCGGCCCGTGACCTATTCGGAGCGAGACCCATTCAGGAGCGCTCTACCAAACCGAAGCCGCGTTGCAGACCGGCACCCAAGCCCAAGCCAGAGGGCGTGCCCGTCCTGTTCGTGGGCGGCCCTTTGGACGGAGAAAGGCGGTCAATTCGCCCCATGGCAACGAGGTTTGAAGTGCATTTCAGGCCACCAAATGCGCCCCACCAAACAGCGGTTTATGAGGTTGCTGTTGAGATGCAGGACGGCGGGGAATTTCATTTTGTTGGGTTTGAGTATCCAGAGGGTGGGGAAGGGCAGAAATGACCATCAAACAACACGAACGCTTGGCTGATTTGGCTATGGGGTGCGTGATTTTTCTGAGTGGGTTTTTGGCTGCTCTGGTTGCGGTTTCTGTTGTGTTGACGGGGCACGCATGACCCCAGACCAAGACTTAATCACAGAAGAAGAATGGCCCGTTGCCCAGCCTGTGGAACTGCTCCCGCCATGCGACGGGCGCGTGTTTCACGAGCACGAAGACGGGCTTAACGATGAGGAAATACTGCCGCTCTGGTGGGATTGGGTGAAAGGGCCAGTACCCGACTAGCAGTACGCGAAAATGCTGTACGTTTTTGCTGTACAACGGGGCGGGATTGTGGGAGTCTAGGGGTATGAAAAACCATCGTAAAAAACGTGCATTTTTTCGCAATCGTGGCGCTGGCCCATTCCGTCCAATATTGCGCCTCCCAACGTTTCTAAACGGCTGGTGGTTGTAAAGTGACCCCCACAGACTGCCGCCACGCCAGCAACGTCGAGATTTACGCAAAGCCTCGTAATTGGGAGGTCGCGTGCGCCATTACGCAGATGAAAGCGTGGGTCGTTTTGACTGAGGGGCAGGAAGCAATGCTGGAGCAGGTGAGGAAAGAGGCATGACTAAAACACGCACGCGGCCACGCTACCAAATCGCTCATGCGGTGGATAACGGGCCTACGGTGGAGCGGTTGGCTAAGTCCGTTTTCACCAAGGGTTCGCCGCCGCGTGTGTTGACCACAGTTCAGGCGCTACTCAATGCCCAGAGTATTTCTCAAGATGCGGCCAATGCCGCCGAGCGGTGGTATCGTGATTACGTGTTCGGGAAATGCGGCTACGTTGAATACAAACCAGATTACGTGCCGGACACCACGACAAAACACGACGATATTTCGTGGCAGGTTGTGCGGGCCAATGCCTGGGGGCATGTGCTGGACGTGAAATTTACACTCGGTAAATGTGCTCACACGCTTTTGGAAATGATGCTGGCCGACGAAATGACGCTGGCTAAAATTGGCGAACGGTTGTTCCCGTCAATTTCCCGCAGTCTAGCGTCCAACAAAGCCAACGCTCAGTGCTGCATTGTTCTGGAAACGCTGGCCGCATACTACCAGAGCGAACGCAGCAAACGGGCGCGGGATAAAACTTGTACCGCTGTACATTAAATGGTATGTGTTTAACCACAATCGAATACCTACGCCAACAGGCCACCCATCGCGGTGGCTTTTTTCGTTTCTGGACGCAATGCGCACTCTCAAACCCGGCCATGTTGTGCGCTTCAAGCGTCACGACGCGGTTTGTGTTGGGAGTATGAGCGGCGTCCCGTATCTATGTCGCGTGATTGCGACAACAGAGGCAACGTGGCATCGCGCTGATGCGCCGCTGTCGCTGATCGAGTGTGCAAATGCGGGAACGAGACCTGATGTGCGTGTGCGCTGCTGGCCACAAGCCGGGGCAGGCGGCATCATCATCGGGAAATTGTCAACCGTAAGCATGACAAGAATAAACGCAGCCGTGCGGCGTGAAGCCGTCCTGCGAGCGTTTGAAGATGGGTGGCAGTTGCCATCCTTATAACAGTTTGGGCGAGCGCGACCTTATTACCTCTGGCACGGACGTGACGAACCCCAACCTCCCTAAATGCACCGTGCCCACCTGTCAAAGTGGCGCGAATGTGGGCAAACCGTGCGCTCTTAAATCGAATAGCGGTAAGGCGGGGAGTGCTTTTAATCTTTGGAGATATATCGCGGTAAAGTGGCATGGCTAATCTCACGCCAAAGCAGAGGCGGTTCGTTGAAGAGTATCTGTCTAATGGTGAAAACGCGGCGGCAGCGTACCGAGTGGCGTATAAGCCAAATGCATCAGACAGCACCGTAGAGCGTAACGCCTTCCGGCTTTTGAAAAATGCCAAGGTTGTACCAGTAATTCAGGAGGCCCATGGTCGGGCCAAAAAACGCACTGACAAGATCATGGAACGCTACGCAATCACCAAAGAAAATGTGCTGCGTGAATTTGCGCGCATAGGCTTTGCGGATGTGACGGACGTTGTTTCTATCGCCGATGGGCGTGTGAAAATAAGTAACACTGACGGCCTGACTGAGGACGCAAGACGCTCAATCTCCGAAATTAGCGAGACGGTAAACGAGAGCGGCGACCGCACAATCAAGGTGAAGTCGCATAGTAAGATCGCGGCATTAACGGCCCTAGCCAAACACTTGGGCCTGGATAAGCCTGAGCCTGAAGACGATGATGCTCTTGACGACATGGCAAATGACCAAGACCCGGAGCGAATAGACCGTGGCGAAACTACTGAGGAAGGGTGAGCGCGCTAAGCTAACCAACCCGCAGTGGAATATTTACGAGCACGGTTGGCGGCCAGAAAGCAGGTTTCGTACCGCTGTATGTGGGCGGCGGTTTGGTAAAACCTTTCTGGCGCAAGAAGAAATACGCCGCGCAGTGAGAATGGCCGTCAAAAATGACGTGCACCCTGAGAATGAAATTTGGTTTGGTAGCCCTACCTTCAAGCAGGCCAAAAAGAACTTTTGGAACCGGCTAAAGCGCGCCATTCCTGAGAAATGGTTGCTTAAGCGCCCAAACGAAACCGAATGCAGCATGACCCTGAAATCAGGGCATATCATTCGTATTGTGGGACTTGATAACTATGACGCGTTGCGTGGGTCGGGCCTATATTTCTTTGTGGGCGACGAATGGGCAGACGTTAAGCTGGAGGCGTGGACTGAGACAATCAGGCCAATGCTTTCAACTGCAGGTGGCCACGCGCTCTTTATTGGCACCCCCAAGGGGTTTAACCATTTTCGAGACAGCTACCTAAAGGGCCAGTCGGGGTCGCAGCACGAAAGTGGCTGGTGGTCATGCCTTTACACATCGCGGGCTGGGGGCAACATCCCAGACGCTGAAGTGAAGGCGGCCATGAGAGACATGGATATCCGCCAGTTTAGGCAGGAATATGAGGCCTCGTTTGAGACCTATGCCGGGCGTGTTCTGTACGCATTCAGCAGGGCAAACAACGTAAAAGCGTGGCCATTTAGTAATGCCAAGCCTGTTCTTGTGGGTATGGATTTCAACATCAACCCCATGTCGGCCACCATCTGGCAGCAGGGTGAAAATGGCACGATAGGGCAGGTTGATGAGATTATCATGCCAACGTCTAACACTGATGAAATGGCGGATGAAATCGTTCGGCGTTACCAGCGTGGCGGCTCTGTTGCCCACATTACCATCTACCCAGACCCAGCCGGAGCGCAGCGCAAAACATCTGCTCAAGGGCGCACTGATATAAGCATTTTGCGCGCCAAGGGGTTTGCTGTTGTAGCTGCGGCCTCGCACCCCCTTGTGCGTGACCGCCTGAACGTTACGAACGCGCAGTTTTGCGCGGCTGATGGCTCTATTACGGCGTTTGTTGACCCTAAGTGCACAAAATCCATTGAGGCCTACGAGCGCCAAACCTACCGGGACGGCACGAACGAGCCAGACAAGCGCAGCGGCTACGATCACATTGTGGATGCCACAGGATACCTCCTGTACGGCCTAAAGTGCCCGCCACAGCCTGCACGCCAAACACCAACACGTTTCAATCTGGGCCGCTAACGGCCACGGGGTGGCATGGACTGGAAACAACTTCGGGAAACTTACCTACGCGACGAGCAGTTGCCGCCGCGCGCGGCCCGTTTATCTGCGCTTATGCGGGTGCGAGACTGCGTGCAGTACGACAGCATCCCCAACCCGTTCAGTAGCGAATACAACGGAGCGGGCGGGTACATTCCGCTGGCGCAGCGCAGGCCGTCTGTTCGCACGAATATGTGCGCGACCGTGGTTGATGAGAGCGCGTCTCTGGTGTTTGGTGAGAGCCATTGGCCAGCGGTAAAGGCTGCAGATGAGCGTACTGCGCAGGCGCTTGCTGCACTTGACGCAGAATGTGCGCTACCAGCGGTGATGCTTGAAGCCACCATTGCTGGTTCCGTTGGTTCGTCCGCCCTGCTGGTGGAGGTGGCCGAACATGTGCCGTGCGTGACAATGTTTGACACGCGCTACCTCACTCCAGAATGGAACGCTGCACGCCAACTTGTGCGGGTAACGGAGCAATACAAGGTCAAAGGCAAAGACCTTGCCGCGCAGGGTTGGGTTATTCCGCAGGATAACGCGGCCACGGAATATTGGTGGCGGCGCGAATGGAACACCACGGAGTGCCGCGTTTACGTGCCCCGGCCCGTTGGCAAAGGGGAGCCGGACAAGGTCGATAAAGTCCGCACGGTGCAGCACGGACTAAAATTCGTGCCGTGGGTTTGGATGGCCAACATGGCTCAGCCGGGCGTTGTGGACGGCCCCTGCACGTTTGAACGGGCGATTGATACCGTTATTGAGTGCGACTACCTGCTGTCTCAATCTGGGCGCGGTCTGAAATACAGCTCTGACCCCAAGTTGGTGATTAAAGCCGGGTCTGACCCCATGGGCGGTGGCGATAGTAGCGGGGCCGGTGGTGGCTCGGCAACTGCACTCACGTTACCAATGGACGGCGATGCAAAATTGTTGGAAATCAACGGTGATGCCTCAAGCGCCATGCTGGAGCAGTACCGTGAACTGCGTGCTATTGTGCTGGAGCAGATACACGGCAACCGCGCACACGCTGACAAAATAAGCGCCGCACAATCTGGCCGCGCCATGGAGATGATGTGCCAAAGCCTCGTATGGCTGGCCGACCGCCTGCGCCTATCCTACGGCGAGTACGGATTGCTCGCGCTGTATCGCATGATCTGCCGGCTCTCATCAGCCGTGACGGGCGGGATTATCATTGGCGGTGAAACTTACCAAAACCTGCCTGATGCCGGGTTGGCGCTGCAATGGCCGCCTTATTTCCCCAGCACAGACCCAGAGCTTTTGCAGTTGGCTCAAGGGTTAGCGACCGCCGTTGCCAGCGGCTTTATGAGCAATCAGACGGCGTGCAGCATTTACGCGGCAAAAGTGGGTACAGCGACACCGCAGGCTGAGTGGGAGCGGGTGCTTGATGAGCTGACCGACCCTGTTCTGGTGGCCAAGCGAGAAGCCGCAAAGAATACCGCCAAAACTGACCGGCAGGCCGCCGGAACAGGGCGCACAGAAACGCGACAGGTTACGGCCTGATCGTTCCCCAGCAGATGCTGGAAACTCCAAAAACAGAGTGTCAGATGACCACAGAGCCCAATCCTCCGATTGACCCGAATACACCGCGCGAACTTGAAAAGGCCCGCAGCGACCTCAAAACCCTGCGCGCAGAATTGCAGGCGGCGCGCGCGGAGCGGGACACCATCCGTGCTGAGCGTGATGATGCGATTAAGTCCCGCGATGGCCTAAAAGCGCAATTTGACAAGCAGAAAACTGAGTTTGAGGGCAAGCTGACCGATGCCACCGCAGCCGTAACCAAGGCGCAGGCCGATGCGGTAGAGGCTGGGAAAGCAGCGAAAGCCCAAGCCGATGCCGCCGTTATTCGTGCAGAAGCGAAGGCCGCAGCCACCCGCCTTGGTGCCGTAGCACCTGAGGATGTGGTGAAGCTGATCGACCTTGATGCGGTCAAGATCGGTGAGAATGGCGAGGTCGAAGGACTGGATGCGGTGATGGCCGCAGCTAAAGAGGCTCGTGGTTATCTGTTCTCTGAGCCGCCAAAGCCGGGGGCTGAGACGGGCACGACAAAGACGCCTCCTGCTCCCAAAGCAGGAGAGCCGGGGCCACTGAACGCCCGCACGCTCTCCGACGAGGATTACGCTAAACAAAAGCAGCAATTCCTCAACGGCTAACACCTGTTCCCGCCCGGCTGATGCTGGGCGTTTTTGCGTCTGATGACGCGCCAATTTTTCCCAGCATCAAGAGAAAACCATGAGTATTGCAAACTTTCCCGCAGCCCTACAGGGCGCTATTCAGCAGGGCTTTCTGGCCCGTGAGTTCCAGAACGGCCTACAGTCCAAGCTGGGCTTTCGCGCTATTGCTGACCGCGAACTGTTCCCGGTGCAGATTGGTGAAACCCTCACCAAAACCCGCAAGGGGCTGAAAACACCGGTTACAACGCCGCTGAACCCCAGCAACAACACCAATTTTGATAACGGGCTGACTGAGAGCGGCTGGGGGGCTGAACAATACACCCTAACCATCAATCAGTATGGTGACACCATTGACCTGAATATGGTGACGAGTGGTGTTGGTATTGCCAGCCAGTTCCTCGCCAACGCTCACACAAACGGCGTGCAGGCCATGCAGTCTCTCGACCGCATTGCTCGCAACACTCTGTTTGGCGGCGGCCAGAACGGCGTGGGCGGCTATCTTGGTGGCAATACCCGCGTGACAGAAACGCTCGGCTCCGCAGGCACCACCGTTAAGGTTGACGACATTCGTGGCTTCCAGAATGTTCTGGTGAATGGGTTGGTGGTACCAGTAGGCACAGCCAGCGCCATGACCGTTACTATCGGCGCCGGTGTTTACCAACTGGTTGGCGTTCAGCCTGATGCTGTAACCACCTCAACTGCCCCAGGTGGTATTTCTGGTACCCTGACGTTTGATGGTAACGTGGCTGTAGCTGACGGCACAGAGGGTATTGCGGTGCGCTCTGCTACTGCGCCGTTGGTCTTGCGCACAAACAACCGCGCAACCTCTGCCGCGTTTCAGGCCGGTGACACGTTGGGCATTCAGGACGTTAACTCAGCGGTTGCCACCCTGCGCTCCAACAACGTGCCGACAATTGGTGGGCTGTATAACTGCTACCTCGACCCAATCCAGCGGCAGTCTTTGTTCCGCGACCCTGACTTTAAGCTGCTCTATCGCGGCGCTTACGGCTCAGACGCGTACCGTGACGGCCAGATTATAGAACTTCTGGGCGTGCGCTTCATTGACACGACAGAAGCCCCGCAGCAGGCGTCTTTGGGCGCTGGGCCAATTCATCGCGCCATTGTGGTGGGGCAGGGCGCCTTGGTTGAGGGTGACTATCAGGCCACCGGTCACACAGACATTCCCGGCTTTAATGACGGGCTTGTTGAAATGATCGACAGCGTGGCCATGGTTACGCGTGAGCCGCTTGACCGTCTCAAGCAGATCATTGCGCAGTCTTGGTACTGGATTGGCGGGTTCGCTCTGCCTACGGATAAAACAGCAGCGCCAGACATTATCCCGACTGCTACCAACAGCTACCTAAAGCGCGGCGTTGTGATTGAAAGCCTGGGCACTGACCAGATCGGTGCAGGCTAATGGCGCGCCGTCCTCGTAGTGGGGCGGTTGCGCAGGGTGGGGGCGATAATGCCCCCATTCACCCCTTAGCTATCCGGCTTACAGCCCCGCACGGCTTCATAGAAAGCACGCACAACAAGGGTGTTTTCCATTGGGAAGCGGGGGAAGTGGTTACAAACCCTGAGACCATCGCTTTGCTGATAGAGCGTGGGGCCAGTTGGGAGAATGTTGAATGTCCGGCTCAGCCAGCCTCTCAACAGACCCGTTAACGGACGCTGAGAAAACCGATATTCGGCGGTTTATGGGCTATCCGGCCATAGGCTCACAAATATCTGGCCGCTCATCATGGCGCTTCTTTACGGAGTACGGTCAGAACGAGTGGCGCATGGACAACCTGGCACCGCCCGAGTTGCAGCAGGTTAGGCTGTATTTGCAGCAGATTTACCCGCTCGAAACTGCCATTTTGTCAGCGACAGATAACCTGGACACAGATCAAGCGGCAGTTTGGCACCACAACAGGCAGGAAGTGCAAGATCGCATGGGTCTGTTCAACCGCTGGCGGTTGCAGTTGTGCCAGTTTATGGGAACGCCGCCCGGCCCCGGCCTGCAAGTGCCGAATAACCGGATCATCATCTGAGGTATTTATGACATATCAAGATAGCCCGGTGCTGGTGACGGCAGCGGGGTACGCAATCCCGCGCACCGCATGGGCACTGGTACGAGACGGCTTTATTGCCGCCGTTGTCCATACCTACGACGAACAGAAGCCGCCCTTTAAAAATGCTCCTGTTGCTGGGGGCGGCGTGTCTGTCCCGATGGTGGGTGAGGCTGCAATCCGTGTGACGGGAACCGGCGCTCTGGTGGGGCACCTTGTTGATAGCTTTGGCAACGTAACGCCAGCAGAGGGCCGCACAACCGCGCTACAGCCCGGCCAAGCTGCCTACCATGACGGCGCAGGCGTGGACACTGGCGCGACAACCATCCCAGAACCAGAAGACGCGGAACCCGTAGCCCATGGTGAAACTAACGACGAGCAAGCGGAACAGTCTGCCAAAGAGTAATTTTGGCCTGCCCGGTTCGCGCCGCTACCCGATGCCCGACAAAGCCCACGCGGTAAACGCAAAGGCGCGGGCGGCACAGCAGGTGAAAGCGGGCGGCCTTTCCAAATCCTCGCAGGCGAAAATTAACGCCAAAGCGAACAGCATCATAAGGCGGAAGAAGTGATGGTCAAGCCAACAAAGCGCGTGACGCTAGAGCAGTATGTGCGCTCCAAAGCTGACCGCAAGGAAGATGGGCAGAACGCGGCATTGGTCGGCATGACTGCCGCAGCGTTCAAAAAGACCCCGCAGGCCAAGCGTATTGACCGCGAAATGGTGTCTTTGCTTAACCGCACATCAACCAAAGGGCGGCGGCATTAATGCACCAAGCTCTCCTTCAGCAAAAAGTAGCGCGGGGTTATGCTAAGGCCGCGCTCCGGCTGGGGGCGACAACCGCGCAATACCGCCCCGCTGCGCTCGATGCCCCAATGGGCGCGCCCTACGCCACGCTTCTGGCTGCGTTTAACAACGACAAGAAGTTTGGCTTTGATGGGCCAGCGCTATGGGATAAGCCCGCGGTGTTTGGCTTGCTGGACACTACAGACGTGCTGGCAGGCGACTTACTGACCTGTGCTGGCGAGAACTATTTTGTGGCCCGGCTAGAGCCGTTCAGGCCGCCCCTTTGCATATTGTGCAACCGCGTTGTGTCGCTCTCTGGCTTACCGGGGCAGGGCAGCACTAACGGGGATGGCGGGGTGTGTACGGACGTGGGCGCTTCGGACGATTACGGCACGGGTGGAAACGGCAAAACAGTACTGGCCTCTGGTTGGCCCGCCTTCATTCAGATCAGGAATAAAGGCAACGTCACTGGGGATAGTATTCCCGGCTCAATCAAGGCGGCGGATTACGAAATGTTGCTGCCAGTGATGCCCAACTTCGTGCCCACCACCTACATGACCGTGACAACCGATCTGGGCACGACTTATACAATCAGCGCGGTTGAACCCAGCCAGTACGGCAACCGGTGCTTAATGGGCATCAATCAGGTATGATATGGCCGATATTGTTTCCGTATCTCATGCGCTTGTGGCGCAGATGGCCGCCATTATTTACCCAGACGGGAAGGGTAAGTCGTCCATTACGGGGAGGCCAACCAAAATATTCCGAGGCTGGATAACGCAGGCAGATTACGAAGGTGCAGATTGCACGCTACGGCGCGGCGTGGACTTTGTGACGGTTATTGACCTGCAAGGCGGCTGGCGGCGCATTGATGAGCCGTTGGGTAGGCCATGGAAGCAGGGCGAGACGATACCCCCAACGGTTAACCTTGCGGTTAAGGGCGCCACCGCAACTGTCACCGTGCAGGTTGACGCTACGCCAGCAGGCATTGTTGGGCTGCGCATACGCTCCAACAGCGTAGCGATAGAAGATAGGGCCGTGGCGGCCTATGCCGTACAGGCCACAGACACGGCCAGCACCATAGCTGCAGCGCTTGCTACACAGATACCCAACGCCACAGCCAACGGCGCGACAGTAAGTGTGCCAGACGCCACAACAATAGAAGCCGCGGTGGCAGGCTATTCTAACGCTGCCCGCATTGCCCGCAGGCAGCAGCAGTTGTTTCAGGTCACGATCTGGTCAGCTTCACCCGATGCCAGAGACGCGCTTGGCACGGCGCTTAATGACGGCATGGCCTTCATTGACTTCCTGACAGACGCCAGCGGCTCCACATTCCAGATTGAGAGCCGGGGCGACTGGAACAGCGACGCCGCGCAGAACAATGGCATTTACATGCGGCCCTGTCGCTACATTGCGACATACGACACAGACGCCCGCAGCACGATGGCGCAAATGCTGTTCCATGGTGCGGGCCTAACCCCACATGGCGGCGGTACAGTTACGGTTGGAGACAGCCGCGTTCTGGCCGTTACCCCCACAATAACCGAGTAACATAATGCCAGATCAAAGCACGGCTGTAGCTGCCCCTGTGGCGGCAACCCCACCGGCTGCCCAAACGCCAGATGCCTACGTGGTGACAACGCAAGGCTTTGGCTACGCGTTGGGCACCAAGATTACTGATGCCGCCAAAATTAACGCGCTCAAACAAACAGGCGAACTGCACCGTTTTGCCGTGCGCGTTGCCCCCACGCAGGAGAAATAACCCATGCCAACCATTTATCAGGCCGGTGATCTGAACACGAACAGTCTGGTTGTGCCCAACCTGTATACGCAGGTGCAGAAACCCGCCACGCTAGCGCTGAATGGCGTATCAAGCGGGCGCATTGGTCTTGTAGGTACCGCTGGCTGGGGGCCGCTCAATACAGCCGTTATTGTGGGCAGCATGGGCGATTGCTTGGCTGCATTTGGCACCAAACAGCCCTTGGCTACCGACATTGGGACAGCCGTTAATATTGCCATTCTGAACGGTGCCTCTGATTTCCGCTGCGTGCGCGTAAGTGACGGGACAGACACAGCCGCAACCGGCACTCTGGCGGGCGTTACACTGACAGCGCGCTATACCGGCAGCGCAGGCAATGCGATTACGGCCACCCTAACGCAGGGGGCCATTATCACCACTAAATATACGCTCACAACCAGCCATGCCGTGTTAGGAAGCCGCTCATATACCGGCACAGCGTGGGCTGATATTGCCAAAGCTGTTGCGGCAGATACCTCTGCGCTGGTGGTGGCAACTGTGCCTGATACTGCGCCTGCGTTGGCGGCTGCTACTGTTACGCTCTCAAGCGGTACAGACGGTACAGCGCCAAAAGCTGAGCAGTTCATTGGCACAGACGGCACGACCCGCACAGGCATGTACGCCCTACGCAACCAGAAGTGCGCTCTTGGCGTGCTGCATGGCCTGACCGATAATACAACGTGGACAGTGCAGAAGGCATTCGGGCTGCAAGAGGGCCTTTACATGATCTGCGCTGGCCCGTCTGGTGACACGATCACCAATGCCGTGAGCATGAAAGCCGCAGCCGGGCTTGATAGCTACGGTGTGAAACTGATGTTTGGCGATTGGCTGTGGTGGGACGACGACACAAACGGCGTGATGCTAGTTTCCCCCCAAGCGTTTGTGGCAGGGCGTTTTGGTGGCCTGTCACCAGAGCAATCCAGCTTGAACAAGCAGCTTGTGGGTGTAATTGGCAGCCAGAAAGCGGGGCTGGTTTCATCTGGCACAGCACAAACCTATTCTGACGCGGAACTTGGTGCGCTGTTTGAAAACGGCATTGACGTGATCTGCAACCCTGCGCCGGGTGGCAGTTATTGGGCTGTGCGCGGGGGTATCAACACCTCCTCCAGCGATACAACCAATGACGACACCTACCCACGCCTGACCAACTACATTGCCAACACAATCAACTCTGGCATGGGCGCGTTTGTGGGTTATGTGATCAACGCCACGCTGTTTGGCGATATTCGGGCCACGTTGTTGGGCACGCTCTCGAACATGGTAACGGCGGGCATTCTGGAAAATACCGCCTCTTATACCGTGGTGTGTGATGCCTCCAACAACCCACAAGCCCGCACCGATCTGGGCTACGTGCAGGCCGATGTGAAGGTTAGGTATCAGGGCATTAACCGCTTCTTTATCGTCAATCTTCAAGGCGGCTCTAGCGTGGTTATCGTGCAGGCTGCCAGCGCCGCTTAAGGCTTTCCCATTCACACAGCCGCCGTAACGGGCGGCTTTTTTATTGGAGGGCCGCATGGCCACAAAACTGTTTAACGTAGGCCGAGATTGCCGCGTTGTGCTGATCTACAACGGCAGCCGCGTTGATCTGCCTACCGTCACAGGGTTTCAGTCTCAGCAGCAGACACATCAGCTAACGTCTGCCCCGCTGAACGATATGCCGATGTTTTTTGACGTGCCCAATGGGTGGCGGGGACAGTTCGACTTTCAGCGCGATAACGACAATGCGGACGACCTGTTTGCTGAAATTGAGAGCGGTTTCTGGTCTGCTGGCTCAATGATTACTGGCAACATTTACCAGTACGTTGTCGAGACTGACGGCACCACAAGCACATATGAGTATGTGGGGGCCACCTTGCGCTTATCCGACGCGGGCAACTGGCGCTCCGAAAACATCACTACGCAGCGCATTGAATTTACTGCGCGTATTAGGAACAAAATCTAATGAGCGCAGAGACCATAACTGACGCCAAGGGGCGCAAAATTGAGGTACAGGAAGTGGTGGGCAGCGCTCTTGCGCGCCTTACCCGCTTAGCTGGCGCATCTTTTGGCGAAAATGCATGGACAACCGGCACTCTGGCCCGCGCCACTGTGCGCTCAGTTGCTGGCGTACCAACTCCCGCAGAAGCCAGAAGCGTCAAGGAGCTGGATGGCTTGTGGGATATTGTTGACCCGGATGCTGCGGAGGCTGCATTAAAATGGCTGATTGCCAAGCAGGAGGCCGTGGCAACAGACGCAAAAAACTCTATCGCACCCCAGGATTCCAGCAGCGCTGCTGGCTCGTAAGGAACGGGGTGCCATACACCACCGCGATGGAAGAAATGAGTGACGCCGAGGTTATGGCGCACTCCATCGCTTTTTCTGAAATGGAGGGCTACCGGTTTAACTGGAAGTCCATGACCATGGAGCAACTCAATGCCTAGTTTGACACCCGTTGAATTTGCCGGGCTGTTGGCTGGCATGGTTGCTGAGGTGGAAAACGCTGTACATGAGGGGCTCGAAAAGGCGACCAAGATTGTGCAGCGTGAAGCCAAAGCCGAACTTGGCCGCTACCAAGATGCTGCCGGGCCATTCCCCGCGTGGGCGGAGTTGGCTGATAGCACCAAGGATGACCGCGTACGGCATGGCTACCCTGAAAATGAGCCGGGTCTGCGCTCTGGCGGTATGCGCGATAGCATTGAGCGCAACGTACAGGGGCGCACCGGGCGTGTTGGCTCCAATGACGACAAGATGGTTTATTTTGAACTTGGCACCACTAAACAGCCGCCGCGCTCAGTGTTGGCGGGGGCGCTAATTCGTAAAGAAGACGAAGTGGCGAAAGTAATAGGCCATCATTTTGTTGGGCATTTATTCGGTGAGCAGGTGGTGGGTGGTGCGCTACCCGTTATTAACGATGAATAATGCCGTGGCGCTCTAACCAGTCGTAAACCAGAATAAAAATTGCACCACCAACAATAAGAGAGCCCATCAGGAACATTGGGACAAAATACCCGATCAGGGCGCATTGGGCGACCGTTAGCCTATCCCACAACTCGCGCAAATCGCGAGGCGGGGCCGGGGTGGCATTTATGGTAATGGGACGGGGAGATTGGCGCCGCTTTATTGCGGCCTGCCGAGCGCGCCACATTGGTGTGCCGCCATCGTCAAACTCGTCATCGCTTTCCCATAGAGGGTTTGGCATTGGCCACCGTATTTTGTGAGTTTTTGATATGGGAACCTCACAACCACTCCGCAACCCCACCATGGCGCGAGCAGGTGCCGCGATGGTGGAGGCTAAAGCTGTAGCTACCATCACCGCATTTTGCTGATGCCCCCGGTGGTGCTTGCCCAGACTTGGTGTGCGCGGGGGAGTGAACGGTTTTGCCGTCCATATTGCGGTAGTGTTTGTGCTCTTGAAGCTCAGCCTCGTTGGGCGCGCTCTGCGGGGCTTCCTGATAGGCTGGGGCCTTGAAGGCGAGGGCCGGGGGTGTGAGAAAAGCCCCAAGACACAAAGCTATAGAGTAGCAGAGTGCCGCTTTTGGAATGTTATTTATGTTCACCATATCTGGCCTGCCGGATTTCACCCTCTAGCGATAATTGCCCGCTCTATGGCTAACTTTAAAGGGCCAATCATTGCGTAATCCCGGCATTCAATGGTTCGACTATCGCCACCAGTTGAGCGGAACCGCAAATAGTGTTTGGGATTTAAGGCCAAGTAAGTGAAAGCAATGCCGACGATGGTTGTAAGCCCAATTACGATAAATTCACCGCTTTGGTCAGTCTTAGGGTGATTATTTCCCAACAAAATCGCTGCGCCTGCAAGTGCGGAAAATGCGAGCAATACGGTTGCTAGTACCCCATAGATTTGGGTATTCTGCCGCCTAATCCACACGCTATCGATGTGCGCCATCGCAAAAGAAGCATCCCAATATGTGAGTAAGTATTTTGTTACTGAAATTGGGCCTTCTTTGTAGAAATATTCTTCGCTCAAACTAACCTCCCGTTAAATTTTCCTCACCTTAGCAGATCGGGGAGGGCTGGGGAGTCAGAAGATTATTTCAGCATCGATTTACTATTTTTCTATACAGCAAATGGTTAATATGCACAGATCTGCAAAAGCTTGCTCATCAATAGAATAGGATATACCTCATGAATTCCCGACTACAGATTAATGAGCACAATTACTCTAGAGAGATTAGTGGCAAAACGGTGAACGTTGTTTACCTTGAAATAAATCGCAAATTTACATTCGGCTCAATTACAGTGAACGGCTTACCACCCCTTCGTCCTATGGATGGAACTTTCCATAGCCGAGATGAAATAGAGGCTGAAGTTATTAAAATAGTAAACAATATGAAATCTTAACTCCTTATCTTAGAACAAACTAAGCTTTCTAGTTGAACTGAAATTATGGGCAGGCTAGAGTTGATATAGGCGAGCGGCGCCGAGTACACTCTGGGCTACCTTCGGGGCGCAGCTACAAAGATGGTTTCCCTTAGGATGGCAACCTATCCTTACTTTGTAGTGGGATCGCAGAGACGGGGGCTCGCCGCCAATTTTTCCAAAGATTGAAAAGCTTGTAAATTTTTCCCGCTTAACACGCGGTTCCAAAAAAAGGGCAATGCAAGAATGCCTGCTCCAAAAATTTTACCATCTAAAGAGGCGCAGCGTAGAATTAGTTTTTCAAGATATTCTTGACTTGGATTTGGTTGCCGCGCTTGAGGGAGAGCTTTATATAAGGCGCTTACTATAAAATCAGCAGTTTGCAGACCATAAAGCTCAGAGTTTGGGGCAATTGCGATGTTGGTTGGATTAAATACTGAGAAGTCTATCAGGCCTTTACTTAAGAAGGTGTTTCCACTTTGGAACTGCAACCATAGTCTTGAAAAATAATTTCCAAATTCTGGGCACCTTAGACCTCCTCTATCAGACAAAACTACGCTTATATCGGTGGGGCGGCTTGCAAGGGAGCAGGCTTCATTGTGGTTTTTGCAATATTTTGTAACACGCTCCAGAAGCAATCTTAGCATCCAGTTATATAGTGTGTTCCTTTTTTCAGAAATAACCTCGGCCCGGTCGTTCTTATAGCCTCGCATGTTATCTTTATGTGAAACAGCAGTGAACCACCGGAAGGTTCCCAGCGCCAATTCCTGACAAATTAAGCTTCTTTTGTTATTATTTAATCTGGCGAAATGTAAATCTCTACCGAAGGGGAGGCCCGCTTTATCTTTGGCGCCATTTATTAGGTGGACTAACTTACCCTCGTCTGTGACCTTGATGACTATCCCGCCCAAAACAAACCATTCTGAGTTTGAGTCGCTCTTGCCTTGGGAGTGAGGCTTCAATCCATCATCCCCAGCTTCATCAACATAGAAAATATATCGTGATTTTTTGCCCTGATACAAAATGCACTGCTCTTAATAAAATAGGCGCCCTGGCGCCGGATTCTCTAGATGCTCTTATCCTATGTATTTTTTTTTGCTCAAGTAAAGATGAGCAAACAGTGAATCCGCAGTCATGTGGACGGAGTTAAGTAGTCCCGCCACTGTCAGCCCTATCAGCCAGCCTCTCGGCAACAACCCGGAGAGCAAAGGACTTTACCGCCACCACGGACGCATGGGTGGCGTCCGCCGTCATGTGGGTGGGAGTCAGGAGGCGTTAAAGTCCATAGCTCCCTTGAGCATCGCCAGCGCCATTCGCCGTTGCGTTTCGTTCATGTCGCGCCAAAGATTGAGCCATGCCGCCTCTTCGGCCGTTGCCGCCTCTTGCCCCCGTCTACCTTGCGCCTCGTGGGCAAGAATGGCTTTTGCCAATAGCTCAGCTAGACCTCGTTCGGCATCATCTAGCCTTCCAACCATCGAGGCCGGATCGAAGCTGTCCGCGACACGCTGCACGATTTCCGCGTTAAGGGAGCGGTGGTTTTGTCCAGCTGCTTCCTCGGCCCGCCTTTTCAGGTCGGCGGGCATACGAATCCTGAATTGAGGGTCATCTTTTGCCATGTCACACGAATGGCTCATTTTTCCGTTGACATAAAGGCCCCAAAGTGAGACAAATTTTCCGTCACATAATGTGACAGGAGAAAGCAATGCAAGTTCGAGACTGGCCACAATTCCGGGTGCGAATGCCTTCACACCTTTTGGAGCAATTAAAATCTGACGCTCAAGACGGCTACAGAAGCCTTAATTCTGAAGTTGTCATGATTTTAGAAAAACATTTTTCGGCAAAAGAAAAGGCACCGGGCCTGTCGCCAAACCGCCCCGATGCCTCTCACGCAGAATAAGGAATATTCGCTATGAAGAATGATAGCATATCAAGAAAGCCTTTTTCAATACCAGCGCACACTCACCAAGTTTGCGAGAAACCTGTGCGTTATTTCGCGCCGGTAAACGGTAGCCTTGATTTCCCGTTTGTATCTCTTGACGATGTACTTAACGCGATGCCGATTCCCAATGATCAGAAGAGGATTGTCGCGGAAAAGTTGTCTATTGGTGAATACGCTGACGCCGTAAGGGTCATAAATACCAACGGCGGTCAGACCGCGATTGTTCCTCATTATATATGCAATGGCCTTATTCACGCCTTTACCGAAAATGGGCTTATCTCTCCTAGGTTCGGCGCTCAGATAACGATGGGATCATACTCAGCCTTTAAAAGCATCAATAAAGGAATGTCCGCACAGGATCGCGTGTCCGCAATGTTTTCGATTGTTAAGCAAGATCGCGATGACGACATGGCAATTGAAGGAGATGCAGCATGAGCAAGCAACTCACAACCATCGACTTCCATGGCTCGAAGCTTGTTGCAATAGCTGGTGATCGTCCTGAAACAACAATGGTAGCGATGAAGCCAGTTGTGGAAGGAATGGGATTGGATTGGAAAACGCAGCACCGCAAACTTTCATCCCACCCGGTACTTTCAAAGGGTATGGTCATCATGACCATACCCGCAGAAGTTAAAGGTACACCCATAACGAAGGCACCCTCAGAAGGGGGAGATCAGGAGATGGCTTGCCTTTCCCTTGACCTCCTAAACTTCTGGCTTGCCACGATCCACCCTGACCGGATCAAAGATCAGACCGTCCGCGCTCGGGTAATAGAATATCAGACTGAATGTGCCCGCGTACTGTTCAACCACTTCTTCGGTAAGGCCATTGCTGCGGGCGGGCACCTGAACGCCCAACAAACAGGAGGGATATTCAAAGCTGGCCTCGGCAAGCTTAAGCGGGAACTACTAGCGGAGATTGCGCCGCAGTTAGCGGCCTTAGCAGAAGAACTGCGCACTATACACCGCCCCGTTGGCGTGGCCGTTGTCACGAACCGGACAGCGAAGCGTTGGCTTGATCATTACGGCATCACCAAACGACCAAAGGGTTTAGCGTTGCGCGTTTCCAATGCGCTTGCGCGTCAGTCAATCCGCATGGGTTACGCGGTTAGCTACACAGCAGAAGAGGAAAAGCGGACGTTCCATGAAGTTGTAGCTAACGCTTACTTCACCGTTGGCGCAGGTCGCCATCTTCTGCCTAAGGCTGTAAAAGGCCAGAAGGAAATGGGATTGGAGACCACCCCAACCCCTTTTCTCAAAACGCCAGCGTAGCAACGAGCCACCCTTTCGGGGGCGGCAACGCTGGCGTGTTTGACCAAGTGGCGGCGTCATTTGAGGGCAGGAACGGCGTGAGAATGAGCAACCACGCCCTATGCGAAAACCTTGGTTACGCTGCGCGCGTGGCAATGGACTTTGCGGGTAAGCGCGTTCTTTCAAGAGAAGCGGCCCGCGAGTATCTGCAAATGGGAGCTAGAGCCATCATGCAGATGTCGGCTGAATTAGAAGAAGATGCAATCGCTTGAAGGGGAGGCGGCTGGGTGGCCGCCTTTTTTTTATTCATTAAGCGGTATGATCGATAGGCTTTCACTGGCTTCTCTGGCGGCCTCAACGATGGTTATGCTGGGGGCAGTTAAGCAGCGGGAGGCTGAGCTGACGACTAAATCTTTGTAGATCTCTTCGTCTTGCTGAGGAATTTTCGCTGATTTAAATACGGAAACCCAAAACAATGCATTGCCAAATTTCTCGGCTTCTGTCGGGTGGTGCCGTATCTTCAAATATTTATTTAGGTAAAGGCATTTATCGTCTGGTGTTATGTTTGAACGCAAGATATTCGGGGCAGTGTAGTCAACTGGTGGCTTGCGTTTGGAGGGCGGCAATATGAAGGGAAAATCTTCATTAGCCATATAGCATCCTCTAAAGATTGAATTATTTTCATTCGAAGATAGGCAGGCATCAATCTTGCTTACTTCATCTGCTGTATCGTTGGTTGCCGTTACTCCTATATCGCTTTCAGTGTATGGGTCGCCTCCTGCTAAATATTCAAATGCGGGGTCCGGCTCCCAATTTTTGGGTAAATTATATTTTTTAACCACAATAGATTCCGCCAGTTTATCGTTTTTTTCTACTTGCTTCTCAGGGTCTCGCTCTGGGTTTTGGCCGGATGCTATTTCGTTGGTTAATTCGTCAAATTCTATATCTTGTATGGGGGCAATTTTGTTAGAAACAAAAACTGCCCATGCCTCTTTGCCTTCTTTAGTTTGCGCTGGGTCGTAATAAGATTTCGCAAGCAATTTATATTCTTGAGGGGGTCTGTCTCCCCATGGGTTGTCTTGAAAAATCTCAACAGTAGAGGACGGCGCGCCGTTTTTGATAGCCACATTAGTAAGGTAAACTGCGGTTGCTGCCCAATCTGACGGCCTACCACCTGTTACGGCAACGCTAATGTTGATTGGATGCGGGCCATTTACGCCTATGTTTCTAAATGCGTTCCATACTTTGAATGGCAACACAGTTCCCTGCAACTTTGCGTTTGAGGTCGCTTCATGTTGCGGCACTTCGGCCGGTTCGGTGGTTCCCTCTTTATTTGTAGTATTTGTTAAGTAAGCGCCCGTCGAAATAGCACCTACAAAAATAGCCAAAGTCACATACTTCTTAAATTCCATAATCGTCTCCTGAAATCACCTAATAGAATGAAAGTTTAGCCACATGGCAGATGTTTACCGCGTTGGCGTAGCTATTGGCATGACCGATAACGCAACTCAGGTGCTTCAAGCACTATCGCGCAATATTCTGGGCGTAAATATGCAGGCTGAAAAGCTTGAGGGAGGGCTGAACCGCGCAAAATTGGCGGCGCTAGGCCTGACGGGCGTTTTAGCCGGTGGGGCAACGCTTGCTGGTATGGCAAAGCTTGTCGGCGCGGGAAAGGAGTTTGTCCATCAGCAGAGCCTCATGATGCAGGCCGGAGTATCTCACCGCGATATTGCGCAAGCCACAGCTAGCGCGTGGCAAGCCGCGTCAAATGTTATTGGCTCATCTGCTGAGAAGAATATTGCGTTGGTTGCTGACCTACGTAATCAGTTAGGGTCAATGCAAGAAGCCGTAACGGTGCTGCCTCAAGTCGCGCAGATGGGCGTAGTGCTACAGAACTTAACTGGGCAAGATCAAGAAAAGGCGGGTTTTACTGCTATCCGCTACCTCGACCAGCGCGGCGCTCTAGTTGACCCTAAGACGCACGAAATAAGCACGGCGCATTTAACGCAGCAAATGCGGCTTCTTGAGGGGATTGCAGTTGGCACGCGCGGGCGGGCTGGGCCAGATCAGCTTCTAGCTTTCCAGCAATATGCACGACTAGCTGGCGCGTCTCTTTCTGATGTGGGTCTGATGAACTTGGCCCCGGTTATTGCTGCCTCTGGCTCAGCGTCAAGCGTTGGCACTCAGCTCTCGTCATTACAACAGCAGTTAGTTGGGGGCGTAATGACCTCAGCGGGGGCGCGTTGGTTGGAGCGTTTGGGGCTTATGGACGGTCGCCGCGTGCATGAGGGCAGGGGCGGCCACCTAACCTTAGACCCCGGCGCGCTCACCGGCGCAAGTCAACTGCAATCCGATCCTGTTAGTTGGGTGCGGGATAACCTTATTCCGGCATTGCGGCGCAGCGGGGCCACAACATCAGAAGAGCAGGCTGCGGCACTCTTAAATAGCCACCTACGCTCTACAGTCATTGGGCTGTTGGGAGAGGTTGTGCGCAACATGCCCGCGTTCCAGCGTGACGCGAGTAATATCCAGCGTGCTGTCGGCGTTGATCAATATCATGTGGCCACAGAAACTGACCCTACAGCCAAGCTTAATGCTTTCTCGACCGCGTGGCGCAACCTCCTAACCGCACTTGGCGCGCCCATTGTGAACGATGCAACGGGCATGATTGGGAGACTGACTGGTGTTATCACCACACTGACTGATACAGCGCGGAAACATCCACGAGCGGTGGCGGATATTGAGCTGGGGGTGGCGGGCATTGCGGGGCTCATAGCTCTGTCTGGTTCTATAGCTGTGGCGGGTGCTGCGCTTGGGCCGTTCACGGCAGGCCTGAAATTACTGCTACAAACCCTCTCTACTGCCAAAGTTCCGGCAGCAGGATTGTCCGGCGGCGTTGCCGCTTCTGCCGCACCTGCTGCCGGGGCAGCTACCGCCTCAGTTGCATCTCGTGCCGGTACTTTTCTGGGTAGAACGCTAGGTTTTGCTGGTTTGGCCTTCGAGGGGGTTTCTTTATACCAAGACCAGAAAAACAGAGACGCGCAAATGCGCGAAATGCTCCGGTCTCACCCTAAAGAAGCGCAACAAGCTCAATGGATGTATGATCATAGCTTGGGCTTGTTCGGTGAAAATATGCGAGAGGGCCAGCCTACTCAGTCGCAACAGCCCATTCATGTGACTACACAAGTGGTGCTCGATAAGCGCGTTATTGCTGAAGCGCTATCTGAGTATTCCTACCAGCAAACCCGCCAATCCATGCGCGCCTCAGGCACAGCGCCAGACTTGATGCAGTACCCGCAGGTGCCGGGGAGGAGTGTGGGGAATTGATGGGAGGTTATCGCGCCCTGAAATCAGAGTAGGGCTCGATACTACTCACTTGGCCTTTGTGTATCACGGCATCGCTGAGCAATATGCCTTCTGGCCGATCTATCGGTATACCGTTGGTATTGATCCACTCACCGAAGATAACGTCATCTACGACAGTTTCGGGGAATAGGATTCCCCAATCTTGTCGAGCCTTTGAGGTAATATAGTCCCCTAAGGATAAGCCGTATCGCGCAAGATCAGATTCGCTCAAACCCGCCTCCATTACATTTTGGTAGGGAGGAGGCCTGTTCTTTATTTTATTTTAGCGATAATAAGACCACGATATCTCTTGAAAAATATCCCGACAACTAATGCAATATTCAATATTAGGCCCAAAGCAAACAGAACAACCCCTAGCCAAGCATTTATAGTATGCCAATCAGCAGGTATATTAACTGCAGAGAACATAACAGAACTACCGCTCAATGCGGCGGCAACGCAATTATGGAGTTTTTTACTATCGTCAGCAGCTGCGGCAATCCAAAACCACGCTGAGCACAAGCCAGATGTCGCAGCGAGGAGACGAGACCAATTATTTAAAAGAGAAGACATCTCATGTCTACCTAAGCAAGCCGACAAAATAAATAAAAGCAAAGTAATAATAACATATGCCCCAAAAGCAAATTTATTATTGGAAGAAATTTCAGTATATTCCATGGTTTTCCTTGAATTTCCGGAGTAAAGCTCGCCCCTTCCCCGTGGAGAAGATAATAATGACTGAGAGGTCACTTTGCCTAGGCTAAAATGACGAAGCCTCCATAATTTCGTGCACATTTGTGGTAAATCGTGGCGAGAGCATATTTTGGCGCGGCCTCCATGAGCGCTCAACGCCTGCGCTTAGTGGCCTTAGCGCACCTCGGCCAAAGCGCTGGTTTACGGCATCCATGGTGCCCATCAATGCTGTGTCCTGCTCTGAAGGTATATCAAATAGGGTGTGTTGTGTGCCTGCGGGTGCAAGGTCGTTCAGCATCACGCCAGCCTTGGCGTAACGGAACCCGTCTTTCCAAATTGTGCGCAGTAGGCGCATGGCAATAGCAGTTAGGGCTAAGGTGTTACTTGTGGGCGCGCAGGTGAGGGAGGCTTGGTTTGCGTACCACCCTTCATCGCGCTTATGGCGATTGGTCTGAATAAAAACACTCACATGGGCTGCATCCAGCTTTTCTGCCCGCAGCTTTTCTGACGCCCGCACAGCAAAGCCGGTTACTGCTTCACTCATATCACTGTGGGTGGTTATTGGTCGGCCAAAAGAACGGGTACAGGCAAGCCCATGCCGTTGCGCTGCCACCTCTGAGAGTTGCAGGCAGCTTTCTCCACGTAATTCAGCCTGCAAGCGCACGCCAATAATAGCTGCAATTTTGCGGATGTGTGCGGGCGGGGCGTTCACAAACTGAGCAATGGTACGGATGCCCGTATCATCCAGCCGGGCTGCAAGGCGGCGGCCTATGCCCCACACCTCACTCACGGGCAGGTTGCGGTAAAAGCGGTTGCGTGTTTGCTCGTTCGTTAGGTCGCAAAGGCCTTCCATTTCTGGTCTGTCTTTGGCGATGTAGTTGGCCAGCTTGGCTATAGCCTTTGTCGGCCCCCAGCCTACGCAGGTGGGTATTTTTGTTATCTGCTCTACCGCTGCCCGCATATCGTCGCACCGCTGCGACAGGTCGCCGGGTAGGCCGGTTAAGTCCAGAAACATTTCATCTATGGAGTAAGGCTCAACGCGCGGGGCGTGGTCGAGTAGAACCTGATACACGCGGCGGCTCATATCTGCATACAGCGGGTAATTGCTGGAATACCACTGCACCCCAGAGAGTTTGCGCTGTTCACGTACAAGGTGGCATGGCTCGCCCATTTTGATGCCGAGTGCCTTGGCTTCTTTTGTGCGGGCAATGGCGCAGCCGTCGTTGTTAGAGAGCACAACAACAGGCAAACGCTTGAGCCGGGGTTCAAAAGCGCGTTGGCAGGAGCAGTAAAACGAGTTGCAGTCTATCAGCCCGTAAACGGTCACGGCTTTTCACGCACAACACCGGTAACGGCGGCCCATATCTCCACATCTTGCGCGGGGTCTACGCGAATGGGCGCATGGCTATTATCCCCAGAAATTAGCCACCACTGCCCTTTGTTTGCCTTCAGCTCAGCAAGGATTGCTGTACCTGAAGCGCTGGCAACGACCAGATCGCCACCCTTGGCCTGCGCGGCTGTATCGGCAATTAATACATCACCATCCAATATACCTCGCGCCGCGAATGTGGCCCCGCGCACACGCACCGGGTAGCGGCTGGGCCTACGTAAATCGAGAACCTCAGACAGGTCAATCGGCCCTTCAACCGAATCGGCAGCGGGGGAGGCAAAGCCGGTTGTACGGTCTCCTGCATAAGTGCTCATTGCGCTACCCTTCATAATGAGAACATAAAGAGAACAATTTCCGTGATTACGTCAAGAAAGAAATAACTAAGAAAATCCTAACTCCGTGCCCTTTCGCGCTGCGGCGTAGAGATAATTGCGTTGTTATTTTATTAATTTGTTCCTTATATGTTCCGTAAGTCCCTGACATGTAAGGTTCCTGCATGACGCGCTGCTTTCTTCTCTTGTTTTTGGTTTTGGCTGGTTGTGCGACCGCCACGGCCTCTCGCGATGATATGGGATGCGTGAATTTTGGCGCTAACGATGGCTTGCCTCTTTTAGTGCGGGTTGAGGCGCCTGGGCCCGCATCTTTGTTGTGTAGTCAGGGCTACGCGGCGCTGGCTTCCGGCACATCTCATGGCCCGCTTTGGGTGGCTGAGCACCTATGGTCTGACGATGTTGAGGCAGCGGAGCGGCTTAAACTACGGTGGCGGTTTTATCGGGATTACCGCGTGTCGTGGGCGGCGTCCTTGGCGGACTACCACGGCTCCATTTACGACCGTGGCCACATGGCCGCTAGTGGAGACCAGCCAGACCCAACAGCGCGGGCAGAGACCTACGCGACCACCAATATCATTCCCCAAACTGCCGCGCTCAATGAGAATAAATGGGCACACATTGAGCAGCATGTGCGTGACCTCACGGAGAAAGAGGGAGAATTGTACGTGGTCACGGGTCCGGACTTCGGGCGTGCTCCCGTTGAGCTACTCGGCCCAGACCACGTGTATGTACCGGCACGGGTATGGAAAGCCGTTTATTCGCCCAGCAGCAATAGGGCCGGGGCTTACGTGTGCGACAATGCGCAGCAAAGACCGCATTGTGAGCAGGAGAGCGTGCAGGATTTGACCCAACAGACCGGCGTTGACCCATTCCCGCAGGTGGCAGCGAGCGTGAAGGCGCGCGCGTGGCAGTTGCCCTGAAATCAGAGTGAGCTCTTGTATGCTGTACAGCATTCTGTTAGTTTCTAACTACATTACCAAAATTATGTCAGCCGCCCTTAACCGGGCGGCTTTTTTATTGCCCGAAGAGAGAAAATGGCGTTCTCGCTGAGCACTATTGAAACCGCGATTGGTTCAATAGGCAGGCTCTCCGCCTCTGCGCCTGTTCAAATTGGTGGCCTTGTGCTTACGGGTATGGAGGTGCCTGACCGCATACGAGACGGCGGGCAACAGCAGGTTGTTGTGCACAGATTGCCGGGTGGTGGGCGCGTTCTGGACGCTGTGGGCAATGACCCATCGCGCCTTGAGCTAGAGGGGCGCTTTCTTGGGCCGACGGCCTTTGCGCGCTCTCAAATGCTTAAGCAGATGCGCATTGCGGGAAAGCCTGTTTCGTTCTCGGGTGCGGGGTTAACCCTTACAGTTAAAATTGCTGAGTTCTCGTGTGATTATCAGCAAAAGGGCATTGTTATCCCGTACCGTTTGGTGCTGGAACAACCCGCACAGGGGGCGTCAACCTCTGGGGTGACATCAAGTCTCTCTTCCTTGATCGGCGATGACGCTGCTAACGCCATTTCTGGCGTAACCGATGCCGTTAACGATGTGGCGACAGTCGCCGGGAACATAACTGGCGAGCTGGGCACTGTTGTGGGGCAGATAACGCCCATTGCTGATATGGTCGGCGCTGGCGGTGTATTTACTAAAATACAGGATGACCTGACTGTGGCGGGCGGCTTGTCTGGCGCTGCGGTTAATTTGGCATCGGCCCCAGAGAGTGCTGCAAGTCTTGTATCTAGCCTTGAGAGCGCGGGTAGCGGGCTGATAACAGCGATAAGTCAAACCGGGGCAAACCTTGAGGGCATTGATTTAAACGGCGCGGCTGGGCTCTCTACACTTACACAAAATGCAGAACTGCACGTTAGTTCGGCGCAGTCTGGTGCTTTGGTAAATCGTGCCTACGCCAATGCAGTAACGGCCACTGATGGCACTCAAAACGGGCCTATCGTAACGGCTCACTAGGTCAGTTATGGCAAAAACCATCAAAGTGACGGCGGCAGATGGCACGCTATACCACGTGGCCGCCATCCATTTGGGTGATGCCACGCAGTGGTGGCGCATTGCGCAACTGAATGGCCTGTCTGACCCAGACCTTTCGGCATTTGTTGCCCCGGTTAGTTTGATACTCCCAACTGTGGATGCCTCTCAGGCTAGCGGCGTGCCCGGAGTTTCATCGTGAGTGAGAGTGTAACCGTCACAGCGTCTGGGCATAAAACGTGGCGCATGCCGCAAGCTCGTGTGCTGGTGAATGGTGCGGAGCGGCCAGAAACAGGACTGGAGCAGTTCAACCTTACACGCACCCGTTACAGCCGGGCGGATACGCTTGATTTATCGTTTGCTCTGGACAGGTCTAAAATACCGACCTCTGGCCTGTGGTTTGATGCAAAAGTCGAGGATGGCGCTACGGCATTGCCTGACATTGATGTGCAGCTACAGATGCGCGATGCCGCTGTGTCTGGCGCGCAGTGGACAACGATGTTTCAGGGCGTTGTTGACCATGTTGATTTCAGCCCTGCCGAAACAAGCGTTACCATTCAATGCCGGGATTATCTGGCTAAACTGCTTGATTTGCGGGTGCTCGATGGGTGGCTGAACATGACGGGCCCCGGTGTTGTAGCGGCCATGATACGGGCGGCAGGCTTAACACCACAGGTGAGTATGTCGGACGGCATGACAGGCCAGTTTTGGCAGATTGAGCACAAACGTAAATCTGCCAGCAGCCACAGCCGATTCCAAACGGCGTTTGACCTCGCTAGCTACCTTGCAAACATGACCGGTTGTGATCTGTATGCAGAGGGTAAAACCATCGTGTGCGCGCCTTATCCATCGGCCAAAACTGGCGTAGTGCATACACTGAATTACCAAGACTTGGGGCCAACAGTGCCGCTTGTTATGGGCGCTTCTGGCCTGCGCTTTAGCCGTGATTACCAGATTGCCAAGGGCATCGTGGTACATGTGACGAGTTGGGACAGCAGGCAACGGAACCGGGTTGAGTATTACTGGTCAGCCGATGGTGGCTCAACAAAAAAGGCGCTGGCCAATGGGAACTTGCACAGCTTCACTTTGCCCGGTGCGCGGCTGGAGCAAGTGCAGTCCTACGCCAAATCCAAATACGACCAGATTGTAGCGCATGAGCGCACGATAACGGGTACGATACCGGGACGCTTCACGCTGGAGCCCCGGCACTTCATGTCTATTTCCGGCACCGGGACGACATGGGACGGCACGCATGATGTGGACGCCGTGACCAGCTCCTTTTCGTGGGCGGGCAGTTTTACGCAAAACATCACGTTGCGCACGCGAGACGCGACGAAGGGCGAAACTTACGATGCATGATGCCCGCTCTATAGCTGCAAGTTTAGTAAATGCCGTGGGCCAGCCCGGCTTTGCTATTGTGAGTGCCGTTGATCCCGTAAACCATGCGGTAAAAGTGCGCACGCAGCCCTCTGATATTGAAAGCGGGTGGCTGCCCTATGCGGCTTTGCAGGTTGGTACGCTGCGCATTTCATGCCCGCCAGACGTGGGCGCGCACGTAGTCATTCAGCACATAGATGGCGATGCGGAGCACGGGCTGGTAGCGTGCCCGATTTATGACGCCGTGGTGATGCCGCCGCTCTCACCGGCTACTGGTAAAGTAGCTCAGCCGGGTGAATTGCTTATTGTCGCTGGCAATGAAGAGCCGCCTCAATCAGCAGGGGCAGGGCTGGGCGCAGCAACCAAGAGCGCCCCATGGTGGCACATGACCAAAACCGGCATCTACAGCGGGGCAGGGCAGGCGACCGAAACGCTAACAAATGACGGTAAAGCGTGGGTTGTGGGCGGTGTGAGTATGGCCCTGACCACTACGGGCCTAACCGTTACCGGTGGCTCAATCACTACAGACAAAGACGTGACGGCCCAAGGCACGGTTACTGGCGATACTGATACGGTGGCTGCTGGCATTTCGGGCAAGGGGCATGCTCACAGCGGTGTGCAGCCGGGTAGCGGCACGACAGGGAAACCTCAATGAGCGCCCTTTCTCACACTATCGGCGGCGACCTTGAATTGTCGGCATCTGGCGGCCTTGCTGTTGTTTCTGGCTCTGAGCAAACCCGGCAATCTATTTTGCGGCGGCTCTGCACTAATGCCGGTGGCTATATCTGGCAGCTAGAGTATGGCGCTGGGCTGCCAGCCCGTGTGGGCGATGTGATGAATGAGGGTGATATTCGCGCGCTTGTTTTGGCCCAAATGCAGAATGAAACGGGCGTTGACCAAACCCAGCCCATTACCGTTGCAATAACCAGCCCCAAAACCGGGGCCTATTTACTGGCCATTGCCTACACAGATGCCCAGACCGGCACGGTGCAGGAACTGACGCTAACCAGCTAACGCTCTCCACTGGAGCCTTCCGTGGCACTCACATTCCAATCGTTTAAAACCACTCTGGCCAACGCAGTCGCAGCGGCTCAGGGTGCATGCCCGACGCTGCTTGACCTAGGCGTGGGCACGCCGGGCCGCGCCATGCTTGAGGGCGTGTCTGGCGTTGGCTTGTGGTTCCAGTTTATTGCCCTGCAAATACTCTCCCGCACACGCCTTGCCACCTCTATTGGTGCGGACGCTGATAGTTTTGTGGCTGATTTTGGCCTGTCTCGGGAACCGGGTACGGCAGCTACGGGCGTTGTGCGCTTCACCTCTTTTACGCCTGACAATCAATCCGCCACGGTTGCTGTTGGCACACCTGTAAAAACAGCCAGCAACATCATTTATGATGTGGTCGAGGACAGTACGAATAGCGCATGGTCTGCCGTAGACAGCGCTTATGTACGACCTGCTGGCGTGGCATCTATCACGTTGCCAGTGAAATGCGAGACAACCGGCACGGCAGGGAATGTTGCTGCGGGCGCAATTTGCCTGCTGGGGTCTGCCATTTCGGGCATAGACACCGTGACGAATGACGCGGCTCTGACCAACGGTAGTGCGGGCGAGACAGATGCCGCCTTGCGCACGCGCTTTGTGAGCTACATTAATAGCCGCTCCAAGGCCACACTCTCAGCTATTGAGAACGCTATAACCGAGGTATCAGCCGACCTGATTTATCAGGTGATTGAGAATGTCGACACATCGGGTGCGTTTCTGCCCGGCAATGTAGTGGCGTTTATTGATGACGGTTCCGGTGATGTGTCAGACGCCATTATAAATCAGGTCTATGCCGCTATTGATGATGTGCGCCCAGCGGCTGTTTCAATACAGGTTGTAAGGCCCAAAATTGTGCGCCCACCAGTAACAATGACGGTGAGCATTAACAGTACAGGCGACCTGCCAACCATTCAGGCGACAATCAGCACGAACATTGCGACCTATTTAAACAGCCTGACAATTGGCGAGAGTGCAAGTTACTCCCGCCTTATTCAAATTGCCTACGCCGCCAGCACGGCAGTTACTAATGTGTCTGGCGTGACATTGGCTGGCGGCACGATTGATCTGCCAGCTACATCTGGAACGGCTTACCGAGCCGGGGTGGTGACTTTTGGCTGATACGTCACAAAACGGCTTTGCCCTGCGTGTTCGGCGGCTATTGCCAGCGGGGTGGTTCCCAAATCCACCGTCCGGCGGGGAGGCCGAACAGGCACCGGTACTCAATGCGCTTTTGCAAGGGTTTGGCTCTGTTTTTGCGTGGGTCTGGGGGCTACTGACCGGAACCGATGAGCAGACCCGCCTTGCGACAATGACCGGCGCGTTTCTGGACATGTTCGCGGCTGATTTTTTCGGCACTGGTATGCCGCGTAAACAGGGTGAGAGTGACGATGAATATCGCAAGCGCATTCAAGAAGCTCTTTTCCCATCGCTTGGTACACGGCCCGATGTTGAAACCACAATTCAATACGAAGTGGGGCAGGTGGGTCGAGTTATCGAGCCGCGTAACGCGACGGACTGCAAAGGGCTTGGAAGTCTAGCTGCCCCATCCATCGGCGGGGGGTACGGATACGGTGTTCCCGCGCTGCGGTACGGCTCTCGCGCGGTGCCGTTCCAGCTATTCGTCCAGCTACCCACGGGCGACACCGACAAGCCATCGGCCCAGACATTAACCAGAATTGCCGCCGTTATGCCTGCGGGCACGATTGCGTGGGCACAAGACGTGGAGAGCCTAGATAATGGATAGGCAGATTTTATACCCAGCTCAAATTCCGCTAGTTGAAGACGGGCTGAACGCACAGCGCAACGCCATGGTTGGCGTTGGGCATTTGGCTTCAGCAGCGTTCGGCGCAAATACGGTTGCTGCCTCTGGCTTTGCGTGCTCTCCGGCAGATGGCCTAGCCGTTACAATCGCCCCAGGCGCTTTACTTGCGCCCGGAGTTGTTGATGCATCTGCCTACGGCACTCTGGCGGCGGTTAGCAGCGCACTGGTGCGGCAGTTTATTAGCCGCGACCCCGTGAGCCTGACAGTGCCCAGTGCTGGAGCCACGTATGTGGTGTACGTTACGCCGCAGACCGTTGATGCCGACAACACAGTGTTGCCGTTTTACAATGCAGCAGACCCAAGCGTTACCTATGCGGGCCAGAATAATAGCGGCCTTGCGGCCCCCACCGTGCGGCGTGATGAGGCTGTTCTTGCTATTGGCTCATCTGTACCGTCTGGAGCGTCCCCGCTTTGGCAGATTGTTGTCCCGGCTGGCGCAACAACGCTTACAGCAGACATGCTTTCTATCGCTTCCGGCGCGCCGTTTTATCCGTCTATGGCGGCAGTGGCGTCGCGCATTATTGCCCCATTCAATGCACAACTTGCGGTGGCGATAGGGGGGTATCCGCTCAATGCAGTGGTAGCCGATCCAGCCACCCCCGGCACATTCTGGGTAAGCACAGCAGACGCGAACGTATCCACCCCCGGCGCAGATGGCGCAACATGGCAGAGCCTGTTTAGCGGTTACGCTACAGAAGCGTGGGCTAACGGCCAATTCTTGCGACTTGCAGCGACAGCGCTTCAAACTGTTACTGGCCCCGTTACGTTCTCGTCCGTTAATGGGAGTTTTGCATTTCAAAATGACGGTAATTGCGTTGTCTACGACACGAATGGCAAAGCTATGCTTTCGTTCGGGTCTTCAAAAATGCAGCTTAATACCGCGATGGAAGCGCATTTTAATGGATTAACGTACGCCTCTTCTGTAACGGACTGGACTACACAACAAGTAGTCCCTGCTCGTGATGCTGACGCTAGATACGCACACAACGGCGCTTCTTTCGCAATAGGTGCCACCTCCGCATCTGGGATCAGTAACGTCATTAAATACGGCACGCAATGCAGGTTGCAGTTACAAAATGACGATAATGCAGTATTTTACGACAATCTAGGGAGCTTCTGTAATTTAAGTAGAGCGGGCGCTACTTTTAGTTCTCCTATCAAAGTCCCAGACATCACAGACTTCACCGGGAAAAACGCTCTCAATGCTGAGACCGCAGAGGGCCGGTATCAAAATAAATCAACTGCGGTCACGACAAATGCGATTACAAGCGGGACAGTCGATCGTAGAGCCGACAGTATACATATAACAACGCAAACTGCGGGCCAACAGCCTTACGTCTCTGGCTATCTAGAGGACGGTACATATTCATCGTTCTTACTCCCCACGCTCCCTATGATGCCCACCGCAGGCACAATAACCGGCGGCACATACACGAAAACGCCACTAAATGACGGGACAGGTCGGAGTGTTTTGGTTCAGAGTTTCATGGTCGACACGACAAACGGTGCGACTGCCGCATTCCCTATCGCGTATACAGAAGTTCCTACGGTAGCTGCCGCTTATCATGATGGGCCATACGATGGGTCTGCTAGTGGTGCAACTGCTGTAGCAAACGTGATTGATATATCGACCACTGGGTGCTCGTGGTTTTTACGGTATGTCGGCTCTACAAATAACTGGGGTAGTTCCGGCGGCCGATTGTGGATAACTGCACAGGGAATAGTACAATGATTGATGAAAAAAAATGGTGGACTGACAGTTTCCCCTCTCAGTACTATGCTTTTGCGACAGATAAAACGCTCGGTGGGTATCCTGTTGCAGGGCTGACTAACCTCGACATTTACTCGAAACAGCCTGCATGGCTTACGTCAAGCACAACGGTTGTTGCATTAACTCAAGCGCAATACCTGTCAATAAATCCCGTAAATCTCATCATAAAAGATGGTACTCTTGCTAATTATGTTGCGCCAGCGACTACTGACACCGGAACGAGCAGCACTGCGTCTGCGGCCACGTCTAGCTCCGCAACGGCCACGTAACAGCGCCCACATTTGACCACGCCAGCCGCCCTCTGAGGCGGTTTTTTTGTGCCTTATTCCCGCCGTTCAAATGCCCCCCCCCC
>NZ_BAMX01000030.1 GCF_000963965.1 Acetobacter orientalis
CCCACACCCCACACCCCACACCCCACACCCCACACGCAAACCACGCACTCATTCCATTTATTCTGTATTTTGCACTCTCCTAACACACCATGTCTTGGGTTTTGCTTACAGGCATCACAGTCTTTGGCTGTTTCATTGGGTGTCTGGTTAGAGTGTCGTTTACAAAAATCATCAGAATTTTTCAGGAAAATACCTTACCATGTCAGATATCTCTTCTGCTACCACGCACCCGGTTTTTGACCGGGCAGACGCCAGTGCCTCCCATTTTGCGGCACTCAATGCGGTTATGGCGCGGCTGCTTGCAACGCGGCGCACAGTAGTATTGGTGCGCGTGCAAGCGGTAGAGGGGGCAGGGCTAAACCCGGTAGGCTTTGTTGATGTGCAACCCCTTGTGCACCAGCAAAATGCCGCAGGGCAGGTAAGCCCGCACGGGGTGTTGTATCAGGTGCCTTATTTTAGGCTGCAAGGTGGTAGCCGCGCCGTTGTGCTAGACCCAGAAGTGGGTGATATCGGTTTGGCTTTGGTAGCAGATAGAGATATTTCAAACGCTAAAACCGCCCGTGGTGCAGCGGCACCGGGGTCTTTCAGGCAGCATAATATGGCAGATGCCTTGTATTTAGGTGGTTTTTTAAATGCCGCCCCGCAAGACTATATTTGGCTGCATAAGGGCGGCATAACTTTGCATACATCTGGCACGGTGCAGCTTACGGCACAAAATATAAAAATAGAGGGTAATACCACCGTTTCTGGTACCCTAAGTGTATCGGGTGATGTCACAGGCAAAGGTATTTCTTTGGCGGCACATACACATGGTGGTGTGCAAGCGGGGTCTGGCACCACCACCAAGCCTGTTTAGGGGGGCCGCGCCCCGCTTTAGGGGGGTTATACGGCGTGCACGCTGGCCTCACGCGGCCAAAAGCGTAGGGCGCGGCAGGTGGTTACAAATTTTTTGGCTGTGGTGGGGCTTGTTAGGGCCACAAAACCGTCATCTAACGTCTTATGCTCAAGCCCTGCTTTGCTCAGTAAAGCGGCGGTGCAGGGTGTGTAACCAATAAATTTGGCGTGGGCGTAGGCATCGGCCACAAAGTCACGCGCATCTGCATCGGTGGCAAGCTGTTTACTGCCTTGCTCAGACGGCAGCAACACAACAGCATCATACAGCACAGAGGGGCCGCCGGGCAGGCGTTGGCCCGCAGGCACATGCCGCCCGGTTGAGGTGACAATGCCGCCAATATGCGGTGCCACAATTTCTAGTGTTGCGCCTTCAGCTTTGGTTGCCTCTTCTAAGGCCGCAAGCAGGGCATCATCTGTGCCATCGGTTGCTAGTACCCCAATTTTGCGGCCTGCAAAGCTATTTGGCCCGTTTTTAACAATGCTTAGGGCGGCAGAAGGGGGCAGGTCTAGCGGCGGGCGGGCCGGTGGGGCGGCTGGGGGTAGGTCTTTTAGGCCCAGCCCGGTAGCCACAGCCTGCGCCAGCTCTGTATGAAGAGTGCGTAAGTGCGAAACCACACGCGCTCTGATAGCGGGCGTTTCAACCTTGCTGAGTTCAAAAATAATGGCTTGTTGAATATGCGTTTGCTCTGTTGGTGTCTGGCTTTTGTAAAACTGCCGCGCTTGGGAGTAATGGTCTGCAAATTTTTCAGACCGCACACGCTCTTTTAAGCCAGAGACCTCAGCAGGGAAAGATTTAAACCCGGTCTGTGGGTTTTCACGCGGGCCACCCTCTTGCCCTCCCCACGAGTTTGGTTCGTAATTTACGCGGCCCTTGGGGTTGTGCATGGCCATGTGGCCATCTTGTTGCAGGGTATGGAACGGGCATTTAGGGGCATTAATGGGCAGGTGTGTAAAGTTGGTGCTGCCAAGCCGTTTAAGCTGCGTATCAAGGTAGGAGAAGTTACGGCCTTGTAAAAGGGGGTCGTTTGTAAAATCTATGCCCGGCACAATATTTTGTGTGCAAAAAGCGACCTGCTCGGTCTCGGCAAAAAAATTATCCACCATGCGGTCTAGCACCAAGCGGCCTACGGGGCGCACGGGCACCAGTTCTTCTGGTATCAGTTTGGTGGCGTCTAAAATGTCAAAGTCAAAACTGTCTGCAAACTCGTCATCAAAAAGCTGCACGCCCAGTTCCCATTCGGGGTATTGCCCTGCTTGAATGGCATTCCACAGGTCGCGGCGGTGAAAGTCTGGGTCTGCACCATTGAGTTTAACGGCCTCGTTCCAGACAACAGATTGCAGGCCTTGTTTGGGCTTCCAGTGAAATTTGGCGTAAGTCGCTTTGCCCTGTGCAGTAACCAGCCGGAAGGTATGCACGCCAAAGCCTTCCATAAACCTGAAAGAGCGCGGAATACCCCTGTCAGACATGACCCACATAATCATGTTCATGCTCTCTGGGGTGAGAGAGATAAAATCCCAAAAATTATCGTGGGCAGATTGTGCTTGCGGAAAAGCCCGGTCAGGTTCTTCTTTAACCGCATGCACCATGTCGGGAAATTTTATGGCGTCTTGAATAAAGAAAACCGGAATATTATTGCCTACAATATCCCAATTTCCCTGCTTGGTATAAAGCTTTACGGCAAAGCCTCGTGCATCTCGCGCAAGGTCAAAAGACCCCTTGCTGCCCGCCACTGTAGAAAACCGCACAAAAGCGGGCACACGCTCGCCTTTGCGTTGCAGGGCGTCTGCACAGGTTACATCGCTGAGCGGGTGGGTCAGCTCAAAAAAACCATGCGCACCGTAGCCACGGGCATGCACCACACGTTCTGGAATACGCTCATGGTCAAAATGAAAAATCTTTTCTCGAAAATGAAAATCTTCCAGCAAACTTGGCCCGCGTGTGCCTGCTTTTAGGGTGTTCTGGTTATCTGCCACGGGCACACCCAACTGGGTGGTGAGCGTTGGCACATCGCCTTGTGCGGTTTGGTGTGTCTCACCCCCCGTGCCGCGCTGCACGGTTTGGTCACCCAAGGTTACGGCGTCGCGGTGGCTTGGCTGTTTGGTCATGGGGTTGCTCTCTTTGCTGGCACATTATGGGGGGCGCATGCGGGGCTGCCCGCAGCCTTTGCTCTCCCCAACGCTGTGCGTGGGGTGGGGTTGCGTAAAAACCCTGCTGCCTTTGCACACAATTTTGGCACCAGCCCCCAAAAAACCTTATTGCGTTTGAGAGAATAAAACACACATGCCCCTTAATACCCTGCTGTTAGACAGCACCACATGGGACTTGGTGGTTGATGCCACAGGCAATATTGCCATGGCCACAACGCCTTACGCCGTAGCCCAAAATGTTGCTTGCGCCATAAGAGTGTTTCAGGGCGAGTGCTGGTACAACACAGCCCTTGGCCTGCCCTACCTTGGCAGCATTTTGGGCCATGCCCAGTCTAGCGCCCTGTTTAGGGCCGATGTTGAGCAAACCGCCCGCGCCACACAGGGCGTTGCCAGCGCCACCTGCATTTTAACCGCCATAAGCCCCCAGCGCCGTTTATCGGGCGTGGTGCAGCTTACCACAACAGACGGAGCCCAAAGCGTTGTCAGCCTCTAATACGCTTACACAAAGCACAAGCAGTACGGCTGGCACCACGTCTGTGCCCGCCCCAGTGCTGGATGCCACAGGCTTTGTTATGCCTGCCGAGCCAGATATTTTAAACGGCGTTTTGGCAGATATTAACGCAGCCTTTGGCAATACACTCACTACAGACCTTGCCACCCCCCAAGGGCAGTTGGCCATGTCACTTACCGCTATAGTGGGAGATGCATACGACCAGTTTTTGGCCATTGCCAACGGGGTAGACCCCGCCCGCGCTGTTGGCCCCATGCAAGATGCCATTGGCAGGCTGTATTTTATGGAACGCCTGCCTGCCACAGCCACAGTGGTAACCTGCCAGTGTACCGGCATTGCGGGCACGGTTATTGCCCAAGGTACGGTGGTGCAAGACGGCGCAGGCCAGAGTTACGCGGCCGATAACCCCATAACGTTAGATGCCACAGGCACAGGGGCTGGCACGTTTAGCTGCACACAAACCGGGGCTGTGGCGTGCCCCGCCCAGACTATCCAGCTGAGCCAGTCTGTGAGCGGGTGGGCTACGGTGGGTAATGCAGCCGCCGGGGTTACGGGCCGGGGGGTAGAAAGCCGTACCGCGTTTGAAACCCGCCGCCAAACGTCTGTTGCTATTAACGCCGTTGGCCCGCTCGATGCTATTTCTGCCGCCGTGCAGGCGCTTGAAGGGGTGAGTGATGTTTACGTAACAGATAACAGCACAGACAGCCCCGTGGTTATAGGCAACATAACCCTTGCCCCCCACAGTGTGTATGTGTGTGTGAGTGGTGGGCAAGATACAGAAATTGCCCGCGCTATTTTACGTAAAAAACCACCGGGCTGCGCCTATACCGGCAACACAAGCCTTACAGTAACAGACCAAAATACCAGCTACACCACACCGCCAAGCTATACGGTGGTGTTTCAACGTGCGGCCCCAACCCCTGTGTATGTAACGCTTACTCTGGCGGCCTCTTTAAATGTGCCCACCACTGCGGCAGACCAGGTGCGCACAGCCGTGCTGGCCGCCTTTAACGGGCAAGATGGTCAGGCACAGGTGCGTATAGGCACCACACTCTATACCAGCCGCTTTTATGCAAGCGTTGCAGCCCTTGGGGCATGGGCTGAGAGCATTAGCATTACGCTAGGCTTTAGTGCCAACCCTACCAGCCTAACGGCTACTTTGGGTATAGACCAAGTGCCCGTGCTCTCGGCTGAGAGTATTAACGTGGTGTTTGTATAATGCGCGATGTGCAAAAAACCGTGCTGTCGCAATATAGTTGCGCGCCAACCCTTAATGCCTTGATAGAGGCCTGGAACCAAACCCTAGACCCCACACGCTTAATTGAGACATGGTTTACAAACATCTGGAACCTAGACACAGCACAAGGCTACGGGCTGGACGTATGGGGGCGCATTGTGGGGGTAGAGCGCGTGCTTACCCTAAGCACAGACAGCTTTTTTGGCTTTGCAGAACCCCAAGACCTAACCTTGCAACCCTTTAACGCCGCCCCGTGGTATTCTGGCACGCAAACCACCAGCAACTACCGCTTGTCTGATGACGCTTTCCGCCAGCTTATTAACGCTAAAGCGCTGGCCAATATAACAGATGGCTCCATTACCAGCCTTAACGCTATTCTCATGACCCTTTTTGCCGGGCAGGGAGATGTCTGGGTGGCAGATACCGGCACCATGACTTTAACCTATACGTTCAATTTTGCGCCATCGGCCGTGCAGGTTTCTCTTATTCAAAGCTCTGGCGTGCTTATGCGCCCCGCAGGCGTGCGCGTTATTTACGCAATTAAGCCCCAAACATAGCCCCTTTATTATGCTTTTAAGACACCGGGCATTGGTGCTTGTGCGGGGTGGGGGCACTCATGTATATTGCGCATATCACGTACCCGATTCATGCAAGCAAACGAGACGAGAATGAAAGCGCCATATCGCTTCACGTTTGGGTTGGTGGTTTTGTTGGCCCTTGGTTGGGGGTCTAACATGGCTCAGGCCCAAGATATTTTGAGCACGCCTACCGGCCCCTTGGGCACGGGCAAAAAAAACATGTCTGGCACCCTAGAAGGCACGCATGTGGCAGAATACCGCATGCCGCTCCAACAGGGGCAAACGCTTTCTGTATTGTGCCATGCCCGTAAAAGCAGTGTTGGCTTTTTTGTAAAAGACCCAGAGGGTGAACTGCTGAGCGTACCCCGCCCAAATTGTGCGCATAAACTCTGGAGCATGTCGGCCATTAAGTCTGGCACCTACACAGTTGGGGTGCTGCAAGACCACGCAGCTGCTCTTAAAGGGCAGGGCGCATTTTACAGGCTGCACCTTTCAGCCCAGTAGTTTTGGCCGCACGCAAGGCTGCCCCGTACGGCAGGGGCAGCGCTGCCATATAGCCCCACGTAAAAGAGCAAGGGGGGCGGACACCATAGCCCACTTTGTGGTAACCACGCCCCATAACAGGCCGGGGCAAGGTGCCCCCACAAAGGTGCGGGTAATGGAACCAACATTAAAAAATATTCTGGCACGGGTTAACGAAACCGTAGCCGTTAAAATGACCATGCTGTTTGGCAGTATTTGGTGCGTTTACCTATTTTTTGTGTTCTCTCTTGTGCCTGTTCTTATGCCTGCATGGCAAAATACCCTGCTTTACATAAGCAACTGTATTCAACTTGTCGCGTTACCTGCGCTTATGGTGGGTAATGCTGTGTTAAGCCGTGGGGCAGACCGCCGCGCGGCAGAAGACCACAAAGCCCTGCTAGAAATTTTGTCTGACGTGCGTGAAGAATTGGCAGACCTAAAAGAAAAAACCGCAGGCATAGCCCAAAGCACCTCAGAAGCATTTGACCGGCCAGAAACTGTTTCTATCTCTGACCAAACCTTTGTGAACCTAACCGAAAAGCCCGATACCAATACCCCCACAGCATAAGCGGCCATACGGCCCCGTTATTTTAGCCAGTAAAGGCCCAATGGCATGACATCTCTTGGTTTGTTTGCATTCGTGCTGGCGCTGGCAACCCTTACCGGGCTTTTTAATGCCCGCATTTTACGCCTGCCCCTTACCATTGGGGTGTTGTTGCTTAGCCTTGTGGTGTCTGCCGGGCTTAGCGTTGCAGACTGGGTGCTGCCTTTACACACCGTACACGCCCTGCAAACGCTGCTTACGCAAATAGACCTGCCTACTACCTTAATGGAAGGCGCTTTGGCCTTTTTGCTCTTTGCTGGTGCGCAGGGGGTAGACCTTGGGGCGCTCTTTGCCCGCAAATTTTCGGTTTTGGCATTGGCCTTGCTGGGTACGTTGCTGGCAGTTGTTGTGTTTGCCGCTGGGGCATGGGGTATTTTTACCCTTGTGGGGTTAAATGTGCCCTTGGCGTGGTGCGTGGTACTGGGTGCCATTCTCGCCCCGACAGACCCCGTATCGGTTGTGGGTATGCTGCGCCGCCTTGGCTTACCCGCCCAAGTGCAGGCCCTCTTTGCCGGAGAAAGCCTGTTTAACGACGGCGTAGGCGTTGTTATTTTTACCGTAGCGCTTGAGGTTGCCCACCACGCCCACCCCGTTTCTGCCCTACGCTTGGCCGAGGCTTTTACAACAGAGGTAGGCGGTGGTTTGTTAGTGGGGCTGGTTGGTGGCTGGTTGGCCCGCAAAGCCTTTGCCCTTAGCCAAGACCCACAGCTAGACCTGCTTATCTCGCTTACGTTATGCACCGGCACTTATAGTCTGTGCACGGCATGGGGCCTTTCTGGCCCTATTGCTACAGTTACTGCAGGGCTTTGCATGGCCGCCCCCGCCACGCAACGCCGCATAACCGAGCAGGGGCGCAAAAACCTGCATGTGTTTTGGGAACTGGTTGATGAAGTGCTCAACGCCATGCTGTTTGCCCTTATAGGCTTTCAGGTTCTGGCGTTGTCTTTTTCTCGTGCATTGGTGGTGGCGGCTGCTTTGGCTATACCGCTGGCTATTATAGCGCGTTTGTTAAGTGTGCTGCTGGCCACGTTGCCGGTTTACTTGCGCGGGCAAGACCGTATGGGCGTGCTGGCAGTGCTGACGTGGGGTGGCCTGCGGGGTGGTATTTCTATCTCTCTTGCGCTGGGCCTGCCAGAAAGCTCAATGCGTGCACCGCTTTTGGCAGTGTGCTATTGTGTTGTGGTTTTCACCATTCTTGTGCAGGGCTTGACCATTGCCCCCGTGGTGCGAAAATTCCACCCTTCCTGAGTATCTGCCTGAAAGTTTTACGCTATGCCGGTGCGCCCGACAGCCCGCTTTGTTTTGTTTGTAAGTGCTGTATGTTCTAGCGCACTCACCCCATTTTGCATGGCGCAAACAGTGGCACAGCCCGGCAGTGGTGGGGTGCCGCACGCCCCACCCCCCGCACGCGCACAAGCAGGCGGGTACGGGGCCACACCTGCACCGGGTAGGGCAAGCCGCACGCAAGCTCTTGCACCACAGGGGCGTGCGCGCGCTCCCGTTAGTTCAGGCCATCATGTTCAGCATGGTGGGGCGCAGGCACACGCCACTACCCAGCAGCGTGGGGTGGTGCGGCTATACAGCAACACTCGTGCTACCGCACAGCAGGCAGGGTCAAACACAAAAGGCCGCTTTGCCGCTCACCCGGCGCAAGCCGGGCAGGGGGCCGTTAGGTACGCCCCTGCACCAGCCCCCGTGCAAGCAGGTGGCCCAGAGGTGTTGAATGTGACCGCCAACCCCGTAGCAGACCATGCTGGCGGTGGCCTTATTCGCCCCCAAACACAACCCCAAGCCATGAGCGTGGTTGGCCAAGACTTTATTGCCCGCCAAGCCCCTTCTGCCACCGCGTATGACCTGTTGGCCCTTGCACCGGGTGCCAATGTGGCTACGTCAGACCCGCTGGGCTTGTCGCCACAGGTCAATATTTCTGTGCGTGGTTTGAACGGAGATGCCATAGGCTACGTGCTTGAAGGCATGCCCCTTAACGATATTGCCTATTATAGCGGCTACCCCAGCCAGTTTGCCGACAGCGAAAACTACGAAAGTATTGCCCTGGCCCAAGGGGCTGCGCAGTTAGAAAGCCCGGTATTAAACGCCGCCGGAGGGCTTATGAACCTGCGTTTTCGTACCCCGGCAGAAAAAGCGGGGGGTATGGTCAATATCTCTTACGGGTCATACAACACCAACCGCGAGTTTATACGCCTTGATAGCGGTGAAATTGGCCATACTGGCTTAAAAGGCTTTGTTTCATACTCGCATAGTGCGGCAGATAACTGGCGCGGCCCCGGCCGGGACGAGCGCCAGCATGTAGACTTTAAACTGCTTAAAACATGGGGCCAAAACAATAGTGCCGCCCTTGTGGGTACATGGAACCAAGCCATAGACAGCTACTACCCCCAGCCCACAAAAGCCCAGTGGCAGCAAGATGGTATTCATGGTGGCAACAACCTTGCCCGCACGTATAACGTGGCAAATAGCGCCCAAGGCACAGATTACTGGCGGCTGTACCGCCAGCCAGAGCGCACATTATATATGGGCGCCCCCATAGAGCTACATCTAAGCCAAAGTGTCACATGGCGCATAACCCCTTATGCCCAAGGGGCTTATGGCAATGTGCCCGGTGGCAGCACGCTGCCTACATCGGGTTTATTTAACGGCACCCAGCCTTTGCCAGACACTCTTACCCTGCCCAGCACACAAGATGGCGTGGCCACCGTGCGGGCAGACTATACACAACGCAGCTACCGCTCTGGCTTTACAACCGGCATAGAATGGCACCACGGCAACAACACGTTTAACGCTGGGTATTGGTACGATTATTCAGACGATAGCGAATACCAAAGCTTTACCCCCATAGCGGCCAATGGCACGGCGGCCGGTATATGGGGGGGCAGCCGCCGTACATCTGTTACGCTGGCAGATGGTTCTTTGCTTTTAGCCACCAGCAACCACACACTCTCGCAAACCAATGCCTTGTATGTGGGCGATACACTGGCTTTGCTCCATAATAAACTTACGCTTTCTGCTGGGTTTAAAGAGGTTATGCTCACCCGCAATGGCACCAACGCCATGCCCGGTGCCCCCTACCACGCCAATACAAGCTATGCTGTGCCGCTGCCCCGTGTTGCTATAAAATACCAAATAGACAAGCACCATCAGGTCTTTTTTAACACCACAACCAACTTCCGCACCCCGGCAGAAACAGCCCTTTACGCGGCCTACGACCCCACATCGGGCGATATGACAACACAAGGTAATACCAAACTTAAAAATGAATATTCCATAGCCGAAGAACTCGGCTACCGTTACGCAGATGACCTGATTGTTGGCAGTTTAACCCTGTTTAACTACAATTTTACCAACCGCCAGATTGAAACTGTGGGCCAAATTAACGGCTCTTATGTGTCTTCTACCTTTAATGCAGGTGGGCAAACCACGCGCGGGGTAGATGTAGAGCTGGGCTTGCGCCCGTGGCACCATTTTAGCCCGTATTTCTCTGGTGAATATTTGCACGCCACCATAGATAACGACCTGCTAAGCGGCGCAGACTTGTTGCCCACACGCGGCAAACGCGCCATTCGTAGCCCGACCTTGCAAGCCGCTGCGGGCCTTACGTATGATGACGGGCACGCTTTTGGCGTGTTTACGGTTAAATATACCGGCCACCAATACGCAACATTCATGAATGATGAGCGCATGCCAGACTACGTAACCGCCAATATGGCGGTGGGGTATCGCTTTTCAGATGCCTCGTTTCTGCACAAACCAGAACTCCGCATGAACTTTATTAATATTACAAACCAACACTACCTGTCTGGTGTGGCAAACCCAACCCTTAACGCGCACGACACGGTGGGCCGCCGCGGCACCATTATAGCAGGAGATGACCCCACTTATTACATTGGCGGCGGGTTTGCGGCCCTGTTTACAGCCTCTACCGGGTTTTAGGCCGCGTTATGCAAACAGGGGTGCCAAACGGGCCGGTGGCAGAAGGTGCTGGTGCAGTCGGGCAGTTTGGGGTGCATGGTGTGCAAACCCAGCGTGACTGGCCCTGCCTAACACAGGCTGAAATAAACGCCGTGCTGGCGCACTACCCAAGCGTGCCCACACCCGTTACCCCGGTCTGGAACAGCATGCGCCCGTTTTCTGCCGCGGTTAAAATTATAGATGAGAGCAGCACAGGCTTTTTAATAAAGCGCCACCATGCCAGCTTACGCAGCGTTGCCGCCTTGCACGAAGAGCACGCTTTTATGCACCACCTTGCCCATGCCGGTGTGCCCGTATGCCTGCCCTTAACGACCCAAACCGGGGCAACCGCATGGGGCAATGACTGCTGGACATACGAGGTCTTTCCCCTAGCGCCGGGGCATGATTTGTACCGAGATGTTATGTCTTGGCAGCCCTACCAAACTGCGGCCCATGCCTACGCTGCTGGCCAAGCGCTTGCTAAAGTGCACGATGCAGCAAGCCAATATACCGCCCCAGCACGTGGTAAAACCCCTTGCACCCCGCCACAAAAGAGCGCGAACCTACCAGCCACACCAGCCACACCAGCCACACCAGCCACACCAGCCA
>NZ_BAMX01000029.1 GCF_000963965.1 Acetobacter orientalis
TCCTCCGAGAGTTTTACTCTCCGGTAAACCCGGGGCAGTTCAGTAGAGGTCATGGTGACACTTGCTTCAGGTGGTATGGAAGAAGAGGAATTTGCTGTCTGGTTACGGCAGAATTTCGTTTGTCATTAAAGTTTTCTCTGCACGTTGGGGGCGCAATATTTAGGAAGCCAGCCGTGCAAACCAGCGGACACGTTGTGTCGCGATGGTTTGCAAACTGGTCAGGGAGAGAGCATTGCTCTCTCCCGTGAACCCCCTCTTTTCCAATATATATACTGCCCAGCAAGGTGAAGGCTAAAAGGGCAGGTTTCTATGCTTTAGGGGGTCAACGGGGGAAGGTATTCCCCCTTGCCAGATGTCGAATGGGTAGCCATTCGACACTGCTGGCTCCCTTTTACTCCTGATGTAAAAGGGTATCTTTTTGAAGGCTGCTTTCCGGGTAGCTTATGGCCTCATAAGTCTGTCTATCCAGACAATCCTGCACAGCAGCGTTGGTATTTTTGAGGTGGGCTGAAACCGTATGGCCAAAGAATGAAGGGTGCTTTCAGGGAGGAGGGAGGAGAGGCATGTTTGAAAAAGCAATAAGAGAAAATATAAACTACCTCCAAAGTGAGGGAGTAGCGCGTAATCCATGCTAAACTCCCTTTTATAGTCAATGGTTTCTACCGTTGGCTGCGAGGGTTAATTATTTCTTTCTATCCGTTTTAGCTTTGATAATCTCTGCAAGATAGTCTGCGTCATGCCAAACTCCCCATATAAAAGGGGAGGCACGTCTGGTAAGCCATGCAAGACCCAGAAAATACAGGCCGTCCTCTTTAGAGACACCACGTTCGTGTTTAGGGCTACCGCGTTCATCAAAAATATCTGATTTGATCCAGCTAAAGTCTAGTGCGTAACCGGTTGCCCATACAATAGAGGTAATACCCTCCTTCGCTAAATCTAGCTCAAAAAGCGGGTTGGTAACGCAGTCCGGGTTGGGGCCAATAATATGAGCATCGGGTTCCTCTGGTAAATCCAGATTTTCTTGAGCCACATAAGCATCAGCTGCCCGTAGCATTGACAGATAGTTCTCATCTCCTCCAGCAATATTCTTTGCCAGATCAGGTGCAAAATACATGCGCCCGTCAGTATAAGACTTGCCCATACCCATCAGGGTCATTCCAGCATTGGCCAGTTTACGAAAATCAACAGTATGTCCGCCACGGGCACCGCTGACCGAAATAGTGACATGCTCGGTTGATGGGCTGGAGACTTCAGCATTCCACATACCCAGAACACCCAGCCACCACACAAAGTCTTTCCCACGGTATTTGCGTGGTGGGCGGTCGTGCGGGCCAACGGACAGCCAGACTTTCCGGCCAGAGCGCATTAATTCTTCTGCGATTTGTGCACCAGAAGACCCTGCACCAATAACCAGCACGCCGCCTTCAGGCAGTTGCTCCGGGTTGCGGTAATTGCAGGAATGAATCTGGGTAATGCCAGCCTGTGCAGGTACCAGAGGTGGAATAACAGGTTTCTGAAAAGGCCCTGTGGCTACAACAACCTGTTTTGCTTCAATGGTTCCAGCAGATGTTTCTGCCACAAAGCCGGATCCATCGGGTTGTTTATGCAGGCTGGCGACCTCTACACCGCATTCAATCGGGCAGGAGATCTGTTTGGCGTAAGCTTCGAAATATTCTACTATTGCCGCGCGGGGGGCAAAACCATCTGGGTCCACCGTGGCGAAGGTCATGTTCGGAAATCTGTCATGCCATGCAGGACCATTGGCGACCAGAGAATCCCACCGTTCCGAGCGCCAGCGCTCAGCAATGCGTTTACGCTCAACAACCAGGTGGGATAAACCGCGTCGGCCCAGATGCTCGCTTATAGCCAGGCCCGCCTGCCCACCTCCAATAACGAGTGTGTCCACTTTTCTGCGTGTCATGCGAGATATTCCTCTTTTGGCCATATCGAGTTTTCAAGCGGCATTACAAAATCCATCTATTTCATTAAAGAAACGATATAATGAGAGAAATAATCATATTACTAAGCTCCGCTTCGGATTTTCTTAGGCCATAAGGCCCATGCCTTAAGGGCAGGCTTTTTAATCAGGGTCTGTCTGTGCTATCTGTTTACATTCCGTGTTCAGAATGACGGGTAGGGGCCATGCGCTATACGTTGCGACAGCTTGAGTATTTTATTGCTGCTGGTGAAGTGGGCTCCATTACACTGGCGTCAGAGCGGCTTTGCATCTCACAGCCGTCTATCTCTACCGCCATTAGCCATCTGGAGCGGGAGTTTGGTGTGCAACTGTTTGTCAGGCACCATGCACAGGGGCTTTCCCTCACCCCTGCGGGGCATAAAATACTGGCAGAAGCCAAACGTGTTGTGCAGCAGGCAGAAGGCCTTTACGCCGCTGCCTGTGAGGTAACGGAGCAGGTCAGGGGCCAGATTTCTGTTGGGTCAATGGTAACACTTGCTCCCATGATCATGCCCGAACTGGCCCATAACTTCATGAAGACTTTTCCCGAGACGGAAATACGGCAGTTCGCCGCCGATCAGGGCTGGCTTTTGGGCCGTTTGCGCCATGCTGAAATTGATGTGGCCATTACCTACGACCTGCAAATTCCTGAAGGTGTCAGTTTTTGCGCGCTGGCAGAACTCCCCGCCCATGCGGTGGTGAGCGAGGCACACCCGTTTGCACATAAGCCGTTTGTTACGTTGGCAGAGCTGGCTGAGGAGCCACTTATTCTGCTCGATCTGCCACTGAGCCTTGAATATTTTTTCGCGCTCTTTTTCAATGAAGGGCTACAGCCCAAAATACACTCCCGCTCATCTCATCAGGATGTCGTGCGAACCATGGTGGCAAATGGTTACGGCTATACGCTTGCCAACGTCCGGCCTCGGTCAGACTGTGCGTTAGATGGCAGGCGTATTGTGCGTGTGCCCATTTCGGGCAACCATCGCCCTATGGTTATTGGTACGGCCACACTGGCCAATATCAAGAAGTCACGGCTGGTTGAAGCATTTGAGCAACATTGCCGGGAGAGTATTTCCAGCCAGTATATTCCTGGTATGGATTCGCCCTTTTCCTGAACATGAAGCTAGGGGCTATAAAGCACAGAGGCTTTCGACAATTCTGCTTAAAAAGCGGTCACCATCGTCCAGTTCAGATCGCGTAATATACTCATCGGCTTTATGCGCCCGACTGATAGACCCTGGGCCGCAAACATAACAGGGTATACCCAGCTCCTGCTCAAACAAGCCGGCCTCAGTTCCAAAATCAATAACCGTTATGTCATTCTGTTGTGCATATCGCATAACGGCGTGCAGAAAATCTTTTGATTGTGCATCAGAGTTCAGGCCTGGATAGGCATTTGTCTGTATAATCTCAATGCTGCCGCGCGTGTTGTTTTGGGTAATGCGTAAAGCTGCATTTTCCAGCCACTTCAGGTAGGGCTGGGCAGATACACCGGGCAAAAGCCGTATTTCTGTTTTGATACAGCATTGGTCAGGCACAATATTTAGCGCCGTCCCGCCATTGATGAGCCCCGTCTGTACGGTAGAAAACGGTACGCCAAATCGTGTATCATGCTTTTCCGTGCTGGCAATATGCTGTTGTAGCTCCTGTGCTGCCAGAACCATTTCTGATGCCATGACAATGGCATTGATACCCTGAAAAGGGTTGGCGGAATGGGCTGCCTGCCCATGGCAGACAATCTGGAGGGCAACCTTGCCTTTATGGGCGGTTGCAACCTGCATGGATGTAGGCTCCCCTACCACACACCCGCGCGCTTGTAGCCCATTGGTACGCAGCGCGGCTAAAAGCGACCTTACGCCAAGGCAGCCGAGTTCCTCATCGTGCGAGATGCCAAGGTGGAGCGGGCGCTCAAGGGGCTGGTTTGCTGCGTGGGTTGCGGCTGTTAACATGCAGGCCAGAAAGCCTTTCATGTCGCTGCTGCCACGACCATATAATTTTCCGTCCTGCTCGGTCAGGGCAAAGGGGTCAAAGCTCCAGTTCTGTCCTTCAACAGGCACGACATCGCAATGTGCGGACAACACAATACCATCGGCTACCATGGGGCCAAGGGATGCAAACAGGCTGAACCGGCCTTCCTGCTCCCCTGGCACACGCACGATACGCGCGCCCAGCTTTTCAAGATACTGTTCTATCCAGTCTATAATCGGGCCATTGGCAGTCCCGCAGATGCTGGGAAATGCGACAAGAGACGCCAGAGTGGAGACAGTATCTGTCATACGCGATTATCCGATATGAGAAGATGTTTGAGAGGAAAATTTTTTGGCAAGAAGCCAATAAACCGGAGCAGTCACCAGAAGCCCGACAACCCAGGAGAGATCTGCCCCGTGCAGGAGCCGTGCGAAAGGGCCTGTGTAAAGATGGCCTGACATAAAAGGAATTTGTGCAGCAAGGCTTAAAAAGAAGCAGAACATGGCTGATATATTGACCCGGCCATAGCACCCGCCATCCGGCTCGAAAAAAGCACTCACCTGATAAGAACCGTGATGGATCAGGTAATAGTCAACCAAGTTTATTGCGGTCCATGGCACCATAATGGCCATCAACATGTCCATAAATTCAAGGTAACTTTGCAAAAAGCCGTCTGCCATAAACAATGCGCCCCAAGTTGCCAGTCCGTATAAGGCAAGAGTGGTACCAATGCGCCAATTGGAGCCAAAATGGTAGCGGGGCAGAAAAGTTTGTAAGACAGAGAGTAAAGAAAGCGTGCCACAGTAAACATTCATGCCAACTGGGCCTGTTATGCCAAGTGTAAAAGCTGCAAATACCGGCCAAGTAAGCCATCCAAGCTGGCTGGCCAAAGCCCCAATAACAGAGCCGTTGGTAGTCAGGCCTATACCAGCAACCAGACCAACGACCATCGGCAGAAAGGCCCCCAGACACGAGCCTGCATATGTTGCAATAAAGGCCTTGCGCGTTCCTTCTGCCGTGTCGGGCAGATAGCGGGAGTAATCTGACACATAAGGGGCAAATGCTATTTGCCACAGAGCAATAATGGAAAATGCCCCAAGAAAATGAACTAGTGTGTCCGATGGTGCAAAATGTGTTGCCTGAGCGAATGTAGGGCCCGCCGCCAGAAAGGAGAACCCACAAAGGGCAATGGCAACCGCACCGAGTACCGTACCCAGCTTGCCAGCCCAATGCAGCGCTCTGTAGCCCGCCAAGGCCGGAAATAAACAAAGGAGCGCAATAAGAATAACCGTTTTTACATGCCCTAATGTAGGGCTTAAAAGGTCGAGAGTTGAGCTGCCAAGAACAAGGTTGGAAGCTGTAAAGCCAACATACATAAAGACAACGAGTACCGTAATGAAGGCTGCCCCCCATGTTCCAAATTGCCCACGCGCCTGCACCATCTGCGGCACACCAAGAGCAGGGCCCTGTGCAGCATGGAGCGCCATAAGCAGGCCGCCGCAGAGGTTGCCTGCAACCAGAGCACAAAGCGCTGCCAGCAGGCTGAGGTGAAACACTGTAGTGGTCAGAGAACCAGTCGTAACAGTCAAAATCATAAGGTTGCCGCCAAACCAGATCGTAAAAAGATCACGAGCGGAACCGTAACGCTGAGCAGCGGGAATGGGGTAGATCGTGCCTGTTTCGATCAGTTCTTTAGACATGGGACCTGCACTCTATTTCATGATGGCAAGGGAGTTAGTCGAGCTCGGCAATCACATCCACTTCCACAAGCCATTCAGGGCGTGCGAGAGCAACCACGACAAGCCCAGTGAAAACAGGAAATACACCGCGGAAATGTTGTCCCAGAACTCGATAAACTGCAGCGCGGTAGCGGATATCGGTCAGGTAAACAGTCACTTTACAGATATGGCGCATTTCTGCTCCGGCTTCGGTCAAAAGCAGGCGTATGTTCTGGGCGACTTTTTCTGCCTGACCGGCGGCATCTCCCACGGCCACGTTCTCACGCGTATCAAGGTCCTGTGGCACTTGCCCACGCAGATAGACAGTTTTGCCAGCAACTACAGCTTGGCATAGGTCATTATCCAGATCCTGTTCTGGATACGTGTCCCGCGTGTTGAAAGGGCGAATACGCCGGTGGGTAAGCTGTTGGGGTTGTGCTGTCATTGTTCTCTCAATCACCCGTCAAGTACAATATCGTCCCAAATTGGCGTGGCATACTGCTGCGGTTTACTACGCACAGAACGATCTGGTATCAAAACAATTCTGCTTCCAAAACACCGCAGGGTCAAAATATTATAATTTGATGGATAGCTTCATTAATTCGTAACCATGGCCTGCTTGTTCTAAACTTTTTGGTCTGGTGCTGTCTTTTGCTTGCTGTGCCCTTCCTCATGTTTTCCGTATTAGTTCCTCAAAATAAACTTGTTGAACATTCGATACGATACGATGGCTTAATGAGATGAATGAGGCGCGCCGTCTTTTGCCGGACGTTTAGCAATATAAGGATATCTCAGCATCATGGTCTCAAATCTTGTTTTCTGTTTTGCTGGCTCTACACAAGAAAATGGTATGATGCAGCATCGGGCCCCGGCTACAACAAAACGGGGCCGGACTTTTAAACACCTGATGTGCCTTTCTTCTGCTCTGGCTGGCATTCTTGTGGTAGCTCCCAATCTACAAGCTGCTCCAGCTAAAACCGCAAAACGTTCGCAAGCCGCAACGCACAACGCTACCGTCAAACGCTCTCCCGTTACAGCTAAGGAAGGAGAGAGTGTTTTAATCTCCGCCCGCAGGCGGGCCCACGGCACCATGATTTCCGTTGGCAGCGCGCAAATTCAGAAAGCGGTTCCCGGTACAAATCCGCTTAAAGTGTTAAGCCAGCAGCCTGGTATCATGTTTCAGTCGTCAGACCCGCAAGGGCTGGATACCTGGTCCAGTCAGATTTACATGCACGGCTTTATGCAAAACCAGATCAGCACAACGCTGGATGATGTGCCATTGGGCGAGCTGGTATACCGCAACTATAACGGCCTTAACCCCATACAAGCCATTTCTTCTGAAAACGTAGGCCGGATGGATGTTTCCACAGGTGCGGGGGCGGAGTCTGTTGCCAGTACAAACAACCTTGGCGGTTCAATAGAATATGTCTCATCTGACCCCAAAGAGAAAACAGGGGGAACGCTTAGCCAAACATTTGGCAGCTACAATATGTTTCATACCTTTGCACGTTTTGACAGCGGCAAGCTGACACCATCGGGCACACGTTTTTATGTCTCTTATTCCCGTAACGATACTGACAAATGGAAAGGTGGTGGCAACCAGTTTACGCAGCAGGTCAATGCAAAATTTGTACAGCCTATTGGGAATGATAGCTCTATAAAGGCATTTTTTGATTGGAGTGATCTGCACCAGTATCTTTATCAGGATTATTCTTTAGATATTCTACATAATGGTGGGTATTACATAGACAACTACTATAACGGAAAAAATTCCGGTTACGCCAATGCTTACCATGCTGCACAGGGTAATTACCCTTCTTATCTCAATGGTGTATCAGACAAGGCAGATGCTGCGTACTATGATGGTTCGTCTAACATCAACGATTATTTTGGCTATTTGAAAGGAGACTTTGCGCTTACAGACCGCCTGCGTTGGAAAACTACCGTTTACGGGCATGGGCAGAAAACCCTTCTGACATGGAGCAACCCTTTCGATGCCTCCCCCAATGGGGCACCTATGTTGGAGCAAGTAAAAAGACCAAGTATTGCACGTTATGGTATTCTTTCTTCTTTGAACTATGATGTTGCACATAACCATATTGAGGCAGGTATCTGGTACGAAAACAATCGTTTCCTGTCGAGCATGTATGGTTACGAGCAGCCTTTACTAGGTCAGGGTAGTCCCATTAATTCTGTTGGAAGTTTCTCAAAACTTTCTCCTTTCATGCAGTTTTATGGGCAGGCTACAAATACTAACACCTTTACGGCTTATGCGCAGGATACCTACCATATTCTGCCTAACCTTGCGCTGCATTTTGGCTTCAAGTCCCTGCTTAACGTTTCACATGCAGGCAATGCCTATTACAACACAGCCTATTATGGAAATGACGCCATGGCAGGCGGTGTGGGTCTGACAACATTTCGGGCATTTCTGCCGCATATCAGCGGGGACTGGCATTTTCTTAAACATCATGAACTTTATTTTGATATTGCTGAAAACGTTCACGCCTACCCGCAGGCACAGTTCAAGACAGCGGCTTCTCCCTTTGCTGTCACACAGTCTGCCTATGATATATCCCGCCCAGGTCTGAAGCCGGAAAGTGACTGGGCCTATGCCGTAGGCTATCGCTACAGTGACAGGTTTATGGACGCCACAGTACATGCCTATCGGGTAAACTTCTTTAACAGGCTGCAAATGATTTCATCTGGGGCTATCATCAACCCACAGACTATTGTGGCAAATGTTGGTGGTATTACCATGAACGGTGTTGATGCCGGGCTGACGCTGCGCCCCCTGCGCGGATTAGCCTTTACCAACAGCCTGAGCTACAACCACTCTACTTACGACCAGAACGTAAAGAGCGGTGGCATGCTCTATGCGACCAAAGGGTCTCAGGTCGTTGCGTATCCGCAGTTCATGTATAAAACAGCCCTGAGCTATACATGGCATGACCTGGAAGCCCATATTGATGCCTCTTATACATCCCGTAGAAACCTGAGCTATACAGGTGATACAAAAGTGCCGTCTTACTGGCTGACCAATTTTGGTACACGCTATAACCTTACCAATCTTCTCAAATCTTCCGGCCGGGGTCAGTTTGTCAAAGGTCTGGAAATTGACTTTAGTGTCTACAACCTTTCAAATTCGCATTATGTTTCTACTATGGGGGAAAATGGCTTCCCACTTTCAGGAGACTATCAGTCTTTTCTGGTTGGGGCACCCCGCCAGTATTTTGGTTCTGTCAAAGCCGATTTTTAAGAAATCCGGGCAACACGAGGTATGATTCAATGACGTTTTCCATTATTGCGCGGTGTACACGTACCGGACAATTTGGTATGGCGGTTTCGTCTTCCTCTCCAGCAGTAGCCAGCCGGTGCGCGTTTGCGCGTGCCGGGGTGGGAGTTGTTGCAACCCAGAATATTACGGACCCCTCTCTCGGCCCAAAGGGGCTGGAGCTTATGGCTCATGGCGCATCAGCCGAACTCTGCCTGCAAACTCTGGTAGAGCAGACACCCTATGCCGCATATCGACAGCTTTCTGTAATCGATTGCCAAGGGCAGACCGCACAGTGGTCAGGAACAGCTACTTTGGGTCTGCATGCCATGGCAAAGCACATAAATATTGCCTGTGCAGGCAATATGCTTGCCAATGTAAGCGTACCCCAGATCATGCTGGATGCCTTTTTACAGAGTGATGAGACCCAAGAGCTTGGTCAGCGTTTGCTTATTGCCTTGAAAGCAGGTTTGGCAGGGGGAGGAGAGGCAGGGCCTGTTTATTCCGCAGGGCTTGTTGTTGTTGCGGATCAAAGTTGGCCGCTCACTGATTTAAGAGTGGATTGGGATGATGCTCCCATTGAAAAACTACAGCAAATCTGGGATGTCTGGTCGTGTCAGATGCATGATTATACTCAGAGGGCGCTTGCTCCAGCTTATTCTCCTTCTTATGGTGTTCCAGGAGATAATGGATGAGATGAAATTTACACTAAAGTAGTATTTATGTATTACATTGCATTAAACTTTATTACTATAACGTCACAGAACTAATTTTTGAAATTAACTCCTCTAAAATTTTCTGTTGGGTAGCTTATGGCCTCTACTGTCTGTCTGAGGTTGGTGGTGGAGATACTGGTAAGATAGGTTGTGGTTCCTTGGCTCTTATGGCTGGCTTCATGTCCTAACAGGCGATCAATCCATACTTCTCGGATATTTGCATTCGCGTTTCTGAGTTGTGTGGAAACGGTATGCCGAAACGAATGAAACGTGATTTCAGCGGGCAGGCCGATACGGGTCTTGAGCAATGAGAAAGCCCGTCCCAATGCTGCGCCCCTGACACCCTGTTTTGAGGTTTCCAAGCCGGGGATGAGGTATGGGCCGTCAGTGGTGTTCTTAAGGGCTAGAACTCCCGCTTCAATGAGTTTTAAATGGACAGGCGCCCCGCGAGTGCTGGCGTCTGTTTTTGGTGTCCATCCGTCATCAGAATGTGGTCTGACCATAAAGCAGGGGATACCATCAACGGTTGGGAGGTCTTCTTTGCGCAAGGCGCAAATCTCGCCCAATCGCATTCCGCTGTAAGCTGCAACAAGAGTGACCAGTCGGAAGGTCTGTTCTGGCACCGAAGTGCTATGCCATGAAGCAGAGGCCAAGAGTGCTAATTTGAACTGCCCCGGGTTTACCGGAGAGAGATTTGTTCAGTAATCA
>NZ_BAMX01000028.1 GCF_000963965.1 Acetobacter orientalis
TTCCTGCAACGCGCTTACGACCAAGTGATGCACGATGTGGTGCTGCAAAAGCTGCCCGTGCGCTTTGCCATTGACCGTGCCGGTCTAGTCGGAGCCGATGGCGCTACCCACGCAGGATCGTTCGACATTGCTTATCTTGGCTGCCTGCCGGGCATGACCATTATGGCCCCATCTGACGAGCT
>NZ_BAMX01000027.1 GCF_000963965.1 Acetobacter orientalis
GACAGCGTGAAGGCTGAACTGATCCGTGACGGTGTACCTGCTACCGCCATCGACATCCACGGTTACGGTGAAGCGCACCCGCTCGTGGCAACTGGCCCGAACACCCGCGAACCACAAAACCGTCGCGTGGAAATCATTCTTCACTAAGAGTGGTTTACACTTTGATGTTAAAAGAAAAGAGGTACCTTCGGGTGCCTCTTTTTTTATGAGCTATTTTCAAACAGAGTCTTTGCTCAACACGATTCACGCCTCTGCATCAGCCAGCACTCAACCCAGCTATGTGATGAGACGGTAAAAAACATCATTTTTCAAGAAAATGTTATTTTTCAATACGTTAAACCGTAACAATTTTGCAACACGCCGCTTTCAATTAACAAAAAATCGGGTCTGCAACCCTCCCTTTTTAAAAACCCTTGCTCTATATAAGCGATTGACATTTAACCGACAGCGCAAGCCGCAGTTATGGCAAGCACGTCAAAAAATGCTAAAAATTGTAAGGACTTTATAATGCGCCTACGTATGGCTTTACTTGCAACAACATTGATGGCTGCAGCCCCTGCAGTTGCTTCTGCAACCACCATCACTGGCCCCTATGTTGACCTCGGCGGCGGTTATGACCTGACCCAGACCCAGTCTTTTAAAGTTAAGGGGACTGATGAAGACGGTCATTGGAGCGATAAAGCCAAGATTCACCATAAAAATGGTTGGACCGGCTACGCTTCTTTCGGTTGGGGCTTTGGTAACGGCCTACGCGCTGAAGTTGAAGGCACCTACCTTCGCTCTAACCTGAATGGCAACGCTGGTTCCGGCGTTAGCACGCATGGTAAAGACTCTTCCTACGGTGGGTTCGGCAACCTCGTGTATGATATCGACCTGAAGCAGTTCGGTATTGACGCCCCTGTCACCCCTTTTATTGGTGCTGGTGCAGGTTATCTGTGGACGAAAGAACAGGCTAATTTTGGCAACCCAACAGCCGGTTCCCTTCATGGAACACGTGGTGGTTTCGCTTATCAGGCCATCGTTGGTGCTGCAATCGACACGGGCGTACCAGGCCTGCAGGTTACCGCTCAGTACCGTATGATTGGCCAGCCCGGTTCTTTCCGTAACGGTCAGTTTACTTTCAGTGGCGAAGGTGCATCTACCAACCACACCAGCATTGATCACCGCTTCAACCACCTGTTCATGCTGGGCCTGCGTTACGCATTCGACACAGCTCCTCCTCCGGCAGCTCCTGCTCCGGTTGTTGCAGCTCCTGCTCCGCTGCCAGCACGTTCTTACCTCGTGTTCTTCGACTGGGATGCTTCTGCTCTTAGCGCACGTGCACGTCAGATCGTTGCTGAAGCTGCACAGGCTTCTACCCACGTTCAGAC
>NZ_BAMX01000026.1 GCF_000963965.1 Acetobacter orientalis
ATGGCGGCCCGCCGCACCCGATGGTGTGGGCGATGTTTATTGGGCACGCATAGCCACCCTTGCCCATAGTATGGGCGGTGCCTTCATAGACCTCGGCACGGGAGAGCAAGGGTTTTTACCCCTTTCTTCCGATGTTACCCCCCACACAGAAGGGCAATGCCTAGCAGTACAGGTTACCCGCGCAGCACAAGGCGGCAAGGGCCTGCGCCTGCGTAAACTAGACACACCCCCAAGCCCCACGCCCGACAAACCGGGCTTACTCAGCCGCGGCCCCACACCGCTGGCCCGCTTGGCACACATTTTTGCAGATGCCGCATTGGTAGCTGACAGCCCAGAAAGTGCAGCCCTTATTCCACCCTTGCTACAGCCACGGCGTAGCAAGGGTTTTCGTCCCTGGCCTGAAGCAATTGCCCACGCCTGCGCCGCTTTAGAAGAGCCAATAGTTACCCTGCCCGGCGGTATGCAGGCCAGCATAACCCCCACCCCTGCCCTTATTGCCATAGATATGGACGCCCCACCCACCACCACAGGCTGGAGCAAACAAACCGCACAATTTGCCGCAAACCGAGACGCCCTGCCCGCCTTGCTGCACCAAATACGCTTGCGCAACCTTTCTGGGGCTATTTTAATAGACCCAGCAGGCCTTGCTGTACGTAAACGCCAAGCCTTGCTTGAGCCGGTCAAAGCCATGCTGCAAGCAGACCCCCTTAAACCCCGCTGCCTTGGCATTACTGGGTTGGGGCTTATAGAAATGGTGCGGGCACGCATTCACCCGTCTTTGCCAGAGCTGCTTAACGCCCCGCACGGGCGGGCATTAGCTGCCTTGCGCACCGTGCTGGCGCAGCACCCCACTGCCACCCAACTCCGTTGCGGCCTTGCGTTGCTTGGCGCACTCGAAGCAGACCCGCAAGCCGTGGCTGACTGTATGCGCCTACGCGGCAAACCTTTTACCCTTAAGCTAGACCCTTCCTTACCAGATTTGGCATGGATCCCGCAAAGTAATGACTAAACCCGCAGCCACTTGCCCCGTGTGCGGCAAGCCCGCACAACACGCCACACGGCCCTTTTGCTCTCAACGCTGTGCTGATATTGACCTAGGCCGCTGGTTTACCGGGCAGTACCGCGTGCCCGGCCCACCAGTAGACGAAGAAAATATTCAGAAAAATGAAAGAAATGACGAAAGGTGACTTGATCCCTTTGTCAGTGTGAGATAAACCCCTCTCACACCGCAAGGTTACGGTGCCCAAGTAGCTCAGTTGGTAGAGCATGCGACTGAAAATCGCAGTGTCACTGGTTCGATCCCGGTCTTGGGCACCATTATAAAGCAGTAAACTGCACCCCTTTCCCCTTACATTTTATTTCTAAACCCTAAACATTTTTGTTTGTGGGTTTGCACACGCCATACTTACCGGTTTAGCCTTGTGCTTTAATCGGCTGGCTTATCTGGGTCTGTTTGCGCCGGTGGGTCGCTGGCCGGAAAACTCTCTTTCAGCGCCTCATCCAACTCTTTTTCTTGTTGGGTTTTGCTTGGTTTGTCTGGTGCTGCATTGGTCATGGTAAAGCTCCCTTCACGTTAACCAACGCCAAACACCCACAAAAGATAACAGGCCCTTACTCACTTTTATGAGAGAGCCTGTACCCTTACCTATAAATTAAAGCGCGGAACACTTGCCACAGCAAAGGCTGCACAATGTACTGTATGCCCAGCAGCACAATCATGGGGCTAAAGTCTACCCCTCCCAAATTAGGGAGCATACGCCGTATAGGCCCCAAAACAGGCTCGGTCACACGGCTAAAAAACACACCAACTTTCCAAACAAGCTGGTTACGGCTGTCTAAAATACCAAACATGCACAAATTAATAAAAATGCACGATAGCAGTAAAATCCAGCAATAAATATCCAGCAGGCGCGTTAGCACCATATAAAGGCTAAACAGCAAATATTTGCTCCTTTGCAATAAGAGTATGCCGTGTGTTTAACCGGTTTACCGCATGCCACCTAAACTTGACAGGGCTTTACCCCGCTCTGTACACGCAAAATAAAGCAGGCGGGGCTGTAGCTCAGTTGGGAGAGCGCCTCGTTCGCAATGAGGAGGTCAGGGGTTCGATTCCCCTCAGCTCCACCACTCGCCCGCTTACACCTTTCTAAACAGACAATAAAAGCCCCTAACAACACATATAAACTGCCTGTGCGGCAGTGAAAGCCCGCAAAGTCCCTGTGGCGCGGGAGTTTTGTTTCTGAGCTGCCTGTGCGGCAGTGAAGTTTGGCACGCTGATCGGTGCCAGCGCTGCCTCTTTTCTGAGCTGCCTGTGCGGCAGTGAAGACATCGACAGTGCGGCCCTTGGTGCGCTGGGTTTTCTGAGCTGCCTGTGCGGCAGTGAAGAACAGGCTCTGCCATGTTGCGCCCGTTGCGCCTTGCTGAGCTGCCTGTGCGGCAGTGAAGATCGGCATGGGCGAAGGTGCGCTTGGCCTTATTTTCTGAGCTGCCTGTGCGGCAGTGAAGACAACCCGCTGACCAACTTTACGCGCGGTCTATTTCTGAGCTGCCTGTGCGGCAGTGAAGTCGGCGGATATCCTGCGGGTGCAATCGTGTCCTTTCTGAGCTGCCTGTGCGGCAGTGAAGCAGGGTGCCTTGCGCCGTGTTGATTACGGACATTTCTGAGCTACCTGTGCGGCAGTGAAGTAGACTGATATGGTTATAAAAGAGCAGTTTTGTGCGTCTTGCAGCCTATTTTGGCGCTTTTACCCCTTTTTGCAAGCCGTTTTGTAAGTATCTGATTTTAAAGAGATTATTTTTGGCTCTAAAAAAAGGGGTATTTTAGGGGTAAACTTTACCCCTTTGCGCCAGCTTTAATGCCAAGTGCTGCATGGTGCTGGGCGTCCCACCGCCGTGTAAAGGGCAGGCACACCACAAAAACCACCGTGCACCCTACAGCTAAAAAGAAGAGAGAGCGGAACAAACTGGCATACACAGGCAGCATTGCGGCAACTGTTTCGCCCCCAACAGCACCGCTTACAGCAGCCATATTGGCCACCATGCTGCCAAGGTACATAGCCACACCGTTAGACACGCAGTAGCTGCCCATCATAAAGGCCCCAATATTAAGCGGCACATAGCGGGCCACCACGGCAAGGCCAAGCGCGCTAATAAGCAATTCGCCTACAGAAAGCGCTCCATAAGCCCAAAACATAACCCAAGGAGAAATTGGCGCGACACTTTGCGCGGCACTCCACCACCAAATTAAAAAAGACAGTGCGACCAAAGAGAAACCGGCAATAAATTTTTCTGCAACAGGTAGATAATAACCCCGTTTTTCTAACTGCCCATACCCCCAAGAAAGTAAGGGGCTGGCCAGCATAATCCATACCGGGTTGAGTGCTTGAAACTGCCCAGCAGAAAGCGAGAAAAGCGGTACACCAAACAGCGTAAATTCAGAGCGTACATCACGCAGGGCAAACAAAGTAAGCGACGTTACCATTTGCTGGTAAAACACAAAATAAACCATAGTTTGCACAATAAGCAGGTAAGCCAGCCGTAAACCGGGCCGGCTTTGCGGCGCTGCCCGGCGGTAAAGCAAAACCCACGCTACCACCACAGCAATAGCCGCCACCCAAACGCATATACGCCCCAGCATGGGTGAACCAAGAATACTAACCACAACCGCCACAAACACACCCATGCCCGCAAGCACTGCCACCAAACGGCCCCACACAAGGGGGCTAAAGTCTGGAGCAGAGCCAACAGTGCTTAAGCGTTTTCGAAAAAAACCATAACTTGCAAGGCCAAATACTAAACCGGCCGCACATACCCCAAAAGGTGGCCCCCACCCTAAACGAGCCTGCAACCATGGCGTAAGCAACAAAGACACCATGGAACCAATATTGATGCTCATGTAATAGTATGTGAAAGCCACATCTATCTGGGCGTTATCTCCCTCATAAATGCGCCGCACCAAATTGGCCGAATTGGCTTTAAACAAGCCATTACCCAACGCAACAATGGCCAAGGCCACAAAAAGGGTAAGCTGGCCGCCACTATCTAACCCCAACACCCCATAGCCTAACGCTAAAACAACTGCCCCCAGCAGCATGGTACGGCGCGAGCCTAAAACGGCATCCCCCACCCAGCCGCCAATGGCAGGGGCTGCGTAAATAACAGCAGAGAGGGTACCCAGCAGCACATTGGCCTGTGCATCTGCCAAGTTAAGGCGCTGCACCATATACAGCAGCAAAATGCCTTGCATGCCGTAATACCCAAAGCGCTCCCACAGCTCTATGGCCAACACCACGGCAAAAGACTGTACGCGGCTACGGTGCGTAAAAGAGGAAGTGTTTGTCATAAAGCCCTGACCATTTTGTGATCGCGTACCCAGCACAGCAAAAACCTGCCGTTTAGGTAACGGAAAACTGCCCTTACTGTGTATAAAGACAAGCCATTGCAAACCAAAACAAGCCCCTACTAGCAGGATTGTGAGTAGCCGGAGCCAAAAAGCCGCGCTTATTTCGTTAATCCAACCAATGCATGACGCTCATACGCGTTGTGTGGGTTTAGCGATTATCTGGAGCAAGTTTTCTCATGGCGAAGATCAAGGTCAAAAACCCCGTCGTTGAAATGGACGGAGATGAAATGACCCGTATCATCTGGCATTTTATCCGCGAGCGGCTCATTCTGCCGTATCTCGACATTGACCTGAAATATTATGATCTTGGCATTGAACACCGCGACGCCACAGACGACAAAGTAACCGTTGAAGCCGCCGAGGCCACCAAACGCTACGGCGTAGCCGTCAAATGCGCCACCATCACCCCAGATGAAGCCCGCGTGAAAGAATTCGGGCTTAAACGCATGTACCGCTCACCCAATGGCACCATTCGGAATATTCTTGATGGCACCATCTTCCGTGAGCCTATCATCTGCACCAACGTACCCCGCCTTGTGCCACACTGGACGCAGCCTATTGTTATTGGCCGCCATGCCTATGGTGATATTTACCGCGCCGCCGAAACAAAAATTCCTGGCCCCGGTAAAGTAACGCTTACGTATGTGCCAGAAAACGGTGGCGAAACCGTAACGCTAGACGTGCACGACTTTAAAGGCCCCGGCGTGGCTTTGGGCATGCACAATACACGCGCCTCTATCGAAGGGTTTGCGCGTGCATCTCTCTCTTACGGGCTTAACCGTGGGCTGCCTGTTTACCTGTCTACCAAAAACACAATTTTAAAAGCCTATGATGGCATGTTTAAAGATGTGTTTCAGGAGGTATACGACAAAGAGTTTAAGGCAGCCTTTGAAAAAGCAAACCTAACCTACGAACATCGCCTGATTGATGACATGGTAGCCTGCGCCCTTAAATGGAAAGGCGGCTATGTATGGGCCTGTAAAAACTACGATGGCGATGTGGAAAGCGACATTGTAGCCCAAGGCTTTGGCAGCCTAGGGCTTATGACCTCTGTACTGCTAGACCCCACGGGCCAAGTGGTAGAAGCCGAAGCCGCCCACGGCACCGTAACCCGCCACTACCGCGAGCACCAAAAAGGCAAACCCACCAGCACCAACCCCATTGCCTCCATTTTTGCATGGACACGCGGCCTGGCCTACCGCGGCAAATTTGATGACACCCCAGACGTTGTACACTTTGCCCAAACACTGGAAAAAGTGTGCGTTGACACCGTAGAGGCAGGCCAAATGACCAAAGACCTTGCCCTGCTGGTTGGCAAAGGCACCACATGGCTCGACACCCAGCCTTTCCTTGATGTGCTGGACGAAGGCTTGCGTAAGGCGCTCGCTAAAAGCTGAGCTTTCACGCACAACATGCCTTAAAGTAAGGGAGTGCCCAAGTTGCACTCCCTTTTTTTGTCTGCTCGCCCCCCATTGCGTCTACCGCCGTGCTAGAGCAAAACACACTGTTGAAATCTGCCGCAGGACACACAGGGAGACCACCGCGCGCCATGACCCAGACGCCACTTCAAACAGATGTCGCTATTATTGGTGCAGGCCCTACCGGCCTATTTGCCGCATTTCAATGCGCGATGCTGCGGTTAAACTGCCTGTTAATTGATGTGCTGCCCGAAATTGGCGGCCAGTGCGTTGCCCTGTACCCCGAAAAACCAATTTACGACATTCCCGCCTGCCCTGCGGTTGAAGGCGCACAGCTTATTGCCAACCTAGAGCAACAGCTTGCCCCCTTTAACGTACCCCGCCTACTCAAACACCGGCTTGAAAGCCTAAGCGGCCACCGTGGAGACTTTACTCTGGGCACAGACAAAGGGGCACACATTAAAGCCAAAGCCGTTATTATTGCCGCAGGGGCTGGCGCTTTTGGCCCCAACCGCCCGCCACTAGATGGGTTGGAAGACTTTGAGAATTCAGGTGCGGTGCAATATTACGTGCGCCGCAAAGCAGACTTTGAAGGCCGCAGCATTGTTATTGCTGGCGGTGGCGATTCTGCGCTCGATTGGGCTTTGGCCTTAAAAGACAAAGCCGAAAAACTCTACCTTGTGCACCGCCGCGACCGCTTTAGGGGCGCCCCAGAAAGCCTACGCCAGCTAGATGAAGCGGTTGAGAACGGCCAAATTGAGAAAATTGTACCCTACCAGCTACATGCCCTGCACGGCCAAAATGGTGCGCTAGAAGCCGTTGAGGTTGTTGACCTAGAAGGCAACACCCGCAAACTGCACGCCAACACCCTGCTGCCATTTTTTGGGCTGGCAACAGACCTTGGCCCCATTGCCCGCTGGGGTATGGACACCGTGCGCTCTACCATTCCGGTAACGCCCTCTAGCTGCGAAACCTCACTACCCGGCGTTTTTGCCATTGGAGATGTGGCAACCTACCCCGGCAAGCTCAAACTTATTTTGCAGGGCTTTAGCGAGGCCGCCATGGCAGCCCACTCCATCTACCCCATTGTAAACCCAGACCAAGCTTTGCATTTTGAATATTCAACCAGCAAAGGTGTGCCCAACACGTAACGGCAAGGCGGGTACGCACTGTTGCCACTTGGCAGAAACAAAGCGTTATGAAACTATAAACGTACTAACGCATTCTTGATCGAAAGCGGGGGGAAAGTTGCTGCGGGTACAGGCCAGCCTGTCCGGCGGCCTTTCCCTTTTCTGTGCAGTATAACTTGAGACCCGGCCTGCCCATGCCCCTGCCCGCGCCCCACACCAAGACAGCCCCCCTCTCGTGTGGTGGCTTTACTGGGCTGGCTGACATGAAACTGCCAAGAATGAGGCATACAAGAAAGTTTGCTCTTGCTCTACAGCAGGTAATTTTGCTTGGCAGTACGTGTAAGCCGCCACCATACCCACCGGAAAGGATGAACCCGTGAAAGTTCTCGTTCTGGGTGCCGGCGTTATCGGCACGACCTCAGCTTGGTATCTGGCAAAACTGGGGCATGAGGTCACGGTTATTGACCGCCAACCAGCACCGGGGCTTGAGACATCATTTGCCAATGCCGGGCAGGTTTCTCCGGGTTATTCATCGCCTTGGGCTTCGCCCGCCCTACCGCGCCTTGCCTTAAAATGGATGCTCCAGCACAACGCCAGCCCGCTGGTTATACGCAAGCGCTTCGATCTGGCCATGTTCCGTTTTATCCAGCAGGTGCTTAAAAACTGTAACGCCCATGCGTACAGCATTAACAAGGCCCGCATGTTGCGTGTGGCCGACTATAGCCGAGACTGCCTAGACACCCTGCGTGAAGAAATTGGCCTCACTTACGACGACCGGCAGCGCGGCTTAATTCATCTTTTCCGTACCGACAAACAGCTTGATAAAGCCCGGCAAGACATGAAACTGCTGGCCGAAAGCAATATTGAGCACCAGCTTTTAACGGTCCCGCAAATTCTTGCCCGTGAGCCGGGCCTAACACATGCCCAAGGCTTGCTTAAAGCCGGGCTTTACCTACCCGGTGACCAATCGGGGGATGCACATATTTTTACCCAAAGGCTGGCCAAACGCGCCGAGGCCTTGGGCGTAAAATTTCTCTATAACACAACCATAAAAGGGCTAGATGCCACAGTCGATGAGGTTGTGTCTGTCCGAACCTCAGCAGGGCACTTCCGCGCAGAAAGCTACATTGTGTCTATGGGTAGCTACAGCCCGCTATTGCTCAAACCCTTAGGGCTGCGGCTGCCTATCTACCCGGTTAAAGGCTACTCTCTTACTATTCCCCTAACCGATGAAACACACGCCCCGCTCTCAACCGTAAATGATGAAAGCTACAAGGTTGCCATAACCCGCCTTGGCAACCGTATTCGGGTTGGGGGCACGGCAGAACTTGCCGGCTATAGCCAACGCCTAAGCCCAGACCGCCGCGCCGGGCTTGAGCTTTCTTTTTCAGAACTGTTTGGTGGGGGAGACCTTGCCTCTGCCAAATACTGGACAGGCCTGCGCCCCTGCACGCCAGATGGTACACCCATTATTGGCGCAGCCCCCGGTTTTAAAAACCTCTGGCTTAATACTGGGCACGGCACACTCGGCTGGACAATGGCCTGCGGTTCTGGCCGTCTCATTGCAGACCTCGTGCATGGCCGCAAAACCGATATTCCCGCACTCGACCTAACATTAGGTCGCTATACCCCATAAAAAAACAGAGCCGGGGTTGCCCCACAGGCTCTGTTTTTAAAGCTATCAGCAAATACGCCCAGCCAAGAGCCTGCGCTTACGCGCAAGCCTTGCCTGTTACGCCTGATTACTGAGCTGAAGAGTCAGCAGCCGTGTCAGCTGCGCCTTCTGCTTTTTTAGCTTTTTTGTGGCCATGGTGCTTTTTGCCACCATGTTTGTGGTGCTTTTTGCCTTTCTGGTCAGCTGCTTCTTCTTTGCCAGCTTCAGCAGCGGGGGCAGCAGCAGGTGCTGCTGCTTCTGGAGCGGCTGGGGCAGCAGCGGCAGGCGCTGTTGCAGCAGGGGCAGCCGGAGCAGCAGCTTCCTGAGCGAAAGAAGGAGCAGCAGCGCCCATCAGAGCAACGGTAGAGACAACAGCAAGAAGACGGCGTGAAATCATGAGAAACGTTCCCTCTAAAATATCTGGGCTAAGAGACTTAGCCCCGACTAAGACGTCAGAGTGAGTATGGCATTATGCCGCACCCTGCCGTTATGCCATTTATAGCATGGCAGACCATAAGCCGTCTCGGGCTAAAATGCCTAAAGAACAGCCACTTGCCGCGCCTTTGACCTAATACCACCTTAATCCCGACATAATGGGCTTTTGCGCCCTGCCAAAACAAAAAATGGCCCACCAGCAGAGTGCTGGCAGGCCACTTTCAAACTGAGGCGTTTAGAGCTGGTTAGCCAGCATCGCCTTTACGTTCACGCTTTTTGCGTTCGTTGGGGTCAAGGTAACGCTTACGCAAACGAATGGCAGAAGGTGTGACTTCAACCAGTTCATCGTCTTCAATGTAAGCAATAGCTTGTTCCAAAGACATACGGCGTGGCGGTGTCAGGAACAGCGCATCGTCTTTACCAGACGCACGCATGTTGGTCAGTTTCTTTTCACGAACGCCGTTTACTTCAAGGTCGTTTTCGCGAGAGTGCTCACCAATAATCATGCCAACGTAAACTTTTTCGCCAGCATCAACAAACAGCGTACCGCGGTCCTGCAAAGAGAACAGAGAGTACGTTGTGGTGTTACCATCTTCAGCAGAGATCAGAGAGCCATTGCGGCGGCCTTCGATCGGGCCTGCATAAGCCTGATACCCATGGAACAGACGGTTCATGATACCCGTACCGCGCGTGTCGGTCAGGAACTCACCGTGGTAACCAATCAACCCGCGAGACGGAATGATGAAGGTCAGACGCACTTTGTCACCACCAGAGGGGCGCATATCCTGCATCTGGCCTTTACGCAGAGACATTTTCTCCACGACCACGCCAGAATAAGGCTCGTCCACGTCGATCATGACTTCTTCGTATGGCTCTTCGCGTTCACCAGTTTCTTCGTTGGTCTGGTACAACACGCGGGGGCGGCCAATGGTCAGCTCAAAGCCTTCACGGCGCATGGTTTCAATCAGCACGCCAAGCTGTAGTTCACCACGGCCAGCCACTTCAAAGGCTTCGCTTTCCGGGCTTTCAGAAACGCGAATAGCAATGTTGCTTTCTGTTTCTTTAAACAGACGGTCACGAATCTGGCGAGACGTTACTTTCTTACCTTCACGGCCACCCAAGGGGCCATCGTTCAGGCGGAACGTCATAGACAGGGTTGGTGGATCAACCGGAATAGCTTTAAGCGGCTCGGTTACTTCTGGTGCGGCAATGGTGTCTGGAATTGTTGCTTCAGACAAACCAGCAACAGCCACAATGTCGCCTGCTTCAACTTCTTCAACCGCTACGCGGTCAAGACCACGGAAGGAGAGCAGCTTGGTCAGACGGCCGGTTTCAACGGTTGAACCATCTGCACGCAGCACTTTAACGGGCATGTTAACGCGGGCACGGCCCTGCTCAACACGGCCTGTCAGCACACGACCCAGAAAGTTGTCGTTTTCCAAAATGGTGGCGGTCATGGCAAACGGCTTGTCTTTGTCCAGAGCCGGAGCCGGAACATGTTTGAGAATAAGCTCAAACATCGGGCTCAGATCTTTACGCGGGCCGTCCAGTTCCACATCTGCCCAGCCTTGGCGGCCAGAAGCGTACAGCATCGGGAAGTCGAGCTGTTCGTCGTTGGCGCCGAGAGACGCAAACAGATCGAAAATTTCGTTATGCACTTCGTCCGGGCGGGCATCGCCACGGTCAATTTTGTTCACAACCACGATTGGCTTCAGACCACGGGCCAGAGCCTTACCCACCACAAATTTGGTCTGGGGCAGTGCGCCTTCAGCAGAGTCGACCAGCACAACAGCGCCGTCCACCATGCTCAAAATACGCTCCACTTCGCCGCCAAAGTCGGCGTGTCCGGGGGTGTCAATAATGTTGATGCGGGTGTTGTTCCACACAACAGAGGTGCATTTCGCCAGAATGGTGATGCCACGCTCACGTTCCAGATCATTGCTGTCCATGGCGCGTTCAGCAACGTGCTGATGCTCATGGAAGGAGCCTGACTGTTTCAGCAGTTCATCAACGAGTGTGGTCTTGCCATGATCGACGTGTGCAATGATGGCGATATTGCGGATATCCATGAAGAGTGCCTGAGTGTCCCTGCGCGTTGTGCCGCCACTGTCCTTGCAAGACTGGCGGTTGCGTTTCGGTATAAAGAGTGCTGGCCCCGTTGATAAGCGCCAGAACGCAGAATTGCACGTAAAATCCTCACAAGGCAGCCAGAATACCGCATGGGCTAGCCTTTTTTGCCGCTCTACCCCCATAAAACAAACGCAAAATATACTCCGCCCCCTTCAAGCTGAGCAGAAACATGGACACGGCCATGACTTGGAATTAAGGATCATTCTCAATATAGAGTGTTACTCTACTGTCCAATTAGACCCACTGCCCAGCAGGATAAAACCAACCGTGCGCCTTAACCAGCTACCACTCCGCAGCGCGGGAGTTATTGACCATATCGAGTCACTCTCCCCCTCCGACACAATTGCCCAACGCCTTGGTGAGTTGGGCTTTGTACCGGGTGAGCCTGTTAAGGTTATTGCTTTTGGCCCCTTGGGGGGAGACCCCATGGCAGTGGAAATTGGGTTTACCCGCTTTGCCCTACGCTGCGCTGAAGCAAACCGCGTTGTGTTAAAAGATATGCCCGCCAACCCCAACGCAGCCTGCCCCGCACACCCGCACGAATCCTCTCACACCACTGCCCCACAGGCATGAGCACACAAACGCCCCCTTTGGCACCCTCTCAAGCAGCCCCGTTGCGCGTTGCGCTGGTTGGCAACCCCAACTGCGGCAAAACCGCTCTTTTCAACCAGCTTACCGGTAGCCGCCAAAAGGTAGCCAACTATGCAGGCGTTACGGTTGAGCGCAAAGCGGGGCGTTTACTGACCCCAGCAGGGCGCAAAGTAACCGTGCTAGACCTGCCGGGCACATACAGCCTAGCCGCCACCAGCCCAGATGAAGCTGTAACCCGAGACGTCTGCCGTGGCGTTTATAAAAGTGAGCCCGCCCCAGACCTGCTTATAAGTGTGGTGGCCGCTACAAACCTGCGCCTGCACCTGCGCTTTATGCTGGAGTTACGCCAGTTAGGCCGCCCCATGCTTGTGGTGCTCAACATGGTTGATGCCATGCGCAAACAGGGGCTGGATATTGACGTACCCCGCTTGCAGGCAGAACTCGGCGTACCCGTTGTAACAGCCGTTGGGGTAAAGCGGGGCGGAGCCGCCAACCTGCTTGCCGCACTCGACACCCCCATACCCCCTGCCCCAACACCCCTGCCAGCAGGCACAGACCTGCACCACGAAGTACGCCGCATTATGGCGCTATGCGTGGCCCGCACCTCTGAGCGCAGGCAGGCGCTAGAAGAGAAACTAGACCGTTGGGTACTGCACCCGGTCTGGGGCATGTGCATTTTGTTTGTGCTGCTCTTTATTATGTTCCAAGCCGTGTTCTCATGGGCGCAACCCTTCATGGACTTTTTAGAAGAGGCCATGAAGCAGTTGGGAGACTTTGTCGGCACCCTTCTACCCAGCGGCGCCTTACAAAGCCTGATAGTTGATGGCGTTATTGCCGGTGCGGGCACAGTTATTGTCTTCCTGCCGCAAATTCTCATTCTGTTTTTATGGATTCTTGCCCTCGAAGAATCCGGCTATCTGCCGCGCGCCGCTTTTATGCTTGATAAACTCATGGCCTCTGCTGGCCTGAGTGGGCGCTCTTTTATTCCGCTTCTCTCCAGCTTTGCCTGTGCCGTGCCGGGCATTATGTCTACCCGCACCATACAAAACCCGCGCGACCGTATGGTGACCATTCTCATTGCCCCGCTCATGACCTGCTCGGCACGCCTGCCGGTCTATGCGCTGCTTATTGGCGCTTTTATTCCAGCACGGCGTATTGGCGGCATTTTCAACCTACAAGGGCTGGTACTGTTTGCTCTGTATGGGCTGGCTATTCTCAGCGCCTTGCTGGTGGCCCGCGTCATGAAACGGCGCGATGTTGAAGAGCACCCCCTGCTGCTAGAGCTCCCCAATTACCGCCTGCCCGGCCTGCAAAGCCTTGCTATTGAGCTCTGGCAACGCGCGCGTATTTTCCTCTCCCGTGTGGGCAGTATTATTGTCACGCTTAGCGTTATTATGTGGGCGCTCTCCAGCTTTCCCGCCCCACCAGCAGGGGCTACCGGCCCAGCTATTGACTACAGCCTAGCGGGCCGCATTGGGCACATTATGCTGCCGCTGTTTTTACCGCTTGGCTTTAACTGGCAAATTTGCGTAGCGCTTATTCCCGGTCTTGCTGCGCGCGAAGTAGCAGTCAGCGCCCTTGCCACTGTCTATTCAGTTGGCGCGTCAGAGGCAGATGCCGCCTCCCAACTCACGCCCTTACTCGCCAACCAATGGAGCCTTGCAACGGCCCTCTCATTGCTGGCATGGTACGTTTACGCCCCGCAGTGTTTTTCCACACTCGCTGTTATTCGCCGCGAAACCGGATCTTGGCGGTTTGTGGCTATATCAGCAGGCTATCTGTTTGGGCTGGCATATGGTGTTGCGTTTCTTACCTACCATATTACCCGGCTTATTACCGGATAGAGAACATAGGAGGGTTCACCATGACCCAACTCCTTATTGTCGGTCTTCTGGTTCTATTGTGCGCCGCCTACTGGCTGCAACGCCTCGTGCCTGCCGCAACCGCCCCTTTCTGGCGCGGCATTGCCGGGGCGCTGCATAACACCCGCTTTCTGCCCGGCTTACGCCTTAAAGCCGAAAGGCTCTCCTCCCCCTCCGGCGCACAGGGCTGTGGGGGCTGCAAAGGGTGTGATAAAAACGGCGGCTGCCACTAAAGGCCGCACCCGCCCTAAAACCGTAATGCCCCCACTCCGGTTCTCTGCACATACCCTCTTGCGCCCGGCAGCACGGCAGGGCACTCAAGAGACCACGCCTGTGGCCCCCTAGGCCCACACGGCTAAACAGGTTTTTGTTGCAGCAGAACTGGATATAGAGTGGATAAGGTTGAAGAACCGCCCCGCACCCCAAAGGCGCTTCTAGCAGCCGTTATTGGCATGGGTGTGCTTATTGTTGTGGGCACAGTTACGCTGGTGGGGGTTATTATCCACCGCATGAACAGCCAGCACACGCCCGCAGCCCTTCCTGCGTCTGTACCTTTACAAGATACCGCACTCCCCGCCCCCAGCCTTGCCCCAGGCAGCAAGTTACTCAGCATGGCCCGCGTGCAAGACGACCTGCTGGCGCTGCATATCTCTGAAAATGGGCAAGACAAAATTATGCTTTGGCAGGTCAGTACGCACAAACTCATGCAAGGCTTAACTTTGCCACCAGCCCGCCCATAAGAGCAGCCATTTTACTCATGGTGCTTGATCTTACTGTACCAAGCCTTACCATAGCCCTGTTACCAACAAGGATGTCTAGCCCATGAAGCGCGCGTTATTTCTCTGCCTTGGCCTGCTTGCCCCAGCCCTGCCGGCCTGCGCACAGACCGTGGTAGATGGCAGCGACAAGGCTGCCACACCTTTTGTTAAAACAACCCTTAAAGCACTCAGCCATAAATATGCTGGTACCCCCACCCATTTTCGGCAAATTGTCACCCATAAAGTAGACGACAAACAAAGCGTATGCGGCCAAATTAGCCTAGAGAACAGCAAGTCTCCAGACGCCAGCAGCTACATTCCCTTTGGCGCAACAGAGGGGCAAGACAACATTATAGTCTTTGAACCCCGCACCATTCCCGCAGCGCTAGACTTCCGTGAAGTCAATAGCTGGATCAACCGCGGCGCTGATCTGGAAGACCTAGAAGAGATGGGCTGCGTGCCAGAAGGCAGCTACCGCGCGTACAGCGACACATTAAATAAGGTTTTACAAAAGCGCAAAAACTCATCTTGAAATAACAAAAGCGTGTTATAACAGCTTATCTTTTCAAAATTCCGTTATAACACCATGCGCCAGTTGTAGCACAAACACCACAACGCCTTCAAAGCCACGTGCACACCCCGTAATGATGATTGACACTACCGGGGGTGTCTGCATGTAGTGGTGTGGTCGCAACGAAAAAAATAACAACTGGCCACCCCATTATGAAATTGTTGAATCTGTTGCTCCTGCTGCCCTTTGCCGGGCTGCTCTGGACACCGCTATACGACCGGTACACACCGGCCCTATTCGGCTTCCCCTTCTTTTACTGGTACCAGCTTGCTTGGGTGCCGGTTACATCCGTTATCATCTGGATAGTCTGGAAAAAGGGGCGCGACGTATGAGCGGCGTTAACCCTTGGGCGCTTGGCGTCTTTATTTTCTTTTTTGCCACAACCATTGTTATTGGCAGCTTCATTCAACCCATTCGCAAACTGCTAAGCCGTGGCAAAGCCGCGCAAAGCGGTGAAGACTGGGGCTTGGGTGGGCGCCAGTTTGGGCCGTGGGTCACGTGGTTTCTGGTTGGCGGAGACTTCTATACGGCATACACGGTTATTGCCGTACCAGCCTTAGTTTACGCTGCCGGTGGGTATGGCTTTTTTGCGCTGCCCTACACCATTATCGTCTACCCGTTTATTTTTCTGGTCATGCCCAAGCTGTGGCACATTGCCCATAAGGGGGGGCATACCACTGCGGCCGATATTGTGCGCGCACGCTTTAACAACCGCACGCTTGAAATAGTGGTGGCCATAACTGGCCTTGTCGCGGTTATGCCCTACATTGCCTTGCAGCTTATTGGTATTCGTACCGTAGTACAGGCTCTTGGTCTGCCGGGCGATATTCCGCTTGTTATCGCGTTTCTGTCTTTGGCAGCCTACACATGGCTTGGTGGCCTACATGCCCCAGCCCTTACGGCTTTTATCAAAGATATCATGATTTACATTGCCGTACTGGTTGCTGTTACCGTCATACCGCTGCACATGGGGGGCTACTCTGCCCTGTTTGCCAGCGCAGACCACACACAACCTGTACTTAAAGCAGGTATGGGCCTGCCTTACTCCACGCTTGCGCTCTCTTCTGCTCTGGCTGCATTTTTGTACCCGCATACCCTTACGGGCATTCTGGCAGCACGCTCGGCAGATACTATTAAACAAAACGCCGTTTTTCTGCCTATTTACACCATTGTTCTGGGCCTTATTGCCATGCTTGGCTTTATGGCGCATGTGGCTGGCGTTAACGCAAGCAGCACATCTCTTGTTGTGCCCATGCTGTTCCAAAAAGTGTTTCCCGCATGGTTTAGTGGTTTCTGCCTAGCGGCTATTGCTGTTGGCGCACTGGTACCTGCTGCCGTTATGGCTATTGGGGCAGCCAACTTAGTGACACACAACCTGCTACCCGCCAGCAAAAGGAGCGTTAACGCCAGCCGTTATACTGCGCTGGCCGTTAAAGTTGGCGCGCTGCTGTGCGTTTTGTTTCTCAACGCGCAATTTGCTATCGACTTCCAGCTTCTAGGTGGGGTTATTATCCTGCAAACCTTCCCGGCTCTTATTCTGGGCCTGCTGCGCATTCGTTTTTCTGCCGCCGCCATGTTGGCCGGGTGGGCTGTTGGCACGGTGGTTGGCGTTGGGCTGTGCTGGCTTGATGGTCTTAAACCCATTCACCCCATTGCTCTCGGCCCATTCTCGGGCAATGTTTCAACAGGGCTTATTTCTCTCTTTGTTAATATTGCTGTGGTTAGCCTTATTACCCTTGTTAAACCCAGCCCCCACAAAAACACAGCACAAGGCTAAAGCCTTTACGCGCCTGTTTTTATAAGCCCCAACATTTACGAAACCCGCCTTTAAACAGGCGGGTTTCTTTTTAACTACCCTCTTTAAAAAATTGTTTCTCTTTAAACATTGCTCCAGAAAAATGCCCCCTCAATACAAAAAAAATCCCGACTATCTAAAATAGAAAAATTATCTTGTAGTCCTCACGTAATAATACTCACCCATGCAGGAGAACACTTATGGAGGCATTCAAAAACAACTTTATCCGCAGCAACATAGATTATACGCCTCGGGCTTATTATTGTTTTAGCTGTTTTTGGTCTTTACAAATAGTTCGCGTTTGAAACGCAAACGCTGCAACATCTTACCCAAGGCACATGGTTGGGGCTGCTTTACAGCCCTTTTGGCGCACAAGACACCACATATACACGCGCCGTTATTGAAAATATTACGCTTATTGCCCTCATACTCGGCTACGTTAACGCACAAATTGGCATTATTGGAGACATCCTCGTACTCCTTACCGCCCTTGTCACCCTAAACCTTCTACCGCAACTTGGGCGGCTTGATTCTTTTATTGTAAAAGATGTGCTGTTACTCGACAGTGGGCTTGTTTTACTAAAATCTTACCTACGCCACCATAAAGCAGCTACTCTTTCCTGCTTCGCCTCAACTTCGTAGTTAACTTTTTTACAATTTGTTCCGCTTTAACTTTTCAGTCTTCGTTTTCCAGAGAATAACGCCGGTCAACGTCTCTGCGGTGCTGCATTAGTTTTTCAAAGTCGGTCGGTTTGCGCTTTAACGCAAACGGCGTATGAGTTTTTACAAATTTCTCAAGGCTTAAGCCACGCCGCTCTGCAATATCACGCAATTCAGCATAGACATCTTCCAACACATACCGAGAAGCATCGTGCCCGTACTGCTGCAAAGGGTGCCGGTTTTCACTGCGGCATTGCGCCATAAAGGCATCGAGTGCCTCACGCGCTTTAACCCGCAGTTCAGACACCAACGTTGCATGAAAAGCCACTTTACCCGTTAACCCCACAAACTCCCCACGGAGTATAAAGGTCTCAACATCAAGCGTCACGATGGCAGGCACCCCCCTGACAATCAAAATGTCACGCATGGTTTTCACTCGGGTTCAGCCTTCTTCCGCTTAATTTTGCCCATACAAGCAGGGTTTAGAAAGTGTGCCACGGCTTATGCCAGAAACCCCCGCTTGCAGTAAATGTTTCATAACACTATCGTCTTAAAATAAGACTCAAACTCTGGCACGCCACGGCATGAGAGAAAGAGGCAGGCCTTTGCCCAAGCGTACACCACCCCCTGCGCAAATGTCTTTGTCTTTGCAAGACACACGTCCACCCCGTGTTACCCTTAGCCCTGGTGCCGTAGTGCTGCGTGGCTATGCCCTACCACAGGCAGAAGCCCTTGTGGCCACCATTCATACTTTAGCGGCTCTTGCCCCTTTCCGCAGCATGCAAACACCGGGGGGTGGCACTATGTCTGCCGCACTCACAAGTTGTGGGGCTTTAGGCTGGGTTACAGACCATACAGGCTACCATTATACCCACACCAACCCCTTTACCCAACAGCCTTGGCCCGCTCTACCAGAGCTATTTTTGCACTTAGCAACGACTGCTGCACAGGCGGCTGGCTTTAAAAATTTTACACCCAATGCGTGCCTTATAAACCGCTATACCGCAGGTAGCCGCATGGGCCTGCACCAAGATAAAGACGAGGGAGACTTCACCCAACCCATCGTTTCAGTCTCGCTCGGGCTGCCGATGGTTTTTCTCTGGGGTGGGTTAAGCCGCACCACGCCAGCTTTTCCCTTTTTGCTAGAAAATGGTGATGTGGTGGTATGGGGGGCAAGAGCGCGCCTTCATTATCATGGTGTAAAACCTTTGGCCGCAGGCATACACCCCTTAACGGGCACTGTTCGGTTTAACCTTACTTTTCGGTTTGTGGCTCCCTAATGCCACCCTTCCGCCTTAACACGTACACCAGCTTTTTGCCGCATATTGTGCCGCCACACGCCACCTCTTACGGTAGGCTTTTACCATACCTCCCTTTATGTCAGGAACGCGCCTGAATGCCCATGCTGCCTGCCCTCACTCGCCGCCACCTTCTAAAAACGAGTGCAGCCCTTAGTAGTGTAGGCTCTTTCTGGTCACACACTGTTTGTGCACAAAGCAATATGCCTGCAAAAAAGTTTTCTGCTCTTACAACACTTTTTCAACAAGCTGTTGCCAGTCATAAAACGCCGGGCGCTGTGGCAGCCATTTGCCACAAAGGGCAAACCCTGTGGCAAGGTGTATTTGGTCAGCAAGCTCTCATTCCATCACCCGAACCCATGTCGTGGAACACGCTTTTTGATATGGCCTCTCTCACAAAGGTGCTCATCACGGCACCTGCTATTATGCAGTTATGGGAGCGAGGTCTTTTTAAACTTGATGACTATGTAAGCACTTATTTTCCGCAATTTGGCACAAATAACAAAGCCCACGTTACCATACGCCACCTTCTAACCCATTACTCCGGCCTACCAGCAGACCTTGACCTTTCCACCCCATGGTCTGGCAAACAAACAGCCTTTACACTTGCCATGAACAGCTCGCTCGAGCACAAACCCGGAGAAAAATTCGTTTATAGCGACATAAATTTTCTTATACTGGGCTTTCTCGTTGAAAAATTATCCGGCCAACCGCTTGATGTTTACGCAACCCAAAACATTCTTCAACCGCTCGGCTTAAAACGGAGCTTTTTCTGTCCAGACCCCGCTCTCAAACCGGTAATAGCACCAACACAATTTAACGAAAATAACACTTTACTGCGCGGCGATGTACACGACCCAACAGCCCGCCGCATAGGCGGTGTTGCGGGGCATGCTGGTCTTTTTTCCTGTGCAGATGATACGCTCACTTACGTTAAAGCTCTTCTAGCGCGTCGTGCTGGCCTGCCCTCAGCCTACCCGCTCCGCCCCCAAACAGTGGTGCTTATGTCTACCCCCCAACAACCCAAGGGCCGGGCAGACTTGCGCGGTTTAGGGTGGGATATTGCCACCCACTACTCCACCCCTAGAGGGGATATCTTCCCGCCTTCTTCATTTGGCCATACTGGCTTTACCGGCACGTCTTTATGGCTCGACCCCGATACCCAAAGTGCCGTCATTATCCTTACCAACCGCGTACACCCTTACGGCAAAGGCAACGTCATAGCCCTCCGCCACGATGTCGCTACGGCAGCAGCATTGGCATTACACACATTCTAGTATTCTATAATGCGCACTGCCCTCTTTTAAAAAAGGCTTTCTGCACACAGCATACACGCACTAAACAAAATTTATTTATTTTTTAAATTAGTAAATCCTATATATCCATTTTTTTTGTAACCTGTATTATTCTCGCATCACTTCACGACTATATTCAACCATATACCTATTTATGCATGGCAATATATAGACAAACCTCATTCAGCCCCGGCAAAAGACCGCTATCTCTTCTTTATCCTCATATAATCTGGGCCCCTACAGATCCATGCATGACCGTCTGCATACCCTCATCGCTACTAGTACATTCAGTGTACTGCTGCTTGCTTCATCCGCTTTGGCGGCACCTAGTAATACAGCACCAGAGCAACCGCTCACCACTAAAACACCTGCTAAAGCTACCCCGCGCAAAACACCTACCCACACAAACACTCCCATTGCAGGCATACTTGACGGCTCTAATGGTGAGACCATCAACGTACATGGCCACCACGCAGCAGACGGTACTGCAGCCAAATATATGAATAAAATTGTCTATCTTGGCCCATTAGGAAACCGAGATACACTCGACACGCCCTATTCTGTCATGGGTGTTACGCATGATGTGGTGGTAAACCAGCAAATCCGTAACCTGAACGATATGGCGCAGTATCTACCATCTGTTCAGATGGAAATACGCGGAGACCCTAACACCTCACGCCCCCAATCTCGTGGGTTTGAGGCTGATGTTATTTCCAACTCCCGCCTTGATGGTCTTAACGTTGTCTCTACCACGCCCTACCCGGCAGAATGGGTCGATAACCTACAGGTACTTAACGGTTTAGCCGGGGCTATGTACGGGCCCCAAAACCCTGCTGGCGTTTTCGAATACACCCTTAAACGCCCAACAGACAGACGCACAGAACGGCTTTCAGTTGGTGTAGATTCCATTGGCACCCCTACCGTTAACGGTGACATCTCTGGTCGTATCGGCAGAAACGGTTGGTTTGGTTACCGCCTTAACCTACTCCACGCAGATGGTACGGCCTACACTCAAGGCAGTTGGATGCGCCGCGAAATGGTCAGCGGCGACTTCGATATCCATCTGGACGATAAAACCGTTATCGAACTTGACGCCAGCCACTACACATACGACCAGCGTGGCACCGCCCCCGCTTTTGGTATTCCTGCAACAGGCGTAGGTGGCAGTACACTCCCGACCGCCCCAGACCTAAGCAACCGCCTCGCTCCTGAATGGAGCGGCTACAACATGGAAACCAATACATTCCTTGCTAAAATTAAGCACCAGATTAACAAAGACTGGAGCTTTACCCTTGGCGGTCTTTATCAAGATGCCGCTCGCCAGTCTTTTGGCGTCACAGATACTCTGTGCGATGGTGGAAAAACCTGTGGCGGGTTAAGCGGTAGCAACGGTTGGTACAGCTCAAGCGCTAAAGCAACGACTACCGCCAACGATTTCCGGGTTGGTAGTAACATGGCCTATTTTAATGGTCGAGTTTACACAGGCCCTATAAAGCACGACCTCGTTATTGGCACCAACGGCTATATGATGGGGAATTACAACCCAACAACGGCCGTAACACCCGCACAAAACCTTGGCGTTCATAATATTTATGGTGCAGCCCCTTCGAGCGGCACACAGCCCTATTACAGCGGTCGCTATAAATCCAGCAGTGTAACCAGCCAGTCTTTCATCGTGGGTGACACACTCACACTCAACAAGCACTGGTCTATCATGGGCACTCTGGCATGGAGCTGGATCCACCAAGAAAGCGCGCTTAACGCCAAAACTCCGCTCAGAACCACCTTTAACGCATCAGCAGCATTCAGCCCTACCGCCAGCCTGATGTATAAGCCGACTGACAACCAAACCCTCTATTTCACGTATGGGCGTTCGGTAGAAGCTGGCCCAGTTACGCCCAACAATACAAGCTACACCAATACCAATATTGCTCTGCCCATTGCCCGCTCAGAAGAATACGAAGTGGGCTACAAACTACGTTACCAAAAAATGCAGCTTAATATTGCAGGTTTCCGCATGACATCACCTTATGCCATGTACATGCCCGCAACAGACCCTAAAGGCTGTGCAGCTCTAACTAACTGCCAAACCTACCAATATGGCGGCACACAACGTAACTATGGTGTAGAAGCACAAATCTCGGGTGAAGTGCTCCCTAATCTATCTGTTTTAGCCGGCATGACCTGGCTCGACGCAGAGCTGGTCGGCGGTAGCTCAAGCCTAAGCAATAAAGAAATTGTAGGCGCAGCTCCTTTGCAGGCTAACCTGCTGCTAGACTACCGTCTGCCCGCATCTTTTGGTGCTTTTGCCTCTGGTTTTGCCTTTAATGCCAATGTGCACTACATGGGCAATCGCGCAGCCAACGTAAGCAATACGCTCCATACAGGCTCTTACACGACACTAGATCTTGGAGCACGCTACGCCTTCCACGTTGTTCGTTTTCCATGGGTCGTACGCTTTGGGGTCACCAATGCCACAAACGAGCGCTACTGGGCCTCTGTTTACACAGGTGCCCCAAGTGGTACTTCTGGCGCAGCATCCAGTCTCTATGCTGGCCTACCTCGTATCTACCACTTCACCCTTTCGGCTGAATTCTAGGCTCAATATTACAGCGTAAAAGCATGGGCTTGCTATCACATAGCAAGCCCTTTTTTGTATTCACAAAGCAGGTAAATCAGCTGCCTAAAACTCAGCCTCGTCCCCACTGCTTTGCAACACCTTGACCTGTCTTTCTATCCATTTCTGGGCAGAAACCTTACGAGACGGGTCAAGCATGCGGTACAGCTTAATCATATCGCATTCATCAGGTGATACGGTTAGCGGAATATCCGCTTGCACATAGCCGGTCAGAAAAATCTCGGGGTCAACACCAAACAGAGCCGCAAGTTTAGGAATATGCTTGCGCGCGCTTCCCTCACGCCCCGTTTCCCAAAATGCAATGGCAGGGCGCGAAACGCCCAGCGCATCAGCAACTTGCTGCTGTGTCATGCCAGCCGCCTTGCGCAGAATTTTCATTCTCTGGCCAAGGTCAGTTCCCGGAGAAATTATTTCCTGTCTTTCCACGCTTCCCGCTCTCTCTTTACGGAGAACAGAGCGGGCAACCCACAGCAAACAAGCCAAATGGCACGTTCCACCTTGGGCGTACCATTCCGTTTCTCCAGAACAACACGCAACGGTTCACCCCACCCATAGACGTGGCAGAAATACTGCCTTCCCGGCATGCTCATTGGGTCCATAACCATGCGCATACAGAGAGTAAAGACCGTATAAGGTAGCACAAACCGCTTCTGTCGCCCTACAGTTCAGCACGACAAAAGCATTATGTCATTCCGGTTTTAAACGTTTTGAGAAATACAGCAACATAAACTGTGCTTTATGTTGCTGTACCGCTTCTTTGTTTCGTTAATCTTAATATGTCAGTTTTTTTCTGACATCATTATTTAGAAGTTCTGTGAAATACCGGTCAAAATAGTGCGGCGCAGGCCATATTGTGGTGCCCCCACCCCAATTCCGCTCCCATCACGCAACATATAGGTACGGTCAAACAGGTTGGTTACATCCAACCGAATCTGTGTGTCCCCCAAGAAAGAGTGCCCAAAGAGGTTCTTGAAAGTCTGCACGGCAGAGAAATTAAAGGTCGCGTATTGCGGCACAGACAGGCCGTTGGGCGGAATATCACTCCCATCTGGCCCATCTTTACGTAGCCCGCTCCCATATATCATGGTGCCTGAAACCCGCAGTGGGTGCCACCCTTTCTGGAAGAAGGTGTAAGATGCACCAGCAGAAGCCGTCCAACGCTGGTCGTGGTCAAGATGCACCCAGCGGTTCTTAATGTAATTCAGGTCATCATCACCAAAGTTAAATTGTGCACTGGTAATGTCTTTACCAATGGCCCGCGACCAACTGAAGTTGCCGTACAGAGACAAGGCGCCAAGGTCGTAAGACGTGCTCACCTCGTAGCCATTAACCTGCCCACGGCGGTAGTTAAAGCCGCTCAAAATAATAGGCGCACCAAACTGGCCCTCATCAATCAAATTATGGGCAAGCTTATAATAAGCATCAAACGAAACACGCCAGCCCGGCAAAATCTGCTGCTGGAAACCGGCATCAAAATAATGGTCTCTTTCGGCACGCACAGTACTATTGCCATTGCTTGCAGCCGCGGCACTGGTATTGGCAAATTTATAAATAGCTGAACTACTCACAACCTCAAACGGTGGTGGCGTAAAGTAACGAGAATAACCCGCATGGAAAGTACCACCATGCCAAGGGTTCCATACCACGTTAATACGCGGACTAACCTGCATCTGGCTGGTATATTGGCTTACACCATCAAAACGCAGGCCATAATTTACCGTCAGGTTTTTAACAGGCTTCCATTCATCCTGCGCATACAAACCATAAACGGTGCCAGTTTTACCACTCCCATCATGAATAGAAATGGGGGTAGTATCCTCAAATTCTGGTGTTTCACCATCGCCAAACCCACCAGTCTGCTGAAAAACCTGAGAGTCTGTTTTAGAGGTTGTGCGCTCAACAAATACCTGAAAACCAAAACGTACTGTGTGGTCTTGCGCCGCACGCCATGTCACATCATGCTGCGTGCCCATAGAAAACACAGACCGCGCGGCGCGCTGGGCTATGCCGTTATAAACTAAATCCCCCACAGGGTCAGGTGAGTAGCGCAAGCTGCTATAACGTGAAAAAACAGAGCTTTGCAGGCTAAATTTGCCTATTTCTTTTTGCAAAGCAAGCACGGCAAAATCAGTAATCTGTTTTTGGTGTTCGTTTAGGCTATCACTATCGGAACTACCTTGCTGCTGCGCCAAAGCACTTCCGCTATACGACGGCATTGCAAATTGTGTCTGCTGCCCCGGATTATTAGGCAACTGATATTCAGCATTAGAAATACCAGCAATAAAGCTAATACGTGTATTTTCATCAGCCGTATAACGCGCATGCCCCAGAAAATGGTACTGGTTGCTTAGGTCATGTTTTGCATTGAAAGAGCCGGTCGTATTTTCAATGCCCATGCGGTCATGCACAAAGTCAGCCGTTGCAAAATAATCCCACTTCCCTTTATGCCCGCCATATTGCAAAGACGGAAAAAAATAGTCCCGTGCTCCACCATAAATAGACACATTGCCGCCAGCATTTGTTGTGCCATTTTTGGTAGTAATATCAACAACAGCAGCTTGTAAAAAGCCAAACTCGCTTGGTAATGCGCCCGTTGTTAAAGACATACTGTCTGCAAAACGGGTCATCAGCGCTTGGCCAAATACATTTAGCCCTTCTGGCAGTTGCACACCATCAAGGCGAAACTGCACCTCGTTATGGTCGCCACGCACATGAATTTGGCCATAGCTATCTTGTGCCACACCCGGAGCCTGCAGCAGCACTTGGTTGAGCGGCACGTTATCGCCACCCGGTATAGTTTCCAGCGCTTTACGGCTAAACCGATACACTGTTGCCCCGGTATCTGGCTGCAAATCAGAGCGTGCGCGGTCAAGATGCGCGGTAACAGTCACCCGCTCAGGCTGCGCCACTTTTGCAGGCTCAATATTCACCGTTTCCCGGCCAGTGAAGTGTGTTTTTGCAGAGATACCCACATGACCTTGCGCTTTTTCGCGCCATGCCTGCGCAACAGCTTGGCTACCCTGGGCTGGCACAGAGGTATGCACGCTACGCGTTGCCGTACCCGTCTGTTCCAACTGCGTTTGAGCATGGGCCTGCTGCACCCATGCCAGAAAACCAGCCGTTGAGCACAACGTAGAACACGCCAGTGCAAACGAAAGACGAGAAACGCGCATAAATATGCCCCTACCGAAAAGCAAAATTTGAGTTAAGGTTGAGGCTATAATTTGTTATGGTATAACATATCAAACATTATTTAGACTTAAACCGTCGACATAACCGCTACTGTTTCATTTTTGCCGCACTCCCAAAGCAGCTACCAAACCGCCACCCTATATTTTTTTAAAATTTTGCATTTTAGCCCTTGTGCTCGCACCATAATTTGCGTAAATCCACCGCACGCCAGCCTCTGTGTCCCGTTCGTCTAGAGGCCTAGGACACCGCCCTTT
>NZ_BAMX01000025.1 GCF_000963965.1 Acetobacter orientalis
CGGGTGCGGCGGGCCGCCATAGGGCGTAGTCTAGCAGCTTGTCATCTTGCGTAACCGCAATGCGCACTTCACCGGGGGAAAAGGTGAGGCGCAGAAAAACGCTCACGGCAACCAGTTGCCCGGTTGGCCGCGCAAAAGCTGTGCGGTTTCAAAAAGTGGCAAGCCTATAACGGCAGAAGGGCTGCCTGATATAAAACGAATAAACCCCGCAGCATGGCCTTGTAGGGCGTAGCCCCCGGCTTTGCCCTGCCAATCTCCCGTAGCAAGAAGGGCTTCAATTTGCTGCTCGGTCATGCGGGAGAAAGCGACCGTGCTTTCAACCACGCGCTCGCTTACGCAGCCTTCGGGCCAGCCTGCACTTGGCACGCAGCGTATGGCGGTAAACACCGTATGGCGGCGGCCTGAGAGTTTGCGTAGGCAAGCCCGTGCGGTCTCAATAGTTTCGGCTTTGGGTAAAATGCGGTGGCCAAGTGCCACAACAGTATCTGCGCTCAGCACAAGGGCTGGCTCAGTAATCTGGCTGGCAATTTTTTGGGCTTTTTCTGCTGCCATACGGCGCACGTAAGGGCGTGGCTGTTCGTCACGCGCTGGCGTTTCATCAATATCAGCAGGAAAAACGCGCTCAGGCGTCACCCCCAACTGGGCCAGAAGATCTAACCTGCGGGGAGACGCTGAAGCCAGCACAAAAGCAGGACGTATGGCGCCTTCCGTGCCTGTAGGCCCGGATGCGGTCATGGTCTTACTTGAAGCGGAAGGTGATACGACCTTTGGAGAGGTCATAGGGGGTCATTTCAACGTTCACGCGGTCACCGGCCAGAACGCGAATGCGGTTTTTACGCATTTTGCCGCTGGTATGGGCCAGAATCATGTGCTCGTTATCGAGTTTCACACGGAACATTGCGTTGGGCAGGAGTTCTGTAACCGTGCCGCTAAATTCAATCATGTCTTCTTTAGACATGGCGTCCTTCGTTCATTTTTAAACCTACATCAAAGTTGTGAGGAGGAGATATGGGTGAGAGCGTGCTTCGGGTCAAGCGTTAGGTGTTGTCTTTGCCAAAGCATCTAGCCGGGCAGAGATGCTCAGAGCATGTGCTTCAAGCCCTTCTGCGTGGGCTAAAGCAACCCCTGCGGGGCCAATGCGGCGCAGGGCGTCTGGCCCACCAGCCAAAAAGGTGGTGCGTTTAAGGAAGTCAAACACAGATAGCCCAGAAGCAAAGCGTGCGGTGCGCGATGTGGGCAGCACATGGTTGGGGCCGCCAACATAGTCTCCCACCGCTTCGGGGCAGTAACGGCCTAGGAAAACCGCGCCCGCGTGCCGTACATGGGCAAACAGGCTCTCGGGGTCATCAACCATAAGTTCCAGATGTTCTGGGGCTAAGCGGTTGGCCAGAGTAACGGCTTCTTCCAAAGACCGCACAATTAAAACAGCACCGTTACGTGCCCAGCTTGCGCTGGCAATAGCCGTGCGGGTGAGGGTTTTAAGCTCGGTTTCAACGGCGGCAATAACTGTGTCTGCAAAGGCTGCATCGGGGGTGATGAGGGTGGCTTGTGCCAGTTCATCGTGCTCAGCTTGGGCCAGAAGGTCTAGGGCAATAAGGCGTGGGTCTGTGGCCGAATCGGCAATAACCACTACGTCTGATGGGCCAGCAATGCTATCTATACCCACATGGCCAAAAACCTGCCGTTTGGCTTCTGCCACATAGGCGTTACCGGGGCCAACAATGCGGTCTACTGGCTTAATGGTTTTGGTACCAAACGCCATAGCGCCTACAGCTTGCGCCCCGCCTACGCGGTAAATTTCGGTCACACCGGCACGGTGTGCTGCGGCAAGCACAAGTGGGTTAATAATACCATCTGGTGTGGGCACGCACATAGCCAGCCGCTCTACCCCTGCCACACGGGCGGGAATGGCGTTCATAAGCACGGAGGAGGGGTAGGCTGCCTTGCCGCCCGGTACGTACAGGCCCACTGCATCAAGCGGGATCCAGCGCATGCCCAGTGTCATGCCTGCATCATCGGTATAGCGAATACCTTCTGGCAGTTGGGCACGGTGGAAAGATTCAATACGGGTTGCCGCTACGTCCAGCGCTGCAAGCAGGTCTGGGCTTACCTGCGCGCGGGCGGCTTCAACCTCTTGCGGGGTAAAGGCCAGTTTTTCTGCGCTAAGGGGGAGGCGGTCAAATTTTTCGGTTAAGGCGCAAAGAGCGGTATCGCCGTCTTTGCGTACCTGCGCCAGAATAGAGGCAACCGGGCCATGCACTTCTTGCCCCTGTTCTTCACGTGCTGCGAGAAGGGAGGAGAATTCGGCCTCAAAGCCGGAATCACGAATATCAAGCCGTTTCATGAAAGCGGTCTGCCTTAGCTGTTTTGGTCTTGCTGCTGGCTTGCAAGAGCCGTGCGAAATTGTGTGATAATAGCCGAAATTTCTTCCGGGCGGGTTTTAAGCGCTGTGCGGTTTACAATGAGGCGGCTGGTAATGTGGGCAATGGTTTCAACCTCGCGCAGGCCATTTGCGCGTAGGGTTGAGCCAGTATCTACCAAGTCAACAATCAGGCGGGACAGGCCAAGCATGGGGGCCAGTTCCATAGCGCCGTGTAGGTGCACAATATTGGCGTTAATACCGCGCTGGGCAAAATAACGGCGGGTAATGGCTGGG
>NZ_BAMX01000024.1 GCF_000963965.1 Acetobacter orientalis
GTGCCGTGCCGTGCCGTGCCGTGCCGTGCCGTGCCGTGCCGTGCTTATGGTAACGTATTGACTCGTTGTGTTTTGAAAGTTTTTTAGCTGGCTTCAATTAAAGTGAGCGTGCGCAGTCGTGGCAAAAACCTCAGCCAAACAAATATTAAAAGCTGGCGTTTATTGCAGAGGCACTTGTTTGGTCTGCAGAAGTTACTGTGTGCAGCTTTGGGTAAGTAAGGGTTTATAAAGCGCACTTGGGTGCGTGGGTTTTGGGCAGTTTTCTTGCCTTTGGTAGTGTTTTGCTCAAAGGATAAGAAAACTGCCTGTAATACGCAGCTATTTTTAGAGGTATGGTTTTAGACGTTTTTGCCAGCAATGGTGGCCAGCGTTGCCCCTGCGGCAGCAAGAGCCATAAGCAAAATACCATCCCAAATGAGGCTGCTTGCGGTTAGGTCGTACCCGGCAACGGCAAGGTGCGATGGAATGGCGGCGGCAACACCACTTATGGCATCACGCGCTTGGGGGTCTGCTGCGGCGGCAGCGTGGGTGAGGGAGCCAATAACAGCAGGCAGAACTTTCCAGAGCACACCAGCAATAAGCAGCAAAGGAGCGAGCAGTTCAGCCAGTTGCTGTACAAAATAGAACACAAAATAGCAGATAGCCCAAATGGTGGTGCGGAGCATGCTAAGCAGTATCATGTCTGACGCTTTTGGTTTGTTGGAAGAAAGCGGCGCACGGCCGTATGAGGCGTTGGAAGGCTGATCCATAATATGCCACGATCCCTTGGTGCTGAAACTGAAATTGCCCCATAAGCCTTAGGTAAGCCCGCAGGGTGTTAAGGTTGCCGGACTATACACGAGCCAGCGCCTACGCACACTCTTTCCAACGCAAAGCGGGTTATGCACGGCCTATCGGCGCAAAGGCTTAAGAGATCACGACTTTGCGAGGTTGGTTTCTCAGCATTTAGGAACAAATTAAAACATGCTCATGATGCATCATACCTCTGGCGGGATAGTGCTTGCCCCTGCACAACAGGGGTGGCTCTGGCCCCAATAGGGTATTGGTTTTTACATGGGTTGGCTGGTAGGGGCGTATGCAAAGCCCTGTTATGGCAGCAAGTATGACGACTAAGGCGGATAATACATGAATCTTTTGTCGTGCACGGTCTGGCTTGTTGGCGTTGGGGGCGCCGCGCAGGGCCGGTTTGCTGGGCTGCTGCGCCAACGTGGTTTTCAGGTTGAAAGCCTGCCTGATGGGGCTTCGGCTTTTGCCGCGTTTGAAAACGGTTTGCCAGACTTGTTGGTTGTGCCAGTTGAAATGGCAGATATGACCGCCATTCACATGAGCCAACGCTTACGTGTTAACGCCATAACACGCGGCATACCTATTGTTGTGCTCACTGAAAATGCAGACCCCGCCTGCGAGCAAGCTGTGCTGGAGCGGGGGGCAGATGCCTGTTTTTGTGTGCAGTCAGACCCGCTGCTTTTTATGTTTAGGGTATGCACTCTGCTGCGCGAATATGCAGATGATTTACCCCTGCGTGAAGACGTAGGCTACCACGCCCCTTCTGTTATGGTTGTGACCGCGCCCGGTGGGGTTTTATGGTCTTGGGCAGGTGGTACCCCCGATACAGTGCATGCAGAACCACAGACTATAGCCCAGCCTGCTATTTTGGACTGGGTAAAACAAAACTGCCAACAAGCTACTTTGGTAACAAACCTAGCCAGTTTAGAAGGCCCAGAAAAAGCAGGCGGTCAACGCTACCCAGATTGCGTGGTGGTAGATTTAGCATGCCCAGAGTTTGATGGTTTAGCCCTTGTACAACGCCTTGTTGTGCTGCGGCGGCGCTATAGGCAGTGCAGCCGCGTACTGGGTATGGTGCCAAGCGGGCAAGTGGTTGGCCACAAAGCGACCATAGCGTTTGAGGCAGGTGTTGATGATCTGGTGGATGCCGATATTTCAGCCACTCTGTTAATGGCCCGCATAGATAGCTTAGTGCGCCGTAAAATTTTGCAAGACGAAATGCGCCAAGAAGACGCGCATATTGAAAGTGCCCGTGCCCGTATGGCATTGGCTGACGCCCTGCGCCGGGTTAATGCCGACTTGGCAGCAGCCAACCGTAAATTGATAGAGGCGCAGGCCAAGCTGGTGCAGTCAGCCAAAATGGCCTCTTTGGGGGAGTTGGCCGCCGGTATTGCCCACGAGTTTAATAACCCATTGGCATTTGTTTTGGCGCACGAAAATACAGTAAGCCGCAGCATAGCCCGTGCGCAGGAGGCTGTGCAGGCCGGAGACCTTGTGGTGGCCGAATCTGCCCTCACCAAAAGTGGTGAGCGGCTTGCGGCATCTTTGGTTGGGCTGTCACGTATGCGTGACCTAGTGGCCAGTTTGCGCCGCTTTTCTCGGTTGGAGGAAGGCGAGTTTGCCCGCCTAGATGTGCCAGAAGCCTTAAGCATGGTTTTAACCCTACTGGCCCCCAAATTAGGGCAGGAAATTGAGGTTGTCTGCCACCTAGATGCCCCGGCAGAGCTATTGTGCCAGGCGGCATTGGTGAACCAGGTGGTTATGAATATTGTAAGCAATGCCGCAGATGCTATTTTAGAAAAACGCACAGCAGAAAAAGAGAAAAATATAAAAACACCACAGCGCGATAAAATTGAGATTTCGTCCTGCCTTGCCGCGTCAACAGAGAAGGCTGGGCAGATGGACTATGTTATTCGTATTACGGATACAGGGCCGGGTATGCCTGAAACGCTACAGGAACGGATATTTGAACCCTTCTTTACAACAAAACCTGTAGGGTCAGGGACTGGGTTAGGGCTGGCCACCGCCTATGGTGTTGTACAGGCTCATGGTGGAAGTATTGTTGTGACCAATATGCAACAAAACGGTGGGGCCTGTTTTACCCTGCGGGTGCCGTACACGCCGGTGGAGGAGAAGCGCAGTGATAACGCTGCCTGAGTTAAGAAATAAGCCTGTTGTACTGGTTGTAGATGATGAACCTGAAATTCTGGTGGCCCTGACAGACCTGCTGGAAGAAACGTACACGGTTCTGTCGGCCTCGTCTGGCGAGCAGGGGTTGAAACTGCTTGAGCAACAGCCTGATGTTGCGGTGATCATTTCAGACCAGCGCATGCCCAACATGACCGGAGATGCGTTTTTGGCGCAGGCGCGCCAGCTTTCATCTGCCGGGGCGGTATTGCTGACAGGGTACGCCGATATTTCTGCCGTTGAGGCGGCCCTTAACCGTGGGCAAATTTCGTTTTTTGCCTACAAACCGTGGGACGGTGAAACACTGCTGTCTATGGTGGCGCAGGCTGCCCGCCGGTATGAGTTGGAAAAAGAGCTGGCGTGTGAGCAGCGCTTGCTGCGTGGCCTGCTTGATAACCTGCCTTTTGGGCTGGCTTTTAAAGATGAAAAAGGCCGCTTTATTCGGGTTAATGCGCAAATGGCGCAGCAACTGGGTACGTCTGTGCAAGACTGCCTTGGCCAAACAGAAGAAGAGCTTGTGGAAGGGGAGCGCTTAGCAAGTTTGCAAGACGCTAAACCTGTTTTGGCAAGTGGTGGGCGTGACCAGCAGGTACTGAAACTTTCAGATGCCAAAGGCTACGCCCGCTGGCACGACTTAACGCGCATTAAGCTTGGTAATGGCTCAGATAGCAGCGTGACCTCTCGGGCCATGCCAGATGTAGCTGATTATTCTATTCTAATAGACCGTGACGTAACAGATTTGCTCAATTTGGAGCAAAGACTACGCCAAGCCCAAAAAATGCAGGCCATTGGCACGCTGGCCGGTGGTATAGCGCACGACTTTAATAACCTGCTTACCGCCATTATGGGGTCTTTGGAACTGGTGCAGGATATTGAACCACCTAAAGAGGCCGGGGTAAGCCGCCTGTTTAACAATGCGCTTGAGGCCGCCCGGCGTGGTGGGGTGCTTACACAAAAACTGCTAGATTTTAGCCGCCCGCGCCATTTGTCTTGCCAGCAGGTTGATGTTGTAAGCCTGCTTAAAGACCTTGAAGGCTTTATGATGCACGGCAAAGTGCCCAGTGACCTGCAAGATGCTTTGGGGGCAGATAGCCTAGAAGCCGCAGGCCGTATGAGCGGCGTGCAGTTTAACCTGCCAGAAGACCCCCTGCCGGTGGTCTGGACAGATGCCATACAGCTAGAACTGGCTGTTTTTAACCTGTGCGTAAACGCACAGGATGCCCAGCCAGATGATGGTGTTATTAGTGTTTCTGTCCGTAAGTCTGCGCGGTTGCTTGGGCGTACCTCTTCTGGCGCACCGGGTGAGGCTTGGGTGGTTGTGCAGGTTATGGATACCGGCGTTGGCATGACCGAAGAAATGCAGGCTCGTATTTTTGACCCCTTCTTTACGACCAAAGATATGGGGCAGGGTACGGGTATGGGCCTGTCCATGATTTATGGGTTTATTAACCACTGCGGTGGTGAAGTGCGGGTAGATAGCGTGCCCGGTGGGGGCACATCTATTGAGCTATGGCTGCCAGCTATGGCCGCCACCAACCAGCCTGTGCCAGAAAAAATAGTGGCTGCCCCCAAACCAGTAGAGCCACGGGTTGTGCTGCCAGTGCTTGAACCCGGCAACACCATTTTGGTGGTTGATGACGAACCGGGCGTGCGTGCCGTAACAGCCGGGTTTTTACGCCGGGCTGGGTATAAGGTGCTAGAAGCGGCCAGCGGTATGGAAGCACTGCAAAAGGTGGATGACAGCCCAGAAATAGCCTTGGTGGTGATGGACGTTATGATGCCGGGCATGAACGGAAACGAGGCCGCGCGGCATATTCAGGTTAAAAAGCCGCACCTGCCTGTGCTGTTTGTAACAGGCTATACAGACTTGGGTTTGCTGCCCGCAGGGGTAACGGTTTTGCATAAACCCTACACACGAGATGCTTTGTTGGCAGATGTAAGGGCAATGCTGGCTGCATAACGGTGCCCCCTTGCGTTAGCGGGGGGAGCACCTATTTCTTGTTACTATGCAAAGCTTTCACACGACCTCCACCCCGCACGACCCTGTTGGTTGGCACGGTACAACCATTCTCTGCGTTAGGCGTGGCCCAGATGTGGCCATGGCAGGCGATGGGCAGGTTACACTTGGCAGCACTGTTATTAAGGGCAATGCCCGTAAGGTGCGCCGCATTGGGCCATCTGGTTCTATTCTGGCAGGGTTTGCCGGGGCCACGGCAGATGCCTTTACCTTGCTTGAGCGCCTAGAGGCCAAGCTGGAGCGCTACCCAAACCAATTGGAACGGGCGTGTGTTGAGCTGGCAAAAGACTGGCGCACAGACCGCTACCTACGCCGCCTAGAAGCCATGATGGCTGTGGCAGATGCTGAGCATTCTTTTACCCTGACAGGCAACGGAGACGTGTTGGAGCCAGAAGATGGCATTATTGCCATTGGCTCTGGCGGTAATTATGCGCTTTCTGCTGCCCGTGCGCTGTTAACGGTTGACGGGTTGAATGCTGAGGAAATTGTAAGGCGTTCCATGAAAATTGCTGGTGATATCTGTGTTTATACCAACCATTCTGTGCGCATAGAAACGCTTTCAGCGCGTGTGGGTAAAGAGTAAGGGGGGCTGAGAGCATGGACGCACCAACATTTTCTCCGCGTGAAATTGTGTCTGAACTTGACCGGTTTATTGTTGGCCAAGCCGATGCCAAACGGGCCGTTGCCATAGCCATGCGTAACCGCTGGCGCAGAGCGCAACTGGCAGAGGGCATGCGCGATGAAGTTGTACCAAAAAACATACTCATGATTGGGCCAACAGGCTGCGGTAAAACCGAAATTGCCCGTAGGCTTGCCAAATTGGCGCAAGCACCCTTTTTGAAAATAGAAGCCACCAAATTTACCGAAGTAGGTTACGTGGGGCGTGATGTGGATAGTATTATCCGCGATCTTGTTGAGGCCTCTCTGACCATGCTGCGTGACGTTAAGCGGCGTGAGGTAAAAGGAAAGGCCGAGCAAGCAGCAGAAGAGCGCGTGTTAGATGCGCTGGTAGGGCAGGGTGCTGCCGCAGAAACGCGCAATAAGTTTAGAACCATGTTGCGTGAAGGCCAGCTTGAAGACAAAGACATTGAAGTGGCTGTTGTAGAAGCCGCCCCTCACACTGGCACGGAAATGCCCGGTGTTATGCCCGGCAATGTTATTAACTTTGGCGAAATGATGAAGGGGTTTATGAACCGTGCCCCCCAGCCACGCAAATTAAAGGTTTCTGCCGCCCGTATATACCTAGAGCGAGAAGAAGCCGATAAACTGCTGGATAACGAGGCCCTAACCCGCGAGGCCGTGGCGCACGCGCAAAATAACGGCATTGTTTTTTTAGATGAAATAGACAAAGTGTGCGCCCGCGCAGCAGAGGGCGGTACGCGTGGGGGAGATGTCTCGCGCGAGGGCGTGCAGCGTGACTTGCTGCCCCTTATAGAGGGCACCACGGTTTCTACCAAATATGGGCCGGTTAAAACCGACCATATTCTCTTTATTGCATCGGGCGCGTTTCATGTGGCTAAGCCGTCTGACCTGCTGCCAGAGTTACAGGGGCGTTTGCCCATACGGGTTGAGTTGCAACCCCTTACGCGTGAAGACTTGCGGCGTATTTTAACAGACCCTGAGCATTCTTTGCTCAAACAATACACCGCTTTGCTGCAAACTGAAGGTGTATGCTTAACGTTTGAAGAGAGCGCAGTGGATGCATTGGCCGAATTGGCGGCAGATATTAACGAGCGTGTTGAAAATATTGGTGCGCGTCGTCTTGCCACAGTGCTTGAAAAGCTGTTGGAAGAGATCTCTTTCACGGCCTCGGATCGTAAGGGCGAGGCAATTTCCGTTGGCGCTTCTCTCGTACATGAGAAAGTGGCTCCTTTGGCCCGTAAGGGTGACCTCAGCCGGTTTATTTTATAATGGACGCACCTTTTGTATTACCACTTGAAGAGACAGCCGCCCAAGCCATTGAGGCTATTAAGGACGAGCTGGAACTGTTTGATGACTGGATGGAGCGTTACCAGTATATTATAGAAATGGGCCGTAAGTTACCGGCTTTTCCTAAAGAATGGTGCGATGATGCACACCGCGTGCCCGGTTGCCAAAGCCAGGTATGGCTAGAAGCACGAGAAGAGAACGGTAACCTGTATTTTGCAGGCCTGTCTGATGCGGCCATTGTCTGTGGCTTGGTGGCCTTGTTGCTGCGGGTATATTCTGGCCGTAGCAGTGCAGAAATTATTGCAACAGAGCCAAAATTTTTACATGACCTAGGCTTGGTGCAAGCACTCTCAACCAACCGTGGTAACGGGGTTGAAGCTATGGCGCGGGCAATACGTTCTGCTGCTGCGGCAATAGCTGCGTAAGGTGTCGTGTCGGCTTTAGTTAGGGCTATTTTAAAAGCCCATTAACGTGGGTTGTGGTGTTTTTGTTTTTTTAAATAAGAGGTTTTTGCTTCGGTGCTACCATATTGTGGGTGTGCCGAAGTGCCCACGCAGTTACAAATGTGGCTGGGTCGCCGTTGCCTCTGAGATTGTATAGTGCTCTCTCAGGTGGGTTAAAAAGATGATGCTATCGTTTTTTTTGAGTGTTGAAAGTTTTTTTAAAACTATTGAAATAAAAAGAGAGTTTCTATTTTTTAGAATTTTCTGAAGCCCTGTCACTTAATGGAGTGGCGGGGTTTTATTTTGGAATGCCGTTTTGTGGCTGCCAGGGTTTGTCTGTTGATGGTTCTGCTGGGCTTATAGGTGTGCCTGTGTAAGTAAAAAGAAAGGCTGGCTGAGCAGTTCAGGCTGTTATGCCCTGAACTCCCAGCCAGCCTTTTTATAAGCGAGGCTTTAAAAAGGAGCTTTTACGCTGACTTCTTTTCCGCAAGGCCTTTGAGCACATCTGCTGGGCGGATAGGCTGGTGGCGCAGGCGTATGCCTACGGCATTAAACACGCCGTTAGCAATAGCGGCCCCAATGGTTGTAACGCCCGGTTCACCCAAGCCCATTGGTTTTTCTGTGCTTTCGACAAATTCAATGTCAATTTCTGGTGCATCGGCAATGCGTATTGGGGTGTAGGTGTTCAGGTTACGGTCGCGCACGTTGCCGTTTACAATTTCCGTATTCTCGAACAGAGCCATGCTCAGGCCCCATAGTGCCCCGCCTTCTGTTTGGGCGGCTGCGCCATCGGGGTCGATAATGGTGCCCGCATCTAGCACCAGCCAGATTTTTTGGCAGGTTACCACGCCGGTTTTACGGTCAACATGCACTTGTGCTGCACCGGCTGTCCATGTTGGCATGGCGCGCTCTTGGCCAAAGGTGGTGGCAATGCCAATGGCTGTATCTTTTGGCAAAGAGGTTTTGCCGTAGCCACATTTTTCAACAAGGCGTTTAAGCACAGCGGCCTGACGGGTTGCACCGCCAACAGAATCTGGCGCTTTGCCTGCATTGCGGCCCTTGGCCGTGAGCAGAGACAGGCGGAAGTCTACTGGGTCTTTGCCGAGTTCGTGTGCTAGTTCGTCCAAAAAGGCTTCGTGCGCCCATGGTGTCCAGCCTGAGCTAACAGAGCGCAACCAACCGGGGCGGAAGGTGTCGCTGGCAAGATCGTTATCCAGTGCGCGAACGCGCATTGGCCCAACGTCGTACCAATGGTCTGCCCCGGCAATGGCAAACTGGTCGTAGGGTTTGCCATCAGCCCCTTTTTCCATAAAGGCTGCGGCCATAACGCGGGTTGGCCAACCGGCAGAGGCATGGTGTTCCCACCCTTTTGGCTGTTTTTGCTCATCCAGTGCAACGCGCACGGTCTGGATAGAGGGTGAGCGGAAGCTGTCAAACTGCATGTCATCTGAGCGGGTCAGAATGAGTTTAACGGCCTTACCGCCAAGTGCCTTGGAAATAAGGGCGGCTGGTACGGCGTAGTCTCCGTTTAGGCGGCGGCCAAAGCCACCCCCCAGCAGGTAGCTGCGCATAACCACATCGGTTTCTGGCACTTGCAGGGCTTTGGCAATAACCGGCAGGAACAAAGACTGCCACTGGTTGCCACAATGTACTTCCCACTTGCCATCTTGTAGGCGGGCAAGGGCGTTTGTGGGTTCAAGCTGGTAATGCAGCACAGAAGCGCAGGTGTAGGTGCGCTCAAAAACCTGCTTGGCAGATTTAAAGGCGTCATCAACCCCGTCATCATTAAACACGCAAGACCCACCGGTTTTGTCGGCAATTTGTTTGCGGCCGTGTTCAATAATATCCTGCTCGGACACGTTGGCAGTTTTGCCCGGTGTCCATGTTACTTTTAGCGCATCGGTTGCGCGAATAGCTGCGGGGTAGGAAGAGGCAATAACCGCAACCCAACCCGGCACGGTATTGGAAGGGTCTTCCAATACGATGTGCCGAATGTAGCCTTTTACCTTTTTGGCCTCTGTTTCATCAACAGAAACAACTTTTGCGCCATAGCGGGTTGGGGGCAGTTTAGGGCGTGCGTAAACCATGCCCTCCAGTTTGGCATCAATCCCGTAAATGGCGCTGCCGGTGGTTTTGGCGGGAATGTCGAGCGATTTGACATCTTTGCCAATAAGGCGGCGTTCGGACGCGGGTTTGAGGGGTAATTTAGCCATTTCTTCTGGTGTGAAGGTGCGTGTGGGGTGCACCTTGCTTACAATATCACCATAGGAAATGGATTTGCTGCCAGCAATAACGCGGCCATTACGGGCAACGCAGTTAGCGGGGGTGGTGCCAAGCAGTTTAGCGCCTTCTTCCACCATAACGCTACGGGCGGCCGCACCAGCCTGACGGAACTGGTCCCATGTCATCCAGACAGACCAAGACCCGCCGGTAACCATAAGGCCCCATTTGGGGTCTGTATCAACCTGCGTGATCTGGACTTTGTCCCAGTCGGCTTCCATTTCATCAGCGATAATACGGGCTAGGGCTGTGCCAACATGCTGGCCCATTTCTGCACGGATAACGTTGATGTTGACGGTGCCATCTGGCCCGATAGAGCACCAGATTGTGGGCTCGAACGCGCCATTACCCGGCATTGTGGCACTGGCTGGGTAAAGCTGGGCCGCTTTACCTTCCCGCGCGAAGCCAAACATAAGGGCAGACCCCATGGCGGTAAGCAAAAAGCCGCGGCGGCTTGTGGTAAGGCCTGCTGCTTTATCTTGCCGTGCGGCAATCTGTTCGAGCTTACCCATGAGATGCTGTCTCCTGACGCATGGCGGCAGCGGCTTTTTTAATAGCCTTACGAATACGGATATAGGTCATGCAACGGCACAGGCTGCCGCCCATTACGCCGTCAATTTCTTCATCCGTGGGGTTTGGGTAGTCTTTAAGCAGGCTTACGGCCTGCATAATCTGGCCAGACTGGCAGTACCCGCACTGAGGTACCTGAATTTCGCGCCAGGCTTCCTGCACGGGGTGGTTACCTGCTGGGTCTAGCCCTTCAATGGTTACAACCTCGGCCCCGGCAATAGAGCTAACCGGGGTAATGCAGGAGCGGGTAGCGCGGCCACCCACATGCACGGTGCAGGCACCGCACTGGCCTACGCCACACCCAAACTTGGTGCCTGTCTGGTCTAACTCGTCCCGCAAGGCCCAGAGCAGGGGGGTGTCGTCTGGCACATCGACGGTAACGTCACGGCCATTCAGTTTAAACTTTATCATATCTGGCTCCGTGTACCGTCTTAGTGAGAAGAGTTGACAGGAATGGGCTTGACGGTTTTGCGCACGTCGGCGGCCTTTTTCTCTAGGTCTGTCCAAGCTGGCAGGGTGGTGCGTGTGCGGCGCAAGTAAGCGGCAATGCGCGCCATATCTGCATCGGACAGGGCGTTATAGAAGCTGGGCATGGCAACACCAGACTGGCCTTCTTCAGCCGTTAGGCCGTGCAGCATGACCTGATACAGGTTGGTTGGCTCGTCTAGCCACAGGGCGTTGTTAAGTGCCAGGTCTGGGCGGCCAAGCACGGGGCTTGGAGCAGCGTTATAGTGGCAGGCGGCACATGCGCCCTGATACAGCTTTGCGTCTGGGTCTACATTCGGGCCGATCAGGTCTTTTTTAGACTGTTCCATGGCAAGCTCAAGTGCTGCTTTGTCGTGCTTCTGGCGCTCGCTGGCTTTGTCTACATCGGCAAAGTAGTGGGCAATGGCGTGCACGTCTTGCTCGGGCACGGTAGCCAAAAAGCGGTGCGCAACCGGAGACATGGGGCCACCAGCTGGGCCATGCAGAGGGGCTACACCATTACGCAGGTATTGGTACAGTTCGTCTTCTGTCCAGGTGGTTGGGGTTGGGTTGTGCTCGTTAAGCGGTGGGGCAATCCAGTTATCAACCACGGCACCATCATAGACGGAGCCTTTTTTCTCTGCGCCCATAAGGTTACGGGGGGTATGGCAGGCCCCACAATGGGCGTTGCCTTCGGCCAGATACGCACCACGGTTCCATAGGTCATCATGGCTGGGGTCTGGTTTGTAAACGCCGGGCGTAAAGAACATGAGCTTCCAGGCTGCTTGGCCAATACGTAGGCTAAGCGGGAAGGGGAGCTCGTTAGGGCGCTGGGTCATGTGCACGGCAGGGCGTGTCATGAGATAGGCGTACAGGTCAGAAATATCCTGATCTGTCATTTTGGTGAAATGGTCGTATGGGAAAGCGGGAATAAGGTGCTCCCCCTCCCGCGAGACGCCGTAGCGCATGGCGCGGCGCAGGGCTTCTTCTGACCAGCGGCCTATGCCCACTTCTGGGTCTGGGGTGATGTTGGAGGAGTAAATGGCCCCAAAAGGGGTTTCCATTTTATAGTCACCAGCCAGCTCTGGGCCGCCGCCGTTATCTGTACGGGTATGGCACTCTGCGCAGTAGCCTTCTGCCGCAACAATACGGCCACGCTCTATCTGCTCAGCAGAAAAACTGCTGGCTGACGGAGGTGTGATAGGCGCAATAGCCGGATAGTATGCGTAATACAGAAACCCCAGCCCACCAAGGACACCGGCCCCCACAACTCCGCTTAAAAGACGTTTGATCACTCTACCCCCAATCCTGAACGGGGCGGAGGCGTCGCCAACGCGAAAAAACGGCACAACCGTTTTCCCTCCCATGCATTGGTATGCACTCAGCCCCAAGGCCCGTTATTTCGTTATGATGTATTTATCGTGAATTGAGGGGTAAATAAATGCATAGGTGGCAGGCAAAACACTTAAAAAATGAATAAGATTTATTTATGGGGAGTAATTTATGTTTGAAATCAAGTCTATTTACTATCGTCTATATTCTATTGAATATAGATAATCTTCTTTCTGTCAATGCAAAACGCGGCAGGTCTGTTGCGGCTATGCTACAAAATATGAAGTGTAAAGGCAGCAGTCGGTTTACTGTCTAGCAAGTTTAGGGCGAGAAAAAAGGCGCTCTATTGGCGAATTTGAGCGCTAGAAAATGAACTGTTTTAAATAGTGTTTACGTCTTGTTTTGGGTTTCTTTTTATTACGCAAGAGAAGGTTGGCATTCATGTGGCAGCTTAACTACGTGGTACATAACTAAAGAGCCCACATGAGTATAGAAATGCCCAATATGCCAGTGTGTAATACGCAAAGTTATGCCTCAGGTAGTAACTGCTTGATTGTTACGGCCTTGTTATGTGTTCTTGCTATAACAAAGAAAATTGAACTGACTTTCTAAACGTGTATTGGGGAGAGGCGGCACTCTTCGCTGACGTGTAGTGCCAGCTATATGCTGCATTGCTATTTAGGTATGTCTGGTGTGCTGGTTGGGGCAGGCCCGGTGTTGGGTGAGGTTTTAGGTTCAAAAAAGACGGTAGCGCATGCGGCGGTGGTAGCTGAGCAGGCAACGGTGCCGCTTTATGCTGCCAGCCAAGATGAATGAGGGCCGTTGAGTGGGGGTATTTATGGCAGGTGCTTGGGTTGGCTGCATAGGAGTGACTTGGCGTGCGTGCGGGTTATGGCTTTGCACAGCTACCGGCCCACGATTAGGTAAATTGAGCTATCTGACCACTACAAAATAGGGCCAATACATAGGCGGCAGTGCACACTGGCGCTTATAGCGCGCCAGTGTGCACTGGTGGTGCATACGAATGTAAACTTTATTATCATAGGCTTTATCTGTATGGCAGAAAGCTCTGCTGTAAGGCTAAGCACGGCCCCGTAACTTAGCCACAAGCCGCCGTGCAGGTAGGGCAAGGTGCCACACTTTGTATAAAGGGCGCAGTAACTTGTGTACCCACATGCTGGTAAGCTCAATACTGGCAAGACGGTTGTTTATGTGGTGTAGGGCTGTTTCAATGCTCTGCAATTGCTGCAACGTGCTGGCAAGGCCGTTGTAAAGTGGCGCGTTGTGGTGCTGCATTGAGAAAATTAACCCCTGTGCCAAGCCAAGTAGCTGGGGAGAGGTGCGTAGACTCTCTCGCAACTTTTGGTTGCGTATAAGGATATTGTAAAGCGTGTGCTGGTCTGCTTGGTTTGTAATGGTGTTACTATAAACGGAATGAGTGCCTGCACTACGCCGGTGATAAAAGGCTAGGTAGTCTTTTATATACCCAATATCTCCTTGCTGCATGATGCGTATATTATAATCCCAGTCTCCCAACACGGGCAGAGCGGCGTTAAAAGCGCCAATGCTCTGGAGCAGGCTTGCGCGCATAAGAAGAGAGATGGGCGGAAAGAGGTTGGCGTAGAGCAGTTTTGTGAAGTCGATGGTTTCGCGGTTTACGCACCATTCCTCACGTGAGAGTTCGTGCACGATATCGTTTTTAATCTCTTCATGCACAACAACACTGCCTGTTGTAACCGCTAAAAACCTTGTATTTTCAGGGTTGGTTAAAAAGGCCACGCTGTGTTTGAGAAAGTCAGGGTGCCATGTGTCGTCATCATCATGAATGGCAAAAAAAGCTTCGGTAACATGTGCTAGGGCAGCGTTGGACGCGGCCTCCATACCTTGGCTTGTGCTGTGGTGCAAAACACTTAGCCGGGTACCAAAAAGTGGGCGGTAGAGAGCTAATGTGCGCTCAAGCTCTGGCTGGTTGCCGCCGTCATTCACCAAATAAAGATGCCAAGCCGTGTGGGTTTGGAACAAAACGCTGGAGAGCGCACGGTGCAACAGCAGTAGGCGGTTTTTGGTACGCATAACAACCGCAACCGTTGCGTGTGTTGTGGCGTGTGTTGTTGTGGTGGAAGGGGAGGGTGCGTTCATTGTAATTGTGCCCGCGTGCGCGTGTCGTAATGAGAGAAAAGAGCGGTAAGGGCGTGGGTTAGGGCTGTTTTTTCTGCGCCCTTGCTGTGGGTGAGAAGTGTGAGCGCTGTGGCCATGGGCCATTCGCTCTTGTTGGTTTCTTCTATGCACTCGGCAATGGTGGGGTGGGTGAGCGGGTGCACAAGGGGCAGGTAACTGGCGTGTGAAATGTCGCCGCAATGCTCTAAAGACCCAATATCGTGCAGTTCATTGGTGGTGGGGGAAAGAGCAAGGCGGGCTAAGCTGGCAAAGGCTGTTTCTAGGGTTAGGTCTGTGCTGAGTAAGGTTTGAGCCTGACCGGTAGCACTTAGCTGCTTGAGGGTAGCCAGCGTTGCGGTTTGAAACGGTTTAATAATGCGTGCGTGTTGTGCGCTTTCAATCTCAGAGTGAGCAAGGAGTGGCACCATTGTGCAATTGTGGTTTTGGTAGCCCACTGTTGTGCCGTGGTTGGCTGTAAACAGGTTTTCTAGAATGGCTACCGCATTACGCAGCGCGTATTGGCTGTTGTCTGGCAAAAAATCGTTACCAAAAGCACCATCTAACCAGCCAGCGATGGGCCTGTTACGTTGGGCGCGGTTCCATAACCCACAGTAAAAACCATAAATTTGTGGCACATAGCCTGCATGGTGCAGTAATTGCGCAATACTGGCCTGCATAGTGCCGTGCCAGCCTACATCAACAAGGGCTATGGGGCCTTGGTGTGCGCCTTGTTGTAGTAGGTAAGCTGTGGCGTTGTCTCGGTCTATGCATAGGCGTGCGTACACCTCTGCCGCGTGGTGCTGCAAAAAGGCTTTAAAGTGCATAACTGAGTTTGGGGTGCTCCAAAAAATACTGTGCTGGAGGGAGCCAAACTGTTGCGCAGCCTGCTGCATAATGGGGCTGAGCTCGGTAAAGCCAATGCGGGTAAGTAGGGCTTTTACCGAGTTGGGCCTGTAGGTTTGCGTAAGTGTTTCCAGTGCTGCGGGGCTTAAATATTCTGGGCTGCATGATGTGGCCGCAGCGCCAAAATTGAGCGCTTTGCGTGACAGATAGAGGTAGGACGAAGGAATTTGAGTTTCAGCGTCTAGCCCCAGTGTTTTCCATGCGGCGTAGGGTAGCGCTCCATCGCGCGCGCAAAAAAAGATATGCCGTGGTTTAACCTGCGCTGCCTGTGTGGCAAGCCATTTGGCGTATGCGCCAACAACAAGTGCCCCCCAACTGGCGCCAAGCTGTGCCATAGTGTTTTGCCCTGCGGTGCATCTGGGGTGTGTAAGCTGTGCTACTCTGGATGCAATAGAAAATGGTAGAATAGCGGGGCAAAGAGGGCCGCCTTTACGGGCGGCGGAACGTGCATGCAGGTAGGGGTGGGTGGCAATGCCGTGTTTGTTGGGGCTTGCAACATCACTTTGTTGGTTATCTCCAATATGGAGTATTTTGGCCCCGGCAGGATATTTGTTTTTTACAAGGCGCCATTGGTGGCCTTCTGCTTTGGTGTGCAGTGTGTCTGATGACGCAAGTAGCGTAAGTGGGGCTGGGTAGCCTGCTTGTGTAAGAAGTTGGCAAATATGCTTGCCAGACAAATACATATCAGAAACAAACAGCACGTGGCGTTTTGCCTGCAGGGCCATGGTTACGGCCTGTTGTATTTCTGGAGTGGCTAGGCACACATGGTGCTCTATTTCTCGCTCAAGTGCGGCTAGATGTTGGGGCGAGCATAAAGTTTGCAGTAAAAGGCCTGCCAAGGCCGTGTAAATATCGTGCTGGGTTACTTCGCGGCGTTTCTCTTGGTGCCATGCTGTGTGGCGGGCCACTTGTTCTGCTGTTTCGCGCTCTAAAGCAAAATTGTTAAACGTAGGGCCGTAATGGTGGGTTAGGCTGTCTTCCATAAGGGTAAATACATCAGCCGGTGTTTCCACAATGCGGGTAAGAGCCGTATCAAACACATCAAAAGTAATAACGTCTGCTGTGCTCAGTTTGTTTTTAAAACTTTCGAGCCATGCTGTGTCTAATTGCCATTGCTCCTGAACGAGGGCGCGTGCAGCAATAAGGCGGGTTTGGAGTGTTGAGCTAAAAAGACGATTGAGGGCCGAATGAGAAGAAATAACAGACATAAAATGCTCGAAAAATGAGGAATGTCTGTAGTTTATAAGGATAAAATACTTAATGAATAATAATGGAATGTTCTAGAATAGTCTTAAAGTCTTTTTGTTTGGAAAAAAATAATAATGACGACAGTTATTTTATAGCCTGTATTTTGAAAGTTTTTGTGCGTGTGTATGTGGGTGCGCCCTGTCTGGCCAAAATTGCTGGCCAGACAGAATGCACGGGGTAGGGTTTTACAGGCTCAAACCCTGTAGTGTTGTGCGGGCTCCGGTGGTGCGTATGGCGGTGCGCAGGGCGGCTACATCTTTTACAAAAGCGGGATACTGCTCCAAACCCCATGCTGCAAAAACGGGCATGTTTAGCCCGGCTGCGGGGTCATTTTGTAGGGCGAGAGCTTTGCTTTCTTCTGTTAAGGCAGGTTCAGCAAGGCTGTACGTTTTTTGGTTGTCTGTTTGCCCGCGCAAATATTCCAAAAAGCAGGCCACGCCAAACGCAATGCGGCGGTGGTCTTTACCTGCTTTTAAAATGCCGGTTACGGTGTCTGTCCAAAATACAGGCAGTTTGGAAGCGCTGTCTGAGGCAATGCGGAGCAGTTGGTCACCCACTGCCGGGTTACGGAACCGGTCTAGCACCTGCCGGGCGTAGTCTGGCAAAGAAACGCCTTTGGGGGGTGTAATAAAGGGGCTGGCATCTTGCGCTAAAAATTGCTCCAGCAAGCTTACTAAAGCGGTGTCTTTCATGGCGTCTGGCACGGTGTCGTACGCCATAAGCACGCCGGGTAGGGCGAGCATGGAGTGTGAGGCATTGAGCATGCGCAGTTTAACCTGCTCGTATGGCCCCACGTCATCTGTAAACTGCACGCCTACGGCTTCTAGCTCTGGGCGGCCTGCGCAAAATTTATCTTCAATAACCCACTGGGTGAAGTCTTCGGCAAAGAGGGGCATTTGGTCGTTTACGCCGCTCAGTGCGTTAAGGCGCGCCACGTCATCAGCCGAGACGGAGGGCGTGATGCGGTCAACCATGGTGGAAGGGAAGGTGACGTTTTCGCTAATCCATGCGCCTAAGTCTGCATCGCGCGCGGTGGCGTAGCTGCAAAAAGCGGTGCGGGCCACGGTGCCATTATCGCGCAGGTTGTCGCAGGTCATGACTGTAAAAGGCCCAGCACCGCTCTCGCGCCGTAGGCGCAGGGCTTCTGTGATCAAACCAAAAGCGGTTTCAGGCACGCTGCGTTGCAGGTCTTGGGCAATGGCGGGGGTGTTGAGCATAAACTGGCCGTTAGCATCAACATAATAACCGCCTTCGGTAATGGTCATGCTAACAATTTTAATGGCTGGGTCTGCAAGGCGCTCAATAGCGGCTTTGCGGTCTTTTGCGGCTTGTACATATTCTGTAATGGCCCCGATAGCCCGGGTGGTGTGGCTGCCATCTGTTGCAAATTCGGTTAAGGTATAAAGGCCGTCTTGCTCGTGCATAATGGTTGCACGCTTGCTTTCGCGTGGGTTGTCGCGCAGGCCAACGCCAACAATAGCCCAGCCCTGTTGCCCGGCACGGGCTAATACACGGTCTATATAGAGTGCCTGATGGGCCCGATGAAAATTACCAACAGCCAGATGCGCAATACCGGGGGTGGTCTCTTTACGGTTGTAGCCGGGTGTTAGAACCAACGGGGGGAGAGTGGTGAGCGTGGCGTTGGAAAGGGCGGTCATGAAAGGGCGTAACCTCATATATGTTAGCTGCATAAAGCAGGGTGGAAACAAACCGTAGCAAGGGCTGGTGTGGCATGGCGTGCCTTGCCTGCCGGTGGCGCTACGGTATTAAGGCGTTTAATGTCTCTTTAAATGCGCACGGCTGGGTAAAGTTGCCTTAAAAGCCCTTTTGGGGTGCCGCTAAGGAAACATGGTGGCGCAAAACGTATGGGCTTTGAGCGAGCCGTGGCAAAAGCCGTGTTGCGTGCTACGGGTTAGGTGTGTTGTAGCAGGGCAACGCGTAGCACGCTGGGGTATAAACCAGCCTGCCGGTTAGGATGTACAAGCAGAGGTTAAGGGAAAAACTCTGCATTCGCTATCTTGTAAAAAACTGGGCTTTGGGGTAAAGCGGCGGCTTCGCACACGCGCCCGGGCTTGTGGGGCATGCCCGGCCGTGATCTGTTGCGCCGTAAGGTGTGGCGAAGTTTACAGTTTGCAGGAGTAATGAAATGCCCAAGATGAAGACCAAATCGTCGGTCAAAAAGCGGTTTAAAATTACCGCAACCGGCAAGGTGCTCTCCGGCCCATGTGGCAAACGCCACGGCCTTATCAAGCGCCCGCAAAAAATGAAACGCACCAACCGCGGTGCACAGGTGATGACCCCGCAGGACGGCCGTACCGTCAAGCAGTGGGCACCCTACGGGCTGGTTTGAGGAGTATCTGACATATGGCACGTGTAAAACGCGGTGTAACAACCCACGCTCGTCACAAAAAGGTTCTGAAGCTCTCTAAGGGTTTCCGCGGCCGGTCTTCTACAAACTACCGTATTGCTCTGGAACGGCTTGAAAAGTCTCTCCAGTATGCATACCGCGACCGTCGTAACAAAAAGCGTGAATTCCGCGCTCTTTGGATCCAGCGTATCAATGCTGCTGTGCGTGAGCATGGCCTGACCTACAGCCGTTTCATTAACGGTCTGGATAAGGCTGGCATTGAAATCGACCGTAAAGTTCTGGCCGCCATCGCATTTGATGACGCAGCATCTTTCGCTGAAATCGTGAAAAAAGCTCAGGCTGCTCTGGCTGCCTAAGTTTTAACCGATTATGGTTGACGAAAGAGGTCGCCCTTTGTGGCGGCCTTTTTTGTTTTGTGGCTACAGCTTTGTTTTGCAAGCACAAGCAGGGCTGGTAAAACCACCTTTATGGCGGGTTTTCTTTGGGTAGGGGTTTTCTCCGGCTACAGGACGGAGTATTCGCCCCATAGCGTATTTTTCCCCTCGTGCGAGGTTTCATGAGCGACGATCTTGAAGTTTTTCGGCAGGAAGTCCTGACCGAACTGGCTGGTGCCGCAGATATGCGGGCATGGGATGCCATACGGGTAGGCACCCTTGGTAAGTCTGGCCGCCTGACAACGTTGCTCAAAGCGTTGGGAAAAATGGCCCCAGATGAGCGCAAAGCCCGTGGTGCGGCCCTAAACCGCCTGCGTGATGAACTAAACCGCGCGGTTGAAGAGCGCGGTAAAGCGCTGGAAGCCGCAGCCCTTGAGGCACGGCTGATTGCAGAGCGGGTTGATGTAACCCTGCCGCCACCAGTTGAAGTGGCCGGGGCAATACACCCCATTGCGCGTGCGGTTGAAGAAATGACCGCCATTTTTGGGGCTATGGGCTTTAGCGTTGCCGAAGGGCCAGATATTGAAACCGACTGGCACAATTTTTCGGCGCTGAACACACCCGACCACCACCCAGCCCGGACAGACCACGACACGTTTTACCTCCCCCCCGCACCGGGGCTAGATGTAACGCGCGTGCTGCGTACCCAAACTTCTGGTGTGCAAATTCGCACCATGCTTGGGCAAAAACCGCCTATTCGGGTTATTTGCCCCGGCCGCACTTACCGTGCAGACCATGACGCAACGCATTCACCGATGTTCCATCAATGTGAAGGTTTGGTTGTGGGGCAGGGTATTACGCTAGGCCACCTGAAAGGGTGCCTGATTGAATTTTTGCGTGTGTTTTTTGATAAGCCCGATTTGCCGGTACGTTTTCGGTCTTCTTACTTTCCGTTTACCGAACCCTCTATGGAAGTCGATATTGGCTGGTCGCGCCGTACGGGTGAGATTGGCGGCGGAGATGATTGGCTGGAAGTGCTGGGCTCTGGCATGGTGCACCCGCGCGTGTTGGCGAACTGTGGCCTAGACCCGCGTGAGTGGCAGGGCTTTGCGTTTGGTATGGGCGTTGAGCGTTTGACCATGCTTAAAAACGGTATTCCCGACCTGCGTTCGTTCTATGAAAGTGATATTCGCTGGCTGCGCCATTACGGGTCAGACCCGCTTGCGCCCGCATTGCTGCACGAGGGGGTGTAAGTTATGAAATTCTCGCTGTCTTGGCTGTATGACCACCTTGAAACAGACGCAACACTGGCTGAAATTTGCGCCAAACTGAACCAGATTGGCCTTGAAGTTGAAGGCGTTGAAAACCGTGGTGCCGCTATTGCACCCTTTTTGACTGCCCGCATTTTAGAAGCCACCCGCCACCCCGATGCAGACCGTTTGCAGGTGTGCCGGGTAGATGCCGGGCCGGGTATGGATAACGTGCAGGTTGTGTGTGGTGCGCCTAACGCCCGTGCTGGTCTTGCTGTTATTTTTGCACCACCGGGCACTTATGTGCCGGGGTTGGACATTACGATTAAAGCAGGCAAAATTCGTGGGCAGGCCAGTGGTGGCATGCTGTGCTCTTTGCGCGAGCTTGGCTTGGGTGAAGAAAGCGATGGCATTGCCGAACTGCCAGAAGACACGTTGCCCGGCCAGTCTTACGCTGATTTTGCGGGGCTGGACGATGTGGTGGTGGAAATTGCCATTACTCCAAACCGGGGCGATGCACTGGGCGTGCGCGGTATTGCGCGTGACCTTGCTGCGGCTGGCGTGGGTAAGTTACGCCCATGGCTGGCAGAGGCAGTTGAAGGTACGTTTGAGTCTGCCATTACATGGGAAAATACAGACACCGAAGCCTGCCCTTGGGTTTTGGGCCGTACTATTCGGGGTGTAAAAAATGGCCCAAGCCCGGAATGGCTGCGCCGTAAGCTGGAAAGTATTGGCCTGCGCCCCATTTCTGCGCTGGTCGATATTACCAACTATTTCTGCTTTGACCTTGGCCGCCCCTTGCATGTGTTTGATGCGGCCAAGCTGGCTGGTGGCCGCCTGAAAATATGCCGTGGGGCGGGCGAAACCTTCCGTGCGCTTGATGGGCAGGATTACATTGTAACCCCAGAAGACTGCGTGATGACAGACGCCAATGGCGTACAGTCTCTGGCCGGTATTATGGGCGGTGAAGCCTCTGGCGCTACAGAAGAAACCACAGATGTATTTGTGGAATGTGCTCTATTTGACCCCGTACATGTTGCCCTGAGCGCACGCCGGGTTGGGCTGTCTTCTGACTCGAGCTACCGTTTTGAGCGTGGGGTTGACCAAGCTCTGCCAATAGCTGCGCTTGAAGCCGCAACCCGTATGATACTGGACGTATGCGGTGGGGAAGCCAGCGAAGTGGTTTCTGGTGGCGCGCAGCCCAAGTGGCAGCGTGACGCAACCCTGCGCTTTGACCGCGTACGCGACCTTGGCGGGTTAGACGTTACCGCAGATGAAAGCGTAAGCCTGCTGGAAAAACTGGGTTTTGAAGTGCAGGAGCGTACTGCGCAGGCCGTGCGTGTAAGCGTGCCGTCATGGCGTAACGACATTGCCCAAAAAGTTGTGCTGGCGCAGGGCAATAAGCTTGAGGTCGCCGTGGCCGCCAAAGCGGCAGAGGGCGTAGCCCTGTGTGAAGCCGAGAGCGACTTGGTTGAGGAAATTTTGCGCCTGAAGGGGCTGGATAGTGTGCCAGCCGTACCTTTGCCTGCACTGAGTGTGGTGCCGGGTGTGGCCCTTACCCCCAAACAGGCCCGTGCAGCCCGTGCGCGCCGTATTTTGGCCGCACGTGGCTTAGTTGAAACGGTTGGGTTCTCGTTTGTTTCGCACGAGGAGGCCTTGCTGTTTGGCGGTGCGCCAGAAAGCCTGCGCCTGCTTAACCCCATTGCATCTGACCTAGACCAGATGCGCCCTACACCGTTGGTAAACCTAGTTGCCGCAGCGCAGCGTAATGCTGCGCGTGGCTGGGCTGATATTGGCTTGTTTGAAGTAGGGCCTGCTTTTTCTGAGGCAGGGCAGCAGGTTGTAACGGCTGGTGTACGCAGTGGCCACACGCCACGCTACCCCGGCCATGAAAGCCAAGCTGTTTCTTTGTGGGCAGCAAAAGCTGACGCGCTGGAAGTGCTGACACAGCTTGGTGTTTCACCTGATGCGCTGAGCACAACGGCTGATGCGCCATCTTGGTACCACCCAGGCCGCTCTGGCGCGGTGCGGCAGGGGCCAAAAAATGTGCTGGCTTACTTTGGTGAACTGCACCCCTCCTTATTGCAAGCGGTTGGTATTGATACGCCAGTTGTTGCGTTTGAAGTGTTTATGGACAGCATAGCTGAGCCAAAACGCCGTAAAAAAGCAGCGCCTAAATTGTCTGCTTTCCAGCCAGTACGCCGCGATTTTGCTTTTGTTGTGGCGCGTGATGTGGCGGCAGAAAATGTGTTGAAAGCCGCCAAGGGGGCAGAGCGCACCCTTGTAACGGGTGCCAGTGTGTTTGACGTGTATGAAGGCCCGCATGTGGCAGAGGGTTTCCGCTCTATTGGGGTGGAAGTAACCTTGCAACCGGTAGAGAAAAGCCTGACCGATGCGGAACTCGAGGCTGTGTCTGACAAGATTGTGGCCGCTGTCAGCAAAGCAACGGGTGGCACACTGCGTTAAGCGGCTAACACCCCCACGCGGCACAGAAACACTGAGGGAGAGTAACAACAATGGTTTTCTCACGGTTATGCGTTAGCAAAACACGGGCTTTCTCTTTTGTTTCTGTGCTGCTGGGTGGGGTGTTAAGTGTGGGTGGTTTTGCCGCCCCGCAGGCCCTTTGGGCGGCAGAAATAACGGGTGCAGGCTCTAGTTTTGCTGCCCCCTTGTATGAAGCGTGGTCTGCTGCATCGGAAGAGCAAACTGGGGTGCGGGTTAATTACCAGACCATTGGCTCTGGGGCGGGGCAAAATCAGGTTTTAGCGGGTACGGTCGATTTTGGGGCGTCTGATGCCCCAATGGCCCCTGAAAAATTACATAAAGGCCAATTATTACAATTTCCGACTGCTATTGGCGGTATTGTGGTTATTGCCAATATTCCCGGCATTGCCACAGAACACTTAAAACTGACCGGCCCGGTTTTAGCCGACCTGTACGCAGGTACCATTACTACATGGAACGACCCGCGCATTACGGCCCTTAACCCAGATTTAGCGTTGCCAGACCTACCAGTGGCCCCGCTGCATCGGGCCGATGGGTCTGGCACTACGTATGTGTTTACCGAGTATTTAACCCAAGTGGCCCCGCAATGGCGGGCTTCTGTAGGCAAAGCTACATCTGTTGCGTGGCCTTTGGGGGCGGGGGCTCGTGGTAACGATGGCATTGCAGCTTACGTGCATAATACCGAGGGCAGTGTGGGCTATGTTGAATATGCCTACGCTGTTAGCAACCACCTGAGCGCTATACAGTTGCAGAATAAAGCGGGCAATTTTGTAACGCCCTCTGCCCAAAGTTTTGCCAAAGCGGCAGAGGCCGCCGTGTGGGCTGAACCTGACCTGACTGCGTCTTTAAACAACACAGACGGTGCAGGGGCGTGGCCTATTGTAACCACCACCTATGCGCTTGTGCCACGTACGGCGCAGCAGAGCCGCCAAGGTAAGGCAGTAGAGATGTTTTTTAGGTGGGGCTTAACGTTGGGTGAGGCAGAAAGCCGCAAGCTGGATTATGTGCCTTTGCCAGAGCGGGTTAAGGCGGCAGTTTTGCAACGTTTAGCAACTGGGCAATAGCAGGCTCTATTCAAATAATATGGTTTGCTATCGGCTGTTTTTTAGCGCCTACCAGCACGTACTGCTGAAAGTAAAGAGCTGCGGCTAATAAGTTTTTCAAAAATTGCAGCGCTTGGGTTGTTTACTGTTGTGAGCCGGTAAGGGCAGCTTTTTGCTCCCAAAAAAGCAGTCTAGTGGCTGCAAAGTTGCCTATTGTATCTCAAGTATATGTAGCCAGACCTTAACTGTGCGTTTTTGAACTATTCTGTAAGCATTTTAGGGCGCGGAAGCGGGTCGCTTTCAGGCGGTTTGGGTGTGGCTTAAAGGCCTGCTGGCTAGATGTTAGCTTTGTTCAAAGGGTAATCCCGGTGTTGTCCCTCATTCTATCCACAGATTCTGTGGATATGTTTGAAACTTCGGCTTTTTGCCGGGGGTTAGGCGTGCGGCAGGGCTGCGGCTTCGTTTATTAATTCCTGCTCGTGCACATCAAGCTGGCGGCCTAAAACGCGTTCGGTTTCATCGTTAATATTACGGTCGTGTAGTAGGTCGCGCAGGGTTTTGCGTTGGGCACGGATAATGCGTAGGCGTATAGCGACCTCGGCCCGGCGGTTGCGCACAGACAGGTCGCGCGTGCTGCCGGGGTCTGGCTGTTTACCGTCTAGCGTTTGGTGCAGTTCCTGAAATTCTTGCAACAAAAGTGGTACGGCGTGGGCAAGTTCGGGAGAGTCTGTGCTTGAGGTAGGGTCTGCTTGGCTTTTGGCGGTCTCGTTTTTAAGTACGGCCAGCGCGGTATCAACCAAGGCCAAGCGGGTGTCGTCGAGTTCTTGTTGTGGTGTGCTCATTTGAGATGGGGCAGGGAGCAGGCGTAAGGCGAGTGGCAGAAGAAGGCTTGCCACAAGGAGCGAGCTAATAATAACGCCTGCGGCAAGCGTTATAAGCAGGTCGCGTTGTGGGAAATCTGTTGCTGAGGGCAGCGTGAGAATGGCGGCAAGCGTGATTGTGCCGCGTGTGCCCGCCAAAGCCATAATCAGTTTTTCGCCCCAACTGGGCAGCACGCAGGCACGGTGGCGAAAATGGGCGATAATTTGCCGGAGTGAGGCTGAGCCAGTAACCCAAAAGAGGCGGATAAGGGTCATGACCGCTTGAAGGCCAAGAATGGCGAGCAAGACGCTCCAGAGTGAGAGGTCACCTGATGAGCGAAGAATACGTTTGGCCTCGTGCAGCAGGTGGGGCAGTTGCAAGCCCAGCAAAAGAAACACCAGCCCGTTAAGCGTGAAAGACACCATGTCCCATATGGCGGTGGCGCGCATGCGGGTTTCAATTTGGGTTTCGTTCATAACGCCGCTTAGGCGTATGGTCATGCCACCGGCTACCACGGCTAAAATGCCTGATGTTTCAATATATTCTGCAGCCAGATACACCGCAAAAGGGATCATGAGGGCTAAGAGTGCGTGGCTTGGTGGGTCGTCGTACCCACGGCGTAGCAGGTAAGTTTCGAGTTTGCTGCCTAACAGGCCTATGGCAATGCCGGTAAGCACGCCGCCTGCGGCTACCCACACAAAATTGGCCGACGCGGCTTTGAGTGAGAACAACCCTGTTGTGGCCGCAGCCACGGCAAATTTGAAACAGACGAGACCCGATGCGTCGTTGAGGAGGGCTTCACCCCCCAACAGGTAGAGCAAACGGGGCGGTACACGGCCACCTCGTAAGATGCCAGAAACCGAAATAGCATCTGTGGGGGAGAGGGCACCGGCTAGGGCGAAAGCTGCGGCGAGAGAGACTGTGGGCAAAAGCCAGTGCAGAAAATACCCCCCAGCCAAGGTACTAAGCAGCACCAGCCCTATGGCCATGGCGGCAATAATATGCCGCAGCTCTCCAAATTCGCGCATGGGTATGCGGTAGGCATCTACAAACAAAAGCGGGGCAATAAAAAGCAGCAAAAACAGGTTGTTATCTAACCCCACACGCAAGCCTGCCAGTGCGGCCGTTGCCCCTGCTGCAATTTGTAAAAGTGGCATGGGTATATGCAGGTTGAGCATACGCGCACCAATGCCGGTAAGCCCGGTAATTGTTAGCAGCGAGAGGGCAAGGAGGGTTTCGTCCATGGGGGTAAAACTGCGTTCCTGATGCAGGCCTGCGGGCCAGGGGCACCAAAGGCGAAGAGTTATTCCCGTATCATGCTGGGGTCAGTCTGTCAGGGGGTGAGTGCTCGGGGCTGCTGTGTACAAAACCACGGGGCTAAATGGCGGTTTGTGGTGGGGGGGGAGGAGCAGAAACGAAGGTTTTGCGGGTCATTCACGGACAATCCCGTAATTGTCCCGCACTTCATCCACAGATTCTGTGGATAACAGGGGTGGTGTGGCTTAACGCACCCAAACCTGTGAGAAGAAAAGCTGGTTAACCGTTGTGTAAAAGAAGTTGCCTAAGCGGGCAGAGGTAAGAACAACGGTATCGCGCTCAATTAAAGGAGCTATAGGGCTTTGCGCCATGACCAGACGGTCTGCCTGCCGCCAGAGGTCTTCAGTTTGGGTGGGGGTTAGGGTTGTGTCTGTTTTGGCTTTGTCCATCAGGTTTTGTACCTGTTTGTTGCAAAAGCCGGGAATATTGATGGAACTGTCTGAGTTGGGGTGAAAATTTTCACAGCCCAGAAGGTCGTCCAGAAAATTGGACGGGGAGGGGTAATCTGCCGACCATGTGGTGAGAGAGATTTGCACCTTGTTGGCCGTGTTTTGTACGTAGGTCATGGACAGCGTATTGCTGATAGGGCGTATGCTGGCTTGGTAGCCAATATTTTGCAGCATGTCGCGCACCCAGCCGCCCATTGCCATATCAACACTGGTATTGGCGGTTATAAGGGTAACTTTTTGGCCTGCCGTACCACTTTCCTGCACGAGTTGGCGTGCTTTAGCGAGGTCTGGTGCCTGCCATTGTAGGGCGGGTGCTATGGGGCTGGCCCCTTTTGTATAAAAACAGAAATTGGTGGCAGCAGGGAGAGAGGACGGCACCATACCGCATAGTGGGCGGGCAATGCCGGGGCCACCGTAAAAAATGACCATAGCTTTGCGGCTAACCGCATAATTAACCGCTTGCCGTGCTTTAAGGTTGTTAAAAGGCGGGATATTAACATTCATGGGGAGAAAATACATGGCCGCGTGTGGCCGCACATGTGTTTGGGCTGTGTAGCGGTTACCAAGCTCGCCCAACCTATCCATAGGAATAACGTCTGCCATAAAGTCGTATTGCCCGTTTTCTACGGCTGTTACGGCGGCCTCATCGGGTATGCCAAAACTATATTCTATGGTGTCTGGGTAGCCTTGGGGCTGGGCTATGGCGCTCCATTCTTTAAAAAATGGGTTGCGGTCTAGGCTAAGGGCCGTATTGGGGTCGTATTTGGTAAGGCGGTATGGCCCGGTGCTGGGTATGGGGGTGTTGCCCACATCGTGCTCGGGGGTGTTGGCAGGCACAATAACTGCGTGGGTAAAGGCGAGTTTTTGTAAAAATTCGGTATCTGGGCGCACAAGATGAATGGTGATGGTGCGTTGCGCCGGGTTTTCTTCTACCCCGCCTTTAAGGGTGCATGTTGCTGGGGTTTTTAGGCATAAATCTGCCCCCACAATGGCAGAATAAAATGACCCAGCGGTAGGAGAGCCAACCTTGAAAATACGGCGTAGTGATGCGCTGACATCTGCCGTGGTAACTGGCTGACCACTTGAAAAGCGTATGCCCTGCCTAAGGGTAAAAATGTAGGTAAGGCCGCCATCTTGTGGGGTTGGTAGGTTTTCTGCCAAGTCGGGCACGACAGAGTTGCCCTCTGGCCCTTGTACTTTTTTAAAAGTGGTCAGGCCGTCATACACAACGGCAAACAGGTTAATATATTTGCCAGAATAATTAATTTGGGGGTCTAGCGTGCCGCCAGAGGTAGAGGCAACTAGCCGAAGCGTACCGCCCTTATGTGCGGCTTGGTACGGTGTGTCTTGCTGGGGCTGGGGTGTTGCCTGTTGCGCCAGTGCTGCCGTGGTGTGGTGCAGCGCTAACGCAAAAACCAGAGTTGCAAGGGTTTTGCCTGAGTGGTGTCGGGCGGGTGTTGGCACGTTTGTGGTTTTAGGGGGCTGGGGCTGCATTTTCAACCGGAGCCGTTGCCGCTGGCGGGGTGATGAGGTGTGAGAAGTTTTTGAAAAGAGAGCTAAGAACGTACAAGCCCATAATAAGGGTAGCGATGATAATGCCCAGCCGTACCAGTTTGCTTGGTGCTTTGGGGTTTTCTTGTGTCATTATAACGCGGCTTTCTTGGGGCTTGTGTGAAACAGGGTGAGGCCAGTGGCATAGGGGCCAGAGAGCAACCATACCGCCATTACCCCCTGCGTGAAAGAGAGGGAGGGGGCTTATGCGCCCCCTGTGCCATGCCCCACCATATCTAGCGGGTTTACCAGCCGGTCAAAAGTGGGGCCGTCTAGGTAGCCAGATTTAAGGGCGGCGTCTTTTAAACTCAGGTTTTCTTGCATGGCGGTATGGGCAATGGCCGCGGCTTTATCGTACCCAATTTCTGGGGTTAAGGCTGTTACCAGCATGACCGAGCCATTTACGTAGTGGGCTAGTTTGTCGCGGTTTAGGGTTGTGCCTTCAACGGAGAACACCCTGAAGTTTTTGCAGCCATCTGCCAGAATGCGTATGCTGTGCAGGCAGTTAGCCAAAATAATCGGGCGCATAACGTTAAGGTCTAGCTGGCCTTGGCTGGCGGCAAAGCCCACTGTAGTGTCGTTCCCTAAAACCTGTGTGGCTATCATCACCAGAGCTTCGCACTGGGTGGGGTTGACCTTGCCGGGCATAATGGACGAGCCGGGCTCGTTTTCTGGTAAAATCAACTCACCAAGCCCGCAGCGGGGGCCAGAGGCCAGCCAGCGCATGTCGTTGGCTATTTTAAGTAAAGGCACGGCCAAGCCGCGTAACCCGGCAGAGGCTCTTACCATGGCATCTAACCCGCTAAGGGCTGCAAATTTGTTGGGTGCTGTAATAAACGGGCGGCCCGTAAGGGTTGCAATGCGGGCAGCAATGGCTTTGCTAAAGCCTTGGGGGGCATTTAACCCCGTGCCAACTGCGGTGCCACCGGCTGCCAGTTCTAGCAGTGCGTCTTTGGCGTGGCGCAGGTTTTTAAGGGCATCATCTAATAACGTGGCCCAGCCAGACCATTCTTGCCCAACAGTAAGGGGGACTGCGTCTTGTAAGTGGGTGCGCCCAATTTTAACAACCGCCTGCCATTCATGCGCTTTGCGGTGCAAAGTGGCGCTGAGCTGCTCAATTTCAGGAATAAGACGGTCTTCTAGCTCTAGAAGCGTTACCACATGCATAGCGGTGGGGAACGAGTCATTGCTGGACTGGCCCATATTCACATCATCATTGGGGTGTATGGGCGTTTGGGAGCCAATTGTGCCGCCTACAAGCTGTATGCCGCGGTTGGCTATAACCTCATTCACGTTCATGTTGGTTTGGGTGCCAGAGCCTGTTTGCCACACATAAAGCGGGAAGTGGGCGTCTAGCTCCCCGGTGCTGACTTCATCGGCTACGTGGGCAATCAGGTCTGCTTTCCATTGGGGCATGCGGCCTTCTGCTGCGTTTACTAGGGCCGCGGCTTTTTTGACAATGCCGTACGCATGGTAGAGCGGTAGGGGCATATGGTCTGTGCCAATAGAAAAATGGACAAGGCTACGTTGTGTTTGCGCCCCCCAGTATTTGTCGGCCGGAACGGCAATTTGCCCCATTGAATCGCGCTCTTGGCGCATGCCTGTTGCCTGAATGCCAACGGGGCAGGGTGTTATGGTGGGGTGTGTCATGCCTGTGTTCCTATCGCTCTTGCCATGGGGAAACCGGGAGGGCGTGTGGGGAGAAGAGTATTGGCTACCTAACGCGGCATGGTAGGGCAGTGGGGGCAAAAAACTTCTCACAACTGAGCGACCAAAGTGCGTTTTGGGCGTTAGGCCGAGGTGTGGCGGCAAAAGGGGGTGCAAAGGTGCATTGCGGTGAAATAAGTGGTTTCGGGTGTGGTCTGACCGATCGGTCAATGCTAAGATAAGAAAAACAAATTTCTGGCTGCTTCGCCATTTTAGTGCCGCATCGGGCTATTAGAATGCGTAGGTAGGGCAGAAAATTAAGAAGAAATTTGGTACGGAAAGGACAGTGGGAGTATGGCGGTAACAGGTTTGGCTGCGGTACTGCTTGCCATTGGTCTTTTGCTGGTGGTGGTGAGTGCGGTACAGCCCATAGCGCGCAAACTTGAACTTTCAGAAACCGTACTGCTGGCTATTGTTGGTATTATTATCGGGAGTTTGGCAGATTTTGCGCTGCGTAACTCGCATCTGGCCGCCCTTAACGGGCTGGCGGAAATGCTGCTTGATTTCCCGATAAACAGCGAAGCCTTTTTGCTTATTTTCTTGCCCGTGCTGGTGTTTCAAGGCGCATTGGCCATTGATGTGCGGCGCTTGGCGCATGAAACGGGTACGGTTTTGCTGTTGGCCGTTGTGGCCGTTGTTGTGTCTACCGCTACAATTGGCTTTGCGCTGAAACCCTTTGCAGAGGTGCCACTGGTTGTGTGCCTGCTGCTTGGCTCTATTGTTGCCACCACAGACCCCTCTGCCGTGGCAGGCATATTCCGTGATATTGGGGCCGCCACCCGCCTGACCCGCCTTGTGGAAGGGGAGGCGCTGCTTAACGATGCCGCGGCTATTTCTATCTTCTCTATTTTGCTGCCATCGGTCACGCTGCACCACGCAATCCACCCCGGTGAGGCGATTGTCTCGTTTGTGATTTCTTTTGCTGGTGCGCTTATTGTGGGGGTGGTGTTTGGCCAACTTACCCTGATGATGATTACCGCCCTTGGAAATGCGCCAGCGGCAGAAATTACCCTGACTGTGGCCCTGCCTTATGTGGCCTATATTATTTCTGACGAATTTTTGGGTGTTTCTGGCGTGGTGGCAACCGCTGCGGCAGGGCTTACGCTCTCTGTTTATGGGCCTTCAACCTTTAGGCCCCAAACATGGATGTTTTTGACCCAGCTCTGGCAGCAGCTTGTGTTTTGGGCGGGGTCTTTGGTGTTTGTGCTGGCCTCTATGCTCGTGCCGCACCTGCTTGTGGGCATGACCCGTTGGGACTGTGTGCTTATTCTTATTGCAAGCGTTGCAGGGCTTGCCGCACGTGGGGCTGTGGTGTTTGGCCTATTGCCGGTTTTGGCCATGACCAAACTTTCGCCCCCTGTGCCAACACCTTTTAAGGTTACCATGGTGTGGGGTGGTTTGCGTGGGGCTATTACCCTGGCTCTGGCGCTGGCCGTTACCGAGAACGAGCATGTCTCAACCCCTATAGCGCATTTTATTGGTATTATTGCCACCGGCTTTGTGCTGATTACACTGCTGCTTAACGGCACAACGCTGCGCTCTTTGGTGTTGTTTCTCAAGCTTGATAAGCTCTCACCCATTGACGAGGCCATGCGGCACCAAGTGTTGAGCATTGGCCTTGATAATGTGCGCGACCGTGCGGCCAAAATGGGGGAAGAGCTGGGTTTTTCAACCGATGCCACACGCCCGGTATTGCAGCAGATAGACCGCCGCGCAGATGAAGAGCAGTCTGCCAACGAATTTGATGCGTCTATGAGTGATACGCAGCGCGTGAACTTGGCGCTGATAACAATTGCCAGCCAAGAGCGCTCTGTGTTGCTTGACCTGTTTCGTATTCAGGGTTTGTCCCGGCGGGTAATGGAAACGCTGCTACGGAGCAGTGAGGCGGCCATTGATGGTGCACGCCTTGAAGGCCGCCTTGGCTATGTGCGGGCTTTGCGGCGTAGGCTTAGCCCATCATTGCGGTTTAAGCTGGCACAGTGGGTGCATAAAAACCTGCATATAGACCGGCCTTTAATGCTGTGTATGGCTGAGCGTTTTGAAATGCTTATGGTCGCACATTTTGTGTCTATTTCGCTCACGCGCTTTATGCGCGAGCGCTTAGAGCCTACCCTTGGCCCCCGTATTGGGGAAATTGTGGCCGAGGTTTTGCAGCGCCAGCGTAAATTGCTGAATGAAGCGTTAGAGACGTTGCGGCTGCATTACCATGGGTATTCGGAAGCGTTGGAAAACCGGATATTCCGCCAGATTGTGCTGCGCTTGGAGGGGGAGGAGTATGACTCTCTCATGGCGGAATCTCTGATTAGTGACGAGCTAAACCGTGAGCTTGTTAAAGAGCTGGAGCGCAGGCGGGCTCGGTTAGATAAGCCGCTGAGTTTTGACCTGCGGAGCGGTATTGAGGCACGGCTCAAAAATGCGGCTGTGTTTAAAGGCCTGCCCGGCGCTGAATTGCACGATCTGGCGACCACAACCTCCTTACGGTTTGTTGCCCCGCAGGAGCTTATTTGCCGCCGTGGCCGTAAAATTAAGCACATCTATTTTATTAGTGCGGGCTTGGCAGAGTGCCACGTGGCCGAGCGTGATGTACGCTACGGTGCAGGTGACCTGATAGGCGCGTTGGGGGCGTATAGAAAAGAGCGCTGCCCGGCTACGATTAGGGCCATTCAATTTGGGCATTTTATGGTGATTAGCGCCTCACGCTTTCGCCGTTTGGTAGAAGAATACCCAATTGTTTTGGAAAACATCGAAAACTTGCGGCGCAAGCGCGATGAAGGCGATAGGGCCGTTAAACTGGTACCGGGCCAAGAGGTGCCGGAAGAACGTCTTGAACAGCCCGGTATTGCCGCCCATGCCCTTTTAGGGAGCCCGGTGAGCGCTTTACCCCCTACGAAAGAGGAAGTAGTGGCTGGCGCACAAGACACCGCGCAGAAAGAGGGTACAGGCAAAGGGGAATAAGGGATAACTGTGGGGGCTTAGTAAAAAGCCCCTAGGGTGCCCCCTAAAGGCCCGCAGCTATGCTTCAATTGTGAATTTTTCGGGGGCTCTCTGTGGTGTGGGGCACTATGCGTAGAGTTGCGCGTGGTGTTGCCTAGTTAAATTTAGAGGTTTAACCGCTACAATTATTTTTCTGCCTTGTGCAGATAAAGCAACAAAAAAGGCAGTGCCAGAATGGGCACTGCCTTTTTGCTGAGTGCTACGCCAATTGGTGACGCAGCCGCCTAAAGGGTGGCGGGGTTTAGAACCCGCTGGGTGGGGGTGTAATGTCTTGCTGGCGGCGTAGGGCAAGGCCAACCTGTACCCAGCCTAGGCCGCTTACAATGAGCTCTACCGCAATAAAGGTGCCAATAAGCCATAGCCCAGACCATGGCAGGGTAAGATAGAGGCTAACGCCTACAAGCAGGCTGATAAGCCCCCCACCAAGCAAAATACCCCAGCCTGCCATTGCGCGGTTTTGGAAAGCCAGTACGCAGCGCATAATGCCCACAACAATAAAGCAGGCTGCGGCAAACAGGGTTATCATGCTTGCGCCGGTTACGGGTTCTTCAATAATCATAACGCCGGCTACAACGTAGAGAATGCCCGCAAGCAGCGAAAAGAGAAAACCGCCCCAGTCTCTGACCGCAAAGGCGTGAATGGCTTGCATAAGGCCTGCCAGAATAATGAGAAACCCAATGAAAATGGTGCTGGCAAGCGTAACCGAAACGGCATCAATACAGGCAATAAAGCCAAGGGCAATTAGGGCAACACCAAGCCCGACAAACAGCCCCCATTTTCTGGCAAACGGCATGCTGATAGATCCTTTTTTCTTATGATGTAGCGTACAGTATACTACGCGCCTTTTATAAGCCTAGCACAGTTTTACTTGGCGCATTGCCGCTTTGCAGGCTTTGGGTGAGTTGACAGGGGGCTAGAGTTTATCGTAATGCCTGCCCCCATTGCCGGGAACGTGGACAGGCCGGCCAAGCAAGACGAAATATGCTCTCGTTTTCTTGGTAATACGGACTGCGCCCGCTCTGATCCGTGGGGGACAGAGACTACCGGCGCAATACGCAGTGGGTATACCAGAAAATGGTGGCCCGTTGCCTGTGTGGAAGAGAAGAGCGCACTATGAGCAAGCGCCTCGAGAGCAAATATAAAATTAACCGCCGCCTTGGCGTAAACCTGTGGGGCCGTGCAAAGTCTCCGGTTAACCGCCGCGAATACGGCCCCGGCCAGCATGGCCAGCGCCGCAAAGGCAAGCCTTCTGACTTCTCTGTACAGCTGATGGCTAAGCAGAAGCTGAAAGGTTACTACGGTAACATCAGCGAAAAGCAGTTCCGCCGCTACTATCAGGAAGCCGTGCGTCGTAAAGGCGATACGTCTGAAAACCTGATCAACCTGCTGGAACGCCGTCTGGATGCGGTTATTTACCGCATGAAGTTTGCGATTACGCCGTTTGCTGCCCGTCAGTTTGTGAACCACGGTCACATTCTGGTTAATGGCCGCAAGCTCAACATCCCATCTTACATCGTTAAAGATGGTGATGTGATTGAAGTGCGTGAAAAATCCAAGCAGCTCGCTATCGTTCTGGATTCAACCCAGACAACCGAACGCGACGTGCCTGAATACATGGAAGTTGATCACCGCCAGATGAAGGGTACCTTCATCCGTGGGCCGAAGTTCTCTGACGTGCCTTACCCGGTACAGATGGAACCAAACCTGGTGGTTGAATACTACTCTCGTTAATCGAGCGCTTAAGCCCGATTTGTGTAAGCGCCGGGTGGAGGGCAACCTCTCCATCCGGCGTTTGCCGTTTATACCCAGCCTTTTCTTTTTCAGCCCGGATACTCCGTTATGTCTGATGCGCCCGTTACCGACCTGAGCACGGAAATTGCCCGCCGTCGTACTTTTGCAATTATCTCGCACCCAGACGCCGGCAAAACGACCCTGACAGAACGGATATTGCGGGCCGGTGGGGCTATTCAGCTTGCTGGTAACGTGCGCGCCAAAGGGGAGCGCCGCCGTACCCGCTCTGACTGGATGAGCATTGAGCGTGACCGCGGTATTTCTGTGGTCAGTTCGGTCATGACCTTTGAGTATGGTGGGTGCATTTTTAACCTGCTTGATACCCCCGGCCATGAAGACTTCTCGGAAGATACCTACCGTACCCTAACCGCGGTTGACTCTGCGGTGATGGTCATTGACGCCGCCAAAGGTATTGAAGACAGAACCCGCAAGCTGTTTGAAATTTGTCGCCTGCGCGATATTCCTATTGTGACGTTCATCAATAAAATGGACCGTGAAGCACAAGACCCCTTTGCATTGCTTGACGAAATTGCCTCATCTTTGGCGCTGGATACAGCACCGGCAACATGGCCGGTTGGCCGTGCCGCCAAATTTGTGGGCACGTATGATATTTTAAGCAAAAAACTGCACACGCAGGAAGAATTAGCCCCCACAGACCCGCGTATGGAGCAGTTGGCCGAAGAGCTGGAACTGGCCGAAGGCGCCTTGCCTGAATTTGACCGGGAATCCTTTGATGCAGGGCACCTAACGCCCGTGTTCTTTGGGAGCGCCATGAAAGAAATTGGCGTAACCGACCTGCTTGATGCCTTGGTGGCCTTTGGGCCATCCCCCCGTAGCCAGGTGGCTGAAACCCGTACCGTTAAAGCGGATGAGCCCGGCATGACGGCGCTGGTGTTTAAAATTCAGGCCAATATGGACCCCAACCACCGCGACCGTATTGCCTTTGCGCGTATTTGCTCTGGCAAGCTGGAGCGCGGCATGCGCCTGCGCCATACACGCACCGGCAAAAGCTTTGCGGTGCATACGCCGCAGTTCTTTTTTGCCCGTGACCGCCAGTTGGCAGAAGAAGCGTTTGCGGGTGATGTGGTGGGTATTCCCAACCATGGCACCTTGCGCATTGGGGATACGCTAACCGAAAACGAAGACCTGAAATTTACCGGTGTGCCCCACTTCGCCCCGGAAATTTTACGCCGCGTACGCCTAGATGACGCCATGAAAGCCAAAAAGCTGAAACAGGCCCTTACCCAGCTTGCGGAAGAAGGCGTGGTGCAGCTCTTTAAGCCGCAAGATGGGGCGCAGCCTATTGTGGGTGTTGTGGGAACTTTGCAGCTTGATGTGTTGCAAGCCCGCTTAAAAGCGGAATATGGCGTGGCGATTGGGTTTGATAACACGCCGTTTTCGTTAGCGCGTTGGGTGACAGGCCCGCGCGAAAAAATTGAAACCTTTGCGCAAGTCAATCGTAGCGCCATGGCTGACGATCTGGACGATGACCCCGTATTTTTGGCGACATCCTCTTTCATGATGCGCCGCACGCAGGAACAGAACCCTGATATTAGTTTCCATGACATTAAACAGATTGGCTTGGAAATTAAATAACACAGCGTAACGGCCAGCTTTTACCCTGTTGCCCAAGGGAGCTTTGTACGGGGCAAGGTGCTGGCTATGGGGAAGGGCAGACTGGCTTGGACTTTGCACAGTCTGTACGTGACAGTCTGTGTGGCTGTTGTCTGCCCCATAGGTAGCCCTTAGCGGTTTTGCCTCTCTCTTGTGCCTGCGTATTTAAAAGACATTTTTGAGAGTGGGCAGGCCACAGGTGTGCATATTGTTGCGGGCTGTTTGGAGCGTGCCTTAGTAGAGTGTCGCGTACCGTTTTGCATGTGCCTAAAAATGATTGTTTTTATGCCTTCAATACATGCCACTGGTAGGCGGTAAAGCCTGTGGGTGGGGGCAAAATGCTCCATAAAATGCGTTGTTTTTGCCCAACCTTTTTGTTTCTGCGGTGCAAGGTGCAAGGTGCAAGGTGCAAGGTGCAAGGTGCAAGCCCGCAAAAGGGTGTTATTTACGCTCTGCGAACAAGCCCTTCCATTGGTGTGGAGGGGGCACCGGGGAAGACCTGTGCTAACGCTGTGCGGGGTAGGCCCATATGCTCAACCAGTATGCCAGAGGCTATGGTGCGGGCATCTGTTGTGGGGGCTAGGTCTCGGTTTTCGAACAATTGGCTGGGTTTAAGGCCCGGCCATGTGCCACCAACGCGGCCACCGGTTACAGGGCCACCGGCAACAAAGGTGACTGTGCCGGTGCCGTGGTCTGTGCCGCTGGTGCCGTTCATACGCACGGTGCGGCCAAATTCTGTCATAACCAGCACAACCGTTTTATCCCAAACGGGGCCAAGGCTATTTTTTAGAGCCATAATGCCACGGTCTAGCTGTGACAGGGGGCCGTTAAGGCGGCCAACTTGGCCTGCGTGTGTGTCCCACCCGCCAATTTCTAGTGCGGCTACGCGGGGGCCTTGTGGGTCTGCTAGCATGTGGCCTGCTGCTGTGGCCAACATGGTAAAATTATCTGTTTTGCGTTTTGCTTGGTCTGGTGTGTTGGGGGCTGCGTCTGGCGCCATAACGGCTTCAGAAAAAGAACGCGCCTTTAGGGCGTGGCGGTAGGCGGGGCCGGTTATGGGGTCTGCATCGTTTAGGGCGGCAATTTGGTTATAAAGTTCGGGGTCTGGGTGTTGGGCAGCGGCAGGGGCGTAACTGCCAACATGGGCGCTCCCGCGTAGCAGCAGCGGTACGGTTAGGCCCATTGCCAGCCCGTAGCCATCTGGCTTGGTGCCGTGCTGAGGCAGGCTTGCCACGGCACGGTTAAGCCAGCCGCTGGTCATGCGTTGGTCTGCGCCACTTTCAAGATAATCTTGCGCCTCAAAATGCGAGCGGCTGCGGTAGTGGCCAGCGGTTGCGTGAATGGGCAAAAACTGGCCTGCGCCATAAAGGTCATGCATGCCACTTAGGGCAGGGTGCAGACCATAAAAGCCGCCAAGGTCTAGTAGGCCTTTTTCTTGCCCCGGCTCTGGCAGCAGCAAGGCTTTGCGGTGGGTGGTTAGGCTGGGGTCTCCGTAAGGGGGGACGGCGGCCATGCCATCAAGCGCGCCGCGCATGAGCACCACAACAAAGCGTGGTTCATCTGGGCGGCTGGCAGGGGCGGCCAGTGCGAGAGAAGAACGCCCAAGTGTCCAGCTTGCAGCAAGACCGAGCAGGGCTGTACGGCGGCGGATCATCATGGCTTAGCGCCTTTGGAATTCTGGAGAGGAGAACAGGAGAGTAAGCGCATCTTGCCGCGAGCCAGCGGTGCGCATGGCGGTATAAGTGGTTTTGCGCAGTGCCGGGCCAAGAGTGGCGTTGGCAATTTCAAGCGGGTCTGACGTATGGGCGTGGGCAGACAAACGCCACGACCAGTCTGTGCGGGCCAGCAGGTCTGCCGGACTTGACCAGTCTGAGGCAAGGTCGCTCCAGCCATTGGGGAGCGGGGCTGTCCATAACGGTTGGCCAAGGCTTGAATACGCGCCCAACAATGTGCGTGCGGCAGAATGCGGGTCTGTTGGGTCTTGGTCGGGCTTATTGCCCAACGAAAGTGCCCGCATAACAGCCGTTGCGTAGTCCATAGGGGAGCGGAATTTGCCCGCTGTGGGTTGTTCTGCACTGGAGAGAGAGCCAAGAGCCAGCGAGGCCGCCCCGAGGTCGCCCTGTGTGTCGTGTAGCACGGTGGTAATGTAGTTTATGTCGTGCTCGCTGGGGGTGTCTGAAATAAAATGCGTGACCAGTTGTGTGGCAATATGGCGGTAAGTGGCGGGGTGAGTGCCTAAAAACTGTATGGCTTGAATGCCGCCATCTAACCCTTCGGGAAAGACTTGGCCCATGACGGTTTTTTCGCCGGGTTCGTGGGCATTGTCCCGAAAGGTAAAGCCAGGTTCATCGGCTTTCATATCCACACTCCAGCCAGTGAGAATGGCGGCAAAAGCGGTGACATCGGCCTGTGTATAGCCAGACTTAGGGGAAACTGTGTGGAGTTCAAGACATTCACGGGCCAGATTTTCGTTTAGCCCGCGGTGGCGCTTTTGCCCGGCAGGGCTGTTTGGCCCGATGGATGACGCGTTATCGAGATACATAAGCATGGCAGGGTGGCTCATGACCGCAGCCAGCATGTCTGTAAAACGGCCCGTAACATGGGGGCGAATAGCCTCGCGCATGTAAGCGCCCACAATGCCGCGCGTGCCGCCTTGGCGCATGCTTACGGTAAAATGGTTAAACCAAAACCATGCCAACCGCTCCCGAAAGGGTTGCTGGGTTGTGAGTAGCGCGTTGAGCTGGGCTGAGGCATCTGCCAAAAAAATGGGTTTGACCAAGGGGTCACCCTGCATTTTGTCCATGCGTTGTTGGCGTAGGGCAATAAGCCCGTCTGCGCAGGAGCTAACACCGGGAAAGCTCGCGGCATCTGGCCCTTGCAACTGGCTTGAAAGCCATTGGGACAAAGTGCCCTGTGGTTGCTCTTGGGGGCGTATGCCCCAGCCAAAGCGGTTTATGGTTTCAAGCTGGAGCATTGGGTTTCGTTACGCCATAATGGGGGGCATTTGAGCCAAAATGGTGCGGCCCAAATGTGGCAGCAACCAGACTTTAGTGTTTCAAAAATGTTTCGAAACACTAAACATAATTATACAAACCGGTGTGCCAGAGGCAGAATAGCGTTGGGTTAGGGCCGTTTTTCGGTAAGGCATGCCAAAAGAGCAAGTGCTGGCATGCCTGCACCGAAACAGGCAGCAAGGTGCCAGCCCCCGTGCTCGTAAGCCCAGCCACCAACGCCTGAGCCAATAGCCCCACCTAAAAAGAAAATGGCCATATAGAGCGCATTAATGCGGCCCCGGTGTTCTGGTGCCAGCACAAAGAGCACGCGTTGGCCTAACACTAGATTAGCGGTGTTACCAAAGTCTATCATAATGCCCGCTACAGCCAGTACGATAACAAAGAGCATGGGGGCACTTACCAGCCATGTCATGAAAAAGGCGGCTATGCTTAGGGTCATGGCGGCGAGTGTGGCGGGCCAGATCCAGCCTTTATCTGCTACGCGGCCAGCTATGGGGGCAGCAATAGCGCCTGTTACGCCAACCAGTGCAAAAAGGGCAATTTCACCCTGAGACAGCGCGTAAGGGGCGTGGGTAAGCAGTAGCGGGGTGACTGTCCAGAACAGGCTGAACGCGCCAAACATACAGGCATGGTAAAAAGCACGGCGTTGGAGCACGGGGGTTGTTGCAAGCAGGTGTACCATAGAGCCCAACAACGCGCCGTAGCTTTGCCGGGTAGTGGGCATGCGGCGGGGCAACATTTTGCCCAGTACAACCGATAAAACCAGCATAAGGGCCGCAGAGAGCAGAAAAATAACCCGCCAAGAGGCGACTTGGGCCACAAGGCTTGCCACAGGGCGTGCCAGCATAATGCCCAGCATAAGGCCGCTCATAACATTACCGACAATTTGCCCCCGTATGGCAACCGGAGCGAGGTGGGCTGCAAACGGGACAAGCATTTGCACGGCAACAGATAAAACGCCCACAAGGCTAATAGCGAACAAAAAGAGAGCGGGGGAGCCCGCAAAAGGCAGCGCAAAAATGGCCAGAGCGACTAGACGGGTCATCCAGACAATAAGGCTGCGGTTTTCGAGCAGGTCTGCCAAGGGCACAAGTAAAAGCAGCCCGGCGCAGTAACCAATCTGGGTTACTGTTACAATAAGCCCAGACTGGCCCGGCTGCATATGGAGCGAGGCGCTGATAAGCCCAGAGAGGGGTTGGGCGTAGTAAAGATTGGCCACAATAAGCCCACAAGCGGTTGCAATAAGCAGCACAAGTGGGCGGGTAATCATGGGGTGTGCTTCGTGCTCGGGTGTTTGTGCGGGAGTGGTGGGGGCGTGCGGGGGCATAAGAGTATGTGTGTCCTGCATGGAAGCACTGGCGGGGAGTGCTGGTTTTTTACGCAGTTTCTGGCCAAAGCCGGTAAGGCCAAGCAAAGTATGTGCGCACTATATGTTGGGATGAAGAGTGGCGGGGGAGGCACCAGAACGCAATGCTGAGTTTTGACGATATTGTACAAACAGCAGAAAATACACACAGTATAAATGCGATTTTAGCGTTTTTGGCCGCAGATGATAGCGCCATTATAGACCCTGCACGTATAGACCTTGTGGTGCATGCAGGTAACGCCATTTTAGCCACGGCCCAGCAGGCCTGTGCGTTGGCTAAACAAGTAGGGTGCCCGTTGCTCCTATCTGGCGGGGGGGGGCCATTCTACCACTTTGTTGCATGAGGCTGTACGGGCGGCTGGGTATAGTGCCGTAGTGCAAACGCAAAGCCGGACAGAAGCTGAGAGTGTGGGAGATATTGCTGTTGCCTGCTGGGGCATGCCCCCAGAACAGCTTATACTGGAAACGCACTCAACCAACTACGGAGAAAACGCAGCCTTTACCCGCAATAAACTGGCAGAACTGGGTATGGCCCCCTCAAACATTGTGGTGGTGCAAGACCCGCTTATGCAGTTGCGCACAGTGGTGACGTTTCAAAAAGCATGGTGCGAGAGTAAGCAGCCACCACGCTTTTACAGTTGGCCCACTTTTGTGCCTGCGTTGGTAGAACGCCACGGTACAATAACGTATGCCCCCACCTTACCGGCAGGGCTATGGGCACCAGAGCGGCTTGTTTCTTTACTGTTAGGAGAGATGGCCCGCCTACGCGATACGGAAGCAGGCTATGGCCCGCGCGGCAAAGGCTTTATTCCGCATGTTGAAATACCACCTCGTATTGAGGTGTGCTACCAGAGCGTGCTGGCGCAAATAGGCGGCTTAGAAGGGCTGCGTACCCGGTTATTATAAAAAAACTGGGGTACTTAAAATAAAGCAAAATGCAGGTGTGGCATGTGCGCCGTAAAAAACGGGAGGGCAAAAGCCGCTCCCGTTTTTTAGCAAAAGGTTTAGACGAGCTGCTGTTTGAGGGCTGCTGTCAGGTCTTTTGTTGTGGCGTTGCCGCCTAGGTCTTTGGTGCGCAGGCCACCGTCTGTAATGACCTTTTTAATAGCAAGGTCAATACGGTCTGCAAGGTCTTGGCGGCCAACGTGCTGGAGCATCATGACTGCGGCAAGCAGCAGAGCCAGCGGGTTGGCAATGCCTTTGCCAGCAATGTCTGGTGCGGAGCCGTGTACGGCTTCAAACACGGCAGCTTTTTCACCAATGTTAGCACCCGGTGCCATGCCCAGACCGCCAACAAGGCCCGCTGTCAGGTCGGACAGAATGTCGCCAAACAGGTTGGTGGTGACCACAACATCAAACTGCCATGGGTTGATGACAAGCTGCATGGCGCAGGCGTCTACAATCCGTTCGTTAAAGGCAACGCGGCCTTCATATTCAGCAGCAACTTTACGGCCTTCTTCAAGGAACAGGCCGGTCAGTAGTTTAAGAATGTTGGCTTTATGAACAATTGTAACCGTTTTACGGTTGTTCTTGAGCGCATATTCGAACGCAAATTTTACAATGCGACGGCATTCTGTACGAGAGTTGTAGCCAGAGCTAAGAGCAATGCCCTTGGGGTCTTCACCCACCGGAATGTAATGCTCCATTGCGGCATAATAACCTTCAAGGTTCTCGCGGAAGAGAACAAGGTCAATTTTGTCGAAACGGCCACCGGGCACAATGGTTTTGGTGGGGCGCAGGTTGGCAAAAAGCCCAAATTCCTGACGCAGCGTTACGTTGATGGATTTGAAGCCACCCCCCACTGGCGTGGTGAGCGGGCCTTTAAGAGCAAGGCCAGTGCGGCGAATGCTTTCAATGGTCTGTTTTGGCAGCGGGTCGTTGACCGCATCCACCCCGGCCATACCGGCCAGTTGCTTGTCCCAAGCGAACGGTGCGCCGACCGCGTTCAGGATTTCGATTACCGATTCAACAATTTCGGGGCCGATACCGTCACCGGGGATAAGAGTAGCGGGGATGGTCTTGCTGTCTGTCGTCATTCTGGAAGCTCCCTTCACTTCGCAGCTTTTCTGCGCCGGTTCGGCTGATGACGCGATTCCCAATTGCGTGACCAGCCAAGACTGTTCTGTGCCTTCACGCGCTCTTGAGCGGCGCACACGTGGTTTCCAGCCATTTTTTGGCCGTTGGGGGTAGGTGTGGGCCAATGAGGTGCAGCACCCGCGCATGGTAGGCATCTAGAATACTCGTATCTTCCGTGCCGAGACTCTTTGCGTCAATCAGGCGGCGGTCGAATGGGGCAAGGGTAAGTGTTTCAAACTGGTAGCTGGGGCGCGTGCCCTCAGTTGCTGGCAAAGGCTGTACCAGCACCAGTGTTTCTAGCCGGATACCATAGGCGCCGGGTTGGTAATAACCCGGCTCGTTAGAGAGAATCATACCTGTATCGAGGGCAATGGCGTTGGGTATTTTGGAAATACGCGCAGGGCCTTCATGCACAGATAAAAAGCTGCCTACACCGTGGCCAGTGCCGTGGTCGTAATCTAACCCGGCTTGCCATAGGTCAAACCGCGCAAGGCTATCGAGCGCTGAGCCAGTGGTGCCTTTGGGAAAACGCGCCCGGCCTAAGCGCAAGTTCCCTTTGAGCACACGGGTAAAGTTTTCTTTTAAGGCGGGGGCTGGGGTGTCTGGCCCTGTCCAGATAGTACGGGTGACATCGGTTGTGCCCTGTGGGTATTGGCCGCCGCTATCTATAAGATAGACCTCGTTTTGCTGTAAGGTACGGTCTGTCTGGGGGGTGACACGGTAGTGAATAACCGCCCCGTTGGGCCCAGAACCTGAAATGGCGGGAAACGACTCACCGCAATATTCGGCGCCTTCGGCCCGGAAGCTCTCAAGTTTTTCGGCCGCTTTTAGCTCGGTGGTGCCTTGGCCCTCTGTATCGAGCCAATGCAGGAAACGGCACAGGGCTACGCCATCTTTTAAGTGGGCGGTGCGGGTGCCGTCTTGCTCGGTTGGGTTTTTTAACGCCTTGGGCAGCAGGCAGGGGTCTGGGCTTTCCTGCACGGTAGCGTTGTGGTGGCTAAGGGTTTGGGCAAACCACACGGCATTAGTAGCGGGGTCAACCCCAACGGTTTTACCGCTTAGGCTAGCCAGTACGCGCTCAAGCTGTGTGGGTTCATGCACGCGAATATCTGGGCCGAGCCATGCCCGTACAGGCTCTGGTAGCTTGCTGGCGTGCAAGAATAAATCCAGCGTGGCATCGGCATGCAGCAGGGCAAAAGCCAGCACAACGGGCGTGCAGGGAATGTCTGAACCACGAATATTGAGCAACCACGCAATAGATGCGGAATCGCTCAAGACAGCAGCATTCTGGCCAAGGTGTTGGAGTGTGTGTGCTAGGCGGGCACGTTTGCTTTGCGCACTTTCACCCGCATAGCTAAGGGGGTGAATAACCGCTGGCCCTGCGGGAAAAGCAGGGCGGTCGTGCCAGAGGTGGTCGATGAGGTTTGTGGGGGTGGGCACAAGGCTATAATTTTGGGCAGCGGCTTGAAAAGGCCGGAGCTCAGCTTGGCTCATAATGCGTGGGTCGTACCCAATGCGTGCGCCTGTTTTGGTATGTGCTTGTAGCCATGCTGGGGGTGGGTTTTGGTAAATATGCTCACACGCCCAGCAGGTTTGGTCTACTTGCTGTTCTAGCTGGGTTGTATAGCGGCCATCTGAAAAAACGGCGGCGTGGTCTGCTAACACAAGGGCAAGCCCCGCACTGCCGGTAAAATTGGTAAGCCATGCCAGCCGCTCTGCACAGGCGGGGGTATATTCGCCCAAAAACTCATCACCATGCGGGACAATAAGCCCGTCTAGCCCTTCGTGTTTTAAAAGGGTGCGGAGGGCCTCTAGGCGGCTGGCGGAGGGAGAGAGCATAGCAAAAACCCTTACTGGTCTGGCGTAGGCAAAATGGCTGGCGGGCTATTTTTTTAGCTTTTAGGCAAACAGCCCCCTGATAAGCGGTGTGCGCGGTACTGGCAGAGCGGGGGGCTGTTTGGGGTTAGGGTGGTTAATGGGTTTTGGCTGTATAGGGCTGGCGTAAGACAAGGGTTGCCCAGTCGCCTTCAAGGAAGGTTTTTTCAAGCACCAAACCCTGCCTGCTATGGGCTGCCAGCACCATACGAATTTGGGTGCGGAGCAGACCTGCCAAAATAACTGTACCGCCGGGGGCAAGGTTTTGTGCAAGGTCTTTGGCCATAAGGCAGAGGGGGCGTGCCAGAATATTGGCAAACACAAGGTCGTAGGGGGCTTTGCGCCTAATTTCTGGGGTGCGCCAGCCGTTACCCAAGCGGCAGGTAAGAGCACGGCTTAAGCCGTTGCGGGCCGCATTTTCTGCCGATACGCGCACAGACCAAGGCTCGATATCAACCGCCAACACTTTTTTATGCAAAAGGGCGGCGGCGGCCATAGCCAGAATACCAGAGCCACAGCCAAGGTCTAGAATACGGCGGGGGTTACGGTGGGCAATGCTTTCAAGCGCGCGCAGGCAACCACGGGTAGAGCCGTGCTCGCCCGAGCCAAAAGCCACCCCGGCATCAAGGGTAAGCACAATGCGGGTGGCGTTTTTGGTGTCTGGCAAATGGGTGCCACGCACAACAAAACGCTGGCCCACCTCTTGCTCAGGGAAAGCCTCGTACGTCCGGGCCAGCCAGCCTTCTGCCTCGGTTGCTTCACGCGTGAGGTCTGCACTAACACCGCTGGTAAGCTGGGCGAGGGTAAGGGCCGTTTCCAGTTCGTCATCGCGGTGGCCAACATCTTTTACGCCTTCAACGCGCCAAAGGGTGCCTTCTGGGTTGGCCTCAAAAATACCAACGGTGGTGCAAACGGCACCAATGGCGCTTTCATAAGCCTCAACCGCGGCTTCAGGCACGGTTACAGTGACCGTTTCTAGGGCGGTGGCGTGTCTGCGGGGTGGAACGGCCATTAAATTCTAGACTTTCTCGATAAAGGAGGAGAGGAGGCGCTTGGTAGCACCGCTTTCAAAAATCACTTCAAGCTGGTGGCGGTCTGCCCCAATAATAACGCCTACGCCAAAGCGAGGGTGGCGCACTTGGTCTCCAAGCTGAAAGTTGGGAAGGGTGGTACTTGCGGCGAGCGGGTCTTGCCGCCTGCGGCTGGTAAGGGGGCCGTTGTCAAAAACAGACTCGCTTAGGTTAAGGCCACGTGGCTGTGTGCCGCCGTTGTTTTTACGCACAACGTGCTCTTCTGGCAGTTCGTCCAGAAAGCGGCTTGGCATAGAGGGCTGCCAGTTAGCGTAAATACGCCTGCGGTCTGCATGGTAAATAAGAGCGTGTTTTTTGGCGCGGGTAATGCCCACGTAAGCCAGCCGACGCTCTTCTTCCAGCCCTTTAAGGCCGCCTTCATCTAATGTGCGTTGGGAGGGGAAAACACCTTCTTCCCACCCCGGTAGAAACACAATATCAAACTCTAGCCCTTTTGCGCCGTGTAGGGTCATGAGAGAGAGTTTGGCGTCTCCGGCGTTTTCGTCATGCTCCATAACGAGGGCCACATGTTCTAAAAATTCGCCAAGGGTGCCAAAGTCTGCCAGTGCGCGGGTGAGTTCTTTCAGGTTTTCGAGCCTGCCCGGTGCCTCAACCGAGCGGTCGTTGCGCCACATGTCAAGGTAGCCGCTTTCTTCAAGCAAAAACTCTAGGGCGACCACGTGCCCTTCACGCACAAGAATGTCGCGCGTGCTGGAGAGGGCGTCCATCAGTTTGGTAATTTCTGCGCCCATTTTGCCTTTAAGGCCGCCTTCGGCCACCAAGGCTTGGGTGCCTGCGGCCAAGGGCACCTGGCGTGCGCGGGCGGCAGCGTGCAGTTTTTGCAGGCCAGCAGGGCCAACGCCACGTTTGGGCACGTTGATGATACGCTCAAACGCGAGGTCATCTGCTGGTTGGTGCAGTATGCGCATATAGGCCAAGGCATCGCGTATTTCGGTGCGTTCGTAAAAACGCACGCCGCCAACAATGCGGTAGGGTAGGCCGGTTTGTACCAGCCGTTCTTCAAACGCGCGGGTTTGAAAGCCTGCACGCACCAAAATGGCCATTTCTGCCAAAGAGGCCCCTTTGGCGCGAAAGCTCTCGGCTGCATCGCACACAGCGCGCGCTTCTGTGTCTGAATCCCACACGCCGGTTACGCGCACTTTCTCGCCGCTGGCATCATCTTTGCCAGAGCGCAGGGTTTTGCCCAAGCGCTCACCATTATGCGCAATAAGCCCGGCGGCAGCGCCTAGAATATGCTGGGTAGAGCGGTAATTACGCTCTAGGCGTACAATTTGTGCGCCGGGAAAATCTTTTTCAAAGCGCAGAATATTTTCAACCTCGGCCCCGCGCCAAGAATAAATAGACTGGTCGTCATCTCCCACGCAGCAGATATTTGATTGGGTGCCAGAGCGTTTGGCCAGCAGGCGCAGCCAGAGATACTGTACGGTGTTGGTGTCTTGGTATTCATCGACCAGAATATAACGAAACAGCCGGTGGTATTGCTCAAGCACATCGGGGCGGGTGCGCAATATTTCAGTGACATGCAGCATCAGGTCACCAAAGTCGCAGGCGTTTAAGTCTCGCAGGCGGGTTTGGTAGGCTGTGTAAATGGCGCGGGCGTGGCCGTTGGCAAAGTCTGTATCATCGGCATCGGTTACGCGGGCGGGGGTTAGGCCACGGTCTTTCCAGCGTTGAATAACGCCCATAAGGCCGGGGGCAGGCCAACGTTTGGTGTCGAGCTGCCACGGTTCCATAACTTGCTTGAGCAGGCGCATCTGGTCGTCTGTATCAAGAATGGTAAAGCTTTGGGTTAGACCAGCATACTCAGCATGGCGGCGCAGCATACGGGCGCACAAAGCATGGAAAGTGCCTAGCCATAGCCCTTCAACCGCTTCCCCTAATATAACGCCAACGCGCTCGCGCATTTCGCGGGCAGCTTTATTGGTAAAGGTTACCGCCAGAATTTGCCACGGTTTGGCCCGCTCCGTGAGCAAAATATGCGCAAAGCGGGTGGTGAGCACGCGTGTTTTGCCCGTGCCTGCTCCTGCCAGCACCAGCAAGGGGCCATCTGTGGTTTCAATGGCGGTGCGTTGCTCGGGGTTGAGGCGCGCCAAATAGCCTTCACCCTCCCCGGTAGAGGATGGCAAATGTGGTGCGGGGGAATGGTCTGACATATTCACGCGCCCTTTATAGTGCGTTGTCGTGCTAAGGCCAATTGGAGCCCCCCAAAAACAGGCAAACCTTTTTTAGGCTATTTTAGCCTGTGATAGGGGGCTGGGTAAGTGTTTTACAGTTGGTGTGTTGCGTGGGCGCTGTGAAATTTTATTTGCGTAAAAATAAAATACTGCAACGTTAAGGCAAAGCCAGAGCAGTCTAGGCAGTTTTTAAAAGAGGCTCTAGGGTGAGCGATGTTGTCAAACGCTATGGTAAGTGATGCGTAACATGCCAGCAGGGGCACGATAGAGCGCGTGGGGCAGACTTTTGCCAGCACTGGCCCTGTGGGGCACAGAAAACGCATGCGTAGCCGTGTGGCGCGTTATGGGCCAATGGGTCTGGCCGACTATGAAATACTGGAAATGCTGCTTTTTCCCGGTGTGCCACGGCGCGATACCAAGCCATTGGCTAAGGCGTTAATTAACACGTTTGGGTCTTTAAGTGGGGTGCTCGGGGCAAGCCCACAAGAATTGCGGGCTACTGGCGTGAGTGCGGCCAGCGTTGGGTTGTTAACCCTTATACCTGATATTGCCCAAAAACTGGGCGCCCCAGAAGAAGCCGAGCGCGCTGATATAGGGGAGTGGAGCCGGTTGCTGGCCTATTGCCAGAACAACTTTGCCACCGCGCCGCTTGGGCAAATGCGTGTGCTGTTTTTAGACGTAAGAAACCAATTATTGGCTGATGAGGCTGTGCCCGAATATGGTGCGGGTGTTAGTGCATCTACAAAAGGGGCCACACGGCTTGACGCACCACCCTTGGCGTTGGGGCCTGCTGTGGGAGCATTATTGCATAGGGCGCTTGGGCATAATGCGTCTGCCCTTATTACGGTGCGGTTGGTAGAAAATGGTGTTTCTTGCGCGCAGGCGCTCCAGACCGATACGCCTTTTGTGCAAGAGCTTTTAAAAGCAGCGCCCCTGTTAGCTCTTGAGGTTTATGACCATGTTTGCCTTAAAGGAAAGCAGTGGTTGAGTTTTAGAGGGTCTGGGCTGGGAGAGTGGTGAGCAAGCAAAACCAATCTTTGCCCATGCGGCCCAAACTTGGCCGAAAACAGGCGATGGCAGATGCCTCTGGCTATAAGTTAGAGCCAGATAGTACTGTGCTGCCTATGCCTGCATGGCAAAAAACTGCGGCCTTTTCGTCTTTATCTGTGGAGCGGTCTCTTTTAGCGACTGTGCCTGAGCGGGTCTTGCTTGCCCGGCTTTTGTTGGCCATCGCCCCGAAAGAAAAAGCTATTGATGCCTTAGTAGAGTCTTTGCTGGCGCAGTTTGGCTCTTTGGCCGGTGTGGTAAGTGCCCCCAAACATGCGCTTGAGGCTATTTTAGGCGAAGGCGCAGTGTTAAGTGTCTATTTGCAGCTTGTGAATGACGCAGCGCGGCGCATGCATTTAGCCCGTTTGCAAGTGGGCAGCACCTTGGCAGACCGTGCGCAGCTTATGGCGTACTTGCATACCGTTATGGGGCAAGAGGCTATTGAGCAGGTGCGGGTTTTGTTTTTGGATAAAAAGCACCACCTATTAGCCGATGAAGTAACCGGCCGTGGTACCATAGACCATGCGCCGGTTTACCCGCGTGAGGTTGTGCGCCGTGCGTTAGTGCTACACGCCCATTACCTTGTATTAGTCCATAACCACCCAAGTGGCGACCCATCACCTTCTGCTGCGGATATTGATATGACCCACCGTATTGCACAGGCCGCCAAGGTTATGGGCCTGTGTGTGTGGGATCATATTATTATTGGGGGTGGGCGCATGGTAAGCTTGCGAGAGGAAGGGTTTTTGTAACCCAACTCCTCCCGCAGCATGTTTTGCGTGTGGGGGCATGGCCAGCCCCCGGGGCAGGGGTTAGTTTTCTGTGGTGTCTGGTGTTGCCAAGGGGCCAAGTGCGTCTTGTATGCCTAGTGCGCCGGGCAGGCCGCTATAGGGGAAAACAAGGTTAACATGGCCCATTTTGCGGCCCCGCCGTGCTTCTGCTTTGCCGTAGAGGTGGGGCAGAAAAGTGGGGGTGGCGATAATTTGGGGCCATAGGGCCATGTCGTCCGGGCCGATAAGGTTTTTCATAACGGCATCAGCATGGCGTTGTGCGGGGGGCAGGGGTAGGCCTGCCACGGCACGAATATGCATATCAAACTGGTCTACCGGGCAGGCATCCATTGTCCAGTGGCCAGAATTATGAGGCCTTGGGGCAATTTCATTCACAAGCAAATTGCCTGTGCGGTCTATGAACATTTCAACGCCCAGAATACCAATAAGCTCTAGTTTTTCGGCAATAGTGGTGGCGAGTGTCTGGGCTTGCTGTGTGAGTTCTGGTGCAATGGGGGCCGGGGCAACCGTTATGTCTAGAATACCATTGCGATGAAAGTTTTGTGCAGGGTCAAAGCAGCGTACGGTGCCATTGGCGCCGCGCACCACCATAACGCTTATTTCGCAGGCAAAATCGACCATGCCTTCTGCCACAAGGGCACGTGGGGCAAGGGCTGCGTAGGCCTCTGTTAGCGCATCTGGGGTGTAAACGCGCCGTTGGCCTTTGCCATCGTAGCCGTCCCGCGCGGTTTTGAGGATAAAGGGGAAACCCAGTTTTTCAGCCGCGACCTGTAATGAGGCGTGGTCTGTAACCGGGTGCCACGGTGCAATGGGCACCCCTGCTTGGGTAAGAAAAGTTTTTTCGACAGATCTGTCTTGGCTGGTGCGTAAAATAGCCCCAGATGGCCTAACCGGGCAGTGTTGGGCCAAGCAGTCCAGACCGTCTGCGCTGATGTTTTCAAACTCGAAAGTAACAACATCAACCGCGCGGGCAAACTGCTCAAGCACGGCAAGGTCGTCGTACGCGCCAAGGGTGATACCGCTTGAAACCTGTGCGGCGGGGCCGTTGGGGTCTTGGGTGAGAATATGGGTTTTAAAGCCAAGTTTGGCGGCCGCCATGGCAGACATACGGCCAAGCTGCCCCCCGCCAACAATGCCAATAACGGCATTGGGGCCAAGGGCTGAAAAAGGAGTGGGGGTCATTTGTCTTCAGGTGTTGGGGCGTTAGCGACAGAGGCTGTCTGGATAGCGCGCCATGCTTCTAGGCGGCCAGCGAGTTCTGTATCGTGCAAAGACAGGATAGAGGCCGCAAGCAAGGCGGCATTTTTTGCCCCCGATGCACCAATGGCCAAGGTGCCAACGGGTACGCCGCCGGGCATTTGCACAATAGAAAGCAGGCTGTCCATGCCTTTAAGCGCGCGGGATTCGACGGGCACACCGAGCACGGGCAGGCGTGTCCAGGCTGCGCACATGCCGGGTAGGTGCGCAGCACCCCCTGCGCCTGCAATAATAACAGACAGCCCCCGGCCCGCAGCGCTTTTGGCGTAGTCTGCCAAGCGGTCTGGGGTGCGGTGTGCAGAGACAATGAGCGTTTCGTGCGGAATTTCAAATTCCGTCAAAATTGCATCTGCATGGCGCATGGTTTCCCAGTCTGACTGGCTGCCCATGATAATGCCAACCTTGGGGCTGGCCTGTGTGGCCTCAGACGTGGAGGTGGGGAGAGGGACTGTTTCGCTCACTTTTGGGGTCTATCCGTTTTAAATGCAGGAAAGTCAGGCAATATCATCGGGGATAAGCTGGCTTTCAAGCCATGTGATGCGGTCTCGGAGCAGGAGCTTGCGTTTTTTGAGCCGCTGGAGGTGAAGCTGGTCAACGACACTTTCATCATAGGTCAGGCGGTTGATGATGGTGTCCAGATCGCGGTGTTCACTGCGGAGTTCGTGAAGCTGGCCAAGCAGTAAAGCACGATCTTTCAGCATGTTCTCTGGTCTCCTGAGGGGCGAACGTGCTGATTATGGGGGGAGTTTGCCCGACACGCCAGTGATGTTGTGGCAATTCAGCATTTTTGTTCTGAAGTGCAACGTTTTGGCCGTTTAGGTATGTATTTGTTGCATAGCTTTCATGTTATTTTAAGGAAAAAAACATGAAAATTTCCGAGGTTTCTACGTTACAGTTTTATGACCATCAACCGAATGGAGGCAAACCATGACACTCCTGTCCAGGATTGAAAGTCTGAAATCTCGCCACTCACGGATTGACCAGAAAATTTCCTCAGAAGGGGGCCGCCCGCGACCAGATGCGCGTGTGCTTATGACCCTCAAGCTCGAAAAGCTTAGGCTTAAGGAAGAAATAGAGCGCCTTTCTTCTTGAAAGAAGGCTGCGTTTGCTTAAACGCAGTTTTGCGTAAGGCACCTTAGGTTTGGGGTTTAAAGACCCCCTACACACGACAAAGCCGCTGCGGAGCAAAGTTCCCGCAGCGGCTTTTTTATTATTCTTCGCCGGTGCGTTCTGGCTCTGCGTAGTCGTTAAGTTCTGCTGGTGGTTGCGGAATTTCCTGCCCGGCGCGTTCAAGGCGCAGCGTGGCAGCCTGCACGGCAGCGTTAAGGTCTGTCTGGCTGCATAGGCCAATGGTTACGGGGTCACGCGGTTTAATGTTGGGCGTGTTCCAGTGTTGTTTGTTGCGCACTTTGGCAATGGTGTCTTTGGTGGTGCCAAGCAGCTTAACAACTTCCTGATCGCTCAATTGCGGGAAGTTACGCAGCAGGAAGGCAATGCCATCTGGCCGGTCGTGGCGTTTGGCAACCGGGGTGTAACGTGCGCCTTTAGAGCGGCGTTTAACTGGGTTGTTGTGGGCCAGAATTTTCAGTTTTGCATCGGAGTTGGCTTCGCAGCGGGTAATTTCTTCCTGCGTAAGCTGGCGGTTGGCAATGGGGTCGTACCCGACAATACCGTGGGCAACTTCGCCATCTGCAATAGCCTGCACTTCTAGGGGGTGCATACCGCAGAACTCGGCAATCTGGCCAAAGCTGAGAGCTGTTCTTTCAATAAGCCACACGGCGGTGGCTTTAGGCATCAACGGTAGGGTCGTCATTCGTTCCATCCTGTCGTCGGGCGGCGCTAGCGCAGGCACCGGTAGAGAGGGACGGTTCGGAACCTTATCCGAAAGCCCGCGTGCCTGCCGGCGCGCATGTGTTGCGATGATATGGAGGGAGCGTGCCCACAAGGTCAAGAAGCAAATGCATGAAACAAAAAAAGGAGGGGCTAAAACCCCTCCCTTCTGTTTGGCCTAAGTGAGCACCATTCTTGCTTTAGGCGGCTGCCGCAGGCAGCACATCTTGCGTTTGTGGGCTGGGAGCCTGGGTAACCTGTTGGCTGGGGTTAACCGTGCTTGGGGTTTGTGGGCCAGCTTGCACGGGTATGCGGCGTGGTTTGAGGGCTTCTGGCACAATTTGGCGCACAGCAATGCGCAAAAGGCCGTTATTGAGTTCTGCCCCAGTCACTTCAACATGGTCGGCTAGGGCAAAGCGGCGTTCAAAAGCACGGCGTGCAATGCCGCGGTGCAGAATTTCGCCTTCGTTTTGTGGGTCTGCCACACGGCCAGAGACAACAAGGGTGTTGTCTTGCACAATCAATTCAATATCATCTGGGCCAAAGCCTGCTACGGCCATAGTGAGGCTATAACTGTCATTGCCAGTTTTAGCGATATCGTATGGTGGGTAGCTAGGGGCTGCTGTGCTGCGTGCGGCTGTGTCCATTACCTGTGCCAGGCGGTCAAAGCCAATGGCAGAGCGGAACAGGGGGGCAAAATCGTATGTCATGGGTGTAAAACCTCCTCGTTTAGCAAGGTTTTGCCGCTAGGCTAAAAGCCTCCGGTAGGCAGGCTTGGGCGGCATAAACAGTAAACCAAAAACCCCATGTTGGGCATTTCTGACAGTCTAAACGTGGAAAACCCCACCCCTTGTTTCAAGAGGTGGGGCTGCATAATTTTTACACCATGCGCTTGAAGTAAAACTTACTTCGAGCGGGTGCCAATGCCAGCAAAGCGTTTGTTGAACTTTGCCACCTGGCCCCCGGTGTCAAGCATACGCTGTACGCCAGTCCATGCTGGATGAGACTTGGTGTCTACGTCCAGACGCAGCGTGTCGCCGGGCTTACCGTAGCAAGAACGGGTCTTGTATTCGGTGCCGTCGGTCATGATGACGTTAATTTCGTGGTACTCAGGGTGAATGCCGGGTTTCATGATGGCTCTTTCTTTTCAAACAAAGCTGTCCCGATACCGACCGGGCTATGCGTGCGAGTGCCTATACCCATGTGTGGCCTCTTTATCAACAACTCTTACGCAGAAATTCTGCCCCACGCCTGCTTTGTTTGGGTGTGTGGCCATTTGATGAGTTTGTTAATAACAAAAAAACAGAGTATTTTTTCTGCTTTTAGTAACGGTTTTTTCTTTAAATCTTGAAGAAAAATTGTAAAATACAGTATAACTTAGCGCTATTACACTACGAGTAGGAATGTCTTTATGGCTGATGGAAAAATCTCGGTGCATACACCGGGTTGGGTTACCGAATTTCGTGCGTTTATCATGCGTGGCAATGTTGTTGACCTTGCCGTTGGTGTGATTGTGGGTGCAGCGTTTACAGGCATTGTTAACAGCTTGGTAAAAGACGTGTTTAACCCCCTTATTGGGCTGCTTATTGGCGGTATTGATTTTTCTAACCTGTTTGTGACCCTTAAAGGGCCGCATTTGGCAACCTTGGCAGAAGCACAAAAAGCTGGTGCCGTAACCATTAACATTGGTTTGTTTGTTAATACCGTTATTCAGTTTCTTATTACAGCTCTGGTTATTTTCTGGGTTGTAAAAGCATTAACCCGTATGCATGTGCGTGAAGATGCCAAACCGGCAGAAGCACCAGCCCCAACCAAAACCGAAGTGCTGCTTGAGCAGATTCGCGATGAATTGGCTGCACGCCGGGTTTAAGGCATAAATAACGCACCTTGTGTGCGTTTAAGCCAGTTTGCGGGAAAGATGAGTTGCGGTAGGCTTCGCCCATGAAGCACCGTGGCTTTTCTTTCCCGTTTTTTTTACGCCGTGCCCTTTGGGCACGTAGTGGTTTGGTTGGGCTGTTTGTGCTGGCTGGCTGCCAAGTGGCGCCACAAAGCCTTACCTTACACCCAACACCTAATACGCTGGTTTATTCTTATATTATAACCAACGGCATGGCGCGGGGCCATATTATGGCCGACAGGCTGAGTGATGCGCAGCTTATGACATTGGCAAGCGCAGACCATACAGCGCTTATGGCCATTATTTTGGCGGCGCACCAACCTACGCGGCGTAATTTTGACCTCGCGAATCAGGCGATGGAACTCTACCTCAGCACGATTGATGAGGCCCCAACGGCCCCGACAGGAGCGGCTGTCGCTAAATAGGGTATAGGTGCGGTTGCGCCAGCTATTGGGGTAAAGCATTGTGCCAATAATTTTTAAAGGTGGCGTGCCTGTAACCGGCGCAGTACCTGTGTAAGGCGATGTGGTTTAAGGGGGGCCGCTGTATCTGGCTGAGTACTTGCTGGGTTGATGGCGGGCAGAGTGTGCCAGACGCAACAAAGCAGCCTTCAAATAGAATAAAATTGTTCGCGCTTAGAGACGCTCGCCATAGGGCAAGTTACTTGATCCGGTGTGTTCTGTTTTGGTTTGTGAATGCAGCTTCTTTGCCCAGATAACGGAGCGCCGTGGTTATAAGCGGCTTTATTGGCCCCCCACAATATGCAGCGTGAATTTATTCAACCGTACATTATTGAAATAGCCGCTGACGTGACCCAACAAAAAAAGGGGCCATAAGGCCCCTTTGAGTCTAAGTGGTCTCTTACGCTTTTTGCGGTGGTTGAGCGCCGCGCTTCAAGCGGCCTTCGCCCATAAAAAGCAGGAGGGGGGCAGCAATGAAGATAGAAGAAGATGTGCCCACCACAATGCCAAAAAGCATTGTCCATGCAAAGCCAGACAGGGTAGCGCCACCCCATAGAGCAAGTGGGAGAGAGGCTAAGAAAACCGTGGAAGACGTGCCCAAGGTACGGTTGAGCGTTTCATTGATTGAAAGGTCAATAAGCTCACGCAGGGGCATGGTGCGGTATTTGCGCAGGTTTTCACGCACGCGGTCATACACCACCACTTTGTCGTTGGTGGAGTAGCCAAGAATGGTCAAAATTGCGGCCACCATAACCAGATCAAACTCAAAGCCGGTGAGTACCAAAAAGCCCACGGTTTTTGTGAGGTCGAGCACCAGCGTAATAACGGCGCTGAGAGCGAATTCCCACTCAAACCGGAACCAGATATAGCCCAAAATCATGGCTAAGCTTAGGCCCAGTGCCAGCATACCGTTACGGAACAGTTCTGAGGAAACAGAGGCCCCAACGGCATCAGCCCGCAAGACGGTGGTGCCGGGTTGTGCATCTGCCACGGCGTGGCGCACGGTATCGACAATGGTGTTGGTTTGCTGGCCCTCGCCCGCATCAAGGCGGATCAGCACATCGTCTGGTGCGCCAAAAGCTTGAATGGAGGCGTGGGTGATGTTGTGGGCGGCAAGTGCACTACGCAGTTTTGCAAAGTCTGCCGGGCCGGTGGTTTTGGCTTCAACCACAATACCGCCCCGGAAGTCTAACCCCAGTGTTAGGCCGGGGTAGAAGAAAAGCCCGAGAGAGGCCAGAGAGAGCACTGCCGAGGTAATAAGCCCGGCAAAGCGCCCACGCATGAAGTTAATGTGGGTATCTTTGCGTACAAAACGCAGCAGAGGACGTCCGAACATGATGCGCCTCGTCTCAGACCGGCAGGCTGGATGGGCGCGTACGCGCATACCAGCGAACCATAAGCAGTCGGGAAAGAAGAAGGGTGGTAAACAGTGTGGTGGCAATGCCGATGGTAATGGTAAGGGCAAAACCACGCACAGGGCCGGTGCCAAACACAAACAGCATAACGTGTGCCAGCAGGGCCGTGGCGTTACTGTCTACAATGGTAGAGGTGGCGCGCTCAAACCCGGCTTGCATGGCGGCAAGGGCTGTGCGGCCACGTGCGACTTCCTCACGGATACGCTCATTGATGAGAATATTGGCATCAACAGCCATACCGAGTGTGAGCAGCATACCGGCCATACCGGGCAGGGTAAGTGTTGCCTCAAACAGAGAGAGGATAGCCACCATGAGCACTAAGTTGGCAAAGAGGGCTACGTTGGCATACCAGCCAAAGCGCCCGTAAAACAGCGCCATAAACAGAATAACCAGCACAAAACCACACGCCAGGCTGATAATGCCTGCCTTAATGGAATCTGCCCCCAAAGACGGGCCAATGGTGCGCTGTTCAACAACGCTGAGGGGGGCAGGAAGTGCGCCAGCTCGCAGCATAAGAGCAAGGTCTGTTGCGCGCTGGGCGTCAAACCCGCCGGTAATCTGGCCGCTACCACCCGTAATGGCTGTACGGATAACGGGGGCCTCGATCACTTTATTATCGAGCACAATGGCAAAGCGCTTGCCTACGTTGGCCTGAGTAACCGTAGAGAACGCGTGCGTGCCCAAAGAGTCGAACGAGAAAGAGACGGCCCATTCACCCGTTTGCGAATCAATGGCGGCACCGGCGTTGGTCAGGTCTGTGCCATCAACATCGACATGGTCGTAAACGGGTAGGGGGCCACCTTCAGAGGGGTTGGCCATAGGCACTAAGGTCACGCCCGGTGGGGGCGCTGCCGCGTGCATAGGGTTGGAATCGACCAACCTGAAGGTCATTTTTGCGGTAGTGCCCAGCAGGGTTTTAATGCGCTCTGGGTCGCTTACGCCGGGGAGTTCAACCACAATGCGGTCATCACCCTGCCGGGTAATTTCGGGGTCTACCGCGCCGGTTGCGTCAATACGGCGGCGCACAATTTCGATAGACTGTGTAATAGCCTCACGCGCGCGGGCGGTTACGGCTTCAGGCGCAAGTGTAAGAGCAATATGCCCGTCATCTTGCTTGGTAACCGCAAATTCGTGCGGGACAGCGCGGGGCAGCTTGTCTAGGGCGGCAATATCAGCGTCGGTTTCTGCCGGGGTACGGGGCAGAAACGTGATGCTGCCTTTTTCAACATTGGTTTCAATGTTGCGGTAGCCCAGTTGGCTTTTGATCAGCGTATCACGCGTGCTGTCTGCCAGGGTTTGCAGGCGGTCATGCGTCAGGCTTTTCAGGTCGATTTGCATGAGCAGATAAGACCCGCCGCGCAAATCCAACCCAAGGTGGATTTGCCGCCAGGGCATGGACGGGAAGGGGTTGCGCAGGCCATTTGGCAGGCAAAGAAGCAGACCTAATAGGCATACACCCAGTACCGAGGCCATCTTGAGGCGGCTGTAATACATTCTCACCTGAATCAATCGGTTTTTGTCGGGCGGAACATGCCGCTCCCGTGCGTGTGATGCAACACTCCAAGCAACGCGGTGGGGGTGCTTGGAGCCATTCTTGGCAAAAAAGTGGCACAGTTGCATCACTTTAGACAGCTAAAAGCCGCAGGAAACGGCCATTTGGTGTGGTGCGGAGAAAAAAGCGGGGGTGGGGGCAGAAAATTTGCGCGCAGGCAGTATTTTTTGCATTTTTGAGCACAGCACTTTGGGTTAGGCCCAAGGACTGCTACCGCTGCATGACAGAGCTTAAACCGGGCATTGAAGGGGCAGTCTATGCAAAACAGCTTGCGCGTGGGGGTTATTGGGGCCGGACATTTTGGCCGTTACCATGCCTTAAAAATACGCGATGTGGCGCGTGAGACTTTGGTGGGGCTGTTTGACCCGGATTCTAAACGGGCGGCAGAGGTTGCGCAGGAAGCAGGCTGCCCGGTTATGACATCGGTCGATGATCTGCTGGCGGTGTGTGATGCCGTGGTGGTAGCGGCTCCGGCTGAGTTCCATTTTGAACTGGCGGTGCAAGCCCTGCGTGCTGGCAGGCATGTGCTGGTTGAAAAACCCGTAGCGGCAACGCTGGAGCAGGCTGATTTTTTGGTAACTCTTGCGCAAGAAACCGGGCTTGTGTGCCAAGTGGGGCATTTGCTGCGCTATTCGGCTGAGCATAAGGCCATTACCCAACGCATTAGCCGCCCCCTTTATATTGAAGCCACCCGTATTGCCCCCTTTAAGCCACGCGGCACAGATGTGTCTGTGATTCTTGACCTCATGATTCATGATCTGGATTTGGTGCTGGCTATTGTAGAGAGCCCTATTGCCCAGGTTGACGCATTAGGGGCTGCTGTTAGCTCTGCCCACGAAGACATAGCCAATGCGCGTGTACGCTTTGAAAATGGCTGTGTTGCGACCATTACCGCCAGCCGTATTTCTCTTAAGACCGAGCGGCGTATGCGCCTGTTTTCTGAGGAAGGGTATCTCTCAGCCGATTTTGGCAAGCGGGAATTGACCATGATCGGGCGGGAGCGGGGTATGCCATTGCCGGGCACGGGGGGCTTCCGCCGAGAATCGATCTCATGGAAAGACAGTGATTCGCTTTATGCCGAGCACGAAGCCTTTGTTGCCGCCTGCTTAGAGGGTGCCCCTGTTGTGGTTGATGCCCGCGCAGGCCGCCGTGCGCTTGAGGCCGCATTGGCGGTTGCTGATGGCATAGAAACCACGCGCCGCCGTATGGAGCTGTCGGGGTTAATTGAGGCCCGTTAAAAAAAGACGGTGACTGAAATATTTTATGATCGCTGAAAACTGCGGCAAAAACGCAAAGCAAGTCTTTTTTTGGTGTGTTTAGTCAAAAAAATCACTAGATATAGGGGACACTTTCGAGCAAGAACGCGAGATATGGTGTGGCCCGCAGGGTGCCGACACAACTCAACTACAGCACTATCAAACGCAAACGGAGCAAATGATCCATGAGTCTTGTCGACGTTCAGGAAAATGAAAGCCGTTGTTCTGAGCCACGGGAACCTGGGGCTTGTGATCTGTTTGCGCCAGACCAGCTGGAAGATATGGTGCAACTGCCAGGCCACCACCAAGTACGCGTAGACCGCACGCGTGATGCCCTGCTGACCCCCTTTGGTAAAGCCACGCTCGATAACCGCTACCTGCTGCCTGATGAAAGCTATCAGGATCTGTTTGGCCGCGTGTCGTCTTACTACGGGGCAGATGCCGCCCACGCACAGCGTATTTATGACTATATGAGCCAGCATTGGTTTATGCCCGCCACGCCTGTGCTGTCTAATGGCGGCACAACGCGGGGCCTGCCAATTTCGTGCTTTTTGAACGAAGCCAGCGACAGCCTTGATGGTATTGTGGGGCTTTGGAACGAAAACGTGTGGCTGGCCAGCCGTGGGGGCGGCATTGGCTCTTACTGGGGCAATTTGCGCTCTATTGGTGAGAATGTTGGCCGTAACGGCAAAACGTCTGGTGTTATTCCCTTCATTCGTGTGATGGACAGCCTGACACTGGCTATTAGCCAAGGCTCTTTGCGCCGTGGCTCTGCTGCTGTGTACCTGCCTGTCTGGCACCCTGAAATTGAAGAATTTATTGAAATTCGCCGCCCAACAGGGGGGGACCCAAACCGTAAGGCGCTTAACCTGCACCACGGTATTTTGGTGTCTGATGCCTTTATGCGCGCGGTTGAAGCTGACGAAGAATGGGGCCTTGTTTCCCCCAAAGATGGCTCGGTTATTCGTAAGGTGTCTGCCCGTGCATTGTGGATCCGTATTCTTACGGCCCGTATGGAGCAGGGCGAGCCCTACATTGTCTATTCAGACCACGTAAACAACGCACGCCCTGAGCACCACAAGCTGGCTGGGTTGGAAGTAAAAACCTCCAACCTGTGTGCCGAAATTACGCTGCCAACTGGTATCGACCACCATGGCAAACAGCGTACTGCCGTGTGCTGCCTGTCTTCGCTGAACCTTGAGACATGGGACCAGTGGAAAGACCACCCGCAGTTTATTGAAGACGTTATGCTGTTTTTGGATAACGTGTTGCAGGACTTTATTGACCGTGCCCCGCCTGAAATGCACAAGGCGGCTTACGCTGCCATGCGCGAGCGGTCTGTGGGCTTGGGGGTTATGGGGTTCCATTCTTTCCTGCAAGCTAAAAACCTGCCATTTGAAAGCGTGATGGCTAAGGTTTGGAACAAGAAGATTTTCAAGCATATTCGTGAGCAGGCCGATGCGGCGTCTCGCAAGTTGGCAGACCTGCGCGGGCCGTGCCCCGATGCGGCTGAATACGGCGTGCATGAGCGTTTTTCTAACAAAATGGCTATTGCGCCAACGGCGTCTATTTCCATTATTGCAGGGAATGCCAGCCCCGGTATTGAGCCGATTGCGGCCAACGTGTTTTTGCAGAAAACCCTTTCTGGCTCGTTTACCGTGCGTAACCGGCACCTGCAAAAATTGTTGCAGCAAAAAGGCAAAGATACAGACGAAGTTTGGTCTCACATTACCCTGAGCAAGGGCAGTGTGCAGGGCTTGGACTTTTTGACCGATGACGAAAAAGACGTGTTTAAAACCGCCTTTGAGCTAGACCAGCGCTGGATTGTGGAACACGCGGCTGACCGCCAGCCCTTTATCTGCCAGGCGCAGTCTATCAACCTCTTCCTGCCTGCTGATGTGCATAAGCGTGACCTGCACCAGATACATTATATGGCATGGAAAAAAGGCCTGAAGTCTCTGTATTACTGCCGCTCTCTTTCTATCCAGCGTGCAGATACGGTCAGTAACGTGTTGACCGCAGCAGACGTACAGGCCGCAGAGCATGCACAACGTGCCGGTGCGGCTGCACCAGCGCCTGCCACCAGCACCGACTATGATGAGTGCCTTTCTTGCCAGTAATGGCAAGAAGTGCTTCTAGTTATTTGTTTTTAAAAGTTTATTCCTTTTTCTGAAGGAGCCCGCCATGAGCGAAACACAGGCCGGAAACGGCGAACAGGAACAGCATTTTGACCTGCTGACCTCTAACCCGGTTTATAAGCCGTTTCGCTACCCGTGGGCGTATGATGCGTGGTTGACCCAACAGCGCCTGCACTGGTTACCAGAAGAAGTGCCTCTGGCTGATGATGTAAAAGACTGGCACCGCGTGTTGAACGACACAGAGCGCCATCTGGTTACGCAGATTTTCCGCTTCTTTACGCAGTCAGACGTTGAAGTGAATAATTGCTACATGAAGCATTACAGCCGGGTGTTTAAGCCCACTGAAGTGCTGATGATGCTCTCTGCGTTCTCTAACATCGAGACCATTCATATTGCCGCGTACAGCCATTTGCTGGACACGCTTGGCATGCCCGAAGAAGAATATTCTGCATTCCTTAAGTATAAGGAAATGAAGGATAAATACGATTACATGCAGGCGTTCTCTGTGGACAGCAAGCATGAAATTGCCAAGACACTCGCGGCTTTTGGGGCCTTTACAGAAGGCTTGCAGCTCTTTGCATCCTTCGCAATTTTGCTCAACTTCCCACGGTTTAACAAACTTAAGGGTATGGGGCAGATTGTCTCTTGGTCTGTGCGTGATGAAACACTGCACTGCCTGTCTATTATTCGCCTTTTCCGGGTGTTTGTGCACGAAAACCCTGAAATTTGGACGGACAGACTGCAACAGGAACTGCGCGAAATTTGCGCAACCATTGTTGAGCATGAAGAAGCATTTATTGATCTGGCGTTTGAAATGGGGCCGGTTGAAGGCTTGGATGCGCAGCAGGTTAAAAGCTACATTCACTTCATTGCTGACCGCCGCCTGATTCAGCTTGGGTTGGAGCCGCTTTATAACACGACAAACAACCCTCTGCCTTGGCTGGACGATATGCTGAACGCAGTGGAACACACGAACTTCTTTGAAAACCGTGCGACCGAATATAGCCGTGCGTCTACCTCTGGCACATGGGAAGAAGCGTTTGAGGCTTCCGTGTTCGAGTAAGACCGTCCTTCGGTTGAATCCTTAAAAAAGGCTACCTGTTAAAGGGTGGCCTTTTTTATTGGGGCGTGGGCGTAACGGTGGGAGAGTGCGGTTAACTCTGGCGAGTTAAAGAGTTGTTTTTAAAGAGTATGGCTTGCGTAAAGGGTCGCTCTGGTGTGAGGCCAGAGCCAGAGCCAGAGCCAGAGCCATGGGCTTTGAGCGTGGTGGTTTGAATTGGTGGCGCCTAAGACAAGGTAGGTGCTCAAAAGGCCTGCGTGGTTTCTAAAAAAGCATTTCTACCCCTAAGCAACATGCTTCCGTTTGTGGCTTGTTGTTGCACGGAGGGTAGAAAAAAGGCTTGCCTTGGGGCGCTTACGGGCTTGAGCCGTTGCCGTTGCCGTTGCCGTTGCCGTTGCCGTTGCCGTTACCGTTGGGTGGCTTGTGGCTGGTAAGGGCGTGGTGTGCGGGTAGGCTGTGTTGCTGTGAGAGTAAGGGCGTGGCCTTCTTTTAAAATAAGGCGGCTTTGAGGGGTAAAACTGCCATCTGCCTCGTGCAGAATAAGGCCGGGCAAAATGCGTGCGGGGCTGCGCACGCAGTAACGGGCCTGCACAATGATAAGGCGTGCCTCACGCCCTGTTTTGGGCCAGAGGGGGCATAGGGTTATGTCCCCAAAATTATGGTGCGTGAGAGCGCCACAGGCTTCTGCCAGCAAGGTTGCGGGTAGAATAAGGGTTAGGCTGCCTTTGTAGCGTAAAAGGCGTGTGCAGCCTTTTACCCATGCCTCAAGCGTATCGGGTTGGGCGCGGCGGGCAAGGTCGCGCCGTGTGTGTGGCGAGGCTGTGCCCAGTGTTGGGTGCCAAGGCGGATTCGCAAAGCAGTGGTCAAAACGGCCATAGGGCAGGTCTGGTGGCAGGCTCTGGGGAAAATAAACATTAAGGAGCGTGACTCCGGTACGGCCGTTAGCGTCCAGATTATGCTGAGCCAGAGCGGCTGAGGGAGAATCTGCCTCGATACCCCACAAGTTCAGTCCTGTTATGCGTTGGCTCAAACATAACAGGCCAGCCCCCGCGCCGCAGCCAATTTCTGCTACGCGTTGGCCGGGCCGGGCTGGCACGCAAGCGGCCATAAGCACAGGTTCTAGGCCGGTTCTGTTGCCAGAAATAAACTGGTCGTAAAGAATTTTTCCGGCCATAAGAGTACCAGAAGAGAGTGGGGGGAGTGCGGACATGCCCGGCCTTGACCAAAATTGTCTGGTTGTCTTGAAGGTGTTGATGCTTGACCGTTTTTCTGGTGCCCCGCATATGAAGGGACGTCAACTCATCCCATGGCTGGGGGAATAGCGTTTGGGTGTTGCAGTGAGAGTGCCGGAGACCGGTACGGCCACAAGCCAGGATGGAACTAGTGTTTCTGTGAGTAAGCCAGGAGAAGCGGGCTTAAAAGCCTTGGCCGATTATCTCGCGCAGGATATGCGCGCCTGTAATCAGGTTATTATTGACCGTATGCAAAGCCCTGTTGCGCTTATTCCGCAACTGGCGGCGCATCTTGTTGCGGCAGGGGGCAAACGCCTGCGGCCGTTGCTTACGCTGGCATCTGCCCGGCTATGCGGTTACGACAACCAAGATGGTAAGCTGCGGCATGTTGAAATTGCCGCCTGTGTTGAGTTCATTCACACAGCCACTTTGTTACATGATGACGTGGTGGACGAAAGCCAGCTACGCCGTGGGCTTGCGAGTGCTAACGCCATATTTGGCAACAAGGCGTCTGTACTGGTGGGCGACTTTTTGTTTGCACGTGCCTTCCAGATTTTAACAGCTGATGCCTCTCTTGATGTGATGGCCATTCTCTCTGCTGCTTCAGCCACATTGGCTGAAGGGGAAGTGATGCAGATGACCACGCAAAACGACCTTTCCACCTCGGTTGAGCAGTATTTGCAGGTTATTTACGGCAAGACTGCGGCGCTGTTTGCTGCAGCCTGCGAATCTGGCGCGGTCATTGGCGAAACAGCCCCTGAAAAGCGTGAGGCCCTGCGCGTTTATGGCGCAAACCTTGGTATGGCTTTTCAGTTAGTGGATGACGCATTGGATTATGCGGCAGACCAAGCTGTGCTGGGCAAAGAGGTTGGTGATGACTTTAGGGAGGGAAAAGTAACCCTACCTATTTTGGCTGCTTACGAAGCCGGAAGTGAAGAAGACCGTATTTTCTGGCGGCGTGTGATTGAAGAGTCTGAGCAAACGCCAGAAGACCTTGATACCGCCCTGCGCTTAATTGAACAGACCAACGCCATTGCTGTAACGCTGGCTAAAGCAGAAGAGTATGCTGCTAAAGCACGTGAGGCTTTGAGCTTGTTTGACGACTGCGACATTAAGGCTTTGCTGGTTGAAACGGCAAGTTACTCAGCTAGTCGTGCAAGTTAAGCCAACAGGTACATAACGTTAAGAAAAAGCCAGTCTGATATGTTTCAGGCTGGTTTTTTTGTTGGTGGGTAGGCATTTCGCTCAGGCTCAGGCTCAGGCTCAGGCTCAGGCTCAGGCTCAGGAGGTTGAGGCTTTGCTGCGGGGGCAGAATGGCTGCGTTTGTACCCGTAATGATGAGAGTGTAATTTTTAACGGCATAGGCCACTTTACCGACACGTTAGTGCTTTGTTTGAGCAAAGAGAAAGCGTGTGTATTTTCAGGCGCGTGCAATGGCGGGCTAACCAGCTTTAGCGGCTTTTGAATCTGGCTTTCAATCGTTTGGTTTTGCTCACGACTGGTGGCGGTTTGTCTAGCGAAACCAGAATATTTCTAAGCTGAAGAAACAGGCGCTTGTGATGGGGTGTTTTGCCAGAGTGTGAGGTCACTAAAGCCAAAAAGCGGTAAGCGCTGGCGTAGGGCCGCGGCGTTGGGTGGGGTGGCGGTAAAGAATGCTTGTTGGGCTGTGTGTGTGGCTACTGGTGGCAGGCATGTTGGGCAACTTTGCAACACGGTAAGCGTGTGGCGTGCAACAGCCGGTGCGGGGTCTAGCCATGTGATATGGGGCGGGGCAAGGGCTTTAAGCCGCTCCAGCACAAAGGTATAATGTGTGCAGCCAAGGCCTACTGTATCTAGTTTGTGGCTTGTATCGCGGTCGAATAGGCCGGAAATTTCGTGTGCGAGTGTGCTGTCTGGTACATCTTCACCCCGAAAAAGGCTTTCTGCGCAGGCGGCAAGGCCGGGGGCTGCGTGGGCTATGAGCGTACAGTCTGGCGCGTAAAGTGCCTGTAAATTGTTAAGATAGGGCCGCCGGATGGTCGCGCGGGTGGCGAGTAGGCCAATAACCTGTGTGCGGGTGGTGCGTGCCGCCCAGCGTATGGGGGGGACACAACCAATAAAGGGCATGTCTGACCATGCGGCCCTAAGGGCTGGCAGTGCCAGTGTGCTGGCTGTGTTGCAGGCTACAACGACAGCCTGTGGCTGTAGGGTGCGTATGGCGCCAGACAGAAGAGCTACAATACGGTCTATTAAAAAGTCGTCTTGTTGCTCGCCGTAGGGAAAAACGGCGGTGTCGGCCAAGTAGTCTATGGCAAGGGTGGGGGCAAGGGTGCGCAAGGCCCGCACAATACCAAGCCCGCCTATTCCGGAATCAAATGCCAGAATACGGTGCGGGGCAGGGTGTGCGGGGCTGCTCATGCCAAGTGGGGGTTCAGCCCTGTTTAGCTTTATATGCTGCGGCTTCTTCTAAGCTGCCAACGCCGCCATGGCGGGCAGACCAAGCGCAGGGGTCTTCAAGGAAGCGACGTACTTCTGCTGCTGCGGCTTCTGAGAAATAGGGGCGGGTTGAGCAGGCTTCGAGCACGTCCCACCATGTGCACAGAGAGTGCAGGGCTACGTTCATGTCTGTCAGGGTGCGGTGCGCACCGGGGAATACACCGTAATAGAACACCACAAAAGCGTGGTTAACCAGAGCGCCAGCATCACGCAGGGCGTTGGCAAAGCGTACTTTAGAGGCACCATCGGTTGTTAGGTCTTCAACCAGCAGGGTGCGCATACCTTCGGGTACATCGCCTTCAATTTGGGCGTTGCGGCCAAAGCCTTTTGGTTTTTTGCGGACATAGGCCATAGGCAGCAGCATGCGGTCTGCCATCCATGCGGCGAAGGGAATGCCGGCCGTTTCGCCACCGACAATGGCATCTAGGCTTTCATAGCCAACGTGGCGGCCAATTTTTTCAACACCCAGCTCAACAATTTTTGCGCGCGCACGGGGGAAGAAGATGATGCGGCGGCAGTCGATATAAACCGGAGATTTCCAGCCAGATGTCAGGGTGTAGGGGTCTTCTGGGCGGAAATTGACAGCTTTAATTTCCAGCAGCAGGCGTGCTGTGGTCAGGGCCGCGTCATGGTCCCAATCACTGGTGTGACTTGTGTGGGGGGTGGCCAGAGTGGCGGGTGACGTCATTAAGCACATCCTTAGACTAAAAGGGCGGTTGGAATTGGCTTTGGCATACCCTCCAGCGCCGCGAAAATCCATGCCTTCTTTTGTGTGAGCCTATAGGAAACGCAAAAAATTGGTGCGAAAAGGTATTGAAGAGGAGCCGCACAAGGCATGTATGACAAAAAAGACACGAAAAAAAAGATGTGATGAGCCAAATACACTTTGCCGCTTGCTTAGCCTAACGAAGTGGCGTTTAATTGTTGTAAGTTGAGATTAATTATTAGTTGAGGAATGTGCTGTGGCTGCTGAACTAAGTCGGATCGCGCGTAAATGCGAGCGAGCTGTCATTACAGCCTATCAGGAACTGCGTGACGTTGGCACACAAGATGTGACCGCTTTTCACGCCTGTACAACGCTGTACCGCATTCATCACCCTGAAGCCTCTTTGAATGAAGCGCGCCGCTTAGTGTCTGAATGGATTGACCACCATGTGGTGCGTAAATCTGACGGGCCCACCAAAGGCTGTGACTGCGACTAAAGCATAGCGCCTGCTTAAAATTTAAAGTTTGCTGCAAGCCAAATCTGGCCAAACCGGGTTTGGCTTTTTTATGTTTAGGGCACATGGCATGTCGGATGCAAAACGCAACCTAAGCGGGTTATGGCATGGGCAGTTTAGCTACCCACGTACCTTTCAGCCTGAATTTTTTACCGCAACATTGCTTGACCAAGCTGGTAGCCTGTCTGGCAGCATTACCGACAAAGTAACCGACCCAACCCATGCAACGGGCGTATTTTTGGCGCATGTGCGTGGGCAGCATGTTGGGGCTGATGTGCATTTTAGTAAGCAGTATGAGAGTGCTGCGCGGCCACACCGTGTGCGCTACACTGGCCAAGTGAATGCCGATGGTACGGAGATCAGTGGTACTTGGCAGATAGACGGTAGCTGGTCTGGCCCGTTTTTAATGGTGCGGGCGCAGCCAAGCCAAGAGGTAAGCGTGCAGCGTTACGAGACGTTGGACGTGTAACCGTACGGCCTGATGATAAGTGCTAGTGAAGTTATTGGGGAAGAATAAAGAGATCTTCCCCAATAAGGAGTGTTTAGCGTTTGTCTACCGGCACAAAGTCACGCTTAGGCGCACCCGTATAAAGCTGACGCGGGCGGCTGATACGCTGGCCGGGTTCTTCGATCATTTCTTTCCACTGGCTGACCCAGCCTGTGGTACGGGCCACGGCAAACAGCACTGTAAACATGCTGGTAGGAATGCCCATGGCTTTGAGAATGATGCCTGAATAGAAGTCTACGTTCGGGTAGAGCTTACGCTGCACGAAGTAATCATCGTTAATGGCGATTTTTTCTAGCTCGATGGCGAGGTCAAGCAATGGGTCATCTTTAATGCCCAGCTCTTCGAGCACTTCGTGGCAGGTTTGCTGCATGATTTTGGCGCGAGGGTCGAAGTTTTTATAAACCCGGTGGCCAAAGCCCATAAGCTTAACGCCGCTGTTTTTATCTTTAACTTTGCTGATAAAGTCTGGGATATTTTCTTTGCTGCCAATTTGAGCCAGCATTTTCAGCACGGCTTCGTTGGCACCACCGTGGGCAGGCCCCCACAGGGCGGCAATGCCAGCGGCAATGCAAGCAAAGGGGTTAGCGCCGGTAGAGCCAGCCAGCCGCACGGTAGAGGTAGAGGCGTTTTGCTCGTGGTCGGCGTGCAAAATCAGAATACGGTTCATGGCGCGGGCCAGAACAGGGCTGATTTTGTAAGGTTCAGACACCCGAGCGAACATCATGGACAGAAAGTTTTCTGCGTAGTTCAGGTCGTTGCGGGGGTAAATAAAGGCCTCACCCTGCGTATATTTGTAGGCCCAAGCCGCAATGGTTGGAATTTTGGCAATAAGGCGCATAGCCGCTAGGTCGCGGTGGGCTTTAACAGCAATATCGCCTGCATCGGGGTAGAAGGCAGACAGCGCGCCTACGGTACCACACAAAATGGCCATTGGGTGTGCATCGCGCCGAAACCCGTTGAAGAAGTTACGGATTTGCTCGTGCAGCAGGGTATGGTTTCTGAGGGTGTGGGTAAATTTGTCTGATTCTGCTTGGTCTGGCAGTTCGCCATTAAGCAGCAGGTAAATGACTTCTTCATAAGAGGCGTGCTCTGCCAGTTGGGCAATGGGGTAGCCACGGTGCAGAAGAACGCCTTTATCGCCATCGATAAAAGTAATTTTGCTGTTGCAGGATGCGGTTTCACCGTAACCGGGGTCGAAGGTGAAAACGCCCAGTTCCGCCGGTAATTTGCGGATATCAACAACATCTTGGCCCAGAGTGCCGGAAAGAACAGGGAATTCGGCAGTCTTGCCACCGAGCGAGATGGTGGCAGTGCCCTGCGTACCTTCGTTCTGCGACGTGCTCATAGTACTTCCTTCTGCAAATGCGACCGCAGAACCCTTGTGCGGTCTGCCTGTCTGAGTGTTGTTCCTGATCTTGTAAAAAACGGAAAGAAGGCTGCCGATAAACCGCACGTTATCTGGAAAGAGGCGCGGCGGAAAACTGCCATTTTTGGGCTTAGGGTCGCGAGAATGTGTCTAATGTCAGGCTGAGAGTATCGCAGCTTTGCCAGTTGGGTTGTGGGATATTTGCGGTGCTACCCCACATTTTGAACACGGCCAGACTACCCGTTGCGAATCCTTGGTCGAGCACGGCTGCCTGTGTGTCTAGCTGGCGGGCAAGGGCCGATATACCGGGGTTATGGCCAATAAGCAGTACGGTACGCGCCTGTGGTGGGGCTTTTTGTATTTGTGCCAACAGGGCGTGGGGTGGGGCCTCGTAAATATCGGGGCAAAATAAAGGCGCACTGAGGGGGGCGTGCAAAAAAGGCAGCAAACCCTCTAATGTTTGGCGGGTACGTACTGCGGGGCTGCAAACAACATAGTCTGGTGAAAGGCCTTGTTGGCGCAGCCATAGGCCGCACCGTTGTGCGGCGGCAAGCCCTGCTGCTGTAAGGGGGCGCGCATGATCTGCGGCCGAGCTGAAGTCTCCCATCGGGGCGGGGGCTGCCTCGGCATGTCTGAGCAGCAGGAGCTTGCGGCTCATTTTTTAGGTGTGTCCGCAGACTGGCGGGCAATGGCCTCGTGGTGGCGAATCACTTCATGAATAATGAAATTGAGAAATTTTTCTGCAAAATCAGGGTCTAGGTGTGCCTCTTCTGCCAAGGTGCGCAGGCGGGCAATCTGGCGTGTTTCACGTGCGGGGTCTGCTGGCGGCATGCCGTAACGTGCTTTTAAGGCCCCCACCGCTTTGGTGCACCGGAAGCGTTCGGCCAGCATGGCCACAAGGGCTGCGTCAATATTATCTATGCTGCGGCGCAGCTCTTGGAGGGTTTCTGCGGGAGAGGGCTGGTCTGTCACGGTTGTTCTTTTTTCTCTGTTACTAAAAGTCTTGGCGGCACACAGCCCGGTCGTTTGGGGCCTTGGGCTTAGCCTAACTCTTCCATGAAAGTGGGCGGTAGGTCTAGCCATGCAAGGTGGCCGCCTTTGCCTGCGCCGGTATCTGTAAAAATGGCTTTACCCCCCGCCCGACCGGGAATGGTGAGTGGGCAGCCATTGGTTGAGCGTTGGTCGTGCCCGCAATAAATAGTGTAGCCGGTTGGGATATGATTAACCCAGTTTAAGCAACGCTCGGGGTAGCCATCTTTTTGTACGCGGCTGGTGGTCTCACCAAATAAGGCGCGTGAGAGCAAAAAGGTAACGCGGCCAAGGGCTGCGGGCGGGGCTTCCATAAGCATGCGCACATCAAACGCGCCGTGCACAAAAACAGTGCGGCCCAGCACGACCCATGCCGGTGCGGCATCAAGGTAGGGCAGCACACCGTGCAAAACATCTTCGTTTTCGGGCTGGTGTAGTTGGGCCAGAGTCTCTTCAAGCGGGGGGTCTGGGCGGAGTTTGCGGCCCATAAGGGCGCGACCCAGTTTGCGGTCGTGGTTGCCGATTAAAAACAGGCCACGTTTTTGGTCGATAATTTGCATCATGGCTCGCAGCACGCCCGCGCTGTCTGGCCCGTAATCTACAAGGTCACCTAACTGGATAATGAAGCGGTCTGTGGCAATGGCGTGGCGAAAGGCTTGCAGGTCTCCATGCACGTCTCCGACCACGCGGAGTCCTTTGCGGATCGCGGCTTTCACGTTTTCGTCAAGCTCTAGGCCTCTGTCCATTGGTGTTTGTCCATCAATCCTTCCTTTCATGTAGGCTTGCAGGACGCTTGCAGAAAAGAGGCTATGCGCAATTTTTTGTGTAAAAGCCGCATGCACAAGCATGTGACAGGCCAAAGCACGGTTTTTCTGCCTAGGTTACATCACACCCCGGCACCAGGTGGGGCCGGTTGGAAAAAAGCAAGTATCAGAAGGCTGTAGCCGGAAAGGCGAGGGCGTTATAAGCCTTTTTACAGTTGGCTCGTTCTGCTTTTTTCAGAACGCTATGAACAAGAACAGGAAGCCTCTCAATGACGGAGCGCATTCGTAATATTTCTCTGCGTAGCAAAGTTTGCCCGGCAGAAGCCGCAGCAGAGCTCATCCGCCCTGGTGCGGTTGTTGGGGCAAGTGGCTTTACCGGCGCAGGGTACCCAAAGGCCGTGCCTGGCGCATTGGCCAAGCTGATGGAGCAGTCTCAGGCCAAAGGGCAGGAGTACCGCATAAGCCTTATTACGGGTGCCTCTACCGGCCCGCAGCTGGATGGTGAACTGGCCCGCGTGAATGGGGTTTACTTCCGCTCTCCGTTTAATACCGACGCCGGAATGCGGAATCGGATTAACGAGAACGAAACCGATTATTTTGACAACCATCTAGGCCAAGTGGCTGGCCGTGCGGTGCAGGGCAATTATGGCAAGTTTGATATTGCCCTGATTGAAGCCACCGCCATTACAGAAGACGGTGGCATTGTGCCGACATCTTCTGTCGGGAACTCTCAAACTTTTCTTGATGTGGCCGAGAAGGTCATTGTTGAGGTGAATGAGTGGCAGCACCCCGGCCTTGAAGGTATTCATGACATTTGGGACGGCAATGTAAGCGGTGTACCAACCCGCGACATTATACCGCTTACCAAAGCAGATGGCCGTATTGGCGGGCATTCTCTTAAGGTAGACCCCAAAAAAATTGTGGCCATTGTACGCAGCAACGACCGCGACCGTAATGCCCCGTTTGCCGCCCCTGATGCCGCAGCAAAAGCCATTGCCAAACACCTGCTTGATTTTTTTGAGCATGAAGTAAAGCAGGGCCGCCTGCCGCCTTCTTTGCTGCCGCTACAATCTGGTGTGGGCAACGTAGCCAACGCCGTGCTGGACGGCCTGAACGAAGGCCCATTTGAAAACCTGATGGGCTACAGCGAAGTGATTCAAGACGGCATGCTGGCCATGCTGGATTCTGGGCGCATGCGTATGGCCTCTGCTACCTCGTTCTCGCTGAGCCCCGACGCCGCAGAAGAAATTAATAACCGGATGGATTTTTTCCGGAACAAGATTATTTTGCGCCAGCAGGACGTGAGCAATAGTGCCGGGGTTATTCGCCGCCTTGGTTGTATTGCCATGAACGGCATGATTGAGGCCGACATTTACGGCAACGTAAACTCGACCCGCGTGATGGGCTCTAAAATGATGAACGGGATTGGTGGCTCGGGTGACTTTGCCCGCAACTCCTACCTGTCTATCTTCTTGTCTCCCTCTACGGCTAAAGGTGGCAAAATTTCTGCCATCGTGCCTATGGCGGCCCATGTTGACCACATTATGCAAGATACCCAGATTTTTGTGACAGAGCAGGGCCTTGCTGACCTACGTGGTCTTTCTCCCGTTAAACGGGCGCGGGTGATTATTGAGAAATGTGCACACCCAGACTACCGCCCAATGTTGCAGGATTATCTTGATCGTGCGCTGAAGGAGTCGTTTGGTAAACACACACCGCATCTGCTGAACGAGGCCTTGAGCTGGCACCATCGTTTTGTAGAAACGGGAAGCATGCTGCCCGCATAAGGGCGCAACGCAACAGCGTTAAAGGGCGGTACCTGCGGGTGCCGCCTTTTTTTATGGGGAAAGGCGCTGCCTCTTAGCCGCAAAAAACAGTGTTTTCAGGCCCGAAGGCTGACGTTTTGCGACAGCCTTTTAAGCTGTAGGGGCTTGAGGCTGTTTATTAGCTGTCGTGTTTGAGGGGTTGGGTAAACTGGGTTGGTTGTTGTGTTACAACAATATCAACAGGGCGCTCGGCCAGAAATTTTGTGGTGGAGAGCGCTGGGGTGTTGGGGTTTTCGGTAATAATGGCCTCGGCATCGCGGTGCACAAGGGCAAAGAGCGCTGGTGTAGCGTTAGGGGCAACGTAAGCGGCATAGGGGTGGTGGCCTGCCATACGGTGCGCCAGGTAGGCGTCTCGTGTTGAGCGAATGGGTATGGCCACCATCATGGCGCTGTCGGCCTGTAGGGCGGCTTCTATGCCCTCATGATCTGGGGCAACCAGTACCACGCGGTCGCGCATTCTGGCTTTACGAATAAGTTTTGCAACCGCAACGGGGTCTGTGTCGTTTAGGTCTAGCATCAGAAGGGTGCGTGCCCTGCGTGATGAGGCTAGAACCTCACTGAGCTGGTTGGAGCCGGGTACAACAATAACCCGGCCATCGTTTTGGGTGGCCAGTTGCAGGCGCAGCATGGCCGGTGTGGCGGCTGTATGCAGCAGGCCCGCCGAGTTGGGGGTCATGCTTAGGCCCGTACCGGGTGCGCACACCACCAACCCGTGGTGAATGCGTGCCATAAGCCCATCTGCGCGAGACTTATGAAGCGCTAAGCCCGTGCCTGCAAGCAGGCACACACCAAGTGCAAAGGCGGCTTTACCAACGCAGCATTTAAAGCGGCGGCGTTTGGGCGGTTGTGTTTCTGATGTCAACTCAGGATCCGACATCTGTTGTTTCCCTGTCCTGTTGGCCTGCCATGGCCGCTGCGCGCGCAAGATCAACCGATAGCACGCGGCTTACGCCGCGTTCCTGCATGGTTACGCCAAACAGATGGTCCATATGGGCCATCGTTAGCTGATGGTGCGTCACAACCAGAAAGCGTGTTCCTGCCTCTGTGACCATGTCGCCAAGAAGAGCACTGAAGCGTCCGACATTGGCATCGTCTAACGGTGCATCAACTTCGTCGAGCACGCAGACGGGAGCGGGGTTACAGCGAAAGACTGCAAAAATCAATGAAAGAGCGGTGAGGGCTTGCTCTCCACCTGAAAGAAGGGAGAGTGTTGCCAGCTTTTTACCTGGGGGTTGTGCGTAAATTTCCAACCCCGCCTCGAGCGGATCGTCGCTGCCGACCATACCCAAATGAGCACGCCCGCCACCGAACATACGGGAAAAAAGTGATTGAAAATGGTGATCTACCTGCGTGAAAACGGCCATTAACCGCTCTCTGCCCTCTTTATTGAGCGACCCGATAGAGCCGCGCAGGCGCGCAATAGCGGCTTCTAGGTCTGCAATTTCTGCAGCTAAGGTATTCGCTTGGGTGGAGGCTTCTTCAGCCTCAATTTCGGCGCGCAGGTTCACGGGGCCTAAATCTTCACGCTCACGCGTAAGGCGGCTGATTTTACGGCGGAGCGATGTTTCGGCTGCTTCGGTCAGTTCCCCCAATGGGGGGCGGGGTGGGGCTGGATTTTCGGCCAGAAGCTGGTCAAGAATGGCTTGTGCCTGCTCGCTTTTGCCCTCGGCCTTCAGCACGGCTTCTCGGGCGGCGGCAAGGTCGGCTTCTGTTTTACGGCGCTGCTCATTGGCGGCGGTTAACGTGGCCTCGGCCTGTGCGCGGGTGGCATCGGCTGCGGCGTAAGCCGATTCGGCTTCTTGCAGGGCTTTAAGGGTGGTTTGTTTTTGCCGTTCGGCCTCTGCTGGCAGAGCCGAGACACTTTGGTGCTCTGTGCGGGCACTCTCAAGCCGGGTTGTGGCGTGCTCTAGGTCTGTTTGCGCTGTGGCGGCGCGGGCTGTCCAGTCTGAGAGCGAGGCAGCAAGAGTGTTTTGCTGGTGCGCCAGCGTTGTTTTTTCGGCCAGCAGGGCCGCGCGGTGTTCGCGCAGGTGCTCAAGGGCCGTGGTGAGCGTGCTGCGCTGGGTGTGCAGGGCGGCAATATCTTCTTCCCCCGTTGCGGGTAGGGCCGCTTGGGCCTCTTGCAGGGTAAGGGCGGCCTGCTCTTGCTGGTGGGCAAGGTTTTGTGTTTCGGCACTGAGCTCGCTTAGGCGGGGGGAAAGGGCATCGAGCCGAGATTGGATTTCAAGCGTTTGCTGGGCAAGGCGCTGGTGGGCAAGGCGGGCTTCTTGGGCTGCTTTTTCGGCTGCAGTAGCGGCTTGCTCGGCCACGCTATGGGCTGCCTCGGCCTCGGTTTGGTGGCGTTGTGCGGCCTCTAGCGCTGCTTCAAACTGGGTATTGGCTTTGGCGGCGCTCACACGGCTTTCAAGCTCTGCAAGAGCTGTTTCTTCAGTTAAGACCTCTTGGCGCAGGCGCTCGCGCTCTGGCAGCAAGGTATCAAGCCGGGCGGTTGCTGTGGCCTGTTGGTTTTCAGCCCGTGCAAGGGCTGCATTAGCGGCATGAAGGGCTTGTTCTGCACTTTTGAGAGTGGAGCGCGCTTTTTGCTCGGCCTCTTGTGCGGCGCTGTCTTGTTGCCGGGCTTGGGCCAGAGTGTGCCGCAGGGCTTCGGCTTGTGGGAGGGCGGCGGTAGCTTGGTTTGCGGCAGTGAGAGCGGCTTGTGCATCGGCCAGAGCACCGGCGGCACGCTCTAGTTGGGGGCGTAGGGTTTCAAGCCTTGCGCGAGAGGCCGCATGGCGGCGCTCGGTTTCAGCCTCGTGCGTGCGGGCTTGTTGTAGGGCTTGCTCTAGCTTGCGGCGCTCGGCCTGTTGGGTGCTGGTTTGTTGCTCAAGTTGCTGCACGGCTTGGGTAAGGGTTGCAACGGCTTGCTCAGCGGCTGGGGCTTTTTGGGCCAGTTCTGCTAAGCGCTGTTCGGTCTCTTTTAAAATGCGACGCTGGCCAAGGCGGCGGGTTGCGGCATCTGGCTCGCCCGCGCGAGTATAAAAACCGTCCCATCGCCAGAGGTCACCTTGGGCAGAAACAAGGCTTTGGCCGGGTAGAAGGGTAGCTTGTAGGGCTGTACCGTTTTGCCCATGAGGGAGTAGACCAATAAAGCCAAGCAGGTGTGCCAGCACAGCCGGAGCTTTAATATGCGCACTTAAGGCCACCGCTCCGCCGGGCAAGGGTGGGGGTGGAGTTTGAGCGTTAAGCTGGTGCCAGCCGCGTGGTGCGTTATCAGCCACGGGGGCGTCTAGTCCTTCGGCTAGGGCAGCGGCCAAAGCTGCCTCGTAGCCTTCGGGTACGTCCATTTGGGCAGAGACGGGCTCGGCACTTGTGGCCTCATCGTGGCCGAGGGCCTGCGCTAACCCTTCAGCCTGCGCTTTAAGGCGCGTGAGTTCAGCGCGGAGTGTGTCGTACTCGGTTTGTGCACTGCGCTGCGCTGTTTTTTGGGTGTTAAGGTTGGCTTCTAGGCTTTCAAGCGTTTGGGTAACGCCTGCAAGGTCTGTCTCTAGCTGTGCCCGGTTTTGTTGGGCTGTGTGCAGCACATTGTCTGGAATGGCGGCCTGACTAGCCTGCTCCATGCCCCGGTTAAGGGTTTGCTCCTCCTGCACGGCGCGTTGTAGTGCGGTTTCGGCCGCACGGCGCGCTTCGGCTAGGGTTTTGCGTTGTGCTTCATCTGCTTGAAACGCCCGGCTGGCCTCAGTTAATGCCTCAGATGTAGCGTGGCGCTGGGTTGTGGCGGTTTCTAGCGCGTGCAGTGCGGATTGTTGCGTAGTGCTGGCATTTTGGGCGTCGGTACGCAGGGTCGTGAGGGTGCTGTCTGCTAACAGAGCGCCCTGTGTTTCAGCATGGCGTTTTTCAAGCTGGGTAAGGTCGTGGCGCAGCGTGTTAAGCCGCGCACGGGCACGCTCAAGGGCTTTTGTGGCCTCGGCCTGTGTTTGGCGAGCGTTTTCGGCATCGTTACGGGCAATGGAAAGTGCTACACGAGCCTGAGAACGGGCTTGCTCTGTGCCTTCAACGTGCGTGCGGGCTGCGGCCTGTTCTGCCGTGCTGGCCTGCATGGCGTCTTGTGCTGCGGTACGCTCGGTTTCTGAGGGTAAGCGGGCGCGTAAGCCTTCAAGCTCTGCTTGCAGTGCGTTTAGGGCTTCTGCGCTGCGGGTATGTTGGGCTGTGGCGGTTGAAAGGTCTTCTTGCGCGCGGTCTTTGCGGGCGCGGGCTGTGCTGAGCGACTGGGTAAGCTGGGCAAGGCTTTGCTCTGCTTGTGCCAACTCGGCGCTGAGCGTTGCCTGCTGGTTTTCAGCCTCTGCTGTGCGGGTAGGCAGAGAGGTTATAGCGGCCTGTGTGGTTTCTTGCTCAGCCTTAAGGCGCTCTAGTGTTGCTGTGGCATCATCAACGCGGGTTTGGGCGGCTATAAAGTCTGCTTCGTGTTGGGTAAGCCGTGCTGATGCCGCATTGGCTTGCGCGGCGGCCCGTTCTTCTTCCCGCGCTATACCTTCTGCCGTTACGCGTTGGCGTTCTAGCAGGGTGCGGGCGGTGTCGGCTTTTTCCCGTATGGCGGGTAGGGCTTGTGTGGCCTCGTATTCGGCAATAACGGCGGTTTCGGCTGCTTCTTCGTGCTCGGTTAGGGCTTTGCGGGCGCGGGCTGCCATGTCTATGGCGCGCTCAACCGCAAGGCGGGCACGGGCGTGTAGTACGGCCAGAAGCTCGGTTTCTGCATCGCGCAAGGAGGCAGAAAGTTCGCGGTAGCGGCTGGCCTCGCGCGATTGTTCGGCCAAGCCATCTAGGCGGGTGGTGAGTTGTTGGCGCAGGTCTTCTGCGCGGGTAAGGTTGTTTTCTGTAGCGCGGAGCTTGAGTTCGGCCTCGTGCCTGCGGGCGTGCAGGCCGGTAATGCCTGCGGCTTCTTCTAAAATGACCCGGCGTTCTTCTGGCCTGGCGCCCACCAGCATGGCCACGCGGCCTTGGCTGACCATGGCAGAAGAGCGGGCGCCAGAGGCGAGGTCTGCAAACAGGGTTTGCACATCACGCGCGCGGGCAACCTTGCCGTTTATACGGTATTCACTCCCAGCGCCGCGCTCGGCCCGGCGGGTAATTTGCAGTTCGTCTTGGTCTGCAAAGGCGGCGGGGCCTAAGCCCTTGGCCCCTTCAAGAGTTACCGTGACCTCTGCCAAGGCGCGGGCGGGCCTACTGGTGGTGCCCGCAAAAATGAGGTCGTCTAGTTCACCACCGCGCAAGGAGCGGGCAGAGGATTCGCCCATCACCCAACGCAGGGCCTCTACCACGTTGGATTTGCCACAGCCGTTAGGCCCCACAATGCCCGTGAGGCCGGGTAGAATTTCTACCGTTACGGGGTCTGCAAAGCTTTTAAAGCCAGCAATACGCAACCGGACAAAACGAACGGTCATGGACGGCGGTAAACCTTACGGCCCATACGCACCCTGCTTTTAGCTGGCGTCTGACAGATGTTTTACGAATTCATCGTAAGACATGTCGTTAGAGACCTGCACTTTGTCGTTAAAGCGGAAGGTGGGGGTAGAATCGAAGTGGTATTTGTTTTGCGCGTCTGTCTGCTGGTTCAGGATAAACTGCATGAGAGACTGGTCAGCGATGGTTTTATCAAACGTGTCGCCGGGCATGCCAGCAAAGGCCGCCATTTTTTTCAGCGCATCAACCGGGCTGGAATCGCGCACATAGGCCCAGCGGTCTAGGCTGGCCAGAAGTGACAGAACAAAGGCCTCGTAGCGGTCTGTGGGCAGGCTGCGGGCAACCATAGCGGCCAGTGTGGCCAACTGGTCTGTTGGGAAGTCGCGGAAAACATAGCGAATTTTGCCGGTATCAATCAGGTTTTTCTTAACCTGCGGGAAGGTGTTTTCGGCAAAATGGGCGCAGTGAATGCAGGTGAGGGAGAACCATTCTTCAACCACAATTTTGGCATTGGGGTTGCCCAGCACGCGGGGGGCAAAGCGGCTGTCCGTGGCCGGGGTGGCAGCACTTTGCGCGTGGGCGAGGCTGCTGGTAGCCGCCCCAAGCAGTGCCGTACCTGTGGTGACAAGAAGTGAGCGGCGGGAAAAAGCCATGGAAATGCTGCTCCGAAAAAAGTCAAAAGGACAGTGTGTTACCTGTAGGCATGACGGCAGATAGGCTCTGCCGTCAACTCTCGTTTAGCTTTGCTCTGTTGTGGGCGGGGCAATGTTAGGCTCTGCCGGGGCGTTGGGCAGTTTGCGTAGCCGCACCCGGCGGATATGCCGTGCATCGGCATCAAGCACGCGAAAGACGTAGCCGTTTTCGTGGGTCAGTACCTCACCACGGGTGGGAACGTGGCCCGCCATACGAAAGACAAGACCGCCAATAGTTTCGATCTCGGCTTCTTTTTCAGTAGGGGTTAGAATCGGGCCTACTTTTTGCTCACATTCTTCAACGGGGCAGCGGGCATCGACATCAAACGACCCATCGGGGCGGGCCACAATCATGGTCACGGCGGGTTCGTCGTGTTCGTCTGAAATATCGCCCACAATGGTTTCGATCAGGTCTTCAATGGTTACTAGACCGTCAATGCCGCCATATTCATCAATGACCAAAGCCATATGGGTGTGGCGCTGGCGCATTTGCAGCATAAGGTCGAGCACGGGTATTTGCGGGGCTACCAGCAGGGGCTGGCGCAGTAGGGCCTCAAGGTTAAATGCCTCGCTGGTGCCAACGTAGGCAATGAGATCCTTTACGTGGATCATGCCCACAATATCATCGAGCTGTTCGCGGTAGACCGGCATGCGGGAGTGGTTTTCACGCCGCATCATGGCCAGTGCGTCATCAAGGCTAATAGAGACGGGCATGGCGACAATATCGGGCCGGGGCACCATGACATCATCAGCCGAGATGTTTCTGAGCCGCAAAATATTGGCAATGAGCGCACGCTCTTGGCGGTCTAGCTCTGGCTTTTCGCCGCCTGCGGTATCTTCTTCCGATTCATCGGCGGCTTGCTGCACGAGGGCCGCAATAGAACTACGCAGGCCGGGGGCATTTTTTTTGCGGTTAAAGAAGGAGAACAGCCCGCCACGCGACTGGGGTTGTTGCTCTTGCTGGGGGTCAAAATCGTTCATGCGCGGGGTTTCCACGGATTAGGAACCCCAAGCCGGGAGAGCAGGCGGGATTCGAGCATTTCCATTTCGCGGGCTTCTCCCGCATGGTGGTGGTCGTAACCTGCTAAGTGCAGGCTGCCATGTATAACCAGATGCGCAAGGTGGTGGCTTACTGGCCGCCCGGCTTTTTGGGCCTCACGCAGCACAGTTTCGAAGGCAAAAATAATATCGCCCCCCGGTAGGCCGGGCGGTGGCTCAAAAGTAAGCACGTTGGTGGGTTTATACTTGCCCCGGTGCGTGCCGTTAAGGCGTTTGACCACGCGGTCGCAAGACAGCACAACGCTGCCGGGCTGTAGCCCAATGGCGGTGCAAGCGGCCAAGGCGCGCTTTACCACTCTTTCGGGGTTGGTCACGTAAGAGCGCCAGCGCCTGTCTTCTACAAGAATTTCAGGCGCTGTTTCAAAGGGGAAGGCAGGAAATGCGGTGGCAAAGCCTGCGTTTTCCTGATGAGCCACGTCCGGGGTCTGAACGTGGCTACGGCTACTTGGCGGTTCCATTGTTCTCCTGACGGCGCGTGTTCGAGGGTTTATCCCTACTGGCAGCCGCCTTTGCATCATACGCTTCAACAATCCGCGCGACCAGCCTGTGTCTTACAACATCTGCTGCTTCGAAGCGGGTAATGGTAACACCGCGCACATTTGCCAGTGTTTCAATGGCGTCTCTCAGGCCTGAGGTGGTGCCGGAGGGCAGGTCAACCTGTGTGAGGTCTCCGGTTACGACCATACGGGAGCCGGGGCCGAGGCGGGTGAGAAACATCTTCATTTGCGCAATGGTGGTATTTTGCGCTTCATCAAGAATAACAAAGGCATGCGAGAGGGTACGGCCACGCATAAAGGCTAGTGGAGCCACCTCAATATCACCTGCGGCCATACGGCGCATAACTTGGTCACCGGGCAGCATGTCGTGCAGGGCGTCGTAAAGGGGGCGCAGGTAGGGGTCGATTTTGTCTTTCATATCTCCGGGCAGAAAGCCCAAACGCTCACCCGCTTCGACTGCGGGGCGGGAGAGAATGATGCGGTCTATGGAGCCAGCCTGCAACATGGCAACGGCTTGGGCTACAGCAAGGTAGGTTTTGCCGGTACCAGCAGGCCCTATGCCAAATACCAGCTCTTTGCTGGCCAGAGCCTGCATGTAAGCTGCTTGCCCGGCAGAGCGTGGCTCTATGGCACCATGGCGCATTTTAAGCGTGGGCAGGCTGCCTTCTGGCGTTAGAAAAGCGGGGGCTGCTGCTTCGGTCTGGGGTGTGCGCATGTCGGACTGCCTTGTGCTGGCGTTGAGCATGGTCATGCGGATTGTGGCTTCTATGGCGCTGACATCAACAACGCCGCCTGTAGCCAGTTTTTTGTAAAGATTGCTTAGGGTTGTGCGGGCAATGGTGGTGTGGGGCGGTTGCCCCTTAATGGAAATACGGTTGCCACGGCGGGCAACCTGTATGTCCAGCCCTTCTTCCAGATGCCGCAGGTGGCGGTCGTGGTCGCCTACCAGTTTGGCAAGAAGCGTATTGTCTTCAAACAACAGCGTGAGAGGTTGGGTCTGCTCAGGGGTGGCCGTGGGCAGAGTGGGGGCGGAAGAAGGCTGGCGTTGTGTCGTCAAGCGTACTCGGTCTCCTCTACCAGTTCACCAGACAGAGAGTTGGTGAGACGTTCTGTAATTTTGACAGAGAGTTCCTGCCCGATCAGGTGGCGTGGGCCAAGAACATGCACAGGCTGCAACCAAGGTGAGCGGCCAGTAATCTGGCCGGGTTTGCGGCCTTCGCCGGTAAACAGTACCGGAAAGGTTTTGCCTACCAAGGTTGCGTTAAACTCGTCCTGCTGCTCACGCAAGAGGGCTTGCAGCGCTTGCAGGCGGGTATCTTTAACGTGTTCTGGCACTTGCAGGGGGGCACCTGCTGCGGGTGTGCCGGGGCGCTGGGAGTATTTGAACGAGTAGGCCAGCGCAAATTTAACATCGCGCACCAACTGCATGGTGGCCTCAAAGTCTTCATCGGTTTCGCCGGGGTGGCCGACAATGAAGTCTGAAGACAAAGCGAGGTCTGGGCGCACTGCGCGGAGTTTGCGCACAATCTCACGGTATTCATCAGCCGTGTGGCCGCGGTTCATGGCGGTAAGCACACGGTCTGAGCCAGCCTGTACCGGTAGGTGCAGGAAGGGCATGAGTTGGGGCAGGTCACGGTGGGCCTCAATGAGTGCATCTGTCATGTCGCGCGGGTGCGAGGTCATGTAGCGGATGCGAGAGAGGCCGGGAATTTCTGCCAAAGCGTAAGCAAGGCGTGGCAGATCCCAAATTTCTCCGTTTTCACCTTCACCGTGGTAGGCGTTTACGTTCTGGCCCAGCAGGGTAATGTCGCGCACGCCGCTTTGGGCCATGCGGCGGGCTTCTGCTAATACAGAGGCAACGCGGCGGCTGCTTTCTGCGCCGCGGGTGTAAGGCACCACGCAGAAAGAGCAGAACTTGTCGCACCCTTCCTGAATGGTGAGGAAAGAGGTGAGGTTGCCCGGTGTTTGCGGGGCCTCTGTGTCGGGCAGGAAGTCAAACTTCTGCTCAGCGGGGAAGTCTGTATCAATCACCGCCCCACCGGCGCGGGCCGCGCGGGCCACCATTTCTGGCAGGCGGTGGTAAGTTTGTGGGCCAAGCACAATATCGACATACGGTGCACGGCGGAGAATTTCCTGCCCTTCTGCCTGCGCAACGCACCCGGCTACCGCAATAACGGTGGGGTGGCCTTCTGCTGCGCGGGCTTCTTTTATAAGGCGCAGGCGGCCGAGTTCTGAAAAGACTTTCTCAGCCGCTTTGTCACGAATGTGGCAGGTGTTGAGAATGATCATGTCTGCCGCGTCTGGCAGGTCTACGGGCTGGTAGCCCAAAGGGCGCAGCACGTCGCTCATGCGGGCGCTGTCGTACACGTTCATCTGGCAGCCCCATGTGATGACATGCAGGCCACGGCGGGTGGAAGATGGGGCGATGGTTCCAGTCATGACAGCAGACGCTCCGGCTTACCGCAGGCCCATTCCGTACGGCAGGAGGAGGGAATCAGGCGGACAGGGCCTGAGGTCAAGCCTCTTTTCTCATATAATGCAGGTTTATGCGCAACTGTGGTGCAGGGAACGCGTGCAGAGGGGCCTCCGGCAGGGTTGGTACAGCCTTGGTTTGGGCCAGTATTAATGCCTGTTTTTACATGAAGCAAAAGCCGCACCTATTCTGTCAAGAACTCTTGCAAGACCTCTTACTTTATTGTGCGGTAGCTCTGCGGGGTCGTACTTGCCGGGCAGAACGGTACCGGGGCTATTTTGGCGGAGTTCTGCCGCGCCTTGGGCTACGGCGTTCCATGCGGCCTGAGCCAAGGCTTTGCGGCTAGGGAACAGCTCTGGGTCGAGGGGTTCGTGCAAAATAACGGTGGCACGCGATTCTTTCCATTGCACCAACTGCCAGAGATGGGGGCCTAAATCCATATCGCCATACCATGCAAACACGGGGCGGCGCAGGCGGTGTAGGGGTAGGCCTTCTAGGCGGTCATACACCAGTGAAATGGGCTGAATAAGCGGGGCCATGCCCGGCTCGTAGCTAACCGGCAGCAAGGCGGGATCCATGCCGTCGCGCAGTTTGGGGAGTTTGGCGATGGCAAAAAAAGCCGACATGAACGGTAAAACGCGAGAGCCGTCTGACGAAGTGCCTTCGGGGAAGAGAACCAGATTATCACCCATAACCATGCGGTTGATCATTTCATCACGCTCGCGCCCGGTAGTGCTGCGCTGGCGGCTGACAAAAATGGTGCGGCCAATTTTGGAGATAAGGCCCATGACAGGCCATTTCTCAATATCGCCTTTCGCAACAAACACGGAGGGCAGAATAGTGCCCAGAATAAGCACATCTATCCATGATGAATGATTGGAGATGTAGATAACCGGGCGCTCGCCGCGTTGGCGGGCTTTTGGGCCGCCAACTGTGCCGGCGCGTTGCCCTACAACCCGAATGCGCAGGCCGAGCAGTTTGCACAGAACGCCCCAAATAACGCGTGTCCAGCGTATTTTGGGGGTGCCGGGCACGAGCAGCAGGCAGGCTTCAAACCCAACAGACAGTGGCACCCAAAAAACGACACCGCCTAAGCGTAATGCCCCGCGAATCTGGCCAGAGAGTTTACACAGAGCTTCGACCCAAGCCGGAAGAGGGCAAAGTGGGCCAGACCCGGTTGGCGGCGCAGTGTGGCCCTGTGCAGAGCGGCGGCGGCTGATCATGTTTTTGCACCCGCCAGTATGTGGCAGGGCACCGGATGGAAAGGCAACGAGAAAACCATAACCCGTCTCATAACGCGAACTGATGCAGGTGGACAATCTCGCTTTGTGTGTCTGTAATAAGAAACAGTGAGCAAAAAAAATGCCTATTGCGGCAACCTGCGTTCTTTTACCGTATTTTTGTCATGGTAATGAGAGAGTAACACCCACGCATGAAGAGTTTTTGAGTTGGTACAGAGAGTGCAACACGACAAGAAAAGAGTGTGGGGGGCAACAAACGTGCCCGCAAAAGGGTATGGTGTGTTGGGCCTGTTAGCCCGCACGGCGAATCGTGTTGTAACGGGTGTTTCTTTGTGGGGGGTTAGCCTTGGCTGCGCGTGGGCAGCAGACCCGCAGCCTTATGTGACCACGGTAAAGCCAACCGGGCAGGCAGACCTTGATGCAGCACTGAATGCGTCGTCTGACCTGCTGGGGCTACAAGGCACGCATGCCGTGGGGCCGTTTGCGTTGGCAGGGCGTGTGCGCAGCGATTATGAGCGCCTGCGTACAGCCCTTGAAAGCTGCGGCTATTACGGTGGCACTGTAACTATTACCCTAACCCGCCAAGGTGCCAAAGACGGGGTTAAGCTTGATGGCCAGTCTTCTGCCCTTGCAAGCTGGATTGAAGGCATACCAGAGAAAGAAAAAGTTACGGCTGAAATAACCGTTGAGAAGGGGCCACTTTACCATGTTGGGCAAGTGAGCCTGCTTGACCCTAAAACAAAAGCCCCTCTAACGCTTAACACAACAGAACAAAATGCGTTTGGGCTTAAAACCGGCACCCCCGCCGTAGCCGAGACGGTGCTGGGGGCAGGCGGCAAACTGCTTGAGGCCATGCGGGAAGAAGGCCACGCACTGGCTACGGTTGGCACCCCAAAAGCCTATTTACGCCCAGAGAGCAAAACGCTTGATGTGGTATATGACGTAACACCCGGCCCGGTGCTGAATATTGGCACTATTAACGTGGCAGGCCTTAAACGGGTGAATGAGTCGTTTGTGCGCAGGCGCATGACCGTGCAGGAAGGGCAGCTATACCAGCCCTCTAAAATTGATGCCGCCCGCCAAGACCTGACCAGCGTGGGCGTGTTTTCTAGCGTTGCCGTAAAAGATGGCGCAGACCAAGCCGTAAACGGTACCATGCCGCTGGATTTTACGTTTAAAGAAGCAAAGCGCCGCGCCATTGGTGCCGAAGGTGGGTACTCAACCGACCTTGGTGCCCGTGCGGGTATAAACTGGACACACTACAACCTGCTGGGCAATGCCGAGCGCCTGAAACTGGCGGCCCTTGTAACCGGCCTTGGTGGCTCTGCCCAACAAGGCTTGGGGTATGATGTGTATGCAGATTTTTTTAAACCCGACTTTTACAGCCGAAAACAAAACCTGAGTGTGCGCCTTGAAGGCCTGCGCCAGTTGTTTTGGTCTTACCGCCAGACAGCGTTGCTGGCCCGTGCAGGGCTTACACGCCAAGTGGGGCGGTATTGGAATGTAAGCTATGGCCTTTCTGCCGAGCAGGAAAATATTCAGCAGTTTGGTGTCTCGCGTGATTACACCATTATTTCTGCCCCTCTTGGTGGCGCGTTTGATAACACAGGCGTTGGTAACCCTATTGAACCTGCGACCCATGGTATTAGGGCATCTTTAAACGCGGCTCCCTCCGTTTCATTGGGGAATAAGGGCAGTGGTGAGTCGTTTTTTACTATTCTGAATGCCACGGCATCGGCTTATTTTGACCTTGAGCATTTGGGCATTAGCAAGCCGGGCCGCAGTGTGCTGGCTGTGCGGGGTACTATTGGCAGTATTCAGGGGGCTGGTACCTACGACATACCGCCAGACCAAAGGCTATATGGCGGTGGGAGTGCTACCGTGCGTGGCTTTAGGTGGCAGGGTGTTGGCCCGCAATATAAAAACACTCGCTATGCCATAGGCGGCACATCGTTGGATGCCGGAACGGTTGAATACCGGCAAAGAATACTCAAAAGCTTTGGTATGGCTGGCTTTATTGATGCCGGGCAGGTGGGCAGTAGTAGTGCGCCCTTTACCGGCACTTTGCGTGTAGGTGTAGGGGGTGGTGTACGGTACTACACCCCTATTGGGCCAGTGCGGCTAGATGTGGGTGTGCCCCTGAACCGCCCCGAGCGTGGCGATAAGTGGGATTTGTATATTGGCCTTGGGGAAACATTCTAATGGCGGCGCATGATCAACAAACAGGTGCGCCGCGCCGGTCGGGTTTGCGCCGAGCGGCCCGCATTGCTGGCCTAAGCGTTGGGGTGTTGGCCGGAGTAGCCGGGCTTGCTGTTGGGGTGTTGGTAATAGGTGCCAATACCGGTGCAGGCCGCAGGGTGCTTATGCAGCAAACAACCGCCCTTACCGGGGGTATGGTGAATATAACCGGCCTGGCTGGGCGCTTTCCTGACCATTTGCGGGTTGGCCAGATTGCGATCAAAGACAAGCAGGGGGTATGGTTAAGCCTTAAAAACCTAGACCTTGACTGGTCTTTACTGGCGCTGCTGGGGCGCACTGCGCGTGTGTATAGTGTAAGTGCTGATGAGCTTGATATACCGCGCCTGCCTGTGTCTGACCCGCAAAGTGCCTCGGCTTCTTCTTCCAGCGGGCCATCAAAGCTGGGTATGGGGCTGGATATTCGCAAACTGGCCATTGGGCGCATTAACGTTGGGGCACCGTTGGCAGGTGAGGCAGCCAGCTTTGCGTTAAATGGGCATGGCAGTTTGTCATCGCTTGATGCGGTGCTTAACGGTGTATCTTTGCCAGACCTACCCAAGGCCGATATTGGCCTTGCGTTAAAACGCTTAGACAAAGAAGGCCAGATAAACCTAGCAACCCGCACCAATGGCGGCACACTAGCTGTGCATGTTGATGCCAAAGAAGGGAATAATGGGTTTGCGGCGACCAAGCTGCAAATGCCACAACTGACCCCGTTAGCCCTGACACTGGATTTAAAAGGCCCCAGCAAAGCGGCGGTGCTTAATTTTGCGGCAAATGCTGGGCCAGTAACGGCTAAAGCTGCTGGTGTGCTTGATTTGCCGGGCCAGCGGCTTGGCACGCTTTCTGCCCAGCTTGACGCACCCCAGCTTATGCTCAAGCCAGATATGGGGTGGGGGGCTATTCATTTTACGACCCAGCTTAAAGGCAAAATGACCGAGCCTGAAGGGGCTGGCAGCTTGCAAGTAGACAGGCTGGTAGCAAGTGGTGCGGCTGTTGGTAGCCTAAAAGCCAACTTTACCGGCCACGCAAACCAAGCTGGGCAAAGCGACCTTATGCACGTGGTGGTTACAGCCGATGGCATAAGGCTGCCCGGTGCTGCCCCCACTGTGCTGGCCGCGGCACCGCTTACGCTTGAGGCTACACTTAAACCGCAAGAGGCAGGCAAGCCGGTGGTGCTTGATGTCTCGCACCCGCTGTTGCACCTAACGGGGCAGATACAAAGTGCAGCCCCGCAACGCGGCACGTTAGAGTTGGCACTGCCAGACCTTGCACCTTTGGCACAAGCCGCCAATACGGCGCTGCAAGGGCAAGCAGGCCTTAGGGCGCAGTTTGACTTACCTGCCAAAACAGACGGAGACACCCATGTGGTGGCAGATGGCACCTTGGCCATTACCGGTGGCCAGCCCCAAGCGGTGGGGTTGATAGGGCCTAAGGGAACATTCTCGCTCCAAACCACTCTGCGGCCATTTTATGCGCCACTGGTTGGTAAAGACGAGGCCGTTAAAGGTGAGGCCGCTACCCCGGTTGCACACAATGCAGCGGCAGGCCAAGCGCAAGGGCAACAAGGGCAGGGGGCTGTGCCGCAGCACGCCGCCCAGCAAGATGGAGCGCACACAGCACAGACTGCACAAACAGGCAAAACCCAAAAAGCCGCACCAATTGCCAGCGCTGCCCCACGGCAGGCTGATGGGCAGCAAATAGAGCTGAGCAAGTTTACGCTTTATGGGCAGGCGCTCCATTTGGTAGCGCAGGGCCGGGTTAATACCGGGCATGATATGGCTGTGTCTTCAACCTTGGCTTTGCCTGACCTTGCTAAGGCGCTGCCCTCTTTACGGGGTGGCTTAACATTGGCGCTAGACGCCACAGGCCCACTGCAAGACTTTGCAGCTAACCTGCATGCCGAGGGTGACCCCGGCACAGCCACCATGCCGCGCGGCCCGGTTGCGCTTGATGCCCACCTGCAACATTTGCCCGCAGCGCCCGCTGGTACGCTGGATGTGCAGGGGAGTGTTGATAAGGCACCTTTGCAGCTTACCGCAGCGTTTGCGCAAGATGCCCAAGGCGCACGCCAGCTTGACCTGCAAAAACTGTCTTGGAACAGCGTGCAGGGCGAGGGCAAATTAGCCTTACCCCAAGGTGAGGTTGTGCCACTTGGGGATATTACCCTTAAAATTGGCAGACTGGCTGACTTTAAAAACCTGATTGGCCAGCAAATTGCGGGGGCGTTGGCGGCGTCTGTGCACACTGTGCAGGTTGAGGGTAAGCCGCAGGTTAACCTGAAGCTAGACGGCAACGTAACGACACCACAAGCCAAGGTGGGGTCTTTGGCGTTGGCGGGGCAGGTAACAGACCCAGCCGCACACCCCAATGCTGACTTAACGCTTAAACTGGCAGGGCTTTCTGCCGCAGGTGTGACAGGGCAAGCCAAAATTACCGCCAAAGGGCCAGACGACGCCATGCAGCTTACAGCCCTTGTGGGGCCAGCAAGTTGGTCTGCCAGCCCGTTGGCTTTAGACACAGCGGCGTTGCTTAATTTGCCTGCAAAGCAAGTTAAGCTGCAAAAGCTGACAGCTACCGCCAAGGAGGAAACGTTAAAGCTACAAGCCCCTGCGCTTGTCTCGTTTGGAGACGTAATGGGTGTAGACCGCCTGCGTGCAACACTGGCAACGCGCGGTGCGGCCCCGGCTACGCTTGATGTAGCAGGGCGTATAAAGCCAACCTTGGCCCTTACGGCTGATATTGCCCACGTAACGCCCGCGTTAGCGCGGCCTTTTGCACCAGACTTTAAAGCCCAAGGCGAGCTTGACTTGCACGCTAAGGTTGCAGGCACGTTAGCGCAACCGACTGGGCAGGCACGGCTGAGCGGGCGTGGTTTGCGGTTAGATGGTAGCTCTGCTGCCGCGTCTATTCCGCCGCTCTCGCTGGATGCTTTGGCTGATTTAGCGGGTACGAGTGCCAAGGTAGATATAAAAGCCTCTGCCGGGCCAAAGTTGGGGCTGACAGTGGCCGGGCGTGCCCCCTTGAACAAAACTGGGCCGCTAGATTTGCGGGCTAATGGCAACCTAGACTTGTCTATTGCCAATGGTGTGCTGGGGGCGCAGGCGCGCCAAGCCTTGGGGCAGGTGCAGCTTGCTGTACAGGTAACCGGTACGGCCGCAAGCCCCAATGTAGGTGGTACGGTTGACCTGCGCGATGCTGATATTCAGGACTTTGCCCAAGGCCTGCACCTTTCTGCCATTAATGGCCGTGTGGTGGGGGCGCATGACAGCGTGGTGATAGAAAACCTGACCGCCAAAGCGGGTGAAGGGACGCTGGGTGTTACCGGCTCTGTTGGGGTTTCTGCCCCCGGTATGCCCATAAACCTGCATTTAACCGCGCAAAATGCCCGCCCGCTTTCAAGTGATTTGCTAACGGCTATTATGAATGCCGACATCACCGTTAAAGGGCAGGTTAGCACCCGCATGGATGTGGTGGGCGGTATTGACCTGAAGAAGGTTGATATTAACATTCCCAACTCGCTGCCGTCTTCAGTTGCGCGGTTGGAGGTAGTGCGCCCCGGCGATAAACAGCCAGACCCCAAGCAAGCCCAAGCTAATGCTAAAGCCGCCGTGATTGGGCTAGATTTGCGTGTGACCTCTCCGGGCAAATTTTCTGTGCGTGGCCATGGGCTTGATGCGGAAATGGCAGGCCGCTTGAAAGTGCAAGGCACAGCCCAAGCCCCACTGGTAAGTGGCGGGTTTGACTTAAAGCGCGGTAATTTTGATTTGGCGGGTATTTCGCTCAACTTTACCAAAGGGCGGGTGGCGTTTAACGGTAGCGGCGTAAGCCACAAGTTAGACCCAACACTGGATTTTGAAGCTGACCGTGTGGTGAACGGCCAAACCGCCATGCTTATGGTGGGGGGGTATGCCAGCCAGCCTAAAATCTCGTTCCAGTCTAACCCGGCTTTGCCGCAGGATCAGGTTTTGGCCATGCTGCTTTTTGGTACAGACGCACACTCTTTGTCGTCTACCCAGATGGTGGAGTTGGGAACAGCACTGGCGACCCTGACAGGTGTGACCTCGTTTGACCCTATGGGCACCTTGCGTAAAACCTTGCACCTTGACCGTTTGGCGGTTGGGGGTGGCTCTGGCGTGGGGAATGGCGGCACCACGGTAGAAGCAGGTAAATACGTTATGAAAGGCGTGTATGTGGGGGCCAAGCAGGCAACGTCTGGCTCTGGTACGCAGGCACAGGTGCAAGTTGACCTAACCAAAGAGCTTAAGCTGAATACAACTGTTGGCACGGGGGGTAACGTAACCGGCTTTACCACGCCAGAAAACGACCCCGGCAGCAGTATTGGCCTGTTGTGGCAGCACCGTTACTGAGTGTGCGTGCGGCGCTTCGTTTTTAGGGGGCGCATTACGGCACCTCTGCTGGTTGTTGAGTATGTTGTGCCAGTTTGGGGTATTTTTCACGCGGTGTGAGCGGCTGGCGTGACAAAAGCAAAAAGGGGCCACACTGAATTGTGTGGCCTCTTTTTTGTTGGGTGTTTTTAAAAGGTAAAGTCAACAACGACTGGCACATGGTCGGAGGGAGAGGCCCAGTTTCGGGCCTCTGTGAGCACAGACATGGCTTTAAGGTTAGTGGTTAGGTCTGGGGTAACCCACACATGGTCTAGCCTGCGGCCACGGTTAGACTTTTGCCAGTCTTTGTTACGGTAAGACCACCATGTGTAGAGTTTTTCTGTGTCGGGCACAAAATGGCGCATGGCATCAACAAAGCCTGCATCTCGCCATGCGGTTAGGCGTTCTATTTCAGGCGGGGTGTGGCTTACAATTTTAAGTAGTTGTTTGTGGCTCCATACATCGTGCTCTAGGGGGGCTATATTGAAGTCTCCTACCAAAATGGAGCGGGTAGGTTTGCGCGTGGTAAACCACGTTGTGACCTCTTCAACAAACGCCAGTTTATGCTCAAATTTGGGGTTTTCTATGGGGTCTGGAATATCTCCCCCGGCGGGCACGTAAAAGTCGTGCAGGTCTATGGGGCCGGTTGGGGTTTGCAGCACAACGCCAATATGGCGGCAGTCTTCTTTGCCGTGCCAATTGGGTAGGTTTTCAAGTGGCGTTATGGGGTGGCGCGAGAGAATGGCAACGCCATTATAGCTCTTCATACCTTTGTAATGCAGGTGCTCAAACCCAAGGGTGCGCAGCGCCTCGGCGGGAAAGAGGGGGTCTGCCACTTTGGTTTCCTGAAGGCAGATGACATCAGGGCTTAAAGTGGTGGCCAGCGTTTCTATGTGGGAAAGGCGTAGCCGAAGGGAGTTGATGTTCCAGGTTACAAGTCGCATAGCAATTGGCATTGCGCATCCGGGTTTGCGGAGCAAGTAAAATTCGGCCCATACTGGCCGGGCAGCGCACCCAAGCTTGGCGTGCCCCTTGTAATGACCGGATAGGGAACCATTTTTGCAGCATGACGCATTCTTCTTTGGCGCAAGCCAGCCAGCCGCAGGTTTCTACCGCCGTACGTGCCCTGCAAGACAGAATTTTTACCCTTGATAGCCACATTGATATTCCGTGGCCGGATGAGCGGAATGCGTTTTTAGACACACCAAACCGCCGGGTTGATCTGCCTAAAATGCAGCAGGGTGGTATGTCTGCCGGGTGTTTTGTGGCCTATATTGGCCAAGGCCCCACCACGGCAGAAGCCCACGCACAGGCGCAGGCCCAATGCTTGGCGATGCTGGACGCCATTAACCAAATGCAGGGGAGCCATAACGGTATTACTGCCCGCGTGTGCCCTACCGTAGAGCAAATGCTGGCAGCCCATGCAGCCGGTGCCCTTGTGGTGGTGCCAGCGGTGGAAAATGGCTACGGCATGGGCGACGACCCCGCGTTACTGGCGCAGTTTAAGGCTAAGGGGGCGCGGTACGTAACCCTTACCCATAATGGGCATAATGTGTTGGCCGATGCGGCTATTCACCGCCCGAGCTTGGGCGATAAACCGCAAAACCACGGTGGGCTTTCTGCCTTGGGGCGGGAGGCAATAGCCCATATGAACCGCTTAGGCATGGTGGTTGATGTGTCGCATGCTTCTAAATTAACCATGATGCAGGCTGCTGCGGTGTCGCGTACGCCAATAGTAGCAAGCCATTCTTGCGTGCGTACATTGTGCGACCACCCGCGTAATTTGGATGATGAGCAGCTTGATGCGCTCAAAGACTGTGGCGGGGTGATACAAATTACCGCCATGCCTGCCTTTTTGAAACCTAAGCCAGATGAAGGCAAGCGCACTGCGAATGTAGCCGACTTTGTTGACCATATTGACTACGTGGTGCAGCGCCTTGGGCCGGCCTATGTTGGTATTTCGTCTGACTTTGATGGCGGTGGCGCGATTGACGGCTGGGAGAACGCAACGCAGGGCGTAAACCTAACGGCAGAGCTTATGCGCCGTGGGTATGATGAGAGCGAAATTGCGGCCTTTTGGGGTGGAAATTTCTTGCGTGTGCTCAAAAAAGCAGAAGAGGTGGCAGAACAAACAGCGGACGTATTGGTCTAAAAGATGGACGTAATTTTAGATTGTTTGTCCACTTGCCTGCTTGACTCCTTTATTCTGTAACAAAAACTTCGTATTTGCCTGTGTGCAGGCAACAAAGTTTTTATAAAATCGTTAAAAATCAAACCCTTGCTTTGTATGGCTAAAAAATATGCAATACGAAGAAGGGGGGAGAAATCTGCCGTTTTTGGTGGGGGTGATGGGGGTAATCCACACACTTATCCACAAAATCGGTGGATGAAATTTTTGTGTCGAGAGAGCGCTTCATGACAGCCGATAGGTCTTTGCCACCCACACCAGCAAGCCCAAGCGGGCAGGAGGGGCAAACTGCCCCTTTAAAGGGTGTTGAGGCTATTCGGCATGCGCTTAAAACCATGCCGCTTTCGCCCGGTGTGTACCGCATGTTGGGCAGCAAGGGTGAGGTGCTGTATGTTGGTAAGGCGTTAGCCTTAAAAAAACGTGTGACCTCTTACACCAACGTGGCCCGCCTGCCAGAGCGGCTACGGCGTATGGTGTCTGAGACGGTGGCCATGGAAATTGTGACCACCCACACCGAGGCCGAAGCTTTGCTGCTTGAGGCCAATTACATTAAGCGCATGAAGCCCCGCTTCAATATTTTGTTGCGTGATGACAAAAGCTACCCATGGTTGATGTTGACTGATGGGCACCCTTTTCCGCAGGTGGCAAAACATAGGGGCAAGCCCGTTAAAGGGGCCAGTTTGTGGGGGCCTTTTGCCTCTGCTTGGGCGGTAAACCAGACCCTTAATTTGCTCCAGCGCGTTTTTTTGCTGCGCTCATGTACCGATGCCGTGTTTAACAGCCGTGTGCGGCCGTGCTTGTTGTACCAAATAAAGCGTTGCTCTGGCCCGTGTGTAGACCGCATAAGCCAGCCAGAATATGCCCAGCTTGTTGAGCAGGCGCGTGAGTTTTTGTCTGGCAAAGATAGCGCCCTGCGTGAGCAGATGGGGGCAGAAATGCACCGTGCGGCAGAGGCAATGGATTTTGAACGTGCCGCCGTGCTGCGTGACCGTATTCGGGCACTGGCGCAAATGCAGGATTCAAGTGTTATCAACCCGGCATCTTTGCATGAGGCTGATGTGTTTGGTATTTGGCAGGAAGCAGGCCAAACCTGTATTCAGGTTTTCTTTATTCGGGGTGGTCGTAATAATGGCAACCGCTCGTTTTTTCCGGCCCACGCGCGGGAGGAAGAAGCGCCTGATATTCTGGCTGCCTTTATTGCCCAGTTTTATGATGACAAACCGTGCCCCGCCCAAGTGCTGGTCAATTGCGCCTTGCCCGAAGAGGCGTTGTTGGGGGAGGCTCTTGCCCTAAAACGTGGCCGTAAGGTTGAAGTTTTAGCCCCACAACGCGGTGAAAAACGCCAGGTACTAGACCACGCCGTTGCCAACGCGCGTGATGCCCTGCACCGCAAATTGGCTGAAACCGCAGGGCAAGCCAAATTGCTGGAAGGGGTGGCCAAGGTCTTTAACCTAGAGGAAACACCCCAGCGCATTGAAGTGTATGATAACAGCCACATTATGGGCTCTCATGCGTACGGGGTGATGATTGTAGGAGGCCCAGAAGGGTTTGACCGGCGCTCTTACCGCAAATTTTCTATTAAAGGCCCAGTAACCCCCGGCGATGACTTTGGAATGATGCGTGAGGTGTTGGAACGCCGCTTTGGCCGCGCACTGAAAGAAGCGGCCGAGGGGGATACCTCAAACTGGCCAGACATTTTGCTGATTGATGGCGGCGCTGGGCAATATTCTGCGGTGCGCGGCGTGTTGGATGATCTGGGCGTGACAAATGTGTGCTTGGTCGGCATTGCCAAAGGCTCAGACCGAGATGCCGGGCGGGAGTGGTTTTATACCCAAGACCAAGAGCCATTCCAGCTAGACCCGCGAGACCCGGTTTTATACTACCTGCAACGCTTGCGCGACGAAGCCCACCGCTTTGCTATTACAACGCATAGGGCAGGGCGCTCTAAAACCTTGGTGCGCTCAGAGCTTGATGATGTGCCGGGTATTGGCCCGGCCCGTAAAAAAGCCTTGCTGCACGCGTTTGGTTCGGCACGTGGGGTGAAGCAGGCGGGGCTTGCCGAGCTCGAATCGGCCGCGGGTATAAACCGCGAGACAGCACGGGCTATTTACGGCCATTTTCACCCCGATTGGGTGCCAGAATAGGTGGGGGGCAGAGCAATGTTGTGCATTTATGGGTGAGTGGCGCAAACAGGGGCAGAGAAAGCATTTCAGCCACGCACAAAATAGGTTAGTCTCCCACCAATGCTGACAGATTTGCCGAATGTCCTGACCATTTCGCGTATTGTGGCTATTCCCATAGTGGTGGCTTTTGCTGCTTGGGGAACGCCACAAGCCGATGCTGCGGCCTGCCTGCTGTTTATTTTGGCAGGTATTACGGACTATTTTGACGGAAAGCTGGCGCGCTCACGCCACCAGTTGTCTGACTTTGGTCGTATGTTCGATTCCATTGCTGATAAGCTGTTGGTAGGGGCATGCCTTATGGTGCTGGCGGGGCTTGTGCGCCTGCCATATTATAGCCTGTGGCCCGCTATTATTATTCTCTGCCGCGAAATTTTGGTGTCTGGCATGCGCGAATATTTGGCAGAGCGCCGTGCAAGCTTACCTGTAACCCGCCTTGCAAAATGGAAAACGGGTTTTCAGATGACGGCAATCGGCTTTTTGCTGGCCGGAGATGGTACCGGCGTATTGCTTGGCATGGCGTGGTTGCCTGTTGCCCTTATTGGGGCCGTGCTGCTTTGGATTTCTGCTGTGCTGACCCTGATTACAGGGTGGGACTACCTGACAACCGGCTTACGGCATGTTGAGTTGTAAAAACGTGCTGTGTGGGGTGGGGTGCAGGCGTTTTTAAAACATTAACACATAGGGCGCATAGGGCAGTTTGTTTTAGGCGGTAACCCGATATTTACCTTGATATTGTGTAAGGTAGGCGCGCAGGTCGGGCGTGGTGCTTGCGTGATATAAGGGATAGCTAGGTCTGATGATGCGAAAAGCGGCGTTGGTGGCGGTTTGCCTGAGCGTGAGTGGCTGCTCCGGCTTTGGAAAATATATTTCTGACACAGCAACCCTACCCGGAGAAAACCCAAACGCCCCCGCTGGGTCAGACCTGAATATGCGCCGCGTTTATGGCTACCATACAGCCGAAACCCCAATTTTACCCCAAGGTGGCAATATATGGCCCGGCCCCCCGCCACCTTTGCCAACATTGGAAGATGTTGAAAAAGACCGTAGCGGCACAGCGTTAGATGGCGGCAGCGGGCAAGACGTAGGGGCTGTGCTGCAAGATGGCAGCGAAATGAGCTTGAGCGACCATGATAAAAAAGCTGAGGGCGGCAAATTGCCTGATGCAGAGCCAGATGTGGCCGAGCGTTACGGCGCAAAACGTGGTAATGCCTCGACCATAGAAATTCCCAACGGGGATGGCTCGGTAACACTCATTCACCCAGATGGTACTGTTACGACCGTTCCTGCCAAGAAAAATACGCCCGCAAGCGCCCACTAAGCCTCGACGCTGCTGGGTGCTGAATGTTTCGGGCAAGGAGTGTGTATGGCAACAGCGGTAACGGTTCTCTATTTTGCATCATTGCGTGAGCAGATAGGGCGTGAGCACGATACAGCACCCGTGCCTCCAATAGGTGTGAGCGTACGAGCCTTGCAAGCCATATTGGCAGAGCAAGATGCCACAGTGGGGCAGGTTTTTGCCGCAACCCCGCGCTTACGTGTGGCTATTAACCAAGCATTGGCCACCTTTGAAAACACCGTAAAACCGGGCGATGAGGTGGCATTTTTTCCACCCATGACCGGGGGCTAAGCGGCATGATACGCGTATGTGTGCAAACCGAAGAGTTTGATGTGGGGCAAGAGGCAGCCCGCCTTTCGCGCGTGTCTGACAGTGTGGGGGGTATGAGCCTGTTTGTAGGGCAGGTGCGGGAGCAAAATGACGGGTTAGAAAGCCTGAGCCTTGAGCATTACCCGGGTATGACAGAAGCCTTGCTGACAGAGTTAGCCCAGCAGGCACACGCCCGCTTTAATTTGCTGGCATGCACTGTGGTGCACCGTGTTGGTACCTTAGGCGTAGGTGCGCCTATTGTGTTTGTAGGCAGCTCAGCCCCCCACCGGGCCGCCGCTTTGCAAGCCACAGCATTTTTAATTGATAGGCTAAAAACTGGCGCACCTTTTTGGAAGCGCGAGCATTTTAAAGGTGGCCGCACGGCATGGGTGGAAGCCAAAGAGGCTGACGACACCGCCGCCGCTGCGTGGGACTAAAAGCGCAGCGGTGCAATGCCCCCCCCTTAAGTGTGTGGGCCCCTTACGACCCGAGAGGCTGTGTTTAAACAGCCTGCTTTGGGGGCAAACTGGAAAGGTTAGGGTGTAGAGAGAACCGTATAAATTGCGGTGGTAAGTTTGTGTAACTCTGCTTCGGTTATGGTGAAGGCAGGCGTTAGGTACACAATATTGCGGAAAGGCCGTATCCAGACACCTTGAGCAATAAAGCGTTGGCGCAGGGCATCTGGGTTGGCAATTTTTTCAAGCTCTACCACGCCAATGGCTCCAAGGGTGCGGACATCTTTTACACCCGGCAGGGTGCGGCAGGGTTCTAGCCCTTGGGTTAAGAGCGTGTTGATACGCTGCACTTGCTCAAGCCGGGGTTCTTGCTCAAATAAATCGAGCGATGCATTGGCACATGCGCAGGCCAGCGGGTTGGCCATAAACGTGGGGCCGTGCATAAGCGCGTGCTCTGGGTTGTCAGACAAAAAAGCCTCAAACACATGGCGGCGGGCCACGGTTGCAGCCAGCGCCATAGTGCCGCCAGTAAGGGCTTTAGAGAGCGTTACGATGTCGGGTACAATGCCTGCTTGCTCGCACGCAAACATGCTGCCAGTACGGCCAAAGCCTGTAAAAATTTCATCTAAAATAAGCAACATGTCGTGCTCATCGGCTGCCTTGCGCAAGGTACGCAACACATCTGGGCTATGAAACAGCATACCGCCAGCACCTTGCACCAATGGCTCGGTTATAATGGCGGTAAGTTCATGCGCGTGGGTTTTAAGAAGGCGTAAAAACTCGGCAGTGCTGGCTGCATCTTGTGGTAGGGGGGCAATAATATGCTCAGCCAAGGCGCTGCCATAGAGGTGGTGCATGCCTTCTTCGGGGTCGCATACGGCCATGGTGGCCAGCGTGTCTCCGTGGTAGCCGCCTTTAAAGGCGAGCAGCTTTGTACGCCCGGTTTGGCCTTTATTAAGGCGGTATTGAAGAGCCATTTTCATGGCGACCTCAACCGAGACAGAGCCGGAGTCTGTAAAGAAAACGCGCTCTAGGTCTCCGGGCAGCATGGCGCTTAGGCGGCTTGCTAACGTGAGCGCTGGCTGGTGCACTGTGCCGCCAAACATAATGTGGGGCATGGTGCTAAGCTGGGCTTCTACTGCTTGGCGTATATGGGGGTGGTTGTAGCCGTGGCAGGCTGTCCACCATGCGGCAACGCCATCGGTCAGGCAGCGGCCGTTGCTTAGCTCTATGGTTGTGCCGTGGGTGCGGGTGGCGGCAAGGGGGGCAGAAGCCGTTTTCATTTGCGCGTAAGGCAGCCAGATATGGGGCAGCCCCGTGGTGTACCAACCCGGATTGGCGCTTGTGGGGGCTGTTGGGGTGGTAGACATTGTGCTGCTTACTCCTGCTTGGTGATTGACCAGACGCCACGGCTCCGGCACCACTGGCTACATGACGCGGTTTGATCCTCTTTTCCAGCATGGTTTGGAAAGATTGACAGAGCAGGGGCGTCTTCGCACGTCTCGGAGCCTTGACCCAAGGGCAGATGCCCAACTGGTGCGGGCAGATGGCACGGCTTTGGTCGATTTTTCATCTAATGATTATTTGGGCCTTAGGCTCCACCCGCTTTTGCGTGACAGAGCGGCGGAGTGGGGTGCTCGCTATGGGGTGGGGTCTGGTGCTTCGCGGTTGGTGAGTGGTACCTGTAGTGGCGCAGTGCAGCTAGAGGCACGCTTGGCTGGGCTTAAAGGCACAGAGGCTGCGTGTATTTTCTCTTCAGGGTGGCAGGCTAATGCAACGCTTGTGCCTGCTTTAGCGCGGCTTTCTGCTGCTGTGTTGGGTGCTCCTGCCGTTATTTTTGCCGATAAGCTCATTCATGCCAGCTTGTACCAAGGCTGTGCGGCTGCGGGCATACAGCCGCTCCGGTTTAGGCATAATGATGTGGCGCATCTGGCAACATTGCTTGAAAAGTATGCCGATACACCCGGCCTTAAAATAGTGCTGACCGAAAGTGTTTTCAGCATGGATGGGGATAGGGCAGACCTCCCTGCATTGGCTGCCGTCTGCCGCGCACACAATGCGTTTTTATGTGTAGATGAAGCGCATGCAACAGGCATTTTAGGCGAAAATGGCCGTGGTTTAGCGCATGGCTTGGCAGACCTTGTGGTGGGTACGTTTAGTAAGGCTTTAGGGTGTATGGGGGCGTTTGTGGCGTCTTCTAACCCGGTGTGCCAATGGCTGATGAATAGTGGGTCTGGGTATATTTTCTCAACCGCGCCGTCTCCCATGGTACTGGGCGCGGTTGATGCCGCCCTAGATTTGCTGCCAACCCCAGAGCTTGAGCAAACCCGCACCCATGTTGCGGCCCTTTCTGCCCTGTTGCGGGCACAAGTGCAGGGTATGGGGCTGGATACGGGGCCGTCTTCCACCCAAATTGTGCCGATTATTGTGGGGGGCGAGCAAACCGCTTTGCAGGCTGCGCAGGCTATGGAGCAGGCCGGGTTTTTAACCGTAGCCATAAGACCCCCAACTGTACCGCCGGGCGGGTGCCGCTTGCGGGTGGTGCTGCATGGTTTTCATACACAAACGCAGGTTTTGACTTTGGTTGACGCGTTACGAAATGTGGTGCGCCAAGGTGTAACAGCATGAGCGGGCTACAGCCTGTTTTTGTGCATGGCTGGGCCTGCGGGCCAGAGATATGGCACCCCGTACAAGCAGCGTTAGGTGTGACTGACTGGCTAAGCCTTGACTTAGGGTATTTTAAAGCCCCCACACACCAGCCGCAAAGCGTGGCTGCTACCAATTTTCTGGCAACGCAAGATAAACAGCCCAAGCTGTTTATTGGCCATTCTTTTGGGTTTATGTGGCTCTTAAGCCAGTGCAAAATACCAGAGGGTAGCCGGTTTGTGGGTATTAATGCCTTTGGGCGTTTTGCTGCCACGCAAGGGTATGAGCATGGCGTACCCACTCGTGTACTACAAAGAATGCAGGTGGGGCTAAGCAGAAATATAGCGCAAGGTGTTAATGCCTTTAGAGCACGCTGCCATTTACCAGAGGTGACGGAGGCCATTTGCCAGCCGGCCGCTTTACACGATGGTTTAGAGTTTTTAGCGCAAGGCGATGTGCGGCCCAGCCTGCCCCCACTGGTGCAGAATAAAAGCCTGCTGGTGTTGGCTGGTGCACAAGACCCCATAGTAACGCCAGCCCTGACAGAGGCCGCTTTTCCGGCAGGGGTGGTGTGCCACTGGCAGGCACAAGGGGGGCATATGCTACCGCAGACACACCCGCAGTTTTGCGCTGAACATATTCGCACGTTTCTTTAAGTAAGGCCGCCAGACGTTATGGATACATTGCCCCGCCAACACCGTATTCGCCAAAGTTTTGATAATGCAGCGCAGTACGATACGGCAGCGACTATGCAGCAGGTGGCTGCACGGCAGTTATTTGCGCAAATTTGCACCAAATTGGGCACCAAGGCACCTGCGCGTATTTTAGAAATAGGGTGTGGCACCGGGTTTTTAACGCAGTTGCTGCATGAGCGCTGGCCACAAGCGACACTGATAGCCACAGACATTGCCCCCCATATGCTCAAACGCGCAGCACAGCGTGTGGGTGAAGCTGTACAGTATGCAGTGCTTGATGCCGCCAGCCCTGACATTGAGGGGCCGTTTGACCTGATATGCGGCAACCTTGTTTTTCAATGGTTGGAGCAGCCCAAGGCTGTGCTGGCTCGTTTGGCGGGTTTGTTGGCCCCCGGCGGGGTTTTAGCGCTTTCTAATTTGCTTGAAGGCACCTTTGCTGAGTGGCAGACAGCTTGCGCCCCGCATGAAAGTGGTGTGCCTTACTACCCCAGCCAACAGGTTTTGGCAGACTGCGTGCCGCCATTGTGTTCTGGTAAGTGGCAGGCACAAACGGCGGTGCAGCCTTTTGCCTCGGCCCATGCGTTTTTACGGCATTTAAAACAGACTGGTGCCGCAGTGCCACGGGCTGGGTATAGCCCGTTGCCTATTGCTGCATTGCGGCACGTCATGCAGCGGTTTGATGCAAACGGGCATTATGTGTCTTGGCAATTTGCGTATGGTTGCTTTCAAAGGCCGGTACGGGCTGGGGTATTTGTAACAGGCACAGACACAGGTGTTGGCAAAACTTTTGTTTCGGCCTGTTTGGTTAAGGCGTGGAACGCGCTTTATTGGAAACCCCTGCAAAGCGGTTTGGCTGAGGAAGAGGGTGACACCGCAACCGTTGCACAGTTAGCCGGTTGCGCCCCAACCGATATAACGCCCCCCGCTGGAGCATTTCAGGCCCCACTTTCGCCCGAAGCCGCGGCTCAGGCAGAAGGCCAGTGCATTAATGTGCAGCAGCTTGAGCTACCCAGCAAAGAGCCTATGCGACCTTTGGTTGTTGAGGGGGCAGGCGGGTTGATGGTGCCTGTGGCAGAGCAGGTGATGATGATTGACCTAGCTGTTGCGTGGGGGTTGCCTGTAGTGCTTGTAGCCCGCAGTGGCTTGGGTACGCTTAATCATACTCTGCTGAGTGTTGAAGCCCTGAAACAAAGGGGTGTAGCTCTTATGGGGGTTATATTAAACGGCCCCCCAAACCCCGGCAACAAACAGGCCATAGAGCACAAAGGGGGCGTGCGCATTTTAGCTGAAATTGCACACCAGCTCTATGTGACCCCAGATGCCGTACAGGCCGTGGCGGGCACTTTACCTAAGTGGGAAGAAACATGGTGGCAGGGTTAAGTGGTTTGATAAAATTTTGAGAGAGGTGGCTTCAAGCACTGCCTGAGGTGGTCTGGCAGTGTCTTTATGGCCTGAAAGCGTTGTTTTTTACGCTCATGCTACAGCAGTGGCTGGCAGTATTGCTTCTCCAGCCACCACAATTACGCTGTTCGCTTTAGATATTTAATTTAGAAACAGTGGGTTAGTGGTAACGGCGGATAAGGGCGGCGAGTCTGCCCTGAATTTTGAGGCGCTCTGCAGGAACAATGCGCGTTTCGTAATTGGGGTTTGCTGCTTCTAGGGCAATGGCGTTGCCTTTGCGGCGCAGGCGCTTGAGGGTTACGTCGTTATCATCAATTAAAGCCACAACAATCTGGCCATTTTCTACGCTGTCTGTGCGTTTGATGATGACGTAGTCTCCGTCCATAATGCCAGCATCAATCATGGAATCCCCCGCGACCTCTAGGGCGTAATAGTCGCCTGTGCCGGTAAGATCTGGTGGGATATCGAGAAAAGATGTGGTGTCTGACAAGGCTTCGATAGGCAAGCCTGCGGCAATGCGGCCATAGAGCGGAATTTTGTGTAAAGGCTGCGCTGTGCGCGCAAAGTCACCACGGATAACGTTAGCGGGCAGCGCCTCTGGGCTTTCAGCCATTTCTGGCAGTTGAATGACCTCTAGTGCGCGGGCACGGTGGTGGTGGCGGCGGAGAAAGCCGCGCTCTTCCAGGCCGGAAATAAGCCGGTGAATGCCAGATTTGGAGCGTAGGCCCATGGCTTCTTTCATTTCATCGAAAGAAGGGGAAAAGCCTGTCTGCTTGAGGTGAGATTCGATAAAAAGCAGAAGTTTATGCTGTTTACGGGTCAGCATGGTGGGGCACCTCGGAGCAGAGCGGTCGTGTAAAGGGCATACAATCTCTTTGTTCTATATAAGTTCTCTTTTTGGGTCAAGCATTTATGCGGTGTTGCGCGTGGTATTATCTGGGCAATTGCACCGTGTAGGTGTGGGGCAGCAATGCTGGTGTGGTGGTTTTCAGGTGTGCGTTTTCACGTTACGGCGCAGGACATGACATATGTGCTTATTGCCCCGTAAATGAAAAAGCCCACGCTCTGTGTACCCAAGGCGTTGCTGCAAGCGTGTGCCGTAGGCGGCATTGCGTTGTGTGGCTGGGGTGGCGGGGTGGCACAGGCGCAAGATGCCGATTTTACGCAAAAATTAAGCGGCACGTGGGGTGGGTTGCGTAGCAAATTATTCTCGGAAGGTCTTGATTTTGAAGTTAATGACCAAAATGAATATTGGGGTGTGCCAGTAGGGGGGAGCCAGCCCTCTAACAACTATATTGGTGCAACAACCGCCGCCCTTACGCTTGATTTACACACGCTAACGGGCTTGGCGTTGGGGCGGTTGCATGTAAGTGCAATGGATATTCGGGGTCGGCCGTTTAGCAACACCCCGCTTTACGTTTTTAACCAAGTGTCTGGCATAGAAGCCGATGATAACCTGCGGTTATATGAGTTATGGTACAACCAGTCTTTCTGGCACGAACGCTTTGATGTGTTGGTGGGTAAACTAGACCTAAGCCATGATTTTATGAGCAGTGATATGGCTCAGAATTTTTTAAATGCCTCGTTTTCGTGGCCAATGCTTCCAGATAATAACCTTTATGATCAAGGGCCTACATCACCTCTTGCAACACCTGCGGTGCGTATAAAATACCACCCTAATGCCCATTGGACAGTGTTGGCCGCTGTGGGAGATGACAACCCCATAGGGGCTGGTTTTTACAACGAAAATGACCCTTGGAACCAAAACCAAGACCCAAGCGGCACCCGCTTTCATTTTGGGACAGGGGCGCTGTTGTTTTTTGAAATGCAATACCACCGGCAAGACCCTGTTTATGAAGGAACTTTCAAGCTTGGTGGGTATGGAGATACAGGGCGCTTTCCGGAACAGGGGAATGCGGCAACCACACATAAAGGCAACTGGGCACTGTATGGTGTGGCAGATCAGGTTATAGCCAAGCTACAGGGGGCCACCCGGCTAGGTGTTTTTGTGCGTGCCACTGGCACGGCGGCGGCAGATAGAAACCAAATAGTTTACGGACTTGATGCAGGGGTTGTGTTAACCGCCCCCTTCCAACGGCAGAATGATGCCGTGGGGCTTGGCTGGGGTGTTTGTGCACCCAGTGGTGTGCTTGCCCGTGCTGCACGGCGCACAGGGCAAATGGTGCAGGGAAACGAGTACCATTTTGAATTAACATACCAATACCAGCCATATGCGTGGTTATTGGTGCAGCCAGATATACAAGGCATTATTGCCCCAAGTGGGGGCGTGCCAGATAACACTGGGGCACGGGTACGCAATGAAGCTATTTTTGGGATTCATTCTAGTGTTTCATTTTAGTAATATGATTTTTAAAGATATTTTTTTGTACGCTTATAAAATTGGTTAGATTTGCGTTGGCACGTCTTGTAAGAGTGTTTGCGCTGAGTTTTGACTGCTACTGCTACTGCTACTGCTACTGCTACTGCTACTGCTACTGCTACCGCCAGCGTCTGGGTAAGGTTGTGAGATGCAGCCTCAAAATTTATTTTAACAACCTCACTTTATAAGATGCGGCCCTCAATCTGCTAGTTTATTCAGGCATACCGCTTGAGGTTGCGTGCACGGCTTATAGCCCCGACAGGGCGTTAAGCTACCTGATTGGGGGCGCAAAAGACGGAGCCAGACTTTAGCCCAGCATTTTTGAGACAATTTTTAAATGGTTGCCTCAAAAATGGCCGTGCGTTGTCTGGGGGGCTTTCGCTGCCTGAAACTGGTGTTTTTTACGCCTATTTTGCAGCAGCTTGCTTGTAAAGCTGCTTGCGTTGCTCACAAAAATGCCCAGCCAGCCGTTTAAGTCTGCCCTTTTGAAACAGCTTTTAGGGAAGGCGTATAATTTGGCAGGGGGCACCTGTGTTTTGTGCCGGGGCAAAGGGGGCGCGCAGTAAAAGGGCATCACTTTGGGCAAGAATATTAAGCTGTGCCGAATCTTGCGATGCAAATGGGGTTGCCAGTGGTAGTAGCCCATTAGGTTGTGGGCTAAGCGTGCAACGCAGAAAGTCTTGCCGTTTGTCGTTTTCTTTAACATCGGCCCCCAAAATGGCGGGTTCTGTGCAAAGCTCTGTTGGTACAGGCAGGCCCATAAGGGTTTGCACGGCAGGGGCGACAAATACCAAAGAGCACACCATGGCGGCTACCGGGTTGCCGGGCAGGCCTATCATGGGGGTGGTGCCTAAGTGGCCAGACATAAGCGGCTTGCCGGGCCGCATGGCAATTTTCCAGAAATCTAGGGCCAAGCCATGTGGCTTTAGGGCATCGCGCACGAGGTCATAGGTGCCAACACTGGCCCCGCCAATGGTAATAAGCAGGTCTAGGTGGGCTGCGTAGGCAATCGCGCCAGAAAGAGAGGCCATGTTGTCGCGTGCTATGGGCAGCATGGTGGCCTCGGCCCCAACGCTGTTGAGGTAAGCTGTAACCATAAGCGCGCCAGAATTGACGATTGAGTCGGGCTTGGCGGGGTCTCCGGGCAGGATAAGCTCATCACCCGTGGCAAGAACACCTATGCGGGGTTTACGCGCGACGGGTAGCCACACATGGCCTGCGGCAGCGGCTAACCCGATATCACGCGCACTGAGTACCTTGCCTGCGGGCAGCAGGGGCTGGCCTGCGGTAAAGTCTTGTCCTTGTGTGCGTATAAACTGGCCTTTACGCCCAGCAGCTTGCAGTGTTGCCAGAGTGCCTGTGCGCTCAATATTTTCTTGTATGAGCACGGTATCTGCCCCGGCGGGAATTTGGCTGCCGGTAAACAGGCGTATGCACTGGCCTGCTTTGAGCGTGAGTGGCGTGGGGTGGCCCGCGGGTGCTTCGCCTATAACGGTAAGGGTGGCGCCCTGTTTGGCGTCTTCTGTGCGGGCGGCGTAGCCATCCATGGAAGATACCGAAACGGGAGGGTTAGACAGGCGTGCGGTGAGTGGTTGAGCCAGTACGCGACCACAGGCAGACGCCAGAGAAACGGTTTCTGGGCCGCAGTGAGAAAGTTTTTCAAGGATTCGGGCGCGCGCAACAGCCACATCCAGCATGTTTTTTTACTCCTTTTGGCTATTCTTGCGCCTGAACGCCGTAAGAATACTTGACCTTTGGCTCTTGTATGCGCATTTTGCGCTCACTTGAACACCACCCCCGGGCATGATGCCCGGCATCTGATGCTCTGCTGAGGAAGCTATGGCCAAGACCAACGTTATCAAAATCCGTCTCGTTTCCACGGCGGATACCGGTTACTTCTACGTCACGAAAAAGAATGCTCGTGCGCACACCGGCAAGATGGAACTTAAAAAATATGATCCGGTTGCACGCAAGCACGTTGTGTTCCGCGAAGCCAAGATCAAATAATTCAGCCTGATTTTTATTGGGATGAGACAAAACGCGGCACCTTAGGGTGCCGTTTTTTGTTTTTAGAGCGTAGTGGGGTGCTGCTACAGGGGCCTCGTAGTGCGGGCCTGTTTGGCGGCTAAGGCCAAAATACGCCTACGAATAAGGCCACTGGCAGGGCGTATTAAGGCCCAGTAAAGCTGCATTTTAAAACGGGTAGCCGTGTCTGGGCAGTAAACCCATGTTTGTGTGGCAAGCTTTATGGTGTGCTTTGGGGCTGGCTCAACTTCAAAAGTCAGTACCAGCTTGGCAACGCCGGGTGTGTTGAAGGCCTTAAATGCGCTTAGGTCTGCTATTGGGTATAACCCGAATGTGGGCCGCCAGAAGCGCCCAACAAGCCCTAGTGTCATATGGGTTGGTGTTGTTTCTAGCCGTGTAAAATTATCAAGCCCAAAAGGGCTTGGGGCTGCGGCTGTGTTGTGTGGCGGCTTACGCCGCAGGAAAATACCGGGCACGCGCTCACGCAGCGCCATAAAAAACCCGATAAGTGGGTCTTGGCGTAGGTTTTGCGTGAGAATGGCTTGTAAAAGCTGTTGGGGGTTACCCGCACAGGTGAGTTCATGGGCTTCATGAAACTGGAACGAGGGCAGGTAGGGTGGTGTACGCAGCATAACGGTACCTCCTGAGGGGCTCAGTAGGTACGTGTTTGTGGTGTTAGTAAAGTGGGTCGTGCCGGTCGTAAGGAACGACAACGTCGTTTTGGTTGGCAAGGTTGAGCATGGCACGGGCACGCTCATCAAGCGTATCGGTATCGAGCGAGTGGTCACGCAGGCCGTTCACACGGCGGCGCCATGCGGCTTGCTCGGTTGCGGCATCTTGCTGGGCTTGTTTGGCTTGGTCGAGCAGCACAAGCTGCTGTTGGTAGGCTTTTATGCCGTGGTCGCCTTGGGTGGCGTTCCAGCCGAAATAGCCAGCAATACCCAAAAACACCATGGGGGGCACAACAGCACGAACAGCGCGTCTTATCATACGGCCCAGTTTCACGGTGTTTTAACCCCCTTATTGGTACGCTTTTGGTTAAAGCGCGTAATCTTGTTCAGATTATGGAACAGTTTTCATAAAAGCAAGAAACTCTGTTGGGCAGTGTAAAACAAAACAGGCCGAAGGGGTGCCCCTCCGGCCTGTTTTTAGCGTGGTTGTATAAAAAGCTTAGTGTTTCAGAATGCTACGGCCTGCATACTGCGCGGCGGTTGCCAGTTCCTGCTCAATACGAATGAGCTGGTTATATTTGGCTGTGCGGTCTGAACGAGACAGAGAGCCGGTTTTGATCTGGCCGCAGTTGGTCGCCACGGCAAGGTCTGCGATGGTGGAATCTTCGGTCTCGCCTGAGCGGTGGCTCATAACGGCGGTGTACCCGGCTTTGTGGGCCATTTCGATAGCCTGAAGGGTCTCTGTCAGGGTGCCGATCTGGTTGACCTTAACCAGCAGAGAGTTACCCACACCGGCCTCAATACCACGGCGCAGGCGCTCTGGGTTGGTGACAAACAAATCATCGCCTACCAGTTGCACGTTGCGGCCAAGGGTTTGGGTTAGAAGGCTCCAACCTTCCCAGTCGTCTTCTGCCAAGCCATCTTCAATAGAGACGATGGGGTAGCGTTTGGTCAGGTCTTCAAGGTAGGCCACCATCTGGCCTGCATCAAACACCTTGCCTTCACCTTTGAGGTTGTACTGGCCGTCTTTGTAGAATTCGCTCGAGGCGCAATCCAGAGCAAAGGTGATGTCTTCACCCAAGCGGTAGCCTGCGGATTCTACGGCGCGGGAAATAAAGCCCAGTGCATCATCAGCTGATTTGAGGGCAGGCGCAAAGCCGCCTTCATCGCCTACGTTGGTATTATGGCCAGCATCTTTGAGGGCTTTTTTGAGGTGTGCAAAAATTTCTGCCCCCCAGCGAATACCGTCTGCCACTGTTGGTGCGCCAACAGGCTGGATCATGAATTCCTGAATATCGATGGGGTTGTCAGCGTGCTCACCACCGTTGACAATGTTCATCATGGGTACGGGCAGGGTGTGGGCAAAAACGCCGCCAACATAACGGTAAAGGGGTACTTGCAGTTCTGCTGCGGTGGCTTTGGCAATAGCTAAAGACACGCCCAAAATAGCGTTGGCACCCATGCGGCTTTTGTTGGGGGTGCCGTCTAGGTCAATCATCGCGTTATCGATGTCGATCTGGTCTGCGGATTCGGCACCTTGCAGGGTGGGCAGAATTTCGTTTTCAATGTTCTCAATGGCGTTGAGTACGCCTTTGCCGCCATAGCGTTTGGGGTCGTTGTCGCGCAGTTCCACGGCTTCATGGGCACCAGTGGATGCACCAGACGGAACAGCCGCCCGGCCCCTTGCGCCGGAAGCCAGCTCTACATCCACTTCAACCGTAGGGTTGCCGCGGCTATCGAGGATTTCGCGTGCAATGATATCAACAATGGCACTCATGCTTTTTTAATTCCCGTTTTAAGAGCCGGAAAAAAGAGTGGTTTCCGGCTGCGGTGTCTTGTTTTTGTTATCGAGCCTAACACAACACAAAAGCGGCTGCTTTTTCGTGCTGTTGCCTAGTGGCATCGTGTTGGGCTTTTCTGTCAACCGATCTCGTGCAGGAAAACGTGCTGAGGAGGCACATTTAACACTCATGAAAAGACTTCCGTTCGTGGCTGTGGTGCTCACATTGGCTGGTTTGCTGCCGTTTTTGTTTGGGGCATGTTGCATTGTCTTTTTCAATTCTGGCGTGCCGTTGCCCAACCTGCTTATGGCTTTTGTGTTTTATGGCGCTATTTGCCTAAGCTTTTGGGGCGCTGTGCAATGGGGTTTGGCCCTAGAGGCAGACCCGTTGGTGATAAGCACTGGCGCCAAACGCTTTGATACAGCACGGCTTGTGCTGGGTGTGGTGCCTGCGGTGGCAGGGTGGCTTGCCGCCTATTTGGCTTTTGCATGGCAGCCTATAGCTGGGGTTGTAACTCTGGCCGTTGCTGTACCGGTTTTAGCGCTGGTTGAGCGGCAAGGGTGGCGGCAGGGTGCCTTACCAACCGGCTATATGGGGCTGCGCTGGATTGCTACGGCCATTATGGAATGCTGCATTGTGGTTGTGCTGTTAGCACGCCTGTTTTGACATAAGGGTGATACCGCACGTGATGACGCCTGTGGTGTTGGTGTTATAACAAAGTATTGCGTGCAGATTACCCGAACGCTCTGTGAGTGTTCGGGCCAGAGAGGAATTAAGAGAACATGCAAGGCTCACCGCGCATTCTGGTTAAAGGGGCTGGCGTTGCAGGCATGACCGCAGCCGTAACACTGGCAGAGCGCGGGGGGCGTGTAACCTTGTACGACCCCGGTGGGCGTGTTGGGGCTGGGGCATCTTGGTTTGCAGGGGGCATGTTGGCCCCGTGGTGCGAGGCGGAATCTGCACCCGCCGAAGTGACCGCGCAGTCTGTTGATTCGGTGGATTGGTGGGCAGACCATGTGCCAGACGTGGTGCGGGCAGGCAGTTTGGTACTAGCCCCCCCGCGAGACGTAGGGGAGGTGGCGCGTTTTGGCCGCCGTACCTCACATTTTGAAACGGTAGATGGTGCGCGTATTGGCGCGTTAGAGCCAGACTTGGCTGGGCGTTTTCATAAAGGCTTGTTTTTTGCCGATGAAGGGCACGTAGACCCGCGTAAAGCGTTAGTGGCGTTGCTAAACAGTTTGAAGTCTTTTGGCGGGCAAGCTGTTTTTACCGCAGACCAAGCACCAGACCCGGCAGAGTTTGACTGGGTGGTAGACTGCACCGCCCTAAACGTGCGGGACAAATTGGAGGGTTTGCGGGGCATGCGCGGCGAAATGCTACTTTTGCGCTGCCCTGATGTCACCTTGCACCGCCCTGTGCGTATGCTGCACCCGCGCATACCTATTTATATTGTACCGCGAGAAGGGCATGTTTTTATGGTGGGTGCCACCATGATAGAGAGCGAAAACGCAGGCGGTATGACCGTGCGCTCCATAACCGAACTGCTTAATGCCGCATGGGTACTGCACCCGGCCTTTGCCGAAGCAGAAATACTGGAAATGGGCACAGGGCTGCGCCCGTCTTTTCCCGATAATATGCCGCGCGTTATACAAAAAGGGCGCACGGTTTATATTAACGGTATGTACCGCCACGGTTTTCTGCTCTCACCCGCCAGGGCGCGTGAGGCTGCCGATATTGTGTTTGGCGCAAACAGCTAACAGGCTGTTTTAAAAGGGTTGCGCTGGGGCATAAGTGTGCTTACGTGCCGCACTATGGCAAGGGAGAGGAAACGGCCCATGAAAATTGTGGTTAATGAGCAGGAGCACAACGTTTCAGCCACCACGCTGGCCGCGTTAATAGACGAGCTAGGCTATGGTGGTGCGCGCGTTGCCACAGCCCTGAACGGAGATTTTGTGCCCGTGACACACCGTAAAGACGCTTTGCTGAAGGACGGCGTAAAAATTGAAATTGTAGCCCCCATGCAGGGGGGCTAAGGCATGGCAAAGCAGTTTTACGGGGTTGAGCTGTCCTCTCCGCTTATGTTGGGCACCGCGCAGTATCCATCGCCTGAAATTTTGAGTGAGGCCGTAACAGCGGCGCAACCCGGTGTGGTGACTGTCTCCCTACGCCGTGAATCTGCGGGTGAGCGGGCAGGGCAGGCGTTTTGGTCTCTTATTCGTAAATTAGGGGTGCCAGTTTTACCCAATACCGCAGGCTGCCATACCGTGAAGGAAGCCGTAACCACCGCCCACATGGCGCGTGAAGTTTTTGGAACAGACTGGATTAAGCTGGAAGTAATAGGCGAGCTTGATACCTTGCAGCCAGATGTATTTGGGCTGGTAGAGGCTGCGCGTATTTTAAGCGAAGATGGGTTTAAGGTGTTTCCCTACACCACAGAAGACCTTGTGGTGGCTGAAAAACTGCTTGGTGCGGGGTGTGAGGTGCTTATGCCATGGGGTGCGCCTATTGGCTCTGGCAAAGGGTTAAATAACCTGTTTGGCCTGCGCGCCATGCGTGCCCATTTTGCTGATGTTCCTTTAGTGGTTGATGCTGGCATTGGTGTGCCGTCCCACGCCGCGCAGGCGCTGGAACTGGGGTATGATGCCGTGCTGATAAACACAGCCGTAGCCAAAGCCGGAGACCCTGCCTTAATGGCCCAAGCCTTTAAGTTTGCGGTAAAGGCCGGTGTGCTGGCCCGCGAAGCAGACCCCATGGAAGAGCGTGATATGGCTGTTCCCTCTACCCCGCTTATTGGAAAGGCCATGTTGGCATGAGCATTTTGCCGCAAAAAATTTACCCCATTGTGGACACTGCAAACTGGATAGACAGGCTGGGTGGGGCAGGGGCACGCTTTATTCAACTTAGGGTAAAAAATTTGGAAGGTGAGGCCCTGCTGGCTGAAATTAGGCAGGCCCATACTTACGCCAAAAAGCACGGGGTTTGCCTTGTGCTCAATGACTATTGGCAAATAGCCCTAGAGGAAGGGATAGATTATATTCATTTAGGGCAAGAAGACCTTGATACGGCAGATTTAAATGCCGTGCGTAAGGCGGGCATACGCTTTGGCCTAAGTACGCACTGCCATGAAGAGCTGGAACGCGCCCTGTCTTTTAAACCAGATTATGTGGCTCTTGGCCCTATCTGGCCCACGCGGTTAAAGAAAATGGCGTTTGGCCCACAAGGGGTTGAAAAACTAACCGAGTGGAAAAAGCTGATTGGCGCTATGCCCTTGGTTGCCATTGGCGGCGTTACGTTTGAACGCTTGCGGGCATGCTTAGAAGCCGGGGCAGACAGCGTTGCCGCCGTGTCTGACTTTACCCAGCATGCAGACCCAGAGGGGCAGGTTAAACGCTGGTTAGCAGAGGCTGAACGGGCTTAAGGTCTAGCTGCATGGGCGTTAGCCGCCCGTGAAAATACGTGCGGCGTCTGTTTTGTTAAACAGTGTGAGCAACACTTCAGCACTGTCTGGCAAGGCTGGTGTTTTGGTTGGGGCTGTGTCGGGTAGTATATGTTTGGCCTCTGCGTGGGCTGTGTTGAGGAGCAGGTCAACCAGTATTTCTGAGGCCATGCGGTAGTCTGGCAGGCCAGACTGGCGGCGGCCTGTTACATCACCCCCACCACGGAGGCGAAAGTCTTCATCGGCTATTAAAAAACCATCTTCTGTTTCACGCAGGCAGCTTAGGCGGCGGCGGGCGGTTTGGCCCAAGGCGTCCTCATGCAGCATAAGGCAGTACGATGCCGCAGCCCCTCGGCCCACGCGGCCGCGTAATTGGTGGAGTTGGGCTAGGCCAAAGCGCTCGGCGTGCTCAATAACCATAATGGTGGCGGTGGGTACATCGACCCCTACTTCAATAACGGTGGTGGCCACCAGCATACGGGTTTTGCCTTGGGCAAAGTCTTGCAAGGCTTCTTCCCGCACGGTGCTGTCTTGCTGGCCATGGGCAAGCCCGGCTATGGGGCCAAAATAACTTGTGAGTTCAGCATGGCGGGCTTCTGCTGCGGCTACGTCGAGTGCCTCGCTTTCTGACACAAGTGGGCATACCCAAAAAATTTGGGCCCCTTTGCTAAGGGCGCGGCTTAGGCCGCTGAGTACGTCATCTAGCGCGTTTAGGCTGTGCAAAGAGGTGCGTACAGGTTTGCGGCCTGCGGGTTTGCCTTCAAGCCTGCTGGTTTGCATATCACCAAAGCGGGTAAGCAGTAGGGTGCGGGGTATGGGGGTGGCGGTCATGACCAGCATGTCGGCCTCGTGCCCTTTTTCAACCAGGGCTAGGCGTTGTTCCACTCCGAAGCGGTGTTGTTCATCAATAACCGCAAGGCCGAGGTCTGCAAATTGTACGCTGTCTTGCACCAGTGCGTGGGTGCCCACCACAAGAGGGGCAGAGCCATCTGCAATGGCCAGCAAGGCCTGCTTACGTGCTTTGCCTTTAACAGAGCTGGAAAGGTAGGCGACAGGCACGGGAGAGAGCCGCTCAAACGTTTTGGCATGCTGGCGGGCCAAAATTTCGGTTGGGGCCATAATGGCGGCTTGGGCACCGGCTTCTACCGCACGGAGCATGGCCAATAGGGCTACCAGTGTTTTGCCTGCCCCTACATCGCCTTGCAAAAGGCGGCTCATGCGGTGGGGGGCGGCCATGTCTTGTTCTATTTCACGCAAGGCTTTTTGTTGGCCGGGGGTGGGGGTGTGGCCAAAGGCCGCAATGGCTTGGCGTTGCAGGTGGCCATTGCCTACAAAGCGGCGGCCGGGGCGGCTGCTGGCTGCGCGTTGGGCTATGCGGGTGGCCATTTGGTCTGCCAATAATTCATCGCATGCAAGGCGGGCGTGGGCGCGGGTTTGGGTGCTGCGCCATGCATCACCTTGGTCGCTACCGGGTATGCGGTCTGGAAACTGTATGTGGTTGAGTGCAGTAACAAAGTCTGGCCATTGGTGGCGCTCTAGTAATTTTTTGGGGTGCCATTCAGGCAGGCTTGTGGGGAGCAGGGCAAGGGCTGCTTGCATGGCCTGGCGCACTTGGCCCGCAAACAAGCCTGCGGTTAAAGGCCATATGGGGTCTAGTTTGGGAATACGCTCTGCCGAGCGGGCAGGTAACAGGTAGTCTGGGCTGGTCATGCTTAGCCGGTCATGAAAGCGCTCGACCTTGCCAGACACCACCAAGGCTTCACCCAATACCACTTGTTTGGCTTGCCATGGCGAGAAAAACGCAAGTTCAAGCGGGGCCGTGGTGTCATCTAGTGTAACGCGCCATGGTTGTCGGGTGCGGGGGGCAGGTGGGCGAATGTCTTGTACGGTGCCGGTTACGGTCGCAATAGTGTCTGGCCTGAGTTGCGCTAAAAGCGGGCTTGCGCGGCGGTCTATAATATTTTCTGGTAAGCAAAAAAGCAGGTCTATTACGCGGTTGCCCCCGGCAATTCTGGCCAAAAGTTTAGCGCGTGCGGTACTGATACCCGGCAGGCTCTCTAGCGGTGCAAGAAGCGGGGCAAGCTGAGAAAGGTCGAACACTGCGCCTACCGAAGCGGTTGTGATGGAAAAGGGACTAGACACCGTTAAAACACAAGCCTCTGTTTGTCGGCTGACAGAAAGCGATCTCAAGGCTATAGGACACCAAGATCATGCAAGACAATTCAAGCACCGTTATGACAGAAAATGACCCGCTTGCCGCACGCCGCCGCAGGCTTATTTTTCGTGCCAACCACCGTGGCACGTTTGAGACCGATATTCTGATAGGTGGCTTTGTAGAAGCCAATGTAGCCGCCATGACCGAGGCTGAACTGACTGATATGGAAGCCATATTGGAAATGCCAGACCCTGAATTAACAGATTGGTTGTTTGGCCGCCTACCATTGCCAGAAGAAAAAGCTACCCCCATGTTACGCCGCATGGTTGATGCCAGCCGCGCAAAAGGAGCCGGGAAGACGGAATGACAGCAGAAACGAGTGTTGAGGGCCGTATTGTTCCGGTTTGGGGCGCGGTAGAAGGGTACGATGCCCTTTTGTTAGCCCGCCGTGCACGGGAGCATAACGGGCCGGTTCTGCATATTGCGCGTGACGATGCCTCTACCGCACGGTTAGCAGATTTTCTGGCTTATATGGCAGACGATGTGGAAACCCTGCGTTTTCCCGCATGGGACTGCCTGCCCTATGACCGCGTTTCTCCTAACCCTGCGTTAGTGGCAGAGCGTGTGGCAACGCTTACCCGCTTGCTTGAGCCAGCCAATGGCAAGCCCCGCCTTATTTTAACAACGGTTGCGGCCGTTGTGCAGCGCGTGTCACCCCGTGCCACGTTTGAGGGGCAGTCTATTACCGTTAAGCAGGGTGAAAGCCTTGATCAGGAATTACTGATCGAGCTTTTGGTGGCCAACGGTTACACCCGTACAGACACAGTGATGGAAGCGGGTGAGTTTGCCACCCGTGGTGGTATTTTTGACCTCTACCCGGCAGGGGCAGCAGAGCCAGTCAGGCTCGATCTGTTTGGGGATGAAGTTGAAAATATTCGTGCGTTTGACCCCGGCACCCAGCGTTCAACAGGTAAGTTGCAAGAGCTAACGCTGCGCCCGGTTTCTGAATTTTCGCTCGATAGTGAGAGTATTTCGCGCTTTCGGACTGGTTGGCGCGATGTGTTTGGCCCTGGTGCAGCTCAAGATCCGCTTTATGAGCATGTGTCTGACGGGCGGCGCTACCCCGGTCTGGAGCATTGGCTGCCGCTTTTCCATACGTCTTTGGAAACGCTCTTTGACTATATGCCCAAAGCGTCTATCTCGCTCGATTATCAGGCTGAAGATGTGCTCAAGGGCCGGTTGGAAATGATAGAAGACCACTATCAGGCCCGCCGCCAGCCCGTGCGTGAGGGTGAAACACCCTACCGCGCGCTGCCACCACATTTGCTCTATCTGGACAAAAAAGGCTGGGATGCGGCCATGGGCCGCGTGCCAGTGGTTGCTTTTAGCCCGTTTGCCAAGCCCGATGGTGCCCAAGGCATGGATGTGGGCGGCAGGCCGGGCAAAATGTTTTCTAAACTTGTGCCCAATGCCGAGCGTGAGCAGGTATTTAAGCTACTAGGCAACCAAGTGCAGGAGTGGGGCGATGTAAAGCGCCGCACTTACGTAACCGCATGGAGCCGTGGCTCCCGCGAGCGTATTGGCACATTGCTGCGCGAGCATGGCGTGGCCACCCAAAGTTACGAAAGCTGGAAAGAGGCACAAAAAGCCAAGCCCGGTACGGTAGCGCTTCTGACCATTGGGTTGGAACGTGGCTTTGTGGCGGAAAATCTGGCGTTTGTGTCTGAGCAGGATTTGCTGGGTGAACGTATTGGCCGCCCACCACGCCGCCGCCGCCGGGCTGATGAACTGATTGCCGAAGCCGGAGAAATTACCGCCGGCGACCTGGTGGTGCACCAAGATTACGGTATTGGCCGCTATGATGGGTTAGAGACGGTAAGCGTAGGCGTTGCCCCGCACGACTGTTTACGCCTGCTCTATGATGGCAACGAAAAGCTGTACCTACCTGTTGAGAACATTGAGCTGTTAAGCCGCTTTGGCTCTGACCAAGCTGGTGTACCGCTTGATAAGCTGGGTGGTGTTGCGTGGCAGGGCCGTAAAGCCCGCATGAAGCAGCGCATACGGGATATGGCGTCTGACCTTATTCGCACGGCTGCGGCCCGTGCGTTGAAGGAGGCCCCCGTATTAGCCCCGGCCGAAGGTATGTGGGACGAGTTTTGTGCGCGTTTCCCGTTTGTGGAAACAGATGACCAAGCCCGTGCCATTGCCGATGTGCTGGAAGATATGGGTTCAGGCCGCCCCATGGACAGGCTTGTGTGTGGGGATGTGGGCTTTGGCAAAACCGAGGTTGCCCTACGGGCGGCCTTTGTAGCTGCCATGTCTGGTGGGCAGGTGGCTGTTGTGGTGCCCACCACATTGTTGGCCCGCCAGCATTACCGCACCTTCTCTGCGCGGTTTGAAGGCTTTCCGCTTAAAGTGGCACAGCTTTCGCGCATGGTAACGGGCAAAGAGGCCACGGCTGTGCGGAAAGGGCTCAGTGATGGCTCTATTAATGTGGTAATAGGTACGCACGCACTGCTGGCTAAAACGGTACAGTTTGCCAACCTTGAATTGCTGATTATTGACGAAGAACAGCATTTTGGTGTTGGGCACAAAGAAAAGCTGAAAGCCCTGCGTGATGATGTGCACGTGCTCACCCTTTCAGCTACGCCGCTCCCCCGCACTTTGCAGCTTTCGTTGTCTGGCGTACGGGAAATGAGCCTTATTGCCACCCCGCCCACAGACAGGCTGGCAGTGCGCACCTTTATTATGCCCTTTGATAGCGTGGTAATACGCGAAGCCATTCAGCGTGAGCGCTTTAGAGGTGGGCAGATTTTCTGTGTGGCTCCACGCATTGAAGACCTTGACCGTTTGGCAGAGCGCCTAAGCACCATTGTGCCAGATGCCAAGCTGGTGCAGGCCCATGGCCGCTTAAGCCCCACTGAGCTTGAGCGGGTTATGACTGAGTTTTCTGATGGTAAATACGATATTCTGCTTTCTACCAATATTGTAGAAAGCGGGTTGGATATGCCTGCGGTAAACACGCTTATTATACACCGGGCAGATATGTTTGGCCTTGGGCAGTTGTACCAGTTGCGTGGGCGCGTTGGGCGCGGCAAGCAGCGGGGGTATGCGTACCTTACGTGGCCGCAAACGCATGTGCTTTCGGCTTCTTCGCAAAAGCGGCTTGAGGTTATGCAAACGCTCGATACGTTGGGGGCAGGCTTTACGCTGGCTTCGCACGATCTTGACCTGCGTGGGGCCGGTAATTTGTTGGGCGACCAACAGTCTGGCCATGTGCGTGAGGTTGGTATTGAGCTGTACCAGCAAATGCTGGAAGACGCCGTGGCAGACCTGCGGGCCGATGCCAGCCGGAGGCGCGCAGAAGATAGAGACTGGACACCCAACATTATTGTGGGCCTGCCAGTGCTTATACCGGTTGACTATGTACCAGACCTGCCTGTGCGTTTGGGGCTATACCGCCGTATTAGCGGCATAGCCTCTGATGCCGAGCTAGAAGCTATGGAAGCCGAGCTGGTAGACCGCTTTGGCCCCGTGCCTGAAGAGGTGAAAAACCTGCTGGATATTGTGGATTTAAAGCGCCTGTGCCGCCAAGCCGGGGTAGAGCGGTTGGAGGCCGGGCCAAAAGGTATGGTGCTTCAGTTTAGGCACAATAGTTTCCGTAACCCGCAAGGCTTGGTGCAATGGATGGCCCGTTGGAAAGATGGCACTGTGCGCCTGCGTACCGACCACAAAATGGCCGTAGTGCGAGAGCTTACAAATGTGCAGCGTATTGACCTGGCAAGGCGTGTTTTGCGCGACCTTGCAAAACTGGCGCAAAAGGTACCCGCTTAGTTAATGCGTGCTATGCTTGGGAATATAGGCTTTTCAGTCACTTAGAAATTGTTTGACAGAGTTGCTCCGCTATTCTGTGCTGTACATTACAGTTTGTTGATGCGGAGAAAATGTGTGGGCGTAGTGGCTGCCGGGGCAAGCTCTCGGGATATTCTGGATTACTGGCGTATTTCGCTTATTGACAGCACGCAGTCTGCGCCAGATGCAACGGCTGCAAATGTTGATGTAGAGCCGCAAGAAATTGAAAACGGGCACTTGCCAGCACAGGCAATTGCCCGCCTTTTTGCGCTTAAAGCCGCTATGGCCACAGATCAGGATGATGAGTCTGATGATGTTGTGGCTAATGTTGCCCTCAGAACATTTATTCCTGAACATTTGCACACAGCGGCTCATACACGCAGCAAACCAACCTGCGCTTTAGGCTGTACGGTACGTGTGACACCCAAAGGCGTTATTACGCCGTATGCGTCTCAAACAGCGCCGCTTATACCACGCTCTCTTTTAGCGCCCTCTGGGCAGATGCAGACAATTGGGCAGGTAGCAGCGGTTGACCGCTACCTAGAGCAAAACCCGTTTAACTGCACCACATGGGAGCAACTGCTTATCTGGTCTGACCAGTTTTGGCAGAGCATTACCCAAAACCGCCAATTACCCGGCACTGTTTTGGCTGAGTACTTTACATTTACGCCAACCCCGCCCCCAGTGGGGCAGAACACTATTGTTAACCTTAAACAATTTTATGACTTTGCCCTTGAAGAGGTAAGTGCTGTTGAAACGCCGCTTTTAAAAGGCTTTTTACACGGCTGCCCCATAGCCCCCACAGTGCAACCAGAGCAGAGGTTGGCGCAGCTTGGTGCAGTAAGAGGCACCATGAACCCCAAGTTTGGGTTGTCGGCCTCGCAATCAGATACAATGGCCGCGTTTTCCATGCTGGGGCATGGGCAAATTTTAGCGGTTAATGGCCCACCCGGCACGGGTAAAACAACCCTGCTGCAAAGCGTAATTGCAACCGAGCTGGTACGCCGTGCCATAGCGGGGGGTGAGCCTGCGGTTATTGTTGGCTCTTCCACCAATAATCAGGCCGTGGTGAATATTATAGATGCCATGACCGAGGCCTTGGCCGCCGCTGGCACCGCCGCGTGGGAGCAACGCTGGTTACCTGATGTAGAGAGCTTAGGGCTATATTTTCCCTCTGGTGGGTATAAGCCCAAAGAAGGCCGCCAGCCGTTTATTGCCAAAGATGGGCGCCTTTTGGGCACTGAGCACTGGCAGGGGTTTCCGGCTGAGCGGGAGCGAGACCCAGACTACTACTGGCGGGCTCATGCTGCGTGGCTGGAGCAGTTTAGGCTGGTTTACCAAAGCCATGCCGCAGCAAATGTAAGCGATGCGGTTGAGGTTATACAGTGCGATATTAAAGCACTTTCTGCGCGTTGTGCTGCTTTGGCGCAGGCCTTTAGTGTTGCACGGCAGAGCATTATGCAGCATGGCGGCACACGAGTACTTGCGCAGCGTAAAAAGGAATGCCGTACACAAATTGATACGCTGACACAGCAGATTGCAGAGACGACAGAGCAAAAAACGCTTGCCCAGCAGCAGTTGAGTGCACTTTCGTACAGTTATAGCCAGAAAGCTGGAGCTTACGAGGCCACTTTGGCCCCTTTACTGGCAAGCGTACAAGACGCTGAGGCCAAACTGAAAAACGCCAAAGGCACAGAAGCCCGTATTTTGGCCGGGCTGCCTGAGAGTGGTTTTTTGGCAGCCTTTGGTGCAGCGAAAAAATGGAAAAATTTAGAAATTCTGGTTTCTGAAACCGAATTTGCAGACCATTTTTTACCTTTGGTGCGTGAACATTCAAAAGACGCCCAAGCCTGGCAAAATGCCGCAGCAAGCCTAACTGCGCATTGGGCGTTGGAAGAAGAGCAACGTATCAACCGCTATACTTTGGCTAAAGCTAACCCTCCGGCTGAGATTGCGGCCCTTGTTGCGCAAAAAGATGCAGCGCAAAAGGCGTATGAGGCATTGAACCAAAAGGTTTTGCAGGCTGAGCAGGCCCGTGTGCAGGCTACCAAAACCCTACAAAGCAGCGCACAGGCAGAGCATTTTTTAGCGCAGCTTGTGGCCCAGCTAGAGCAAATTTCTAGCCAGTATGGCTTGGGGGCAGACACACCAGATAAACCACCGGCGTGGCACCTGCCGGGGTGGGAGGAAACAACCGCCAGCCTTGATGACCTGCTGGATAAAACCCTGCGTTACGAGATGTTTCAAAAAGCCTTGCGTTATTGGGAAGGGCGCTGGCTGAACGAGGTGGAAACCCTACACCGCGCCATGGCGGGGGAAGAGGGTGTTGCCTATAAGTTTAATACAGGCCGCGTAGGTATGGAGACCATGTACCGCCGCTGGTGCATGCTAACCCCGTGCCTGATTATGACCACGGCCCGTTTGCCACGTATGATGAAATATTACCAAGGCAGAGAGCAGTACCACGCAGACTTTATTGACCTACTTATTATTGACGAAGCAGGCCAGATACCGCCTTACCAAGCGGCTCCGGCATTTTCTTTTGCGCGTAAAGCCATTGTTGTGGGTGATGTCTTTCAGTTAGCACCCGTTGTGACCTTGGGTGGCGAGACCGATAAAGGCAATGCGCACTCTGCCGGTGTGTACGCAGCATTTTGGCAAGAAGAAGAGGCCGTAAACCCCAGAGTGGTGACTGGTTTGGGTGACGGGCGGCAAACGCCTGGGTCTGTTATGGGTGTTGTGCAGTCTGCCACGGCGTGGTCATCGGTTGGGGCAGATGTGCCGGGTATGTTTTTGTCGGAACATAGGCGGTGCCGCAAAGACATTATCCAAATTTCGAATGACTTAATTTATAAGGGTAAGCTCCAGCCCTTACGGCCAGAGCCTGCTATTGCGCCGCCGCTGCCTGCTTTGGGGTGGGCGCATGTGCGGGGTGAGTGCATACGCCACAATGGGAGTAGCTGTAATTTAAAAGAAGCTGATGCCATTGCAGAGTGGATAGCCAGCAATGCCAAAGCATGGCAGTATTTTTACAAAAAAGAGCTAGACCAGCTTGTGGCGGTTATAACGCCGTTTTCGGCTCAGAAAAAAGCTGTGGCGAAAGCGCTGTCCAACATTGCGCATAAAACAGGGCAGGCTACCTTAAAAAAAATTACTGTAGGTACAGTGCATGCGCTGCAAGGGGCAGAGCGGCCAATTATTATTTTTTCTACGGTGTCTGACCCGCAGTCTGGCACAGGGTTTCTAGACAGTAGCGCCAGTTTAATGAACGTAGCTGTCTCGCGCGCAAAAGATTCGTTTGTTGTTATAGGCAACATGGACATTATGAACCCGGTTGTAAAAACGCCACTGGGTATTTTGGCCAGAGCCTTGTTTGAGCGCGGGCAAGAAGTTGAAGGGGTGCAGGGTAACTGGACATTGCCAGTTTTGCCCAGCCAAGTGCCTTTAATAGAGCGTGTTTCTACCCCCAATGAGCATACCAGCATGATGGATTATGCGTTGGATATGGCGCAAGCCGGGCAGCAGGTGCTTATTGTCTCTCCGTTTTTATCGCAAAAAGGGGCGCTGTGTGAGGCTGTGGTAAGCCGCATAACAGCTGCCGTGCAAAGGGGGGTAGAGGTTTCTATTGTTACGCAGCGCTGGCAGCGTACCAACCGCGAAGAACACCAGATGTGCGTAGAGGGGCTTAAAGCCTGTGGTGCGCAGTGTTACTGCATAGACCGCATACACATGAAAACCTTAGCGTGGCCCGGCCATATTGCGGAGGGGTCTTATAACTGGTTGAGCGTGTACCGCGAGCATGGCGGCAAAGCGAACCTTGATAGTTCGTGGAAAGTATATGGCCGTAGGGCCAAGCAAGCGATTGAGGCGGTGCTGGCAGAATTAGCCGAAAGAGGCGTGTGGGGGGGTAAAGCCCCCAGTATTGAGATGTTTCGCTCAACCGACCAGCAACGAGCTGCCCAGCAAGAGGGTGAGGGCGCACAATAGAGGCAACATGCCTTGGTAACAATAAGGGCATTGTTTACCAAGGTTGCTGCGCCAGATGATTTTACTACCCTACGTTATTTAAGGGGCAGCGGGAAACCGTTGACGGTGAGAACACCACCAGACCAAGTGGTGTTCCATGCGTTGGCGTCGTCCGCTTTTTTGCTGACCAAACGGGCTAAAACCAACCCTGCTGCCAGTTTCATTTGCTGGGCACTGCGGGCGGTTTCAATCAGGGTTTCAAGATTTGTAATTTCTAGGTGGCCAGAGGCTGATGTTGCGTTGACATCACCCGTAAGGGTGGCCGACCCATTGCCTTGTAGGTGCACAGTGCCACGTTGGGCGGCAAAGTTAGAAATAGTGACATGTACCGCAGGTGCCTGCTCGGCCCTGCCGCCAACGGCTGCCATAAGGGCTGGCAATTCAGACGCGGGTAGAGAGAATGCTGCTTGTGCAGAAGAAGGCAGGAGTTCTTGATTGGCGACGTTGTGAAAGCTCAGGCCAGACATGGTAAGGGTAGCCGCACTGGTGTGGGCGGTTGTATTACCCTGTAGCTTTAGGGCAGCGGCGCTAAGCCCAACCCGCGCGGTACCACGTTGAATACTGGCCGTGTTCCAGCTTAGGGCGTAATTACCCCCGGCCTTTAGGCCAGTGGCAACATTTTGCCCTTGGCGTTGCAGCCATTCAGAGCAGGCAGCATTATGGTGGCCTGTCATAGCAGAAACCAGCAACAGAGAGGCGGCATCTGCTTGGTCTTGCAGGCTTTGCGCTGTGTTGGCTGTGCTTGCGCTAAACTGCATCTGCTTAATGGTAAGGCTGGTGCTACCATCGGGTGTGCGCAGGGTTGTTGCGTCTAGCGTTATACTCTGGCCTGTAGAGCGTACGCCACCATGAGAGATAACGGCACAGCTTGCAGGCGGTGCTGCCAAGGCTGGCCGAGTGAGTGCGACGCTCACGAGCGCGAGAGCCGCAGAGCAAAAAAGGGTTTGTCTTTTCATTTGTGGGTAAAGGTGGCGTAAGCAAGCAACCTGCGCAATGACGATTTTTGCGGGGCTTCCCTTTTATGGCCTGCAAGGCTGTGCTTGTGGTGTCGTGCAGATAAGCAAGAAAGAATAAGGCAGCATGTTTGGTCTGGATCCGTTTTTACTTAGCCTGATAGGCACTGTGTTGTTGGCTACGTTTTTTCCGTGCCATGGGGCGGCGGTGCCAGTGTTTAAGTGGCTGGCTATTGTGGTCATTGGGGTTATGTTTTTTTTGCAAGGGGCACGCCTTTCGCGCCAAGCGGTGGTGTCTGGGCTTACGGCATGGCGGCTGCATTTGCTTATTTTATGCTGTACGTTTGTGCTTTTCCCGCTTTTAGGCATAGCGCTGCATGCGGTGTTTCCGGCCCTGTTGCAAAACGAGATTTGGCTGGGTGTGCTGTTTTTGTGCTGCCTGCCGTCTACGGTGCAGTCTTCTATTGCCTTTACATCTATAGGTGGGGGCAATGTGCCTGCGGCTGTGTGTGCTGCAACGGCCTCTAACGTATTTGGTATTTTCATTACACCGTTTTTGGTGGGGCTTGTGCTGGCAAAGCACGGTGCCCAAGGCGGTGGTGTGCTCAATATTGTGCTTGAACTTCTTTTGCCATTTGTACTGGGCCAAGTGCTGCAACCCTGGATTGGCAAATGGGCGCAGCGTAATAAAAAGCTGCTTTCATTAACTGACCGTGGGTCTATTCTGATTGTGGTTTACGCAGCCTTTAGCGATGCGGTTATGCAAGGGCTTTGGCACAAAGTGCCTTTAAGCCAGTTAGGCATGATAGCGCTGATAGATTTTATGTTGTTGGCTTGTGTGCTTATTTTAACCGCCCTGACCAGCCGTGCCGCAGGCCTGCCTTTAAAAGATGAAATAGCCGTTGTGTTTTGCGGGTCTAAAAAAACACTGGCTTCTGGGGTGCCAATGGCCAACGTGCTGTTTCCACCCGCCAGTGTTGGGCTTATTGTTTTGCCGTTAATGATTTACCACCAGATACAGCTTTTTGTCTGTGCCGTGCTGGCACGTCGTTTTGCGGCCAGAACAGCGCAGCTTGAGAGCAAGCAGAGTGCAGGAGAGTAAAACGATGGCCGGGTTAGACCCCAAAAACTGGGATGAATTACGCACACTCGGCCACCGTATGCTTGATGATATGCTGGATAGCATACAAAGCGTGGCAGACGGCCCCGTATGGCAACCTATGCCCCAAACGGTAAGGCAAGGGTTTGCCCAGCAGCCTTTACCCAAAACCGCGCAAGCGCTGCCTGCTTTGTATGAGCAATTTACCAAAAATGTGCAGCCTTATGCCGTAGGCAACCGGCACCCCCGTTTTATGGGGTGGGTGCACGGAGGGGGCACGGCCCAAGGCATGCTGGCCGAAATGTTGGCGGCAGGGCTAAATGCCAACCTTGGCGGGCGTGACCATGCCCCGGTTGAGGTGGAGCGTATGGTTATACGCTGGACAGCCACCATGCTGGGCTTTCCTGAAACGGCATCAGGCGTGCTGGTTACGGGGTCTTCTTTAGCGAATTTTATTGCTGTGTTGACCGCCAGCCGCGCCGTGCCAGAGGGTATTGCCATGCGGGAGGCTGGCATACAGGGCCGTAAATTGGTTGGTTATGCAGCCGAGAGCGCACATGGTTGTGTGGCGCGTGCTTTTGATATGGCGGGCCTAGGCATGCAAGCCTTACGCCGCGTGCCGGTAGATGCTGCTTTTAAGCTAGATATGGCGGCCCTACAGCGCATGGTAGCGCAAGACCGCACAGCAGGGTTTGAGCCATTTTTGGTGGTTGGCACCGCCGGTACGGTAGATACGGGAGCCATTGACCCACTGGCAGACTTAGCAGCGTTTGCACGGGAGCAGGGGCTTTGGTTCCATGTTGATGGTGCGTTTGGTGCCCTGGCTTGCCTCTCCCCCGCGCATGCGCCTGCTTTGGCTGGCATAGAGCAGGCCAATAGTATTGCGCTTGATTTTCATAAATGGGCACAAACTCCTTACGATGCGGGGTGTGTGCTTGTACGTGAAGAAGGCCGGCAGGCGGTGGCTTTTGCGCAGTCACTCGCGTACCTCTCCCGCGAGGAAAGAGGTGTTGCTGCTAGTGCTCCATGGTTTTGTGACCTTGGGCCAGATCTGTCACGCGGGTTTAGAGCCCTTAAAGTGTGGTTTACGCTGGCGGGTTTTGGCACCGAAGGGCTTGGGAACGTGGTCGCGCAGTGCTGTGACGTTGCGCGTTATTTGGCCGAGCGTGTAAAAGCCACACCAAGTTTAGAGCTGTTGGCCCCAGTAACCCTGAACGTTGTGTGCTTTCGTGTAAAAGAGGGAGCCGCTGACCTAGATACTTTGAATGCTGAGCTTGTGAAAGACCTGCAAGAAAGCGGTATTGCTGTGCCCTCTACCACCATAGTGCAGGGCAAGCTGGCCATTAGGGCCGCTATAGTAAACCACCGTACAACGCAGCAGGATATTGATATTATGCTGCATGCAGTGCTGGAACTGACACAAAAGCGCACGGGTGCCAAAGTACCTCATGCGCAGGGGCAGCCTTTACCCGTGTAAACTGGTTTTGCGTGCGCCACCTTTGCGTTTTTCATCAAACAAAGCAGAGAGAGACTGGAGCATGGTGCCGCCCAGTTCTTCTGCATCGGTAATGGTAACGGCGCGTTGGTAATAGCGCCCCACATCGTGCCCAATACCGATAGCCGATAGTTCGACCGGGCTGCGGTTTTCTATCATGTGAATGACTTCCCGCAGGTGGTCTTCAAGGTAGGATGCGGGGTTGACTGACAGGGTGCTGTCATCAACTGGTGCGCCGTCAGAAATAACCATAAGAATTTTACGGGATTCTGGGCGGCTTTTTAGGCGGCGCCATGCCCACAGCAGGGCCTCACCATCGATATTTTCTTTTAGTAAGCCTTCGCGCAGCATAAGGCCCATATTGGCGCGGGCGCGCCGCCATGGCAGATCTGCTGCTTTGTAAATAATATGGCGTAGGTCGTTTAAGCGGCCCGGTGCTTCGGGCTTGCCGTCTTTCAACCATTTCTCGCGGCTTTGGCCGCCCTTCCATGCGCGGGTCGTAAAGCCCAGAATTTCTACTTTCACGCCGCACCGCTCAAGGGTGCGGGCCAGAATATCGCCGCAGGAGGCAGCAACGGAAATAGGGCGGCCCCGCATGGAGCCAGAGTTATCTATCAGCAGGGTTACGGCTGTATCTCTAAACTCTGTATCGCGTTCGCGTTTGTAAGACAGTGAGAGCAGGGGGTTAACCACCACGCGGGAAAGGCGGCCAGCATCAAGCAGGCCTTCTTCCATATCAAAGTCCCACGAGCGTGTTTGTTGCGCCATGAGCTTGCGTTGCAGCTTATTCGCTAGGCGGGACACAACGCCGTGCAAGGTGGCGAGTTGCAGGTCTAGCTGGTGGCGTAGGCGGTTGAGTTCTTCTGGCTCGCACAGGTCTTCGGCCCGTACTTCCTCATCAAACTGGGTGGTGTAGGCGTGGTAGGTTTTAGCGGTTTCGCCCGGTGTTATGTCTTGGCGTTTGCCGGGGCCTGCGGCATCGCCTGTGCCTTCGGCCCCGCTACCTTCCCCTTCTTCTTCTGCCATATCGGGCGAGAAATCACCTGAGCCAGCTAATAGTTGGGGCTCTGGTGTGCTGGGAGAGGTTTCTGGCTCAGACGGTGGTGCGTCATCATCCTGCTCTGGGGGGGCAGACGTGTCTTGCTCTTGGGAGTCGGTTGTTTCTGCACCGCTTTCGTTTTCATCTACGTCATCAGAAGAGGTTTCCTCTTCTTCTTCCGTAAGAGAACAGGCCGCGAGAATCTGGCGAGACGCCCGAGCATAAGCAGCTTGGTCATCTGCATGTGCTTTGAGATGTGCAAGGGCGTCTTGCGCTTTGCTGGGCAGGGCTGCGCGCCATTTATTAAGAATAGTTTGGGCCGCAACAGGTGATGGCTCACCCGTTAACGCCTCACGCGCTAAAAGCTCGAGGGCTATGGCCGGAGCCAGCAGAGCAGGGTCTGTCATTTGCGCCAGCCCGCCCTCGCGGCATTCTGCCTCTAGCCGTTGGCGTAGGTTGGCAGCAACGCCTTTCATGTGGCGTGCGCCTACGGCCTCAATACGGGCTTGCTCGAGTGCGTCGTACACGTCTCGGGCGGTGGCGTCTTCTGGCAGGCGGCTAAGGTGTAGGGTGCTGTCGTGGTGTTTAAGGCGAAGTGCTTGGGCATCTGCCGCACCGCGAATGCGGATAAGCTCTTCTTCTTTCATGTGGCGTGTGGGGGCGGGTAGGCGTGCTTTACCCCCTAGGCTGAGAGATGCCACAGGCATGTGCCCGGTATGGAAAGAGACCTCGGCCTCACGCTGGCCCCCCATAGCACGGAGCGTTGCGGCTGTAGCCTGTTTAAAGGCGTCTACCCGGTCGGCTGGGTTGCCGGTAGGGGCTTGATTATGCCCTGCCGGTGTGGCCTGCGTGCCTGTTTTGCTCTCTGCCATACCTTAGCAGCCTTCCCCCTCTAAAACCTCAAGCGCCCTGTTTGGCGAGTGGGCTGGTGTTAAAGCAACGCTGGTAATATTCGGCCACCATGTTGCGTTCTGCCTCATCGCACTTGTTCAGGAACGTTACGCGGAAGGCGAAGGCTGTATCTTTGAAAATACGCTCGTTTTCTGCCCACGCAATAACAGAGCGTGGAGACATAACGGTTGAGAGGTCTCCGGCCATGAAGCCAGCGCGCGTTAGGTTGGCAAGGGCTACCATATTTTCAATGGTGCCTTTGGCGGCTTTGTCTTCTGGGTTAATGCCAAGGCGGGAGAGAACAATGCCCACTTCCTGCGCATGGGGCAGGTAGTTGAGAGAGGTGACAATGTTCCACCGATCCATCTGGCCTTGGTTGATTTGCTGTGTACCATGGTACAGGCCTGTTGTGTCGCCCAAACCAATGGTGTTGGCTGTAGCAAACAGGCGAAACCACGGGTGGGGTTTAATAACGCGGTTTTGGTCGAGCAGGGTAAGCTGGCCTTCTACCTCAAGCACGCGCTGAATAACGAACATAACATCTGGGCGGCCTGCATCATATTCATCAAACACAAGGGCGCAGGGGTGTTGCAGGCACCACGGCAGCAGGCCTTCTTGAAATTCGGTAACCTGTTGGCCATCGCGCACGACAATGGCGTCTTTCCCCACGAGGTCTATACGGGAGACGTGGCTGTCTAGGTTAATACGAATGCACGGCCAGTTTAGGCGGGCTGCAATCTGCTCAACATGGGATGACTTACCGGTGCCATGAAAACCCTGCACCATAACGCGGCGGTTAAAGGCAAAGCCCGCCAGAATGGCCAGTGTGGTGTCGTGGTCAAAACGGTAGGCGGGGTCTTTGGCGGGCACATGCTCTGTACGTAGCGAAAAGGCCGGTACGGTCATATCTGAATCGATACCGAAGACATCGCGCACTGAAACTTCAAGATCCGGCGTGGAAAGTGCCGAAATGGGCGGAAGATCACTAGGTGAGGCCGGGTTTGAAGACTCAGTCATGCTGTATCCGTCTGTGCGTTATGGTGGTGGACAAAACAAGGTACCCTGCTGTGCGTGAGGGTGCCAATAGGGAAGGTTAAGAAACAGGATGACATGATCACCCTGCTTTTTCGAGTCCTTCAGAGGTAAGGTGTGTTCTTACAATTGTGAAGGCCACATTAATAACCTTAAGCCGCTCTTCGGCTCTGCGGTCACCATTGTTGGTGTCTGGGTGGTGTTTACGCGCCAGATCACGATAGCGCGCTTTGGCAACGTCTAGCGTTACTGGCCAGTCTAACCCCAGTGTGGCTAAAGATTCCCGCAAGGGTTCTGGGGCGCGTGGCATGGCCGCTTTACGTTTTTGCTCAGCACGTGCGCGGCGGTTGCGGCCCAGAATATCGAGCGGGTCGAGAATTTCTTCTTCGTTGAAAGTGCTCTGTTTTGGCCGGGCTGCACTCTGGCCAAACGCCCAAGACGGACGGTCCCACGCAATGTCTGCACGCAGGTGGGCTTCTATCTGGCCGGGAGACATGCCTTTGTAATAGTCCCAACGGGCATTATACTCCCGCACATGCTCAAGACAGAACCAGAAATACTGGTTCAATGTATCGCGTGAGCGGGGGGCACGATAACCGGCGGGTTTGTCACAGTCTGGCATGTCACAGCAGCGCTGTGGGGCGTCCGGGTCCGGGTCGAACGCCCTATGACGGGTATTCCTTCGCTTCATCATCAGGGTTATGTGCGTGCTCAGTGGTTCTGCGCAAGGGGTAAGATATGGCAACGTTACGCAATTCAGATACGACACCAGCAGTCTTGGGGGCACGTGCAACGCGCGTGCAGGAGGTTTTGACCAAAACCTTTGCCCCCCAGAGACTCGAAATTTTGGACGAAAGCCACCGGCATGCACACCATGCCCCCATGGTGCGTGGGCCAGAAGCTGGTGCGTCTGAAACACATTTTAGAGTGCAATTGGTGAGTGCGGCCTTTGAAGGGGTAAGCCGGGTTAACCGCTCACGCATGGTGCATGATGCCTTGGGGGGCGAGTTTGAAACCGGGTTGCATGCGCTGGCCTTGAGCCTGCGCACCCCAGAAGAAGACGCGGCTCTTTCATGAATAAGGTTACGCAATTAGCACGGGCAGCTAAAGGCGTTGTGGCGGCAAGGCGGTTTGTTTTGCTGGGCACGTTGTTTTTGGCAGCCTGCGCAGGCGGGCAGGGTGGGTTAGGTAAGCCCGCCCAAACAGAAACAGCCCGTGTTGAAGCCTATTTGCGCACAGCACAGCTTAAAAATGTGCCTTTTGTGCAAACATGGCCCAATGGGGCAACTGGGGGGGGCGGGTTAACATATCGCCCCGGTTACCTGCATCTTGTTTATACCGCACCCCACGGTATGGATTTAGAAGCCTCAGGCAGCCACGCCGTGTTTAAGGATGCGCAGGCCGGGTCTGAAACGCATATGGGCCTGTCGCATAACCCTTTGGGGTTATTGCTGGGTAACCCTATTCAGCTTTCTGGTGCTGTGCAGGTGACCGATGTGCAAAAAACACCCGGCGTGCTGCAAATTTCTATGGCCCGGCGCGATAACCCTTCACAGGGGTTAGTGACGCTGCTTTTTCAGGACTCTGGGCGTGCGCTCACGTTGCACGATATTACTGTGGTTGATGAGCGCCGCCATAAGGTGCTTATTCAGCTTCAAGCTCAGTAAAGGGAGTGGGCTGGCTGCCAAAAACGGGCTGCCAGTTTGCCACCAAAGCGGCATCGAGCTGGGGTTGGGTCACATTTAGCCCCAGCTTTTCAAAGCTGGTTACGCCATATTCTTTTATGCCGCAGGGCACAATGCCTTCAAAATCTACCATGTTGGGGCGCAGGTTTATGGAAATGCCGTGCCAGCTCACCCAGCGAGAGACACGTACACCAATAGCGGCAACTTTCTCTTCTAAACCTGTGCGGGGGTCTACAACCCATACGCCCACCCGGTTTTCCCGACATTCACCCTTTAGGCCGAATGTAGCGAGAGTGCGAATAACCCATGCTTCTAGGCCGTGCACATAGGCGCGTAGGTCTCTGGGGGGGATGGTGCCGTGGGGCTTTTGAAGGTCGAGCATAAGGTAGGCGATTCTTTGCCCTGGGCCATGGTATGTCCATTGCCCACCACGCCCGGCATCGTAAGTGGGGTAATTGTGGGGGTTAAACAGGTCTTCTGGGCGGGCAGAAGTGCCAGACGTATAAAGGGGCGGGTGCTCGAGCAGCCAGACGCGTTCTTGTGCGTTTGCTGCGCGTATTTTTTGCGCAATGTCCTGCATTCTGGAGAGAGCGAAGGGGTAGGGAACAGGTTTTTTGCTTATTTCCCATAAAAAATGCTCGTTGGTCATTGCCGCCTGATGCTTGTTCGGTTATAGGGCTTCTCACCAAACGGTATCGCACTTTATGGTACTGGTTGTCACGGGGCGGCCGTGGCGGAATGGTAGACGCGCAAGCTTGAGGTGCTTGTGGGGGAATACCCCGTGGAAGTTCGAGTCTTCTCGGCCGCACCAAATCCTGACACCAAGAAAATTCAGATTTTTAAACTGGTTTTTCTTGGTGTCAGATATTTCCCAAATTTTATGACGAAAATGTAAAAAAGTGGTTTTGCCACATTAAGGCCGCTGTTGCGTTGTTTAAACGCCACGTAATGTTGGTTGCAGCGCAGCATGCCTTGGTAAGTTGGTGGTAAAAATAACCAACGCTAAGGCAGGCAGCATATATGGGCTAAGTTTGACCTGAGCGGTAAGCTGATATTAGCTGTTACGCGGTGCAATGTTTTGAAACCTAATTTTGATCAAGGTGTCGTATTCGTGTCCAAGCCCAAGCCATTACGTAAAGCAGTCCTGCCGGTAGCAGGGCTGGGTACACGCTTTCTGCCCGCAACCAAAGCAATGCCAAAAGAAATGCTTACGGTTGTAGATAGGCCACTGATCCAGTACGCTATTGATGAAGCACGGGCCGCAGGTATTGAAGAATTCTGCCTGATTACAGGCCGTGGTAAAGATTCTCTGATTGATTATTTTGATATTGCTTACGAGCTTGAGGCCACACTGCATGAGCGGCACAAGCTGGATGCACTGAAAGCCCTTGAGCCTAGTTCTATTCAGGCTGGGTCTTTGGTGGCGGTACGCCAGCAAGAGCCTCTGGGGCTGGGGCATGCTATTTGGTGTGCACGTAGCTTTATTGGTGATGACCCGTTTGCTATTTTGCTGCCAGACGACATTGTGCAGGCTAAAACGCCGTGCCTGAAGCAATTAGCTGATGCCTATTACCAGACGGGCGGTAGCGTTGTTGCCGTAACAGAAGTGCCCAAAGAGCACACAAACCGTTACGGTATTTTGGAAACCGGTGCCGATGATGGCCGCATGGTTGAGGTGCGCGGGCTGGTTGAAAAACCCAAACCTGAAGAAGCGCCTTCTAACCTGTCCATTATTGGTCGCTACATTCTAACCCCAGAAATTATGCCTCACCTTTCCAAACTGGAAAAAGGGGCTGGTGGTGAAGTGCAGCTGACAGACGCCATGGCTAAAACCATTGGCGAAGTGCCTTTCCATGGTTTGCGTTATGAAGGTCGCCGTTTTGACTGCGGTAATAAGGTTGGCTTCCTTGAGGCGCAGATTGCGTTTTCTCTCGAACGGCCAGACCTTGCAGATGATGTCAGAGCGTTTTTGAAAAACTACGTGACTGAACTTTAAAACGCTTAGGCCTTTTTCTCGGTAAAAAGGGTGCGTGCGTATTTGGGCGGCCAGTGGCGTTTGTCATTGGCCGCTTTTTTTATTGGGTGTTTGTTATATAAGGGACTCATGCTGTCCTCTTTAATTGACCCTGCGGGCCGAAGTATCTCCTACCTTCGTGTTTCCGTAACAGACCGTTGCGATATGCGGTGTGTCTATTGCATGGCTGAAAGCATGCGCTTTTTGCCACGTGAGGACGTGTTGTCTTTTGAGGAACTGCTGCGCCTTTCGCAGGTTTTTGTGCGCCAAGGGGTACGGCGCTTGCGCATTACCGGTGGTGAGCCTTTGGTGCGGCGCGATATTGGGCCGTTTTTTGAAACGCTCGGCCAGTGGCTGCAACGGCCAGAACAAGCAGGCAAGCTGGACGAACTTACTCTGACCACCAACGGCAGTTTGTTAGATGTTTATGCCGAAACCCTGTTTAAAGCGGGGGTGCGGCGGGTAAATGTGAGCCTTGATACGCTTAATGAAGACCGTTTTGCGCAAATAACGCGGCGCGGCAAGTTAGCCGCCACGTTAAACGGTATTAAAGCCGCACGTGCGGCAGGGCTTGCGGTGCGTATTAACACTGTGGCCATGGCCGGTGTGAATGAAGACGAGTTTGACCCCCTGCTGGCGTGGTGTGGCAGTGTTGGTGCAGATTTGTGCCTGATAGAGACCATGCCAATGGGCGATACCGGAACCGACCGGACAGCCAGCTATTTGCCGCTATCAAAAGTAAAAATAGATTTGGCGCAGCGTTGGACATTAACACCCGTGCCTGACCGTACTGGTGGGCCTGCGCGCTATATGCGCGTTGCAGAAACAGGGCAGCGCATTGGGTTTATAACCCCCATGAGCCATAATTTTTGCGGTAGTTGTAACCGCGTGCGCCTATCTTGCACGGGGCGGCTTTATACCTGCCTTGGCCAAGAAGATGGTATCGACCTGCGCGACATTATGCGCAGCGGAGGAGATGATGCGGCCATTCTGGCTGGTATTCAGGACGCAATAGCCCGCAAACCCACAGGGCACGACTTTTTGTTGGGGCAAGAGGCTGGAGTAGTGAACGGCCCAGCCCGGCATATGAGTGTGACAGGCGGTTAACGTTTTTAACCGGGCAGAGGGCCTTGAGAGTGCGTTTCTAAAGCACGCGCCAAAGACTGCGTGAACTCTCCCGGTTTTAAAGGTTGGGGCTGAGTGGGGGCTGGCCGCCATGCGGTGAGAATGCTCATGTGTAATGGCATCTCAAACCCACTTTCACCGTTCTGGGCAAGCTCTGCCGCCGCGGCCGGAAAAAGCATGCGGGGCGGGGGGCTTTTACTGCGTTGGGTGAGGGCGTTTGTCTCTCCCGCAGCGCGTAAGTCTTGCAACAGCCCATTGAGAGATTGGTAACGCAAAGACAAAATTTCTGTATCGACCACAGGCAAGGCAAAGCCCGCGCGTTGCAAAAGGTGGGCGCAGCTTGTGTTGGTAGGCAGTGGCGAGACACGCGCAGAGAGACCATCACTGACAGCAAGTTCTGCCATTTCCAGCGCCTGCTTAAGGGGCCGTAGTGTTGGTAGTATGGGCATACTGGCCAAAAACAGCCCGTCTGGCTTTAAAAGGGTACGTATTTGGGCAAAGGTGCCGGGTAGGTCATTGACCCAATGTAGTGAGAGGTTGGCAACAACGAGGTCAAAACTGTTGGGGGCAAAGGGGAGGTATTCTTCATCGGCGCAGACGGTAGGGGCTGTTGTTTGCAAGGTTTGGGCGAGAGGGAAGGCGCTTTCGCATTGTATAACGTGCAAGCCGCGCTCATGCAGTTTGGGTGCCATAAAGCCACGCCCACCTAAGTCCAGCGCTGTTTTGAAAGGGCGTGTTATGTCGCTGAGGCGGTCTATGAGCAGGTCTGCTGTGGCAGTAAGAATGGGGGCAACGTTGTGTTGCGTGTGGGCCGCACGGGCGCGGTGGCGTTTTACCGCCATGCGGTCAAAAATAACGGGGGCTTGCATAGTGTAAGCTGTGCGCCACCTTACGCTTTTTGCCAAGAGGAGCCGAGATGACATCTGGGCGAGACGCCCTGCAACGCAAAATGACTGCCTATGCCCGTACGGGCTGGCAGGGGGTGCTCAATGCCGTGTTTCCGCCAGTTTGTTTGCTTTGTAGTGCAGAAACAGAGCAAGCTGGCTTGGTGTGTGCGGCGTGTTTTGAGCGCCTTGTGCGCGTTGAAAAGCCATTTTGTGTGCGTTGCGCTACACCCCAGCCTTCTGTTGCTTATTTAAATGCGCAAGGTGAATGCGTGCGGTGCGAAAAGGCCCCACCACCTTGGGCTGCTGCGCGAGCTGCGTTTTTATATGAAGGCACAGCACGCAGCCTTGTTTTGCAACTTAAATATGCAGACCGCGTAGAGCATGCTGGTTTTTTGGCAAACCACTTAAAACGTGCCGGACAAGACATATTGCAGCCTAATTGTTTGGTTGTGCCTGTGCCGAGCCATTGGCGGCGGCGGCTCTGGCGTCGGTATAATCAGGCTGCTTTACTAGCCCAAAATGTTGCTCGTAAAGCCGGTTTGGTGTGTGTGCCAGATATGCTGTACCGTGCCCATGCAACAACACGCCTTTCTGGTTTTTCCCGGGGGGCGCGTTACCAAGAAATGGCTCAGGCCATTGCGTTACGGCCGCACTATAAAAACACCCTACGGGCCCAGCATGTGGTGTTGGTTGATGACCTTTTAACGAGTGGGGCGACAGCATCTGTTTGTACGCATGCTTTGCTGGAGGGTGGGGCCGCCTCTGTAAGTGTGCTTGTGGTGGCCTTGGTGCCCATGCAAAAAGAGATTGACCTTGATTCCCCAATATCGGAAACCGCCTGATCTTTAAGATGCTGAGTGGTCTGGCATTTTCCGTAATTGCGACACATATAAACAAGAGGGAGGCAGTATGCCTACAATCGAAATCTACACTCAGCCGGGTTGTCCCTACTGTGTAAGAGCTGTGCAGCTTTTGAGCAGTAAAGGCGTGGAATTTAAAGAAATTAATGCACCGCGTGGGTCTGCTGAGCGCGAGCAGGCTTATGAGCGTTCTGGCGGAGGCACCACCGTGCCCCAGACCTTTGTTGATGGGAAATGCCTTGGCGGGTGCGACAACCTGATGGCGCTAGAACGACAGGGCAAATTAAACGCAGCGCTTGGCTTAGCCTGACAAAACTAACCTGCCGTTAGAATGGTATTGGGGCATATAAAGGTGAAAGGGCCATGATCTGTTATCGTCTGGTGTGTGTGCATGAGCACTCTTTTGAGGGCTGGTACAAAGACAGTGCAACATTTGCCCGTTTGCAAGAAAACGGGCTGTTAAGCTGCCCAGACTGTGGCACGTCTGACGTAAAGCAGGCGCTTATGGCCCCCGCCATTGCAAAAGGGCGTAGCGCACAGGCCCCCACGAAAGAGGTGGCGCCAGCCCCCCAAGAGACACCAACGCAGGGGAGCAATGTGCCAGACAAGGTCATGGTAGCCTTTCAGAAAATGCGGCAGGCAGTTGAACAAAATTGTGAAAATATGGGCGACCGCTTTGCAACCGAAGCGGTGCGTATTCACCATGGCGAAGCCCCAAAGCGTGGCATATACGGAAACGCAACTGAGCGTGAACGGACAATGCTTCGCGAGGAAGGGGTGGATGTTGTGGCTGTTCCTTGGGTGAAGCGCCCAGAAAGTTAAGCCTGTGCGGCCTTTGACAAGGGTAATGTGCTAGCCCTGCTGTACGCCTGCAAAGAAAATGGAGAAGGCCAGAATGAGCGAAAAGAAAAAATGGCTGGTAGCAGTATTTTGTACTTTTCTGGCCTGTAGTGCTGCCCCAGCCGTGGCCCATGCTGAGCTGAAACCAGAAGAAGCCTTTATGGGCTATTGGTTAAGCCAAGGGCATGATGGCGTTTTTAAAATTGAAACCTGTGGCGATACAGTATGCGGGCGCTTGGTTGGCTTGCAGTATGAGGGAACGGACGTGCCCCACGACAAAAAAGGGCAGTCTGAATGCAACTTATTGATGCTCACAGAGTTTCGTCGGTCATCGAGTGAGGGGGAGCGTTGGAACGGGAAGATACTCGACCCTGATAGCGGCCATATCTATCAAGCTCAGATCTGGTCTCCGCATAAAGATGTGCTCAAGCTGCGTGGCTATATCGGTTTACCTTTATTTGGTGAAACCCAGACCTGGACCCGGTATGAGGGAACATTGGGGCCTGTCTGCAAAATGCCACAGTAATATTGGGTTAATAAAAAGAATAAGGCTGTTATGGTTATGGAACATTCTCTGTCCCGCCGGTTGTTTGGGCTTGGGGGCTTAGCTGGCGCTGTTGTTGTAAGTGCACGGCAAGGCTTTGCCGCTGATGACACAGCCAAAGCACCTGCCCCTAATGAGGATGCCCCCAAAGAGCGTACCTTTTGTTATGTGGGTGGCTATACCAAGCATGGCCCGCCCGGTGGCAACGGAGACGGCATTACGGTTTTTGAAATGGACCGTAAAACCGGGGCGCTTACCAGCCTTATGACGTTTACCGATATTGCCAGCCCATCGTATATTGCGCTTTCTCCTGACCACAGGCTGCTTTACGCAGTAAGCGAAATTAATGATTTTGATACGACCCATAGTGGCGCGGTTACGGCGTTTTCTATTGACCATTCTACTGGGGCATTAACCAAGCTCAATACCGTTGCGTCTGGCGGGGCAGACCCTGCACATTTGAGCGTACACCCTTCTGGCCGGTATGTTTTTGTTGCTAATTATACGGGCGGCACTGTGGCGGTTTTTCATGTGTTGGCCGATGGGTCTTTGGGGCGCAGAACGGAGTTAATTCATAACACCGGGCCAAGAATGCCAGACCGCGCAGCAGATAACCCGCCGGGTAATTATGCGGTAAGCGACCATTCTTCAGCGCACCCGCATATGGTTAAAAGCGACCCAACTGGTAAATATGTGCTGGTAATGGATGCGGGCCTAGACCGTGTGTATGTGTGGGCGCTTAACCTGCAAACAGGTAAGCTTACACCTGCGGCAGTCCCTTTTACCCCCATGACACCGGGCTCTGCCCCGCGGCATTTTGAATTTGGGGAGAGTGGTAAAAAGCTCTATCTGCTTTGTGAGCAGGACTCAAAAGTGGTTGTGGCAGATTTTGACCCGCAAAGCGGTAAAATTTCGCCCGTACAAACAGTAAGCAGCGTAACAGCCCATTTTAGGGGTAGCACCTTGGCTGCGGGTATTCTGCTCTCACCCGATGAGCGGTTTTTGTACGTGTCTAACAGACTTGGCGATTCTCTGGCTGTGTTTCAGGTTGCTAAAGATGGCGGCCTAACGCTGGTTGACGAAATCTGGATGCATGCTGACTACGGGCGCTCACTTATGTTCGATCCGTCTGGCAGCTATTTGTATGTTGCAAACCAGCGTAGCGATTCCATTACCTCGTTCCGGGTTGATAAAACGACAGGTAAAATCAGCTTCACGTGGGACTTCACGCCAGTTGGAAGCCCCACATGCTTTGAATTTATAACTGTGCCCGTCAGCTAGGCTTAGAGTTTTCTGAAAGCTGCAATGTAGTTAACATCTAGGTTGCGGCTTTCTTTCCAACCAGAAAAAGAAGGCACCATGCCTGCTATGGCTTGAATGGAAAGCCCTGCGTTGCGGGCATAACGCCCGAGTTCTGCCGGGGTAATAAATTTACGCCATTCGTGTGTGCCTATGGGCAGCAGGCGTAAAAGATATTCGGCCCCAATTTTACCGACAGCCAGAGACTTTAACGTGCGGTTCATGGTGGAAACAATAACCACACCGCCCGGCTCGGCTAGGTCGGCCAACATGGTCATAAATCTTTCAGGATCAGTGACATGCTCTATAATTTCTAAAGCGACAACAGCGTCAAACTGGCGGTTTTCGGCAACCAGTTCTTCTGCGCTGCCAACGCGGTAAGCAAGCGGGCCAGAGCCGGTGGGGAGCGGGTGTGCCTCTAAGTGGGCGTGTGCTGCAGCAATACCTTTGGGGGAGGCATCTAAGCCCAAAACATCGTGCCCGGCTTTTGCCAAAGCCTCGCTGGCTAGGCCTGCGCCGCAGCCAATATCAAGCACGCGCACCTTTCTGCTGTGGCGGCCTTGTAGGGGTAGGTGGCGGCAGGCCCACTCTATGCGCAAAGCATTCATGGCGTGCAGGGGGCGCATTGGCCCAGAGGGGTTCCACCATTGCTCGGCCAGCGCACCAAAACGGGCAATTTCTTCGGGTGAAACAGAGGAGGCAGTGTCTTGGCTGGAGGGGGGCATGGAACAAAAATCCTTTCCTGCTGATCTCCCCCGCTGGACGAGAGGGGGCCGGGAAGGGTATGTGACGCGCCTTGTGATGCTGCGCAACCGTCCTTTTGCACCTTTCGTACCTGCTGGTGGCAGGGTAGGAGCAAAAAGCGGTCTGTTTACAGCCTGTTCTGGTGGAGAAAAGATATGCCCGGTTCCGTGCCTCGGATCGTCATGAAGTTTGGCGGAACGTCCGTTGGCGATATTGAGCGCATTAAGGCCGTGGCCGAGCGTGTCAAGAAACAAAAAGAAACCGGCTGCGATGTGCTGGTTGTTGTCTCGGCTATGGCTGGGGAAACCAACAAGCTGGTTGGTTTTTGTGATGCCTTGTCTGAGTTGCATGACCCCTGCGAATACGACTCGATTGTGGCAACGGGTGAGCAGGTTACAAGCGGCCTTTTGGCAATTGCGCTGCAAAAGCTGGGTGTAAATGCGCGCTCATTTGCTGGGTGGCAGGTGCCTATCCGTACCGACTCGCAACACGGCAAAGCCAGCCTAGACACAATTGATGGCGCGCGCCTGCTGGGCTGCATGGCCGAAGGCATTGTTCCTGTTGTGGCGGGCTTTCAAGGTGTTGGGCCAGATGGCCGAGTAACCACTTTGGGGCGTGGTGGCTCAGACACCTCTGCTGTGGCTTTGGCTGCGGCTGTTAAGGCAGACCGGTGCGATATCTACACCGATGTGGACGGTATTTACACAACCGACCCACGGATTGTGGCAAAAGCCCGTAAGCTTGAAAAAATTACGTATGAAGAAATGCTGGAACTGGCATCTGTTGGGGCCAAGGTTCTACAAACCCGCAGTGTAGGGCTGGCCATGCGCGAAGGTGTGCGTGTGCAGGTGCTTTCTAGCTTTGTAGATGGGCCAGCTTTGGTTGAAGGTAAGCTTCCGGGCTCTCTGGTGGTGGATGAGGACGAAATAGTGGAAAAGAAACTGGTAACCGGCATTGCCTATTCCCGCGATGAAGCCAAACTGTCTATTCGGCGTATTCCAGACCGTCCGGGTATTGCGGCTGCTATTTTTGGCCCGCTGAGCGAAGCCAACGTGAACGTGGACATGATTGTGCAAAGCACCGGCGCTGACGGCACCACAAACATGACCTTTACCACCAGCAAAACAGACCTGCCGCGCGCTATTAGCACGCTGGAAAGTGTGCAGGCGTCTGTGGAGTACGAAGAGCTGGTAACCGATGCTGATGTGGTGAAAATTAGCGTGGTGGGCGTTGGTATGCGCTCTCATGCCGGTGTGGCCAGCACCATGTTCCGCACCTTGTCTGAGCGGTCTATTAATATTCAGGTTATCTCAACCAGCGAGATCAAGGTGTCTGTGCTGGTAGCGGCTGAATATGCAGAGCTTGCTGTGCGTGCCCTGCACACGGCTTATGGGCTGGATAATGTCTGAGGCTCTGGCGCAGAACAACTCTGCCCCCCTGACCGAGGCTGAGACAGCTTTGGCTCGTAAGCGTTTAAACCAGCTTTGGAAACGCGGTACTGACTTTTTAGGCACGCAATACGCCATTCTTGGCGGGGCTATGTCTTGGGTGAGTGAGCGCCACCTGGTGTCTGCTATCTCTAACGCTGGCGGGTTTGGCGTGATTGCCTGCGGGGCAATGCAGCCAGAACGCTTGGCAGAAGAAATTGCCGCGACACAGGCCCTGACAGAAAAGCCCTTTGGCGTAAACCTTATTACCATGCACCCACAGCTTTCTGAGTTGGTGGAGGTCTGCCTTAAAGCTGGGGTAAGCCATATTGTGCTGGCGGGGGGTATTCCGCCCGGTGCGGCTATTAAGGCAGCTAAAGAGGGGGGGGCGAAGGTTATTGCGTTTGCTCCGGCACTGGTACTGGCTAAGCGCTTGATCAAAATGGGGGTAGATGCCCTTGTGATTGAAGGGGCTGAAGCCGGTGGCCACGTTGGCCCGGTTTCGCTTACCGTGCTGGCGCAGGAAATTTTGCCCTATATTGACCAAGTGCCTGTGTTTGTTGCCGGTGGTCTTGGCCGAGGGGATGCGTTGGTATCTTACCTTGAGCAAGGGGCTGCCGGTGGGCAGTTAGGCACACGTTTTGCTGCTGCGGCAGAAAGCATTGCACATGAAAAGTTTAAGGCTGCTTTTGTGCGTGCCAATGCGCGTGATGCTGTAACCTCTGTGCAGCTAGATGAACGCTTTACCGTTATTCCGGTACGTGGTCTGGCTAATGAGGGGCGACGCCAGTTTATGGCGCACCAAGCCGATGTGATTGAGCGTTTCCAGAGTGGTGCTGTCTCGCGTGAAGAGGCGCAGTTGGAAATTGAACATTTCTGGGCTGGCGCACTGCGCCGTGCTGTAATAGACGGAGATGTAGAAAACGGGTCTGTTATGGCCGGGCAATCCGTTGGTATGGTAAAGGCCGTTCAGCCGGTGGCTGAAATTATCACAGACCTTGTTGAACAGGCTGTTGTGGCGCTTGCCCGCCAAAAACAGCGTATGGATGCTGATGGCTGAAACCGGTTCTGGTTCTACGCAGGAAAACCCTGCTCCTGCTCTGCCCCTGCCTGACATTGCTAGTCTAGGGGTTGGTAACGCGCTGCGTATGCGGCGCGAAGAGCTTGGCTGGGCTTTGCCGCAGGTTGCTGCGTGGCTTCGTATTCGCGAATCCTACCTTGAGGCGTTTGAGCAGGAGCGGGGAGATGTTTTTCCCGCGGAGGCGTACGCGCTTGGGTTTTTGCGTACTTACGCGCAAGCATTAGGGTTTGACCCCGCTTTGGTTGTGGCCCGCTATAAGCAAGAGGGCAAAGCGCCTGTCCGTAAACCTGAGCTAACGTTTCCGGCCCCACCGCCAGACAGGCGTATTCCACCCGCCCTTACGGTCTCTTTGGGGGTGGCGGTTATTGTTGGGGCGTATGTAGGCTGGTACCATTTTGTTGGGCATGCTCCACCGGTGCCTGAGCATGTGCCCCCTGTGGCTGAAATTATACCGGGCGAAAAAACGGCTAATGCGCCGTCTCCTCAAGTTGCCTCTTTGCTGCCTGCGCCGGGTGCATCGCCCGCGCCGCCGCCTAGGCCAGTTGAACCGCCACAAGGGGCACCCCCGGCTAGTATGCCTGCTCCTGCGCAGGCAGGGTTAGACACTAACCCGCCTACACCGGGCAGCATACCGGTTGCAAGCACGACTGCGCCCAATAGCATGCAGGATGATGCACAGCTTATGCTTAAGGCTGATGCCTCAAGCTGGGTGCAGGTTAAGGATACAACTGGCAAGGTGGTTTATGACCACATTATGCAAGCTGGTGATGTATGGGCTGTGCCAAAAGAAAACGGCCCATACACGCTAACCGTTGGTAATGCCGGTGGTGTTTTGGTAACATTGGGCACGGTTACTACGCCGCATTTGGGCCGTAATGGCGCGGTACGGCGTAAAATTATGCTTACGCCAGAAGCAGTCAAAGACGGCTCTTTGGCTGGAGCACCTAGTGTTGGCGCAGGAGATGCCGCGCAGGCCATTACAGCGCCACCAGCGCCTCTTAATGGGCAAGCTCAACCTGTGGCCAGTCAGCCAAGCGGCCAGCAGAGTGCTGCCCCTGTGGCATCTGTGCCGGATATGGGCGTAAGTGATACTAGTACTGGGGTGCCGCAAGCAGTGCGCCCTCAGTTGCATGGGCAGCATAAAGCCGTCTCTCCACCGCCTGAAGTGAGTGCGGACGATTTAAATGCCCGCCAGTTGCAGGGGATAAACCAGCATTGAATGCCTCCTGTGTGCGCTTTCATGTAGCCAACACGGATTGATTTTGGCAGGAAGGCAACAAACGTAATGGGTGGCTGCACAGGCGCGGTGCAGTTTGCTCGACTAACTGTCGTCTCGACAAAAGGATTGTAAGATGAGTGGCTACCGGCCTTACCAGCACATCGAGCGTCGGAAATCGCGGAAGATTCATGTCGGCAAGGTAGCCGTAGGCGGTGATGCGCCAATTTCCGTGCAGACCATGACCAACACTTTAACCAGCGATGCACAGGCAACAATCGAACAGATTCGCCGCGCAGAACTGGCTGGGGTTGATATTGTACGCGTGTCCTGCCCGGACGAAGAAAGCACGGCTGCACTGAAAGAAATTGTGCAGGAAGTGAATGTGCCTATCGTGGCAGATATCCATTTCCATTATAAGCGCGCTATTGAGGCCGCTAAAGCTGGTGCAGCCTGCCTGCGTATTAACCCCGGCAATATTGGTAGTGCAGAGCGTGTAAAAGAGGTGGTGAATGCCGCCAAAGACTATGGCTGCTCTATCCGTATTGGTGTGAATGCTGGCTCTCTTGAAAAGCACCTACTTGAAAAATACGGCGAGCCTAACCCAGAAGCACTGGTGGAAAGCGCGCTTGAACACGCTAAAATTCTGGAAGACCATGATTTCCGTGAATTTAAGATCAGCGTAAAAGCCTCAGACGTGTTTATGGCTGTGGCCGCTTACCAGCAATTGGCTGATGCCTGCGATTACCCGCTGCATATTGGCATTACCGAAGCTGGCAGTAAGCGTGCTGGTACGGTTAAGTCTTCTATTGGTTTGGGCAACCTGCTGTGGGCTGGCGTGGGTGATACCATGCGTGTTTCTCTTTCTGCTGCACCGGAAGAAGAAGTGCTGGTGGGCTGGGATATTCTTAAATCTCTCGGTTTGCGCCACCGTGGTGTTAAAATTATTTCCTGCCCGTCTTGCGCGCGCCAGGGCTTTAACGTGGTTGAAACAGTGCAGACGTTGGAAGACCGTCTGGCGCACATTAAAACCCCGCTTACGCTTTCCATTATTGGCTGTGTCGTGAATGGCCCCGGTGAAGCTCTGATGACTGATCTGGGTGTTACTGGCGGCGGGTCTGGTCGCCATATGGTGTATTCAGCTGGTAAGCAGGACCATACCGTGCCGGGTGCAGACATGATTGAGCATGTGGTTGAACTGGTTGAAGCCCGCGTTGCTGCCATTCAGGAGCAGGAAGCCAAAGAAAAGGCTGAGGGCAAAGTAGAAGAACTACCTGAAATGTCTTCTGCTAAATAAGACGGCGGCATTGGCGCTGCTCCGTATAGTGAGGCAGTGCTTAGTGCAAGAATGATGATACAAATGCCATGCCCGCCAGATAATGATGGCGGGCATGATGTTTAATTGGGAAAAAATCTGTGAGTACCATTCAGCCCGTTAGAGGCACGCACGACCTTATTGGTGAAGATCAACGGCGCTATGCCCATGTGGTATCGACCGCGCGGCACCATGCGGGCCTTTACGGGTTTGAAGAATGGGCGACCCCAATTTTTGAAGATACACGCGTTTTCTCCCGCTCTTTGGGAGATACGTCTGATGTGGTTTCGAAAGAAATGTATTCTTTCAGTGACCGCGATGGTGAAAGCCTGACCTTGCGGCCAGAGGGTACAGCGGCTATTTGCCGGGCTTTGGTCACTAATGGCCTAACACAATCTTTGCCGCAAAAGGTGTTTTATGCCGGGCCTATGTTCCGGTATGAGCGCCCGCAAAAAGGGCGCTACCGCCAGTTTCACCAAATTGGTGCAGAACTGCTCGGCGCTGCCGAACCCTTGGCTGATGTAGAAGCTATAGCGTTAGGCTACCAGATTTTAACCGCCCTTGGCGTGGCGGATGATGTAACCCTTGAGTTGAACACACTCGGGGATACAGCCAGCCGTGAAGCATGGCGGGCGGCACTTGTCTCTTACTTTTCGGGTTATAAAGATAAGCTGTCTGAGGATAGTCTGATCCGGCTTGAAAAGAACCCTTTGCGTATTTTAGATAGCAAAGACGCAAACGACCGTGCTTTGGTGGCAAATGCCCCCATGATGGAAGAGCACCTAACCCCAGATGCCAAAGCGTTCTGGCTTGATTTACGCCAGACGCTAGATGGGTTTGGAATTGCGTACCAGATTAACACCAGCATTGTGCGTGGGTTAGATTATTACAACCATACCACGTTTGAGTTTGTAACCCGTAAACTTGGCTCTCAGGGTACGGTTATGGCGGGTGGTCGGTATGACGGGTTGGTCCAGCAGATGGGCGGGCCTGAAGTGCCCTCTATAGGTTGGGCTGCGGGCGTTGAGCGTTTGTCTATGCTGCTTGAAGCAGCGCCTGCTGTTCCGCAATCTGTTGTTATTGTGCCGGTTGGTGCCCCAGATAACGCGGCCGTATTCAAAATTCTACAAAGTTTGCGCCAGCAGGGCGTGCGTGTGGAAATTGGATATAAAGGGTCTTTGCGCAAGCGCATGGAGCGGGCGGGTAAGCAGAATGCAAGCCATGTGCTGTTCTTAGGTGAAGATGAACTGGCCCGTGGGGCGTTTAGAGTAAAAACGATGGCCAGCGGACAGGAGCAGGAAGTTTCGCATGATCGCCTGCTGTCTGATGCAAAGGCTGTATTTGCTGCTAGCGGAGACACTTCTCTATGACGCTTGATGAGCGGCTAGACCGAATTGTTAGCCGATCACTTGAACTAGAAGCTTTGCTGGCAAGCGGGATAAGCGGTGAGGCCTTTACGCAGGCATCTCGGGAATATGCCGAGATTGAGCCTGTTGTTGCGCATATTAACGCCCTGCGACATGCTGAGCAGGAGGCCGCACAGGCTGAATTGCTACTTGCTGACCCTGAAATGAAAGAGTTGGCTGAGGGAGAACTTGCCGATATTCGGGAGCGTTTGCCCGAACTCTCTCAAAATGTGCGCTTGGCTATGCTCCCGCGTGATGCGGCAGATGAGCGTAGTGCTATTTTGGAAATACGCCCCGCAGCGGGGGGGGATGAGGCAGCTCTTTTTGCAGCAGAATTGTTTGACCTTTACCGCCGTTATGCAGACCTGCGCGGGTGGCGTTTTTCCATTATGGATTACAGCGATAGCGAACTTGGTGGCTTGCGTGAAGGTATTGCCGAAATAACCGGTAAGGGCGTTTTTGCGCGCTTAAAATATGAATCGGGTGTGCACCGCGTGCAGCGTGTGCCTGCCACTGAAAGCCAAGGTCGTATTCATACCTCAACCGTGACAGTAGCTGTATTGCCCGAAGCGGAAGAGGTTGATGTTACGATTGATGAAACTGATCTGCGTATAGACGTATACCGTGCATCGGGCGCGGGTGGGCAGCACGTTAATAAAACGGAAAGTGCGGTGCGTATTACCCACATGCCCTCGGGCATTGTGGTGGCCATGCAGGAAGAAAAAAGCCAGCATAAGAACCGCGCCAAAGCGATGAAAATTTTGCGTGCACGTTTGTATGAGCAAGAGCGTGCACAGGCTCATGCCAGCCGAGCCGCAGACCGTAAATCTCAGGTTGGAACGGGTGACCGCTCAGAGCGCATTCGCACCTATAATTTTCCGCAAGGGCGCGTAACAGACCACCGTGTGAACCTGACACTTTATAAGCTTGATAAAGTGATGTTGGGTGATATTGATGAGTTCGTGGACGCTCTAACGCAAGAAGAACAGGCTGCACTCTTGGCGGCAGAAGGGTTTTAAGGCCGTATTGCGTGCAGCTTGTTTTGTTGCCTGTTAGGCGTTTAACTTACAGGCATAGAGCAGACATTGGAGTGGGTGGGGTAATGCTCTGCTACGCTGGGGGCTTCGGGGTCGAGTAGAAAAAACTCTGTAAAATTGTTTGACCCCAAAGCGTACAGGCGGCGGTTGTCTGGGTTATGCAAAAGGCCGTCGTTGCTCACCTCATGCGTTTCTACCCGGCCTTCTGGGGTGCGGATCGTGATTTCGCCGCATAGGGTATAAGTGTGGTCTATACGGCCTACGGGCGTGGTTATTTTTATGGTTTTCTCTCGAGTTTTATCATCGAGCTTAAAAATGGCAGCGAGTTTTCCGTCAATATAGACGCGAGATACCTCAGAAATTTCTGTCTCGGCTTTAGCGTCTGTAACGCTAAAGGTGCCTGCAAAAGCTACGTGCGTATAGACTGTAGCCAATAATAGGGCAGAAAAGGCCGCTAGGAGTGTTGGGCGGCAGGATTTATGACACACTGCGCGGAACATGAACGCGACACCATTTTGCAAAGACAAGGTAAGGCTGTGAGTAGAGCAGAAATTCAGGCAGGGTTCCAGCCGTTTGGGGTGCTTCTTTCACAAGGGGCGCGCCAATTGTCTGAGGCCGGTATTGAAAACGCACGGCGTGAGAGCCGTCTGCTTATGGCGCATGCCTTAGAGAAAAGTCTTGAGCAGTTGCTTACGCTCTCTCCGCATGAGTTGGTGCCTGCGGAAGAATTTTTGGCTGTGCTTGCACGAAGAGTGCGGCGTGAGCCTATGGCCTTTATTACAGGCACCCAAGGGTTCTGGACACTAGATTTGGCGGTTTCTCCAGCAACGCTGATACCACGTGCCGATAGTGAGACAGTTATTTCTTGCCTGTTAGAGTATAAGTCCAACCATGAAGCCGCACTTGCTATGTTGGATTTGGGTACGGGCAGCGGCTGTTTATTGCTTGCCGCTTTGAGTGAGTACCCGAACGCGTGGGGGGTAGGGGTTGATATAAACCCGCAAGCGGCCAGTTTAGCACGCCGTAATGCTATACAGTGTGGTATGGTAGGCCGGGCAAGTCTTGTAGCCGGGCGATGGGATACGGCTTTGCAAGGTCAGCGTTTTGACGTGGTATTGAGCAACCCCCCCTATATTCCTACCGCTGACTTGGCGGGTTTAATGCCTGAAGTACAAACCTATGAGCCTGTTGCTGCCCTAGATGGAGGCGATGATGGTATGGAGGCTTATAGAGTGCTCTGTAACCGGCTGCCGCATATTTTGGCGCCACAAGGGATTGCTATTTTTGAGATTGGGATAGGCCAGCAGCATGACCTGCAACGCGTAGCAGAAGCCGCAGGTGTTGATGTGCTGGAGGTGCGTGCAGACCTAGGTGGCATTGCACGCGCTGTTGTTTTGCGCACCAGGGCTGAAGAGGGTGCATAAAAAACAAGTTGGCTTTGCCTGTATGGCTTGCTATAAGCAAGGCAGCTTATTTCTAATGCAATGTAATCTGTATTGCATGGAGCAAAGCCTTTAGGGTCTTTTGGCTTAGCAGTGTTTTTCCTGCTTCAAAAGGGCCCGTCCAGACAGACAATTCGGCTTTCAATCAGGAAACATGTCTCATTCAAAACAGAGCAGTTTCTTCATGCGGAATGCCATGAACGTGAAAGTGCTGCGATAGCTCATGAATGTAAAACGGATGCGAACCCGCAATCATCGGTCCACTGGTGGAAATGGCGGTTCTTCCCGGCATTTGAATGGTCAGATCCCGATGAACCGCAACCATGTGTTTGATAGCCATGGCCCAGATGTTCGTGTGCGGGGCACTGCTCAGCAGCTTTTTGAAAAATATCTGCAGCATGGGCGCGATGCAACAAGTGCTGGCGACCGGGTAGCGGCAGAAGCTTATTTCCAGCATGCTGAGCATTATTTCCGCATTATGAATGCTATGGCCCAAGCAGCCCAGCAAGGGCAGCAGGAGCGGGCAGAGCGGCAGCAGGCAGTGCGCCAGCAGCGCATGGCCGCCGTTGGGCACGATGAAGACGGCGAGCACGGAGCAGCGCAGCCCGATATGCAGCCTGTACGGGGTGAGGAGCCTCAGCCAGACATACAGCCCCAACCTGAACTTTCAGAGGGTTGAGACGACAATGCGGCTTTCGAGCCGCATTTTTTTTGCCTGCGCTTATTTGTAAGTACGCACGTTCTGTGCGGCTTTGAATGTTGAGAATTTATTCTTAGGATTTGCTTCAAAACTCAGAACAGAGTGTTGGCTATTCGTGCCTCAAAGAGGCAGTTTGGCGGGCGCGGTACGGCTTTGGTGGGGTAAATGGGCAATATTTGAGCAGGTATAGGTAGCCCGGACTGGTGGGGTTGTCATGCAAGGGGTGAAAACCACAGCGGCAAAATGACTGGCCGAGGCTGGCTGCTGAAAGTGTGCAATTGTGGCTGTCACTGGGCACACAAGCTCTGTTATGGCGAGCCGTTATGTGCGGAAGCGCGCCAGACAACATGCGTCACAATTGCCGCTGGAAAGGTGACCTGTCGCTGTGGAAAAGAGGCGATTGCCAAACCACAGAAAACTGAGCGCCAAATGCACTTAAATTAGAATCTATTTTAAGAAAGGAAAAAACCGAACTTTCTTAATGATTTGAACCACTAAGAAGATGGTAGCGGCGGAAGGATTTGAACCTCCGACCAAGGGATTATGATTCCCCTGCTCTACCACTGAGCTACGCCGCCATCGTTCGGTGAGGCTGATCTACCCCCGAGAAGGGGGTGCCGTCAACCCGGTATCGCTATTTTTTATAACAAAATTTGCGACTGCGTACTTTTGTTGCAAAACAAGCCCTTATTGGCCCAGATTGCCGCCCCCAAAAATGTAATTGCTCACCTGTTGCTCTAGGCTTGAAGGTTCGAGGGTGTGGGTCATGAGGGTATTAGGGGCCACATAGGTTTTTGATTGGCCCGGCTCGACCATAAGAGCATTGTCAGATGAAAGGGTGCTGCTGCCTATGGTCAGCACGCTGTCATCTGGCAGTTTAAGATCTGAATTTACAGAAAAGCGTACTATGGCCATTTGGCTGTTGGGGTCGAGTGTAATGGCGTTTACGCGACCAATGGTAACGCCAGCCATATTAACATCTGCCCCACGAGCAAGCCCATTGGCTGAGACAAAGCGGGCCGAAAGCGGGTAATTGGCTTGCCCTGGTGCAATTTGGGTAGAGTGGGCATAAAGGCCAAAGGCCAGCGTGCCAGCTAAAACTGCACCGCTAAAAACAATTGCACCCATACGGCCTTTTGCGCTCATTCTCAGTTGTGCTCCTTAAATACGTTTGGCCTGCTCTTTAACAGGTTAGGTGGGATGAATGCTTGCAGCACGCGGGCAGTTGGTGCAAGGACAAGATTGGTAAAGCCAAGTCTTGGGTTGTAGCGTAATGTCTTTTGTTCAGGCCATCATCATAGCAATTTTGCAGGGAGCCACAGAGCTTTTTCCTGTCAGTAGCCTTGGGCATGCAGTTATTTTGCCTGCCTTGCTGCATTGGTCTTACGACCTGCATGATGTGTCGTTCCTGCCATTTTTGGTTATGCTGCACTTGGGTACCTCGGTGGCGTTACTCATTTTTTTCTGGAAAGACTGGGTAGCTTTGTTTCAGGGTGCTGCTGGCGGAATGGGCAGGCGCCTTCAAATGGAAAGCCTGCATATTCTGTTTCTTCTGGTTATAGCAACGATACCCGCAGTTATTATCGGTGCTTTATTTGAGCATATGCTGCGTAGCTTTTTTGGCTCGGCGGCATCGGCTGCAATTTTTCTGTTTTTAAATGGGCTTATGCTTTTGCTGGCTGAAAAGCTGCGGGGTATGAGCGGCCGCTATGGCGTAAGAACCGTTGCCGATATGACAATGGTTGATGCGCTGATTATTGGCTGTTGCCAGTGTATTGCGTTTTTTCCCGGTTTTTCGCGTTCTGGAGCGACTATTTGTGGTGGGTTGTTGCGCGGTTTGCAGCATGACACCGCAGCGCGTTTTTCGTTTTTAATGGCAGAACCCGTTATTTTGGCCGCTACCGTGCGGGAAGCCTTTAAAATGCGAGGTATGCCACTAGAGGCCGGGCAAATAAAAATAGCTGTTGTTGCCGCCATTGTGTCGGGCGTTGTTGCGCTGGGTAGTACAGCATTTTTGATGCGTTATTTCAGAAATCATGACAGGTGGGCGCTATCGCCTTTTGCCTATTACTGTATGGCGCTTGGCGCTGTGGCAACCGCTGTTTTTCACTTTGCAGCATAAAGCGAGAGAGTAGGGGGGGGTACCCCTTTTAGCTGCTCAATCTGCGCTATTTTTTTGAGTGTATAACTTACTGCATTGAGCCGCCTAAAGTAGGTGGCTTGGTTTGCTTATAATGGAGGTTCCAGAAGCTCTCATGGGGTTTTCATCCTGCCCGAAAGAGGGGCGGTCTCGTCGTAAATCACTTGAGAGAATCGAGGCAGAGAATAACGCCCAGCGTCTTTCTCGCTCACTTGGGCCGTTACAGTTAACCATGCTTGGTGTTGGCTCAACTATTGGGGCCGGTATTTACGTTATGACAGGTACGGCGGCGGCTAATTACGCCGGGCCGTCTATTTTGCTTTCTTTTATTATAGCGGGTCTGGCCTGTCTGTTTACGGCTCTTTCGTACGGAGAGCTGGCCTCTGCTATGCCGGTATCTGGCTCGGCTTACACCTATGCTTATGTTTCAATGGGTGAAGGGTGGGCTTGGGCGGTTGGGTGGCTGCTTTTGCTTGAGTACGGCATTTCTTGCGCCGGGGTTGCGGCTGGTTTTTCCGGCTACGCGGTTAGTTTTTTGCAAGACTGCGGTGTTCCTGTTCCCCACGCTGTAAGCACGACAACGTTTCAGGTCATGTTTCAAGGGGCTGCACGGCATGTGCATACTGGCTGGCAAATAGATGCTGTTGGTGCTTTCTCCATTCTTGTTGTGACCATTTTGCTGATTTTTGGTGTGAAGGAATCCCTTCGTATCAATACGGCTATTGTTTTTCTTAAAGTGGGTGTGCTGGTTATTTTTGTGGTGCTTGGGGTGTGGGTTATCCACCCTGCATACTGGACACCTTTTATTCCGCATTATGAAGGGGGTTTTCGTTACGGTTTGCCGGGCATATTCCGGGCGGCCTCTATTATATTTTTTGCTTATGTCGGTTTCGAAGCTGTTTCGACCGCGTCTTCTGAGGCAAAAAACCCACGGCGAGATATACCGCTCGGCATTGTGGTTTCTCTTGTTATTTGCACCGTTGTGTACATGATTGTGGCGGCGGTTTTGATAGGGGTCGTGCCTTGGCAAACCCTAGACGTAGCAGACCCATTGGCTGTTGCGGTTAACGCCATGCACCAGCCTTGGTTGGCAGTATGCGTTAAAATTGGTGCAATTATAGGGCTATGCTCAGTTTTGTTTGGCTTGCTGTATGCCCAAAGCCGTATCTTTTTTGCTATGGCCGAAGACGGCTTGATGATGCCAATTTTCAGCAAATTGCACCCACAGTATAAAACGCCTTGGGTGGGCACTATTGTGTTGGGTATTACGGTTGCGTTGGCCACAGCCACCTTGCCTATTGATATTATAGGCGACCTTGTAAGTCTTGGTACTGCCACGGCTTTTGGTATTGTGTGCTTTACCGTTATTTGGGTGCGTAATGCTTCGCCCAATAGCCCGCGTGCGTTTTCTGTGCCTGGCGGCGCTTTTTACATAAAGGGCGTATGGCTTGGGTATGTGCCGCTTTTGGGTATTTTCTTTTGCTTTATTATGGCAGCCCCTCTTTTTATAGATATGGCGCTGGCGTGTTTAGCGGGAGACCCCGTGCCTGCGGTGCTGCTTATAACTTACGGTGTGTGTGGGTGGGCCTGTTACCGGTTTTATGGCAAGCAGCACTCTCGCTTAGCGCGGGAGCATGCTGCACAGCAGGGTGGTACTGAATAAGCGCGTAGTGAGTAGCTTAGTCGTTCATGGGGTAAGAGGCTAATAGGCGCTTTTGCCTGCGCCAGAGTCTAACGCCATACCATAGGCCGCAGGGCTTCCAGCCAGCAGCGCGTTTTTTAGCGCCAATGCGGAAGGTTTCACCATAATGGAAAAACTGGGTTGCGTAGGCTTCTTTAAGCGTGGTGCGTTTATCCCAGATATGGATGGCTTCTGAGCCTACGCCGTTAATTTCAATAATTTCGAATTTTTCGCCGCGGCGTAGGGCTTCAGCACTTTCGAATTTGACATCAATGCGGCCAAAGTGAAAATCGGGAATGTCTTTCATAATGGCATCAATCTGGGCGGTTAGGGCCGGTGTGATGTCATTTGCCCCATTGCGAAAGACTGCGCCCTTACAGTGGTTGCCTGTAAAAACCAGATCCAACGTCTCACCTTGCGGCAGCACCTCATTGAGCCTGTGCTCAAGTCTTGGGGTGTAGAGTGGGAGGAGAAGTTGTGTGCGTGGGTCTTGCTTTAACAGCTCCAGCACGGTGTTGTGCCCATTGCCTGTAAGGGTGGGAATGTCTTTGTAGGTGAGCGATGAAATGCTGCCGCATGCTTGGTCGGGGTGGCGAATGTAGAAAATGCCCGCTTCATGCTGGTAAGGAATAAGGCGCTGTAAAACCAGTGGTGTAGTGCGCGGAAACGCCGCCAAGGCTGCGTAAAGTTCATTCTCGGTTCTGGCGAGCTTAACGCCAGTGCCGTTGCACCCCACATCAGGCTTAACCACGATAGGAAGGCTTAAGCCTTTATGGCTCATCGCTTCTAAGGCGCGGCTATTGTCATTTTGCCCTGTTGTTAGGGTCGTGTAGGGGGCAATCCAGCGTGTGGCGGTAGGGCCTGCCATGTCCAGAATGCTGCTTTTGCTCTCACCGCACAGGCCACCCGTTACAATGCGGGGGTTGGCTGCGGTTGGTAGGCTAAAGTCGCGGTAGCGCAAGCCAAGCACAACCCAATAGATGACAATAGGGGTATAAAAAATCCAACCGGGCCAGAATTCAAAACTGGAAAGAGGGGCTGTTTTTTCAGATGGGGTAAGGGGGCTTGTAGGCAGCTTGCTCATTTTCCCTGTTGTTTCTGCATGCGGGCAGCAAGGCGGCCCATGATAAGAATAACCAGCACAAAGCCAAGAATGCCAGCCCAACGCCAAGCGCCCAAATGTGTGAGCAAAAAATTGCCAACACGCAGCGAAAGCGCAAAGAGTGCTGTTGTCCAGATGAGTGTTGCCGCAAGCGTTGCCAATGTGAAAGTGCGCAAGCCAGCATTGAAGAACCCGCAGGCAGTATAAAGCGGTAGGCGCGTGCCCGGCACAAAACGGCTAATAAACACGACTTTAAACAGTTTTTGGGTAAGCCATTTGCGCTGAATGTCGCGCTCGGGTGTTTCTACCCAGCGGCGTGCAGGTGGCCAGCGTGCTGCAAGGTAGCCTAGGCCGTATAGCCCAACATCACCCAACACAATACCGCAGTAGAGCGCGATAAGGGCTGTTGCTGGTTGGAGTGTCTGTAACTGCACTTGTATGGCGGTAAGGACTGTTGCCGCATCTTCAAGAATAAACGTAGCAAGAATAATAATGAGCACCTGCACAAGCGGTGATGCCGTACTAGAGGCGAGAGAATGTGCAAGAGAATGCAGCATGCGGTGCGTAAACAGTCCGTCATGAAAAACAAGGTTTGACCGTGTTGGGCCAAAGTGCGGTGGTGCACAGCAATACGCCCATGTATGCGTAGGCACAACCTGCGGGTGCGTTTGTAAAAATAAATAGCCTTTTTTAAGGAAAGCACGCTTATATCAAGAATAAAGAGAACCTGAATAATAGAGCGAAACTGGTTTATAATGTTAAAAAGAAGAGCACTTGTTTGTGGGGCTGCGGCCAGTTTGGCTGTGCCGACACTCGCGGCCCGTAGTGCTACGGTTAAGCACGCCAAGAAAAAAATGGCCGAGGGTGGCTACGCAGCCTTCTTGGCTGGTGTAAGGCGTGAGGCTCTGCAAAAGGGGCTTTCAGCCTCTATTGTTGATGCTGCCTTGGCGCTGAGTGTGCAGCCGAACGAAAAAGTGCTGAAAGCAGACCGCCACCAGCCAGAATTTACCCTGACATGGGCGCAGTATAAAGACCGGGTTATTACCACTAAAAAAATTACAGACGGGCAAGCCGCAGTTGCGCAGCGCACTAACTTGCTTGCGCAAATTAGTGCGCAGTTCGGGGTCGATAAAGGGGCTATTGCCGGTATCTGGGGGCTTGAATCAGCCTATGGCACCAAAATGGGCACGTATCATGTGGTCGATTCTTTAGCGACACTGGCCTATGACGGCAGGCGTTCAGCTTTTTTTAGAGCGGAATTGTTCAAGGCGCTGCATATTTTAAACCAAGGGGACATAGCGCCCGCAGCTATGTTGGGTAGTTATGCTGGTGCTATGGGGCAGCCCCAGTTTATGCCAAGCGCGTATGAGCGCTACGCAACCAGCTTTCCCGAAGGGGGGCGGCGGAATATCTGGACAAATGAGGCAGATGTTTTTGCCTCTATCGCGAACTATCTCGCTAAATGTGGCTGGCATGCTGGTGAGCCATGGGGTGAGCCTGTGCGCCTGCCAGATACCGTAACGCAAGCACAGATTGGGCGCAGCGTTGTTAAGCCTGTCTCTTATTGGGCCAGCATGGGTGTTAGGCCAGTTTTGGGCGGGCAGTTTGCCAATGCTGGCCTTGATGCCGCGGTTATACGGCCCGATGGCGCAGGCGGAGAAGCCTATTTGGTCTATCATAATTTCAACGTGATTCGTCGTTACAATCCCTCAGACTTTTACGCGTTGGGCGTGGGTCTTCTTGGAAGTGCCGTAGTGTGAAAAAGGCTATTCTTGTTTGTTGTGTTGGGGTTGCTGCGTGTTCTCGCCCTGTGCCCAAAATAGAGCCTGCGGTGCATTATGTTGTGGGGGCTGCGTGGCAGGTTGACGGCTTTTGGGTCTACCCAAGAGAAGACTTTTCCTACCAAGCGACAGGTTTGGCGGTGCGGGTAGATAAGGGCAAAAAAGACCAGCCCTTAACGACAGATGGCGAGGTACGGAGCGACCTGACCATGACAGCCAGCCACCCAACCTTGCAATTGCCTGCCATTGTAACCGTTACAAACCTTGATAATGGGCGCGTGGTTAAAGTGCGCTTGAATGATCGCGGCCCAGATAAACTAGGCCGTGTGTTGGGTGTTACCCCTAAAGTTGCCAGCTTGTTAGGTATAACAGACCAACCCGCAAAAGTGCGTGTGGTAGAAGACGAGCAGGCGAGCCGCCATTTGGCCGAAATTTTACCCGGTGGCCCGGCGTTGCAAATTAATGCGGCCCCCCTTGAAGGGGTTGTGCAAACACAACTTGCCGGAGGGCAAAGTGCTGGGCGGGCCACTAAAGAGGTGCCCTCTGTAAAAGAGGGTGGCGTTGCGCAAACTGCGGGCTTACAGGCAGATGTTGCCGCGGCCATGGCCGACTTGCCTGTCTCTTGGTGGCAGGGTGCCCCTAGCTATGCGCGTTTATGGGTTGAAACAACAGATTTTACCTCTCGGTACGCTGCGGCAAGAGAAGCCGCACGAGAGGGGGGCAGTGTTGTGCCTTCTTTTGCCTCTCAAGGTAAAATGTGGGCTGTGCGGCACGGGCCTTTTGCGACTATAAGCGAGGCAGATACGGCCCTGAGGCGTTCACTCGCAGATGGTTTAACCGGATCTCATATCGTCGTTGAATAGGAAAAAACGTGCAGACTCGCCGGTTTCTTCTTGCTGGGGGCGCAGCCCTTGTTTCCAGTAATTACGCGCTGACAGCTTTTGCGCGTAAAGGGCATACTCAGGTACGGCCTGCTGCTACGGCAGCGCCACAAGCCGCACCCGTGGCAGAGGCACCGGCCCTAACCCCGGTAGGGCCGGTTGATACCGCTGCTCGCTGGGCTTGTATTCTGGATTACGATAGCGGTGCCACCCTGCTTGAAAAAGCAGCGGACGAGCGCATGCCGCCGTCTTCTCTTACCAAAATGATGACGGCTTACGTTACCTTTACCATGCTGCGTTCTGGCCGCCTGAAGCTGGATCAAACGCTGCCAGTGAGTGAAAAAGCATGGCGTATGCAAGGCTCGCGCATGTTTGTGCCCTTAGGGCAGAGCATCCCGGTACAAGACCTTATTCAGGGTATGCTTATTCAGTCCGGTAATGATGCCTGCGTTGTGTTGGCAGAAGGTATTTCTGGTTCAGAAGAACAATTTGTAGCCACCATGAACGATATGGCAGGCAAATTAGGCTTGCATAATTCGCACTTCATGAACGTGACTGGCTGGCCAGCCGAAAACCATTACATGACAGCGCGTGATGTGGCTTATCTGGCGTTACGCCTTATTCACGACTTTCCTGAATATTATCATTTCTTCTCGGAAAAAGAGTTTTTCTTTAACAAAATCCGCCAAGAAAACCGCAATACGCTGGTCGTTAAAGGTTTGGCAGACGGTTTAAAGACAGGCCATACTGATGCCGGTGGTTTTGGTTTGTGCGCGTCTTCTTTGCGTGATGGCAGGCGCGTTATTTTGGCCGTGAATGGTCTTGCAAGCAGCAACCTGCGTGCGCGTGAAAGTGAGCGCTTGTTAGGCTGGGCTTTTGCCAATTTTGAATCGGCCAAAATTCTGACCAAAGGGGATGTTGTTGAGCAAGCCCCCGTATGGATGGGGGAAAGCCAGACAGTGCCGCTTGTTGTCGGGCAAGACTTTACCATGCTGTTGCCGCACGGCTGGCGTAATGCCACGCATGTGGCGTTAGACTACCAAGGCCCACTGACAGCACCACTTAAAGCAGGCCAACCTGCCGGGCAGTTGACCGTGACCCTACCCGGAGGGCGTCAGGCTGCTATTCCGGTTGTGGTGGGGCAAGATGTTGCCGCATTGGGTATATTTGGCCGCGCCGCACGTAGGTTGCACCTGTAAGCCATGGCTAAAGGTTTGTTTATAACGCTGGAAGGCGGAGAGGGCGTTGGTAAATCAACACAACTCAGGCTGTTACAGGCTGCGTTGCTTTCCCGCGGGCTAGATGTGGTGATAACGCGTGAGCCGGGTGGCTCACCCGGTGCAGAAGACCTACGGCAGGTTTTACTGTTTGGTAAAAACCCCCTTTCATGGCGGGCGGAGATTTTAACCCATTTTGCCGCGCGTTATGACCATGTTGACCAAGTAATTAACCCGGCCCTTGATGCGGGTAAAATTGTAATTTGTGATCGTTTTACAGATTCAACATTAGCGTATCAGGGGTATGGACGGGCAGATGGGCGGCCAGATGTACTGCGTCTGATCAACACCCTGCAAAAAGAGCTTGGCCGAGACCCAGATATGACCTTTCTGCTTGAAGCGCCGCGTGATGTTGCCCGCCTAAGGCTTGCTGCGCGCGGTGCGCCAACAGATAGGTACGAACAATCTGACGAGGCATTTCATGCCCGTATGCTGCACGGCTTTGCAACATTAGCTGAGCAACACCCACACCGGATACGGCGTATTGTCGCGCATGGCGCCTCACCTGAAGAGGTGAACAGCGTGATTGTAAAAGATATTTGCGCTCACCTTCAGCTAGGCTGAAGAGGGATGTACGAAGACCCCCGTATTGCCTCTCTTGCTCTGCAAGGGCACGTGCAAGCGTTAGATGTGTTTCGTACTGGGTTGGCGACTGGGCGCTTGGCGCATGCGTGGCTCATAACCGGGCCACCGGGCATAGGTAAAGCAACCTTTGCGTTTCGGGTAGCCCGTATAATTTTGGGTGGAGAAGCCCCCCAAAGCCCGGCAGGGCGGCGTATTACGGCCGCAACCCACGCAGACCTTTTGGTGGTTGGCCGGGGTTTTGATGAAAAAAAGCAGCGCTACCGTGGTGAAATTGTGGCTGACGACGTACGGCCCATTAACGCTTTTTTGCGACGCACGGCAGCAGAAGGCGGCTGGCGGGTTGTTATTGTTGATGGCGCAGAATGGCTGAACAGAAGTGCAGCCAACGCTCTTCTTAAAATTCTGGAAGAGCCGCCGCCAGAGGCTGTGCTGCTTTTAACAAGCTCGGCACCGGGGCGGTTGTTGCCAACAATACGTAGCCGTTGCCGCCGGTTAGACTTGGCACCGCTCCCTTCTGCGTGCGTGCAGTCCATTGTTATGGGGGCTGCACCAGACCTTGACCCGGCAGAGTTGCAGCGTTGCCTTGCTGGTGCCAATGGCTCTGCCGGGCGAGCATTCGCGCTCTTGGCAGACGAAGGTGGCCGTATGGCAGGCCTTGTTGAAAAAGTTTTGGCCGGGCAATCTGTAAGCCAATCTTACGCAACGGCAGAAGCTGTTTTGCGCAAGGATGAAGGTTTTAATTTATTTTTCAGCCTGTTATCAGACGCGTTGCAGGAGCGTGCCCGTGGGGCTGCCCGGCAAGGGCTTGGAGTGTCGGTTGTTTTTGCACAAGCGTGGGAGGCAATAATGCGCCTTCAGGCAGAGACGGAACGCTTCAATCTGGATAAACAGGAAACTCTTCTCGAAGCCATGACTATTGCGAGTAAAGCATGACCGCACGTTTTTACGTTACCACCCCCATTTATTACGTGAATGGCGCGCCCCATATTGGGCATGCTTATACCTCTATCGCGGCAGACGTGGTGGCGCGTTTTCACCGTCTGTCTGGGCATGATGTTTTCTTTTTGACCGGTACAGACGAGCACGGCCAAAAGGTTGAACAAGCTGCACAAGCTGCTGATGTGGCCCCCAAAGAGTTTGTAGACGCTATTTCAGCTAATTTTCGCGATATGGCCGATGCAATGGCCATTTCTTATGATGATTTTATTCGCACAACAGAGCCTCGTCACATAAAAAGTGCACAGGCGCTGTGGCAAAAAGTGGCAGACAGTGGCGCTATTTACCTTGGTGCATACGAAGGCTGGTATGCCCTACGCGATGAGTGTTTTTACTCTGAAGACGAGCTTGTTGCTGGCCCAGATGGCACAAAACGCGCTCCAACGGGTGCCCCGGTCGAATGGGTAAAGGAGCCTTCCTACTTCTTCCGTTTGTCTGACTACCAAGACAAACTATTGGAATTGTACGAAACACACCCTGAGTTTTTGGGGCCCAACAGTGCAAACCGTGAACTTGTCAGTTTTGTAAAGCAAGGCCTACGCGACCTCTCTGTTAGCCGTACAAGCTTTAAGTGGGGCATTCCCGTACCGGGCGACGACGCACATGTTATGTATGTGTGGTTTGATGCGCTGGCAAACTACTTAAGCGCGTTAGACTACCCGGATACAGATGCGCCTCGTGCGGCTTTTTGGCCAGCAAACCTGCATTTGGTCGGTAAGGATATTGCACGTTTCCATGCCGTTTATTGGCCCGCCTTTTTGATGGCGGCCGGGCTTGAGGTGCCTCGTAAAGTTTTTGCCAATGGCTGGTGGACAGTCGAAGGCGAGAAAATGAGCAAGTCTTTGGGCAACGTAATTGACCCGCGTGACTTGGTGCAAGAGTTTGGCCTTGATGCAGTAAGGTTCTTCTTGCTGCGTGAAGTACCCTTTGGCGGTGATAGCGACCTTTCTCGCAAGTCTCTGATTATGCGTAATAATGTGGAGCTTGCAAATGACCTTGGTAATTTGTGCCAGCGCACACTGTCTTTGGTGGCCCGCAACTGTGACGGCATTGTACCAGAGCGCAGAGAGCTAACTGAAGAAGACAGCAAGCTATTGGGGCAGGTGGCTGTGCTACCCAACTTAATGGCCTCACAAATTGAGCGCTGCGCATTGACGGACGCACTAGAAGATGTGTGGAAAGTAATCCGGGCCGGTAACGCCTATATTGACCACCAAGCCCCTTGGGCTCTGCGCAAAACAGATGTTGAGCGCATGAAAGACGTGCTGCGTGTGTTGCTAGACACATTGCGCGGCATTGCTACGGTGCTACAGCCCTTTATGCCACAAAGCATGGACCGTATGCTAACCCAACTTGGTGTTGAGGCAGCAGAGCGTAGCTTTGCCGCACTTGACGTTATTTTGCCCGCAGGCCGTACCTTGCCCGCACCTCAGGGTATTTTTCCACGGTATGTAGAGCAGGCGCCTGAGTAAGTTATGACACGTGTAACGACTAAGCTGATTGATTCGCACTGCCATCTTGATCATTTTAGTGATGAAGAAATTCCCGCTTTAATGGCAGCCGCAAAGGCTGCCGGGGTGGGTGGTATGGTAACAATTGGCACACGGCTTGCGCGGGCAGAGCAACAAAAGGCCTTAACCCGTTTTTCTGACCCAGAGCTTACTGTGTGGTGCACAGTCGGCACGCATCCAGACCATGTTGCAGAGCAGCCTTTGCCCTCTGTGCAGCATATTCTTGATATTGCGCGGGTCCCAGAAGTGGTTGGGATTGGGGAAACCGGGCTAGATTATTTCCATGGTGAGGCTGAGGTAAGGCCCCTACAGCAAGAAAGCTTTAGGCTGCATATTGCTGCGGCTAGAGAGCTTGATGTGCCGGTTATTATTCATTCCCGTCAGGCGGATGAGGATATGGCACTGGTCTTGCGTGACGAAATGGCGAAAGGCGCGTTTCCCATTTTGTTGCATTGCTTTGCCTCAAGCGAGGCCTTGGCGCAATGTGTTGTAGATTTGGGGGGCTATGTCAGTTTCTCTGGTATTTCAACATTCCCAAAATGTGGTGAGTATCGAGACGTGGCGCGCAAACTACCGCGTGAGCGCATTTTAGTTGAAACTGATGCGCCCTATCTTGCCCCTGTTCCTAAACGTGGCAAAAAAAATGAACCTGCCTTTGTGGCTTATACAGCTGCGTGCCTTGCGCAAGAGCTAGAGGAGCCGCTTGAGCAGTTTACCCAAATGACAACGGAGAATTTTTTCCGTCTGTTTAAAAAGGCAGCCTAAAGACGGCGTGGGGTGAGTATGAAGGTTACAATTCTCGGGTGTGGTGGCTCTGCTGGCGTGCCTATGGTGGGCGGCCAAGACGGCTACGGCGCTTGGGGGCGTTGTGACCCCACTGAACCTAAAAATAAGCGTAGCCGGGCTTCTATTTTTTTGGAAATGGAAAATGGTGAGAATATTTTGGTCGATACCGGGCCAGATATTCGTGCCCAGTTACTTTCAAACGGCATTACTGCGTTTAAATCGATTTTTTACACACATGCCCACGCAGACCATATTGCAGGGTTAGATGAAGTACGGGCTGTTAACCGTATTATAAAAGCGCCTATTGCAGCTTATGGGCGCGCTGTTGTGTTAGAAGAAGTCAAAACGCGTTTTGACTATATTTTTCAACCCATGACAGGCACTAATTTTTTCCGTGCTGCGGTTGAGGCTGTCTCTATTGCACCAAACCAAGATTTTGAGATGGCAGGGTATAATTTCACCGCATTTCAGCAAGGGCATGGGCGGGGTCAGTCAACGGGCCTGCGCTATGGTAGCTTTGCATATAGCACAGATGTCGTTGAGCTAGACGCACATGCTCTTGCTGCATTGGCTGGTATAGAAACATGGGTGGTTGATTGTTTCCAACATGAACCGCATTGTGCCCATGCGTGGCTTGAGCGCGTTCTGGAGTGGAAACAGCTTTTAAACCCCCGCCGTATTATTCTGACCCATATGGGGCCAGATATGGATTGGCAGACGTTGTGCAACACGCTCCCAGCAGGTGTTGAACCTGCGTGGGATGGTATGACCATTACTGTGCCAGAATAATAGCGTTAAAAATAGTTCTAAGATGCTGCTTTTCCAGGCTTTTATACTGCTTCAGTTTAACCCCCATATATCTCGGTCAACGAGTTTAGGGCCCGCAAGCCTTGGCTTAGGCCAGAGCCAATAACAGAGCCTTGAGTCTCGTTAGGAATGGTGGCGGTGTGCAGGGTTAGGCCTTGCGTTTTCCATGGTGCCAGAGCTGCTTCCAAGCGGTGTATATGGCCTGCAATATCAGGGCGTAAAATACCTTGTGGTAGTTTAGCCTGTAAATCTTCGGGAAGGGCAGATACCAAGGATTTTGTTGGGTGCTGGGCCTCTAGCGCACCTGCGCACAGGTAAAGCTTGCTTTTTGGGCTTAGCGTGCTGGCAGTGGTATCTTGCGCTAGATTAATAAGAGCGCTCTCGGCCCACCACAGGGCAGGGCTAATGGCAAGGTAATTTTGAAACGCTTCAGGCCGGTTCAGAAAAGCAAAAAGAGTAAACAGGCCGCCCAAATCGTGCCCGACCAAGGTGCTGTCTTGTAGGTTGATAGGGTAGGCAGCGTTTAGTTCAGGCTGTAGTTCATCAATAATAAAGTTAAGAAAATCGAGTGCCTTGCCTGTTGGTAGCACGGTTGGTTCGTTGAGTGCTTCTGTAAAAAAAGCGGAGTAAGCAGGCCATTCTGTTGGAGTAAGGTCGCGCGTTCTTTGCACACTGTAGGCCTGTGCACTGGTCGGCGCATAACCAATGCTTACCGTGTAAGACGGATAAACATCTCCAAAAGTGGTGAGAGTGCGCACCATATTAGGTACCATGTTCCCGAATTGTTCTGCATCGGTTGCAAATGTTACGCCAAAGCGTGTTTCTTCAGGCCATGACCCTTCAGGGCCAACAATAAAAATTTGTAATTCTGTATCAATTGTGTCGGGGCGGACGCGCCATATCTCGCAGTTTGAGAGAAAAGCACAGGGGCTTTTTTCGAGAATACGCATGAAATACCTGCTTTTTTGCGGCTAAAAGATTAGCTCTCACTATAAAAACAGAAATATTGAAATAAATTTAAAAATATACAGCGTTTAAAAATGTTTGATTGCAATAAACGAACCTTTTTAACCAAAGAGGCGCACTCAAAATTGTGGCGCCTCTTTGGTTGTATATTAGCGGCTCATAAGTACGGTTAGGTCAGCATGTTCCAGCACATACCTGGTAACGCCACCTAAAATAAGCTGACGCAAGCGTGAGTGGGAATAAGCGCCCATGGCCAGCATATCGGCATCAAAGTCTTGGCAGGCGGCTAGTAAGCCTTTGCCTACGTCTCTATCAACCGGGCTAAAGGCAACAGCATCGGCTTTGATACCGTGGAAAGAGAGGTAATCAACCACATCGCGTGCTTTGGGGCCGCGGCGTTGGTAGTCTTCGCAGTGTAGTACGCGTACCGCTTCTGCCGTTAAGGCCCAAGCAAGCGCCCCACGTAACGCAGATGAAGACTCTGCGGTACCGTTCCAGCCAATACAAACCCGTTTAATAAGCCCTTTAGGCGGGGTGCGGGGCGCCATAACAACAGGGCGGCCACTATCGAACAACACGGCATGCAGCGTTTCGGAAGAGGAGACCTCTTGTCCGGAATCTGGGTGGGGTACCAGTGTAAAGTCTGAAAGCCGTGCGTGGGCCGGTACAATTTCACTTTCTGCGCCAGAGAGAATGTTAAAGCTCATGCTTGGTTTGTCCCACGGGAAAGGCGGGCGCGGGGGTACAACTTCAATATCAGGGTGGGTGGCGGCAAAACGCTCGAAAAGCTGCCGCACTTCGTGGGCATGGCGTGAGCTTTCATGCTCGGCAGAGCGCATAAGGTCTTCTACCATAGCGCCAGACAGGCCCTCTCCGGCCATGGGGGCTATGTCTCGGCCATCTGGGCGCACATGCAGCACCGCTAGGTGTGCACCAAAGCGCCGTGCAAAATTGTAACCACGCGTTAATGCGGCCTCACCATTTGAAACGCTAGGCAAGGGAAGCAGAATTTTTCTTACGTCTTTCATAGTATTTTCTCCCTGCTTTCAGTGTGTATTGCCATAATGATTAGGGGTAGAGCCGTGTGGTAGACCACATACCAGCTTGTAAAACCCAGCGTGCGCGGTCGTGCAGCCTGTAGGGGCGCTCTTGCCAAAACTCAAAAGCTCTGGGGGTTACGCGGTAACCAGACCAATTATCGGGGCGTGGAATATCTGTGTGTGCGTAAAGAGTTTCGGCCTCTTTCACACGGGCTTCAAATAGGGCACGGTCTGCCAAAGGGCGAGACTGGTCAGAAGCAATGGCCCCTAATCTGGAAATACGGCTTCGACTCGCAAAATAAGCGTCTGCTTCTTGCGGCGTTACCGGGGTAACGGCCCCTTCAATCCGGATTTGGCGGCGCAGGCTTTTCCAATGAAAAAGTAGAGCAACGTTTGGGTTTTCGGCGAGTTCATCGCCTTTGCGGCTCTGTTGGTTGGTGTAAAAAACAAACCCGCGCCGGTCTGCCCCTTTAAGAAGAACAATACGAGCAGAGGGGTGGCCGTCTGGTGTGCTCGTGGCAAGGGTCATTGAGTTAGGGTCGGAGGGCTCGCTTTTTTCAGCTTCATGCATCCACTCCGCAAACAGCACAAACGGATCTGCGGCCAGATCAATTAGTGTTTCATTTTGTGCCATTTCGTGCATGTGAGCGGAAGAGTGGTCTGTCATGCTTTTTTCTTTCTAACGTCTGGGGAGCGAACCAAGGCTACCAGTTACTTTTACAGCATACTTCTAACAACGCAGGGAGGGGAGAGGTTGCGTTGGGCTATGGTATAATTGTCTGGCAGGGCAGGCAAAATGTGCGTAAATGGTTACCGTTGGTCAGAAAAATGGGCCTTTTAGGCGGCTATGCAGGGCAAGGTCTTGTTTCTAGCGCGCTGGTATGCGACCAACCCTCTAAAGTGCGTATACGCTTCTTGTTTGTGTACAAATATAATAGGTCGAGGTTAGCAGCATGTCTTCTCATGACACCACATTGCCCGCCCGGGGAACACTCATGCAGGGCAAAAAAGGTTTGGTAATGGGTGTTGCCAATGACCGCTCTATTGCTTGGGGTATTGCCAGTGCTGTTGCCGCACAGGGTGGTGAGTTGGCGTTTACATACCAAGGTGAGGCACTGGGTAAGCGAGTGCAGCCGTTGGCCGAAAGCGTTGGTTCCTCTTTGGTTCTGCCCTGTGACGTAACCGATGATGCCGCAATTGACGCCACGTTTGACCGGCTTGAGCAAGAATGGGGCGAGCTTGACTTTGTTGTGCACGCCATTGGCTGGGCAGATAAAAAATACCTCCGTGGCCGTTATGTTGACACCCCGCGTGATGCGTTTCTGACGGCACTCGATATTTCCTGCTACTCCTTTACGGCTGTGGCACAGCGTGCAGCTAAGCTGATGAAAAAAGGCGGCTCTCTGCTTACCCTAAGCTACCTTGGTGCAGAGCGTGTTATGCCCCACTACAACGTAATGGGTGTTGCTAAAGCGGCGCTGGAAGCATCTGTAAGGTATATGGCGGCCGACCTTGGTAAAGATGCCATTCGCGTCAATGCAATTTCCGCAGGGCCTATTAAAACACTGGCTGCCAGTGGCATTGGGGACTTCCGTTATATTCTGAAGTGGAACCAATACAACGCGCCGCTAGAGCGTAACGTTGCTTTAGAAGAGGTTGGTGGTGCAGGGCTTTATATGCTCTCTGACCTGTCTTCTGGCGTTACGGGTGAAGTGCACCATGTTGATAGTGGTTACCACATGGTTGGCATGAAAAACCCAACTGCCCCTGATATTTCCGTCGTCGGGGAATAAGGGAAGCATCGTGTCTTACAACAGCTTTGGTCATTTATTTCGCGTTACAACATGGGGTGAAAGCCACGGCCCAGCCATTGGCTGTGTGGTTGATGGCTGCCCCCCACGTTTGGCTTTGACTGAGGCTGATATTCAGCCGTTTTTGGATAAGCGGCGGCCAGGCCAATCTGCCTTTACCACGCAGCGTAAGGAACCAGATGCTGTTCGCATTCTCTCCGGTGTGTTTGAGGGGCAGACAACAGGCACGCCTATCTCTCTGCTGATTGAAAATACAGACCAGCGCTCGCGGGATTATGGCGATATTGCCCAGACTTACCGCCCTGGGCATGCTGACCTAACCTACGACCTGAAATATGGCATTAGGGACTACCGCGGCGGAGGGCGTTCCTCTGCGCGTGAAACGGCATGCCGTGTGGCGGCGGGTGCCATTGCGCGGCGCGTGCTTGGTGAGTCTGTGCGTATTCGGGGCGCACTGGTACAACTAGGCCCACATAAAATTGACCGTACCCGTTGGGATTGGGCAGAGGTGGAGCGTAACGCCTTTTTTTGCCCAGATGCGCAAAGCGTACCTGTGTGGGAAGAATATCTGGCCGCCATTCGTAAGGATGGTCTTTCAATAGGGGCTGTTATTGAACTGGTGGCAGAAAACGTACCTGCAGGGTTAGGCGCCCCTATTTATGGCAAACTCGATTCCGACCTTGCCGCAGCGTTAATGAGCATTAACGCTGTTAAAGGGGTGGAAATAGGCGATGGTTTTGCCTCAGCCGCACTAACGGGCGTTGAAAATGCTGACCCATTGCGTATGGACGGTAGCGGTCATATTGCTTTTGGCGCCAATCATGCTGGTGGTATTTTGGGGGGTATTTCTAGCGGGCAGCCTATTGTGGCGCGTTTTGCGGTTAAACCAACCAGTTCCATGTTAACGCCAGTGCCATCTGTGACACGAGATGGTCAGGAAAAAGACGTTATCACTAAAGGGCGGCATGACCCCTGTGTGGGTATCCGGGCTGTACCTGTGGGTGAAGCCATGATGGCCTGCGTTTTAGCAGACCATCTTTTGCGGCACAGAGGGCAGGTTGGTTAGTTTACCCTACTAATTCTGCATCAAGTGTAATTGTCGTGTTAAAGAGTTTAGAGACGGGGCAACCCGTCTTTGCTTTATTGGCCAGATCTTGAAACTGCTCGGCAGATGCGCCGGGAATTTCAGCTTTTAGTGTCAGCGCAACAGAGCTGATCTCAAACCCGGCATCTGTTTTGTCTAGGCTGACAACGGCTTTCGTATCAATATTTTTTGCAGTTAGCCCGGCTTCTCCTAAAATGAGAGAAAGCGCCATTGAAAAACAGGCTGCATGGGCTGCCCCCAGCAGTTCTTCTGGGTTGGTGCCGGGTTTCCCCTCAAAGCGTGTGTTGAAGCCATAAGGTTGGTCAACAAGTACCTTGCTTTGGGTAGAAACTGTGCCTTTCCCTTCTTTAATTGTGCCTGTCCAATGGGCTGAACCATATTTTTGAATGCTCATAGGGTTGTCCTCTTTATTGTGTGGTGGCTGAGGGTGCTTGTTAAACGCCTATAAACTGTAGGGGTTCACTGCCAAGAATAAAACGCATTGCAGCTACGCTCTCGGAGAGATGAGAAGTGCTGCGCCACATGCTGTGCCATAAGGTCTTCTGTATCTGCATGCAGTTGTTCTGGCTCTCTCCATCTTGCATGCAGGCATGAAGCGGGGCATTGCTTGCATAAGCCAGCCCACTTTATGTCTGAGCAAAAGGGCAGGGTTGAATATTCGGAGACCACAATGAGTTCCACCACGACCGATACCGCTTCTTCTGTTGATGTCGTCCTGATAGGCGGTGGCGTGATGAGCGCCACTTTAGGGGTTTTGCTCAGGCAGCTTCAGCCAGACTGGAGCATTAGTACCTTTGAGCGGCTTGATAATGTTGCAGAAGAAAGTTCGGATGCGTGGAACAATGCTGGCACAGGCCATTCTGCCCTTTGTGAGTTAAACTATACGCCACAGCAGGCCGATGGCAGCGTGGACATTAGCAAGGCTGTGGCGGTTAACGAGGCATTTCAGATTTCACGCCAGTTCTGGAGCTACCTTGTAGAGGCCGGGCTAATTGCGAACCCACGCGACTTTATTACGCCTGTGCCCCACATGAGCTTTGTTTGGGGTGAGGCAAATACAGAGTTTTTGCGCAAACGCTACGAGGCTTTGAGTGCGCACCCTCTTTTTGAAGGGATGGAATACTCTGAAGACCCAGCCCAGATGGCACAATGGATGCCACTGGTTATGCAAAACCGTACAGCAGGGCAAAAACTGGCGGTAACCCGTAGCCTTAATGGAACAGATGTGAACTACGGCGCGTTAACGCGCCTGTTGTTTGGCTACCTTGCCAGCACGCCCGCCAGCACCCTGCATACAAAGCATGACGTGTTAGATGTGACCAAAGGCAAAGACGGTCTTTGGCATGTGCTGGTGCAAGATTTGCGCTTGAATACGCAGCGTATGGTTAAGGCACGTTTTGTTTTTATTGGGAGCGGTGGCGGCGCGCTTTCACTGCTACAAAAAAGTGGTATTCCAGAATCACGCGGGGTAGGTGGTTTTCCTGTCAGTGGGCAGTTTTTACGGTGCAAAAACCCCGATATTATCGCCCAGCATCATGCTAAGGTTTACGGTAAGGCGTCTGTCGGTGCGCCGCCAATGTCTGTGCCGCACCTTGATACGCGCGTTATTAACGGGCAACGGGCGTTACTGTTTGGGCCATATGCAGGTTTTTCAACCCGGTTTTTAAAGCACGGGTCGTTAATGGATCTGCCTAAATCTGTGAATGGTGGCAACCTTGGGGCTATGTTGGCCGTAGCCAGAGATAACTGGCCCCTCACCAAATACCTTATCCAGCAGGTTATGCAGTCCAACGATGAGCGTATGAACGCTCTACGTGAATTTGTGCCAGATGCTAAACCAGAAGATTGGGAACTGGTAACGGCAGGCCAGCGCGTGCAAATTATTAAGAAAGACCCGAAAAAAGGCGGTGTTCTACAGTTCGGGACAGAGGTTGTAGCCAGTCAGGACGGGAGCATTGCGGCTTTGCTTGGCGCATCACCCGGTGCATCTACTGCGGCCCCTATTATGCTGACCGTGCTCAAAAAATGCTTTGCAGACAAGCTGCTTGAATGGGACGCTAAATTAAAAGCTATTGTGCCATCCTATGGTCAGACATTGGCAAATAATGCAGCCTTAAGCAAAGAGTTAAGGGAAAAGACAACTCAAGCTCTTAAACTTAAAGATTAAAACTCCCCACAGCCCGGTATAGTATGTAAATGCCTATACCGGACTGTGGGGATATTGTGGTTTATGAGGTCAATATTTCTCGCGGTGGTTTGGGAAAGATATTTTTTAATGTTAAAATTTAAAAATAGTATTTTCTGTATTTAACTATTTTTATAAAAGAAAAAATGTGGGTTTATAGTGGCGCTGGGCATTACTAACCGTTGTTCCCAGCAAGCCCATAATACTTTACTTCATTGAAATTTTATTGCGTGTAGGGAACACTTACTCTCAATCGGCAATAGACATATCAGCGCGGTGCCACCAGCATTGTTCAGGGGCGCGTGGGCTGGGTAAAAAATCTTTGGGGTTGCCCGTAAAACTAACAGTGTTTGTAGGGGTTTCCTGAAGAGAGACTTCAATGCAGCGCAACGCATCGCCCTCAGCACGTAGAAAAGCGCTGAGTTTTGCCATCATGAGGCAAACCATGAGTTCAGTTGTTGGGTCGCCGGGGGTTACAACAATGCGCTTCGCTCTTTCTGGCTCGTTATGCTGAAACCAGATTAAGAGAGGGTCATCTTGTGCAAGCTGTAAGGCGTGGTCTAGTTTTTCATCTACAAATTTATGCCACGTACTTTTTGCTTTTTGAAAAGAAACAGGCATATTGCCCATGCCGTCAAGCGGTGCAGGGCGTGTAGGAGTAAGTTTTACACTTACAAATTCATTGTGGCCATGGGGTAGGGCGCAGGTCTCGCTCGCGCCATGAATAAGGCGATGGCCCATAGAAAAGCGGCGTGTAAAAATAAGCTCAGGCATTGGGCGTCACCTTGGCTTGGTATTCTTCCCAACCATTGCGGCGTAGGTCGCATGCGGGGCAGTGGCCGCAGCCGTGGCCCCATGGGTGCATGGTGCCGCGCTCTCCCATATAGCAAGTATGGCTTTCTTGGTTAATGAGCGAGACCAATTTTTGGCCACCTAGCTCTTCTGCCAATTGCCAAGTTTCTGCTTTATTAATCCACATTAAAGGAGTGTGCACAACAAAGCGAGATTCCATGCCTAAGTTGAGGGCAACCTGAACGGCTTTAATAGTATCGTCTCGGCAATCTGGGTAGCCCGAGTAGTCTGTTTCGCACACCCCGGTTACAATATGGCGAATACCCCGGCGCGCAGCTAAAGCCGCTGCAAAATTAAGAAAAATAATGTTGCGGCCCGGCACAAAGGTATTGGGTAACCCCCCTTCGGCCATGGCTATCTCGGCCTCACTGGTTAAAGCTGTGTCTGATATTTCACCCAGTGCGGCAAGGTTGAGGGTATGATCCATGCCCAGCCTATCAGACCATGTGCGGTTTTGTGCTTGTAGGCCTGCGCGCAGGGTTGCGCGGCAAGCAAGTTCAATTGCGTGGCGTTGCCCATAGTCAAAGCCAAGCGTTTCAACGCGTCCAAAACGTGCAAGGGCCCAGGCTAGGCATGTGGCTGAATCTTGCCCGCCAGAAAAAAGCACCAAAGCGGCTTCGTTTTGGGCTTGTGTTGGTAATGGCATGCTTACGGAATACCAGTGAGTTTGTGTGTCTGGAGCGAAAGGCCCCATTGAGGATGTTGGAGGCAGTAACGGATAGCTGCCTGAATATTGTCTTCTTGCTCTGGCCCATCCATGGGTTGTAACCAGAACTTTTTAAAATCGAGATGTTCAAGGCTGGCCGGATCAAGCCCGTTTTGTGGAAAAACGAGTTTGAGCTCCATGCCGCGTTGTTGCACAAAATCAGTGCCAGCTTTGGGGCTAATGCATAGCCAGTCAATACCCACTGGGGCTATAACTGTACCGTTGCTTTCCACCGCTATAGAAAAGCCATTATGGTGCATGGCATCAATAAGGGCGTCGTCAAGCTGTAAAAGTGGTTCGCCACCGGTAAAAACAACAAGCTTGTTGTTGGCATCAGAAGCAGGCCACTGCGCAGCAATAGTAGCGGCGAGGGCCGTGGCTGTTTCAAATTTTCCGCCGCCTTCACCGTCTGTGCCAATAAAATCTGTATCGCAAAATTGGCAAAGCGCTTTTGCGCGGTCTTCTTCACGCCCTGTCCAAAGGTTGCAGCCGGTAAAGCGGCAGAAAACGGCAGCACGCCCAGCCTGACCGCCTTCGCCCTGCAAAGTGAGGAAAATTTCTTTAACGGAATAAGTCATACGGTTTAAAGGCGGTTAGAGTTGAGCCGTTTCTACGGTATCAAGGCCAACACCTGTGGTGTGCATACCTAAACGGGCCAGAAGCTGGCGGTCACGCTGAGCTTGTGGGTTGGGGGTTGTCAGAAGGCGTTCACCATAGAAAATGGAATTGGCCCCCGCCAAAAAGCAGAGTGTCTGGGTTTCATCACTCATATTTTCGCGGCCAGCGGCCAGCCTTACCCGGCTTTTGGGCATGGTAATACGGGCCACAGCAATCATGCGCACAAAATCAAGCGGGTCTATGTCTTCTGCATCGCCCAGAGGGGTGCCCTTTACTTTAACCAGTAGGTTTATGGGTACACTTTCTGGGTGTGTAGGTAGAGTTGCCAAAGCTGCAATTAACCCGGCGCGGTCGGTGTCGTTTTCGCCCATGCCGACAATGCCGCCACAACACACATTAATACCTGCATCACGCACGTTCGAGAGGGTATCTAAGCGGTCTTGGTATGTGCGTGTGGTAATAATCTCGCCATAAAATTCGGGCGAGGTATCAAGGTTATGGTTGTAGTAGTCTAGCCCAGCGGTTTTAAGTTTTTCGGCTTGTTGGGTATCTAGCATGCCCAAAGTAACGCATGTTTCCATGCCAAGGCCTTTAACGCCTTCTACCATGGCGCAAACGGTTTCTAGGTCGTGGTCTTTCGGTGAGCGCCAAGCAGCCCCCATACAAAAGCGACTAGCACCTGCTGCACGGGCTTTTTTTGCTTCTTCCAAAACCTTCTCGACAGCCATAAGGCGGTCAGCTTTTACGCTTTCTTCATGGCGTGCACTTTGTGGGCAATACGCGCAGTCTTCTGGGCAGCCGCCAGTTTTAATAGAAAGAAGAGTTGAGATTTGAATGTCTGTGGGGTCGAAGGTAAGCCGATGCACTGCCTGCGCCCGAAACATCAGTTCAGGGAACGGTAGATCCAACAAAGCCTGAATTTCGGCAACGCTCCAGTCGTTGCGAACAGCAGGAGTGGAGGAAGGGCGGGTGGCAGGGGCTGAACCATCAGGCATGCAAATACAACCAAATTTTCTGTGGGTATTGGGTAGGGGTCAGGCAATATACCTGTTTTGTTACGCTGGCGCCAGAGTGTAGAGCGTGCGAGGAGAGTGACAAGTTACGGTGCTGCTCTTACAAGAGAAGAATAGTAGGCTTTTAGAGCGCCTCTACGCGCTGCGGTGGCATCTGATCGCGGGACAGAAAAAAGGAACAGGCAATTATGGCTTTCTCTTTCTCCACCCTTACAAAGACGGTGTTAACGCTCACGTTGCTTGGCACCATTGCGGCCTGTAGCCATAGGCCAGAAGAGCGCTCAACCCAGCGCGTAAGGCCTTTGCGCATGCCAAACCCGGCTACGTTATATTGTGTTAAAAAGGGCGGAACCCTTGAAATACACCATGATGACCAAAAGGGGCAGGTAAATTATTGCCATCTACCAGATGGAACGGTCATGGAGGAATGGGCGCTGTTTCGGCGCGATAATCCTAAACCTGTACAATAATATAGTTATAGTCTGTTTGGGCTGGGCGCAGAAGCACTGCGCCCTTTTTTCCAGAACAGATAAAAATCCTATAAGATATATTATGCCAACTAATTGAAGTGTCGGGGCTGAATGCGTGTGGCGTAGTATAATGAAGACTGTGCCTCGTGCGTGATTATATATCGTGATGTTCCGGTTTTTTTGTTGATTGTCAGAGGCATATGGAAAGCTTGATGGCAGCAATATGCTGCTGTGCGCCGATACGAGAAAGCTGCATGACCGCAATGGCCCTGCCTTAGTTGTGTATATTTGTAATCTGACTATTCACGAAATTGATATGTTGTATTTCTCTGGTGTTTTTTGTGGGTGTTATGCGTTTTTGGTATGTCAGGAAATGAATCGCAGAAAAGAGTGATGTTTTTTGGAGTGTTGGGATCAATTTCCACTAATATGATGAATTAATTATCTTGAACTACGGAAAATGCACTTATATTGAGGTGCAGAATAAGTTCGGTTTGAGTCGTGAAAGTCAGAAATGTCCGTTGATGCAAGCATCATTGAGCACTTAAAAGCCAGTAGCGCAGATCCTGTGCATTTGCTGCGTGAGGCTGCGCGCCTGCTGCCCGGTGGCGTAGCTGCATTATCCTCCTTTGGTGCAGAATCTGCCTTGTTGCTGGCAATAGTTGCTGAGGCCGCACCGGACATGCCTGTGCTGTTTCTGGAAACGGGTAAGCATTTCCCTCAAACGCTTGCGTATAGAGCCGAGCTTGCGCGTTTTTTAGGCTTAAACAACGTGCAGGACGTAAGGCCTGCTGCCTCTGAAGTGGCAGACCGTGACCCTACTGGCGAGTTGTGGGCTTTTGACCCAGATGCGTGCTGCAAGTTGCGCAAGGTTGAGCCGCTAGACCTAGCTACCCTGCCCTATGGTGCCTTAGTGACTGGCCGCAAGCGTGTGCAGGCCTCAACGCGCACTGCTCTGCCCGTCGTTGAGGTTAAAAGTGATGGTCAATTGCGTCTCAACCCTTTGGCTCTATGGTCTGCTGAAGAGGTTGAGCAGGAAATAAAACGCCGAGGTCTACCAGCTCACCCGCTTGTTGCGCAGGGTTATCCGTCTATTGGGTGCGAGCCATGCACACGCCCTGTTTCTGAAGGGCAAGATGCGCGTTCTGGCCGCTGGGCCGGTTTGGCCAAAACTGAATGTGGCATTCACACTGTGGGTTAAGTGGTTTGCCGGTATCGTTATTTTTGTCTTTTAAAAACAGGTTTGTATCACACCATGGATCATCTTGATCAACTTGAAGCACAAAGCGTTTTTATCTTACGCGAGGCCTACCGTAAGCTGCGGCCCTTGGCCATGCTTTGGTCTTTGGGAAAAGACTCAAACGTTATGGTCTGGTTGGCTAAAAAAGCCTTTATGGGCCGTGTGCCCTTTCCCGTGATGCATGTTGATACAGGAAAAAAATTTCCTGAAATGTATCAGTTCCGTGATGAATACGCCAAAAAATGGAACCTTGACCTGCAACTCGGGGAATGCCCCCCAGTAGAAGACATGGACCCGTCTCTGCCGCCCGCAGCACGTTCTGCCGCCCGTAAAACTGCGGGGCTTGCGGCTATGATTGAAAAACACCGCTTGCAAGGTGTTATTGCTGGTATCCGGCGTGATGAGCAAGGAACACGCGCTAAGGAGCGTGTTTTTAGCCCGCGTGGCGCTAGCCACAAATGGGATATCCGTAACCAGCCACCAGAATTCTGGGATCAGTATGCAGCTCCTCATGAGGAAGGAATGCATATTCGTGTGCATCCGCTGCTCTCTTGGCGTGAAATTGATATCTGGCGCTATATCGAGCGTGAAGGTATTCCACTTGTTGATTTGTATTTTTCAAAAAATGGCAAACGCTATCGCTCTTTGGGCGATCAAGATATTACCAACCCAGTGGAAAGCGATGCCGCGACAGTTGCTGAGGTGATTGCAGAGCTGGAAACGACCCGCACTTCAGAGCGTGCAGGCCGCGCAATGGATCATGAATCTGAGGATGCTTTCGAGCGTCTGCGTGTTGCTGGTTATCTTTGATTTTTGTGCGGATTGGATAATACCCCATGACTAAGAGCGATATCTCTTCACTGGACGCTTCAACGCCAATCGTGATTGTTGGCCATGTTGATCACGGTAAATCAACGCTTATTGGGCGCCTTTTGCATGACACAGATAACCTGCAGGAAGGTAAAGTTGCCCAGATTATTGAGTCGTCCAAAAAACGTGGTTTGAAGATTGAGTGGAGCTTTCTGCTCGACTCTCTTCAAATCGAGCGCGACCAAGGTGTAACGGTCGATTCAACGCGCATTCCGTTCCGTTTGGGGCAACGGGAATTTGTGATTGTTGACGCCCCCGGACACCGCCAATTTTTGCGTAACATGATTACCGGTGCAGCCGATGCCGAAGCGGCTGTGTTGGTGGTAGACGCGGCAGAAGGTGCGCGCGAACAGACCCGCCGCCATGCTATGTTGCTGCACCTTATTGGCATTAGGCACGTCATAGTGTTGCTCAACAAGGCAGACCTTCTGGACTTTGACCAGCAGAAGATTGAGGCTGTTGAGCATTCTGTATCTGAACTCTTGGCCAAGCTTGACCTAAAAGCCGCTGTGTTTGTGCCTGCCTCCGCACGGGATGGAGACAATATTGCCACCCGTTCTGAGCGTACGCCCTGGTATAAAGGCCCAACATTAACAGAAGCCTTGGCGCAAGTGCCCACACCAGAAGTGCGTACTGAATTGCCACTGCGCTTTCCAGTGCAAGACGTGTATCGCTTTGACGATAAACGCTATGTTGCTGGGCGTATTGAGCGCGGGCGTATCCGTGTGGGTGATACGGTTATTATTGGCGCACAAAAGACCCCTGCCCGCGTTGCATCATTAGAAAGCTGGCACACAGCCCCCCAAATTTCTGCTGTGGCAGGCCAATCTATTGCGGTTACGCTTGAGCCTGATGTTATTCCTGACCGTGGGGATATTCTGTATCTGCCAGATACGCCGCCGGTCGAGGCATCTCGTATTCGTACCCGTCTCTTCTGGCTGCGTCAGGAGCCATTGCGTGTAGGCGAAAGCTTTAAGCTACGTCTTGCTACAGCAGAACACGCCGTAACCGTTGTATCTATTGATACGGTGTTGGATCTGGATAACCTGACAGCCCACCCCGGTGAGGAAGTACCTGCAGAGGGCTTTGCGGAAATTACGCTCGCTGCGTCCGAAAAAATACAGTTTGATGCGTTTGCACCCGGTACGTCTGATGGCAGAGGCGTGTTGGTTGACCGCTTGCAACGCATTGTTGGTGGTGCCCCACTTATCGGAGCGGCTGAGGTCTCTGAGCAAGATAAAGCAATTCACCCAAGTGCTAGTTTTGTGAGTGCCGCACAGCGAGACCGTGCCCAAGGGCACCGAGGGGCTGTTTTCTGGCTTACAGGCTTGTCTGGCGCAGGTAAAAGTACTGTTGCACGGGGTGCTGAAACTCAGCTGTTTAACCAAGGTGTGCATGTGAGTGTGCTAGATGGAGACACGTTGCGTGCGGGCCTGTGCAAAGACCTTGGGTTTTCGGAGGCAGACCGTACAGAAAATGTGCGCCGTGCGGCTGAGGTTGCCCGTATTCTCAGAGATTCTGGGCAAGTTGTGCTGGTTGCCCTTATTTCTCCCCTACGCTCAGACCGTGATTTGGCACGCCAAATTATTGGTGATGGGTTTGAGGAGGTGTTTGTTGATGCTGATCTGGCTGTCTGCGAAGAACGAGACCCAAAAGGGCTTTATGCTGCTGCACGGCAAGGGAAAATAGCGAATTTCACTGGTATTGATGCGCCCTATGAGGCCCCCGTGGCCCCTGCATTGCACCTTAAAACCAGTGTTAATAATGTTGATACGGCTATTGAAACTCTTTCGGAGTTCATCAAACAGCAGGTCAGTTTAGCCGCGGCTGCCCGTAAACAGTCCTAAAACGGCATATTATGTGCGGTGAATAAGCAAAAGGTGGTTTTTCTTTAATACCCCCATCTTTTGCTACTGACTTGTTGTGCCAGATTTTGGCAGACTGTAGAGGCTATGGGGCGCCATAGCCTCTATTTTTTAAGGGTTAGCGTAGTATGAAGCGAGCCTGTGTTGCATTTTGGCGGGGGGGAGATTCAGCCCTGCCGGGCTACCGTCTGGCGTTGGTGGTTACACTGCTTTGGACTGGTTTGTTCATAGCCTTACCCCTGTGCGCTTTGATTATTCGCCCATGGCAGGATGGCGTTGGCCCTGTATTGGCTGAACTGCATGACACACGTATGTTTGCAGCCCTCTGGACAAGCTTTTTTAGCGCAGCCGTAGCGGCCTTGTTAAATGTGCCAATAGGGCTTTTTTTGGCGTGGATGCTGGTACGTGGCAACTTGCCCGGCCAGCGTATAGCAGATGCCCTTATAGACCTCCCTTTTGCCCTGCCCACAGCCGTGTCAGGCATTACTCTTGCAACACTTTATAGCCCGCAAGGCTGGCTTGGTTACCCTCTGGCAAAAATGGGGGTTTCTGTCGCGTATACGCAATGGGGCATTATTATAGCCCTTATGTTTGTAGGCCTGCCGTTTGTAGTAAGAACTGTGGAGCCCGTTTTAAAAGCCCTGCCCCATGAGCAAGAAGAGGCCGCTAGACTATTAGGGGCTAAGCCGTGGCAAGTAATAACGCGTGTCGTGCTGGCACCTTTACTCCCGCCCCTTATTACCGGGTTTGGGCTGGCTTTTGCACGTGGCGTTGGGGAGTATGGGTCTGTTATTTTTATTGCTGGCAACCAGCCATTTAAAAGTGAGATTGCGCCCCTGCTTATTGTCGTGAGGTTGCAGGAGTTCGATTACGATGGCGCTACAGCAATTGCTCTGGTGTTGTTAGTTATATCTCTCGCTGCCCTTGCTGGCATTGGGGTGCTGCGGCGCCGCTTTTCTGCATGGGGCGCTATGCCATGAAAAAAATTGCATTATGGGGGGCAACATGGGTGTTACTCGTAGTTGTGCTTTTGTTGCCCCCGATTGTGGTCGTGACAGAAGCGCTTAAAAGCGGCCTCTTGGCGTCACTTGCTACCTTAAAAGACCCCGATGGTATTGCGGCTATCTGGCTTACGTTGGAAACTACGGTTGTTGCGGTGTGCTTCAACACGCTATGTGGCATTTTGGCCGCTTGGTTGCTGACAAAATATCGCTTTCCCGGTCGGGCAGCACTGCTTGTGATGGTTGAGTTGCCTTTAAGCATTTCTCCGGTTGTTTCTGGTTTAGTGTGGCTTTTGCTTTTTGGTGCTCAAGGGTGGTGGGGGCCTGCTTTAGAGCGTGCGGGCATTCATGTTGCATTTGCTGTGCCGGGTATCATGCTGGCAACATTGTTTGTAACGCTCCCGTATGTTGTGCGTACTTTAGTGCCCTATATGGAGCATCAAGGGCGAGACACAGAAGAAGCTGCAGCATTGGCCGGCGCTGGGTTTTGGCAAATTTTACTGCGTGTTACGTTGCCAGATGCCCGTGTGGCCCTATTTTCTGGCGTGTTGCTCACAACAGCACGCGCCATGGGAGAATTCGGGGCGGTGTCGGTGGTGTCCGGGCATATTCCGGGCCTGACAGAAACCATGCCTTTACATATCGAGAGCCTTTATAACGGCTACCAAACAGTTGCCGCCTTTACCATGGCGGCTTTGCTGGCCTGTATGGCTATGGCCGCAGTATTTTTACGTTCTGCCCCGGCAGCATGGGCACGCTACCGAGAGGTGCAAGAGTGAGCATTTTAATACAAAACCTAGTTCGGCACGCACCAGCAACAGAGCGGCGTTTGCTGGATGATGTAACGTTGGCTGTACCTTCTGGTGCGTTTGTTGCTTTGGTTGGACCATCAGGGGCAGGCAAAACAACCTTACTGCGCGCCATTGCTGGCCTAGATCATTATAGCAGTGGCACAATAGATCTTGATGGAAACAGGCTAGAAAACCTGCATGACCGCGCGGGTAAAATAGGGTTTGTTTTTCAGAATTATGCCCTGTTTCCGCATATGACAGTGGCCCGCAATATTAGCTTTGGCCTTGACGTTTTGCCACGAGAGCAACGCCCGACAAAAGCTGAAATTACGGCCCGTGTGCAAGACTTACTTGATCTGATGCAACTGTCGGGCATGGGTAAAGCTTACCCTGCACGCCTTTCTGGTGGGCAGCGGCAGCGGGTTGCTTTGGCTCGGGCCTTAGCAACAGGCCCCGGAGTTTTGTTACTTGATGAACCGTTTGGTGCTTTAGACCCTATTGTGCGCCGGGCTATCCGCACATGGCTGCGCACCTTGCATGATCAATTGGGTTTAACAACCATTTTAGTTACGCACGATCAGGAAGAAGCTCTTGAGGTGGCAGACCGTATTGTGGTCATGCAGCAAGGGCGTATTGTGCAAGATGCATCACCAGCAACGTTAGACGAAGCGCCCAATACGGCATTTGTTATGCAGTTTTTAGGAGAGGTTGTTAGCTTTTCTGGGCATATAAAAAACGGTGTCTTTACCCCGTCCGAACGTGGCGTAGCCCCCTGTGCTGTTTCTGAAAAATTAGAATCAGGCCCAGCCGAACTGATGATCCGCCCATTTGAAATTGGTTTGCGCCAAGGTCAGGGTGCCCACGAGCAAGCAGTGGAGTTGGCCTTATATAGCAAGCGGCAGGGTTTTTGCTATTATTCAGCCCATTTGCCCCAACGTACGGTGCCAGTGTTTATTTATAATACACAGGAAGAAGGGCAAACGCGCCTAGCCTGCGCAGAACTTGAGATTCAACGCGGCAAGCTATTCCGCGATGGTGTGCGTTTACAAAGCCGTTAATGGTGGTTTTTTGCTTAAGCACGTTGGGTAAGAAATCTCTCCCAAATTCACACCATCGTGATTCGTTGTATTTCTCAGAGTTGATTGTGCTGTGTGTTTATGGGTAAATACGCTTGTAAAAAGTAATTCTGGTGAGGTAAGGAAGAAATGGATCGCAGGAATAGCCGCCGGGATGCGCAAGGGCAAAGCGTATTGACTGCCAATCGTCTGCTAGATGGCCGCATTGTTTGGTTAGCTGCTGATGGTTCGTGGCAGTTGCAGCTAGACCGAGCAAAAATTTTCTCCAATGACCACATAGAAGCGGCGCTGGCTGAGCATGCAGCACTTGCGCAACAGCAGGAGTTAGTGGGGGTTTATGGTGTGCAGGTGCATGCAAATGCCCAAGGCATACTAACTCCCGTCACCAGCCGCGAACAGATCCGTGCTGCTGGCCCTAGTGTACACCCTGAATTTGTACCGACGTGGCACAAACCAGACTCTGCCGTTACCGTTTAATGTTTTTGCTGTTACGCCCCAGCTCATAAGGTCGATTATTCCCCATGCCCCACTCTTCCTCATCTGTTCTGCCGGTCGGGCGTTATGCCTATGATGCGGTAGACAAAAATTTTCTCAAAGAACGTGTTGCGCAGTTTAAAGAGCAAGTGGCACGCCGTGTATCTGGCGCTCTGACTGAAGAAGAGTTTAAGCCTTTACGGCTAATGAACGGCCTTTACCTGCAGTTGCACGCTTATATGTTACGTGTTGCCGTGCCTTATGGGGTGCTGAGTGCCAGCCAACTGCGTACATTGGCTTATATTGCAACGCGTTATGACCGCGGTTACGGGCATTTTACCACACGGCAGAACATTCAGTTTAACTGGATCAAGCTGGAAGAAACGCCAGAGATACTTGATATTCTGGCAGAAACTGAAATGCACGCCATTCAGACAAGTGGTAACTGCATTCGTAACGTTACAGCAGACCAGTTTGCCGGTGCTGCGGCGGATGAGGTGCTTGACCCACGTATTTATGCTGAAATTTTACGGCAGTGGTCTACTTTGCATCCAGAATTTACGTTTCTGCCACGTAAATTCAAAATTGCTATTTCAGGCAGCCCCAAAGACCGCGTTGCCGCGCGTTTTCACGATATTGGCCTTATGGCACGCCAAGGCGAGCATGGTCGCCCTGTTTTTGAAGTTTATGTTGGTGGCGGGTTAGGCCGTACCCCTGTTGTTGGCTCTAAACTGCGCGACGACCTGCCAGAAGAAGACCTGATTGCCTACCTAGAGGCCATTTTGCGTGTTTATAATGCGTTTGGGCGGCGGGATAATATTTATAAAGCGCGTATTAAAATTTTGGTGCAAGCTCTGGGCGTAGACAAATTTCTTGAGCACGTGAATGCAGAATTTGCAGCAATGGATCGGGCAAAATACAGGCTGCCAGATACGCTTGTTGAAGCTATTAGAGCACGCTTCGGGCACCCAGCGTTTGAGCCTGCGGGAGATGCAGCCCAGCAGTTAGCGCAGCACCGTTTAGCAGATTCTGCTTTTAGCCGTTGGGTGGATACGAATACGCACCCCCATAAACAGCCCGGCTACATAGCTGTTACGGTGTCCTGCAAGCCCGCTGGCGGCATACCCGGAGATGTAACATCAGAGCAAATGACAGTGCTGGCAGACCTTGCCGATACGTTTAGCTTTGGTGAGTTACGGGTCACGCATTTGCAAAATGTTGTTTTGGGTCATGTGCGGCAAGACAAGTTGTATCAGGTTTGGCAAACATTAGAGCAAAATGGTCTGGGAACAGCTAATATCGGGTTTATTACCGATATTATTGCATGCCCAGGGTTAGATTATTGTGCATTGGCAAATGCACGCTCTATCCCTATCGCCCAAAAATTGAGTGAGCGGTTTGCAAGTGCTACCTTGCAAAAAGAAATTGGTGCCCTGCGTTTGAATATTTCAGGCTGCATCAATGCGTGTGGGCACCATCATGCTGGGCATATTGGCATTCTGGGCGTTGATAAACGTGGGCAGGAAGCTTTCCAGATTACGCTCGGCGGCGCATCAGATCAGGATGTTGTGTCTATAGGGCAAATTCTAGGCTCTGCTCTTTCAGAAGATGAAACGGTAGATGCTGTCGCCCGTATTGTTGATGTCTACCTTGCCAGAAGAGAACCTGGTGAGCAGTTTATTCAAACGTGCCGTCGCCTTGGCACAGCACCATTCAAGGACGCCGCTTATGCCATTGCTTGAAAACGGTCAGCTTAAAGAAGAAATCTGGCAGGTTGCTATTGAGGGTGAAGCATTGCCTGAAGGTAACGTGTTGGTGCCATTGGCGCGCCTACCAGAAGCGTTGGGCCGCAACAGTGATGGTGCACTGGGTGTTCTCCTTGCTCCTGATGAAGACGTAGAGGCTCTGCGTATTGCCCTGCCCCGCCTTACGGCTGTGCAGCTTACGTTCCCTATCTTTCGGGATGGACGCGCGTTTACACAGGCGCGAGCCTTGCGTGAGCATTTGCACTTTAAAGGTGTAATACGAGCTGCCGGGCATATTTTGCCAGACCAGTATGAGTTTTTGCTGCGCTGTGGCGTAACTGAGGTTGTTGTACCAGAAAAGACGGATGTGAGTGTGTGGGAGCGTGCACATAAAGCATTTACCGTTGCCTATCAGCCCTCTATCTTGAACGAAGCGCCAGAGGGAGTTGCCCTACGGCGTTATCTTTCACGTTAGGCGTTAGTTTTATCTGTGGTGCAGCAGCGTTCTCAACAAAAGCAAACCTTGCTTGGGGCAACAGGCGTTGCTGTGCTCCGGGCGTATTTGGCTTTTACGCTGCGCACAACACGCTGGACAGTGAGCATTAGCCCAGAGGCTATGCCCTTTTTGATAGGGCAAGATGGCAAAACCGCCCTTGTCGCTTTCTGGCACGAAATATTACCGCTTTCACCCGCATTATGGTGGTGGGCAGAGCCGCAAAACCCAAGGTTACGATTGTCTGTCCTCATTAGTCGCAACCGCGATGGGCGCATGATTGCAGATATTGTGGCTCCGTGGCGTATTTGGTCTATTGCTGGGTCTTCTGACAATAAGGGTAAAAGCAAAGGCGGTGCATCTGCTTTCCGGCGTATGCGTGCGCTCCTTAACCGCGGGCAGATTGTTGCTATTACCCCAGATGGGCCACGGGGGCCTAGGCGTGTTGTGCAGCAAGGGGCCGTAAGCCTTGCTGGCATGACAGGCTTGCCTGTTGTGCCCATAGGGGGCAGTTGCTCTGGTATTCGTGTAAAAACGTGGGACCGTATGCTTTTACCATTACCTTTTGGTAAAGGGCATTTGGTATGTGGTAGCCCCTTAACACTTGTACGACATGCTACCGGTGAAGCGGCAAGATTAGAATCTGCGCTTAATGAGCAGATGATGCAGGCAGAACAAAATACGCAGCGTTCTCCGGCTTATCAGCGCACTAAGGGGTTCTTGCTGCCGCTTGATATTATGCCATCTCGTTTATGGTATGGGCTGGCCACACTATTGGCTCCGGTGTTGCCCTTTTTATTACGGTGGCGGCAAAAGCGTGGCAAAGAACTCCCCACCCGTGTGCGAGAAAAAATGGGGTTTGCCTCACTTCGTCGCCCTCAAGGTAAGTTGCTTTGGTTTCATGCGGCAAGTGTGGGCGAAGTGTTGTCTTTGCTACCATTAGTTGAGAATTGTCTGGCCCATTGCCCCGCATGTTGTGTGTTATTGACCACAGGTACAGTAACCGCGGCAGCCTTAGTGAAAGAGCGCGTACAACAGTCTGTTTTTGCTGCAAAAATAGGTCATCAATTTTTACCGTTTGATGTGCCACGGTGGGGTACCCGCTTTTTAAACCATTGGCGCCCAGATGCTGTTGTTTTTACAGAGAGCGACCTTTGGCCCAACCTGATAGGGCTTTGCCATAAGCGTGCTATTCCGCTTGCTTTGGTAAATGGTCGTATGTCTGACCATTCGTTTAAAGCATGGCAAAAAATTCCTAAAGTTGCGCAGCGTATGTTGGAACGCTTTGCATGGATTGCCCCACGCTCAGATCATGATGCGGCGCATTTTGTGCAGTTAAGTGGTGGTTGCTCTGTCGGGCCTGTGGGAGATATTAAAACGCTTGCACAACCCCTACCTGTTGATTGGGGGCAGTTAGCTAAAGTGCGAGACAAAATTGGTGAGCGCCCCGTTTTTCTTGCGGCCTCAACCCACAACGGGGAAGAAGCCGAATTGGTAGAGGCTGTTGCCCTGTTACGTAGGCGCCATCCTACTCTTTTGACAGTTATCGTACCCCGTCACCCAGAACGTGGGGCTGGACTCTTGGCTCTTTTTGAGTATGCGCCAAGGCGTTCTTGCGGGCAGTGGCCAAGTGCCCAAGACCCTGTTTGGGTGTGTGATACGTTGGGTGAGCTAGGCCTTTTTTATAGGCTGGCGCAGTGTGCGTTTATTGGTAATAGCTTGCAAACTATTCAAACTAGCGGTGGTGGGCATAACCCCTTTGAGCCTGCACGGTTAAAATGCCCTGTGGCAACCGGGCCTAGAATACAAAATTTTTCTCAAGCGTTTGAGCAGTTAGGTGCGGGTATTGTTAAGGTTAATACCGCCCAGCAATTAGCCGCGTGGGTTTCTGATATGCTTAGCAAGCCAGAGAAAGCAGAGCAGCAGGCAGAATGTGCTTACCAAAAGCTAGAACAGCAGTCTGAGTTACTGGAGACGCTAACGCAAAAAATAGTGGCGTTATTGGTAGCATGAGAGGCCCGCCTAAATTTTGGCAGGAGCCTGATAGGCGTCTTTTGCCTTTTTTACTGGCGCCCTTTTCTAAAATTGTTGCCGCCTGTGCGGCTAGGCGCTTGCGCCAAAGCGGGTGGAAAGCGCCTGTACCGGTTTTGTGTTGTGGTAACCTAACAACGGGTGGCACAGGTAAAACAACGGTCGTTCTGGATTTAATGGCACGTTTGCAGGCTCAGGGTGTGGTGGTGCATGCGCTCATTCGGGGGTACAAAGGCCGTATTACAACCCCAACACAAGTTGACCCAACACGCCATACTGCGCGCGATGTGGGAGACGAGGCCTTACTCTTGGCGGCTTGCGGGCCAACATGGGTGGGAGGTAACAGAGCAGCTTCGGCCCAAAAAGCGATACAGGCCGGTGCACAGTGCCTTATTATGGATGATGGGCTGCAAAACCCAACACTGCATAAAACCTATTCTGTGTTGATCATTGATGGTGCTGTCGGGCTGGGCAATGGGCATGTGCTACCGGCTGGCCCCTTACGAGAAGAGGCAACAAGTGCTTTGCAAAGAGCTGATGTTGTGTTGATGATAGGGCATGATAAAACTGGTTTTCTAACGCGTTACGCGCCCTTTTTAGCGCATACACATATTATGCATGCAAACCTTCAAACTGTTATGCCACTCGCGCCAGAGAAAGAGCGTCAGCCTTATGTTGCTTTTGCCGGGTTGGGGCGCCCAGATAAATTTTTTGAGGGCTTAAAACAAGCTCAAGCTCATATTGTTAAAACCTGCGCTTTCCCAGATCATTATTTCTACCAAAAAGGTGATATTCAGACATTATATGCGCTGGCTCAACATTATAATGCGCGCCTACTAACGACCCCTAAAGATGCAATAAGACTTCCGGCTGCTATACGGAACACCATTACGGTTGCGAGTGTGTCTCTTCAATGGGGTAATGCACACATGCCTGAGCATATTTTAAACAGCACCCTGCACGGAAAAAGGGCATGACACCCCGCCAACCAACCTATTTTATGCGTATAGAGGCGGCTGTTGCACGCAGCATGTTGGCATTTTTCACTCAATTAGGCCCTGTGTGGGCCTCTAATTTTGCGGGCCGGTTTTGTCGTTGTATTGGCCCACTATTGCCCGTTTCAAAAATAGCTGACCGAAATTTACAGTTGGCTTTACCAGAGCTTGCAGCTAAGGCGCGGCGTACAATTATACGTGGTGTGTGGGAAAACTTAGGCCGTACCGTGGGGGAATTACCGCACCTCGCGCATTTGCAGGAAAATACCCCGCATGGGCCGGGGTTTGAGGTGTGCGGGGTAGAATATCTACAAGAACAGGCCATGCGGGGTGGGTCTGTTTTGTTTTGCTCGGGCCATATTGGCAATTGGGAAATGCTGCCGCCTGCTGTTGCGCGCTATGGCGTACCTTTTGCCTCGTTCTACCGTGCAGCGGGTAACCCTTTGATAGATGGTATGATCCGGCATTTAAGAGACACTGCTATGGCACCTACTCCCATGCCTCTTTTTGCAAAAGGGGCACGGGGTGCGAGGGAAGCTCTGGCTTATGTGGCCAAGGGTGGCCGGTTGGGTATGCTGGTAGACCAAAAAATGAACGACGGTGTAGAAGCCAGCTTTTTTGGCTTGCCCGCCATGACAGCTCCGGCCTTGGCCGCTATGGCCCTTAAATATCGTTGCCCGGTTATACCCGGTTATGTTGAACGCTTAGGCCCTGCCCGTTTGCGTATTGTTGTTCAGCCCCCCCTTACCTTGCCCAATACGGGCAATAAGCAGCAAGACTTGGCGGCATTGGTACAAATGGTAAACGACCAGTTGGAAAGTTGGATACGCCAAAAGCCAGAAAGCTGGCTATGGCTCCATAAACGCTGGCCCAAGTCTTTTTACAAAAAGCACTAGCTAAAGTATTTCGTACAAGATTGTTTTTGGCTCGGGTGTCGCGTCTATGTGTACTTGGGGGTATGGTGCACAGAAAGTTCTGATTATGGAAAGCGCACAATATGCCCTCATTTAGCCCTGCTATAGCTTACCGCCTTGAAGCCGCCCGCGCTGTTGTGCATGACGCAGCCCGCTTGGCTATGTCTATGCGGCCAGCAGCAGGTGGGCCTGTTGGCACCCAAAAGGCAGCTCAAGACTGGTTAACGGAAACTGATGGCGCGGTAGAAGCTTTTATTGCCGAGCGTATGACTGCTCTTTTTCCTGAAGATGGTTTTCAGGGGGAAGAAGGCGGCATGGCCCGCGAAGGGCAATTGCGTTGGGTGGTTGACCCCATTGATGGCACATCCAACTATGCACGTGGGCGTAACCGGTGGTGCGTATCACTTGGTTTATTAGAAGGCGATACACCGGTCGCAGGTGTTATCGAAGCCCCGGCATTAAGGGAAGTATATACAGCCCTGTTAGGGCACGGTGCGTTTTTAAATGGTAAGCGTATTCAGGCCTCTCCGGTAAAAGACCCTGCCAGCGCCATGATTGAAATGGGGTGGAGCAACCGGGTACCCAAAGCGGTCTTTATTGAAAAGATAGACGCCATTATGAGCTTGGGTGCTATGCCACGTTCTGGTGGCTCTGGCGCTTTGGCATTGGCTGATGTGGCCTGTGGTCGCCTTGATGGCTATATCGAGATCGTTATTAATTTATGGGACGTTGCTGCTGCTTTACCCCTTTTGGCTGAGGCCGGTGCCTGTGTTTCCCCCTTCTTACACACTGGCGGCCTTACTGGCCCGGCTACTATTTTGGCGGCAAACCCGCATATTGCGCAAACGCTGTCTGAGGCTGTTGCTATTCCACTAAAGTAAGTCCCGTAAAATGTGCGGTTTGCAAAGTCATGCTACCGCCATAATATCCTGTTTTTTTGTTATGAAATTTTACGACCCACAAGGAGAACCTCGCCATGCGGTCATTTTACCGCTTTACGTCCTGCTCATTGGCTGTAGGGGTAGCCGCTCTTCTTCTGGGCGCGCCAGTTGGTGTGGCTCATGCCGCAGATAACGGGCAAATACTTGTTGATAAAGCAGCTTTGACCGTACAGGATATTTTTGTTGGGGCAACAGCCACGACACCCGTGGTCACCAACCTTGCCAAGGCACGCGCTGTTATGGTGTGCCCCTCTATTTTTCGTATGTCAGTGGTTTTTGGTGGGGCTGGTGGTGGCTGTGTGCTGCTTGCGCGTGATGCCAGAGGATCTTGGTCTGACCCTGCTTTTTATAAGCTTGGTACCGCATCTTTTGGTATTCAACTGGGCGTACAAAGTTCTGCCGTGATGTTTTTTGTCATGACAGACCGCGGTTTGCAGGCCCTGTTAGATAGCCAGTTCCAGTTTGGGGCTAATGCGGGTGTATCTTTTGCAACACTCAGTAGCAATGCTGAACGTGGGAATGCTGGTGCGCGAAATACAGACATTCTGGTAGCGCAGAAATCTCAGGGGTTGTTCGCTGGTGCTTCGTTGGCGGGCACAAAACTAACCGTGAATAGCGATGTAAACCGCAAATATTATTCTCAAACCGTTGGGCCAGAAGATATTGTGGTGACCATGCGTGTGAATAACCCTGGTGCAGACCCGCTTAGAAGCGTTTTAATGCGCTATAGCAAATTGGCAGGCACACAGGCCGCGGTTCAGAAAACCTCTGGGACAGCAGCTTTTCAACCAACAAACTTGAATGACACTGTGCCAAACTATACCAGTAATGGCGAAAGCAGTGTGGGTGCCGTGCAGAACGAAAGCCTAAAGCCCCTTAAATAAAAGCCAACCCTATTTATAAACACACCCAAGGGGTATTTACCTTTGGGTGTGTTTTCAAAGCACGTCTTTATTTTTTAAGCGTTTTACGAAACTCCGAAACATTTTTATTATGCTCGGCTAAGGTATTGGCAAAATTGTGCCCCCCTCTGCCGTTTGCAACAAAATAAAGCATATCACCCTTTGCTGGGTGTGCGGCCGCTTGCAGGGCAGATAAACCGGGTGAGCAAATTGGTCCCGGTGGTAACCCGGCATATAGGTACGTATTATATGCACTGGCATTTTGTAGCTCAGCATGTGTTAAGCCATGCCCGAGTGGTGTTTTGCCTGCCGTTAGCCCGTAAATTACAGTTGGGTCGGTTTGCAGTTTTATGCCTGCATTAAGTCTATTGATGAAAACGCGAGCCACTTCAGGGCGCTCTTCCGGCACAGATGTTTCTTTCTCAATTAAAGAAGCCAGTGTTACGAGAGCGTGTTTGTTTGGTATTTCAGAAATAACTTCACGGTTTTGCCAAAGGTTTTCAAGAGTGTGAGCCATTGCCGTTTGGGTACTGGCAAGGGCATTGCTACGCGTGGTGTTACGCAAAAATTTGTAGGTTTGAGGTTGGACGCTGCCTTCTTCAGGCAGTGGGGTTTGCCCTGTTAAAAACGCAGCATTCTCAAATATTTCTTGAATTTGATAAGCTGAAAGACCTTCCGGAATGGTCAGCTTATGGAGCACCGGGTGAGCGTGCCGCAAAATCCATAACACTTGTTTAAGTGAAGAGTTGGCAGGAAAACTCAATTCCGCAGCATGCAACTGCCCTTGGTGCCGGGTTAGCTGAATAGCGAGTAAGGCTACATATTCAGCGACCATACCAGGTGGTAGAACATGGGCTGATTGCAAGGTATGAATTGTACTACGGTAATTTCCTTGCGGAATTACGACGTCAGTATCCTGCGTGAGTGGGCCGGGTTGTGTATAACCAGCCCATAATTTCACACCTACTGCGCCTCCCCCAAGAAGGAGAAGGCTGAGTAGTAAAAAAACAGTTTTGCGCATGCTTTCTGTTTATTCCCTCTTGCGAGGGAATAAAAGATTTTATCAAACGCCTCTGACCAGCAGGCTGGCGTTAGTGCCGCCAAAGCCAAAGCTGTTAGAAAGCGCAATGTTGATATTACGCTGCTGCGCTGTGTGTGCAATGCGGTCGATCACGCTTTCGCGCGATGGATTGTCGAGGTTAAGCGTAGGCGGTGCTACGTTATCTCTAATGGCAAGCATGCAGAACATAGCTTCCACTGCACCAGCAGCCCCTAACAGATGCCCGGTAGCTGACTTTGTAGAAGACATAGCTAAATTACGAGCGTCTTCAGCAAAAAGACGTTCTACAGCTTCCAGTTCTAGGTCGTCAGCCATGGTGGAGGTGCCATGTGCGTTAACGTACTGTACGTCTGCAGGTGTAATGCCAGCACTTTTGAGTGCAGAGCGCATGGCGCGGAAAGCCCCATAATGCCCTTCTGCCGGTGCGGTAATGTGGTACGCATCGCCAGACATGCCGTAGCCAATAACTTCGGCATAAATTTTGGCACCACGTGCTTTGGCGTGCTCGTACTCTTCCAGCACGACAACACCAGCACCTTCACCCATAACAAAGCCATCACGGTCTTTGTCCCACGGGCGAGAAGCCTGTTGTGGCGTCTCATTAAAGCCGGTTGAAAGCGCACGTGCTGAGCAGAAGCCTGCAATGCCCAGTGGGCACACGGTTGCTTCGGCACCACCTGCAACCATGACATCGGCATCGCCTAACATAATAAGGCGTGCTGCATCACCAATCGCATGAACACCAGTTGCACAAGCCGTCACCACAGAGTGGTTGGGGCCTTGAAACCCGTATTTGATCGACACATGCCCAGAGACAAGGTTGATCAATGCTGATGGGATAAAGAAGGGTGAGAGGCGCTTGGCGCGGCCTTCATGCACGGTAATAGACGCATCATAAATGGTTTGCAGGCCACCAATGCCTGAACCAATCATAACGCCTGTCGCGCATTTATCTTCTTCGGTCTGAGGTTTCCAACCAGAATCCTCCACAGCCTCAGTCGCAGCAACCAGCCCCATATGAATGAAGCGATCCATCTTGCGCTGATCTTTGACCGGCACCCAGTCAGAAAGCGTGAGCTTTCCTTCAGCCGTTGGGCCTTCTGGTACTTGCCCCGCTACCTGCGCAGGCAGATCGCTTGGGTCAAAATGTGTAATTCGGCCAATCCCGCTTTCACCAGCGATCAGACGTGACCATACGTTTTCGACACCGAGGCCAAGCGGCCCCACCATGCCCATACCGGTGACGACAACGCGTCTCCGGCCCGAATTTGCTCCGGCCGACTGTAGCAAACCAGCCCGCTCCCCGCTTGAATCTGTTTGGTCCCTCAAGGAGCGAGGGACCCCATACTGACTTAAAGACAAAAAGGCCTACTCAGGCAGCTTTCTGCTTTTCAATGTAGTCAATGGCGTCTTTCACTGTAGCGATTTTTTCTGCAGCGTCTTCCGGAATTTCAACATTGAAGGCTTCTTCGAAAGCCATAACGAGTTCTACGGTGTCGAGGCTGTCTGCGCCCAGATCGTCGATGAATGACGCTTCTGGCGTAACCTTGCTTTCTTCAACACCGAGGTGCTCGACTACAATTTTCTTAACCTTATCAGCGATTTCGCTCATCTGTCTCTGCTTCCTGTATGCCCCAGAACTGGGGCCAGTTATCTAGGCGCTTAATAACCCAGCTTTCTTGTTGCATGCGTAATAAGAGCTGTGTGGCTCTTGCTGCATGCAACAGGATTGCGGGCGCATAGCACGTTTCTTTGGTTCAAGCCAACCACGAACCACCTCAAGAAGGTTCCAGAGGGCGTGCTTGGCACCATTTACGGTGCCTGTCTGCCACATCTGAAAGCATTTTGCACGACTTGTTGTGCAATATTACCCGAGGCGGGCTTAAATCATAGCCATACCGCCATTTACATGCAGGGTAGAACCTGTAACCCAGCCAGCCTCGTCTGAGCAGAGGTAGAGTACTGCTGCTGCAATATCTTCTGGTTTGCCCAAGCGGCCAAGCGGTATCTGGCTTTGCAGTTTTTCTTTTTGGGCTTCAGGCAAAACATCGGTCATGGCGGTAACAATAAAGCCTGGGGCCACAACGTTAACCGTTACCCCTCTTGAGCCCGCTTCCTGCGCTAAAGACTTGGTCATACCAACCATGCCAGCTTTGGCGGCAGAATAATTGGCCTGCCCAGCATTGCCAGTTGCCCCAACAACAGAGGCAATGTTGACAATACGGCCCGCACGGCGGCGCAGCATGCCTTTAAGCGCAGAGCGGCACAGACGGAAGGGTGAAGACAGGTCAACATTGATAACCTGATCCCAGTCTTCATCTTTCATGCGCAGAGCCAAAGTGTCCCGCGTTAGGCCAGCGTTGTTGATGAGAATATCAACCGGTGCTCCAGCTTTTTCTTCTGCTTTAGCAATAAGGCTGTTTGCTTCTTCCGGCTCAGAAAGGTTGGCGGCAACATAATAAACCCGTTCTGACCCCAAAGCAGCGGCTTGTTGTTGCAGCACTGCTTCACGCGTGCCCGACAAGACAACGGTAGCACCCTGTGCATGGAGTGTTGCAGCAATAGCGCTGCCAATACCGCCCGAAGCGCCGGTTACAAGGGCAACCTTACCATCAAGTCTAAACATTCTCGTGTATCTCTCTGTTATTAAAAGTTTTTCAGAAAATTTTCTATGTCGGCTGGAGTGCCAATAGAAAGGCTGGTCACTTCACTGTCGATACGGCGCACGAGGCCGGAGAGCACTTTGCCTGCACCAATTTCAACAAATGTATCAATGCCCATGCCAGCCATTGCTTCCACGCTTTCGCGCCACCGTACGCGGCCTGTAATTTGGCGGGTCAGGTTGGTACGAATCGCATCAGCGTCGGTCTCTTTATCGGCTGTAACGTTAGCGATTATGGGCACAATAGGGGCTGCAATGTCTGTTTTTGCGAGTGCTTCAGCCATAACCTCTTCGGCAGGCTGCATGAGCGAGCTATGAAAAGGTGCCGAAACAGGTAGCTTTAAGGCACGCTTTATTTTCATTTCTTTCGCTAAATCAACAGCTCTTTCAATGGCATCCATTTTGCCAGAAATAACAATTTGGCCGCCGCCATTGTCGTTCGCGATTTCGAGAACACTGCCCTTACCAGCTTCAGCGCAGATTTCTTGCACTTGGGCTAAGGTGCCACCAATAATGGCAGCCATGCCGCCCTCACCTGCTGGCACGGCTTTTTGCATAGCAAGCCCGCGTAGGCGCAACAAACGCGCAGCATCCTGCACACTAAAAGAGCGTCCAGCAGCTAACGCCGCATATTCCCCCAAGGAGTGGCCCGCTAAGAGAGAGACCTTGCCCCCAAGATCTAAACCGCCTTCTGTTTCCAGCACGCGCAACACAGCCATTGAAACGGCCATAAGGGCGGGTTGCGTATTTTCTGTGCTGGTCAGAGTGTCCATTGGGCCTTCAAAAATAATTTTTGAAAGCTTTTCGCCTAAGGCATCGTCAACTTCTTCAAACACGGCACGTGCTGCGGGAAAAGCCTGTGCGAGTTCAGCGCCCATACCAACGGATTGGCTGCCCTGCCCCGGAAAAACAAAAGCGTAAACGGACATTTTACCTACTGTTTCTATCTATTTTCAGCTCTGCGAAAACAGGAGCTATCGAAGAGTGCCAAAGCGTAAGTGGGCTTTAGAGAGATGGCGTAAACGGACAGCTTGACACCTGCATTACGCAGGTCTTAGCAGCCAATAACAGTCCAAGGCTCTGGCAAGAGTTGGCGAAAGATACGCCGCCAGCCTTTAGCGCACAATACGCCAAAGCAGCACAAGCAAACTGTCCCATAATGTTGCGAGTATTTCGTGGGCAACAATAAGCAAGACTTTCGCGTAACTGCTTTGTGGGAAGATTGGGAATGGGTGGTACGGTACTGCGTGGGGCATCCATCCTGCTAAGCGCAGTAAAACCCAACATCGGGGTGCATGATAGGTACTGGTGGCAAAATACAGAGGCGCTCTTTTGGGGTGCTTAAGGCGGCGTAAAACTGCCGAGCAGGCTTTGATAGAGGCAAACGTATCAGAAGCCGTGTCTTCCAACAAAATGGAAGTGTCCGGGATAGCGTGCGCATGCAGAAGCTTGCGCATAACGCTGGCTTCTGTTTGTGCGTTTTTTTGGGCACCGCCTGTTGGTATATAGAGAATGGCAGGCTGAGATTGGCCGAAGCGCACAGCTGCAGCAACCCTATTACGCAGTGTTTGCGTAGGGCTACCATCAGGCTTGAGTGCCGCACCAAATAAAAGCAGCGGCTTTTGCGGCGTAGCGTGTCGTGTTGTGCGTAGCTTATGGGTTTGCATAGAGCCCCTAAGCGGGAGATTGCAGCAAGACGCGGTTAAGGCTTTCCAATGTTAAGAACGTTTCTTGCCAAACTGTCTGAAATTTATCGTGTGGCACGCCGCGCGTGCTTAAAATAGCAGCAAGCTCTCCCACTGAGCGTTGCCCATCTATAAGCGGCAATATGCCGCGCGCTTGTGCTGGTAGCGCAATAGGGACAACCAAAGTGCCAAACGCAAAAGGCAAGGTATGGTTGGGTAGCATTTGCTTTGCCAACTCTACCCCCGGTATTTCGCGCATAATAGGCACGGTATCGGGGTGTTGGTAATTGGGTGGGGTAATGCGTGCCCCTTTGCGTACAACATAGGCTACGTGGGTGGCCATATTGCCGGTTAAGTCTTCAGCTATGCTCGCTTGCTCACTGGCGGAAAGTGCACTCAGCCGCGCTCTAAGTTTGGGGTCTGGCATAAAGAGTGCTGGGTTATAGCGCGCAGGTTCCATAAGGCAGGAGCTTTCAAGCCCTGCACTCTCTAGTAAATCCAGAAAGGCGTTGACCGTATAAGCTCTGTCTCGTGGGTTTAGAAGTAGATCATACAGTCCAGCATCGCCGCCATTTAAGTGGTCGCCAAAGTTACCATTTTGGCGCAACCACGCCGTTGCGGGTAGAGTGCGCATAACACGCTTGGCATAGTCGAGCCGTGCGCTGGGTGTTTCGTTTAAAGGGGCAAGTTTTTCTAAGGCTTCTTGCACCATATACACGCCAGTGCGCCCGTAAGGGGCATAAACCATCAGCCCCATGCCGCCGCCTTCAGCTAGGTGGGCGGTTAGGTCTTTTAACGTTGCAACTGGGTCGGGGAGATGGTGCAGAACCCCGCAGCAATCAATATAGTCAAAGACACCGAGTTCTAATGGGGCAAGGTTGTTAAGAGACGCTTGAATAAGGCGAATATTCTCAAGTCCGCGGGCTTTGGCACGTGCTTGAACGGTTGCGAGTGCTTTACTAGAGCGGTCTAGGCATACAACCTCACCCGCCCGCTCTGCCCGTGTCATTTGGGTGGCGAGCATAATGGCGCCATCGCCGGTGCCGCAGCCAGCAATTAACACCCTTAATGGTGTGCTGCGGGGGCGTTGTGCGCCAAAAACCCAATAGTCAATTTCTCGCAAGTGGCTAGGGCTGCCAATAAACAGCCGCTTTTGCTCGTCACGCGGGTCTCGCTCAGGGTAAGGGTAGGCTTCATATTGTGCAGCCAAACTAGAATCGCGCAGATCCTGTGTTTTTGGTGCTGTCATGAAAAAACTCTCCCTTCCCGTTAGCGTGGCAAAAGCTTGCCTCGCTGCCACGATTCTGCCGCCTCGTCAGCACTTAGCCCTTCTGTACGCATTGCAAAATCCATGGCGCTAATCACTTTGGCGCTTAGCATCAACTCATCAAGCTCATCTTTCAGGTCTTGGTCGAGTTCGGCGGCAAGGCCGGGCCGGAGCAGCATGCGTGCTGTCATTTCGCCCCCAAGAGCCTGCTGGGGGTCATTGAGAATTTTGAAACCACCTTGGTGGAAAAGGTAACAAGGCTGAGCCAGAAGCATTAGCACGATATCTTGGTTGGCTAACGATTTTGCGAGAGAGGCAATGGCTTGCTCGTCTGGCATTACGTCTAGGGTAAAGCCTGCGGCAGCAAGGTTGTAGGCAGCCATCATGGCTTTGGCGTGGGTCTCAAGAGAGGCTTGCGTAACCAGAGTGCGAGAGAGCGTGTCTGGTGCGTGGGCGATGTCTGCCAGAGAGCCAAGCGTGCTTTCTTCTTGAGAGATACAGCAGCAGAGTGTTGGGTTAAATAAAGCACCAAGAGCGGTAACGCCCGGTGTAAGCAATGCCTCATCTTCGCCGGGTAGCCACGCAGACACGTAAAGATCGACTTCGCCGGTTTGCAGCATGTCGCTTAGTGCTGCTTTGGGGCCGATCACAATTTCAGGCTCCACATCATTCGCTTCCAGCACACGGATAATAGCCGCAGCCGTTGCTTCATGAATGGTGTTGTCTGGGTGGCCAATTGTGAGCGTGGTCATCATATCTTCCTTATGGGCGGGGGCTACGAGATGTTTAGCCCTTGCAGCAGAGGAAAGGGCAAGAGGCAATCCCTGAAGTTAACTAGCTGCTTTTGTGGGATTTAGAAACATCGTGCGCCTACTCTCTTGTGGGGTGTGCGGCATTGGTCTGCACAAAGAAAGCAAGGGAATAATAAAAAAGAGAGGCTAATGTGCCTCTCTTATAAAATGACGCTCTGGGAATATATGTTAAAAGTTCGGGAGTTTAAGCCGCAACAATTTTTTCTGGCCGTGGCAGAACGGGGCGGATCATGTGCATTGCATCTGCAAATGACGCAAACTGACCGAGTTGGTTATCGCGGATTGCGTCCATAACAATCCATTTATTGCCCCGAGAAAAAACTTTATAGGCTGGGTCTGAGGTTTCTCTAACCCATACCACAATATATTCAGAAGAAGAGCCTGACTGTTTTTCTGTGGTTGAAAACACATCTGCATCGCAAATGCCCATTGGCAGGCTGGCTTCAACCCAACGAGACAGATATTCGCGGTGGCGCGCTAAAACTTCCATCTGAAACGGAATAATTTTGCAGGCAGACGTGGCATCAATCAGGTGCGGCATCAGATCTTCCATTCCATCGAACGTCAGAGGGGGCTCTCTGTGTCTGACTGTAAAATGGTCATTTCTCTGATGCCAAGATAATTCAGGGTAAATTAGCCTCATAAAGAGGCACAAACCTTAATGAGTTGCTTAAAAAGCACAAAAACGAGAAACCATGCTCATTTTTGTGCCTGTTTTTTGGGCGTTTGGTTTTTATTTAATCAACGCGTTTAGAATTTTGCTGAGACCATAAGCGAGCCATAGTTAAACAAACCGCCTTTTGCCCCCTTAAATTGCTGAGTCTGCCAGACTTGGCTGTAGGAAACGCGCAACCCATAGAACATGACTGCTAGGCCTGCATGAATTTCGCCTACGTCCCAGCGTTTATCGACGTGCAGTGAATTTTTGTACCCTGTGTTGCCTTGCAGGGTTGAATCGTAAGCAACGGCCTGCCCTGTTACCCCACCGAAAAGATACCATGCAAAGGGCCGGGTTGCTTTATAGGCGTCTGTTCCATCTGTGCCTGCGGCATTAATGGTAGGGGTGCCAAAGTCACTGTTTAGCCCCTGCCCTATACGAAACATATCTCCAATCCGGCCATAGATCTGGTAGTCGCCAATGGAGGCTGCGGCAGATGGCAGGGTATCAATTTCTATGCCTGCAATTTCAGCAATGGGCAGGCGCCATGTTCTGCCGCCCTGCACCTGAAAAATAATCTGGTTTTTGAGCTGGTATTCCCAGCCTTGGTTTTTGGTGTCGCCAATTGCACCATGAAAGCCATTTTGTAGCTGACGCCCCATTGCAGCCGGGCCCATAACACCAGCCTGAATACCAAAAACACTGCGCGTTGTGTCTGTATCGCTAATAAGATTAATTGTGCCTAACAACACACCGGCATAAGGGCGGTCACGCAAAAGGCTGGAATGTGGTTGCCCTGCGGCCCACGGGCTTGAAGCCTGCGTTTCCCGTGGGGTGAAGATCATTTGTTGCAGGCCCATACTGATTCGCTGCACCCCTGCGCCCCAAATGGCTTTGTTAATTGCCGCAATTGGAGTCGGGAGTGTGTCTGTACCTGATGTCCAGTTTACCCGCAGGCCGCTGGTATAATATTGGTCTGATGTGCTTTTAAGGGTTGAGACTGCGTCATTCTCGCCCTGAAGTGTCCAGGTGCCTTGTTTGTCTTGCAAGGGTGTGGCGTGGGCTGTGGAAAAGACCGCAAATACACTGCTTGTCAGAAGGAGAGCTTTGGCAGCCTTGTGCCGAACACGTAGTGAGTTAACGACAGCAGACATATTTATCCTCTCGTTCTGCAATAGCAGCGGGTGTGTGTGTACTTTAATTAGTCTTTAGTTGAACGGGGCACGATGAGAAAGCCCGATTCCTGACAAACAGGCATAGAGATAAAACGTGGTAAGCGGCGTTTTATTCATACGATTATCACAAAATTGTTATTAATGTGAAAAGAGGTGAAACTCTGCCACTTTTCGTGCTTTCCTCTGGATAGGCCACGGTTGGTGTGTTACAGTAAACACATGGGCGTGGTTGCAGCTTTAGAAAGAGCAGCTGGCGGTTTTCTGATTGTATAATAGGAAAGCTGCCTCTCTGTTCTGGTAATCTGCCCATTTTTCAATATCTGGAGGAAGCAGACCTTCCTCCATGCTTCAGGATCAAGACCGTTGAGAAGTAACAGGACCGACCGCAGCTCTCGTTCTCCGCGCCGCGGCGGATTTGACGACGATTTTATGTCAACGCCTTCCTATGGCGAACGCCCCTCCTTTGGTGACCGTGGTGGCTTTACGCCGCGCAGACCCGGCGGTGCAGGCGCTGGCGCAGGTGGCCCGCAGGTTATCGCTTCCGGTCCGGAACTCGAAGCGACTGTCAAATGGTTCAACGGTGAAAAAGGCTACGGCTTTGTTGAACTGTCTGATGGCTCAGGCGATGTGTTCCTGCACGCCAATGCACTCTCTCAGATTGGGCAGGACGGCGTAAGCCCCGGCGCAACTCTGGTTGTGCGTATTGGCCAGGGCCCCAAAGGGCGGCAAGTTGCAGAAGTCATTTCCGTTGACGAAAGCACAGCGCAGCCAGAACGCCCCCGCTCTGCTGCTGGTTTCAGCCCTGCCCCACGTAGTGGCGGCTTTGCACGCGCTCCGCGCCCGGCCCCAGACATGTCTTCTGCTGAAGAAGTCCGTGGTATCGTAAAATGGTACAATGCAACCAAAGGCTTTGGTTTCATTACACCAGATGGCGGTGGCAAAGACATTTTCGTTCACGCATCTGCTCTGGAACGCTCAGGTCTTTCTGCTCTGAACGAAGGTCAGGCAACCAATGTTAAAGTTGTTCAGGGTCAAAAAGGCCCGGAAGCAGCTCAGGTTGACCCAGCCTAATTAAAAGTTGTCTGCATATTATACAGGCAACAAAAAAGCCCCGCCTTAGTGCGGGGCTTTTTTATGTGGTGTGCACTTAAATTTAAGCGTTAATAATCTCCACGGCCTTTATCGCGCAGTAAGCGCGCTTTGTCGCGTTGCCAATCACGCTCTGCAATGGCGTGGCGTTTATCAACGTTTTTCTTGCCCTCACCTAACCCTAGGGTCACTTTAGCGACACCGCGTGGGTTAAAATGAATGTCTAGGGGCACAAGAGTGGCGCCATCTTTAGCAATAGCGCCAAGGTATTTTTGTATTTGCTTACGTTGCATAAGCAGTTTGCGCGGGGCGCGCGTCTCAAAACGAGAGAGAACGCCGCCCTGATATTCAGGAATATAGCTATTAAAGAGCCACAGTTCCCCATCGCGCTCACCTGCATAGGCTTCTGTAATCATAGCGCGGCCTAACCTTAGGCTTTTTACTTCGGCCCCTTTAAGCACAAGGCCCGCCTCAATGGTCTCTTTAATGGCGTAGTTAAAGCGCCCTTTGCGGTTTTGCGCGGCAATACCATGAGAGATCATGGTAGTTTTACGGGGTTTTTGAGCCATTAGTTTAGAAGCCCTACCTGCACCAAGGCAGCCCGTACTTTGTGGCGGGATTCTTCAGAAAGGGGCGCGAGTGGTAAGCGTGTTGTTTCGCCCGCAAGGCCAAGCAAACTGGCTGCATATTTAGCTGGAGCGGGGTTGCTTTCACAAAAAAGCGTATCATGTAACGGCAAGAGTTTATCTTGTAGAGCAATGGCTTTAGCACACTCGCCTTGCTGCCACGCTTTTTGCACTTCTGCGCACAGTGCGGGTGCAATGTTGGATGTCACGCTAATGCATCCATCTCCCCCAGCAGCAAGGAAAGCAACTGCTGTACCGTCTTCGCCTGAAAGCTGGTTGAAGGGTTTGGCAATGGCCTGCCTAACCTGTAGTGGGCGTAGCAGATTAGCTGTTGCATCTTTTACGCCAATAATATTGGCATGCCGTGCCAAGCGGCTGGTTGTTTCAACGCTAATATCCACCACAGAGCGGCCGGGAATATTATACAAAATAACCGGAATGGAGATGGCATCGGCCACGGCCATAAAGTGGCGATACAGCCCTTCTTGCGTGGGTTTGTTATAATAAGGTGTTACCACCAGAGCCGCTGCGGCCCCGGCTTTTTCAGCATGTTTTGCGAGGTCAACAGCTTCTGATGTGCTGTTTGACCCCGCTCCAGCAATAACGGGTACGCGGCCGTTTGCAATTTTAATGGCGCGTTCAACAACCGCATGGTGCTCGGTATGGGAAAGCGTTGGGCTCTCGCCTGTCGTGCCCATAGCGCAAAGGCCTGATGTCCCTTCTTCAATCTGCCAATTTACCAGATGCTCGAAAGAGGCAAAGTCCAGACTACCATCGCGGTTCATGGGGGTAATAAGGGCGGTAATGGAACCTGTGAAACGTGTGTCAGACATGGTCTGTCTTCTATCCTGCAATGGCGTCTGTCGTGGTGTTTGGGGCGGCGTCAGAGAGAGCACGTTTCATCTGGCGTCGGAAAGGAGATTGTTGATACACGCCCAAGATGTTGGCGCTTTCAGAGAAAAATTCAAGTTCGGCCAAGGCTTTGCTCAGGTGTGTATCTTCTGGGTGGCCCTCAACATCCATTAAAAACCGGGTTGCCGCAAAGCTACCTGCGGTCATGTAGCTTTCCAATCGTGTCATGTTAATGCCGTTTGTGGCAAAGCCGCCCAACACTTTATAGAGTGCGCCGGGGGTATTTTTAACTTCAAATAACACGGTGGTCATGACATCGGGCGTGTTAACAGAAAGCTTGTCTGTTGTGCGTGCGGCAATATAGAAGCGTGTTGTGTTATGCGCAGCATCTTCAACATTGCGCTTCAGAATGTTCAGGCCGTTGAGTTCTGCCGCCAGTTCTGATGCAACGGCCGCTTCTTCTTTCTTGTTCCAAAGAGCCACCAATTCAGCAGCGCCGGCTGTATCAAACTCAATAACAGGGGTGAAGTTGTAAGTTTTGAGCAGTGTATGAATTTGCCCCATGGCGACAGGGTGCGTGTGCACGCGTTTAATATCTTCAAGCTGGGCGCCATGAATGGCCATAAGGCAGTGCTCAACACGCTGGAAATGCTCACCCACAATATGCAGACCAGCATTGGGTAGCAGCGTGTGAATATCTGGTACACGCCCAGCTAAACTATTCTCACATGCCAGCATGGCTTGGTCTGCTTTGCCTTCATGCACGGCGGTAATGGTGTCTGCAAAAGTTTTGCAGGGCAGAGTTTTCCAGCCTGGGCGGGCGGTTCGGCATGCCAAATCGGAATAGGCTCCGGGTCGCCCCTGAAACGCGATTGTTTTTGGTGTCATTGCTTGTTGGTCTCGCTGAGTATCTGCCGCGCGCGTTCTAGGTCTTTTGGGGTATCCACACCGAATGGAGCCAGAGGTATAGGCGCACACCCAATATGCATACCAGCTTCTAGGGCTCTGAGTTGTTCCAATTTTTCGCGCTGCTCTAGGCCCGATTCAGGTAGGCTAACAAAGTGTTGCAACGCCTGCCGCCGCCAGCAGTACACCCCGACATGGTGCCAAAATGGCCCTGCACCCCATGGTAGTGGTGCCCTAGAAAAATAGAGGCCGAGTGTATGGGATTGGTTAGCAGCAAAGTCGCATGCCACTTTTACAACAGAGTCTGTGTGCTTTTCCGTCTCAGTTGTAATTGGGGCAACCAGTGTGCCTAGGTCGTATATTGGGTTGGCCATAAGACCGACCAATGTCTGTAAATGCTTGGGTGGAAACGTAGGTAAATCACCCTGTAAATTGATAATCAGCTCGTGTGTGCCTTGCGCATCAATCTGCTGCACAGCATGCCATACGCGGTCTGATCCTGATGGAAGCTCGGGGGGCGTTAAAACAGCCTCTCCACCAGCGTGGCGCACAACATCGTAAATAGCCTGATCTGCGGCGGCTACAATCACGCGGCCTATATTTGCGGCTTGTGCGGCGCGTAAAACATGCACAATCATGGGGCTGCCAGCAATGTCTGCTAGTGGTTTGTTTGGCAGGCGGCTTGAGGCAAGTCTGGCCGGAATGATGACAAGCGGTAGGGTCATCGGCTTGCTCGGTAATCAGGCACGGAATATAGCCTTGAAAAACACAGTGAACACAAAGCCGGTATAAACGGCCCTAGTAAGGCGCTTCACATGAAGCGGTGCGCAGTCTAGGAAAGCTGCACGCCAAACGCAACCAGAGGAACCCACCTGTAAGCCATGGATAGCACGTTTCTTAATAAAGTGGCGGCCGCTATCCTGCTGAGTGTTGGTTCAGCATGGTTGGCGAGTGTTGTTGGGGGGGGTGTTGTGCCTACAATAATGCCTGCCAAGCCTGCAATGAGTGTGCCGGGTTTGGAGCGTGTGGCTATTCAACCCTATATGGCCCATGCTGATGCGGCGCGTGGTGCTGTATTAGTGCAGGCAATTTGTGGCAGTTGTCATGCGCTGCAACCTCAGGCAAGACAAAGTGTCGGCCCGGTTTTAGGGGGCGTTGCGGGGCGGCCTATTGGTTCAGACCCTCAATATGCTTATTCTCCTGCTCTTGTGGCGTTGCGGGCGCAAGTGTGGTCAGACCAAAACCTGTCAGACTGGTTAACGGCCCCTGCCCGTTTTGCACCGGGTACGCGTATGTCGCTTATGGGCTTACCTAACGTTGCACAACGCGCAGATATTATTGCGTATTTGCACACCCTAAATCCTTCGCCGCCTCCCTCTCAGTCTCTCGAAAAGAGCAAGCCATGAAGCCTGAAGCGTTAGACCATTACCTAAGCGTTGCAACCATGATGGCAGACGCTGCACGCTGCGTTATTCGCCCTTGGTTTAGAGCACCTCTGGCGGTGGTGGATAAAGCCGATTCAAGCCCAGTAACAATTGCCGACCGTACAGCTGAGCGCGTTATGCGTGCAATTTTGGCTGAGCGCTTGCCCGATCATGGCGTTTTTGGTGAAGAATTTGGGCTTGAAAATGAACAGGCTGACTACCGCTGGCTGCTTGACCCCGTTGATGGTACCCGCTCGTTTGTGACTGGCCGCCCTGTTTTTGGTACGCTCATTGCGCTGTTAAAAAATGGCGTACCCATATTGGGGGTAATCGACCAAGCTGTAACGCAAGAGCGTTGGGTGGGGGTTGCAGGCCGCCTAACGCAGTTTGCCTCACCTTTTGGTGGACAGGCTGTAACGCGCCATTGTGCAACGCTTGCACAGGCTGAGTTGTCTTGCACTTCTCCCGAAATGCTGGAACTGGCACCGCACGATGGGTGGAAGGCGCTCAAAAATGCCGCAAAACGTATGACGTGGGGCGGAGACTGCTATGCTTACGGGCTGCTAGCGTTGGGGCAGATTGATATTATTGCCGAATGTGACATGAACCCATGGGACTGGGCCGCTTTAGTGCCTGTGATTGAAGGGGCTGGTGGCAGAATAACAGCATGGGACGGCTCTGCACTACGCTATGATGGTGACCGTACTGTGCTGGCTGTGGGCGATGCAAAACTGCACGCAAAAGCCGTTGAAATGTTAGCCCAAAGCAACACTGGAAAGTCGTCTACCTGAGATTATCGCTCTGGGTGTCTATGAATTTTGTGTGTTTTGAGATACGCCTGCCCTTCGGCACAACAAGTATGGTCTTTCCGATATGAGCACGTACCTGTCCCTTCCTAAGGACAAGATCCGCATTCTGCTACTTGAGGGCGTTCACGACAGTGCCGTCGCGCTCCTCAAAGCCAGCGGGTATGAAAACGTGGTTCGCCACAAAGGCGCACTTGAAGGAGACGCCTTAGAAAAGGCGCTCGAGGGCGTGCACATTGTCGGTATCCGATCACGGACGCAACTGACCAAAGAGGTCATTGAAAAAGCTGATAGGCTTATGGCTATTGGGTGCTTCTGTATCGGCACCAATCAGGTAGATCTTGAAGCTGCCCGCATGAACGGTATTCCCGTTTTTAATGCGCCATATAGCAACACACGCTCAGTTGCTGAGCTGGTTGTGGGTGAAATTGTGATGCTGATGCGTCGTATTTTCCCACGTTCAGTTGCCTGCCATGAGGGCGAATGGAACAAATCTGCAACCAATAGCTGGGAAGTGCGCGGTAAAACCCTTGGTATTGTGGGGTACGGCTCTATTGGCTCACAGCTTTCTGTGTTGGCAGAAGCTTTTGGTATGCGTGTGCTTTATTATGATGTGGTCGATAAGTTGGGGCATGGTAATGCCTCTGCTGTTGGCACATTGGATGAACTTCTGGCTGAAAGCGATGTAGTAAGCCTGCATGTACCGCAGTTGCCTACCACCAAAAATCTGATGGGTGAAGCACAGATACGCGCCATGAAAAAAGGCTCGTTCCTGATTAACAATGCCCGCGGCAATGTTGTTGATCTCGATGCCTTGGCTGCGGCCCTGAAAGACGGCCATCTGCTTGGTGCGGCTATCGACGTATTCCCCAAAGAACCAAAAGGCCCGGCAGATAAACTTGCTACGCCGCTTATGGGTTTAGACAACGTCATTCTTACGCCGCATATTGGCGGTTCTACCGCAGAAGCGCAGGAACGTATTGGCGTTGAAGTGGCTCGTAAGCTGGTAGAATATTCAGACGTTGGCTCTACTTTTGGTGCTGTGAACTTCCCTGGTGTGCAGTTGCCGCAAAGCCCACGTGGCACGCGCTTTATGCATGTGCACCAGAATATTCCTGGCATGATGATGCGCTTGAACGAAATTTTCTTGCACGAAACGTGCAACGTTACAGCGCAGTTTCTGCAAACTGATGGCGATATTGGGTATGTGGTGATTGAGGCTGATACAGGCCACAACACAGACCTAGATGACCGCATTTTAGCAGCATTGCGCTCTCTTGAAGGCACAATTCGTGCACGTTTGATCTACAAAGGTCGTTAAGACAGCTAAAGGTAGGAGTGCGGGATGATTAATGCTCGCATTCGCAGTTTTGCGTTTTCAGGAATCGAAGCCCGGCCAGTTTGGGTAGAGGTTCAAATATCTTCAGGTTTGCCTGCATTTCTTATTGTTGGGCTACCAGACAAAGCAGTCGGAGAGGCCCGAGAGCGCGTTCGGGCCTCTTTTACGTCTATAGGGTTAGCTCTTCCGGCAAAAAGAATAGTTGTTAACCTAGTCCCTGCCGATATACCCAAAGAAGGTTCCCATTTTGACTTACCTATAGCGTTGGCATTGCTAACCGCTATGGGGGTTATTCCTTTTGAGGAAGTTGCCCGCTTTAGTGCTGTGGGAGAACTTTCTCTGGATGGCAGCCTTAACCCGGTAGCAGGTGTGTTATCGGCTGCTATTGAAGCCGCTTCTTTAAATTTGGGTATTATCTGCCCCGCAGCACAGGGGGAAGAAGCCTTATGTGGGGGAGATAACGCGGTTCTCACTCCGGTTAATTTACCTGCGCTTATTAACCATTTTAATGGCGTGCAAATTTTGCAGCCCCCTACTTTTACCGTAGCCCCTGCCCCATTAGCTGGACAGAGACCAGATTTGGCTGATGTGAAAGGTATGGAGACAGGCCGCCGCGCGTTGGAAATTGCGGCTGCTGGTGGGCATTCCCTTTTACTTTCTGGCCCACCGGGGGCCGGTAAGTCTATGCTTGCGGCCCGTTTGCCGGGGCTTTTACCAGACCTTACCCCCCAGGAAAGTTTAGAGGTATCGCGTATTTATAGTGCGGCAGGGCTCTTAACGGGTGGCAAGCCTTTACGCAGGCCGCCTTATAGAGAGCCACACCATTCTGCTAGCCAACCTGCCCTGATAGGCGGAGGAGCAAAAGCAAAACCCGGTGAAATTAGTTTGGCAGACCACGGTGTTTTGTTTCTTGATGAGCTGCCGGAATTTTCAAAAACCGCACTTGAAGCGTTACGGCAACCGTTAGAGACCGGGCGTGTAAGTATTGCCCGTGCTTTGGCGCATGTTACTTATCCTGCTCGGTTCCAGCTTATTGCAGCCATGAACCCGTGCCGGTGTGGCTACCTTGGCGATGCAAGTAAAGAATGCAGAAAAGCCCCGCGCTGCGGTGAAGATTATATGGCGCGTCTTTCTGGCCCTTTATTGGACAGAATAGATATTTGCGTTGCCATGCAGCCTTTTACCCCCTTGCATTACATGGCCGAGACTGCTGGGGAAGCAAGCGCCCCGGTTGCTGCGCGAGTTTTGGCGGCTCGGCAAAGACAATATAAACGGCAAGACGGCCAAAAAAATTGTGAGGCAGGGTTGGAAATTTTAGAGGTGTCTTCTGCTGCACAAGATATGGCGCAAAAGGTTGCTGCACGTTTCCGGTTTTCTGCACGTGGCTACACACGCATGATGCGTGTGGCGCGCACAATAGCAGATTTAGCGTGTGAAGAAGCCGTTTTGGTCAATCATGTTGCGGAAGCTGCAACATATCGCCTACCAAGCGGCATGAAAGCGTAATGTTCAGACCGCTCAGGAACGAGGCGAGCGGTACTCTATTGCAGATATTTGAAAGCCTGTAGCAGATCTGCCTGAAGGTCTTCGATGTTTTCAAGGCCAATTTGCAGCCTAAAAGAGGGGCCAGCTCCATCTATTGGAGCCGTGAAGTTACGGGTTAGACCTCCAGACGTAGGCAGAACAAGACTTTCGTACCCTCCCCACGATGCGCCAATACCAAAGCATTGCAGGTGGTTAATCATATTTTCCATACCTGCTTGAGAGTATTCTTTCTGCAAAACGACCCCAAAAAGACTGCCTGCGCCAGTAAAGTCGCGTGCCCACAGGGCATGGCCGGGGCAGCTTGGTAAGGCGGGGTGGAGTATTGTAGCAACCTGTGGCTGTTCTTGTAGCCACAGGGCTATATCTAAAGCCGAGCGGGCTTGGTGGGCTAGCCTTACCCCCATTGTGCGTAAACCGCGCAGTGTAAGCCAGCAGTCATCTGCCCCGGCGAGTTGACCCATTTCAATGGCGGTGTCGCGCAGTGTTTTCCAATGGTGTTTTTGGTTTACTATTACTGCACCGGCAATAACGTCAGAATGGCCAGAAGGATATTTGGTAAGCGCTTGAATAGAAATATCTACACCGTGTTCAAACGGCGCGAAAATGCCAAAACCCCATGTGTTATCGAGCACAACCAAAGCATTATGCGCATGTGCGCACGCCGCAAGCATAGGTATATCCTGCACTTCAAAAGTGTGGCTGCCGGGGCTTTCTGTAAAGAGAATGCGGGTGTTGGGCTGAAAGAGCTTTTCAATTTCCTCAGCACTCGCCTGTGGTGGGTAATAGGTTGTGCTTACCCCAAAACGCTTAAGGGTGTTTTCTGCAAAACGCCGAGTGGGACCATAAACGCTATCTGGTATAAGGCAATGCTCTCCCGCTTGCATGAAGGCCAAAAAGGGCATGGTGCATGCTGCTAAGCCTGAGCTAACAATTTGGCAGTCACTGCCCCCTTCAAGGGTGGCAATAGCTTTTTCCAACTCATGCTGTACGGGCGTGCCCATGGCGCCGTAAATATATTCGTGCTCGTACCGTCGGCGGCCTTGCGTGTTCATGTCTTCCAGCGTTGGGAAGAGAACAGTTGAACCGCGCGTTAATGGAAGATTAACCGAGGTGCCTTCTGCTTGGGCAGAAGGACGTGCTTGCCGCACAAATGTGGAAGACAGCTTATTCCAGCCCCGTGTCACGTTAGAATACGATGTCATGCTGCGGTATCTTCCTTCTCAACGGGGGCATCTGGTGTCGCGCCCCACTCGGCCCATGAGCCATCGTATAATGCGGTATCAGAAAATCCAGCAAGGTAGAGGCCAACAGAGAGTACGCTGGCTGTCATGCCAGAGCCGCAAGTTGTTACCGTTGGTATGCTGGAATTTAAGCCGCATTCTGTAAAAAAATGTTTGAGTTCGACCGCTGTTAAAAAGCGATTATGAGCGTCAAGCAGTTTTTTGAAAGGAATATTAATAGCACCGGGCATATGGCCAGAGGCTAAGCCTGGCCTAGGTTCTGCTACGCGCCCGTAAAAACGATCGGCTGAGCGAGCGTCTATAATTTGGTGTGTGCCATGCTGAACAGAGGCCAGCATATCTCCCAACCCTTTTAGGTGGGTATAATAAGGGCGGCTACGGTACACAGCTGGTTCGGGTATGTTTGTGGGGCCGCTTTCTGTGGTGCCTTCATGTCGTAGCCATTCGGGCAAACCGCCATCAAGAACATACACGTTCTGGTGTCCAAAAAGGCATGTTAACCACCACCCGCGGCAGGCGGAGGCCACATTGCCTTGATCATAAAAAACAACAGTATCTGTTGTTTTAATACCCAGAGCGCCAAATAAATGCTCAAACCGTGCTTGTGTTGGTACGGCGTGGGGCTGTGTGCTCTCAGAGTCTGAAAAAACATTATGATCAAAATAAAGGCTACCCGGTATGTGGGCCTGTTCAAAACATTCCTGAATATTAAACGCATCACCTGGCAATAGAGCTGTTGCATCAAGTATGCGCAGGTTAGGTGCGCCAAGGCGCTCTTTTAGCGCTGTAACTGAAATGAGTGCTGACATAGCATTAGGCTCCAAAATTTATTGGAGTTTAAAAGCAAATCTGTGCCGTTGTAAAAATGATTGCGCAGGCAAAAACGTAACGCTGTAGCCTGCAGATTGGTAACACCAGGAGAGGTTGCCAATCTACTAGGCGGGCTGTAACGCATCCTTACTGCATATATATGTAAAAAAGAGTATTTGAGGGCCAGACAAACTCCCTAAAGCGTGGTTAAGTAAGAGTATGCTTAATCATGGCGGTATCACCACGGAGCGAATTTTGTTGGGGCTTTTGCTCTGCGGGATTGCTTATGGCTGCCTGATTGTTTTGGCCCCATTTTCTTCAGCGCTCATGTGGGCCGCTGTGCTGACGTACACCACGTGGCCTATTTACCAGTATTTGCGCAGGCGGCTACGGCCGGTTACGGCAAGTATGGTCATGAGCCTTCTGTGTGCTGTGGGGTTTGTTATTCCACTGGCGTTTCTTGCCTCGGCTACTGTTTCGGCTGGGCCAAGATGGGCTCTTAGGCTCAACGCTCTTTTTGGTGTATCGCACGATCTCCCGCCCCCGCCTCAATGGTTGGTTAAGCTGCCTATGTTTGGGCAAGAGCTTGCGTTGAAGTGGGAGCATATGGCCCATAACGTAGACCATATTGGTACAGAAATACGACCATATGCCGGAGACATCATTCAGTCTTTGCTTGTGTTGGTTATGCAGGTTGCCAATGGGGCGCTACACCTTGTTATGGCACTGTTTATTGCCTTCTTTTTTTGGCTCAGTGGTACATCTTTAGTTGATACGTTTTCTGCTGTCATAATTCGTATTGCAGGCCCGCATGCCGGGCGGCATCTACATCTAATTGGCGGCACTGTGCGCGGTACCGTTTATGGTATTTTGGGTACAGCTATCATACAGGGGCTGCTCACTGGTTTAGGGTTTTGGTTAACAAATCTTTCTGAGCCTGTGCTGTTTGGGGTGTTAGCCTCTTTTCTCGCTGTCTTACCTGTTGGTGCCCCCTTGGTTTGGATACCTGCTGGTATTTGGCTGCTGGTAGATCACCAAATCTGGCATGGTGTGGCTCTTCTGCTTTATGGAGTGGTTTTCATTTCTGGTGCAGATCATATTATTCGCCCATTTTTTATAGCACGTGGGGCTAAGCTTCCTTATCTTTTAACAGTATTAGGCGTTATAGGCGGCGTATTGGCGTTTGGCGGTCTGGGTATTTTTCTGGGGCCAATTCTTCTTGCTATCGGTTTTACTTTAACAGTCGATTACGCTGGCCGGGGGCATGCAGCCTTGCTGCCAACAGATGATAAACGGAGTATGCCTTAATGCGGCGCCCTTTCCCGTTATTTAAGCCTACTTTGTTACACCGCAAACGGGCACCGGCAGTTGGAAGCAAAGCTGAAACCTGCAAAATTGTAAGCTGGAATTTGCTGCGTAAAACAGGTGCAACAGTGCATGACGTTGTCGCACTGATGGAGGCAGAGCAGCCTGATATTTTACTGATGCAAGAAGCAACAGAAGAAATAAATGTGCTGCCCGATATTATGGGGGGATATTATGCACGCTCCCCTCTACCAGGCCGCATACATGGTGTAGCATGTTGGAGCCGCACCCCATTTGCTCGGCCACCACGTGCTTGCACAATACCTTCTGGCCCCCTTGTAAAGCGGCATGTGCAAATTCTTGAATGTGGAGAGTTTTCGTTAGCAAACGTACATCTCTCACATGGTCAGGTGCTTAACCGGCGGCAGTTGCGCCGTATTGCAGCCCTTTTACATGCTCCATGCGCTATTTTGGGCGACTTTAACCTTGTTGGCCCTACTATGGTGCCAGGTTTTCAAGATGTAGGGCCTAAAGCCCCCACACATAAAATGGTTGATATTCTGCCTATTCGTCTTGATCGGTGTTTAGTCAAAGGTATGAACTGTGTAGAGGCACGCGTTTTACCTGTTTTTGCGTCAGACCATAGGCCTATAGCTGTTAGGCTGGTGCCTCAAATTAGTGCAAATTTTTCTGTTGCGTCATAAATAAGGCATACATAAACGCGCCGCTGCATCTCTTATTTTGATAAGAGGCGAGCGTTTATCAAGGTCATGGTGCGTTAAGCGGCTATGGCGGTGCGTGTCCATAAAGTCATCTAATCTGGTGGCTAGCTCAGTGTTATAAACTTCCATATTGATTTCAAAATTTAGTCGTAGGCTTCTAATATCTAGGTTAGAACTCCCTACAAATGCCCATGCACGGTCAACAACCATAAGTTTGGAGTGGTTAAAAGGTGGGTCAACAAGCCATACCCTTACCCCCGCATTGAGAAGTGGGGAGATATTGGCAGCACAAGCCCAATCTAGTGGTGGGTGGTTACTTTTTTTGGGAATGAGAATATCAACCATTACGCCACGCAGGGCCGCCAGAGCGAGCTCTGACATAACGCGAGACCCCGGTATGAAATAGGGTGTCATAATACGTACCTGTTTACGCGCCAGAGTTATGGCTTGCAGTAGTGTAAACTCTATTTTTTCTAAATCTGTATCAGGGCCTGCGGTAACAATACGCGCTAAGGCATTACCTTTTGCGTCATGCTCTTGAAAATAAATGTCCCCTGTTAAGGTTTCATGAGCAGAGAAAAACCAGTCCCACGCTATGGCTTCAGCTAGTTGGCGTACTATGGGGCCTTCAACCTTAAAGTGTGTGTCTGAAACTGGGTTGGCAGGTTTTTGGGAAACCAAATTCTCATCGGCAATATTCAGGCCGCCCATAAAACCAGTTTTGCCATCAATAACCAAAATTTTGCGGTGGTTGCGTAAATTAATGAAAGGCATGCGCCAAGGCAGCAGAGAGTGCATGAACCGTGCGCATGGCACCCCTTCCCGCTTTAGGCGCTTGTAGGTTTCAGAAATAAAATAACCACTCCCCACCCCATCTACTAAAACACGCACCTGTATGCCACGCCGGTGTGCTGCGGCCAGTTTTTCAATAAAAAGCCCACCTATTGTGTCGTTACGAAAAATATAAGAGCAAATCAGAATGCTTTTTTCGGCTTGCTCAATAGCTTCAAGCATAAGTGGGTATGCCCCATCTCCATCGTGCAGGCATTGTATGGTGTTACTGCCAACCAATGGGCGGCTCGTGAGTTTGCTAACCATAAGAGCCAAGGGGGCAAATTGCCCATCAAGTTCACGGTTCCAAGATGACGCTTGGGTAGATGACGTGCGATAGGGAGAGCGCCCACTAATAAGTTTTTTAGCAAGCCTGCGCACACGGTTGATGCCAAACATTAAGTAGAGAATTGTGCCCAATGCCGGCATAAGCACGCAAATACCAATCCAGCCTATAGCAGAAGCGGTGTTGCGCTTGGTGAGTAAAATATGCAGAGAAACAGTTGATACAAGAATAAACCGTATGATTGTTACTGTCAGAAATGGCAGTTGTGGCAAAATATCAAACGGCATGGTCTGAGATATATCCAAAAATAGGAAGGGCTTGTTGATGTTCTTTGGCAAAAATATCATGCAACAAGAGCGTATTAAAGCTCAACGAAAAGTACGTGGTGCCCGTTCCTATCAAGTAGGGATAGATGCAGAAAAATTAGCAAAAGAAGAACTGCAAAGAACAGGTTGGACGATTTTACTGGAAAGAGCCAAAACCCGCCGAGGGGAAATAGACTTGGTGGCGTACAAAGGTACGCTTCTGTGTTTTTTTGAAGTAAAAAAACGTAAAACGACAGGCGAGGCTTTGGCATGTTTGTTGCCAGCGCAACAAAGCCGTTTATACCGTGCAGCAGAATGTTTGCTCGCAACTCACCCAGCGTGGAGTTTTGAGGAAATGCGTTTTGATTTAATAGGATTTGACGAGAATAATACGTGTATCTGGTTGGAAGATATTTTGCGTATTACGTGAGACTATGCAGTTTAAAAGTTATAGAAAGTCTTTGTCGTAAAGACTGTACGGCAAAGGCTTTCTATAAAACCTGTAGCATTAAGTGCGGTGGCGTTTCACTGCGTGCGGAGTAGCATGTTTTGCATGGTAAGAGACAAGCCGAACCATGCCATGGGCAGGTTTTGCACGCGCAACTACGGTCACATGATGTGCGTTATGAGCAGTACGGAAACTATGCCGTACAGGCACCACTGGTGGTGCTGCGGTCAAGGCTGCAAATGTAAGCTTGCTGGCTTCGAGGTCAGAAATAACACGCTCAGCATGAGCTGAGGTACCAGAAAGAGCGGCAACACTGCTCACCCCAACCAACGTGAGAACGCACCGCATAAGCCGAGGCCGCATACCAACTTTCCTAACCGCATTATTAAGTCTCAGGTAGACTACACAGCCCACCTGAGAACTGACAACTTAAAAAATCAAGATTCAGCGTGTGTTGGAATATTTTTTTCTTTCAGGAGAGTTTGCAACTCACCTGACTGGAACATTTCCATAACAATATCACACCCACCAATGAACTCACCTTTGATGTAAAGCTGAGGAATTGTAGGCCAGTTAGAGAAGTCTTTGATGCCCTGACGAATGGCGGGGTCTGCCAATACGTTAATGGCTTTGAAAGGAACGCCAACATGCGAGAGAATTTGCACAACGCGTGCAGAAAATCCGCACTGCGGGAAATCAGCATCGCCTTTCATGAAAAGCACAACAGGGTTTGTATCAATTTCGTTCTGAATGAGCTGTTTTGCAGTATCAGACATCGTGTTTACTCCTTTACGAGCGTAAAAAATCAGGGTGCTGAGGTTTGCAGAGCAAGAGCATGCAGTTTGCCACCCATGTGCCCCTGCAACGCCTGATAAACCAGTTGGTGCTGTTTAACTCGCGTAAGCCCTTTAAAGGCATTGCTGGTAATGGCGCACGAATAATGGTCGCTATCACCAGCAAGATCAGTGATCTTGATCTGAGCATCAGGGAATGCCTCCCGCAGGTAGTTTTCAAGCTCAGAAACAGACATTGCCATAGATTCAGGCTCCGGTTCAGAATTTAGCGCGCCATGAGCGTCGGGAAAAACGCATCATGTGCTGTAGTAAGGCGAGCAGCTGATATGGTGACACCGCTTGGCAAAATCAAATCACTTCCGCCAGATCTACCCAGAATTCGGGCTGGTACACCGTTCTTTTGTGCGTCTGCACAGAAAGCAGCACCGTCTTTAACGCACACAAGATAGCGCGCCTGATCTTCGCCAAACCAGAAAGCTTCAGGACGAATGCCTGATGTGGGGCTTTCAAGTTCACACCCAACCCGGCTTGCCATAACCATTTCAGCCACGGCAACGAGAATGCCACCATCTGCAATGTCATGACAGGCTCTGACCGTGCCATCCAGAATGGCATTGCGTACAAAGTCGCCGTTACGTTTTTCGGTAGCCAGATCAACAGAAGGAGGAGCCCCCTCTTCACGGCCCAGAATTTCACGCAACCAGATAGATTGGCCGAGTTCCCCTTTGGTTTCACCTACTAGCACTAGGTCAGAAGCCTCTGCCATGCCAAGGCCGACAGCCTTAGTAACATCTTCCAACACACCAAGCGCCCCAATTGCGGGCGTGGGTAGAATAGCTCTGGTTGACCCGTCTGGCTGGCGTGTCTCGTTATAGAGAGACACGTTGCCACTCACGACCGGAAAGTCGAGTACGCGGCACGCTTCGCCCATACCCTCAATGGCGGCAACAAACTGCCCCATAATTTCAGGTTTTTCTGGGTTGCCAAAGTTCAGGTTATCCGTCACCGCAAGGGGGCGTGCGCCGGTTGCGGTAATATTGCGCCAAGCTTCGGCAACGGCTTGTGCACCACCTGTTTTAGGGTCTGCCTGACAATAACGTGGTGTGCAGTCTGTGGTCAGAGCCAAGCCGAGCGAAGTGTCTTCAATCTTGACAATGGCTGCATCTGCCGCACCCGGCCGGCGCACGGTTTGCCCGCCTACTGTGCTGTCATACTGGTTCCAAACCCAAGCGCGAGAGGCAAGGTCTGGTGAGCCAACAAGTTTAAGCAGCATGGCATCAAGAGAGAGCGGTGCGTGTATATCTTCTACCGGGCCGGGTACAACAGGTGTTGCCGCCGGACGGTCGTAGATAGGCGCTTGCTCTGCCAATGGGTCAAGCGGAATATCAGCTTCAACCTGGCCTTTATGCTTAACAACAATATGGCCGGTATCTGTTAAGTGACCGATAATTGCAAAATCAAGTTCCCATTTCTCAAAGATCTTGCGTGCAATTTCTGTACGGTCGGGTTTGAGCACCATGAGCATGCGCTCTTGGCTTTCAGACAGCATCATTTCATAGGCTGTCATACCGGGTTCGCGTTGCGGTACAGCGTCTAGGTCTAGCTCAATACCAACGCCGCCCTTGCCTGCCATCTCAACTGAGGATGAGGTAAGGCCGGCAGCCCCCATGTCCTGAATGGCGACAATGGCATCGGTTGCCATCAACTCCAGACAGGCTTCAATCAGCAGTTTTTCAATGAAGGGGTCGCCCACCTGCACCGTTGGGCGTTTGGCAAGCGCGTGCTCATCAAACTCAGCAGAAGACATGGTGGCACCATGAATGCCATCACGCCCCGTTCTGGAGCCCACATAAACAACCGGGTTGCCAATACCTGCCGCAGCGGAGAGGAAAATGCGGTCTTTGCGGGCAATGCCCACAGTCATGGCATTAACGAGAGGGTTACCGTCATAAGCCGGGTGGAAATTAATTTCACCACCTACTGTGGGTACACCAACGCAGTTACCGTATCCGCCAATGCCACGCACAACACCATCAATAATCTGGCGGGTTCTTGGTGTTTCCGGGCTGCCAAAGCGCAGGGCATTCAGGTTTGCTACAGGGCGTGCTCCCATTGTGAACACGTCACGCAGAATACCGCCCACACCAGTGGCTGCCCCTTGATAGGGCTCAATAAAGGAGGGATGGTTGTGGCTTTCCATCTTGAAGATGGCAGCATACCCTTCACCAATATCAACAACCCCAGCATTTTCACCAGGGCCATGGATAACCCAAGGAGCTGTGGTTGGGAGTGTTTTTAACCACTTACGGGAAGATTTGTAGGAACAATGCTCAGACCACATGACAGAAAACACGCCGAGTTCTGTCAGGCTGGGTGTGCGGCCCATAATGGCAACTACACGAGCGTATTCTTCTGATGTTAGGCCAAACTCACGGGCCAGTGCTTCATCAACACTCTTTTTCACTGGACAATTGCCTCCACCAGACCTTCAAACAACGGCAGGCCATCTACCCCACCCATTAGAGGGTCAACCAAGTCTTCCGGGTGAGGCATCATGCCGCAAATACGGGTGTTTTCACTCAAAATGCCCGCAATGCTGTTCACGCTGCCATTGGGGTTGCTGCTGGTATCATCAGCTTGAACCTGCCCAGTGGGTGAAGCGTAGCGGAAAGCCACCAGCCCCTCGCCTTCCAAACGGGCAAGTGTTTGGCTGTCTGCTGTAAAATTACCATCGCCATGGGCAAGCGGTGTGCGGAATGTCGCCCCTTTTTCCCACTTATGGGTAAAGGGTGTGTCTGAGCGTTCAACGCGTAGGGTGCAGTCTTGAGACAGAAAGCGCAGGTTTGCGTTGCGCAAGAGCGCGCCAGGCAATAGGCCTGTTTCTGTCAAAATCTGAAAACCGTTGCACACGCCAAGAATATGGCCACCCTTTTGGGCAAAGGCCCGAATGGCCGCCATAATGGGAGAGTGCGCGGCCATGGCACCGCACCTTAGGTAGTCACCGTAGCTAAAGCCGCCGGGCAATACGACAAGGTCAACATCGGGCAGGTCAGTGTCCCGATGCCAAAGCATGGTAGGGGTTTTTCCGGTAACCCGTTTGAGGGCGATCGCCATATCGCGCTCACGGTTCGTTCCCGGAAAAACGACAATCGCTGATTTCATTTTTTGGCACTACACGGGTAAGAGTCATGTAAGGCACGGAAGACGCTTTCGCCAACCGGTTTTGACAGGCTGTCAGAGTGGTCTTTAAGCCATGCGACAACCTTGCCACGCATGGCAGACGCAGTTTCTGTGGTAGGAACACAAAAGCCTGCGGGGGCAGCAGCATCACCCTCGTTCTTGTCGTTAATTTTAGCGAGGGCACCGGCATCGGCTACGCCGGTAATATAGGCATCGCAGATGCTGGCCCCTGCAGGTTTTGAGCAAATGCGTGCAAAATTACCCGTTTGCAGCGGTGAAATACGCTGCGCATGCACTAAACCAGTGGGTACGAGTAGCGCTGTGCCCAGAGCAAAAAGGGCTGCGCGTTTCATGCTAAAACCTCAACGCTAAAGTCCTCAATAACCATATTGGCCAATAGGTTACTGGCCATCTTTTCAGCTTGTTTGGTAACAGCTGCACGGTCAGTACCAGCTACGTCTAGCTCGATAATTTTACCAACACGGACATCACTGACACCGGGAAAACCAAGGGTCTGCAAGGCATGGTCAATGGCTTTACCCTGGGGGTCGAGTACGCCTTCCTTGAGCATGACGGTTACACGCACCTTCATAGATAGAACTTCCTGTTTGCTGCTACGGGTCAAGATTAAACGGGGGTGTCCGTGGGTTTGTGCTCAGTGCTATTGCCTTCTTCAAGCAAAATACCAAGGCGCCGCGCCACTTCCTGATAGGCTTCTTTTACGCTGCCCATGTCACGCCGAAAGCGGTCTTTATCCAGCTTTTCGTTGGTCTGTGTATCCCACAGGCGGCAATTGTCGGGCGAGATTTCATCTGCAAGGACAATGCGCATGTCCTCACCTTCCCAAGCGCGGCCAAATTCGAGCTTAAAGTCAACAAGCTGGATACCAATGCCTGCAAACAGGCCGCACAGGAAGTCATTCACCCGCATGGCAAGACCGGTCATTTCCTCAAGGTCGTGCGGGCAAGCCCAACCAAAGGCAATAATGTGATCTTCAGAGACGAGTGGGTCATTCAGCGCATCATTTTTGTAGTAAAATTCTACAATGCTGCGTGGTAGGCGCTTGCCTTCTTCAATGCCAAAACGTTTGGCAATGCTGCCAGCCGCAATGTTGCGCACAACCACCTCAAGAGGGATAATCTCGACCTCTTTAACCAACTGCTCGCGCATATTGATACGGCGAATAAAATGCGTGGGAATGCCAATTTCTTGCAGGCGGAGCATCAGGTGTTCGCTGATGCGGTTGTTCAGGACGCCTTTGCCAGTAATGACGCCGCTTTTGGCACCGTTGCCAGCAGTAGCATCGTCTTTAAAGTACTGAACAATTGTGCCCGGTTCTGGGCCTTCAAAAAGGATTTTAGCCTTACCTTCGTAAAGCTGGCGGCGACGGGCCATGGGCATCCTTACCTGTCTTGCTAGAAACCGATCCCTGCTCGGTTTAGCCAAGAAGGCTTTATGCGACCTTCTTGGCTAAAAAACAATAATAGCAGGGTTATGGGTACGAAGAAATAGGGCAGCGCGTTACTGCGCGGGGCCTGCTTCTCCAAAAACTTTCTCATAAAGCGTATCAATGGCTTTAAGGTGCTGCCGGCTATCCATGGCAGCGTCCAGCACATCAGCTGGCACGCGACCAGAAATTTCGGGGTCGAGGGCCAGATTTTCCCGGAAAGTTTTCCCTTCTGGGGTGCCGAGCTTTGTCCATGTTGCCATCGCGTTGCGTTGCACAATCCGGTAGGCATCTTCTCTAGAAAGTCCTGCACGGGCCAGAGCCAGCAGAACCTCGCCTGAATGTACAACCCCGCCAAGGCTTTCAATATTAGCAGCCATGCGGTCTGGGTAAATGACCAGTTTGGTCATTAAGCCAGACAGGCGGGCCAGAGCAAAGTCCAGACCAATGGTCGCATCTGGGCAGATATTACGTTCGACAGAGGAGTGGCTGATATCACGCTCGTGCCAAAGCGCCACGTTTTCGAGTGCCGGAATGGCAGCAGAGCGCACGAGGCGCGCAAGGCCAGTCAAGTTTTCGGTCAGGACAGGGTTGCGTTTATGCGGCATGGCAGAAGACCCCTTTTGACCGGGGTGGAAGAATTCTTCAGCCTCGCGCACTTCTGAGCGCTGCAAATGGCGTATTTCTGTTGCCAGTCGTTCAATGCCGCTTGCAATAACAGCTAAGGTGCAGAAATAGGCCGCATGCCGGTCGCGCGGGATAACCTGCGTAGAAACTGGTTCTGCTTTTAAGCCGAGCCGTTCGGCCACAAAGCTTTCTACGCGCGGGTCTAGGTGGGCGTAAGTGCCAACCGCACCAGAAATGGCGCAGGTTGCAATTTCGGCCCGCGCGGCTTCAAGGCGGGTTTTGTTGCGTTCAAATTCGGCATAGTGCCCAGCAAGCTTCAGGCCGAACGATGTGGGCTCTGCATGGATACCGTGGCTGCGGCCAATGGTCAGGGTATATTTGTGCTCAAAAGCCCGGGCGCGTAGCGCACTCAGCACGTCTTCAAGGTCTTTCAAGAGCAGGTCTGTGGCCTGCACAAGCTGCACAGAAAGGCAGGTGTCCAGAATGTCAGATGAAGTCATGCCCAAATGCACAAAGCGGCTTTCGGGGCCTACTTTTTCAGCAAGCCATGTCAGGAAAGCAATCACATCGTGGCGGGTTTCAGCCTCAATCTCATCAATACGGGCTAAATCCGCATCGGAGAAAGCAGCAAGTGCAGCATCACCTTTTTCACGGACAACTTGAGCTGCCTCTTTGGGAACCGCACCGTACTCGGCCATGGCTTCACAGGCCAGCGCTTCGATCTCGAACCAGATACGATAACGATTTTCGGGAGACCAAATAGCGGCCATAACAGGTCGGGTATAGCGCGGCACCATAACGCGGCATTCCTCATAGCAAGCGGGATAATGCGGGCTTCTCTACCTGATTTCTGTTCTGGCGTCTGCCCGTGAATGAATAAAACTTTGACTTGCTCCCTACTTTGGGGGACTCGGTCAGGCATATTGTCTGCCAATAGGCACAGAGAATCGGGGGTTTCGTGCACAGTTTGCTTGAATCTTTTAGCCTGCAAGCGGTTATCGCCTTTCTGCAAGTTATCCTTATTGATGTAACTTTGGCGGGCGATAACGCGGTTGTTATTGGGCTGGTTGTTAAGTCGCTCTCTCCGTCCGACCGTCAGAAAGCAATTTTTGCGGGCATTGGCATTGCTGCCATTATCCGCATTTTGTTGGCGCTTGTGGCGGTTAAACTGCTTGCTGTTGTTGGGCTTACGCTGGCAGGTGGCCTGCTTTTGTTGTGGGTTTGCTGGAAAATGTACCGCGAACTCCGCGCAGAGCAGAGCGCAGAAGACGCAGGGCAAGCCACTCCTGGCAGTTTTGGTAAGGCCGTTTTTCGTATTCTGCTCGCAGACCTGTCTATGAGCCTTGATAACGTGTTAGCCGTTGCTGGTGCTGCGTCTGAGCACCCGGGCATTCTTGTTGCGGGTTTGGTGCTGTCTGTTTTGCTTATGGGAGTCGCTGCATCTTTTATTGCCCGCCTATTAGACCGGTATAAGTGGATTTCTTGGGTGGGTTTGCTGATCGTTTTTGCGGTAGCGATTGAGTTGATTGTAAAAGGTGGTGGAGAGGTTTGGGGGCACTTGCCGCACTAAGGTAGCGTTCTGGGTGTTGCTTTGTGCTGGTAGTTTGTAAAACACGACTTGCCAGCGTTAGGCGGATGTCTAAACCTTGCTGTTATGCTTAAGATCCCTACCGCGCCCCACCGTTTAAAGAGCATTGTGCCGCTTGCTGCTTTGGTGCTGGCAAGCTGCTCTCCATCAGCCAATACACAGGTCTCTGGGGCTACGCAGCCTGCATGGCCAACACAGCAGCAGGCTGGGTCACTTCATGGGCCAACAGACCCCGTAGCAAGCAGGCTTACGGTGTGGCTGAACTTGGTGGGGAATGCGCATGCCCCGGCAAAAGAGTATGCGGATTTTCTCTCAACTCGCCCGGTCTGGCCGCGTTGGCAGTTGCTCAAATTGCGTATGCAACAAGCCCTTGCTCAAGAGAATGACCCTACCGTGTTGCAGCAGGTGTGTGGCGAGCAAACGCTCACTTACGGCCCTGCCCTTGCTCGCTGTAAAGCCGCTTTACCACAAGATGCTGCACGCTTTTCTGCTCAAGCGCGACAGGCATGGATGAATGGTAACGATACAACGCAAGCCGCCATAGCTCTGAGCACCTCTTTCCCTGAAGTGCTAACGCCTGAAGCCTCATGGTTACGCTTTAACCGAGAGGAAAAAAGTGGTTTGCTGGCAGCAGCTAAGCAAACCGCTACCTTTCTTAAAGAGAGTAGGCAGCAATTAGCCCGCGCTCGCCTGGCTTTACGCGGTAATGATCCCACGGCAGAAGTGCTTTTATCGACCCTAAACGCAACCGATGCAGCCGATCCCATTTTGCAGCTTGATCACGCACGTTGGCTCCGTAACGCACAACGCTATGATGATGCCGTGCAGCTTTGGAAGGGAGCCGTCGGCACAGCAGAAGCGCAAAGCGCTTTGCCTCTGTTTTGGCGTGAACGTGATGCACTAGCCAGAGAGTTGCTGCAAAACAACCGAGAGGCAGATGCTTTCTGGGTTGCGAACGACACAACGGCTTCTGGAGCGAATAAACTAGATGCAGCTTTCCTTAGTGGCTGGATTGCTCTGGAAAAATTGCAAGACGCAACAAAGGCTGAACCTTTCTTTCGTCAGCTTGCATCTTCTTCGGCTTTGATAACCAGAAGCCGGGGGTATTATTGGTTGGGCCGCATGCATGCTTTATCAGGTAACCAAGCCGCAGCAAAAGCTGACTATCAGCAAGCAGCAACAGACGTTGGTACGTTTTATGGCCAGATGGCGGCCGCACACTTAGAAGGGCAAGGGGCTACCCTTTTAAACTCTGATACTGTGCCCGCACTTGTAAAACAGCGGCTGAAGACTTTACGAGATAATAACCCGAATACCGCTACAGAAGTCCGTCTGGACGGAAGCGATCTGGCTCAAGCCGCACAAATTCTGGTATCTTGGGGGGATACGGCACACGCAAGAGACTTCTTGGCGCTTCTTGCGCAGCAGGTCGTTACCATGCCAGATAAATTGGCTTTAGTGCGTTTGGCAGATAGCCTGCATGTGCCAGATATTGGGGTAACACTCGCGCGGCAAGCCGGAAAAAGCGGTGTTTTTCTTCTTCACGAAGGTTGGCCAATGCCTTACACCATATCAGATACCGCTGTTTTGGGGCTTATGCGACAGGAAAGTAGCTTTAACCCAGACGCAGTCAGTTCCTCCAACGCAATTGGTTTAATGCAGCTTAAGCCTGATACTGCAGGAGATATGGCACGTAAAATTGGTTTGCCTAGTTCTGCCGCTACAGCGGCCGGTCTGCACGACCCCAATAATAATATGCAGCTTGGCATTGCTTATTTGCAGCATATGCAAGAGCGTTTTGGGCGCGTTGTTCCTTATATTGCGGCTGCCTACAACGGTGGGCCAACGCGTTTGGCAAGGTGGTTAAACAGCGCCGGCAACCCTGCCGCACAAAATGCTACGCAAGAACAGATGATTGATTGGATAGAGAGCATCCCCTACAGCGAAACCCGTAATTACGTGCAACGAGTGTGGGAAAATATGACTATTTATACAGTGCTGGGGCAAAATTAATGAATTTAGCGCGCTTTGTTGCAACATTTGGTGGAGCCGGACTTGCTCCTAAAGCACCCGGCACTGTGGGGTCTTTAGCTGCTTTAGTAGTGGGTTTGCCGCTGGTGCGCCGCCCTAAAGCTCTAGCCGCCGCTGCAGGCGTTGCTACGCTTGCAGGCTTATGGGCAGCCCACAAAGCTGGCGATGGTGAAGACCATAGCTGGATTGTAATTGATGAAGTGGCTGGTATGTGGATTAGCCTGCTGGCGTGTGCCCCGTTAGAAAGCAAGCAGCGTGCAGGCTTTTTCTGGCCATTGATAGCGTTTGGGTTGTTCCGTCTCTTTGATATTACTAAACCCGGCCCTGTAGGTATGTTAGACCGTAAACACAATGCCATTGGCATTATGGGTGATGATATTGTGGCAGGTTTTATGGCCGCTGGGTGCATAAAGCTGCTTAGAGCCTGCAAGGGCTAAAGCCCGACTAAGAGGTGTGAGTATGTCTGTGCCCCCTACTCTCCTATCCCCCGATGTGGCAGAAAGCCTTATTGCACGTTCAGCACAGGTGCTCTCGCGGCTCCGCCAGACTGAGCATAAAGTTGTTACAGCCGAAAGCTGCACCGGTGGCTTAGTGGCGGCACTCTTAACGCATCATGCTGGGTCATCAGATGTAACTGAGGGCGGGTTTGTTACGTACTCTAATGCCCTTAAAAACGCAGTGTTAGGTGTTAGCTCTCACACCTTAAGCCGTTTTGGTGCTGTTAGCGAAGAAACAGTGCAGGAAATGGTGCAAGGAGCTTTACGCCTTGCTCATAACGCAACTATTGCTGTTTCTGTCTCCGGTATTGCGGGGCCATCAGGTGGGTCTGCTGAAAAACCTGTGGGCTTAGTTTGGTTTGGTGTGGCTTTAAAGGGCCAGCAATCACAGGCTTATAGCCAAGTCTTTACTGGCAATAGAGAGGCTGTGCGTACACAAGCGGCTGAGTATGCTTTGGCTTTAGTGCTAAAAAACTTACCAGAATAAAATAGCATAATAGGCTTAATTCGAAATTAATTAACGATTGGTGTTATCTGGAAATATGCCCGTAAAAATTTTCAGGTAGAGCTGGCGTAACGGCAATGGGTGGTACACTTAAGCCTGTGCCTTCAGCAATGACCGTATCTGCACTTTTACTTTGTTCTATTGCTTGTAAACGCACAATTTTTTGTTCTGCTACAGCATTGGTTTGGTGCGCTGTGGCTAGGCTTTTATTATTCAGGCTTTCAGTATTATAGGGCCGCGTTAAAGTGTTGTCGTGTGCTGGGCCGAGTGGAGTTCTTTGCTGCATAGGTGCCGCAAAAATTTGACTCGAAAAAGCAAAAACACTTGCACAGACCGCGAAAGAGATAGCGCCTTTTTTCATAGTGTTTTGTGCTCCTACGCGCTTTAACGGTTAAGGCTCTTTAGGTAATGGCAGAGCCTGTGGTGCACCATAAATATCTTTAGCGCGTTTAATAAAGGCTGAAACCATAAGGCGTACGGCCTCACCAAACACTACACCAATAGCGGCCTGTAGAATTTTGGAGCGAAACTCAAAATCAACATAGAATTCCACCAAGCATCCTTTGGGATCTGGGGTGAATTTCCAGATGTTTTTTAAGTAACGGAACGGCCCACGCTCATAGCGAACGGTTATGTATGTGGGGCGGTCTAGCGTAACACGAGACGTAAAACTTTCTCGGAAAGGCCCAAAACCAACCGTTAAATCTGCCACCAGCTCTGTTGCGGTGCGTGAACGCACCTGTGCCGAGGCACACCAAGGCAGAAACTCTGGGTAGCGTGCTACATCGGCTACAAGGTCAAAAATTTGTTCCGGCTGGTAAGCAAGGACACGCTTTTCTGCGTGTTTAGGCATTAGTTGGCCCCTTTCAGGCGGGCGGTACGCGCGTTTTTCAGTTCAGCAAAGTCTGCATCTGCATGGTACGAAGAGCGGGTTAGCGGGCTGGCACTTACCTGTAAAAACCCTTTGACGCGCGCCATTGTGCCGTATTCCTCAAACTCTTGTGGTGTTACAAACCGCTGCACAGCGGCATGTTTAACCGTTGGTTGGAGATACTGGCCCATTGTTATAAAATCTACATCAGCAATGCGCAGATCATCCATGACCTGAGCGAGTTCCATTTTCTCTTCCCCTAACCCAAGCATAAGACCAGATTTTGTGAAAATGCTTGGGTCTAACTGCTTTACCCGGTCAAGCAGCCTAAGAGATTGGTAATAACGTGCTCCGGGGCGAATGGTGGGGTACAACCGGGGCACTGTTTCAAGGTTATGGTTGAATACATCTGGCCGGGCTTCAACAACCACTTCGAGAGCATTGTTTTTGCGTAAAAAATCTGGGGTCAGAATTTCTATTGTGGTGTCTGGTGCGTTGCGTCGTATAGCGGCAATAACACGTGCAAAATGTAATGCCCCGCCATCAGCCAAGTCATCTCGGTCAACCGAGGTAATAACAACGTGCCGCAAGCCTAATTTAGCAACAGCCTCCGCCACGCGTTCGGGTTCATCCGCATCTAACGCATGGGGCAACCCGGTTGTAACATTGCAGAAGGAGCAGGCGCGTGTGCAAATCTCACCCATAATCATCATGGTTGCATGACGTTGAGACCAACACTCGCCAATGTTGGGGCATGCTGCCTCTTCACACACGGTTACCAGCTTGTTGTCACGCATAAGCTGGCGTGTTTCGTGGTATATAGGGTGCGTAGGCGCTTTAACACGGATCCACTCAGGCTTACGTGCAATTGGGTTGTCAGGTCTGTGGGCCTTTTCAGGGTGCCTGACAGTATTTGAGCCACCTTTGCGGTGGTCTATTAAAACACGAGTGGACATTATGGGTCACGCCTGCACACAAAAACTAAGTAATTAGAACTAAACCTCTTGCCTATAACGTCAAGCGAGAAGCGTTGTTATCTAGCAAACAACGCCATCACACCCCTGCGATGGCGTTGTTCGGGCATTACTAGAAATGCAACGCGCCATCATAGGCAGCCAGCACGGCTTCATGCATAGATTCAGAAATGGTGGGGTGTGGAAAAACCGTTTCAGCCAACTCAGCCTCGGTCAATTCACCATTTCGGGCAATAACATAGCCCTGTATCATTTCCGTAACCTCGGCACCAATCATGTGGGCGCCAAGTAATTCGCCCGTCACCTCATCAAACACAGTTTTGATGAGCCCATCGGTCTCGCCCATTGCCAGAGCCTTACCGTTTGCCACAAGCGGGAACTTGCCCACGCGCACCTTGTATCCAGCATCGCGTGCTTTGCTCTCCGTTAAACCAACGGATGCAACCTGTGGGCGGCAATAGGTGCAGCCGGGAATTTTGGTGGGATCTAGCGGGTGTACCTTTTTACCTGCAATGGCTTCTACGCACATAACGGCTTCATGGCTGGCTTTGTGGGCAAGCCACGGAGCGCCTGCTAAGTCCCCAATGGCGTAAACGCCCGGTTCACCAGTGCGGCAGAGTGCATCTGTTACAATGTGGGTACGTTCAACAACAACTTTGGTATTTTCTAAGCCAAGATTTTCCGTATTGCCAACAATACCCACAGCAGAAATAACAGTATCTACAGTAATGTTCTGTTGCTTACCGGCTACTTCAACAGGCACAGTCACTGTCTGCCCCGCTTTCTGGAGCGAGCCAATTTTGGCAGATGTGAGAACTTTTATGCCTTGTTTTTCAAAGGATTTTTTAGCCAGAGCGCTTATGTCTTCATCTTCTACCGGCAAAACACGCGGGGCCACTTCTACGAGTGTTACCTCAGAGCCCATGTTGCGGTAAAAAGAGGCAAACTCTGTGCCAATAGCGCCCGAACCAATAACAAGTAGTCTTTTTGGCAGCGTTTCTGGCACCAAAGCTTCTCGGTAAGACCAGATAAGATTACCGTCTGGCTCAAGGCCCGGCAGAGTACGTGCCCGAGCGCCTGTTGCCAGAATAACATGCTGCGCAGTGAGCGTTGTTGTAGCACCCTCTTTGGCAGTTACGCTTACTTTGCGTTTTTTGTCCGCTGTAAGGCCCGCAAGTTTACCGTAGCCGTTAAAAACCGGTACTTTGGCTTTTTTCAGCAGATGGGCAACCCCAGATGCAAGCTGTTTAGAGACTGCACGTGAGCGAGCAACGACTTTAGCAAAGTCAAAGCTCACATTCTCAGCTTTAAACCCATAAGGTTCAAGGTCGTGTAAAAGGTGGTTAATCTCTGATGCACGCAACAAAGCTTTAGTAGGGATACACCCCCAGTTAAGGCAGATGCCTCCCAAATGCTGTGCCTCAACCACAGCAACAGACAGGCCAAGCTGAGCAGCCCTTAACGCTGCTACGTACCCGCCTGGGCCGCCACCAATAACAAGAATGTCAAAGTCTGTTTGGCTCATAGGTGTCCCCTGCCCTTTAAATCACGAGGCTTAATGGTGCTTCCACAACAGAGCGGAAAGCAGAGAGCCATTCAGCGGCTGCGGCACCATCTACCACCCGGTGGTCGACAGAAAGAGTTACGGTCATAACCGTTGCAATTGCTATTTCATTGCCTTTTACAACAGGTTGCTTACGGCCTGCTGCAATGGCTAAAATGCCAGCCTGCGGTGGGTTAATAATGGCTGAAAACTCTTTTACGCCATACATACCCATGTTGGAGATAGAGAACGTACCGCCCTGAAATTCTTCAGGTTTGAGCTTGCCGGCACGTGCCCGTTTAACTAGGTCTTTTGCTTCCTGACTGATTTGTTTCAAGCCCTTTTTGTTTGCTTGCTTAACAATTGGGGTAATCAGACCATCAGGAATGGAGACTGCAATAGAGATGTCTACATCATCGTAAAGAATCATGGCATCTTCAGTGAAGGCTGCGTTTACGGCAGGGACACGCTTTAAGGCAACAGCGGCAGCCTTGATAAGCATGTCATTAACAGACAGCTTAAAGCTCTCAGGGCCTTCGGCGGGAGATGTCGCATTAATCTGGCTCCGTAGAGCAAGTAGCGCATCAAGCTCGACATCAACCGACACATAAAAATGCGGAATAGTACTTTTAGATTCACTTAATCTACGCGCAATAACTTTGCGCATGCCTGAGTGTGGCACAGTTTGTACCGTACCTTCTGCCACAGGCAAGGTTGCAGTTGGTAGTTGAGAGAGAGTGCTAGCACCAGCTTTTGCGGCCGATTCAACATCGGCTCGTACAATACGACCGTGAGGGCCGGTGCCTTTAACTGTAGCGAGATCAATATTTTTTTGAGCAGCAATTCGTTTTGCGAGTGGTGAAGCCACAATTCGAGTGCTTTTTGGAGGCTGGGTTTGTGCTGCCTGAGTGACTGCGGCTTTTACTGGAGCTGGCGGCACCGCTTCTTGCGCAGGTGCTGACGGAGTGGGAGCCTTATGAGGTGGCAGTGAATCTGGTACAGCCTCGCCTTGTTCTACTAAAATGGCGATAGGCGTATTAACAGCAACGCCCTGTGTACCATCTTGTATGAGAATGCGGCCTAGTACGCCTTCATCAACCGTCTCAACCTCCATGGTGGCTTTATCGGTTTCAATTTCTGCCAGAACATCTCCGGCAGAAACTGTGTCCCCTTCTTTTTTAAGCCAGCGTGCCAGCGTGCCTTCTGTCATGGTGGGAGAAAGCGCTGGCATAAGAATTTCAGTTGCCATTATTTAAAGCCTTTCACACCTGACCGAGCACGGCATCAACAATATGGCTGGCCTGTGGAAGGGCCAGTTTTTCAAGATTGGCAGCAAACGGCATAGGCACATCAACCCCTGTCACGCGTGCGGGTGGTGCATCAAGCCAGTCAAAAGCGTGCTCAATAACTTGCATGGCAACTTCTGCGCCAATACCAGCAAAGGGCCAGCCTTCTTCTACCGTTACAAGGCGGCTTGTTTTCTTAACGCTTTCAACAACCGTGGCCGTATCTAAGGGGCGTAGGGTGCGTAGATTAATAACTTCTGCCTGTATGCCTTGTTCGGCCAGAATTTCCGCAGCTTCCAGAGCCGTGCCAACCATGATGGAGAACGCAACAATGGTAACATCGCTACCGGCACGTTCAATTTTGGCTTTGCCAATTGGCAGCACAAATTCTTCATCGGTCGGGCATGCAAATTTACGACCGTAGAGAATTTCATTTTCTAGAAAAATGACCGGGTTAGGGTCACGAATAGCGGCACGAAGTAGGCCTTTTGCATCAGCTGCAGACCAAGGCGCTATAACCTTAAGACCCGGAACATGCGCATACCAACTGCCATAGCACTGAGAATGCTGTGCCCCAACGCGTGCAGCCGCGCCGTTAGGGCCACGAAACACAATAGGGCAGCCCATCTGGCCACCAGACATGTACAGGGTTTTTGCTGCAGAGTTAATAATATGGTCAATCGCCTGCATCGAGAAATTCATGGTCATGAATTCAACGATAGGCTTAAGCCCTGTAAGGGCTGCACCAACAGCCATACCTGTAAAGCCGTGCTCGGTAATAGGCATGTCGATAACACGCTTTTCACCAAACTCGGCCAGAAGCCCTTGAGAGATTTTGTAGGCACCTTGATACTGCGCCACTTCCTCGCCAAGCAAAAACACATCTGGGTCGCGGCGTAGTTCTGCGGCCATAGCTTGGTTTAGGGCTTCTCGGACAGTAATCTCGGCTGTCTCACCCCATTCTTTTTCTGGCTCACTTACCGCAAGTACGGTGGCTTTTGGGGGAGCAACTGGTGTGACATCTGTTGCGTTTGGTGCTGTAGGTGTTCTGGCGGCTGTGGGTTGTGTGCGTTCTTCGCTCAATGTTTCCCCTTCGCTAATAAGCACAGCAATAGGGGTGTTTACGGCAACATTCTGTTGCCCTTCAGTTACCAAAATACGGCCGAGAATACCTTCTTCAACCGCTTCAACTTCCATCGTGGCTTTATCGGTTTCAATTTCAGCCAGAACGTCACCGCTTGAGATGGTATCTCCTTCTTTCTTCAACCACCGGGCTAATGTGCCCTCTGTCATGGTGGGAGAAAGAGCGGGCATGAGAATATCAGTAGCCATTCGTATCAAGCCTCTAGCAGGACATCAGTATAAAGTTCAGCAGGATCAGGTTCTGGGCTTGTCTGCGCAAATTCAGCGGAGTCATTTACGACGGCTTTAACATCAGCCTCAATGGTACGCAGGCTTTCTTCTGTAACGCCTGCATCCAGTAAAATAGTACGCACGTGGTCAATCGGGTCACGCGTTTTACGGATTGTATCGACCTCTTCGCGTTTGCGGTATTTGGCGGGGTCAGACATTGAGTGGCCGCGGTAGCGGTAGGTCATCATTTCTAGCAAGTAAGGCCCCTTACCTGCTCGGCAATGGGCTACGGCTTCTAAGGCTGCGTCATGAACTGCGGCAATATCCATGCCATCTACCCGTTTGCCGGGAATGCCCCATGGCTCACCATTACGCCACAGTTCATGCGATGCAGAGGCACGCTCAACGCTGGTGCCCATACCGTACAAATTATTTTCAATAACAAAAATACAAGGGAGTTTATGGAGGGCCGCTAAGTTAAAGCTTTCATAGACCTGCCCTTGGTTGGCTGCGCCGTCACCAAAATAGGCAATAGAGACTTCATCTGTCTCTCGGTATTTATTTGCAAAAGCCAGACCGATACCAAGGGCCACTTGCGCACCGACAATACCGTGGCCACCGTAAAAGTTCTTCTCCCGCGAGAACATGTGCATGGAACCACCTTTACCGTGCGAATACCCAGTAGAGCGCCCCGTTAACTCTGCCATAACACCGCGTGCTGTCATGCCTGCGGCTAACATCTGCCCATGGTCGCGGTAGGAGGTAATCAGCTTATCCCCCTCTTTTAGCGCCATTTGGATACCGATAACTACGGCTTCTTGACCAATATAGAGGTGGCAAAACCCCCCAATTAAACCCATGCCGTATAGTTGCCCGGCTTTTTCTTCAAACCGGCGGATAAGCAGCATATCGTGGTAAGCTTGTGTAAATTGCTCGCGGGTGAGAGATGGCCCATTCCCGCCTGTTTGTAGAGCATTGTTTTTACCCGCCTGCATGGGTTTTCCCTTTTATATGTTTTGCGTTTCCAAAAATAAAGAATGACGGTTTGCTCTTAAGGGCAGCAGCAAGGCGTCATAATTTGCCAATTGGCTTATGGTCTAAAAAGTCGTTAGTCTTGGGCGTTATAGTCTCCAGATTGGCCGCCGCTTTTGTGCTTTAGGCTAATGTTAGAAATGCACATTCCCCGGTCAACTGCCTTACACATGTCATACAATGTCAGCGCCGCAGCAGAGACAGCGGTTAGAGCTTCCATCTCAACGCCTGTAGGCCCTGTTGTAACAACAGTTGCAGTAATCTCAATGCAGTTATCCGCAGGAGACAGGTCTAGTTTGACACTGCTTAAAGCTAAGGGATGGCATAAAGGTATGAGATCAGAGGTTTTTTTTGCTGCCATAATGCCAGCAAGGCGAGCTGTTGCCAGAACATCACCTTTTGGTGCGCTGCCAGAAACAATCATGGCGAGCGTATCTGGCAACATATTAATGCGACCATACGCAACTGCTGTACGTTTGGTCGCGGGTTTGGCAGACACATCAACCATGTGTGCGTGACCGGCACTGGTTAGGTGCGTAAGCTGCTTGGTGGTAGGCACAGGTTAGGCTTTGCCCAAAAGTACTCGTGCTGCTTGCCCTGGGTCTGGCTGGCGGAGCAAAGATTCTCCAACCAAAAAGCCGGTTGCCCCGATTGCTGCTAAGTTGGTCACGTCATCATGGGTTTTAATGCCGCTTTCGGAAACAATAATACGGTCTGGCGGCACCAGGGGGGCAAGCTCACGTGTTGCGGCAAGATCTGTCTTTAATGTCTTGAGATTACGGTTATTAATCCCAATCAAAAAAGTATCGAGCGCTAAGGCACGGTTGAGTTCTTCTTCATCATGCACTTCAACCAGCACGTCCATTTCAAGGCCTTTAGCGTGGTCAACGAGTGCTAACGCTTCTTCGTCTTGTAAAATGGCCATAATGAGCAAAATGCAGTCTGCACCGATCATGCGGCTTTCGTAAACCTGCCACGGGTCAAGAATAAAGTCTTTGCGGAGCACGGGCAAAGAGCAGGCTGCACGGGCTATTTGCAGGTCTTCATTTTGCCCATGAAAGCAAGAGCTTTCAGTCAACACAGAAAGGCAAGCCGCACCTGCTTGCTCATACCCTAGTGCAATTTTGGCCGGGTCGTAATGCTCTTGTAAAATACCAGCAGAGGGAGATGCTTTCTTGATTTCGGCTATCAACCCAATGGAGCGGTCTGCTGCTTTTTCTTTTAAAGCACGACCAAAGCCACGCGGGGCATCTTTTACTTCTTGTGCACGCGCCGTAATTTCTTTGAGCGGCAGCAATGTTGACCGATGCTCAACCTCAACCCGTGTACGGGCGCAAATACGGGAGAGAACATCGGGCAGTTCTTCTGCGCGAATGCACGTGTCCACCTCAGAAATGCCAGTATTGGACGAAGTGGGTATTTCGTTCATGATCATCCTGTTACGTTTGGAGCATGCGCATCAGAAGATGCTGTACGCAAACCAGTCAGCACTGCCAAGGCAGAACCATCGTCAAGCGGGCGAGAGACGGCTGCAACACTTTCTTTTAATGCTGCGGGGTCAATCTCAGCCCCTCGTAAAAGAGAAACGCGGCCTGCAACGTGCAATGCGCATGCCGCATTAAAAACAACTGTATCACGGTATGCGCCAGTAGCGCCACTCAGAAGCTCAAGAAGCGCTTGAGCATTATAGGCGGGGTCAGCCCCGACAATGGCAGAAATGGGGTGCGCGGGTAGCCCTGCCATCTCAGGTTCGAGCGTAAAGTTATTCTTTCTACCATCTTCAAACGCAACAACTTGGGTTGGGCCTGCAAGCGTTATTTCATCAATACCTTGGCTTTGCCCTACAGGCAGGCCACAAACAGCCCACACGCGCTCAGAGCCGAGTTGTGCGAGCACATCAACAATATCGTTGAGCCACGCTTCAGCAAAGACACCTATGAGCTGCCGCTTAACCTGTGCCGGGTTGATAAGTGGCCCCACCAGATTAAATAGCGTGCGTATACCCAAGGCTTTTCGGACGGGTGCTGCGTGGCGCATAGCTGGGTGATGATGGGGGGCTGCCAAAAAAGCAATATGGTGCGTTTTGAGCTGCTCAGAGAGGATTAGTGGGTCTGCATGTAGTGGCACCCCTAATGCGCCGAGCACATCAGATGCGCCTGTGCGAGACGATACTGCCCTGTTGCCATGTTTGGCAACGGGCACCCCGAGGGCAGCAAGCACAAATGCGGTTGCGGTAGAAACATTAAGGGTGCCGTAATGGTCTCCTCCTGTGCCGCAGACATCTATCGTACCAGTGGGCACATTGGGTATAGAAATCATGCGGCTGCGTAGGGCCGTTACAGCTCCAAGCAGTTCATCCCTGCCCTCACCTTGCATGCGCAATGCGGTCAGAAAAGCGGCAATTTGTTCGTTCGGTATTGCACCGTCCATAATAAGCCCAAAGGCTTGTGCCGTTTCAGGCAGGCTAAGGCGTGAGCCAGCGCAAAGTGTATTTAAAAAGGGTGTAAGGCCATGACCAGCCTGAGGGGGGGCAGCTAGGGTCATGGGTTTAAAGAGCTAACTGTTCAGACGTCCAGTTGCGGGCATGCGTCAAAAAATTTTTAAGCAGGTCATGACCGTGTTCTGACGCAATGCTTTCTGGGTGAAATTGTACGCCTGAAATGGGATATTCTTTATGGCAAACCCCCATTATCACGCCGTCTTCCGTCCAGGCTGTTACATCCAAACATTCAGGAATACTGCCCGGTTCCAGTGTTAGGCTATGGTAGCGTGTAGCTTGTAGTGGGTTAGGCAGGCCTGCAAAGACATCGGTATTTTTATGGAAAACCGGGCTGACCTTGCCATGCACAGGCGTTGGTGCCCGTACAACTTTTGCGCCAAATACTTGCCCAATAGCCTGATGACCCAAGCAAACACCAAATACCGGAATTTTGCCTGCTGCTGCGTGTATCACATCACAGCAAATTCCTGCTTCAGTGGGGGAACACGGGCCGGGCGAAAGAACAATGGCCTCAGGGGCCAAGTCCAACACATCGGCAGCGCTCAGGGCATCGTTACGATAAACCTGACATTCCTCTCCTAATTCACCAAGGTAGTGAACCAGATTGAAGGTAAAACTGTCATAATTGTCTATCAGCAGGATCATGGCGATATGATGACCTTGTGTTGCCTTGTCGTCAAATGCTGTTTGTGTGCCACGGGTTACTGGCGGCTTCTGGCTTGCTTTATAGCAGCCTCTGCTGCTCTAAATACCGCACGGGCTTTGTGCTGTGTTTCTTCGTGCTCTGCCTCTGGCACGCTGTCAGCTACAACGCCACAGCCTGCTTGCACGTGCATAACGCCGTCTTTTACGACAGCCATGCGTAGGCCAATGCACGTGTCCATATCACCGTCTGCGCCAAAGTACCCAATGCAGCCTGCGTAGGTTGCGCGCCGTGTACGCTCAACTTCATCAATAATTTCCATGGCACGAATTTTTGGCGCACCAGTAAGAGTGCCAGCAGGAAAAGCTGCGACAAGGGCGTCTAGGGCATCAAATTCCGGGCGGATCATGCCTTCAACGTTGGACGAAATATGCATGACATGGCTAAAGCGCTCGACCACAAAGCGCTCTGTAACGTGCACAGTGCCGGGTTGGCAGACACGGCCAACGTCATTGCGGCCCAAATCAATCAGCATAAGATGCTCGGCCAGTTCTTTCTGGTCGTTCAGCAGGTCTTGCTCAAGCTGGAGGTCTTCTTCCGCGCTACGTCCCCTTGGGCGTGTGCCAGCAAGTGGGCGCACAGTCATTTTGCCGTCTCGTAGTCTTACCAGAATTTCTGGAGAGGAGCCGACAAGAGAGAAGTTCCCAAAATCAAGGTGGAACAGAAATGGTGCGGGGTTGATACGCCGCAAGGAGCGGTACAAATCCAGAGATGGTAGCGGGAAAGCTGTTGAGAACCGTTGACTGGGTACAACCTGAAACGCATCGCCTGCGGCAATATAATCTTGAATGCGTTCTACCGCTTGGCAAAACTCTGCTTTGCTGAAAGTGGAGATGGGTTCAGCAAATGGTGGGCACAGTTTTTTTGGCTCAGGTTGAACCGGTAGGCTACCGTTTAAGCAGCCACGTGCAGCGTGCAATAATGTTTGGGCATCATCCCATGCAGCTTGTGCCGTTTGAGTGGCATTGGGGCGAATGGTGGCTGCCAGAATTAACTCATCACTTACAGAATCAAATACGGCAAACAGACCGGGCCGCATCAAAATCGCCTCGGGTAGATTGAGGTCATCTTCTGGTGCGTTGGGTAGGCGCTCCATTTGGCGCACCATATCGTACCCAAGGTAGCCAAAAATACCGGCAATCATGGGGGGGAGCCCTGTGGGGAGAGCTACTTTGGCCCCTTCAATAAGCTGCCGGAGTGACTGCAAGGCTGGCCCAGTTTGTGGCTGTTGCGTGCTACCGGGGTTTTCGGGGGTTTGTTGTATACTCACCTGCCCCGCGTGGCATGCCCAAATAAGATCTGGCTTGAGAGCAATGACCGAATACCGCCCCCGAGAGACGCCTCCTTCTACGCTTTCCAGAAGCAGTGTGTGCTTGTTGCTAGCTGCGTCAAGGTTGCGCAGCCGAAGATAGGCAGAAACTGGGGTAAGAAGATCGGCTGCTTCGACTGTAAAGACTACGGATGCCTTTCCTGCGTTCCAATTAGCTTCAATATCTTGGAAAGAGGGGCTGGCTTGTAGGCGGGCATGAACACTCATTGTGCGGACTTCCCGTCAAACCCTAAAGAGCTGAGCGTTGAGGCAACGGCGCGTTCGATAATTTTGGGCGGGTGCTGTTTTGCAAGGGCATCGACATAAGATGCCACCAGATCATCCCCCTCAGATTGGGCAATGGTGTCTTTCACGCGCTGGAAAGCAACGGGGTCTGCTGCCGGATTGGGTGTTGAGACTTTAGTGACGGTCGCCACAAAGAAATTCCCATTATCTTCAGCCATAACAGACTGCCCTGCCTGCATTTGTGGCAGGTATGCCATAAGCTCAGCAGGAATGTCTTTGTTGGGCATGGCGCGCGAGAAAGAAAGGGTGTTGATGCTGCCTGTCGCATCAGCAGCAGACGCTAAGCCCCCTTTGGCTTTGGCATTTACATAAAGAGCTGTCGCTTTTTGGTCTGCTGCGTGTTTGCGTGCTTCTGCCTGCCACGCGGCAAGAACCTGCGCTTTGGCTTGTTCATAGCTTTGTGGGGCTGCTGGTGTAATTGCGTCAACCTGCACAGCGAACCAGCTATTATCCGGCCCTTCAACAAGGTTGGGTTGGTTGCCTTTAGAGAGAGAAAAGATTTTTTGTACCAGCGCATCGCGCAGCTTGCCGTTTGCAGGCAGTGGGGCTGGGTTACCCGCTTGCGTGTTGCCATTGGCATCTAAGGTGCCTGCGGCTGCCACTGCACCTAAATCTGCCGGAATAGAATCTAGACCGCTACCTGCAATTGTATCCTGCAGTTGGCGGCTCCGCTCACTGACAACGCTGGGAGCTTTTGCTGCACGGTATTGCTGCAAAATATCTTGTTTGGCCGTTTCAAAAGGTGTGTTGTTGGGGGGGGTAATTTTATTGACACGAAAGACCGTCCAGCCCGCTTCAGTTTTCAGTGGGCCTTGTACGGCAGAAAGAGGGGCAGCAAAAATAGCTTTGCTCAAAATTTCTGACGGAATGCCGCTGGCACGGGTGCCGGGCATGTCTACTGCCGCGCCATTTTTTGCAGCGTTCTGCACAGTCGCCCAGTCAGCACCAGAACCCCAAAGAGTTGCGATAGATTTTGCCGCCGCTTCATCTTGTAAGGTGATGACTTGTATGTCGCGTGTTTCAGGGATGTCATAGCGTGAGCGTTGTTCGTCATAGACGCGCTTAATATCTTTATCGTCTACGGTAATGCTGCCCGCTACAGTTGCAGGTGACAGCACCACAAGCCGGGCATGGCGGTACTCAGGAGCACGGAACATCCATAGGTGGTTCGCGTAAAAGCGGCGCAGTACGGCATCATCTGGTGTGGTGGGTGTTGCTTGTGCCGTAAACGGAATGCGCACCAAATCAACAGTGCGGGTTTGCAGGCCGTAGGCAGATAAACGGTTTGCCATGGTGGTAGAAGCGGAAGCACCTTGAGCCACAGGCTGCAACAGTGTGCGTGACGTTAAATCATCACGAATAATATTTAAAAAGCGCTGCTCGGTCAGATTATGCTCGCTTAACCGAGCATTCAGTACGGTACGGTCAAACTGGCCATTCGCCCCTTTAAAATAAGGGAGTGAAAATACCTCATCTCGCACTGCGCTGTCTGGTACAGCAATGCCTTGCCTATGTGCTGCTTCCTGCACTTCTTCTTGCCCTACTAGGCGTTGCAAAATCTGATAGGCAATTTGCTGGCGGAGTGCTGGTGGAATTTGAGAGGGGTCTGACACACCCATTTGCTTGGTAATATTCGGCAGTTCTGCCTGTAGGGCTTGAGCTAAGTCTGCTGAACCAACTTGGCCATTGCCAATTTTTGCCACCACATCGGTTTCGGTGCCCATGTAGTTCACCACATCGCCGATACCCCAACCGATAAAAGCGAGAAAAATGACTATGGCGGCAACGCGGCCTAGCCAGGACTCAACAAAAACGCGGCGGAGATAGGAGATCATGAATGCAAAATCCGATGGAGACAGAATAGCAGGCCACGGCATACCGTGAACGCGGCACCATAAGCGCCCTATGCGCACTTGACCAGACGTAAGAAAGACTGTCTTTCAATATCAGGACGAACAACCTTGCCCCTTACGCAGGGCTATGGTTAAGGCTTGTGCGCGTAGGCTAACGCTACGGACTGCTAAAGCGCACTATCATGAAGGAAGCAGACATGAGCAGACAGATTATAGTCGGCAATTGGAAAATGAACGGGATAACGCGTGATTCGCGAGAGCTGGTTCAGGCCCTTCTTGATAAAGTAGATGCGAATGGCCCAGAAGTTGTGGTGTGCCCGCCCTTTACGCAATTAGCACTACTTAACCAAGCATTAGCGCCCTCACCTATCGGGCTTGGCGCACAAGACTGCCATAAAAATGTTTCTGGTGCACACACGGGTGACATTGCGCCACCAATGCTTACAGAGCTTGGCGTTTCTCATGTTATTCTAGGCCACTCCGAGCGCCGTCAGGAGCATGGCGAGCTTGATGAAACCGTGCGCGAGAAGGCCGTTGCCGCCAGCAAAGCAGGCTTAACACCTATTGTGTGTATTGGCGAAACGGAAGATCAACGCGAAAGCGGGGATCATTTCGACACGTTAGGGTGGCAGATTAAAGGCTCTTTGCCAGACGGCTTTAACGGTATTGTGGCTTATGAGCCCATTTGGGCTATTGGTACCGGCCGCGCCGCGACCACCGATGAAATTGCCGAGACCATGACATTTTTGCGCCAAGAGTTGGTGCGGCAGTTTGGAGAGGCTGGAAAAAACATCAAAATTCTGTATGGTGGCTCCGTTAATGACAAGAACGCGGCTTCCATTCTGTCTTTGGCAGATGTAGCAGGAGCCTTGGTTGGCGGTGCCAGTCTGAAAGCTGATGCGTTTCTTTCTATTATTGCCGCAGCCTCCGCTGCCTAAACCTAAGAGTGCCCGGAAGACATCATGACTACAGCCCTGCTGATTCTGCATTTTTGTGTGACCGTAGCTTTGATTGGCACAGTGCTGATCCAGCGTAGCGAAGGGGGCGGTCTGGGTATTGGCAGCGGCGGGCAAGGCATGGGTGCTTTCATGTCTGGCCGTGGTACGGCTAACCTGCTTACCCGTAGTACTGCGGTTTTAGCTGGGCTGTTTATGCTGCTTTCTCTGGTGCTGGCCGTGTTAAACCGTGGGGCAGTAAGCGGTGCGGGGCATGACATTTTGGCTCAACCCCCAGCAGCGAGCGCACCAGCTCAGCCCGTAACTGCGCCGATTACAACAACGCCTGCGGCACAAGCGCCGCAGCAACCAGCCCAGCACTAAATCATTATGCGCTTTCCCTCTCTTCCCGCCTTGTTGGGTAGAGAGGGCAAATGTCTCTTTTCCTCTGCGCTTGAAAAAAGCTGCGGAGGAATTCGTGTGTCCACCTTTACCCACCCGGCCCTGTCCGTGTAGGAAGCCTGCTCATGACCCGTTTTGTATTTATCACCGGTGGTGTGGTGTCCTCTCTCGGTAAAGGCATTGCGTCTGCTGCCCTTGCCGCGCTTCTCCAGTCCCGTGGGTATAAGGTGCGCCTGCGCAAACTTGACCCCTATCTCAATGTTGACCCCGGCACGATGAGCCCGTTTCAGCATGGCGAAGTGTTTGTGACCGATGACGGTGCCGAGACCGATCTGGATTTGGGGCATTATGAGCGTTTCACTGGCGTGAATGCGACCAAAGAAGACAATACCACTACAGGCAAAATCTATTCAGACGTAATTGCCCGCGAGCGCCGCGGCGATTATTTGGGCGGCACCGTGCAGGTTATTCCGCACATTACAGATGCCATCAAAGATATTGTTGTTGCCAATACGGATGATGTTGATTTTGTGCTTGTAGAAATTGGTGGCACAGTTGGTGACATTGAAAGCCTGCCCTTCCTTGAAGCAATTCGCCAATTACGCAACGACCTAGGCCCAGCGCAGACCATGGTTGTGCACCTGACCTTGTTGCCATGGATTCCCTCTGCTGGTGAGTTGAAAACCAAACCCACACAGCATTCTGTTAAAGAATTGCAGAATGTTGGTATTCAGCCGCAAATTCTCTTATGCCGCTGTGACCGTGCCATTCCGGATACAGAACGCCGCAAAATTGCGAACTTTTGTAACGTCCGGCCTGAGGCCGTTATTGCTGCGCGTGATGTGGATACCATTTATTCCTGCCCGTTGGCTTATCATGCCGAAGGCATGGACAACGAAGTTCTGCGCTATTTCGGCCTGCCTTTTGAAAGTGAGCCTGATCTTTCTGGTTGGGAAAAAATTGTTGATGCCATTCGTCATCCAGAAGGTGCTGTACGCATTGCCGTTGTTGGCAAATATACTGCGCTGCTTGATAGCTATAAGTCGCTCAATGAGGCCCTGCTGCACGGTGGCATAGACCATCGCACCAAGGTTGTTCTGGACTGGGTAGAAGCAGAATCTTTGGAAAAAGGCGATGCCTCGCTGGAGCGGCTGGCAACGGCTGATGGTATTCTTGTGCCCGGCGGCTTTGGTGAGCGCGGGTCTGAGGGCAAAATTGCCGCCATTCGCTATGCCCGTGAAAACGGTATTCCGTTTTTGGGTATCTGCTTTGGTATGCAGATGGCGGTTATTGAATGTGCGCGTAATTTGGCTGGTTTGCCTGATGCGTCATCAACCGAATTTGGCTTTACCAAAGAACCTTTGGTAGGCCTTATGACCGAGTGGGCACGGGGCAATGAGCGGCTGCGCCGCAGCGAAGGTGGCGAATTGGGTGGCACTATGCGCTTAGGTGCCTACCCTGCTGTGCTTGGCGAAGGAACGCGCGCTGCTGAAGTTTACGGTACCACAGCCATTCGTGAACGCCATCGCCATCGTTATGAGGTGAATATTCACTACCGTGAAAAACTAGAAGCGGCTGGCCTGAAATTTTCTGGTCTTTCCCCAGATGGAATTTTGCCTGAAGTCGTGGAATATTCGAACCACCCATGGTTTGTAGCTGTGCAATACCACCCCGAGCTTAAGTCTCGGCCTTTTGCGCCACACCCGCTCTTTTCTGGGTTTGTGGGGGCAGCTTCTAAAAAGGCACGCTCTGCATGACACAAAAAGCCCGAAATATTCAGTTGGGTGCGTTAACGGTTGGGAATAGTCAACCATTCGTGCTTATAGCTGGGCCTTGTCAGATTGAATCTGCGGCGCATGCGCTGGAAACAGCCTCTGCTCTTAAAGAAATCTGTGAAAAGGCTGAAATCGGGCTTATTTATAAAAGTTCGTTTGATAAAGCCAACCGCACAAGCCTTTCTAGCGCTCGTGGTGTTGGTATGCACGAAGGCCTCTCTATTTTGGCAGATGTGCGTGAGCGCTTAAGTCTGCCTGTTTTGACAGATGTGCATGCGCCAGAACAATGTGCTCCGGTAGCGGAAGCTGTTGATGTTCTGCAAATTCCAGCATTCTTGTGCAGGCAGACAGACCTGCTATTAGCTGTTGGGCGAACAGGTGCCGCGGTTAACGTTAAAAAAGGGCAGTTTCTTGCGCCATGGGATATGCAGCACGTTGCTGCAAAAATAGCTTCCACAGGCAATCATAATATTATGCTGTGCGAACGCGGCACGAGCTTTGGTTACAACACGCTTGTTAACGACATGCGTGGTTTGCCCGTTATGGCACAAACTGGTTACCCCGTTGTGTTTGATGCAACACATTCTGTGCAGCAACCTGGTGGTTTGGGCGGTGCATCTGGCGGGCAGCGGGAGTTTGCGCCTGTTTTGTCCCGTGCTGCATTGGCGATAGGTGTTGCTGCCCTTTTTATTGAAACACATCAAAACCCTGACCACGCGCCGAGTGATGGCCCCAATATGCTACCGTTGACTGCTCTGCCTACTTTACTTAAGCAATTTAAAGCGTTTGATGATTTGGCTAAGGCCATTCGTTAAGGGGTATATGTGTGATTGCACAAAAAAGCGGCCTAAATATGCCGCTTTTTTGTATCAGTAATCTGGGCGTCTTTTAGACGTCCAGATTAGCAACCTTAAGTGCGTTTCCTACAATAAAGTCACGGCGTGGTTCAACAACATCCCCCATCAAGGTGGTAAAGACCTGTCCCGCTTCTTCAACATCTCCCACTTTTACTTGCAGGAGTGTACGCATAGCAGGGTCTAGCGTTGTTTCCCAAAGCTGCTCGTCATTCATTTCGCCCAGACCTTTAAAGCGGTTAATGGCGAGGCCTCTGCGGCCTTGTGTCAGGAGGCGGTTATACAACTCTGATGGGCCAGAAAGTTTGACCTCTGTTGTTTCGTGCTTAAGTGTAACACCGTTTGTAAACTCGGTTTGTAAACGGCTAAGCTGAGAAATAAGCCACCGCACATCTGGGCCTGCGAGAGTTTGCGGGTCTATGCGATACACTTCCCCTACCCCACGAACATTACGGGCTAGTTCAAGGCCATCTGCGCTTGCAACAACTTTCCAGCCACGTTCATTTTCAGGTGATGCGGCATCAAGCCGCTGCTGGAGCACCGTAACCAATTGTTGCTGAACAGCTAAGTCTGGAGAAAGTGCCCCTATAATGGCCGCTTGTTCTATAATCCACTTCGGGGTGCGCGTTGAAAGGCGTGTAATGGCCTGTGCAACCTGCCGGATAAAAGGTAGGTCTGCTTCTAAAGCTGAATCGCTTACACTACGGCCATCGCTGTAAATAAAGCTTGCGTTGTTCAGCGCTTTATCAAGCAGATATTGCTCAAGTGCCGCATCGTCTTTCAAATAGCGTTCTTCGTTGCCGCGTTTGGCTCGGTAAAGAGGCGGTTGGGCAATGTACAAATAGCCACGCTCAATCAGCTCTGGCATTTGCCGGAAGAAGAAGGTGAGCAGTAGTGTTCTGATGTGTGAGCCGTCAACGTCAGCATCGGTCATAATGACAATGCGGTGGTAGCGCAGTTTGTCGATAGAGAAGCCACCTTGATCGGCTTCCCCACGGCCAATGCCGGTACCAAGTGCGGTAATTAAGGTACCAATTTCAGCAGAACCCAGCATTCGGTCAAAACGTGCACGCTCTACATTAAGAATTTTACCTTTTAGCGGCAAAATGGCCTGAAAGCGTCTATCTCTACCCTGTTTTGCTGTGCCGCCTGCTGAATCACCCTCAACAATAAAAATTTCAGCTTGGGCGGGGTCACGAGCTTGGCAGTCCGCTAGTTTGCCCGGAAGAGAGGAGATATCAAGCACCCCCTTACGGCGCGTGAGTTCGCGGGCCTTGCGCGCTGCTTCACGAGCAGAGGCGGCATCAAGCACCTTTGAGACAACAATTTTGGCTTCTTTTGGGTGGGTTTCAAACCAGTGACCGATCATATCTGCTGCTGCCGCATGCACAACAGGTTGCACTTCGGAAGAAACCAACTTGTCTTTGGTTTGAGATGAGAATTTGGGGTCAGGCACTTTAACAGACAGTACGGCTGTCAGGCCTTCTCGCATATCTTCACCAACAAGAGACTGAGCGTCTTTTTTGGCAATGCTTTCAGCGTATTTACCAACAATGCGGGTAAGAGCCTGACGGAACCCGGCAAGATGTGCCCCCCCATCACGTTGGGGAATATTGTTGGTAAAGCACAACATGGTTTCGTGAAAGCTGTCGTTCCAGCTTAAGGCGAACTCTACCTTGATACCACTTTCCTCGTTTTCAAGGCTACCTGTAATAGGCGGTGTAACAAGGGGGGTACGGGCGCGGTCAAGCCACTGCACAAAGGCTTCTAAGCCGCCTTCGTAGTGAAAAACTTCTTCACGTTTTTCTTCGTTGCGATGGTCGCGCAGAACAATTTCCAGCCCAGAGTTAAGAAAAGCCAACTCTCTTAGGCGGCGTTCAAGAATAACAAATTCAAATTCTGTTTTAGGGAATGTCAGATTGCTTGGCTTAAACGTAACTTCGGTTCCACGTTCTTCTGACGATGGGCCAACAGCCTCTAAAGGTGCATCCCGCTCACCGTGTTGAAAGCGAATAATATATTCCTGCCCGTTACGCCAAATACGCACAACCATGCGCTCAGAGAGCGCATTAACAACAGCAGCCCCTACGCCGTGCAAACCACCAGAAACTTTATAGGAGTTTTGGTTGAATTTGCCGCCCGCATGTAAGCGTGTCAGCACGACTTCTGCGGCACTTATGCCTTCTTCTGGGTGCATATCGGTAGGAATGCCGCGACCGTTATCACGCACACTCACGCTTCCATCAGCGTTAAGGGTTACGATACAACGTGTTGCGTAGCCAGCTTGGGCTTCGTCTACGGCGTTATCAATAATTTCAAAGGCCATATGGTGCAGGCCAGAGCCATCATCTGTATCACCAATATACATGCCGGGGCGTTTACGAACGGCATCAAGCCCTTTGAGAACAGAAATTGAGGACGCGCCGTAGTCTTCTTCCATACCGGTCTGTGGTGTGGTCTGAGAGTGGTCAGTCATGAGTAAAAAGTACTCCGGTAATGGAAGAATAAAACCTTAGTAGGTTCTTATACTCCCCTAGGGCCGTAGAGGCCAGATAACCGTAGTATTTTTCTCTTTTTCAGGGCACGAAATGGCCGTTTTTAAGGCTTGTAAAGTGCGCCTTGCCTGCAAGAGCCTCAAATGGTGCAGGGTCTGTGCCTGTCAGAATGGTTGTTGTTTCGATGTTCTGTAAGTGTTCTAAGAGCGCATGGCGTTTTTTTTGGTCTAGATGCACAAGAGGTTCATCTAACAGTAGCATGGGTGGAGCACCTCTATACTCTGCCACTAATGTCGCATGGGCCAAGATAATGCCCAAAAGCATAGCTTTTTGCTGCCCAGTGCTGGCGGTGGCCGCCATAAGGCCTGTTTTGCAATCCGTCAGGGTAAAATCAGAGCGGTGCGTGCCCATGCATGCTCTGCCCTTTTCTCGGTCTATCATACGGTTGGCGGCGAGTGTTTCTTTGAGCCAGTCTTCTACCTCAAGGGCTGGTTTACGTTCTAATTCTGCGCCTATAGGGCATTCAAGGTGCATTAATGTTGCCGGAAACTCAGAATGTGTTGTGTGAGCAGCGTGGCAAAGATGTTGAGCAACCTCGTTACGGGCGGCACTAATGGCAACTGCATGCCGCGCCATAGAGGCCTCTAGCCCCGCTAGCCAAACATGTTCAGTTCTGCGGGTTTGCAGCAGTTTATTACGCTGCGCCATGGCTCTGTCGTAGGCTAAGAGTTCTTTTGCGTGATATGGTGTGGTGCCCATAACCAAACGATCAAGAAAACGCCGCCGCCCTGAGGCACTTTCGCTAAAAAGTCTATCCATTTGGGGCGTAATCCAGACAGCAGAAAAAACATCTTCCGCGCTGTCTTTTTGTTTTATGGGTTTACCATTGAGAAAATGAACACGACGCACTGTATCGTTATGCGGGGCAACACCCGTTGCGAGATCTATAATTTCATGGGTTAACTCTAGCCGAGCGGCAATGCCCCATTCAGTAGCATGATGGTGGCCGAGTTGTGTAAGCGGTGCGCGGCGTAACCCCCTGCCCGCAGTAAGCAAGGAAATGGCTTCGAGTAGGTTAGTTTTTCCGCTACCGTTCTCACCTGTCAGTACGACAAGTGCGCCCTCTGGTTCCCATACTAGGCGTTGATAATTGCGGAATTGCGTAAGGGTGAGCTTACAAAGCCGGAGCATAAAAACCGGCACAAAATAAAAAAATTACAAAAGCAGAAAGTCGTAAGAAAAAATTACGGGCCGTTAGGCGTACTGCAATCGGCCCGTAAAAAGAAATCATACGCTTATAAGCTACACGCGCATTGGCATTAGCACGTATAGTGCTGATGGGCTGTCAACATCGCGCACGATAGTGGGCGCAGAACTATCAGAAAAAGCGAATTCTACGTCTTTTTCTACCTGATCCGTAATGTCGTTGAGATAACGGGCCTGAAAACCAATTTCGAGCGGTTCAGCATCAAACGAAATACGGTTATCGTCTAGTTCTTCTTTTGCAACGCCCTGTTCTGGGCTGCTTGCTGAAAGGGTGAGCAGACCGGGTTCTAACGCAAGCTTAACCGGGCGTGAGCGTTCTTGGCTAATGGCGGCCACACGGGCCACGGCATCTGCAAAGTCTTTTTTACCAACGCGCAAAATGCGTGTGTTATTGCGTGGAATAACACGGTCATATTCCGGAAACGTACCGTCAATAAGTTTGGAGGTGAGCGTAACTGCCCCAGCTACAAACTGTACGCGCGTTTCTGACAGAGCAATTTCAATTTCTGTTGGGGCTTCATCAAGCAGCTTGCGCAGTTCGGCAATTGTTTTGCGCGGTACAATAATACCCGGCATTGTGTCTGCCCCGGCAGGAAGCTCAGTTTCTACGCGGGCTAAGCGGTGGCCATCGGTAGCAACGGCACGTAGTAGGCGCAGCCCTTCATGCTCTGTTGCATGAAAGAAAATACCATTGAGGTAATACCGCGTTTCTTCGGTTGAAATAGCAAAGCGTGTGCGGTCAATAAGTGAACGCAGCACAGCCGTTGCAATTTTAAAACGGCATGGCAGGTCGCCGGCCCCCATAGATGGGAAGTCATCTACGCTAAGGGCATTCAGGCGGGTTGCAAAGCGCCCAGCTCTAAGCTGCAAAGGTGTATCGCCCGAGGCCTGATCAAGTTCTACCTGCTCATTATCTGGCAGCTTGCGTACAATTTCGTACAAAACAGAGGCCGGAACCGTAGTGGCTCCTTCTCTGGAAATTGTAGCAGGGATAACCTCAACTGCTTCAATTTCCATGTCTGTTGCTTTTAGGCTGAGTTGCCCGTCAACAGCGTTAATTAAAACGTTGGCAAGAATGGGAATGGTATTACGCTTTTCAGCTACACTCTGGATGTGCGCCAAAGCCTTGAGCAGTGTGGTACGCTCTGCCGAAAACTTCATTTATACCTCTTCCCTTTATGTCACCCCCCAGCGGGAAAGTATGGGGGGTAAAATTATGCGTATGGAATCTACCAGTGGTGTGCTGCCGGGTCTAGAAACAAACCACCATAGTAGTGAAAATACTGTTAAACTAACTCTCAAGCATGCGGCGTAGCAGTTCTACATCCTCTGCAAACGCGGCATCACATGCCATAATTTCTTCAACACGAGAGACAGCATGCATAACAGTGGTGTGGTCTCTATTGCCAAATTTACGACCAATTTCAGGCAGCGAACGGCTGGTGAGTTGTTTTGCCAAATACATAGCCACTTGGCGTGGGCGCGCAACCACACGTGCCCGGCGGGCAGAAGACATATCGGTTAGCCGAATATTCCAGTGCTCGGCCACTTTCTTTTGAATTTCTTCAATAGTGACACGGCGGTCATGGGCTTTTAGAATATCATGCAAAACATCTTGTGTGGCTTCCAGCGTAACGGGGCGTCCAAAAAGGTTTGCGTGCGCAATCAGGCGGTTAAGTGCGCCCTCAAGCTCGCGTACGTTAGATGTTATTTTGTGCGCAAGAAATTCTAGCACTTTGGTGGGAACGATAACGCCAGAAGCAGCCGCTTTTGATTCCAAAATGGAAATGCGGAGCTCAAACGTGGTGGCATGGATATCTGCCACCATACCACAGCCCAAACGGGTACGTAGGCGGTCTTCAAGGCCAGACAAGTCTGAAGGAGATTTGTCGGCTGAAACGATAATTTGCCGGCCGGCATCAACTAGCGCGTTGAATGTGTGGAAAAACTCTTCCTGCGTATTGTCTTTGCCGATAAGGAATTGCAGGTCGTCAATCATCAACACGTCTACAGAGCGGAGCTGTTCTTTAAACTCCATAGTCGATTGAGAGCGAATTGCTGCAATGAAACGATACATGAATTTTTCGGCAGACATATAAGCAACTGAAACATTGCCCCGCTGCAAAAGTTCTGCACCAATAGAGTGCATGAGGTGGGTTTTACCCAACCCAACGCCGCCATACAAAAAGAGTGGGTTAAACCCGACACTCGAGGGTTTCTCAGCTACGCGACGTGCGCAAGCGTAAGCAAATTCGTTTGGTTTGCCGACAACGAAGGTGTCAAATGTAAAGCGCCCATCTAAAATGGCGGCAATATCACTTTTGGCCTCAGGCGCTGGGCGGCTACTGCTTTCATCGCTTTCGGGCGGTACTATGTTTTGCTGTGCCGATAGGGCGGGGCTCTCATCAAGCTGTAAGCCTGGGGCCACGGGGTCTCCGGGGCGAGCAACTTGGAGTTCAACGCGGCGAATAGAGGCAACCTCTTGGTTCCATAACTCGCTCAGGCGGTCTCCATACTGGCTGCGCACCCAGTCCCGCAGGAAGCGGGTTGGTAGCAGCAGGGTAATTTCATCACCATCTACGGGGCCAAGGGCAATTTTAGTCAGCCAAGCGTGATACTCAACATCGCCGACCTCACCTTTTAAGCGTGAACAGATGCGCACCCACGACTTCTCAAGAGCCTTTGCCTCATCAACGTGTGAGAAAGCGCTTTCGTCATCGTCCACCCCGATTGTCATCTATGCTCCCGAGCGGTCAAAAATAACGCGGCTGACCGCGTGTAATTACGAACAAGCGGCAGCCTACGGGCAAACCGCTTAGTCTGGTTTCTGGCAACTGAATTTGTAAGTTTTTTTGTGAACAAAAAAACCTGAAGGCCCAGCATGAAGCGGTGTTCATGCCACCCAAGACATCACTCAGAGATAGTGCACTGCAAGGGGTGGGGCAATCAAAAATTCTCGCCGTTTCTTTGCGTGCCAGTCATGGCTCACATAAAAACAAAGCCGAATCATCGAGCTGATGATTCGGCTTTGTTACTGTTCTGTCTCGTACGCTCTCTGCGTAGCTTAAGGGTAGACCTTAGGCGGTAGCGATAGCTTTTACGCGAGCAGACAGACGAGAGATTTTGCGGGCAGCCGTGTTGTGGTGCACAACGCCTTTGCCAACAGCGCGCTGAATTTCTGGCTGAGCAGCGCGCAGAGCTTCCCGTGCTTCTTCCTGATTGCCAGCGGCAATAGCGGTTTCGACCTTTTTAATAAAAGTACGAACGCGAGATTTACGAGCAGTGTTGCGAGCAGTCCGCTTAGCGGTCTGCCGGATGCGCTTACGCGCCGAAGCGATATTCGCCATGAGTTCTATTCTGTCCAGCACAAAAGAGAAGGCTGACACACCGAGTTAAGAGGTGCACCAACTAAAAAGAGTAGCGGTGCTGTAATCCACACATGGTGCGCTCGTCAAGCATGTTGGTGGGTGTGGTGCCAAAATTTAGCGGAGTTTTTGCACCGCGGGGCAGAAAAAAGTAGAGCGCCCGGCCTGTGTAATGCGCTGCACACCGGTGCAATGGGGGTGTGTTGCACATGTCGGGCATTTCTCCCCTGCCCGGCCATAAACTTTCCATGCGTGTTGAAAATAACCAAGCCCACCTTCTGGGCGCACATAGTCTTTCAGGCTTGAGCCACCCGCAGCAATGGCTTCACTTAAAACGGCACGTATGGCTTTTACGAGTTGCGTAATGTCTGTTTTTTTTAAATTTTTAGCCGCAGAGCGTGGGTCTATTTTGGCACGGTAGAGGGCTTCACAAACATAAATGTTCCCCAGCCCGGCAACAATATGTTGGTCTAGCAAGAGCGTTTTTATGGGGGTGTTTTTATGGGCCAAAGCGTGTGCAAGCGTTTGAGGTGTAAAAAGTGCAGAAAGTGGTTCTGGCCCCATATTAACTAAAAGACGGTGCTGTAACTCGTGCTCAGTTTGAACAAGATCAAGCATTCCAAAGCGTCTTGGGTCTATAAAACCACATCGCTTGCCATCGTTAGTTACAAACACAACATGTTCGTGTTTGGCGGGGGGGAGCGGAGAATCGAGAACAATGCGCCCGGACATGCCCAAATGGAGCAGAATTGAAAGGCCGCCAGAAAGTCGTATAAAAATATACTTACCCCTGCGCTCAAAGCTTACAATGCGTTGCCCATCAACTTGCTGTGCAAAATTGGCGGGAATCTGCCATCGCAGGTCGTGGCGATAAACGTGGGTTGTTGTGATGGTGCGGTCTTGCAGAGCAATCTGCATACCGCGCATCACGGTTTCTACTTCTGGGAGTTCCGGCATGACTAAAAAGCAGGTTATAGAGTAAGGCCATGACCGACAATAGCTTTATGCCCCCCCCTGGTTCAGCTGCCGAAGCCGCAGAAGAAACCGATTTTGGCTTTCGTTCCGTAAGGAAAGAAGAGAAAAAGCCGCTTGTTCGTGCCGTTTTTGACAGCGTTGCGGGCAAATATGACATCATGAACGATGTTATGTCACTTGGTATCCATAGAGTCTGGAAACGGATTTTTGTAACCGAGCTCGGTCCTCAGCCTGGTCTTTCCCTGCTGGATCTGGCTGGCGGTACGGGTGACATCTCATTCGGTTGGCTTAAAGGTGGCGGTGGCGCAACCGTCATGACCGACATTAACGCCAACATGTTGTCGGTTGGGCGTGATAGAGCCTTAAGTCAGGGGTTGGTGTCCGACCTGTCTTTTTGCGTTGTCGATGCTGAAAATATTCCACTTCGTGATATGTCGGTAGATCGCGTTTCTATCGCATTTGGCCTACGCAACTGCACAGATAAAATGGCGGTAATCCGTGAAGCGCGGCGTGTTTTGCGTCCGGGTGGGCGCTTTATGTGTCTGGAATTTTCTCGTGTGCAGGTTGCGGCTCTTGCACCTATTTATGATGCTTGGTCTTTTAAAGTGTTGCCTGCCATGGGTAACCTGATCGCTAAAGACCGTGACAGCTACCAATATCTGGCTGAAAGTATCCGTACCTTCCCCGATCAAGAAACACTGGCAGATATGTTCCGCGAGGCAGGATTGTCTCATGTTCGCTACCAATCTTTGTCTGGAGGCATTGCCGCCATTCATTCTGGTTGGCGTTTGTAAGGCTTAGAATATTTTATGCAGCAGTCAGCCCGCTCGGTTCTTCTGGTTGTTAGCGGCAGTATTGCTGCCTTTAAGGTGCCTGAGCTCATTAGGCTTCTGGTTGCGCACGGCATACAAGTGCGGTGTGTGCTAACAGAAGGGGGGGCACAGTTTGTGACCCCGCTGACACTGCAAGCACTCACGGGGCAAAGCGTTCATACAGAGTTGTTTTCTCTGACTGCTGAGCAGGAAATGGGGCATATCGCCCTCTCCCGCTCGGCAGATCTGGTGTTGGTATGCCCAGCTTCGGCCAACCTACTGGCTAAAATGGCGCACGGTTTAGCTGATGATCTAGCCAGCACGGTACTGCTCGCTACCAATGCACCAGTTCTTGTTGCGCCAGCTATGAATGTGCATATGTGGGAGCACCCCGCAACACAGGCTAATATAGCGTTACTGCAAAGCCGGGCTGTAAGGTTTGTTGCCCCAGTGCAAGGTAGTATGGCTTGCGGTGAGTTCGGGTTTGGCAGAATGGCAGAGCCTGCTGATATTGCAGATTCTGTTCTGAGCTTTTTTAGACAACAGGCGCAGCGAAGCACTGCGCCACTATCTGGCAAACGTGCGCTTGTAACGGCTGGGCCAACGCACGAGCCCTTAGACCCGGTGAGGTATATTGCTAATCGTTCCTCGGGCGCGCAAGGCTATGCGCTTGCTGCTGCCTTGGCTGATTTGGGGGCCGATGTTGCATTGGTAAGTGGGCCGACCACTTTACGCCCACCTGCTGGGGTGGCCTTTTATAGGTGTGAAACAGCCAGGGATATGTTGGCTGCGGTAGAAACTCTCCCCCATCAGGATGTAGCAGTCTGTACGGCGGCCGTGGCAGATTGGCGGCCAGCGCACCAAGCTGCACAAAAAATGAAAAAGCGCACAAGCACCGATGTGCCAGAGCCGCTTACGCTACAGTCTAACCCCGATATTCTGGCCATACTTTCTACTATGGAAAATAGGCCTAGTCTTGTTGTTGGTTTTGCTGCTGAGACGGAAAATGTTCTTGCTTACGCGCAAGCAAAATTAGCACGCAAAAAATGTGACTGGATTGTTGCAAATAACGTAGGTGACGGCTCGGATATAATGGGGGGTACGGATAATGAGGTACTACTCATTACCCCTGAGCACGTTGAGCAATGGCCGCGCCTTAATAAGCATGATGTTGCACAGAAACTTGCAATGAGGATTGCAGACTGGTTCTCTCATAAAGTAGTTTAGTAAAGCACTATACGGAGAATTTTATGTCTACACGCCCGCCCTCTTCTACTAACCTTACGGTGCGTGTTGTACGCTTACCTCATTCTAATGGTCTGCCTTTGCCATCTTATGCAACAGCTGGGGCGGCGGGCATGGATCTTGTTGCTGCCGTTTCTGCCCCAGTCACGCTGCCATCAGGGGGGCGTGCTTTGGTGCCTACCGGCTTATGTATTGCATTGCCACCGGGGTACGAGTTGCAAATTAGGCCACGCTCAGGCTTAGCGCTTAAGCATGGTATTTTGCTCCCTAACTCCCCGGGCACCATTGATGAAGATTACCGAGGTGAAGTCGGTGTTATTATGCTTAACGCTGGGCAAGAGCCTTTTATTGTTGAACGTGGAGCCCGCATTGCGCAGGCTGTTATTGCGCCAGTAGAGAAAATAAGCTGGCAAGAATGCACAACTCTGGACGAGACAGAGCGTGGCAGCGGTGGTTTTGGTAGTACAGGTAGTGGCCTACCATGAAGCCGGAGCGGCCAGATTTTATAATCAAGCCGCGTATTTTGTTGAGCTTGGAAGCACTGCAAGCGTTTAAGGCAAAAACGCTTGCTCTTTTTGTGGCGGCTATTGGTTTTCTTGATGCACTCGGCTGCTTTACATATTCTGCACCAAGCCTTGCTCCGGCAACAGCGCCTCATGCTGCTTTGGGGGTATCTTCTCTTTTAAAAGCAGGCAGTTACACAGCTTTGCGCATGGGGGTGGCATTATGTGCGGCCACAGTTTTTGCTGGGGCTTATGCTGTTGCGGTACACGGTAATCGCTACCTGCGTCTGGCGTTAAAGCCCTTGCATGATGTTATTCAAGCAATACCAGCCTTGGTGCTGTTCTTTTTGGTCGTCATCGTCGGGCATTCCGTAGTCTCACCGGGTATTGCGCAGTCTGATGGCGTTATTCTCTTTACCCTTACTATGGCGCTGTTTGGACGCTTGGCCAGCAGTTTTCATCACTCTCTCAAAACCTTACCAGCCGATCTTGAAGAACTGGCGCAAAGTCTAAATTTAACCACATGGCAAAAGTTTTGGAAAATAGAGTGCCCCTCTTCTTTTCCTGTCTTGGTTCTAAACGCCAGCCTTGCAATGGCAGAAGCATGGTTTGCGCTTCTCTGTATGGAAGGTTTTTTGGCTGGTGCAAATTCTAGAGATATGGTTTCAGGGGTAGGTGCATTTGCACATGCTGCTGCCATGCAGCATAGCGTATGGGGCGTAGTAGAGGCCGCACTTGTCGCAGTTGTAGTCCTAATTGTTTACGACCAATTTTTGTTTCGCCCTCTCATGGCGTGGTCAACTCGGTTTCAGATGGCTGCGACAATGCCTGATGATGTGGCAGAACCGTGGTTTCTACGCTTTTTAAGGCGTAATCGTTTTTTTGAATCTTTCGCTGAGCAGCAGCGCAAAGCATGGCATCAGTTTTCAATGGTGCCGTTAGGTGGGCGTGTGTTGCAACATGGCGACAAATGGCCTGACACGCAGCCTAATGCAGACAAACTTATTCGCTTAGGCTTAAAAGTTGCTTCTGTCGTTTTTTGTCTTGCTGGTGTGGTTTTTGCTATTCTGTTTAGCGTTAAAACTTATTCCCTGCACACATACGGGCATATTGCGTTGAGCGGCAGCGCCAGTTTGGCGCGTGTTCTGGCTATGTTGGTGCTCTGCTCGCTGTTTTGGGTACCCATTGCAGTGTATATTGGCCGCAAGCCTAAGGTGGCGCGGCCTATCTTAAATGTCGTGTATTATCTCTCTCTCTTTCCAGCTAATATTTTTTACCCGTTGTTCGCTCTTGCTTTTGTAGCGTGCCACGTCTCTGCAAATGTTTGGGTGGCGCCTATATTGCTTCTTGGCGGCCAGCTTGCTGTTTTTTCTGCGGTTGTTGAGGGTATGCTGGCTTTTCCAGCTTCTCTTTTAGATGTGGGTAAAAATTTTCAAGTACAGGGCTGGTTACTTTGGCGCAAAATGCTTCTGCCCGGCATTTTGCCTTACTATATCGTGGGGCTAAGTGTGGCCTCCGCTAGTGCATGGAATGCTGTTATGGCCGTTGAGGTCATGAGTTGGGGCAATGCGCCGCTTACTGTTTTTGGTTTGGGTGCTTATGTCCAAAATGCCATAAACAACGGTGAGATAAGTGCCGCAGCTTTGGCTGTCAGCACCTTGGTGCTTTTGATCATGCTCTTTAACCTGTTGGTGTGGCAGCCTTTAACGCGCTCGCTGTGTCGTGCTCTCAAAATTACAGATGAGGCTCATTAAATATGTCTCGCCATGCTCAAACTCCTCTGCTTGAGGGCGATATCGTGCCGCTGTTAGAAAGTGTGCGTGTTTGCCAAGCCTATCATAAAGAGAGTGCCATTAGCTTGCAGGTGTTGGACGATGTTAACTTCACCCTGCATAAAAACGAAATTGTTGGGTTTTTAGGACGTTCCGGGTCTGGAAAGTCTACTTTATTGCGTATTTTGGCCGGTTTGGTTGCTCCAACGTCGGGCAAAATTTTGTGGCAAGGTAAGCCTTTAGCGGTTTCAAGCCCAGATATTGCTATGGTTTTTCAATCGTTTGCGTTGCTGCCATGGCTTACAGTTGAGGAAAATGTGGCGCTGGGGCTGGAGGCGAAAAATGTACGTGGTACAGCTCTTAATGAGCAGGTAGAAAACGCGATAGAGCTTATGGGTTTAGGCGGCTATGAAAATGCGTGGCCCAAAGAGCTAAATAGTGGCATGCAGCAACGCGTTGGGTTGGCGCGTGCTTTGGCAGTGAAGCCATCCCTTCTGCTAATGGATGAGCCATTTTCAGATTTAGACGTTCTCACCGCAGAAAATCTTCGGACAGATTTAGTGGAATTATGGAGTGATGGGCGTTTGCCTGTTCAGTCCATGGTGGTGGTAACGCATAATATTGAAGAAGCTGTTTTAATTTGTGACCGGATTGTTATTTTCTCGTCTAACCCTGGTCGGATTGCACACCACCTGACCATTCCACTTGCGCACCCACGCAACCGAGAAGATCCTGTTTTTCGGCAATTGGTTGACCACATTTATGCGTTAATGACGCAGCGTGCCCCCATTGTCTCTGAGGCGGAGATGATGGGTAGTAGCAAGGTATCCGCCCCGCCTGCCCCCGCTTTTACCGCATTAACGCCGGTTTCTATCACAATGATGATTGGGATGATGGAAACCTTGGCAGCATCTCCTTTGAACGGCCGTGCAGATTTGCCAATGTTGGCTGAAAAATTGCAGCTAGAGTTAGATGACCTGTTTCCATTGGGAGAATCTTTAGAGCTCTTACGCCTGGCTGAACTTGAAGATGGTGATATTTTTCTGACAAACGAGGGTGTACACTTCGTTTTAAGCGACCTTGAAGAAAGAAAAGCCATTATGGGGCACGCGCTGATCCATAATGTGCCGCTGATAAAAATCATTCAGGGTGTTTTAGATGAAAGACCCAACCACACAGCAGATGCAGAGCGTTTTAGGGACACCCTAGAAACTGCTATGTCTCCCGACTATGCGCGGCAAACATTACAAACAATTGTTGGTTGGGCACGTTTTGCAGAATTATTTGACTACGACGAAGAAAGTGACCGTTTCTTTCTTGAAGATAGCGATGGTGAATGAAAGCTCGCCTATCGCCTATCGCCTATCGCCTATCGCCTATCGCCTATC
>NZ_BAMX01000023.1 GCF_000963965.1 Acetobacter orientalis
CACAGGGCACAGGGCACAGGGCACAGGGCAGTTGGGGTGTGGGCGACTGGGGGTGCTTACTTACAGCGTCTGCTGCTGTGATGGAGCACAGAGGTAATGCTTGCTCGGGTAAGTGGCGGGGTCTGACCGCTCTCGCTAGTTTGCGAAGCAGCCCCTAAGAACCTCCCTAAACTATGTGCTCGTTTAGGGCGGGTGTATGCAGAGCGCTTAGTTAGTGCACGGTCAGGTTATCAAAACGGTGCAAAAATTTATGCTCGCGTAGGTAGAGCAGTGCGCCTGCGCTTAAAATAGTAACGCCTGCCACAGCAATGCCACCAGAAATGCTGTGGCTAGAAACCAGCGTGCCAATAACTGCGCCCACAAACAAGCTGCCAATAGCAGCCAGCCTACGCCATGTGCCGGGGTTGCGGCCCCCAGCAAACGGGCTGTTATGGGCTAACCCATGCAGGAGCATGGTAGCGGCAGGCAGGCTCATATCTGCTACTTTGGCGTGCCGTGTGGCAGAGGTTTGCATGCCCATGGCAAAGGCCAGTAAACCCAAGGTTATAAAAGTGCGCCCCGGTGGGTTGGCGGCCCAAACAAGGGCGGTTAAGCCCACCAGCAAACCAACCCGAAACAAAATATCGCCCACGGCGTAGCGTACTGTGCGGTCGCGCCGGGTTAGGCGGCCACCGGTAAGCGCACCCAACAAGTAAAAGCCAATTGCCTCAAACCCTGAAAGCACAATGGTTTCAGAGGTGGCAATATGCACGGCCATAAGCAGCACGGTTGCGGTCATGTAGCCCGCAAAAATTTTAAGATGCAGCAACGAAATAGCGTCGAGCATGCCCATGGCCATGGTCACCAAAATAATGGCGGCCACTAGTCTGGGGTCATGTCCTGCGCGGGCGTTCATGGGGGCTCCATTGCTTTTTAAGAGTAAACGAAAAACGGAAGGGGTGGTCTCTTATCATTTTCTGACACGTTTGTGTGAGTTTTGCGGCAAAGCGCCTATGCGCCAGACGCAAAGAGCATTTGGAATATTGCTACACGGAGTGTCTTAGTGGGGCTATTTCAACACTGTAGAGTTGAGGGCGGGTTAGGTGTTCTACAGCTGTAGAGGCAAGCAAGAGGCGGTTTTAAAAAGTTAGATTGGAGGCATTGCTCTCTGTTTTTACGGTTGCAAGCGGTCGCTTTAAAGCCACAAGAATGCTGTGTTCAGGCAAAGAGGCATTCTTGCTAGGTTCAAAAAAACATTTCAAACCTCGCAAAATAGTTTTTGAAATAGCCTCTTACAACCATAAGGCTGCTGCATTGGGGTAAAGGGCAGCACGCTCAGGCCCCAAAAATAAAGCGGCATACTTCAAGCATTGTGAGCGCATTAAAAAAGGGGCCGCGTTGTGCTGCCCCTCTATGTGCAAGAGCTACTAAGAAAGAGGTCACTCTGGTTTCAAATGGCAAGAAGCCAGAGTGGTGCAGTAAACTTTGCAAAATAGGCGTTAGAGTATGGTGCTTATGCCAGTGTCATTAGGCTGGCATTACCACCTGCGGCTGTGGTGTTAATGCTGACAGACTGCTCCTCTAACACACATTCAGCCGGGGGTAGGCTGTCGCCTGTTACCCAAGCAGAGGCAATGGGGTAGTTACCAGCGGCCAGCGCCTTGCGGGCGCAGGCAAAGGCTTCGTCGTCGCGTTCGCTTAGCACAATGGCGCAGGGTTTTTCGGTTGCGCTGTGTACCAGCACAACTTTGCGCTGCACGGTGGCGGGTAGGCGGCTATACCAGCCCCCCAAAGAGTCATGAGCTAGAACAAGCGCTGTATTGCCGCCAGAAAGTACTAATGAAATCTGGTCATACAACCCTGCTTTTGTGGCTGGAATACACAGAATATTACCCCGTGGTGCCAGTTTATACAGGTTTGTCTCCCCCACTGGGCCGGGCAGGGTGCAGGTGCCACCAACAAGTGGTGTACGGGTTAACGCTACGGCTGTTTGTACGTTTGCACTTTCACCTTGCCCGCGTAGCCAGTCTGTCCAAATGGTCATGGCTTCTGGTACGCTGCCTTCAACCAATGGGGCCACGGCTGGGGCTTGGGCCAGCAGGCGGCGCATAATAAGCGGGCCACCAGCTTTTGGGCCAGTGCCAGATAAACCGCGCCCACCAAAGGGCTGCACGCCTACAACAGCACCAATGGTGTTGCGGTTAACATACAGGTTCCCTGCCTCAATGTGGGACAGCACATGCTGCACAGTGCTTTCAATGCGGGTGTGCAGGCCAAAGGTTAGGCCGTAGCCAGTGGCGTTAATGTCTGCCAAGAGCTGGTTTAAGTTTTTACGCTCATAACGCAGCACATGCAGCACAGGGCCAAACACCTCAGCCCCCATTTCCCGCACAGAGCTAACTTCAATCAGGGTGGGGGGTACAAAGCTGCCATTAGCGCAGGTTTCTGGCACAGGTAGCGCATAAACAGCCGCCTTTTTAGCGCGGAAGGTGTCTATGTGTTTCGCAATACCCTCAGCTGCTTCTGCGGTAATAACTGGCCCCACATCGGTAGAGAGCTGGGCTGGGTTGCCAAGTTTTAGCTCACGCATGGCACCGCGCAGCATGGTTAGCACACGGTCTGCGCAGTCTTCTTGCACGCATAGCAGGCGTAGGGCAGAGCACCGTTGGCCTGCGCTATCAAAAGCAGAGGCCACAACATCGGCCACCACCTGTTCTGCTAGGGCAGAGGAATCCACAATCATGGCGTTTTGGCCGCCAGTTTCGGCAATAAAGGGTACTGGCTGGCCGGTATGCGTGCGGCGGGTTTCAAGCTGGCGGTTAATGAGTTGTGCCACCATGGTAGAACCAGTGAACATAACGCCAGATACGCGCTCATCACCAACCAGAGCGGCCCCAATGTCGCCTTCACCCGTTAAGAGTTGCAGGGCGGCCTCTGGCACGCCTGCGTCGTGCAGCAGGGTTACGGCAAGGGCTGCAATAAGGGGTGTTTCTTCAGCCGGTTTGGCAAGCACCACGTTGCCAGCTGCCAAGGCTGCGGCAATTTGGCCGGTAAAAATGGCCAGCGGGAAGTTCCATGGGCTGATGCACACAACCGTACCCAGCGGCGTATGCGTGCTGTTGGTATAGTCACGCCGTGCTATGGCCCCGTAATAGCGCAGAAAGTCTACGGCCTCTCGCACTTCGGCAATACCATTGGGGAGAGATTTACCAGCTTCGCGGGAGAGGAGTGTCAGCAGTTCATCCTGCCGGGCTTCAAGCAGGTCTGCGGCTTTTTCCAAAATGGCGGCCCGCTGGGCGGGTTCGGTTTTGGCCCAGTCAGCCTTTGCTTTTTCTGCGGCACTTACGGCTTTTGTAACCAGAGCCGGGGTGGCAAGCACAACTGTGCCCACGTTATCGGCCCGGTCTGCCGGGTTGGTAACAGGCTGCGCTTTGCCTGAGGGTTTTTGCCCGGCTACCAGTGGGGTTGCTGTCCAGCTTTTTGGGGCTTTTTCAATGCCTGCGGCAAGGTTAGACAGCACGCGGTCATCTGCTAGGTCTGTGCCAGCTGAATTGCGTCGCTCTGGAGAAAACAGGTCTGCTGGTTTACGAATTTCTGTATGTGGGCCGCCGTAAGGGGTAAAGCCACGGGCTACGTCTAGCGGGTCTTCTACCAGTGCAGAAACAGGAATGGCTTCATCCCCGATCTGGTTCACGAAAGAGGAGTTTGCACCGTTTTCAAGCAGGCGGCGTACAAGGTAAGCCAGCAAGGTTTCGTGCGTGCCAACGGGTGCGTAAATACGGGCTGGGCGGCCAAGTTTGGCGGCACCAACAACTTGTTTGTAAAGGGGTTCGCCCATGCCGTGCAGGCATTGGAACTCGTAAGACCCAACCTCAAATTTTTCACCGGCCAGAGTGTAAATGCTGGCCAGTGTACGGGCGTTATGGGTTGCAAACTGCGGAAAAATAACATCACGCGCGGCAAGCAGTTTACGCGCACAGGCAAGGTAGCTGATGTCTGTATGGCATTTGCGGGTATAAACCGGGAAGTCAGACAAGCCTTCAATTTGTGCTTTTTTAATTTCGCTGTCCCAGTAGGCGCCTTTAACAAGGCGTACCATAAGGCGGCGGTTGCTGCGGCGCGCGAGGTCAATAATATAGTCCAGCACATAGGGGCAGCGTTTGCCGTAAGCCTGCACCACAAAGCCAATACCATTCCAGCCTTCTAGGCCGGGGGTGTGGCAGAGTTCTTCTAACAAATCGAGCGATAGGTCGAGGCGTTCGGTTTCTTCGGCATCAATATTAATGCCAATATCGTACCCGCGTGCCAGCAGGGTTAGCTCCTGCACTACAGCCAGCAGTTCGGTCATAACGCGGTCGCGCTGTGCCCGTACATAGCGGGGGTGAAGTGCTGAGAGTTTTATGGAAATACCGGGGCGGTCATATACATTTTTGCCAGTAGCACTGCGGCCAATGGCATGAATGGCGTTAATATAGTCTTGGCGGTAACGCTCGGCATCTTGCGCGGTAAAGGCGGCTTCGCCCAGCATGTCGTAGGAATAGGCAAAGCCAATCTCTTCTAGCTTGGCGCTGTTTTTACGTGCCTGCTCAATGGTTTCGCCCAGCACAAACTGCTCGCCCATCATACGCATGGCGGCATCGACTGCTTTACGAATAACCGGCTTGCTGCTGCGGCCTACAAATTCGAGCAGGGTTGCTGTCAGGTTTTTCTCGTCGCGCTCGGCTACAAGGCCGCCGGTTAGGGCAAGGCCCCATGCGGCAGCATTGGCAAATAAGGGCCGGTCGCGTGAGACATGGGCCAGCCAGTCTCCATCACCAATTTTGTCTTGAATAAGAGCGTCTCGTGTGGCGGTGTCTGGAATACGCAAAAGCGCTTCAGCAAGGCACATCAGGGCCACACCTTCGGCTGAGGAGAGCGAGAACTCCTGCACCAGCGTTTCAACCAAGCCCGGCTTACGGTCTGCCCGGAGTGCTTCTGTTAGGCGGGTAGCAAGGGCAGTTGTTGCGCTGCTTTCGCTTGCGCTCAGGGTTGCTGCCGGGGTGAGGGCGTTGACGCACTCGGCCTCAGGTTGCCGGAAAGCCTCAATAATAGCTTGGCGTAAAGCAGAACGAGACGAAAACGCAGGGGCGAATGTGTCACGAAGCGACATAGGCTTTTCTTCCGGCATGAGTGGTGGTGCGGCATGCCCTGAGGCCTTTTAGGGGTGGTCAGGAAGTTTTGCCGACATAACGATTTTTCGTCCTTGGCATGATAATATATGATTATCAAGATCATATATTATCTGCGCAGGCAGCCGTTTATGCAGGGGGTATTGCCCTGTTTTTTTGCACAGGCGCAGGGCAAGGGTATGAAATTGAAAATAAAGGAAAAAGACAGTGCTCTGCTTAAAATAAGAGCAGAGCCTGATTGCCTTTAAGGCATTTTAAAAATGATAAAATTTTCCAGGTTGGCGGGGCTAGGCGTTATTTTCCAACGCGCTGCTTTTGCTTTTGGCGAAAAATTTCAAGAGAGATTTCAGCCGCGTCCAGAATATGCAGCCGAGTCAGTTTGGCTGCTAAAGGGGCATCTTTAGCGCGGCAAGCGTTAAGAATAGCCAGATGCTCACAATCTGTCGTGGTTTTACGCCCTTCTATACGTAAGTGCCCACGAATATAGCGGTCTAGGCGCACATGGAGGTCGTCTATCATTTCGAGCAGGCGGGGTTTGTCTGCTGCTGCGTAAATAGCGTTATGAAAGGCCCGATTAAGCGCGCCAGATTTAACAGGGCCGTTGGGACCACTTACGCCTTCTACAAAGGCTTCGTAGGCGTCTTCTATGCGGGCTAAGTGTACGCGGTTCATGTTTTGCACGGCGTAACCGGCGGCTTGTTCTTCTAACAAGGCGCGAATTTGTGAATATTCGAGCACGTCTGATTCTTCCATGCCCATAACGGTGGCACCCTTATTGGGTAAAAAAGCCACCAACCCTTCAGCCTCAAGGTGTTTTAGGGCCTCGCGCACGGGTATAATGCTAACACCAAACCCTGCTGCAAGCTCAGATTGGGGCAGGGGCTGCCCGGGGGCCAGCATGTCTTCCAAAATGGCGCTGCGTAGGGCTAGGCAAATGGTTTCAGATGCTGTGCCGTGGCCTGCAAACTCCGTTTCATGAAAAAGGCGTGCAGGCAACATAGGGGCAACGGGCTCCAGTTCGTTTCGGATTCGTGTCGTTTGGTTATCATAGAGAGCAGTTGCGGCCCATGCCAAGGGGCAGTTGTACGCAGGGTGCTTAAGCAGCCATGGTGGCAAAGTGGTAGCGGGCGTGCCCGCCAAGCGTAAAAAGGCCGGTCACTATCGCGTGAGGGAGCTGTGTTTTAACGCGGTAGAGGGGCGTAGAGTTTTGGGGGTGCCCAATGCACCACTGTACATTGCAAGGGGCATACAGGCCTGTACCTTAAGAGAGGTAAAGCGCATGCCTGCCTGAAAGGCCTTAACACAGAAAACGCTTATGCCATCAAAACGTTTTGAGCGGCGCCCCGTTATAAAAAGCGGTGTGGCCAAGGGTGTTTGGCTTTATAATAAGGGGCCGTAGGGGGGCAATGTGCGCGCTTGTTATGACAAAACAGGGTGCCAAAACTGGCCTATAAAAGAAAAAAGTGAGTGTTATCTGGGGGCTGCCATGCTCAGCATGCGCGGTGGGCTGGCTTGATCTTTGCGTATTTTGCGGGGCAGTTTGGCGCAATATTCCGCGAGGGAGATTCTGAATGAAACTATTTTCTGTCCGTGCTCTGTCAGCACTTGCTGTTACAACTATGCTGGCGGCTGCGCCTGTTTTTGCTCATGCGGCTGATACCCCGGCCCCGGTTTCCAAAGGGGGAGAGCAGGCAGAAGCTGGTGCAAAAACCGCTATCCTGAGCAACACAGATTTGTCTGGCTATGTGGGGAGCGTTAACCCCATTGAAGTTGGCGGTCTGCTGAACTTCTGCACCGAAGGCAACTACGTGCCAGACTATGATGATGCCTTTAAAGTGTTGCAGGCCTATAACAAAAAGACCAATGCCGTGCCTGATGGGCAAGAAGGCAACATGTACTACGCACGTGGTACAGCAGGCCAGTTGCAGGTAAATGGTCAGACATATTCTATCGCAACGTCTAGCGTTTCTGTGCGCCAGAAAACCTGCCAAGCTGTTTTGGCACGCGCCAAGGCTGCTCTTTAAGCAGTATACCAAACCAAACAGATTAGCCCCCTTGCCAAGCGCTAAGGGGGTGGTTTTTGGTCAGGTCGGTCTCTTTGGGGCCGGCCTTTTGGTGTTATAATAAACAACTTTTAATATGTTGAAGTGTCGTAACGTGCCTTTCCATTGTGGCGCTAATGTGACAAAGCCGTTGCGTGCCCTGCGTGTAAGATGTCGGGGTTATGTAACAGGAAAGGTGGGACAGCGTGCCAGAAGCGTTTGTAGCCCCCGGTCAGGCAGCAAAGCCAACCGGACAATATTGTGACATGGTGCTTAAAGCACAGCAGGAGCCTGAGGCTTTCTGGCTACAACAAGCGCAACGTCTTACGTGGCAAACTTTCCCGCAAGCTGCCTCCCGCTCAGATTTTACGGGCGATGTGGTTATAGATTGGTACGCCGGTGGCGTGCTGAATGCCTCTGAAAGCTGCCTTGATAGGCACCTGCAAACCCAGCCAGATAAAACAGCCCTGATTTGGGAAGGCCAGGACGAAGGCCAGCGCGAGGTGCTGTCTTACCGCGTACTACACGAGCGGGTATGCCGCTTGGCTAATGTTATGCGCAGGCTTGGCGTTAAAAAGGGTGACTGTGTGGCCATTCATCTGCCCATGGTGGCAGAGGGTGTTATTGCCATGCTGGCCTGCGCCCGTATTGGCGCTATTCATGTGGTGTTGTTTGGTGGTTTCTCGCCCGAAGGCTTGGCTGAGCGTTTGAGCGATAGTGGTGCTGTATTGGTACTAACTGCCGACGTGGCCCGCCGTGGTGAAAAGCGTATTCCGAGCAAAGAAACCATGGATGCCGCTTTGCAACGCTGTGCAGACGCCAGCCGGGTTAAGCATGTGTTGGTGGTGCCCGTTACTGGGGCAGATGTACCCATGCAGGCCGAGCGAGATCTTAACTACGCGCACGAAGTCGCGCAGGAGCTCCCCACTTGCCCAGCCGAGCCTATGCAGGCGCAAGACCCGCTCTTTTTGCTTTATACCTCGGGCAGCACGGGGCGGCCCAAAGGGCTGGTGCATGGTACGGGCGGTTACATGGTATGGGCCAGCTTTACCCACGCCGTCGTGTTTGACCATAAACCGACCGATATTTTTTGGTGTACGGCCGACATAAGCTGGATTACGGGGCACACCTATGTGGTGTATGGCCCACTGGCTAATGGTGGCACTATTATGGTGTATGAAGGCCTACCGTCTTGGCCGCAGCCGGGCCGCTGGTGGGACGTGATAGACCGTAACGGCGTGACCGTTTTTTACACCTCGCCCACGGTAGTGCGTGCCGCCATGCGTGAAGATGAGGCCGTGGTGCGCAGCCGCTCGCTTGAGAGCCTGCGTATTTTGGGCACGGTGGGTGAGCCAATTAGCCCAGAAGCCTGGCACTGGTTCCATGATGAGGTGGGCAAAGGCCGTTGCGCCGTGGTGGACACATGGTGGCAAACCGAAACCGGTGGGGTTATGATTACCGCTGCGGCCAATAGTGTGGTGCCGCGCGCCGGTGCAGCCTCTTTGCCTTTGCCGGGTGTTGAAGCCACGTTGCTGGATACACAAAGTGCGGTAGTGCAAGGGGCTGGAGAGGGCTTGTTGTGCATGGCGCGCTCATGGCCGGGCCAAGCGCAAAGCATTTGGCAAGACCATGCGCGGTTTAAACAAACTTACTTTACCACTTGCCCCGGTTATTACTTTACAGGCGATGGTGCGCGGCGCGAGGCTGATGGCTATTACTGGATTACTGGCCGCGTTGATGATGTGGTGAATGTCTCTGGCCACCGCATTGGCACCGCAGAAATTGAAGATGCCATAGCCACCGACCACGAAGTTGTAGAAAGTGCTGCCGTTGGCATACCCCACGACCTAAAAGGGCAGGGGCTCGTCGTGTTTGTGGTGCCGCGTGAGCAAGGGGTGTTTCACCCAGATGCCGTAAACCGTGCCGTAGCGGCCGGGGTGGGGCGTTATGCCGTGCCAGAAAAAATTTACGTTGTGAGCGATTTGCCCAAAACACGCTCCGGCAAAATAGTACGCCGCCTGTTGCGTAAAATTGCTGCTCATGATCTGGACGGCTTGGGTGATCTCTCAACCCTTGCAGACCCAGATATTGTAGATGAGCTTATTGCGCTGGTTAAAGCGCAAGCCTAGTTTTTAGCTCGTTACAGAAAAAGGGGCACCCTAATAAGGTGCCCCTTTTTTATGTGTGGCATGGTCTTAAACAAGGCGTTTAAGACTGTGTTGCCCCTTTAGTTTGCAGCTGGTGCAGCCACAGGGCTAAGCTGTGCCCGTACCTCACCATGGGGGTGGGCTGCGGTGCCAAGGCTTACATAGAGCTTACCGTCACGGAAGTCCTGAATCTGGTCTGCACTCAGTGTAACAGTACCAGAGAGTGGGGTGGTGAAGGGGCCATTAAGAGGCAGGCCGTGTGCTGCCGGGTCGCTGAGAGATTTTGCAGAAAGCAGTTCTGCCCCAACAACCGGGCCGCTCAGGTTATTCCATGTAATGGTGTAACTTAGGGCATTATTGCGCGTTTCAAGTGTTGCACGTGCCCCGCCTGTTGCCTGTGCGGCGACAGCCTTTTGTGGAGCAAAATGCCCCTCAGCCGAAATTGTCTCTGCATGAGAAAGGGCAGGTGCAAAAGCTAGTGCACCAGTAAGTAGAGCCGCACTTAAAGTAATTTTTTGTTTTGAAAACATGAAAACCTCCTGAAATAGAGAGTATAGTTTGTCTACGCTGTTCCAAACGTGCTCTCTGTTAAGAGGTTCCTTATTATTTTTATCACACACTTGTTTGTTCGTGCTTATGAAGTGTTGGGTGCCAAGAGTGAACACACTCGCTTATGCGGGTGTTAGCTAAGGGTTTCTTGGCCTATATAAGCAAAGCGCGGGGTGCCATTAACCTCTTCTTGCCACATGGCAAGGGGGCGTACCCAGTAGCTGCCCAAGGCTTCGCTTTTGTAGGTGACAAGCCATTCTTCGGTTTCGCTGTGGCGCCCAACACAGAGAACGGTATACAGTCCGCCTTTATAATGGCGGTACAGGCCGGGGCGTGGGTGCTCTGGCATGGCGGTATCGGATGTATTTTGAAGGTGAGATGTCATGGGTATTAAGTTTTCCATAGCTTGCGTGGGGCTTTCAACCTTCAACCGGTCTTTTATGCTGGGTGCTGTATTTTCTGGCCTAGCTCTGGCTGGGGGTGTTGGCGCGCCCGCACAGGCAAAAAGCACAAAAGTGCCGCTCACTCAAAATGCAGACCCGGTTATTATGACCAACCAGCCCGGCAGCGCGTTAGAGGCCGAAGCCCGTAAACTCAATAGTGATGATATGGCCGCCGCCGCCCGCCACCACGAAACCCCTTTGCTGCTTATAGGCTCTGCCCCTCTGTCTGATGAGGGTAAGAACATAGCTTTATTTGTGCAAGTGCAGGCCGCCAGCCTGTGTGGCTCTGCTGGCTGCTCAACCGATGTCTATTTAAAAGACGCAAAAGGTTGGACAAAAATTCTGGACGCTGTCAGCGGGCCTATTAGCCTGCTGCCCACCAAGCACGAAGGCCTGCGTGATATTTTGGTTGATACGTCTGACCGCTGGGTTTGGAAAAATGGTGCGTATCAAGACACGCTGGCAGCAACCGACCTGCCGGGGTTTAAAACATCTATTAAAAAACATCAGGCTGAAATGCGCCAAGAAAGGTTGCATACTGGGCAGTAAGCAACCCACTCAAATACGGAAGAGCCCATGCACAGCAATACGCCCCCTTCTTTACCAGCAGAGAGTTTGAAGCGCACAGCAGTAAAAACGGTGGCAACTGTTGCCCTTACGGTTTTGCTTATTGTCTTAATGCGGGGGGGCTTAACGGCCTTACCATGGTTAGACCACGTAACCGGCGGGCAGGTTGGTAAGTCTGTCTTGCAGTTTTTAGCTGTTGATGGCGTAGCGCAAAAGCAGCAATGGGTGGCTATTGCGCTTATGCTGGTGTGTTTTGTGGTGGCCGTTGGTAGTGTAAAACTAGCGGAGCGCCTGTTGCGGCGCTCCTGAAAAAAGCCGCGTGCGTAGTGGCCGGGCTTTTTGCTAGTCTGCTGGTTGGTGCCAGAAAAATGTAAGCTCGTGTTTATTTTGTGCCAAATGGGCTAAGTGGCCACCGGGTATGGCTTCAAACGCCGCTACGGTTTCGTGGTCTGTCTCGCCTTGAAATTTCACTGTCAAGACAAGGTGTTTTGTGCGCCCAGAGTTTACCCAGCGTGTAGCAAGGGCGAGCAGGCGTTTGGGGTAGGCAATAATATCTGAAAAAACCCAGTCAGCTTCTGGTAGAGTCTCTGGCTCAAGCCCAAACGCGCTGCCTTGGTGAAACTGCACGGTAGGCATTGCCGCCACTTTTGGGTCTAGCGGTGCACGGTCTACCGCAGTGACGGTGCTGCCAAGTTTGGCTATAGCCCATGTCCAGCCACCGGGGGTTGCCCCTAGGTCTAGGCATTGCTCACCGGGTTGGGGCCAATAGCCAAGGCGGGTGCAGGCTTCCCATAGTTTTAAATAAGCGCGTGAAGGCGGGCCTATGCGGTCTTCTACAAATTCTGGTGTGCCGTTTACAAACGGGCTGGATTTTGTGGCAGAAAATAACAGCGTGCCCGCGTCTAGTAATGTCCATGCCCCCAAAGGGCTGCTTGGCGGCACGGTGGGGAACACAAGAGGCGCTGCTTTAACGGGGGGCAGGCGTTCTTGAATAAGGCTTGCGCGCCTAAAGCAGTCTACTGCGTAGAGGCTCCAGTTGCGTTGAATGGCCCGCAATGTTTCTGCCGCGTGGCGAATGGAGGTAATCTCTACCACCTCTGGCTGGTGCCAGATATCGAGCGCCCAAGGGCAATAAACACTGTCTTGGCTGGAAAGTGCCAAGCGCCCATGCCAACGCTCAATGGTAATGCCGCGCCGGTTTAGGTCTTGCTCCATAACGCTTTCAAGCCCTTCTGGGGCAAGCCATGCGCTTTTAAAAGAAAGAGTGCTCATGCGCGTTTGGCCCAACTTGCAGCTAAGACACACCAAGACACAATAAGCAGGCTCCCACCGGTGGGGGCAATATGGGCTGCATGTTGGCCAGTAAAGGCTGTGTAATAGACACCGCCGCAAAAAAGGAGCGTGCCCAGCAACAGGCCGCACCCACCCGCCGCTAAAAGCCGGGTGGGGCGTTGGGTTAGGGTAAGGCCAAGCACGACAAGAGCCAGAGCATGCCACATTTGCACTTCCATGGCGTTATGGGCCATGGCGCGGCCGCCTTGTGCAAAGCGGGTATCGGGCAAGTGTGCGGTAAGAGCGCCCATAATTGTGCCACTGGCAGCCAGTAAGGCTCCGCAGATGCGCCACAAACGGGGGATAAAGCAGGTGTTGAGGGTCATGGCCCTTGTATAAACGGAACCTTTCTCTTGCGGAAATAGAAAACGGTTACATATGCGGGCAAGACGCAGCCCCAAGCACAAAAAGGCAAGCAAGTATGAGTATAAGAATAGACCGCGTTGTAACCCGTGGGGGCGATACCGGCCAAACATCGCTAGGGGATGGCAGCCGCGTTTTTAAACATAGTGCCCGGATTGAAGCCATAGGCGCATTAGATGAACTAAACGCAACAGTTGGCTTGCTGCGTGCCCATTGTATGGATGATGCACGGGTGAGTGCAGTACTTATGACCCTACAAAACCTGTTGTTTGATATGGGGGCAGATATATGCCAGCCAGAACCAACCCGGCGTGAAGGGGCCATGCATGTTGTACAGGAGCATGTGCTTTGGCTTGAGGAACGCATAGAAAGCCTGCAAAGCGCACAACTTCCTTTAACCAGTTTTGTGCTGCCCGGCGGTAGCTTGCAAGCTGCATGGGCGCATAAAGCCAGAACACAAACCCGGGCGACAGAGCGGCGCTTTGTAGAGTTGGCACAAACAGAACAGATCAATCCTGTTTTGTTGAAAATACTTAACAGGCTTTCAGATTATTTTTTTGTATTAAGTCGCTATTTTAATAATAACGGGCAGGCAGATGTGCTGTGGGTGCCCGGTAAAAATAGAAAATAAAAGGCATTTCTAGCGTTTTTAAAACCCGCACGCCCACCCAGCCCCGAGCCTTTGTGGGGGCTGGATTGCCTTTTTTATGAGGAAAAGGCGCTTTTCTGCGGGTATAGACGGTTGGAAAGTATAAAAGGGTATGCTAGAACACTAAGCGGAATAGAACACATGTGCCGCGTATGTTGTATTTCACTTAAATTTCACAATCTTATGACATGTTAAGGTTCCCATTTTCACTGCCCGCGGGCAGAATTAGGCGGTCTGTCAATAATTTAGGTTTTCTCCCTGCTTTGTGCTGGGGGTGCCAGTTGCAGGCCAAGCCGGGAATACTTGCTGTATCAGGAAAGTATAAACCAGAGTGACTTCCGAGTTCATGAAGACACCATCCTTTTTTTCAACACCAGTGGCTGAAAAAAGTCAGGACGAAGCATTCGAAGAAGCGTCTTTGCGGAATGCGTTAGAACGTATGGGAGCATCGGGAGGGCGTGCGCGGCCGCAGCAGTCAGCCTCCCGCCCGGCTTCTGACCCAATGCAGGGTAAACGCCGCCGCTTTGTAAAAGATGGTGATGTGCAGGTTGAAAAACATTCTTTAGCCCGCACCACGCCGCGTACACTGGCTGTACCAAAAACCTTTAGCACATCACGCGCTGTTCATTTTTCTGATGAAGAAAATGGAGAGGTTTCTAAAATTCGTAGGCAGTTGGCAGATGAAAAACTGCATGCCGAAGACGTTGAGCGCCAGCTTGAAGCTTTACAGCAAACCTGCAAAAGCATGGAAACCAGGCAGGTACATGCAGACCTGATGGTGCGTGAGCTTAAAGCGAAACTGCTTGAGCGTGACGCTGAATTAAGCGAGCAGGCCCGTGCACTGCGTAGTGTACAGCGTGAGTTGGCACAAAAAGAAGAAGAAGCGCAGGAACTGCTTAAAAAGCTGGAAGCCAAACCGCGTGGCCGCCCGCGTATTCGGCCCCTTGAAGAACCAAAAGACATTGAATTGGTTGAAGTGGAAGACCTAGAAGACGGTGAGCCGCAGCCCGTAAAATGGTGGAAAGACTAATCAACTCTCTGTAGGGTTGTGCAGATGAAAAATACGCCTGTAACACCCGCTTTGGTTTTTTTGGTTGTGAATGCCGCGGTGGGGGTAGCCTTTGTGCTGCTGCCACCGCTGGTCATTAGTTTTCTTTTATTACTGAAAGATATTTTCAGCGTTCTGGTGCTGCCCTTTACCTTTTTGTTTGGTTTGGCTGGCTGGTCGTCAGATATGTCTTCTCTCGACAGTGTTATGGGCGGCATGACCCCTAACGTTTTGCGCCATCCGTTTCAGGCTGCCTTTGCAGCACTGTGCATTGGTGTTGGTGGGCTGTGCTCTGTGTTGGCTGCGGCAACGCCAGATGCTGCACAGGTAGAGCGCCGTTTGGCTCCTGTTTTCACCCTTGGGGCTATGGTGCTGGGCGGGGTAGATCTCACTCTTATTTTGTTGCCCTGTTTAGGGATACAGCTTTACACGCTCAAACGCCCGGAAATGGATTTTTTTTCTCGGAATAAGTAAATTTTTAAAAGCTGCATATTATAGTCTGCGTAAATAAAAGCTGCCTCACGACACAGTTTTGAAAGCAGCTTGATGCGGGCTATTTGCAGAAGATTATTTTGCAAAAAATCTATTTTTTATAAAATTTCTGTATCACAAAATATTATTTAAAATACCCTAATACCCTAATACCCTAATACCCTAATACCCTAATA
>NZ_BAMX01000022.1 GCF_000963965.1 Acetobacter orientalis
CAATGCTAACGCATCATGACCCCCAGTCCGGAAACAGGCTGGGGTCTTCTGCGTGTCGTACCAAAGCCTACAATGCTATAAACACCCACACATACAGTAACCTGTAGCCCCGTAGCAGGTAGAAAAAGAGGGGTAGGGTGTGTCTGGGCTGCCTTATATAGCGCGTTATTATTTAATCACAGGTATTGGCTTTATGGGTTTTGTTTTTTCCGACCATAAGGCGGTGTGCTTGTAAGCAGAATGAAAGCGAAAGTGGGTGTTTATGCCGTACAGTGGAGTGATATACTGGCGGCATAAATAAGGTTTATTATAGCAAAGGGCAGATAATATGCGCCCGAAATAGGGCGCATAAAGGCTTTAGTTATTCCATTTAATGCCGGGGGTGGCGTCTTCCTCGTGGCCGACCGGCTGTAGAGTATGGCATGTGCTTTGGGGCACTTTGCCTTTTAAGAGGTTGGTTGCAAACGGTACGGAGTCATTTGCTGAAGGGTTAACTGCTCCGTTATGGGTTAGGCCATGGTACTGCACCCACGTAACATGCGTGCCAGCATCGCACATGGCGGCAACGGCGTTATATTGCTGGCTAATACCCGCTTCACCATCGGCTAAGCCTGTGCCAACCCAAACTGGCATTTTAAAATGCGCGTCTGGGATAACGAAGGCTTGGTTATAAGCTGGGTCGTTTTGCGTGACACCAGATGTAAACATGTTGCCGATAGTAATGTCGTGGCTGTCTGTGTAACGGAACAAGTCACCTAAGCAAGACTGGCGCGCTTGGCGTGACAGGTCGTGCCCTTTGTCTGTCATGCCTGTATCCATATTTTGGCCGGGGTGTAGGCTTTGTTTGGAGCCTTCATCGGTCAAAATGTCAAAAGCTGCCGCCATGTGGGGTGTTTCTGTGTTGCTACGGGGCAGCGGCGGGTGCTTGGGGTTTGCTGGTATTGCAAAATCTGTCACGACACCAGTGGCCACAACCCCCAGAATATGAAGCTCTGGGGCATAATGCGGGGCCATCCAGCCCGTGCCGAGTGCCGCACCACCCCCTTGAGACTGCCCGACCAAAACAATACGGTTACGCAACTGGGTGGGGTATTGCTTTAAGGATGCGCGTAGCCCGTTAAGCACGCTGTAGGCCTCAGGCTTATACATAAGGTAGGGGTGCGCGCCCGGTGTGCCTAGGCCTTGGTAATCGCTGGCAACAATAGCAAAGCCTGCGGTAAGCCAGTGGTCTAGAAAGGCCCGGTCGCGGGAGAAATAGCCACGCCAAGAAGGTGCACATACGTCTGCAATGCCGGTTGTACCGTGCTCCCACGCAATAACGGGCCAGCCGCCTTTAGGCGGTGTGCCTTTGGGAAAAATAACCTGACCAGACACAACTACGGGGTCTTCGTGCCCTACACCGCTAAGAGAGGTGTAGAGAATACGCTCTGCATGGTCGGCTGTTTCGGGCAGTTTTAGGTTTTGAATTCTCTCTGTGCGGATCATGTGCCCGACAGCGTTGGGTACGGTAGCGGGGGGCTGATAAAAAGCGCTGACACCTCCGTCACCCAAGGGGCGGTCTGGCACTATGGGTGCTGCTGGCGCTGGGGGCTGCTGGGCGGTGGTGCAGGCGGCCACAGTGATAAGAGCTGTTGCACTCAGGAGGGTACGGAATGAACGGGTCATGACAGTGTCTCCAAATTTTTAGTGGCCAACCGCCACGCCGTCACGGTGGGGGTCGCCCCAGCCTTCTAGGCCAGAAGCGTTACGGGTAATGCCCTGCACGGCAGCGTTCATAACGGCACTTTTGGGGGTATGGCCCATTTTGCGTAATGCTGCGGCTAGGTTTGCGGCAGAGGTACCGTGCTCAAGCTCTTCGGCTCGGTTTTGTGCGCCAATACGGGGTTGCTCAATGGCTGTGCGAATGTTTTGGCCCCATGCCAGATACCCCACCAGTGACTGCACAACTGAATCGATAATGCGTGCGCCACCACCCGCACCAATAATAACTTCTGGTGCGTTATCTGCGCCAAAAACAATAGTGGGGGCCATAGTGGTAATAGGCCGTTTGCCCGGGGCAATGGCGTTGGCTACGCGCTGGCCATCAACAACTGGGCGCGTGGCAAAATTTGTAATAGCGTCGTTTAGCACCATGCCATTGACAACAATATCAGCCCCGAAATTGAGGTTAATTGTTGTTGTAAAAGACAGCGCATTGCCAAAACTATCATGAATAGACAGGTGCGTGGTGGCGGGCACGGTCATGGCGTCTGAGACGGGTAGGGCTGTTTGGCCTGCCGGAATAACGCCTGGCACGACTTTTATAGCGGCAGAATTGAGGTTTATCTCTTTTGCGCGGCTATCGAGATACCCTGTGCTGAGCAAATAGGTGGTGGCTACCGGCACAAAGTCTGGGTCTGCTGCGTATTTGCGGCGGTCGGCCTCAGCAAGGCGGGAGGCTTCAAGCAAGAGGTGGGCAGCTTGCACACTGCCGGGCTGGTAGCGGCCAATTTGCATGCGGTCTAGCAGGGCAAGCTGTTGCAGCACGGCAAGCCCGCCTGCCACAGGCGGGGCGGCAGAGCAAATACGCCGCCCAAAGGCATGCACGCATAATGGGGTACGCTCACGCACTTTGTAAGCGGCAAAGTCTTCTGGGGTAATGTGGCCGGGGTAGGGAGCTTGCGCTACCGCTTGGGCAATACGTTTGGCGTTTTCTGGCGCGTAAAAAGCTTCGGCACCATTTTGGGCTATGGTGGTGAGGGTATCTGCCAATGCGCTGTTATGGAGCAGGGTACCACGCGGCAAGGGCTTATGCTCGGCATCAAAATAGCTTGCAAAGTCAGGCAGTTTTGCAAGGTCTGGGCGCTCGGTTAGCACCAAATGCAGGTAACCGGGCATTGCAAAGCCGTTGCGGGCGGTAGTAATGGCCTGCGTAAACAGGTCTGCCCAAGGCAGTTTACCGTAGCGTTTGTGCAGCAGGGCCAGGGTGCGTAAAGTACCGGGTATGGCAACAACGCGGCCTGTACGCTCAAGTACAGCGTGCGGAATTTGCCTGCCTTGTGCATCTTTGGTGTAGTCTTGCGGAATAGAGGCAGGGGCACTGGCTAAGCCATCGTAAAAACTAAGCTGCCCGGTTTGTTTTTCCCAGAATAGAATGGCGGAGCCACCACCTAAGCCAGAGGCTTGTGGCTCGACCACGGCCAGCACCATTTGCCCGGCAATAGCGGCATCTACTGCGTTGCCACCGCGTGCCAGAATGTCTGATGCGGCATGAGACGCCATAGGGTTGGCTGTTGCAACCATATAGTTTTGGGCGGTGGTAGGGGTTTTTGGGGGCATAGGGGCAGCACAAGCAGAAAGAAGAAGGGCAGAGGCACCAAACATGGCACTAAGGCCAGCCCGCCTGCGCAGAGAGAGGGGAAGGGCTCGGGGATCTGTTTTGATACTCATTTTGAAACAAAGACCTCTGCTACACCGCATAAAAATATCTCTGAGAAAAGATGTTACGGTCTTTAATCGAAACAATAAACGTGCTGATTATGGATAGATTAGAAACCTATGGTGATGAATGAACGTCTTTCAGGCAATGACTACGTTTGTAGCGGTGGTTGAAACCGGTAGCATGGCGGCTGCAGCCGAGCGTTGCAGTATGTCGTCTACCATGGTGGGCAATTACATTCGTTTGCTGGAAGAGCGCGTGGGGGCCAGCCTGCTGCGGCGCACCACACGGCGGCAGAGCCTAACCCCCTTTGGCGCTGTCTATTTTGAAAAATGCCGCGAGCTTATCGCCATGCTCGAGGAAACAGACCGTATGGCGCAGGCGGCCCAAACGGTGCCCGGTGGTAAGCTACGGGTAACGGCCCCTGTCACTTACGGCACAGAAAGCCTAACCCCCCAACTGGTAGACTACCTGCACCAACACCCCATGGTGGACGTAGAATTGGTGCTGACAGAACGCAGCGTTGACCTGACAGAAGAAAAATTTGATGCAGCCATTCGGCTTGGTTTGCCAGCGCCTTCCACCCTTATTTGCAGGCGTTTGGGAGATTACCGCATGACACTTTGTGCCTCTCCCGACTATTTGGCACGACGGGGAGAACCCTTTACGCCCATGCAACTTCAGGCGCACGATGCCCTGTCTTTTCCCTATCCGGCTAGTTCTCCCATGCAGTGGGCCGGGCGGGAATGGCAGCTTGAAGGGCCGAAAGGAAAAGTTGTGGTCGATATTTTACGCACCCGCGCTGTTATGAATAGCACACAGGCCCTGCGTAAAGCCGTACTGGCAGGTATGGGGGTGGCTATGTTGCCAGCCGACCTTGTGCGGGAAGACCTGCGGGCTGAACGGCTTAAAGTGCTGTTGCCAGACTACCGCCTGCCCACTCGGCCTGTTTACTTATTATACCATAAAGACCGTTTTAGCTCGCCCACCTTGCGCTCGTTTATCAATTTTATGGCGGGTGCTCTGGGTGGCATAGCAAGCCAGACCCGATGACAGCATTTTTGTCTGCCTCTGAACGCAAACGCTATGTTCTGACAGCAATCATCGGCAATGTTGTCGAATATTATGATCTGGTCATTTACTCTTATTTCTCTGCATTTATTGCCCGGACATTTTTCCCGGCAGATTTACGGTTTTCTCAAATTGCGCTGGCGCTTGCCACCTTTGGGCTTTCGTTACTAGCGCGGCCTGTGGGCGCTTACTTTTTGGGCGGGTATGCAGATAAAAATGGGAGGTTGCCGGGCCTTACGGCCTGTATGGCCCTTATGGCGCTTGGGAGTGCCCTTATTGCCTTTTGCCCCAGCTACGCACAAATAGGCGGCCTTGCGCCGTGCCTTATTGTTTTTGGCCGCTTGATACAAGGGTTCTCTTTAGGTGGCGAATTTGGGGTGGCGACCTCGTTTTTAATAGAACAATCCCCCCAGCATGAAGCAAAGCGGGCCAGTTGGCAGGCTATAGGGCAAATATTGGCCTCTCTGTGTGCGTGTAGTGTTGTGTTGTTGCTTGGCAGTGTTATGAGCCAGCAGGCTTATGCGCAGTATGGGTTTAGAGTGGCGGCGGTGCTGGGGTCTTGCGGTGGTTTGGTGGGGCTGTTGCTGCGTGCCTCTCTTGGCCCGCGTGAACGCATGCCGCAGGTTGCTGTGCCCAAACCAGTTGGGGTGGAGCGTTATACAGCCCTGCGTATTGTGCTGGTTATGGGTATGGTTAGCCTTGGCAGCGGCATTACCTATTTGGGGTTTTATATGCCCCACTATGCACAAAATGTTTTTCATGTGTCTGCGCGGCAAACTTATTGGGCGGCCTTTACCACCTATGCTGGGCAATTGCTCTTCACCCCTGTGCGGTGGCGGCTGGCAACCTATTTTGACCAAACAAAACGTATCTACCCCATGCTATGCTCGTGTACCGTGTTGTTTTTATTCCCGGCTACGCTGGCGCTCTGGATCCCTTGGACACCGCTTACGGTTATGGTGTGCCCCCTTTTGCTCAATATATTGGGGCTGTTTTATTTTGCCGCGCTGGACGGATATATGGGCCTGCTATTTGGCAAAGCGCATAGGGGGCGGGGGCTTTCGGTTGGGTACTCGCTTGGGGTGGCTATATTTGGTGGTTTGGCGCCCTTGTTAAACGGGGCAACTATCCAGCTCACGGGTTACCAAAATGCGCCGCTTTATTACGTTATGTTTACCGCGTGCCTTGCCGCGGTAGCCGTAAGGCTGGGCGTGTATTTCTTAAAAGAGACACACTCAGCCTAAGTGTCGTGGCTTCTAGAAGGCGGTTTTGCTGCCTTAGGGAGGTTATTATCAACCTTAGGTTGGCAATGTCCCCACGATTAAGCCATTTATTTTTTGTAGAAGATTCGTAACGATTATCAGGCATCACGCTCTTTCAGGAAAATGTGCCGCCATGTCTCGCCAAAAGATTTGCACGATTGCTGCTCACTCCAACGCTCTGCTGCGTGCCGCTAAAAGCAAACGGCACCTGATGGCAGCAACAGTGCTTGGCGCGTTTGTGCTGAGTGACGTTGCCGCTGCACAGCCTACGGCAAACACACTAGTAGCCCCGCAAGTGACTGGCCACGCAGCAGGCGGTAGTGCCCCTAACGCGGCGCGGGCGCGTAAGCGCACGGCACAAGCTGGCCCACGTGTGTCTAGTTCTTCTGAAAGCCTCGATATTCGGGGTAATAGACGCAATGCCCCCGGTGGCGGCATGATGCGTGTTGAGCGGCAAGCCCGTGCGACCCAGTCTGTGACCAGCAGCTACATTGCTATGCAAAGCCCTACCAGCGCCCCGCTTGATCTTATTTCTAACCTGCCAAGCGTGAACGTGTCTTCATCAGATCCAAGCGGCATTGATGGGAGTTCTATCAGCAGCCGTGGTCTGAATGATGTTGATATTGGGTTTTTGCTTAACGGTATGCCCATAGCCAACGGCTCATCTACATCTGGGGCAAGCTTTATCCAGAACTATATTGATTCCCAGAATATTTCTGTTGAATCCATGACACCGGGTTCCATTTCTGTGGAAGACCCACTGACTTCGGCTGCGGCTGGCTCACTCTCCATTACCACCCGCGCACCAACCGATAAATTTGGTGGCACGCTTTCTGGCAGCTATGGTTCGTTTAATACGTCTAAAGAGTTTATTCGTATCGATACCGGGCTTTTGGGCAATTCTGGTATTAAAAGCTATGCCTCGTTTTCACACACACGCGCAGATGCATGGCGCGGGTCTGGCAATAGTGACCGCAAGCACATGGATTTTCGGGCACAAAAAACATTTGGGCAAAATAGTTCGGTTGATCTGTTTGTAGGCTACAACCACTATGAGTCGTACCTGCTGCGTTACCCAACCATGGCTAACTTCATGAACGACAAGCACGGTCGGCCTGTTGCAACGCCCCTGAACTATACCGACACATTTAACCCGACCTCTCCCAGCACGTATTATGCAGAGCGTGGCACAAACAAAGATCAGTTTTACGCCTCTTTGCCGAGCAAATTTGCGCTTAACCATATTTTTAGCTTGAGCATCGTACCGTATTACCAGCGTGCTGCTATTACGCTAGACAGCGCATCGCGCATGCGGGAAGGGTATACGTATGCAGGGAGCGCGCTCCAACAGGTTGATCTAGACGGCAACGGCAAAATTACAAAAGGCACCTATTACGATGCCGCCAGTGCTGCGCAGTCTGTTAACCAGCAAGGCGGCGTTGTTGCTGCCCTGCATTGGTCGTTAAAAAATAATTCCGGGCAGGTTGGCTACTGGCACGAAGAAAACCGCTACTCCCTGCTCACCCCCATGATGCGTATGAACCAAACAACCGGTGCGCGGCCATCAGACAACGATAAATCGTCTTACCTGCGTGATACGGCGGGCAATGTTTACTACACGACCAATTTCTTGGGGTCTTACAGCCTTAACTCCGGGTTTTTGGAAGATGCGCAGTATTTCATGAACCACAAAATGAGCCTGCGCGCCGGTATTAAAGTAACAGCCATGACCCTGCGCGGGCAGGATTTTCTGGCGGCTGGGGCCGGTAAAACGTCTCAAACCTTTGTGTCCCCCACCCCGCGGGTTGCATGGTCTTATGATATTGACCGCCATAATCAGGTTTATATCAATGCGGAGGGAGACTTCCGTGCGCCGTCACCTGTTGGCCTAATCACACGCTTCAATACTTCAACAGGTAAAATCAACACATCTGGTGCGGGCGCAAAACCACAATATTCCATTAAGGAAGAAATTGGGTACCGCTATTCAGGCAATTTGCTGGTGGCAGATATTAGCGCCTTTAACTTCAATGTCTCAAACCGCCTGCTAACCCTCAACACATTCAGCAACGATGTACAGGTAAGCCAGACCATGAACGCGGGCGGAGAAACGATTAGGGGGGTAGATGTTATGTTGTCTACCCGGCCTTTGCTGCACCGTTTCCGTCCGTATGTGTCGTTTGAATATTTGCACGCCACCATGGACAACAACCTGCCAACAACAGCGGCAGATGGCGTGGTAGATTACCTGCGCACTAAAGGCAAAAGACCGGTCATGACCCCTAAATACATGGCAAGTGTTGGCCTCACCTATAATGAAGGCCCGTTTTTTATGAATGCCAGCCTGCATTTTACGGCTAAGCAGTATTCATCTTTCATGAACGACCAAGCAATGCCCTACTACTTTACCAACACTATTGCGCTTGGGTACCACTTTCCAAAAGTATGGATTGCGCAATCTCCCACTTTCCGTTTGAATTTTTCAAACGTTACTGGGCAAAATAAGTTAGGGAGTGTGTATTCCTTTGCGAACAATGCACGGCCAACAGTAGGTGTATATGGGCATGCTATTGCGGCATCTTCTGCACCGACTTACGCACCACTCCCATCGTTTGCCATGATTGGCACGGTTTCTACCTCGTTCTAAAACAGCACGGGTTGTGCAGAATATTTTAAAGTGTTCGGTACAACCCGCTATAGACTCTCTGATTTGAGCACGGCTCTCAGAGTATTTAATTCCTATAATATTTCTTTAAAATTACAGAAGATGTAGCACTTTTACTGCGCTACGGGCTCTTTCGTGCATATAAGAAAATATACCCGCCAGAGTGGCTCTGGTTGTTGTGTTAGGGCGTATTTTTGAGTGTATTATGCCTTAGAAATTTGGAATACATCGTTAATTTTCTCAAAGTAGTGTTTCATTTTAAATAACAAAGTTAAATAAAAAACAACTACAAAATATAAAAAATAATCAAAATTGTTAAGAGTATTTTAAAATAGCAAATATAGCGTGGCGACACTTTGTTGGCGTATTTGTAATAAAAGTCTAAAGCGCTTTTATTCAAATGCTGCTCTGTGCTCTCCAGATACAAGAAGCAGTAGTATGAAATTATGCGTGTCTTCCCGGCCTGTAACGCAACAAGCATGGTTTAGCCATTCACAGCTTCTTATGCGGTCGGTTTCTACCCTGGCTCTTAGTTTGTGGGGGTTAGCTGTTATTCAGCCTAATAGTGCCAATGCAGAAGATATCACAAATTCATCGACTATTGTTGGCCAAACAGGAACACAGCCTTCAGGCAGCACAGGTTGGTTAAACGGCACGCCCGGTAACCCCGGTGGGGATGGCGCATCCGTTAGTTCAGCGCAAACCTATACCAACACAAGCCTTGGTAACATAACGGGTGGCAAAGGGAGCAAAGGGGGTACTGCACACTATAGTGGTTCTGGCGGGCAGGGTGGCTCTGGCGTTCTTATTTCAGGCCAAGGTAGCACGTTAATTAATGCTGGGAGTATAACCGGCGGGCAAGGGGGCGATCGTGGCAGTTACTCGGTAGGCCCAGGTGGGTATGGGGCGGCTGGGAATGGCGTTTCTATAACAGGTACAGGAAACACACTTATAAATTCAGGAACTATCTCTGGTAATCATGGTGGCATAGGTAGCCCTGACGGCACTAATATATTTTCCAATTCAGTTAACGTGACAGCAACCAATAATACTGTAGAGCTAGATGTTGGAGGCAGTTTTGCGAACAATGTCGTGTCTACTGTCACAGGCAATACGTTTGCCTTGGGGGGTAAAGGGACATCGACGTTCGATTTTTCAAATTCGTCTTCTAAAGTAACGGGTTTTTCATATTTAAAAGTAACAGGCGGTTCAGATTGGACAATTTTAGGGACCAACACCACAAGTGTTGATGTAACAATAGACCCGACAGCAACCCTTGAGCTTGGGAATGGTGGCGCAAGTGGTCTTATAGCAAGTGGCCAAGCTATTCATAATAGTGGCACCCTTGTTGTGAACCACAGCGATACAGTCGTACTTAACCAAACAATTGATGGAACCGGCACCTTTGTGCAGGCCGGTAATGGTACAACGCGCCTTACTACAGCCCAAAAATATACTGGGGCTACCAGTATTACTGGAGGCACTCTAGCACTTACGGGAGACGGCTCTATTGCGGCATCTTCTGGTGTGCATGCCAACAGCGTGTTTGACCTCTCTGCTACGACCAACACGGCACCTAACATTACCGCTTTAGATGGTACGGGGTCTATTATTTTAGGCGCTAACACGCTTAACCTAACTAATGCCAATAGTGGCTTTGGTAATGTCTTTTCCGGGGTAGCATCTGGTACCGGCGGGTTGGCGGTTGGTGCCGGCACAGAAATTCTTGCAGGTGATAATACTTATACCGGGGCAACAACGGTTAATCAGGGCGCAACCTTGCAACTTGGCAATGGAGGCACTGGGGGGCGTATTAGCACCAGCTCTGCCATACACAATAATGGTGCATTGGTTGTTGACCATAGTGATGCTGTGGTTCTTACACAGGGCATTGACGGTATCGGCAGCCTCACCCAGCAAGGGCAGGGTACCACAACCCTGAGTGCGGCCAACAGCTACACAGGTGCTACCACCATTACAGCAGGTACATTGGCTTTAAGCGGTGATGGCAGCATTGCCACGTCTTCTGGCGTGCACGACAACGGTGTGTTTGATGTCTCGGGCAGCAGTTCTGCAACACCGAGTATTACTGCGTTAGAGGGGGCAGGCTCAGTTGTGCTGGGTGCCAATACGCTCACCCTGACAAATGCAAATAGTAGCTTTGGAAATATCTTCTCCGGTGTTGCCTCTGGCACTGGTGGCCTGACGGTTGCGGGTGGCACCGAGACACTGAGCGGGGCCAACACTTACACGGGTGTAACCACAGTTGCGCAGGGAGCCAGTCTGAACTTGCCGGGTTCTATCGCGGGTGATCTCACGACAGCCGGCACCACGAGCATTTCTGGCGGCAGCGTTGGTGGCAGCACCAGCAATAGCGGCACATTAACAGCGTCCGACGCGACCCTGCACGACCTCTCGAGCACGGCAGGCACGGCAATGCTCACAAATACCACAGCGGGTGCCCTGACCAACGCAGATGGCGCTACGCTACGCTTGAGCGGTGGCAGTGCGACCTCTGCGACTAATGCTGGCACCATGAGTTTGAGTGGTGGCAATAGTGTCAGTGGTGACGTGACCAACACAGCCGGTCAGGTAACGCTAGATGGCGCAACAGTTGGCGGCACGTTGGCGGCCCAAGGTGGTAGCTTCACGGTTGGTGCCAATGCTGCCACCGCCGGGTCTTTAAGTGGCACGGCAAATGGGACGCTGGACGGCACGCTTAGCTTGAGCAATGCTGCAGATACTTATAGTGGCATTTTATCTGGCGCTGGTGGCCTGAGTGTTAAGGGTGGGAGCGAAGTTCTCAGCGGAGATAATACTTACACGGGGGCCACAACCATCGCGACAGGTGGAACCCTGCAGTTGGGCGATGGTGGCACCACAGGGAGCATCAGTTCCAGTACTGCCGTGCATAATGACGGCCAACTGAGTGTAAAACATAGTAACGATCTGACCATAGCTCAAGCCATGGACGGCAGCGGCAGCTTTACCCAAGCAGGCACCGGCACAACCGTTTTAATGGGGGCAAATAGTTATAGCGGTACAACCACGGTCAGTGCTGGCACTTTGCAGGTTGATGGTAACCAGAGCGCCGCGACCGGCGCAACAGAGGTGGCGTCTGGTGCTTCTTTAGCCGGTATTGGTACTCTGGGCGGCAATGTAACATTAGCTGATGGGGCAACATTAACCCCTGGTGGCATTAACCATGCTGTGGGCACATTAACAGTGAACGGCAACTTGAGCCTTGGGAAAAATTCCATTCAGAACTGGGATTTGGGGCAAGTTAATATTGCTGGCGGTCAATATAATGACTTTGTTGACGTCAAAGGGAATCTGACCCTAGGCGGCACTTTAAATGTTGCCGCTGTTACCGATGGGCCAGATGTTAAAAATGGCTTGCTAGACGCTGGTGTTTATAGACTGTATGCGTACGATGGAAAATTGTCTGGTGCTCTAGATGAAAAACTGGGGGATATTCCACAAGGTGATAATGTAAGCCTTGGTTTACAAACATCTATTGCACACCAAGTTAATTTGGTTGTGAGCGATGGAACACTCATTTATTGGGATGGTGGCAACAGTGCAAACCATGGAACCGATGGTGCCTCTGGTAATGGTGAGGTTAATGGCGGTGATGGTGTATGGACAACCTTAAACGGTGTGGGAGACGGTAATTGGACAAACTATAACGGCACCCGCAATGCTCCGTGGGATCCGGGTGGGTTTGCCATTTTTAATGCAACTGCTGGCACTGTTACTGTGTCGGATACAAATAAGGCTGGTAATGTTGCCAATGTAACAATTAAGGGTATGCAGTTCGCCAATAGTGATGGAAATATGTATGTTGTTACAGGCGACGACGTGTACGCAACAACCAATACCACCACTATTCGAGTGGGTGACGGCACGAACGAAGGCTCCACTATTATTGCCGATTTAGATACCGTTATAAACGATAGCCAAGTTTCTGGTGGTACCTCTTTGGTTAAGTCAGATGCAGGCACTCTTCTTATTACAAAAGACCAAACTTATGTGGGAGATACCACAATTAGCGGTGGCACCTTGCAGCTCGGTAACGGTGGCACAGAAGGCCGTATAGACAGTAGTGCTGCTATTCATAATGATGGCGCATTGGTTATTGACCATAGCGATGCGGTCACTTTTACGCAGCAGATTGATGGTTTAGGTAGCCTTACGCAGCAAGGGGCAGGCACAACGGTGCTTGGCAATACTAACACCTATGCTGGTGGTACAAACATTACAGATGGCACCTTGCAAGGTAGCGCAAGTAGTTTTGGTAGTGGCGCTATTGTAAACGAGGGCACGCTCGTCTTAAATCAAGATAAAGATGGTAGTCTCGATAATCCCCTTTCAGGTAAAGGGGACTTTATAAAAAATGGCAATGCCTTAGTTGGCATAAATTACGACGACAGCCAGTTTGAAGGCAAAACAACCGTGTCTGCTGGCACCCTTAATGTAAATGGTTCTTTAGAAAACTCTCAAATAAGCGTTGCAGAGGGTGCAACTTTGTCGGGGTTAGGTACGGTAGGGGCAACGCATATTGCACAAGGCGGCATATTGGCGCCCGGTAATGCTGATACTGTAGGGGCATTAACTATTAAAGGCGACCTGAGCATGCAGGCAGGCTCTGTTTTATCAGGCACAGGTACAGGCACACTGACAGGCACAACATTTACGGCCAACGGTGCTACTTATGCCCAACTTTTGGGTGATGTGGTGCGGGTTGCTGGGTCTGCAAATATTGATGGTGCATCTGTCAGCTTTAATGTGGTGCAGGGCTCAGTGCTTAAGGCGAACCAAGCGTATACAGTCTTAAGTGCGACAGGTGGCATAAACGGTAAATATCTTGATCTTCTGACAAATATTACAAAAAACTATCTCTTTTTGACCCCTCAACTATTTTATACGGCTGATGATGTAGACCTGCTTTTAATAAACAATGGCTTAAATATTTCAGAATTGGGCGGCAGTGGTAATCAACGTCAGGTAGAACAAGGGTTGTCTGGCATGTCTGTTGAAAACCCCATTATTAAGGCTATTTCTCAGCTTGATAAGCAAGATGGGTTACAGGCCATTAATGCTCTTTCGGGAGAAGGGCATGCTTCTGTCGCTACAGCTATGACCGAAGACGCATTTTTTGCACGAGATGCCATGAATGAGCGTTTAGAAAGTGCTGAATGCGATGGCGGCTATAACAGAGGCACACAAAGTACAGCGAGCTTAAATAACAAGGTTTTTGAGAAAAATAACCGCTGTTATACGGACCGCTTTACACTGTGGGGCCAAAGTTATGGCAGCTTAGGTGAAAACTATGGTGACGGTAACGCCGCTACCATGCACCACACCACAGCAGGCTTTATGGTGGGGGCAGATACCGCAGTGCATGACCGTTGGCGTGTTGGTGGGTTGTTAGGGTATGGTAGCTCAACATTTAATGTTGGCACTGGTCGTAACTCTCATGGCAACAGCAATAATGTGCTGCTTGGTGGCTATGCTGGCACACATTGGGGTAAGCTCAACCTGCGTATGGGGGCGTCTTATGCATGGAATATGCAACAAGTTAATAGAACAGTTGCATTTAAAGGGTACCAAGGTGGGCGGCTTAATAGCAGCTACCTAGGTGGCACAGCGCAAGCATTTGGTGAGGTTGGCTATAAAATACGGCATAACGGCACAGTTATAGAACCTTTTGCCCAAGTTGCGTATGTTAATACTCATACCAATAAATATCACGAAACAGGTGGTATTGAAGCTCTGAACGGACGCGCTATGGATATGGGGGTTACGTTCTCCAGTTTTGGTGTGCGTGCGGCCTCTACTTTCAAAGTGGGTAATCTGGCCATGACCCCTCAAGCACTTTTGGGTTATCGCCACGCGTTTGGGCATCTAGCACCCACCGTGCGGCAAACATTCGCAAGCGAAGGGAATGGCCCTATGATGTCTATTTCGGGCACGCCCTTAGCAGCAGATAGTGCCGTGCTCAATGCAGGCTTTACCATACAGGCAACAGACCGCATTGATTTTGGTCTTTCCTATATTGGCCAATACGCCGTGCAGGCATTGGATAACGGGGCACGCGCCCACGTCAAAATTACGTTTTAAAGCAAGGCTGGCAGTAAGCGGTGTCTCTGCCATCAAAAAAATGGAGCTATTATGAACAAAAATCTTAAAATTATTGTTCCCGCAAGTATTGGTGTTTTGGCCCTTGCCTGTATAGGAGCATTTACATTTTATGGTCATGCATCAGCTAATACAGCAGCATCTAAGGCAAAAAGTGCTAACAACACCCAACCGTTACTGGAATATACTCTACCAAGAGGGGCCTCTTCTTTAAACGAAACCTACCAAGACTGGCGTGTTGTATGCCAAAAAAACAACCAGACGGCACAGTGTTTGGTTGTGCAACAAGAAAATGAAAATAAAACACACCAGCATATTCTTACTCTGGAGCTACAACCCAGAGGTGACAGAATAGCAGGGTTTGCAACACTCCCCTTTGGCCTTGCTTTGGCAAAAGGGGTTACTTTACAAGCTGATGCACACCCCATAGCCGATGTGCAAGCCTTTACAACATGTGTGCCTGCAGGTTGCCTTGTGCCGGTTAATCTGACCACTCAGCAATTTATAGAGCTACAAAAAGGCACAAAAGTAGAAATAAGAGCCGTTTCTGTTACGGGACAAAATGTTTCTATTCCTTTTTCTAACAAAGGTTTAGAACAGGCGATGGCGCGTATTACGGCGCTTTCTAGTTCAAAAATTTCTGGACACTAAACTATGCCGAGAGTCTTTTTGTATACAGTATAATGAGTTAAAGTAGATGTTAATTTTGCCAATCATATTTTCTATCAAAATATGGTTGGCGTATAAATGTATAAGAAATTAAAACTTTCAATAATGAAGAATATCTAAAGCAGCATAGTCATTCAATACAATGCTATAGCACAGTATATGCGGCAGATATATTTTAGCGATGAGATCATGCTCAGGGGAACGCCAACATGTCTCCAATTCTTATTAAAGGCTGTTAAGGAGAGAAAATTGCGTTTTCCCTTAACAGTAACCTGCCTTTTCATGGCACCATTACCCTGTATGGCAGAACCCGCACTGCCAATGCTACCAGCCCATACATTAGAGTGTGAGCGTTCTGAAGCTTCTCTGTTCACAACAGAACAACAAACTGCACCTCTCATAACAGTTGGGCGTTTCCCAATTTTTTCTGCTTTGTCGCGTAGCCCAGATGTTTTTCAGTCTCCCGATTCCGTTTATATTGGTGGGCTGCCTACGCATGGTTGGGGCAAAACTGGGCAGGCAAATAATACGGTATCACGGCCAGGTTCGTTGGTGATTACAGGCCAGCCATGGGGGCCATATAATGCCGGAGCTCTAGAAAACATTTTATGGGGCATAGGTGTTGACCAGCAAAATGGTGTGGCTAATGTAGACTGGCGAGCTGGGCAAGTGCCGCCATTTGATGGTGTGGGCCAGTATACAGGTGTAACCAACGCATCTGCTATGGTTATTGCACCGGCAAAATTTATGGCTGGGCATGCTGTTATTTCTCCAGCATTCACGCCTGCTCAACTGTCTATGTTAAGAATTGGTATGTATGTCAGTACAAATATCATTAATTCCCAGATTTCAGAAAAACCTATAAACAATTGGGTTGGTGACAGCTATCCTCTGGTTAATTTTTATCAGGGTATATTAGCTGGTTGGCAGCAGTCTTTTGATAGTACGGGTAAGGCCATTACGCTGCTTAATGTGCCTGCATGGGGTAATTATAATTTTAAACAGCAGCACGTAGGGAGCGTACCCGGTTACGAAAAAGGTGATAGTTTAGATACATTAAGGTCTAACTATAAACAGCCAATGGTATTTATCGGCAACGATACAGGCGAAACCGCTCATAATGACTACCTTTTTTATGATGGCCGAAAATCATCTTCTCAAGAAAATAAAGGGTATGCAAAAGCACTTTCGCATACATTAAGCGATACTGAGGTAGACTTACGGTATTATGCAACAAAACCAAAAGATGTAACGGTAAATGGTATAACCGTTTCAATTGCGTCTATGATGAACAGCCCTGTGGGGCGAGAGGCCATGACATCGGGTAGCTATCTCATGAACTTGAGTGGCGATATTCCCAACATACTTATTCTTGATGGCGCAGCAGATGCCAATATTATTCAAGGGCACTCTTTTTACCTACATGGGCAGGAAGGTACATATTTTCCGAAAGAGTATACCGCCACACAAACAAAAAATAGAAAAGTCCAAACCAATTTTGCATTCACTAGTTTTGCAGACAGCATAAATTCTCTTAACTTAATAAGTTACCAACAAGCTTATGGTCATTCTCAAGGTGCAACCAACACATCTTACCATTTGGGTTTACATGCAGACGGTAATTTTAAATTCCCGACGACTACAGGTTCAAATTATGGAGAGATTGAATGGAACCCCAAAGGAGCTTGGGGTGCTTCTATTGCGTTATGTGCAGCGCAGGAAAATTGTGGCCTGATTCATGACGGGAATGGCATGGTGCATTTAAAAAATGGCGCTCATGTAAAAGAAGGGGGGGTAACAGCAGGGAGTGGTCTTGTTATTGGCCCGCAACCGCAAGGCCATAATGCAGGGTTGGGTTTGTATATGCCTGTTTCTAATATCACTACTCTTTTAGAGATTATGCAAGGTAATGAAGAGTTGCTTTCATTGCAAAATACAGGAAATTTTATATTAAAAAAGACTTTTTTAGCGAAGCAGAATGTCATTGCTCAGGGGAACATTGTAGCAATTGGGTATTTTCAGCAACCTCTTAAAACCCCAACCTCTTCTCAAGCATCGTGTTCTGCTGGTCAGTTTATGGATGATGAAAATTACCATTATGTCTGTGTGGGTAAAAATCATTGGAAAAGAAGCGCTTTGAGTGATTTTTAGAGACTGGCTATAATCCCATTCAATACTGTAAGATGCATTGATGGGGTTATGAGAAACAAATAATACAGTTAGAGAGTTATAAAATTAAACAATCCAAGAGAGAGTTTTGTTACTTTCCTCTAAAAGAAGCTCTTTTGATTTAGTGTCTAAATTGGAAGATGCAATGAGAAAATCATTATAATTTAAATTTTGTTTCAGTAAAAAATCTACAAACTGTTGGTAGTTAAAATAATATTTTATAGATGAAAGTGTCTCAAACTGGAACGAGTTTTCAATAAGGGAAAATTGCTCCCACGCAGAGTGGTCTTGTCGGTTACACGTAATGTCTCCACCAAGGTCTAGCGGAACACAGCTTAGATATTTATTGGTATAAGGATCTCTTAAGAAAACAGAATTATTATGGGAAGGTACAATCTGAAAACGATAGCAGAAGCTTTTTTGCTGTTTATCTTTAATGTGAAAATTAATATTGGAGACCTGTTCGTTGTCTTGGCTTACAAGGTAAATAGTATCAGGGTCTTCGTCGTAAATTATGCCATATATAGGGTTGTTTGTGGTTGAGATATCTGGTGTTTGTGCAAGAAAACCGTCAATGCTATCTAGGTGTAAATAACTATCATGTTGTGTTTTAATAACAAAAGTTTTTGATTTTTTCTCATTTAAATTGATAACTTGGTTATGGAATTTATTTTTTAAAATAAGAGTTTCTTGGTAGTTATCAAAAAGTATAGCTTTAATATCGTTCAAAATTTTATTGGCATTTTCAATTTTTGATTTTTCAATATGATATTCAAGATCATTCTTATCAAAATGATTCCAATAAACTGTAGAGTTAGAGAGATCTGCTCCTAATCTTCTATTTATACGAGCAACATAATGCTCCATAGAGCGGCAAATATAATGGTTTACTCTGGCTCTACCCCATTCAACTTTTTTGGTAGAACCGGACCATGTAAAGCTATTTCCAAGAGAGTCTAGATATTGCTCATTTTCTAAATGGAATTTATGTGGGTCAGTGTAATTAAAAGTATAATATTCTGGTTTTATAATGCTCTTAACAAGCGTATTATCATCAAGCTCTTTTTGAGAGTGAAAAAGGAAGGCCTGATAAATAGGGATATGATCTTTTAGAACCTTATAGGAGCCACCATAAATACACCAGTTTAAAGCAATAGCATTGCAATTTTCATAATCTAAAAGAAAATCATTTATGGTATTATGTTCTTCTAAATAAATATATTCATCAGCATCTAAAAATGCGAGCCATTTGTAATTATTAAGCGATTTTCGGCAGGAATCAAAATAAGATTCTTTTTGTCTCCAGTAAAAATTTGGCTCTTTTCCAATACTAGTTCTATTTAATTCAATATTATATTTACGGCTAATTATTTCACATACTTCAAAAGTGCCATCTGTTGAGTGGTCATCGTAGATAAAAATTTTATCAAAACCTAAACTCAAATGCCATGAGATCCAAGAAGCGATATCGTAAACTTCATTTTTAACGAAAAGTACAATTGCAGACTTGTCACTCATTTTAATTTCTCCGTAAGCACAGAAATAAAATAGAGAGTTCTTATTTTTCATTCAATTAAAGTTATTTATATCAGAGCATTATTTAATTTTTCATAACGTAATTTGTATTTTATTATGTTAAAATAAATTGAACAGTGATTGTTTTATTTTTTGGTCTGCAAATACAAGGCTATCTCGTAGGTCATTAGGGTTTATGTAATAAGAAGATTCTGGATAATTTATTTCTTCACGGCCAAAGATATAGCACATTTTTTGCTGAGCGGCTTTACAGAGCGCAGATTGTATAAACCCAACTGAGCGTTTGTTATCTCTTAAACATCCGATAAAAGCAGAACGAGGCGCAAAAATACTATTATGGGAGGCTGATCCATATTCGCTAAATATAGAAACACTTTTAGAGTAAGTTTTTATTTGTTCATCAATAGTCATTTTTTCCGGGTAAAATATTGTATAACCAAAGTCTGTTACAATGTTTTCTATTTCGGTTGCATTAATAATACGCCGTGTGGAGGTTAGTTTTTGGCGAGAAAGATAAATTTTTTGCGTAATATCTGGTAGGGTAGGTAGCTTGAGTTTGGTTTTTAACCAAACAATATAATCTGACATAAGGGGGTGACAGGACATACCACATGTTAAATTGGTTGGGATAATAAGAGACTGGCAGTGTAGATATTCTTTTGTATGTTCAAATTTTATAATATTATCAGGTGTTATTCCAAATTTTTTAAGAAAAAAATGAACAAAATCTGGACATTGGGCGGGAATAATCCACTTTATTTCTTCAGATCTGGTACCTAAGCGCTCTAGTAGATATATGCGTGTAAAAAATTCTATTGTCCAATGGCCCCAAGTTGTCCAGCCTGGGCCGTAAAGAAGCACGCAAGGGTCATGAATAAAAGTTTCTGTAATTATATTTTCTAAAAAATGAGCGAGCACGGGGCGGCCTGCTTCTCTTAAATTTAAACCATCTGTTGCTAGAAAAGAGTTGTTTTTAAAAAGATAACCATCAAAAGTAATGCAAACATTTTTTGCGTTATAAATGCCGACAGGTGACCCTGCTGTATTTTCTACAATTGAGCGTCCAACATCTTGGTTCACCGCGCCAAAAAATGCGGTTATTTCGTGGTCTAATAAATCTGTTGTCTGAGATAAAGGGATAAAACTATGACCCAATTGTCTATCTATAGAATAAAACGGCATTTCAAGCAGGGCGTGTTTTGTAATATTTACCATATTCATAAACCGAAAAAATAAAAATTAGATTTAGAGTTAAAACTCTGCACAAGCAGGATATTTTAGATTTCATGAACAATAGAAAGCCAAATCATCCACTGATACTTTAAGCAGAGAGCATTAGAAATATTCAAGCTTGAGTTGAAGGTTTAATTATAAAACAAGAAAATGTTTTCTTTTTTCTGTCAGTAATATATTTTATTTAAACGTAAATATTGACCTCTATTTTTTTGAATTTCTCTTCGAGGGCATTAATTTTTATGCTGAGTGCTTTATTTATGGTTTCATCAAAGCACTTTGCTCTCTGGCCAGTTAAAATGTTAATAAAGTAAATATCGTAAGTTGATTTTATTTCACGGAGTAATGAATATTCAAAGGTTCTATTGTTTTTTATAGTCCTTATAACCAGACCATGTTTTATAAAATAATTTAGCGCCCTTTGCATTGAAGAAACACCCGGAATGTCACGATGCATCATAATTGTGTTGAGGGTTTTCCATAGCTCAGTTGCTGTTAAAGGTTTGTGTGCGTGTAGAAGCGCACATAAAGTTAACAGCCCAACATTGCGGAGAATAATTTTTTTGTTTTTTAAGTCTTTTTGTATTTCAAAAAGAGACTTCTCAATGCTTTCCCTATAATGCGGCCACAAGCCTTCTAAGCCAGAAGATTTTTTATACGTGGGTATTATGGGGGCTGGGGGGAGCATAATCTTCCTTACTTGTGTTGGGGGTGGGGGGCTGATGTAGCCCCCATTGTTGTACCAAAGGCTAGTAAGTAGCTGAAAGATTGAATAAAAATGAGCGGCCGACGGCTGGTGTAACACGGTTTTGGAAAAGGTTACTGTAATTAAGTCTGTTTGCAAGATTATAACCATTCATAGCAACACGCCAATGTTTACCAAAATTGTGAGAAATCAGAGCATCAAAGTCTAGCGTAGCGGGAACGCGCGCTGTATTGGGCGCATCAAGCCAGACCCCTTCGCGCCATGTAATGCCACCACCAATAGTAAGGTTGTAAGGGGTTTTGGCGGCTATGGAGTAGGTGCTCCATAATGTAGCAGAGTTTTTGGGTACATATTGTATGCGTTTGCCGACATCAGCCGCAGTTTGGGAGCCTGTAACGCGACTATCATAGAACGCATAGGTGCCAATGATGCTCCAGTTTGATGTAATATTACCAGACGCACTTAGTTCTAAACCTTGGTTGCGTTGTTTGTCTGAGGAAGCCGAGATATCACCCGTTGAAGGATCTGTTATTGTAGAGTTGTTTTTTTCTAGCCTGAAAAGTGCGGTCGTGAAACCCATGCGGCCTTTGAAGGCGTTATATTTGGCACCCACTTCGTAAAGGCTGCTTCGCTCAGGTGCGTAGCCAGAGTTAGTTGTAAAAGGTGCGTTGCTGTTTGTTACATACAGGCTTGTTGGTGTGGTAGATTGCGCCCAGTTAAAATAGAGCATGAGGTCATCATTGGGGGTGTACATCAGGTTTACTGTTGGGTTTACTGTTGTTTCGTTTTGTTTAAAGTGTGTGTCTGGGGTTGTTTTAACACCCCCCGTTGCAGAATAGCTGCTGTACCACCTATCAAGACGAAAACCACCCTTGATGGCAAACCATTTTGCAAGCCAGATTTGATCGGATAGAAAGACCCCGATATCTGTGGCGCTACCATCTTTGTAGCATTTACGGCCTACACCATTAGGGATAGAGGCCAGACCATTGGGGTTGTCTGCACAATTAAGGCGCTCAAGACCGGGCACATACATAGAAGGGTTGGTAAGGCTGGTACCTTGGCGGGTTACGTTGTAGGGGTAGTTTTTTCGGTGGTCTTCTACGTGCTCAATATCAAAACCGCCAATGATTTCATGGCGAATAGTGCCTGTGTGGAAGTGTGCAACACTAGAGAAAACATTTTGGATAGACCAATCGTTTTGGCGGTAAGGGTTGGGGCCACCTAAGCCACCATTTCGGGTGGTTGTGGCGTTACTTGGGTTGCCAGAAAAATACGGTGTAACACAGTTTTTGGCTGCGCAATTGGGTTGCGAGGCTGAATAATACCGATGATAAATGCCCCCTTTTGTGTCATTAAAGAGGGTAAGCCACGGCGCTACTTTTGCTGTAAGGCGCCCACTGAGCATATCTGTGCTGACATCGTCTTGATCAAAAGTGGTGCCATACCAATTTTTTCTATTTATACCATATTCGGTAATGGGTTTACTGATGCTTGTGCCCGGTTTTTGGACAACCCACACACCATAGTCAGGAATGCGATTATCGTTCTGATGGAAATAATCAACCGTGTAAGATATTTTTTTATTAAACCCAAATGTTACTGAAGGGGCTATACCCCATCTGTGCGAGTAAATATAATTACGACCAACGGCATTATTTTCATTCCCCATTGCAGACAGACGCACCGCAATGCTGTCGCTTATCTGTCGGTTTATGTCTAATGTGCCACGGTAATAGTCACCCGAGCCGCCAGAAAAACTACCTTGGTATGAGTTGCCGGTATGGGGTGCTTTTGTAACAATATTAATGGCACCGCCTGTTGTGCCGTTACCAAATACTTCTGACGATGGGCCTTTAATAACAGAGACATGGTCGTAATAAAAACTATCGCGTGTATAGACACCAAAGTCTCTTAGGCCGTTTTCGTAGATGTCGTTTTGTGCCTGAAACCCGCGAATAAGAAACTGGTCACCAGACATTCCGCCTTCGCCTTCACCAACAGACGCGGTAATGCCGGGTACGTTACGGAGTGCTTCATCAAGCGATTTAACGTTTTGTTGCTCCATTAAGGCTTGGGGCACCACATTAATAGCTTGTGCAGTGTGCATAACATCTTGCGGCATGCGGCTTAAGCCAACAGATTCGTGCAAGATATTCATACGAGAACCAACGACGGTTAGGTGCTCTTCGTTGGTAATAGCTTTACTGGGGTCAAGTTTGGGGCCGTTGAGCAGTTGCGCGTGTGCGCTCTCGTTCTGTGTTGTCTGCGCGGGTGAGGGTGGGGCTGTTTTTTCCCTTTTATGGGGTGTAGGTTTTTTGCTGGTTTTATCATGGTCTGGGGCGGCATGTGCGCTTTGTATGCCCGCACAAGCAAGTGCAAGGCCCGCGACAAGACCAGTTGACCCTATTTTCCGACGTGCCGGAATGTCGCTCATTTTTAGTGTCCTTGGTGGTGTAAATATGCCTTCTTAACATCACAATCGATAGTTATTCGCAATTGCAATAATGATGTGGGGATATTATACTTAGGTATTATTGATAGAGAAAAATTGCTTTTTTGGTCTATATGAAATTTTATACTCTGATAATTTATGTATAATAATCAATTAGAAGTTTGAATTAAGTGAGAGTATTTTCCGGCTTTCTGGTTGGGGCGTACAATGAGGATGCTGATGAGGCATTTGTCTCTTTTGTTTATAGTGCTTTTATCACTGTCTATTTTTTGCTTTACGTTGCTACCACCAAGGCATGACGCATTTAGCGTCTTGTATGTTATTGTCATTTTTCTGGTGTCTCAAGCAGCGTCTCGGCATGTTATCAAGCTTATAGCTTGTTTATGTATTGGTTTGAGTGTTTTTTCTTTTTCTTTAGTGCATAGAGATGACATTGTGCACGGCCCATATACACGCTTAGCCTTGAGCATTTTTGCTATTTTATTGGTTACTCTTCTTGCATTGCGTAACCAACGTATTACTGAAGCTCTTGCAAAGCAAAAGCGTATTCTGGCGCATGCTGACCGTATGCTTACATTGGGCTACCTTTCAGCATCTATTGCGCATGAAATTAACCAACCACTTACAGCAATCAGAACATATGCACATTCTGGCGTAAGGTGGTTAAAGAAAACGGAGCCCGACCTTACTGAGGCTTTGCACTGTTTTGGCTCTATAGAAAAAAACTCTCAAAGGGCGGAGAGTATTATTGGTAATATTAAGAACCTTGCTCAAAAAAAATCAGGCATACCAGAGCAAATTTCTGTTCACCAAATTATTCAAGAAAGTTGCGATATTTTAAAGAATGAAATAAGCAATAAGAAAATAAACGTGATTTTCAACCCTTCCGGACAGGATATTCAGTTTTGTGCTGTTAGAATAGAAATTCAGCAGATTTTCATTAATATTTTAATGAACGCTATTCAGGCATTTAAGGAGAGCATACCTAACAATTTCATTCATATTCGCGTGTATGATATGACCGATCGAGAGAATTTTTTTGCAATTCATGTTGTTGATAATGCAATGGGATTTATAGAAGCAACACCGGAAAATATTTTTGATGCATTTTTTAGCACAAAGCAAAACGGCATGGGGTTGGGTTTGACAATTTGTAAGGGGATAATTGAAGCTCATGGGGGTAGGCTTATTGCTGAACATAATAAGCTCAAAGGTGCAAAATTTATAATACAGTTGCCAAAACATGTTTCATAAAATACCCAAAGAGCAAAATCTTATTGTTATTCTTGATGATGATAAAGATGTTCAATTTTCATTAGATAGTTTGCTGCGGAGTGTTGGTTTTACAACATTTATTTTTTCAAGCACAGACGAATTTTTAACCACGCCTTTGCCGCCGCAAGCCTGTTGTATGCTGCTTGATGTGAAATTAGGTAACGTAAATGGTTTAGATTTTTTAGAAGAGATGGCGCAGCGTGGCCTAACCTTGCCGGTTATTATTATTACGGGCCATGGGGATATTCCAATGGCTGTGCGGGGTATTAAAAGTGGGGCAACAGATTTTCTTTCTAAACCATATAAAGATACGGTTTTGCTTAATGCGATTGCAGATTCACTTGAAAAATGGCGAAATAATCAAGAATCCCAAGAAAAGAAAAAACAAGCGACTGATTATTACGCGACGTTAAGCCAACGAGAAAAAGAAGTGATGGAATGCATTATTTCAGGTTTGATGAATAAACAAATTGCAGATCGGTTAGGTATTAGCCTTATTACTGTTAAAATACATAGGGCGCATATTATGAAAAAAATGCATGCACAATCTTTGGCAGATTTAGTAAGAATGAGTGAGTATCTTAATTTACATAATAAAGAAATATCTCGATATAAAAATAAATAACATGAACAAAACTATTTCTCTTTTACAAACAGTTTTGCTCATGTTCGGTCACTAGTTCTGATGAATATAAAATTCTACTGGCACGGTGAGTGTTAGGGGGTCTCCCGCTACGCTCTCTGGCGGCACAGGGAGTGGCTGTGCGCGTTTAGGAAGTGCTAGGGCTTCTGTATCCAGCAAAGTATGGCCAGAGCTATGGGCAAGTTTGACCCAAAGCACATGGCCTTGGCGGTTCATGGCAAAGGTAAGCGTGGGCACGCCTTCTTGGTGGTCTGCCATGGCCTCTGCTGGGTAGCGCTTAAATTTTTCAAGCTGGGCGAGAAGCGCGCTTTGCCATGTTGCAGGAGCCTGTGAGGACGATTGAGAAGAAGAGGCGCTGGCACTAGGGGCTGCTTGTGTTTGTGCCGGTGGTGCTTCTGTTGCGGGTGGGGCCGTTGTGGTGTTTGCTGGTGGTGTTTTGTCTGGAACTGGCTTGTTTAAAGTTACTGTCGTTTTATGCAGCTTTGTAAGTTTACGCGGCTTTTCAGGCTTTGGTACAGGCACTGGTGGGTTAGGAGCGGGTGAGGGGGGGGCGGTAATTTTAGGTGGGTCTACCGGTGTGGTATCGGGCACAGAAAGCGTTTGCTGCGGGCCTAGGGGTACATTTGTGGGCGGTGCTGGCGGGGAAACGGGAGCAGGTGCCATATCGATAGCAATGGCTGCTGGTGCTTCCGGTGCGGGTAGAGCAGTAGGCGTTAAGTGGGTTGCACCCCATAAAACAACCCCGCTTACACTCACAACGGCTAAAAGCGCGCAACTCCAGCGGCGTGTTTCTTCTCGCTGGGCTTTTTGTATTTGGCTTTTGTACCAAGCAGAAAAAGACGGTGCGGGGTTGTTCTGGTTGTGCATGGCAGTAGGGGTCACGGGGTGGTACCGTTTATGGCAGAAGGCGTTACTATGCCTGTAGCGCTCCCTTGCTCCTGCCCTTGTAAATTAACGAGCGCTACTTTGAGGTAGCCTGCGCTGCGCAGTTTATCCATAACGCTCATGAGCGTGCCATACTCGACTGTTTTGTCAGCCCGCAGAAAAATACGCTGTTCTTTGTCGTCTTTGGTGGCTGTGGCCAATGCCGTGGGAAGTGTTTCGAGAGAGATATTGTCCTCTCCCAAGGCAAGGTCATGGTCAGCTTTTACGGTTAGAAACACGGGGTTATCTGGCCGGGGGGCTGGCTTTTCGCTGGAAGAAGGCAGGTCAACGGGCACATTGACGGTGGTGAGTGGTGCAGTCACCATAAAGATAACCAGCAGCACCAACATGACATCAATAAAGGGTGTTACGTTAATTTCGCTGGCTTCGTGCAGCGTTTCGTCTGTGTGGCGAATACGGATCATATAAGTTTATTCCCCTGCCATGCGGGGGGTATCAAAGCGTACAATTTGCCCGCTGGCGGCGTGTTTGGCGGTGAGCGCTTGAGCGCGCCCTAAGTCGCGCGAGACAAGCCGCATAACAAGAGAGGTAAGGTCTGCCACCTGTGCGCGGCATGCCGCTGTTTGGCGGCCAAGGTGGTTATAAATAACCACTGCGGGAATAGCGGCCACAAGCCCCAGTGCTGTAGCCAAAAGAGCTTCTGCAATACCGGGTGCAACAACAGCTAGGCTGGTTGCTTTACTAGCGGCAATGCCGGTGAATGAGGTCATGATACCCCACACCGTACCAAAAAGCCCAATAAAGGGAGAGGTTGCCCCAACAGTCGCTAACAGGCCAGTGCCCCGCATAAGCCTACGGCCTTCTGCCGCTTCTAAGCGCTCAAGGTGGAGCACAATGCGCTCTTTTAACCCTTCGCTATCATCTGGGATATCGCGAGAGCGTTCGCGCTCAACCTCTGCTGCCATAACCAAGGTATGTGCAACGCGGCTTTGGCGCGTATCGTGCTCGCCTGTATCTAGGCTGTTGGCGGTTTCTAAAGAGTGTTCGGCCAAGTGTAGGGTGCGCCGCACCTTAAAGAGTTCAACAGATTTGGCGATAAAAATTGTCCATGTCAGCAGGCTTGCTACGGCAAGGAGCATCATAACGCAGCGTACCACTGGCCCCGCATGCAAAAACATATCCCACGGAGAAAATGAGAGCGCAGAAGGGGGAAGGGGTGGCATGTGCTGTGGTTCTCCTGAGTGTTTTACTGGGGCGTGCATAGGCACGGTGTAGCTATAAAGGCCTGCAACGGGCCGCTTATATATGCAAATAAGACTCGTTCTCAAGATAAAAGAGTGTGAGGCACCGGTACGGGGCTAAAAGCTACGGGTAAGCGGTAGTTTAGAGGCTCAAGCTGTGTTCAGAACGCAACAGGGTGGGGGAGTTTATAAGAATGACTCGCATTTATTTGTTGCGAACGATACGCAATATCATAATAAGAGCACGGTTTATCGATACGCTGAATAACACATATTGGGTGTCTTACGCCCAAGTAGGAGATAATAATGGAACAGTGTACGCGTCAGCTCTCTCCTAAAATGCGCCTTGGGGCTGCCGTGGCCTTGAGCTTATCTGCCAGTTTAGGCTGGGCAGAAAGCGAGGCCGAGGCGCAAGAGACAAATCTTGAGCCTGCGCAAACGGATAGCACAATTAAACTCTCAGCTGTTAAAGTGCGTGGTGAAAACAAGCGGGAAAACGAAATTCCCAACACGAACGCAACACTGTTGGATATTGGGCGTATGCCTACCTCTGTGCGTGATACGCCACAGGTTATTAATGTTGTTCCTCAAGAAATTATTAAACAACAACGTCTTTATACACTCGATCAGGCCCTTGCTAACGTGCCTGGTATTACGCTTTCAACGGGTGAAGGGCGTGGCGGGCTGAATGGTGACCAGTTTCGTATTAGGGGGCAGCAGGCCCGTGGCGATGTGTATACCGATGGTTTGAAAGATTTTGGCACATATACCCGAGACATTTTTGATATTGAAAATGTTGAGGTAATTAAAGGCCCTGCGGGCGAATATTTTGGCGCGGCTAATTTGGGCGGCCTTATTAATGAAACATTGAAAAAAGCCCATGACGGCACATCGTATAATTACGACCAAGCTTTTGGTAGCGCGAGCATGTACCGCGGGCAAGGTGATGTAAATTACCAGTTTACCAAAAATGTGGCGTTGCGCCTTAACGGTATGTATAACCGTGCTGGCGTTGCTGGCCGAGACTATGTTTATTCAAACCGTTATGGTGCCTCGGCAGATTTGGGTGTTGGGCTGCATGGTAAGACAACATGGCACTTAAACTGGCGGTGGCTGCATACCGATAGTATTCCAGACTACGGGGTGGGTATGATCAAGCTGCCCAACGGCACATATAAACCCATAACCAGTGCAGGGCTCGACCGGAGCACAACATATGCTAGAGAGGCCGACCGGGATAATTCTGATATCCATAGCCTGACATCATCTCTTAAATCGAAAATTTCTTCATGGTTTACTTTTAGTAATAACACGCGTTTTACGCGGTATGAGCGCAATTATGCCTCTACTACGCCCGCAGCATGCAGCACACCGGCTTGTGTCAGCTCGTTTATGGCTGGGGGCAACCCTACTCTTTCTTATGGAGCCATGGGCGGCACGGCGTATCTTTCTAAAGGGATAGGTGTTGAAAACGTGATGATGGGTGATGCCCGCTTTACCACCTTCCAGATTAAGCATGACCTCAAATTTGGGGTGGATGTAAACTACCAAGATGAAGACCGGTATATGGGCACATGGTTTGGCCGGGTAAATGACCAAACTATTCGTAACACGTCTCATTCTTCTAAAGGGGCTTATGTAACATTTCCTAAATCCAACAAAGCGAACTCAGACCAACGCGATGTTGGGCTGTTTTTGTCTGACCATATTCAGTTGACTAAAGAGCTTGCTTTGTTTGGTTCTGTGCGGTGGGATGCTTTCCAATCTACTTTTGCGGGCTACCAGCTTTCACCGGTATTAGTGCCGCGGCAAAAACAGAATGCCGACCGTTGGAGCCCATCTGGCAGCATTATGTATACCCCTTTAAAAAACTCGTCTTTTTACTTCACCTTCTCACGTTCGTATAAGCCTATTGGTACAGATGTTTCTTCTCAGGTTACAATTCTGGCAAGCGATACACCGCAAAATGGTGCAGACTTTAAACCGCAGCGGAGTGACCTGTTTGAATTTGGTAACAAGACAGACTTTTTACAGAAGCGTTTGGGCCTAGGAGTTGCGTTTTTTCAGATTAACCAAAACAATTCTTATTACTACGACGAAAATGGAGATGTTGTTTCCGGCTTTAGTGACTCAGGCGTTGGGCTGCGCACCCGTGGTGTAGAATTAAACCTGACAGGTAAAATTACAAAAAATTGGGATATTTATGGTGCATATTCTTGGATGGATGGAAAAATTCGGAATAGCACGCAGTATCGTGGTAAAGAGGCACCGGGGGTTTCTCATAATAATTTCTCGGTATGGACATCTTACGACCTGACAGATTACTTGTTTAAGCCAGAAAGCGGGCATTTGAAAATTGCCGGTGGGGCGCAATATGCCTCTGCTTATTGGTCAAACGGAGATTTTAGTAACACGGCGCGTATTCCGTATCAGTTCTCTCTTAACGGCATGGTATCATGGGAGGCCAAAAATTACCGTATTTCGTTTAATGCCAATAATATTACAGACCATTTAAATTATGCGTCTTCGTTTAGCACAAGCCGTGCTGTGCCGGGGCCCGGGCGCTCCTTTATTGGTAACGTTGGTTTAACATTTTAATGAGCACAAAAGAACTGGTGGGGGCGTTGCCTCCCACCAGTCACACGCTGCTAGATACAGTGCATGTGCACCTGCTTATTGGCCAAATACAGCTGAATAACGGAAACGCAGCCGGGGCCTTTAACCTGTTTGCTTTGGCGGCACAAAGTGGCCAACCTCAAGCCCTTAACATGCTTGGCCGGGCGTATGAGCAAGGCTGGGGTGTTAAGCGTAGTGCAGCACATGCTGTGTTGTATTTTCAAAGTGCGGCAGAACAAGATTATGGGTGGGCTTATTTCAATTTGGCAGACCTCTACCTTGCAGGAGACGGCGTGCCGCAAGATACAGAAAAAGCCTTTACCTATTATGTGCAGGCTGCGCGTAAAGGCGTGAGTAAAGCCCTCAATATGCTTGGTACATTGCATGAAAATGGTAGTATTGCCGGGCAGGCCGACCTAGAAAAAGCCTGCCAATATTTTAAAGCCGGAGCAGAGGCAGGAGATTGCTGGGCCGCATTTAATATGGGCCGTATTTTGTATACACACCAAAAATATGACCAAGCAGCACAGTGGTTTGAGTATTCTCTACCTTTAGGGTTTATGGCCTATTGGCAGGCTCTAAAAATGTTTTTGCTTGAGCATGATGGGCTCTTTTTAAAAGAAGTGTACCAAAAAACGATACAATTGTGCGAGCCCCAAACCTAAAGTGCGAGTTAGGTTAAAGGGGGGGGCTGGCACAGGCTAAACACTTTAGCACGCCTTTGTTCTAGGGGTATGGGTGGCTTACTTTAGGCCGTTGCTATCATGGCAGGTAGTGCTGCTTATGGCGGGATATTATTGACCGACCTTGCACTAAAGCGTCTTATTGAGCGGGGACACGCTGAACCTGCCTCTATGTTTATTTTCAAACCGTCAGCGTTAGAAAACGCTATTAAAAGCAATTTGGGGTGAAATATCAAAACCGGTATTATGCCCTGCAAAATAGGTTGAAACCCCAGCGATAACACCAAAACGGGGTGACCAGTTATATTCAAGCGCTGGGGCTATTTGCCAATCTCCTGATGAAGAGGAAATGGTGTTGATTTTTTGCCCCACAGCATTGGTGCCGTGTATATGGGCACCGTTTGACCAGTCTCGTGCAAGGTCGAGTGCCAGAACCCATTTTTGGTTTATGCCAAATTCTAACGAAAAGCCGCTTTGGCCATACATACCGGGCTGTGCCCGCCCCCTAAAGCCTGCGGTTGTGCCATAGCTGGTAGTATCGTGCAGGTGGGCAGTCGTCACTGCGCGGCGCAAAGTGCTCCACATACGCAAGCGTAATTCGTGCTGGCCGGGTAGGGTGTAGGTAGATTGTTCTGTTAACGCGAGCCGAAACGTATAAGCCCCGGCCCCTACGCCATCTTGCGCGCGGCCAAGTTTGTTATAATCACCAGTTGGAAAAGCCATGCCAGCAAAAATGCTGAGTGCCGGTATATAACGTTTGGGGTCAGCATCAAGGTAGCGCCACATGAGGTCTATGGGCAGGTCTGCAAATTTAAGACCACTGCTGGTGCCATGCCCGCGCTCCCACCTGTAGCTGATGGCGGGTGTGGCTTGCAGGCTAATGGAATCTGTTAGTGAGTATTTATACAATGTAAAATTGGTTACGGCTTTTTGCCGGGGGTGCTGGGGCCCAAAGCTGCCGTTACTATTAAGGTAACCAACTGGCTGGCTGTAGGTCATGTAGGGTTCCCATGCCAAAATGCCTTTTTGGGTCATGGCGCCGGAGGGAGAAACAAGAGAGCCTGTGTACCATTGTGGTTTGCTCTCTCCGGGTGCTTGTGACCCGCCAGCGTTGCTATTGTCTGTGCCAGCAGCCTGTGTTGGTTGAGTAAACAGAACAAGACCGCAAAAACCGAAAAAAACTGCCGTTGGCAAACAAATAACAGGCGCAAAAAGAGCACGCATTTACTCAAAGCTCGTCTAGTTAGTGGTGTGCGCGTGGCAGCATTGAATGCACGACGGCGCACATAAGAAACAAAATGCGGCCTAGCGTTGTACAAGGCCATGCCGCGCGTAGCGCGCAACCTAGTGTGTAAGCACAGGGCAGTAAAGGAATAGTATGGCAGCCTGCAACGCATAGCATTGTGCGCACTATCATGTTGATAAAAATATAAAAAATACGTGAGTGGTGCAAAATAGACCACGGGTACCCTCCTGCATGTAGGCACAGGTGCGTATTTGAGGGTGAGTATGTTTTTTTAGAACAATGCATAAGATTGTAGGAATTTGAGAGCAAGAACGCCTATGCTCTGGGCCTTCTTGTTTCTCATGCAATAAATGGTGCTTACAGCGTGATACGTCTTGTTACTCTAGCACATAAGTGGGTAGGCGGGGTGTGTGGCCTGCTTCTTGCTATTTTGGGGTTGTCTGGTGCTTTGTTGGTTTACAAAGATAACTGGACACTGGTTGCCCATAAAAACGACCCTTTTGTTATGCGTAGCCTTACGCAACAGCAGGTGGTTGCGCAGGCCATGCACAGTAAAGGCCCCCCGGCGCAAATGGTGGCGTTTGCCTCTCCCGAGTTAACGGTGCACCGCATTGCCTATGCCAATGGGCGTGGCGCCTATCTTGACCAGCAAGGCCGCACGGTAGCCGCATGGTCGAGCGAGTGGGCGCGGCCAGAACTGTGGCTTGTATCTCTTCATCGCTATTTATTTGCCCGCCCAGCGGGCGAAACATGGGTGGGCAGTGCCGGTGTGGTGGGCCTGTTTTTGGTTGTGTCGGGCATTATAAGCTGGTGGCGTAACCGCAAAACGTTTGAAGCACGCTTATGGCCCAAACGTTTTAGCCGGGCTGCGTTAATTCGTTACCACAAAGACAGTGGTATTCTTATAACGCCTGTTTTGGTGGTGTCTTTGGTTACGGGTGTGGCCATGGCTTTTAAGCCTGTTGCAAACGTTTTGTTGGGGCCGGGTAGTGCTGCTGCAATCTCTCAGGCCCTTAAACCGCCAGCATACCCTGCTGTACCTGTGGCCAAAAATCTTGATTGGCCAAAAATTGTGCAAGAAGCAGGAGATAGATTTCCGCAGGCGCAGTTCAGAAGCATAGCCTTACCGCGTAAAGGGAGTGGCCTTATTACCGTAAGGCTGCGCCAGCCTGCCGAGTGGCTGCCTAATGGCCGTACAATGGTATGGTTCGCCGCAGATACGGGGCAGCTTGTTGGGGCGCGTGATGCCACGCAGGCCCGTGCACAGGCACAGGCCTTTAACATGATTTTTCCGGTGCATACCGGCAAAATGGCGGGGGCTTTGCACCAGCTTATAATGGCGCTGTCTGGGCTCGTTTTATGTGTGCTTGGTCTGTTTTCATGCTGGACATTCTGGTTTGCAGGCGGCGTGCGGGGTAAAGTGAAACGCACCATACCTCAAGGTATCGAGTCAAAAAGTGTCTAGTAGGGTTGCGGGTGCTTGAAGCTTATGATGCAGCCGCGCTGTTATGGCATTGCGGCTGCAAAGCTTACTTGTCGTGTTAGAGCCGTGGCAGGTCAGTGGCACTCAATTTTTACATGATGCTAAAACGCCATTTCAAAAATTCCTTCTATTTTTGGGGTCTGCTTGGGGCCGTTTAAGAGAAGAGCTTTGCAGTTTTGCAAGCAAAAAATGGCGGAAGTGTCTTGCTTGCCAGAGCAAAGCTGGCTTGAATTGACATCAATTAGGCGGCCCCATAAAAATAGCGGTAACGGTTCTCTTTGCGTAAGAGAGATTAAAAGGGAACGAAGTGCGAGTGGTAACCCCCATTCAAGGCTTCGGCTGTCCCCGCAACTGTAAGTGGTATGTTTTTGCTCTACTGACTATCTTGTTCAGGCCACTGGGGGTGCAAACTTCTGGGAAGGTGAGGCAAAAAATTTGAGCCACAAGCCAGGAGACCTGCCGTTATATGTGGTTGCAACCGGGAACTGTTGGGCGGGGTGTCCTGATGGTGTGTGGTGTTATGCATAAGCTTTAAATGGCTGTGCGTAATGGCGCGCTCTCGTGGCAACGGTAAAGTAACCGCGAGATTGCCCCCTTATGTCTTTTTTTCGGACTGCTCTTATAAATTCTAGTATTTTTGTAAGTGTAATGCCTTTAACTGCGTGGGCCAGTGGTGTCCCGCTTAGGCAGGCTCAGTTGCCCAACACGGCACAAACCGTTGCGCAGCAAGAGAGAAAGCCCGCACTTGTTCCTCAGACCGTTAAGTCTGAGCAGCAAGAGCTTATAAGTGTAAGTGCAACGCGCCGACCTGTCTCGGTTGATGATATTGGCACGAGCATAACCATTGTGACTGAAAAGCAAATTCAGACCCAGCAGCGGCGTAGCCTGAGCGACATTTTGGTGCGCCAACCGGGTATGAATGTCGTGCAAACGGGTGGGCCGGGCGGCACAACCTCTATTTTTATGCGTGGCAATAATGCTAACGAGGTAAAAGTGCGCCTTGATGGCATGGATATTAACGACGGTAGCTCTACCAGCGGTATGTTTGACGCCAGCCAGTTTACAACCGATGGCATGGGCAGAATAGAAATTTTGCGTGGCCCCCAAAGTGGCTTGTACGGTGCAGATGCCATGGCAGGCGTTATTGATATAACGACCACCCAAGGGCAGGGGCAGTTTAAACCCTTTGTACGTATTGAAGGGGGGAGTTATGGCACCTTTAACCAAGCGTTTGGTGCGCGCGGTAGTAAAGGCCGCTTTCATTATAATGTAGAATTATCGCACTACCGTATGGATGGTTTTAATAATATTCCGGCCTACATAAAAGACTATTACAATGCCACCCACAGCCAAAGGCATGAAGGTAACCGGAATGACAACCGTAGTGCGAATATTCGTTTAGGCTATGACGTTACACATAATTTTGACCTTGGCCTAACAGCACGCCTGCTCCAGTCGAATTACCACACTTACTCGTTGTATGATTTACAAAGCGAAAACGCCTACGGGGATTCTGGCGTGCGTGAGCAAAGCACAAAAAACCAAGCAATTGTGCGAGGTACGGCGCATCTTGTGTCGTTTCAGGGGGTGTTGGACCAAGTGCTGGGGCTTGGCTACATGACCAACCGTAACCGCTGGACAGAGGCTGGCATACAGCCAGGCGGCAGTGCTTTGAACCCAGACCCAGATTATTACCGCTCTAGCCGTTTAAAAATAGACTGGCATGGTACTTTCAATTTGCACAAATACGGGCAGTTTTTAATTGGTGCAGAACATTTGCATGACACGTTTAATACAAGCCACACAGCGTCTAGCATGTGGGACAGTGGGTATAATACCTCTACCAGTATGGATACAACAGCAGGGTATGGGCAGTACCAAGGAAACTGGAACCACATACTGTATGGGGCTGCCAATATTCGCTACGATGCAAACTCACGTTATGGCAATCATGTTACGTGGCGTGTGGCTCCGGCTCTTCATGTGCCGGGCACGGGCACTATTCTTAAAGCCAGTGCTGGTTCGGGTTTTCATGGGCCATCTTTGTACCAGTTATTTGCGAACCAAGTTGGGGCAGGCTACAGCGAGAAAGGGAATGCCGCGCTAAAGGCCGAGCAATTAATTGGGTATGATGCAGGTATTGAGCAAAAACTATTACAAGATACCCTCAAATTTGGGGCTACGTGGTATGACAACCGGGTTAAAAACCTTATACAGTCATCGGTCTCTATAGATTCCAGCTATAACTATAATTATTCCTACGCAAATGTTGCCAAGGCGCGCATGTATGGTGTTGAGGCATTTGCAAATTGGAAAGCCCTTAAAACACTTGAGTTTGCCCTAAGTTATACATGGACACATGGGCGCGATGAAACCAGCCATATTCAGCTCCAACGCCGCCCGCAGCATAAGCTTAATTTTAATACAACATGGACACCAATTGAGAACCTGACGCTTTCTGGCAATATTCTCTACACCAGTGGCTGGCGTGACCTTAAGCCACTTAATGCCCAAAACTGCGTAGTAAGCAGTATATGTGGTAAAGGGCATGGGTATTTTACAATTGATGTTGCCGCACATTATAAAATTAACCGCTACCTATCTGTTTTTGCACGGGCTGATAACTTGCTCAACAGACAATACGAAAACCCCATTGGTTACCTACAACCCGGCAGGGCAGGGTATGGTGGCTTTACAGTGAGCTATTAATGATAAAGCGCAGTTTACGGGCCTGTATTATTGCTTTTGGGGCGTGCGCTGTGGTGGGGCAGGCCTATGCACTGCCCCGTGTGGCGTCATTAAACCTATGCACAGACCAACTGCTTTTAGAACTCGCTCAACCAGAGCAAATCGTAGGGCTAACACCGCTGGCGCGTGATTGCTGGAGTGCCGTGTTGTGCGAGCAAGCCCAACAGGCCCCAGTTATGCGCCCCACAGCAGAAAATATTGTAGCCCTACACCCCGATGTTGTGTTGGGTGGGGTGTATACTGCGGCTGTTGCCATGCAGGCCGCGCGGGAAAGTGGTGCACAGGTGCTGGCCATACCGCCCGCCAAGTCTTTGGCCGACATACCTGTCCAAATTATGCAGGTCGCTACAGCCATAGGCGTGCCAGAGCGTGGGCATGCTTTGGTGCAAGCGTTTGAGCGCCGCCTAGCAGCCCTTACCCAACCCCGTAGCCAAACAGACCCAACGGCAGCAGTATATGCCGCCAATGGGTTTGTAACGCATGCAGGCACATTGCCAGATGACGTGTTGGCTCATGCAGGGTTTAGAAATTATTCGACCATAATAGGGCAGCATAGGTCTGCTCATTTCCCGATGGAGGTCTTAATTGCCCACCCACCAGATTTGTTAATTCTTGACCGGTCTGGGCGGGGCAACTCGCTTGCTCAGTCATTGCTTGACCACCCGGCGCTGCAAGAGGCTTTTGCGGGCAAGCGGCATCTTAACATACCTGCACGGTTATGGTTGTGCGGTTTACCCCAAACACTAGACAGCATTGCGTTGCTTAAAGCCGCACACAGAGCTGAAAACGGGCCAGAAAGGCAAATACCATGACACCGGCAGGTAAAGTGTTTTGGCTTAATACGGTCTTGCTTGTGGCTATTGTTATGCTGTTTGTAGCGTCTTTGGTCTGGGGGGAGAGCCACCTTATGGTGGCTGATACTATACACGACATGTTGGTTGGCCACCGGAGCGCTGGGGTCATTATTGTTGAGCAACTCCGTTTGCCGCGTGCTGTGCTGGCTCTGGTGGTTGGTGGGGTGCTGGGCCTAGTTGGCGCTGCATTGCAGGGCTATTTACGCAACCCTTTGGCAGACCCCGGTATTTTGGGGGTTTCGGGCGGGGCGGCGTTGGGGGCGGTCTGTGCCTTTTATACCGGGCTTATGCAGGTGAGTGTGGCGGCCTTACCATTGGGTGGGCTTGTTGGTGCACTGTGTGCGGTTGTGCTGCTTATGGGGCTTGTAGGGCGGGGTGGCACGTTGGTGTTGCTGTTAGCGGGTGCGGCATTAAGCAGTTTTGCCGCAGCGCTTACCGCTTTAGTGCTTAATTTGGTGCCTAGCCCCTATGCATCTTACGAAATTATGCACTGGCTTATGGGGTCTTTAACCGATCGTGCCTTTACGCATGTTCTGGTTTGCTTGCCCGGTGCTGTGTGCGGTGCCCTGCTTATGTTTTCTGTAGCCCGTGCATTAGATGCCCTAACCTTGGGGGAAGATGTGGCTACAAGTTTAGGGTTTAGCTTATGGGGCGCGCGTGGGGTACAAACGCGCCTTGTTTTAGGGGCAGCTTTGGCTGTTGGCTCCTGCGTTGCGGTTTCGGGCGCTATAGGGTTTGTGGGGCTTGTGGTGCCGCATGTATTGCGCCCGCTTACGGGGTATCAACCCTCGCGTTTATTATTGCCCTCCTTTTTAGGCGGCAGTGTATTGCTGCTTGCGGCGGATATGGTAGTGCGTTTGGTACCAACTGGGCCAGAGTTACATTTAGGGGTGTTAACAGCTCTTATTGGTGCGCCTGTGTTTTTTGCACGCGTTGTTATGCTTAAAAGGTCTGAACCATGAGTATATTGCGCGTGCAAGATGTTGGGCTGTCGCGCAATGGGCATAAGGTGGTTAATGCGGCCAGCCTTACTTTGCCTAAAGGCCGCGTGGTAGGGCTTGTGGGGCCAAATGGGGCGGGTAAAACTACGCTGTTGCGTATAATGGCAGGGCTGCAAAAGCCAGAGTGTGGGCATGTCTGGCTTGGTGGGCAAGACATGGCGCAGCTTAGCCCGCTACAGCGGGCACGCCAGCTTGCTTTTTTACCGCAAGAGGCTGAAAAACCGTCTCTTATGCCGCTAAGGGCCGTGGTAGCTTTAGGGCGCTTGCCGCACGGCCAAACACATGCGCAAGCGGCTAACCACCCCACGGTAACCCACGCCATAGAGGCGACAGGCTTGCAGGCGTTGCAGCAGCGCCCGGCACGGTATTTATCGGGTGGGGAGCGTGCGCGCATGGCCTTAGCCCGTGCTTTAGCGACAGACACCCCGTGTATTTTAGCTGATGAACCTGTTGCCGCCTTAGACCCTGCCCATGCTTTAGGCGTAATGCATTTGTTTGCAAACTTAGCGCACCAGCACGGTAAAACTATTTTGGTTGTGCTGCATGATTTATCCCTTGCCACGCGCTTTTGTGACGAACTGGTTGTGATGCGTGATGGCGCTATTGTAACGCAAGGCCCAGCTGGCACCGTGCTAGATGATACATAATGCGCACAGTGTACCAGGTGTACGCCAAGCGGGTGGAGGCTGCGGTTATACCGTGGTCTTTGTGTTAGGCCGCACTTACGGGGCTGAGCTGCCAAATGTTTGGTGGGCAACCTTAAACAGGGTTTCGCGTAGCCAGCGGTGTACGGGGTCTGTATCACGCCGGGGGTGCCACGCCTGAAAGGCTTCAATATTTGGGAGAGAAAACGGAAAATCAAACGCAGTCAGGCCCAAGGCTTTGCTTGAAATATGGTCTATGACAAGGCCGGGTAGGGGCAGCACAAAGTCTGTGGTTTTCATGTTTTCAATCATGCAATGGTAATTAGGCACCACCATAACAATACTGCGTGTTAAGCCGTACTGGTTGCGCAATACCCAGTCTATTGGCCCTTGCGCCCGCCCCCGGCGTGAGACGCTAATATAGTCGTATTGCACCATGCTTTCTGGCGTAATGGGGTGGGCCAGAATAGGGTGGTTTTTGCGTATTAGCCCCCGCATGCGGTCGCGCAGTATGGTTTGGCGGCGTATTTCGGGCTTCATAAGCTCGGTGGCGCCTATATAGAGGTCAATACCACCATCTCGTAGGGGGTCGGAGGCTGCTGCATCTAGCTCTGGGGCCCAAATAACTTCGCATTGTGGGCACTCTTTTCGTAGGGCCAACAAAAGGGGTACGGCCAGCACAGCAACAATCAGGTCATTGGCACGGATAGTGAAAGAGGGTTTTAAATGAGCAAGGTTTGCTAATGCTCGTGTTTCTCTTAATCCGTCTGCTGTGCGTACAAGGTCTTGTACGCTGGCCAGAATACCTTTGGCAAAAACAGAGGCACTCATACTACGGCCAGACTGCACCAGAATGGGGTCTGCAAAGGCAATGCGGAGTTTGGCAAGGTGCCTGCTCATGGCTGGCTCGCTCACTTTAAGGCGGCGCGCAGCAAGAGAGACACTTTCCTCCTCTACCAGCACTTGCAAATAACGCAGAAGGTCTAGATCGTATCCTTTCATCCCTCCAGAAATAGACGTTACATTGTGGAATGACCAGAAATAATCATTCCGGAAATCGAAATCGTTACCTATCATAAATGGGGGTTGTGGCAGGCCAGTAGCGGCGCTCAATTACGGGCATGAATACTGCCGCACCTGCACAAGGGGCGCATGGGCCTGTTATTCATGCCGCACCGCCCATGCCGTCTTATATTCCGCCTTTTGGCCTGCGCACTGTTATTGGCTGCCTTGGCATGCTGTTGGCGGTACATGTTGCAGGCTTTAATGAGCACGTAACCGAAATTGGCCTGTCTGACATTAGAGGAGCCATGCATATTGGCCACGATGAAGGGACGTGGCTTATTGCAATTTACGAGGCCTTTAATATTGCCGCCATGGCGTTTACGCCTTGGTTTTACATGACCTTTTCTATCTACCGTTTTTCTATTTTCATGACAGCCATTCTGGCCCTGCTCTCCATTCCGGCACCGTTTATGCCTGATGTTACATCACTTTGCATTTTAAGAGCTTTTCAGGGCTTGGCCGGAGGGTGCCTGCCGCCAGTGCTCATGACCGTTATGTTAAAATACCTGCCAGCGCCTATTCGGGTTTTTGGTATTGGTGGCTATGCCATGAGCGCCACTTTTGGCCCCAACCTTGGGTTGCCATTAGAGGCCTTTTGGTTTGAGCATGTAGGCTGGCACTGGCTGTATTGGGAAATTGTACCGACCGCTGCCATCGCTATTGCCATGATGGCCTATGGCCTACCCAAAGACCCTATGCATTTTGAGCGGTTTGAAAAGTTTAACTGGTTTGGCCTGTTGGTTGGCCTACCTGCCATTTGCTCTTTGGTAATTGTGCTGTACCAAGGTGACAGGCTGGACTGGTTTCGCTCAGAAACTATTACCAACCTAACCTTTTGGGGTGGGGCCGCTTTTATTGTATTTGTTATTAACGAGGCGTTTCACCCAAGCCCGTATTTTAAAATACAATATTGGCGCTCGCGTAATATTCAGGCTGCCTTGTTGTCTTTGGTTGGTATTTTGGCAATTTGCTCCATTATGGGCGAAATTCCAGCTACCTATCTTGAGGCTGTGCGGGGGTATAGGCCCATACAGGCAGCCCCAGTTTCTTTGGTGGTAGCGCTGCCCCAGCTTATTATGCTGCCGCTTATTGCAGCCTTGTGTAACAGCCGTAAGGTAGATTGCCGTTGGGTGCTGGCAATTGGCATGGCGTGCCTTGCAATATCAGCTTTTTTGGGCACATGGCTAACTGTAGACTGGGTGCGTGACAATTTTTACCTGCTACAAATTTTGCAGGTTTTTGGCCAACCCATGACCGTTATTCCAACCCTTATGTTGGCCACAATGGCTATGGGGCCAGCCGATGGGCCGTTTATTTCTGGCATGGTTAACATGCTTAAAGGGCTGGCCAATGCCGTAGCGTTTGCGTTGTTTTCAGCCTTTATGCGCAGGCGTGAGCAATACCACTCCGCCATGTTGCTAGACCACCATGGCACGCACCAATTGGCGTTACAGGGTATGGGCAACCCTATTGTGCAACAGCTTAACCCGACATCACCCGACAGTGGGCATGTAGCCCGTAACGCACTGCAAGTTTTGCATACTTACGTGCGGGAGCAGTCTTTGGTGCTGGCGCTGAACGATCTGTATTTTGTGCTTATCTGGGTGTGCTGTGGCTATGCCGTTCTCAACCTTATTTTGCCGCATAGGGTGTACCCACCCCGTGCGCCTACCCCCCAAACTCCTGCTCGATAATTCTGGAACAAAACACATGATTTACAAAAAACCACTGCTTTATGCAGGTTGTGCCGCAGGCGTTCTTGCCCTTGTTGCATGGGGTGGGGCGCACTTGGTTAATGGTGATGGTGTAAACCAATATACTAATGATGCGTATATAACAGCCGACTTCCCAACCGTTGCCCCCAAGGTTTCTGGCCGTATTGACCGTGTTATAGCCCAAGACAACCAACTTGTGCATGCTGGCGAGGAACTGGCGCATATTGAAGAAGATGACTACCGCGCAGCCCTAGATGTTGCCAAAGGTAACGTGCTGGCCGCCCAAGGGGATGTTGGTAATCTGGCAGCAGAAATAACCCGCCAAGATGCCGTTATTGCGGGCGCCCGTGCCGCTGTGCAGTCTGATGAGGCAGACCTGGCTTTTGTACACCAAAATGCAGCGCGTTACCGCACGCTTTCTTCTGGTGGGGCGGGAACAATAGAGCAAAAACAACATGCCGAAGCGCAGGAGAAAGAGGCCCAAGCCGCCATTGCGCGAGACAAAGCGGGGGTAGAGGCCGCAGTGCGGCAAGTCGCTGTACTGCAAGCCCAGCTTGAGCGCGCAAAAGGGGCACTTTTGCGTGCACAGGGTAATGTCCAACAGGCTGCACTTAACCTATCTTATTGCACAATACCGGCCCCGATTGAGGGAGTAGTGGGAGAGCGTGGTGTGCGTGTGGGTAACTTTGTGCACCCCGGCACAGGTATTTTGGCGGTAGTGCCAACGCAAGATGCTTATGTACTAGCCAATTTTCAGGAAACACAGCTTACTAAAGTGCAAACTGGTCAAAAGGCAGTTATTTGGGTTGATACTTTTCCGGGGCACCCGCTTAAAGCCCATGTAGATTCTGTAGCCCCTGCAACAGGTGTGGCCTTTGCCCCTATTCAGCCAGACAACGCAACCGGCAATTTTACCAAAGTCGTGCAGCGCGTGCCGGTTAAGTTGACGTTTGACCCCGGCCAGCCGCTAGCCGCCAAAGTGCGGGTTGGTATGTCGGTTGAAGTAAGCATTGATACAGCCTCCACCCCCGAAGGGCCCCATGCCCACAACCCCCGTTATGTGTGGCGGTAACACCATGAAGCGTTTTCTTCTTACGGGGTTTTCTGCACTGGTTCTGGCAGGGTGTACGGTTGGGCCAGAGTACAAAAAACCCCAAGTGGTAAGCCCTGCTACTTGGCGTGCCACGCAAGGGCCGGCGCAAAGCCAGGTTACAACGGCCAAAACAGCACCGCAGTGGTGGGCGCTCTTTCATGACCCCATGCTAACACGGCTGGAAAACGAGGTTGCGGCCTCTAACCTAGACCTCAAAGTGGCCAGTTTGCGTTTAATGCAAAGCCAAGCCGAAAAGCGCATAGCCAGTGCCGCCCAAATGCCTAACATTGATGGCAACGCCTCATACGGGCGTGAGCGCGCCAGTACCAATGGTGTGCTAGGCCTTTTAGGCACGATGGAGCGAGAGCAAGCCGGGTCTATTGCCTCTGGCATGCCGGGGTTTGGGCCTACTGCGCTGCCGGGCAGCGTGGGCAACCCGTCTTTTAATTTACCCCAATATGGCATGAACGCCTCGTGGGAGGTCGATTTCTGGGGCCATGTACGTAGGCAGGTTGAGGCCGCAAGTGCGGCCATGCAGGCCACGGAAGATATGCGGCGCGACATGCTAGTGTCGCTTATGGCAGAAACCGCGCAGGACTATATAGAACTGCGGGCCATACAAACTCAAATTGGCATTTTAGAGCATAATATTGCGGTTGTAGCAGAGAGTGTTCGGCTTACACGCATGCGTTTGGAGCAAGGGGCCGCGACCCAGCTTGATGTAGCAGAGGCCACAGGGCAGTTGCATAGCTTTACAGCCCGGCTTGCCCCATTACAGGCACAAGCAACCCATATGCTTAACGCCCTAAGTTTTCTTATAGCGCGAGAACCCGGAACACTTGATGCAGAGCTAGGCAAGCCTGCTGCCATACCAAGCTTACCAGTAGCTGTACCCCTTGGTTTACCCTCCGAACTGGCAGAGCGTAGGCCAGATATTCGTATGGCGGCCGATAAACTGCATGCAGCCACTGCCAGTGTTGGGGTTGCCATTGCTGACTTTTTCCCACGGGTTACGCTGTCTGGCAGCTTAGACGTGCAGGCTTTGCAGTTTAGTGGTTTGGGGTCTTGGGCGTCTCGGCAATATGGGTTTGGGCCTACGGCTACGCTACCTATTTTTGAAGGCGGGCGTTTAACCGGGCAGTTGCATTTGCGTAAAGCGCAGCAACAAGAAGCGGCAACCCAGTTTCAGCGCACTGTGCTAAAAGCATGGCAAGAGATTGATGATGCCATGGCAGACTTTACCGCAGCCCAAAAACGGCGTGATGAGTTGGCAGAGGCTGTGCAACAAAACGAAATTGCTGTGGCAATGGCTAGGGCACAATATGTGCAAGGCGCGTCAGATTTTTTGAATGTGCTTACCCTGCAAAATGCACTTTTGTCTTCGCAAAGCGCTCTGGCTAATGCCACGGCATATAATGCAGCCTCTGTGACCCGCCTATACCGTGCTGTTGGGGGCGGGTGGGAGGCTTTCTACCCAGAGCAGCACATAACCAAAAACCACAGCTAAGGGCGGGGCATGATAGACGTAAAACTGGCTAATACGTGGGATGTTGCACAGGTCGGCCCAGTAACAGTGCGGTGCCACTTTGCTTTTGCTGATGTGTGTCATGCAGGCCTAAAACAGGGTGGCCACCTGCGTGCCCTTAACGCTGTGCAACTAGCAGCCAAGCAAACGTATGAGCTAGGGCCAGAAGCCGCGGTTGATATTGTAACGTGGGTACACAGCGGTAGCCTTACTGCCCAGATGAATGGGTTTGACGCCCAAACACTTGCGCCGCAGGGCTTACACCTTGCCAGTACAGGCAGCGGCTGCAGCCGCATTATATGGCAAAGTGGTACAGAGCGGGCTGCTTTTTACCAAATTTGGCTATTGGCAGATGTTGCAGGCACAATGCCAGAGCAAGAAACCCGCCCTGCCCAGTTAGCGTTGGAAGATGGTGGTTTTAGAATTCTAGCCTCTGGCTTTCCCGAAGATGACCCCGAAGAGGGGGCTGAAATAGAAGACGGCGCTCCCGTAACGCTTTGCGCACGAGCAAGAGTGCTACACGCTATTTTGCCCGAGGGTGAGGGAGCCGCCTATTGCACGACACCACAGCGTATGCTGCTGCTTTTGGTTGTTGAGGGTGTGGTAACACTTGGCCAAATTATGTTGCACGCGGGAGATACCGCCACTTTACGCGAACAAACAGACCTAACCGTAATAGCCCAGAGTACTGCAACTGTTTTACTGATAGATGTTGCTGAACTATAGGCGCGTTATTGGAGTGTAAGCTGAAAAAATAGGCCAGACTGAAGCTAAAAAGTTTTTGAAAGAGCCTTTAAAATATTTGGCCTTTTAAAAGCTCTGGCTTGGTTGTGTGCTTACGGTGCATTTGCCGCAAGGTGTAAACTTAAAGGAGGGCGGTTTTAACGTGCTCTACAATACGAGCCCCTGCGGCATCAAACGCTTGTTGGCTAAATTTTGTTTGTACAAACTCACGCGCATTGCGGCCGTAGCGTTGCACAAGCTGGGGGTGGGCAAACAGGGTGTTAAGTGCATCGCACAGGCTGTTTTCTAGGTTGCCAGCAAGACTAAAGCCTGTTTGGCCAGAAATAACGCTAAAAGCCAATTCCCCTACCGGTGTGGCAATAATGGGCAGGCCCATAGCCATGGCTTCGTGTCCGGCTAGGCACATGCCCTCAAATAAAGAGGGTTGCACGTACACATCAAGCCCCTGCAAAAACCCTTGTGGGTTAGTGTTATAGCCCAGTAGCGTAATGGTGTTTTGCAAGCCAGCTTGGTTAATCTGGTTTTGCAACTCTTCTTTTAAAGGCCCATCTCCCGCAATAGAAAGGTGCAGGCGGTTGGTGAGTTCTGGCCGGGCTTGTAACAGCTTATGTATAGCCCGAATGAGCAAGGCATAATTTTTTTGCTCCTTCAGGCGGCCCATACTGCCAAGGCGGAGGGGGCGTATGCCATCCCAATAATCGGTTATGTGGGTTGCTGTGTCACAGCAATAAAGTGGCCATGTCATAACCCGGCTAGCTGGCAGGCGCATGTCTTTCAGCAAAAATTGTGCCACCATGGCAGAATCTGCTATCCAGAGTTTGGTAAAATTCCGAAAAAACTGGGTGTAACGGCGGGCTTCAGCGTTGTTTTTCCAGCTTACAACCGGAATATTCAGATATTTACCTGCTAACTGCCCAACCAGCGTGGCCACGCTTAATGATGTCCAAAGCACGTCCGGCCGGTTGTGGCGCAAGTAGCGTATAAGAGCGAGCGTGTAAGCTAGTTTATTACGCTTGCCAGAGCATAGTACGGTGTAGGGAATACCTGCGGCCTCTAGTTTGGCAGCAGCTTTCATGTCGCGTGGTTCGCAGGCGAGTACGGTTACGTCACACCCTTGTTGGCGCAGGCTAGAGACAACAGGGGGTATGGTTAATTGTGCACCACCATTTTCCAAGCTGGTAATAAGATAGAAAAGTTTCATGGTCTGTGGTGTCCTGCGGTCTCGCTATGTCTCAGGCTGGGTCTGGTTTTGCGGGTGGGGCTGGGGGTATGTCTGAGCGGTAAACTCGTGCAAAAACCCTGCTAGCTCGTATTGCACACCAGAAAAAAACAATGAGTGATGCCAGCACAGCCGCTAAAGCTGCCCCCCATATACCCATAAATTTAGTGAGCAGCAGCAGGGCTGGAATATAGATAAAAATAGCGGTCATTTTAATGCGCATAACCGAGTAGACTTTACCCATAACAGTCAGCAAGGGTTCAAGCGGTACGGTTGCCACGTCAAGCAATGCGCTAAACGCAAGAATACTAATAAGCACACCCCCTCGCTCAGAGTGGTGGTGCAGCATATAATCCAGAATAGAGCTGCCAAAACAAAGAGAGATAACCAGAACCGCAATGCTTAACCCACCAATAGTGCCCATAAGGCGCAGCATGGTGTGCCGGAAGTCTTTCCAGTTTCTCTCATCTCGAAAGCGAATAAACTCTGGGTAAATAGTCGGAATAAGCATGGTGGCCGGTTTGGCTATGGCATTGGTAATCTGGCTTGCTACCCTAAAAACGGCGGCATCGGCAGCACCTATCCAGGCGCCAATTAACAATGTTGATATTTGTTTATAAAAAGAGACCAGAATCTCGTTCAGGCTGGCACCAATTGTAAGCTTCCAAATGCCTTTAATGCGCAGAGTAGGGAGAAATAACTCACGCCATGGGAAGTAGGCCGCAACGTTTTGGCGGACTAAATAGGCCCCAAAACCGTTATAAAGCACAAAAAGTACCAACTGCGCTACACACCATGTGCCCAGAAAAAAGCCAAACCCATACCCCATTTCGTAGCCAATAAAGCTTCCTATGGTACGCGTAAGGGTGCCCATGAGTTCTATGGTGGTTGAGACCTTAAACTTGTTAAGCAGCCACATAACCCCAACGGGCCAGCCACGGTTCATGAATAAAATGGTAATGGCTGCAAGTTCTGCTACGTGGCAAATGTTGTCTGGCCAGCCCATGGTGTGGCTAAAGAGCATAATACCAACAAGCCCCATGCACATGCCTGTTAGACCGCTTATAAAGTCTGAGCGCATGCAAAAGGCCAGAATTTGGTAAAAACTCCGGTTATCTTTTTCTTTAAAAGAGGCGGTGCCAAAGTGCAGTAAGGGCTGCCAAGAGTGCAGGTGCGTAATATCAGACACCAACATGCAGTAGCTAATAACAAGTAGCATTTGCCCAAAGCCACTTAGCCCAATGGTCTGCACGGTCCATGGAATATAGATAAAGCTGCATATGGCGTTGAGTATCCGACCAATCACTGTAATGGTCGTGTTGCCCATAATGCGTGAAAAGGCGCTTTGCCCCTTTTTGGTGCTCACAGGCGCAAGGCCTTGGCTGGGCAGCAGGCCAGAAAGGGCATGTCAGAGGGGCGGTCAGGCATCTGTCTTCTTTCTGTGGGGCTAAGCATAGTGGGGTGGGCTATAGCGCACCGGCCCTTGTTCTTCAAATAAGGCCTTAAGGGGTGGCTGGCTGGTCGTCCGTTTCAGCCTTGGCCTGAATGTGCTAGGCAGGGGCCACTATAAAGCATGAGCTTGCTGCAAATAGGGCGCGCCAGCTTTTAAGGTTGTGTGGTTTGTAAGAGGGAAAAGTTTTTTCGTGTCAGAGTTTACGCCATCAGCACCGGTAGGCAGTGTGCCTGTTAGCCCAGACTATAAGCCGCTTTTGGGGCGCAAAACCCCGGTTATTGCTCTGGTCGGGTCGGATGGTAGTGGCAAAACCACGGTGGGTGAGGCCCTACTGGCATGGATGCGTGAGCAGACTCCAACCCAGCTTTGCCACTTAGGCAAGCAAACCGGCAGTTGGGGGCGTGCCATAGCGCGGGTACCTTTGGTCGGGCGTAAGGTTGATAACGGTATTGCCAAAAAAGCCTCTAACACCCGGCGGGAAAAAGGCGCTGGGTCTTTGACGGCTTTGGTTATTTTTGTGCTGTCTATGCGTAGGCTGGTTAGGTTTCGCAAAATGCGGCGGTTGCACAAAGAAGGTTACACCATATTAACAGACCGCTACCCGCAGGCTGTTATTCCCGGCCCGATGGATGGCCCTGGCTTAGTGGCGCGCACTCCCAAAAATGGGTTTGTGAAATTTCTGACACAAATTGAACAAAAAATTTACGAGCACATGGCGACTTTCCGACCGGATATTGTGTTGCGCTTAAATGTTGACTTGCAAACTGCCTTGGCCCGCAAGCCAGACCATAGGCCAGACGCTTTGAAGCAAAAGGTAGCCGATGTACCCCGCCTTACCTTTAATGGTGCCCCTATTGTTGAGCTTGATGCCACACAACCGTTGGAACAGGTTTTAGCAACAGCCCGCACCCACGTGGCCGCGGTGCTTAAGGCATATGAATGCGTTCAGGTTTAAATGTCGTAAAATTTGACTTTCTCTAATCACCCACTTACGAGCCACCCCAAGATAGGTGGCGGCTTGGGTTGTCCCTAAAGGTTTTGGTTGCAGGGTTTTACCATGTCTGTTCGCACGCAGTTTCCTGAACAAACGCTAAAGACGTTATTTGACGCGATACTGGTTAATGATGTTGCTGAAACAGAGGTAACGCTCCCAACGGTTATTCCGTCAGATTTTTCTGCAGAGCAAGTTGCTGAGTGCTTCGCACTCTGCCGTCAACTGTGGCTTGAGGGTATTTCTTATACGCAGTTTCTCGACCTGGCGTGGAAGATTATGCGTAACCAAGATCTCTCTGAAGTAGACCGAGTGGCTTTTAAGCACATACGTGCCAAATACAAACATATGGGCTTTGGGTTTATTCTCTACACTCCCCAACATAAAAGGCCATTTCTATATGAGGCGACGTCCACTTTAATGGGGGAAGTACAAGACGCGTTCCGTAATGGCTTGCGCAAAAAGGTTTTTCTATTTGGGGTTGCTCTGCGTTTGTTGGCGAGCAAGTTTTTCCAGAAAAAGCGTGAACGCATGGTACTACAGGCACAGCTAGATACCACTGCTAATTTTAACGCTTACCTAAAAAATGAAATTGCTAAAATTCCGGATTACTTAAATCAACCAGCGGTAACATCGGCTCAATTTCATGCGTTACGTAAAATTATTAGTCGCCATATTTCTTTTTTTGACACATTACGCACGCTTTACCCCACCGAAGCCAATAATCAGATGTCGCGCTTTTTAAGTGCTATTAACGGCCTGATGGGCAGAATGCACGATGAGCTTATTGCGCAGTCAGTGGCCGGTACACTTGACTATCATAAAGATAAAATAGAAATTCCCGAAAGAATACAGGCTATGCTTTTATTATTACACAATAGATATTTCTCTGAATAGCAATGAATAAATATTTATGTATTTATGTATTTATGGTTTTTATTGATAAAAATAATTCCTATAATATAATTCATCATCATTTAATCCTATATTGGTGCCTGACTATTTTGAACGAGGGGGCAAGAGATTTTTTTTAGTATAGACTACAATTGAGCGTTTATCGCGTATCCAAGCGTAGCTTTCGCTATAATTTTTTTGAAGAGTTTGTATTAATTCTTTACGTATTATTGGGTTTTCACTTTCATCAGCAGGATTTTGTGTAATAATATGTTGTGGCTTTTGGGCTAGAATACGACGTAATTCGTTTTCAGGGTTCATACCTGTCGCATGCTCTTCTGATTTAAAATAAAATAACGACGGAAATTGGTATTTGCTAAGTTTACAATACGGCAATGCGTCATATAACATTATTGGACCATTATAGATAAAAAAGCATCCTCCACCATTAGAAATAATTGCCTGTTCTATTTGAGTGAAAGCTTTTTTATTGCCTTTGTGTTTGTGGTGTTTCCAAAGCGTTAATTGTCCGTAAAACGTACCAATTGCAGCAACGAGTACAATAGAAATACGCCCAATTGGAGCATACCAGAGTGGAGCAGTTTGAATTACTAAGGGCGGAAAAAGGGGAAGGGCATAATGTGGAAACCATGTTCCAAATAGCGCTACTCCGGCGAGTGCAAAGCAAGTCCAACCATTCAATAATGTAATTATTGGGCGTTGTGCTTGGGCAAAACGAATGTTCAATATTCTACGTAAGGGCCATAGAAAGAGAATAGGCAAAACAATTAGAAGTATTTTTTTTATCAGAAGTAGTTCTTCATGAGAGTTAGGTTTGCCTCTTTCAAATATTGAAACAAAATTTGCGAATATCCAATCTGAGGCATAACCGTTAATCCAGTAAAAAAATAGTATAATTACAGTAGGTAATATTGCACAAGATATCCATAATAAAGAATTCATACTAGTTTCATATAAGTTTTTACGTTTCTGCCAACTAAAGAAAAGCAAGAGAATGCCCGCATATAAACCTTCGAAAATAGATGTATATTTAATTTGCATTGCCAAGCCAAAAAGGAGCATGACAGCTACGCCTACGTAACGGCAGGCACTTATTGATTCCTTAATATATGTCAGACGACTTACAATTAACCATATTGCTGCTGTAACCAGACCATTATAAAATATAGGTGACTGACCGCCTTCGCCCCCCGCTAAATTTGGCCAAATTTCATATAATAGTGCCGCCATAAAAGCGCCGCTCATAGGGGCAATACGAGAGGCTATGTTTCTTACGATAAGAGCGGTCCCCCACAAACTGAGCAGAGCTCCTATTTGATAGGCGAGAATACGCCAAGTACCGAAAAGGTGAAAAAACGAGTAAATTAAGAAAATACCTAAGGGTTTACGATCCCACACATCGACGTACGGTAAATCTCCCTGCAATAAACGACCACCAGCAAACAAATAAAACTGTTCATCTGGCTCCAGCATGGGGTTACCAAAGGTAATACCACGTAGAATTATAGCGCATAAGAGTAATAATAGTGGCGCCAAAAGTCGACCCTTTAAAAATGAGACGGCTTTAGAACGCATCATAGTATACCAGTCCAGAAGCGAAAAATTATTTCTTTGATCGTGTTAAATATTTATATGCGATACCACTAAAAATACTACTGGATCCTATCCAAAACATACGTTTAAAAAGTGGCTTTTTCATTACATTTTCAAGAATCATGATGCCGAATTGGATCATGACCTGCGGGCCAAGTTTGCTTTCGCCATGTAAGCGGTCACGGAAAACCATAGGCACTTCTTTAACACGTACTGGTTTTGGTGCCGCTAAGAGTGTTTCAAGTAGAATTTTGAAGCCACGGCCAGTGAGTGAGGGGGCTATCGCTTCAAACCATTCTCGCTGCACGGCAAAAAAGCCACTCATGGGGTCGTTCACGGGTACGGAAAGGCTTTTAGCAATACGGATGCCTTGCTCAGACAGAAAGTGTCGCCATTTGTTGGCAAGGCCAGCACTGTCGCCGCCTTCAACATGGCGGCTCGCGACAGCAACGTCAAAATCGCCAGTTTTTAAGGCTTCAATCATGGCGGGTAGGCACGCTTCATCGTGCTGTAGGTCACCGTCCATAACGGCAACAATGGGAGCAGACGAGGCAAGAATGCCTTCAATAACTGCAGACGAAAGGCCTTTGCGGCCAATGCGGAGCAGCCCTCTAACATGTGGGTCCTGCGCAGCAAGCTGTCTTACAGCCTTAATGGTGCCATCTGGGGAGTTGTCGTCGACAAAGATAACTTCCCATGCCCTACCGTCTAGCGCAGCGTGCAAGGCGTTAACCAATGGCAGAACATTGTCTGCTTCATTGTAACACGGAACTACCACGCTAATTTCGGTAGACATCATCTCGTCCTCTTTTCTCAACTCAAATTCCGACAACTGCATTAAGGCTGCTATGTTGCTTGAACCCGTCTGTGCCCCGATACAAATAGAGGCACGCTTTTAGCGATGGCAAAGGTCATGCGTCAAATCGCAAAGTGTTTCTTTTTTCATCATGAGGAGAGGGAGAGCTTGTTGCTGCTGCTATGGATAGCGCCCAAAGCGTTTCTGATGTATCTGGGGGCACGGCAGAATAATGGGCGTGCCCGTGTATGTGCGTTGTGAGGCTACGGTGGTTTGTATAGATGGTGACTGGCTCTATGGTTGATGCTGCGCACAAAGTCGTTGGTGCACCAATTATTGCATTCATAGGGTGTGATGGGTCAGGTAAATCTACTCTTTCTGTAGAAGTGGCTGATATTCTTAATAAAACGCGTCAGACATCGCTGGTTTATCTTGGTTTGGGGTCTGGTGATATTGGGCGGCGTATTCAGCAGTTGCCTTTTATTGGCCCTACTATTGAGCGTGTTTTATCGCGTAAAGCCAAAAAGACGCGTACACCGGGTGAGAATATACCCGGTGTTTTAACTGCTTTTGTTGTCTTTTTGTTCTCCTGTAAGCGGTTTTTTGCCTTTAAAAAGCTGCTCAAGGGGCATCAAAATAATATTCAGATTGTAACAGACCGTTATCCTCAAGCCGAGCTGGCTGGCTGTTGTGACGGCCCGGGACTTTCTGCGGGACGTACACAAAACCCTATTATTGCATGGTTGGTATGCATTGAAAAACGCCTGTACCAGAAAATGGCAAGCGTGCATCCAACGGTTATCATCTTTTTAGATGTAGACCTACAAACGGCGGCGGCCCGTAAGCCTGACCATAATGTAGACCTACTGGCCACAAAAATAGAAAAAACCCGTATGCTGCGTTTTGATGGTGCACCTATAGAAAAAATAGATGCGCGCCAAAGCTATGCAGCCGTTAAAGAACAAGCTTTGGCCATTATTGAAAAATACACAGCCTGAAGCAGATCTGCCCTAAAACTAGAGTATTCAGGGGTGTGGTGGTGCGGCAGGTGGGTTTGCTTGCTCAGCGTAGCTGAGTAAACTTTCTATGCCGGGCACAATAGAGTTTATGAGGTCTGCTGCAGGTTGAGGCGTGTTTGTGACAACCTTGGTTGTGGCAGAGGCAGCTCTTTCGCTTTGTGCTTGGCCCAAAGTGGCTTTGGCGCTTTCTAGCCAGCTTTGCGATGGCACCTTATTGAGGGCAGCCAGGCCAATTTGGGCCAACGCCTTTAATTGGTGAGAGGTAGGAAGGGCAGGTGTTAAAGCCGGGTGTTTGCTGGCAGCGGTAACAAAAGCCGCATCGTTAGCAGCCCATTGTGTCAGGTATGCCATCAGGCTTGCCTTTAAATTGGTTTGCCCGTTTACAAAGGCTGCCGCTTGTTGGTTGAACCGTTCAGCCTCAAAACTATCGGGGCTGGCAATATCTGCTAATTCGGTCAGGTTTTGTTCTGTTGCGGTTACCTTGTGGCGAATTTGTAAAAATTCATGATTATGGGCGTAGTTGCGCACGGGTGCTGTTGCGCTGAGCAATGTGCGGGCCGCTTCTGTCTCTCCCGGCGCAAGGCGGCTGAGCATGCGGTTTGTATTGGCGCGGCTTTCTAGCCCTAAAAGTTCTAGTTTATCCTGCATGATGGCAAGGCGAGGGTAGAGTGTAGTGGGGTCACACATGCTACCGGGCGACCAGAAGCGCTCAGCTAAGGCCGCTGCTCTGGGCCATAAGCGGGCATCAAGCATTTCTTCAGAGACAATTTCTGTCCATAAAGCTCCTTCTGTCCCTAAAACAAGGTGTGTTTGTGCCTCAGAAAGGGGGGCAGTCGGTGCATCTACCTGCGTAATGAGTGTACCACCGGGTCCGGTGGTTTGCGCTGTGGCAGCCGCTTCGGCTCTGGTGGCGGCCGTGTTTTCTAGCGGGTCTTGCGCGTAATAGTCTGACGCTGCGCGGAGTTTATCAAGGTAATAACCGTCAGAAACGATAACAGGGTGGCCTGCTGCGGTGGCTGTTGCGGTATGCGCCGCGCCGCGCCAGACTTCTACCACTGTGTTGTTTGGGAGGTCTGCTGCGGCAATTTCGTCCCACCCAATAATGGTTTTGTGGTGCTGCGCCAGACTGGCGGCAACGCGGCGGGTAAAATTGGCTTGTAGGTCGGCCGGTGTTTTAATGTGGTGGGCCTGCATGTAAGCCTGAATAGGGGCAGAGCCTGTCCATTGTTTGGCAACCACTTCATCTCCGCCAATATGAAAATAAGCATCTGGGAAGAGTGCTGCCATTTCGCCATATAAAGCAGTAACAAAACGATAAGTGGCAGGGTTGGTCGGGTCTAGGGCTGCACGGTTTTTTTCGGCTCTGTCTTGCATGTTAAGCGGAGCTTGGGCAGCATAGCGGGGGTAGGCTTCAAGCAAAGCAAAGGTATGGCCGGGTGTGTCGAACTCGGGCACAATACGAATGCCCCGCTGTGCAGCATAGGTTATAAGAAAGCGGATTTGTTTTTGAGTATAATATTGCCCGTGTGAAGCAATGCTTTGTAAACGCGGGAAAAGGTGGCTTTCTACACGAAAACCCTGACCATCTGATAAATGTAAATGCAGAACATTAAATTTTACCATTTCCATGGCGTCTATCTGCCGCATAAGGGCTGCAAGCGACATAAAGTGGCGGCTAACATCAACCATTAAGCCGCGCCATTTAAACCGAGGCGTATCGTCTATAAAAGCATGGCGAATTTGCGCGGTGTTGGTGTGTCGTTCAACCAGTTGCAAGGCAGATGAAAAACCTCGGACAATACCAAACGGATTTTCGGCTGTAAGAATAAGGTTTTTGTCTGTAATTTGTAGGCTATAATCCTCTTGTGTGTTTATATTTGGCAGTGCCGTGCCAGCTGTTTTACTATTTAGGGTAACCGTAAATTCAGTCTTTTTCTGTGTTGAGGGTATAAAGTTTATTCTTTGGCCTGAAAGTTTTTCTAAACGGATGCGAAACCGTTCAAGGGCTTGCTCAAGAAAAGAATTTTTCTGCCCCACCCATTGCACAGCGATAGTCTGTGGCAGCTGTGATGCACCAGATAGAGCGTGCAGGGTAGAGGGGACAGGCATAATGACCGGTGCCGTTATGCTCTCTGCCGCACAAGCTCTGTTATGCACAATAGGCGCAGAACCAAAGCCTATGGTTACAGCAAAACAAGCAAACGGTAGCGAAAAAGCACGTTGTGGCATAAGCTCTATCCGGTGTGTAGGAGAGGGTAAAATGGCCTAATGAAGAGCACTATACCGTAGTGGTGGCCGTTGCCCTAACATTTTACCTGTATGCAATATTTTGCCAGTAACGTGAAATTAGAGAGCTTTTTAGTGATATTAGAAAATGTTTTAGTACAAAATAAACTACGTTGAGCGTAGGTTTTTGTCTTATTGGGTAATGAAAATTACTTTGTTTGTTATTGGGTAGAACGGTAGTATTTGACAGCTACCCTGTATAAAGTGAGATTTTCAAGAGCAGATAGTGGCAATGTCAAAGCCCTGCTTTGTATTGCAGGGCTTTAGCGGAGTGTTTAATTTTTATAGTCTGGTTGCTCGCGGTCTAGTTTGCGGCGGAGTGCGCTCCAGATCATGCGACCTTGGTCGGGGTCTTCATCAAACTGTTTTTTAGTGCGCAGTATTTTTTCTTCAGAGGGAATATGGAGCGGTGTGCCTGTGGATTGCGCGGCAATCTGGATACGGCATGACTGCTCTAGGTAATACATGCGGTAAAATGCGCGGGCTACGGTTTCGCCTACCGTTAGTAAGCCGTGGTTTTGCAAAATAAGTGCGCTGTTAGTGCCAAGGTCTTTGACCAAGCGTTCACGCTCGCTCAGGTTGTCATCTGCGGCAATGCCTTCATAACGGTGAAAGCCAACAGAACCATAGAACTCAATATTCATTTGGTTGAGGGGGAGAATATTGGTTTCTTGTGCCGCAATAACCATGCCGGGTACGGTATGGGTGTGCATAACGCAGGCTGCGTCTGGCCTGCTACGGTGTACGGCTGAGTGTATAACAAACCCAGCCGGGTTAACTGGCCAAGAGGTTTCTTGTTTTGGTAGGCCGTTTGCATCAACCACCACTAAAGAGCTGGCGGTAATTTCTTCAAACAAAAGACCGTAGGGGTTGACCAAAAAGCGGTGGTCTTCGCCGGGTATGCGCACAGACAGATGAGTGTAGACCAGGTCTGTCATGTTAAAATGTGCCATAAGGCGATATGCTGCGGCTAGGTCTTCGCGCAGTGCTTGTTCGGTTTGTGTTGTATTAACCATCATATTTCTCTTTATTCGGCAGATGTTTTTGTTTTGTGCAGGTGGCCAAATGTAGCAGTTTTACGCGCCCCTTGGGGGAGCGAAATTTCACCTGCAGCAACGCGCCGTGTCAGGTATTGGTAGGTTTGGAGAGCTTGCGCCCACATATGCTCGCCAATTGTAATGGTTTCATACTCTTGGCTACCGCTTTCAAAAGCGGGTAGAGGGCGAATTTGAGTGTGGTAGTCGCAGGCGTAAAAAAGTGGGAAAGAGTAGCGTTCTTCTTTAACGCTGCGCACACGGTGTGCTGTGGCCACAAAAGCGCCTGCGGTCATAACCTCAAGCATGTCCCCAATATTGACCACAAAAGCGCCGGGAATAGGCGGGGCGTCTATCCAGTCACCATGACCGTTCATTACCTCAAGGCCCGGTTGGTCTGCTAACAAAATGGTAAAACATTCATAGTCTGTGTGGGCACCAATGCCCGGCGCATCTTGGGCTTCTGCATCGTAGGGGTAATGGATCATACGCAGTTTTGATGGGGGGAAATTGGCGTGATCGTCAAAATAGGTTTCTGGTAGTCCCAGAGCGAGGGCAAAGCCTTGAAACAACGTGCGGCCTAGCGCAAAAACGGCTTTGTAATAAGTTTGTGCGGCTTCTTTAAAGCCGGGTACGGTTGGCCAGTTGTTGGGGCCAAGCAAAGGGGTTTTGGCAACCACTAGAGGGTTGTCTGCGGGCACTTCAAAGCCAATATCAAAGGCTTCTTTATGGTCGGGTTTGCCGCTGCCGTAGACTTCCTCTCCCTCTGGCACAAAGCCTTTATGGGTGGCAGAGGTGCCAATGTAATAGTTCATTTTATAATCGAAAGGTTGTGCAAAAAATGCTTTAGCGGCATCGCGCACAGCCTGAATTGTTTCTGCCGGAACATGGTGGCCAGAAATATAGAGAAAGCCAACATTGCGTGCAGCATGGCCAAGCTCTTCTGCCACGGCCATACGGTCTTGCACGTTAGCGCTGTATAGGCCTGCAATATTAACGACAGGAATAGAGGTAAAAGTTTCAGTCTCTGTCATGGCACTTTGTCCGGTTGGCTTATTGAGGGAAGAGTGTTTGAAAGCGCGTCTGCTCCGTTTGGCCTATCCATGTGTTCATTTCCCACAGGTCTGCCACGGGGGCATTGGTAAAGGGGAGAGTATGAACATACCCATCTGGCCCACATTCTGGCGTAAGGGTGCTGAGCGTATAGCCACGTGCTTTTTGGGCGTGCCATACTTGCTCCCAAACCTGTTGGTGGAATTGCCGCGCCGCGGCATGCTCTGGCGCGGTAGGATGGGGTATTTGTGGGCCTTGATCATAGCCTATGCGGGCTTGGATATGGTGCACGCGCTCAAAAAAAGCAGAAAAATCATCTGCTGGGTCGTTGAGTAGGCGTTCACAGCAAACAACCCAATGGCTTATGTCGAGTGTAAACAAGACCTCTTGGGGGAGTTGCGGTAAAACATCGAGTGTAACCCATGGGTTTGCCAAAATGCGGGAGCGGTGTGTTTCAAACACGCACAATATGCCCGCCTCCTGCCCTATAGCATGGGCCTGAGTAATAAAGTCTGCCTGTTGGGCAGCGCTCCAGCGGTCATTACCCCCCAGCACATTAATAAAGCGTGGTGCCATAAGGGCTGCACGCTCTACTATAGCGCGTAGGTCGTTTAGGTGGCTCTCAAGGGTAGCATCTTGTTTTGGCACAACGCCGCCGCCTGTCATGGCAATGCCAATGTAGGGCATAGTGGCCTGCTGGAGCAGGTGGGCTTGGTGTTGGGCCTCGGCGTTTGTTGCGGGTATGCGGGCTTCAAGCCCGGTAAAACCGGCGGTTTTTACCTCTTCTATGGCATGGTGCCATGGGCGGGTATCGCCCCAGAGTGTTTTAAAAACTTCTAGACGCATAATTTTGCTCTCAGAAGATAAGCTGTGCTGCGTTTAGGCAGCAACACAGCTTTTAGGCTTAGAAGTTGTAGCGCAGGTCTACACCAATCCAGCGTGGTGTTTGCAAATACTGCGCACGGCTGTTGTCGCTGCCGGTAAAGGAGTACGTATTGCCGTGGTTGTTGAGCATGTTGTCTACATACACAGCAGCCGTCCATTTGCTGGTTTTAGGTGCAAACTCCATACGTAGCCCCATGGAACTAATTTTGTTGGTTTGGCCGTTGGGGTCACCCAAGGCAACCAGCATATTGTCTTTCCATGTATAGCTGGCTTGTAGGGTCAAACGGTACCGGTTGATGTCTATGCCATAACGAGCCACGGCACTCCATGAAAAGCGCGGTGCAAATGGCAGGGCAGAATGCGCATCAACATTTGAGAGAAGAGGCAGGCCGCCAATGTTGTTAACGGCAGAAATGGCGCGGGCATCAAGGTAGGCGAAAGACCCGCGTAGGTCGAGGTTGGGAATTAAATCGTGAATAGCTGACGACAACTCACCACCGCGTGTTCTGGCACGAGAAATTGAGCCGAGGCTGAGAGAGGTAATGTCTCCTGGCATTTCTGCAACAAAAAGGGTTTGTCTGTTATGGTATTCATAATCAAACAAAGAGCCCTCAACCGTAAGTTTGTTTTTAAACAGGCTGGATTTTACACCAACTTCATAAGCAATCAGGTTTTCTGGGCGCACATAGTCCAACGCCTGCGGTGCAGAAACGGGTGCCGCAAAATAAGTGCCAGCTTTATACCCGTTTGAAATGGTACCATACAGATAGGTGCCCGGTACAACTTGGTAGCGTAAGCCTACACGGCCCGTAAAACGCTCATAATTATGGCTGGTATTGAGGTAAGACAGGTTGCTACCAGCAGGGCTGCCAAGCACACCATTATCGTTACGAGTGCCACCATGAAAACCACGTTCATCGTAAGAGAAACGGCCGGAGGCAATAAAGTCTAGGTTGTGCGTAATATTGGTAACTGTATTAACGTACACACCAGTTGAAAGGTTTTGCTGACTGAAATGGTCAGTCAGGTTTGCTTCGGGTCGGTCAAACAGGAAGCCACGGTAACTGGTGTAAGCACCGTCAATCTTGTCATAAGATTCGTAAATACCCACTGTTAAATGGAATATTTTGGCAATATTAGTACGCAGGTGCATGTCGTGTGACTGTGCCAGATAGGTGTCGTTCCAGTGGTAGTCGCCTACCTGCACAGACTCACCATCGTAGTTGTCGTAAACGCTGCGGCGATACATATCGATTGCAGTTTGCGAGCTAAACACACCAAAGTTGAATACGCGCTCGAAAGAAAGCGATGCACCACCACCATCTTCTTTGCGGCCAACGCGGTCTTGGCCAACATTTACTTGGTTAAAGCGTGCATTTGGGCCAACACCAATGGTACCAGTGGGGGTGCCGTTAACCGCATCACCATCGACATCCTGCGGAGACATAGGCGTGCCACGGTCACGGGTGTAATGGATATTGAGCAAAGCTGAGCTTTTATCGTCAATCTGGAATTTGGTCAGGTTTCTGATAGCCAGCAAATCTTGCGCGCCATAGCGGCGGTTGGTGTTAATATCGTGCTGCCAGCCATCGCCTTTAGTGTAGCTAAAGGCAGTGCGGTTTGAAATTTTGCTTGTAATGGGCACGTTAATGGCAAATTTGCCGGTGTTTGTATTGTAGCTACCATAACCCCATTCAGCATAACCGCCAAATTTGTCAGAAGGTTTGACAGAGGTAATATTAACGCTACCGCCCGTGGTGCTGCGGCCCATGTCAAAACCCTGCGGGCCTTTTTCTACCACAACGTTTTCAATATCGAGCATTTGGCCGTTGTAAAGCGCAGGGTACGGGGCAAACACGCCGTCAAGGTAAATGCCAATACCGCCCATGTTGGTGCCAACATAGTCGTCTAGCCCAACGCCACGAATAGAGAAAATGGGAGAACTGCCAGAGGTTGCATTGACTGCGGTTACACCGGGGGTGAAGGCCGCAATTTCTTTGGGGCTTTCAACGTGGAGTTCACGCAGTTCTTTCCCGCTCATAATATTGACTGTACCGGGCTGGGACAGGTAGCGGGCTGTGCGGGTTGTCACAACCTGAATATCTTCGGGTGATGTGCTTTTGTGCGGGCCACGGGCCTTACGGCGTGCAACAGGCGTTGCTGCCTTGGCGGGCTTTGCATGCACACTACTGGTGACATGGGGGGCTGGTTGCGCGCCTACAGCGGCGAGCGCGGGCAGGGCAGACGTGGTGCCCAACAGCAAAGCTGTGAGTGCCAGTTTGCGGCGGGTAGCCTGCTGGCGGGCTTTGGAGAAAGAGAACCGGGAGGGGAATGTCATGCCTGCATTCCTTGCGCTAGGACGTGTAGGGAAAAGGTGGAGGCATGCGGTGCCAGCATGGGCGACAGGGCAGCCAAAGTCGCTTTAAGTGGTAGAAAGGAAAAACGGGCGGTCATCAGATCCCCTTGGTTGCTGGGGTGGGAACGGCCACCCGGGTAACGACTTCATTGCAAATTAATAACGAAGTTATGGGTCGTTTCGTTTGGAATGTTGTAAATCTTACTTTTGTACCCGCTCGTGTTTGGTCTCAGTAACGGATCATCTGGTTCAAGAAATTTTGTGCACGCTCTGTTTGTGGTGCGGTAAAAAATTGCTCAGGTGGTGTTATTTCAAGAATGCGCCCTTGATCCATAAAAACAATTTTATCTGCAATACGGCGGCTAAAAGCCATTTCATGGGTAACGCATAGGGTGGTTATGCCTTGCTCAGCCAAAGTGTCCATAATGCTAACCACGCCGGTTATGGCTTCTGGGTCTAGGGCTGCGGTTGGTTCGTCAAACAGCATAACTTCGGGTTGCATACACAGGGCACGGGCTATCGCAACACGTTGTTGCTGCCCACCAGAAAGTTGAATGGGGTATTTATGAGCCTGCTCTGGTATGCCCACTTGTTTGAGAAAATTATGGGCCATTTCTTGCGCGTCTTTGCGGGCAACATTACGCACAAGCTGAGGAGCCAATGTGCAGTTATCCAGCACGCTAAGATGTGGAAAGAGGTTATAGTTTTGAAAAACCATACCCACCATACAGCGTAGTTCTGTAAGGCTTGTTTTTTCGTTAATAATTTTTCCGTCTATTATAATGCTCCCGCTATCGTGCGGTTCTATGCGGTTAAACGTACGAATAAGCGTTGATTTGCCAGACCCCGAAGGGCCAAGCACTACAATTTTTTCACCGCGTTGCACGTCAAAATTGAGGCGGTCGAGTGCAACAAACTCTCCGTAGAGTTTGCTCATATTGTGCACTGCAATCATGGGGGGGTGCTGTGCAGGCTGTGGGCTACCGTGGGGGAGAGGGTTAGGCTGCATTGGCTGTTGCTTTCTTACGGTCGGCCCATGAAAAACGGCGTTCAACACGTTTTTGTAAAAATAGAAAAAAGAACACCATTGCCAAATAATAAACCAAGGCAGCGGCGTAATATTCTGTAAACTCGAACGTACGTGCGACCTGCACCTGTGTAATAGCCAGCAGCTCCTGCAAGGAAATGACAGAGGCGAGCGAGGTCGTTTTTAACAGGCTAATAAACTCGTTAATGGTTGGTGGCAGAGCAATGCGTAAAGCCTGCGGAAAAATAACGTAGCGGTAAACCTGTTTGCGCTTCATGCCTAAGGCATCGGCTGCGAGTTCTTGCCCACCATCAACTGCGCTTAGGGCTGCTCGGTTAATTTCAACCTGATAGGCGGATTCATTAATAGAGAGTGCGACAAGTGTGGCGAGAAATGGTGTGAACCATTGCTCTCTAAAAATAGGAAAAAACTGGGGCAAAGCATTCCAAATAAACAAAAGCTGCAACAGTGTGGGCGCCCCACGGAAAATGGATACATATGCTTTAAGCACCCATTTAAGCGCAGAATTTTTGTGGCTGTTTAAGGCAACAGCCATAGGAATAGAGATAAGAATAGCAATAAAATGAGAGAGAAGGGCAACCCCAAGCGTAAGTGCTGCCCCTTTCAAAAAGGCTGCCGAAAAAAGCGCAGAGAAGAAAGACTGCCAGTTAAACCCACCACTGCTTTCATCTGCCGTTAGGGCTTGTTCAGCCTGCGAGGAGAGAGACCATTTTTGGCGCAGTTTTGCGAGTGTTCCGTCTTGTTCTAGCTCTGCTATGGTTTGGGACAATAAGGCACGGTCTTGCTTATTTTTGCGCAAATAGGCCGCAAAATGGCGGTAGTCTTGGTAGTCGGGTTTAAGGATAATGCGTACTTTACCGTGTAACTGTTTTTGGCGGTAATACAGCTCTACATCTTGGCTAACAAACGCAAATACCCGGCCAATAAGCACCTGCTGTACCACTTGGTCTTCTGTTGGGTATTGCTGCACAAGAATAGGGGCTTTACCTGCGGCGGCCAGGCTTACATTTTCACGCTCTATGCGGGCTGCGTAGCTTGTGCCTGCTTGCACGGCAATGGTTTTGCCAGACAGTTCGGCCATGCTTTTAATGGGGGGGGTATTGGCGCGCGCTACAACGGTTAACGCTGTTTCTTGGTAGGCTACTGCGTCAAAATTCTTTTCTCTGTCTGCTAATTGTATAATGCCGCTTATAACCAACCCACAACGTTGCGCGGCAAGGCTCGGGAAAAGCCCTGTAAAGTCCATTGTTATTAAAGACAAAGACGCATGCCACCGTTGTGCAAGTGCGCGCACAACGTCAATATCCATACCTTCTGGCTTGCTGGCGTCTGAGCCTTGAATAAAGGTCATGGGGGGGAGGGTCGGGTTTGTGCATACGGTTAATGTGCCGTCTTGTACAAAAGAGGGCACAGTCTCCGAGCTGCTTTGGGCACGGCCCATGGTAGGCGTGCTGAGTGCCAGCCCGGTGCCAAGCAGCCCAATAAGTAAGGCAGAGGCCCACTTATTTGGCTTACAAACCTTGTTTTTTGCAGCAAAAAAAGAAAGAGCAGCCATTAGTATGAGTCTTCCAACAAGGCGCGAAACGTCTCAACCATGAGTTCTGTTTCGGGAGATGTGCGCGCTAAAAAATGACAGCAGGTGATAAGTTGTAAATTATTGAAGTTGATGTGCCGGAGCAGCCCGCGGTCAACTAAAGGTTTTGCAAAGGCTTCGGGTAGAAAACCAATGAAGTTGCCAGACAAAATAAGCAGAGCACGGGCATCAACATTTTCAGCCGCCGCTCTAAACGACAGGTGTTTTCTTATTTCGTCCCATTGGGGAGATGTCGCGGCTTCAGAGACCGCAATCATGCGTTGAGCGGCCAAAACGTCTAATGTTATGGTCTCTTCCGGCACGGAGTAAAGGGCGTTACGCGCACCACAATAAAGATTGAGGGCTTCAGACACCAAAGGGATGCCCTGCATGCCGGGCATATTTTGTGGGTATAGTGCAATGCCTGCTGTGGCTTGGCCGGTGGTTACGGCAACCTCTACCTCCCGCGTGTTGGCCGAATGGACGGTCATGAACACATTTGGGTGGTGGCTGGTAAAGGTTTCTATGGCCCGTATAAGGGGTGTTTCGCCATGTGTTTGCAGGTTGTCTGGTACGTAAAGGCGGAAGGTGCCAGACAAAATGCCACTTATCTGGTTAATGCGCTGCTGAAAATGCTGAATATTTTGCAAAAGCCCTAACGTGGCCTCCAGCACAGATTGCCCTTCGCTGGTGAGAGAAAACCCACTTCTGCCGCGTTTACACAGTTTAAGGCCCAAGCGTGTTTCAAGGGCTGAAATATCAAGACTGATAGAAGACTTGCTTTTACCCAAAGCAATTTCAGCCGCAGCAAAACCGCCTTGTGCAGCAACAGTATGAAAAACACGGAGCAGGCGCAAATCAACTTCAGAAACCTGACCGCTAAAACCACTTGAGCGCCGCGCTGTGGCTTTGCGCTGTGGGGTGGGGGCTGTTAGGGGCTTGGCTGATCTTTTCATCTGATCTGTCGAGTCCTCTCTCAGGCGGCGGGTGGGCGGTGTAAAACAGAGTCTTGTGGTGCGCGGTCGTGGGCTTGGGGCGCACATAGCGTGCCACCACTTCTACAGTAAGACCTCGGTTACCCTTTGCATTCTGTTACTCTACCGTAAGAACGTAGGGCCGGGAAGTAGGTTGAAGCCCAAATATGCCTCTAAACTCGTGTAAAGACTAAAGTGTGGCGTGTGGGTAGTTTTACGCATTGTAGAGATTTTTGGCAGAAAACAGCCAATTTTCATTTTGAGGTTTGGCCATGAAAGATATTTTTACCGCGATAATTAATGATTTTGTAAAGTGAACTCCGGTTAATTCTAATTTTGCACTCGTTCCTTTTCCGTTACAGTCTGGGGGAACTTAGCAATCTCAAGGATTTCCGGTAATGGTAGCAAACCGCTGGTTTATTGATAGCGAAACCGGTGAACTGGCTGATGTGCTGCTCTGCTCGCCAGAGTACTATCAGTGGATCCCCAGTAACGATATTGCCATTCAAACAATGGCAAATGGCGGTAAAATTGACCGCGCAGCCCTAAACACACAGTTTGCTGAGCTGGTAAGCACCTTGAAAGAGGCAGATGTTACCTGCCACTTCTTAAAACCTCAGGCTGATATGCCGTATCAGGTTTATACCCGTGACAGCTCCCAAACTACGCCGTTTGGCACGGTTGTAACCCGTTTGATGCGTAAAGAGCGTGTAGCCGAAGAAAGCGAAATTCGCGCTTTTTATGCGCCAGACGAAATTTGGAAAAGCTGCACTAAAGGGCATATTGAAGGGGGTGATATTCATATCATTCGCCCTGGTTTGCTGGCAGTGGGCGTGAGTGGTGGCCGCACTGATGAGGCTGGTGCTGCAGAGTTTATTGGCTGGTTTGAAGAGGCTGGCTGGACATGCCGCATGATTCGCTTTCCGGAGCATTTTTTGCATCTGGACGTTATTTTTACCATGGTGGCAGAAAATCTGGCCATTGCAGCCGTTGACTGCTTGGCCGATGAAGATCTGGAGTGGTTCAAGGCGCAGGGTATTCGCCTTTTGCCGGTAAGCTATAAAGAAGCCATGCGCGACATGGGCTGTAACGTGCTGGCGCTGGGTAAAGACCGCGTAGTGAGTCCTTTCCATTCAACACGTATTAACGCCATGCTGCGTGCTGAAGGTTTAACTGTGCTTGACCCTGAGCTAAACCAGTTTTCTCAAGGGGGTGGCAGCATTCATTGCATGACCATGCCTTTGCGCAGGAAGTCTCTTTTGCCAGCATAAACAGCAAAACTAAGGTGTAATATTATGGCGCGGCTTATTATTAGTGCGGATGGCCCAGACAAATTTGCAATCTGGAAAGAAGCCTTTGCAAAAGCCGCGCCAGACTTAACTGTGTGCTCGTGGTACGCGCCAGAAACACACCTGTTACCGTCTGATTATGTGCTGGTCTGGAAACCAGAGGCAGACCATTACGCCGCCTTGGCACAGGCTAAAGCTATTTTGTGCACAGGGGCAGGGGTAGACCATTTGCTCCAACACCCACACTTTCCGGTTCATGTGCCGTTAGTGCGTATGGGTGGAGAGCAAACGGCGCACTTAATGGCCGATTACGTAACCTGGGCCGCTATTGGCTTGTTACGAGATGCCCGAACCTGGGCTATTCAACAAAACCAGCACCAATGGGTTTATAACGGTATTGCCCGTACCTCGGCTGAAATACGCATTGGTGTTATGGGCTTAGGGCACTTAGGGGCGTATGTTGCCACGCACTTGGCGCGCGTAGGGTTTCAGGTTGCAGGGTGGAAACGTTCTGCTGCCAGCGTGCCTAACGTGCAGGTTTATGTGGGGCAAGAAGCGTTGCCAGAATTTCTGGCAACAACAGATATTTTGGTTAACCTTTTACCCAGCACCCCTCAAACACGTGGCCTTGTAACCTACGATTTTTTGAAAAATCTACCACGTGGGGCCGGGTTTATTAACGTGGGCCGGGGTGAGCATGTTGTGCAGGCAGACCTATTGCAAGCACTCGATACCGGCTTGCTGTGTGGTGCCGTGCTTGATGTCGTAACCCCAGAACCACTGCCAGAGCAGTCGCCCCTGTGGGGGCACCCGCGGGTTACGGTTACGCCGCATGTTGCCTCAGAAGCCTCTGCTTACAAACAGGCAGAGTATGTGGCGCAGGCTATTGAACAATTAGAACGGGGCGAAAAACCCGCATTACTTTGTAACCCGCATACCGGGTACTAAAACAGTAAAGCCAAAGAGCAGATAAAGGACGTTAATATGGTTGCGCACAGCAATATGGTAATAGATGGCCCAGCCCTTTGGCGTGACCTTATGGAAACCGCTCAATTTGGAGGCACCCCCAAAGGCGGTATATGCCGTTTGGCTTTATCTGATGAAGATGAAAAAGTAAGGGCATGGTTTACCAAAACCTGCGAAAATTTGGGGTGTACGGTTACGTATGACTCAATGGGTAACCTGTTTGCCCGTAGGCCCGGTGCTCGTAACGATTTGCCCCCTATTATGATGGGTAGCCACCTTGATACCCAACCAACGGGTGGCAAGTTTGATGGTATTTTAGGGGTATTGGGTGGGGTTGCCGTACTGCGTGCATTACATGCAGCAGGTATTACAACCCAACACCCTATAGAGGTTGTAAACTGGACAAATGAGGAAGGTGCACGCTTTACCCCCCCCATGTTGGCATCGGGCGTATTTGGTGGTGTGTTTACCCAAGAGTATGCACGGGGCCGGGCAGATAAAAACGGTATAACACTTGGCCAAGCCTTAGAGCAGGCTGGTTTTATTGGGCAAGAGCCATGTGGCCAGCACCCTGCCAGCGTCTATTTTGAACTGCATATTGAGCAAGGCCCCGTTTTGGAAGCCGAGCAGAAAACCATTGGCGTGGTAACCGGCGTGCAAGCCATGCGATGGTATACCGTTACAGTGACTGGGCAAGATGCCCACGCTGGTACAACCCCCATGACCATGCGCTCAGACGCCTTGTGGGCAGCTGCCCGCATGATAGATGGTGTGCACCAAGTTGCTATAAACCATGCGCCAGATGGCTTGGGTACTGTGGGTATTGTTGACTGCCAGCCGGGTAGCAGCAATGTAGTGCCGGGGCATGTGCAGTTTACAGTAGATTTACGCCACCCGACAGATAGTGTGCTGGAAGGTATGGAAAAAGAATTTTACGAAACACTTACCAATTTGGCAGAAACATGTGGTGCGCAAATTGCCATTGAGCCAACATGGGTTTCTGCCGCTGTGCATTTTGACCCCTTCTGCCTTTCCTGTGTAGAAGAGAGTACGGAAAAATTGGGCTATTCGTCTCGTAAAATTGTATCTGGCGCAGGGCATGATGCTGTTTATGTTGCAAAAGTTGTACCCACAGCTATGATTTTTGTACCATGTTGGAAAGGCATTAGCCACAACGAAGCAGAAAGTGCCGAACCGCAAGACGCAACAGCGGGGGCAAATGTTTTGCTACATGCTGTGTTACAAGCCGATGCACAGTTACTAGCTTCTTAAAAATTAACACAATTTGTATAATGGTTTGAAAAGCGTGTGGGTTTAGGCTCACACGCTTTTTTATTAGGCTACACAAGGCAGGGCTCAGCACTATACGGGAGTGGCCGCAACATTATTGTTGGATCAGTATTTTTTGAAAACTATCGTATATAACTTGCCGTAACCATGGGTTATCTGTTGCTTTTTGCCAAAGTAACGAGACAGTATAAGACCCTAAATCAAGCGGGGTTGGGCAAAGTGTAAGCCCTGATAGGGTGGCAAGACACTGGGCTGCATGTGCCGGGAGTGTTGCAACCGCACGTGTGCCTACCAAGAAGGGCGGCAGGGCTGAAAAATGAGTGAGTGCTGAGCGTACTTGGCGTGTAAGCCCATGTTGTTTTAAAACATGGTCAACAATGCCTTCTCGTCCAGAAAATGAAACAAGCACGTGTGGCAGGGTCAGGTAGTCTTGCAGCGATAAGGGAAGGTCTATACCGCAGGCCTTTGGGTCAAGCAGGCAGGCATAACCAGATTGCCCAATCTCATGGTGTTGTAGCCCAGAGCGTAGGGCTGGTTGGGCAATTACTGCAAAATCAATTTCGCCCGCTTCAAAAAGAGATTCTACCTTATGTTTATTCGCTTGCCTAAACGTAAGAGAAACATGCGGTGCGGCTTGCGCCACTGTATGCGCAAGTAAAGGGCCTACCGCAATTTGAAAATCATCTGACATACCGATGGAAAAATGTTGGCGGCTTGTAGCGGGGTCAAAAGCGCTAATAGATGAAAAAGCCGTTTTAATAAGTGCTGTCCCATTTTGGAGTGGCTCTACCATAGACACGGCACGGGGTGTTGGCTGCATGCCGGTGCGGGTGCGTACAAATAAGGCGTCATTTGCGGCATCGCGTAGGCGCGCAAGACTAGCACTGACCGCAGACTGGCTGAGAGAAAGCCTGCGGGCCGCTTTTGACACGCTGCGCTCCTCCCACAACACTAAAAAAATGGTGGCAAGATTAAAGTCGAGCCGAGACATAATATCACTCATAGCGATTTAGAATATCATAATAATCAATTTGCCTGATAGTGGCAAAACGTTCAGTCTCTTTAAAAGCATGTTGTTTATAGGCAGAGGATATGAACATGACCCCCTTACGTGTTGCTGTTGTACAAGCCGGAACGTCACTTTTTGATACGCCCAAAACGTTAGAGCGTATGCAAGCGCACTGCGAGGCCGCAGCGGCATTAGGCGTTAAGTTGGTTGTTTTTCCTGAAGCTTATATTGGCGGCTACCCCAAGGGGTTAACGTTTGGCGCTGTTATGGGCAGCCGCTTTCCTGAAGGACGAGAGGAATATTTACGCTACTGGAAATCGGCCATTATGGTGCCGGGGCCAGAAACGGTGCAGATAGGCTCTTTTGCCGCCACTATGAAAGCGCATATTGTGGTGGGTGTTATAGAAAAAGAGGGAGCGACATTGTACTGTACGGCTCTTTTCTTTGGCCCAGACGGTGCGTTGCTTGGTAAACACCGTAAACTTATGCCCACCGCCACCGAACGACTGGTGTGGGGGCAGGGAGATGGCTCAACCCTGCCGGTGTTTGAGACGGAAGCTGGACGCTTGGGTGCCGCCATTTGCTGGGAAAATTATATGCCAGCCTTGCGGCAGAGCCTGTACGCGCAAGGCATTAATGTGTGGTGTGCTCCAACGGTAGATGAACGAGACATCTGGCAAGCCTCCATGCGGCATATCGCGTATGAAGGGCGCACATTTGTTTTAAGCGCTTGCCAATACATGACCAGAGCTGATGCACCCGAGCAGTATGAGTGCCACCAAGGGCACAACCCAGAGACGGTGCTTATTAAAGGGGGGAGTGTTATTGTTAACCCCTTTGGCGAAATTATTGCAGGCCCGGTTTATGACCGTGAGGCTATTTTAACGGCAGATATAGACCTAGATGACGTTATTCGGGCTAAATACGACCTAGATGTTGCCGGCCATTACGCGCGGCCAGATGTTTTTAGCTTGCAGGTTGATACAACGGCTAAAACCCCGGTTGCGTTTACAACGCAAGAAACAGGCCCGCTCTCCTTACCTGATGCCATAGAATAAGCCATTATTGAGGGGCGTTGTGGGGCACCACAAAGGGGCCTACATGTGCTGCGGCAGTGCTGGTTTTAGGGGGTAGTGCTGTGGCGCATCTTGTTTTTTGTCTATTAAACTCATGAAATTTGGTGCTACGTCCTTATGAAGAGAGAGACGTAGTCTAAAGGCAATGAGCGTGACAACAAAGACAAACCGTATTGCTGATGCTGGTGTGCCTAGGCGTAATAATACGCAGCGTATACTGACCGCCGCAGAGAAAATTTTTGCGGCGTATGGGCTGGCTGGGGCACGGATAGATGACATTGCCAAGGCTTGCGCGTTACCTAAAGCAAATATTCTTTACTATTTTGGCAGTAAAGAAGGGCTGTACCGTGCCACACTTGAGCGGTTGTTAGCCGGGTGGCTGGCCGATGCAGATGAATGGCTTACAATAGAACACGCCCCACGAGTTGGGTTGGAGGGGTACGTACGCGCAAAAATGCTGTTTTCGCGGCGTAAACCTGCGGCCTCTCGTTTATTTATGCATGAGCTTTTGGCCGGTGGTGGCTGTGTGCAAGACTTTTTGCGCACAACATTACGCGACTTTGTGCAAAGCAAAGCGCTTGTATTTGCCCACTGGCAAGAGCAAGGCCTATTTGCACCAATAGACCCGGCTCATTTTCTATTTCTATTATGGTCTACAACCCAAGCTTATGCAGATATGCAGGTTCAGTTTGCTGCGGTTTTAGGCCGCAAAAGCTTGAGCGTGGCAGACTTCGAAAAAGGAATAGAAACCCTTATGCAACTGGTTGATTCTGTTTGCTTGCCAAAAGAGGCAAACGGTTAAGGCAAATATGCAGCAGTCCCCCTGCACAAAACCCAAAAAACCATGAAAAATTTTGTAAAGCAGCATAAGGCTGTACAAAAAGAACAATAAGCCCACAACATACCCCAGCAATTAGAGAGAGAATTGCAAGGGGGTTAGTGCCATTTTTATACCAATAGGCGTCATTGGGGTTCATGGAATAAAGGGCGTTAGGCACTAGTTTTTGCTTTTGTACGCTGTAATAATCGGCCAATAAAATACCAATAAGCGGGGCAATAAAAGCGCCCAAAATGTCTAGAGTAAAATGTATCAGCTCTGGCCGCGTGTAGAGGTTCCAAGGCATAACAATAATAGCGCCAAGTGCCGCAATAATACCGCCCCGCCGCCATGAAAGAATATGGGGGGCAAGGTTTGAAAAATCAAAAGCAGCAGAAACAAAATTTGCAGAAATATTAATGCCAATTGTTGCCGTTAAGAATGTAGCCATACCTACAATAAGCACGGTCATACTGTTAATTTGGGTTACGGTTTCAACCGGGTCTATAATAATGCGGCCAAATACTGGTTGGGTGAGGGCTATGGTTGCAAGTGTTAAAATAGAAAAACCCATGAAATTAACAGGTAAGCCCCAGAAATTGCCCATTTTTATGTCGCGCATGGTTTTGCCGTAACGGGCAAAGTCACCAAAATTGAGGATAATGGGAGAGAAGAAAGCAATTGTAAGCGCCATAGCGTTTAAAATACCCAGCAGGCGTGGGGTAAAGCCGGTTTTTTCTACTGCGCCAAAAACATGAAAATTTATATGGCCATGTGTTTGCCAAAGCAGCCAGCCGTCAAGCGCAATCATCATGACGTAAATAGTAGGGCCTGCCCAATCAATAAAATGCCGAATGGCGTCCATACCACGCCAAAAAATACAGAGTTGCAGCAGCCATACGGTCATGAACGTGGCCCACCCAAGGGGGGAAAGACCAATAAACCCATGGTGTGCGGTATCGGCCCACGGCGCTATTTGTGGCCAGAGCTTTAAGCCGAGAATAAGGAGCGCATTAGAAGCGAGCCATGTTTGGATACCGTACCACCCCACCGCAATAGCCCCGCGTACAAACGCAGGCACTAAAGCGCCTTTAACACCAAACACCATGCGTATTGTAACGGGAAACGGCGTGCCTGATAGAAAGCTGGGTTTAGCCACCAAGTTACTGGCAACCTGCACAATGCAAATAGCCAGAATAAGGGCTACAAAAACATCTTTAGCGGGCAGGCCCATGGCAAATAGGCTACCTGCGGTAACGTAGCCTGCAACGCTATGCACGTTAGACATCCATAAAAACAAGTAATCTGGCCATGCCCAACTGCGGGTTTTAATGGGGGCTAAATCATCGTTTATCAAATGGGTATCAGTCTGGACATCTGGGGGGACGGGCATGGCGAGTCTTCCTGATTGGTGCATGTGCGGAATATATTATTGACCAAAGGGTCAAAATAACAATACGGTTTCGATATAAAATATGAGTCGTGAACAGCCCTTACGGTTAACGCAGGAAGGAAGCCCGAAGTCATGCTGCATATCAGAGGTGGAACGGTTGTAACAGCCGAGCGCACACTACGGGCAGATATTCTGTGCGATGAAGCAGGCCTTATTGCGCAAATAGGCCCAGACCTTGAAACACCTGCGGGGTATGAAGTGGTAGAGGCAGGTGGCTTGCTGGTTATGCCCGGCGGCATAGACCCTCACACCCACATGGAAATGCCCTTTATGGGCACCATTGCAACAGATGACTTTTATACCGGCACAGCAGCCGGGCTGGCCGGGGGTACCACCAGCATACTCGATTTTGTTATACCCGGTGCAGGCCGTACCCTACTGGATTCTTGGCGCGCATGGCGTGACAAAGCAGACAAAGCAGCCGCAGATTACGGCTTTCATGTTGCCATTACCCATTGGGACGACCAAGTCCATCAGGATATGGAAACCCTAGTGACCTCTTGCGGGGTGAATTCTTTTAAGCATTTTATGGCGTATAAAAATGCCCTGATGGTGGAAGATGAGGCGTTTTTGCACTCCATGCGCCGTGCAGGAGAGTTGGGGGCCATTTGCACCGTGCATGCTGAAAATGGCGATGCCGTAGCCTACTTGCAAAAAGATCTTCTGGCGCAGGGCCGTACTGGGCCAGAGGCACACCCGCTTTCTCGCCCGCCGAGTGTAGAGGGTGAGGCAACACAACGTGCCATTACGTTGGCAGGCTTATTAGGCGTGCCCATTTATGTGGTGCATGTCTCAACCGAGGAAGCAACCAACGCCATTGCGCAAGCCCGCATGAATGGCCAAGAGGTTTATGGTGAGGTGTTACCCCAGCATTTGGTGTTTGATGACCAAGTTTATACAGCATCAGATTGGTTGAAAGCAGCACGTTACGTTATGAGCCCACCTTTTAGGCCAGCGCACCACCAAAAAGCATTATGGGGTGGTTTAATGTCTGGCCAGCTCCATACAACGGCCACAGACCATTGCTGCTTTTGTAAGGAGCAAAAAGAAGCAGGCCTAAACGACTTTACGCGCATACCCAATGGTACGCCGGGTATTGAAGACCGGATGAGCGTTTTGTGGCACCATGGCGTGGCCACCGGCAAACTTACGCCTGAGCAGTTTGTTGCCCTGACCTCTACCAATACGGCGCGTATTTTTAATATGTACCCCCGTAAAGGGGCGTTGGCGGTTGGGGCTGATGCCGATATTGTTTTGTGGGACCCAACAGGCACCCGCACTATCTCTGCTGCAACGCACCACCAAAATGTTGATTATAATATTTACGAAGGTATGACAGTAACGGGTATTGCAAGAAAAACCATAAGTAATGGTAAAGTGGTTTGGGATAATGGTGACTTGCGTGCTGTGCGTGGGGCAGGGCGGTATTTGGAGCGCCCAACGTATAAACGCCAGCCACGTTACCCTTTATAAGGGGTTGGTGGGGGCGGTAACGCGCTCCTGTTGTTTAGCGTAGTCGAGCGAGGCTTGATTAAAAACAAAAGGTAGGCAGGCGTAGCGCTTACCTTTTGTTACAGGGCGCACGGCATGTAATAGAGCGGTAGAGAAAATAATAGCGCCACCCGGCGGAGGGCAAAACCCCCGAGCTGAAAATTCAGGAAAAAACAAATCGCCGCCTTCAAATCCATCATTTAAATTGAGTGATACCGCAAAAAGCCTGTGCATAGCGCCTGGTACGGTGTTGTCACGATGGGGGCCAAAGCAACCTCGTTCTTCTGCGTTGTAACAACTTAAAATCATACGATCCATGCCTGTAACATCGCACTGAAAAACTTTGCGTATTTCAGGTACAACACGCCTTATTATACGAGCTTGCAAATTGCGTACAAGTGATGGGTCGTTTAAGGCGCAGTCTCTGCGCCGTTTGAAAGAAAAATTATCTGCATTAACTGCTTTACGCTCATGGTTTTGAGTTAATACACCAGAGATATGTGACGGTTGGCTGTTGTAATATTCTATTAACGTTGTGCAAAAGCTGTGTTCCAAAACGCCCTCTAACAGTAAAGCAGGCACTGGCCCTTCTTGAAAAGGCTTCGCATTTTGTAGGAAGTTTTTGATAAAATTGAAGTATTTTTCGCTTGCCTCTAACACGCATTTAACCCGCAGCATGGGGTCAACCACAACCCAAGTGAGCATATTAGGTGCAATACCATATTGGGTATGAACCTGCTTATTGGAATCAAATATTGTAAAATATTCTTTTTTATTAGCTAACGTTTTTTCTTCGTCTAGTGGGTTGGTGCTTATAATAAAAAGTTCTAGGCGGCCAGATGCTTTTAAACTGTATAAGCTACTGAGTGCATTTATAGCTTTCTGAGTGGCCTCTATTTGCAAAGAGGGACAAAATAAAAGAAGCGAATAGCGACCTGCCGCCATATCAAAACTATAATGGTGCCAATCTGTATTCGCGCGCTGGGTAAAAAGGGGTGCAGGGTCGCCGGGAAGTATCATGGATACAAAGCTTTCATGGTAGGGTCTTGCAGACAGAGTAAATTCTCTTGTCCGTAATATTCAAGAATTATCATGAGTGGTTGTTACATTTGTTCCACACCATCAGATAAAATCTAACCAAATAGTCGAATTTACGTTGCTAACCCGGATCGAATCATCATATCGTTCCGCGGTCGGTTCGATCTTTTAAAGAGGAGGCCCTTTCCAGTCTTTTAGACCCCCATCTGCCCCGCCCCCTCTTGCTCTGGAGCTCGAAAGGCTATGCCTCTCATTCGAACATCTGCCACGCATCTACTTTTAACCGGAACGTTTTTGGGTTCTGTTCTGCTTTCTCATGCAGCATCGGCACAAAGTGCCCCTACACATACAAAGCCAGTTCATCGTGCGGCACCTAAAAAGATTAAGCGTAATTATGGCCCGGTAAGTGCTACAAACTCACCTGAAGAAATACAGGTTGCAGGGTCTACAACCGTGCAAGGGGTTACACGCCACGCGCCGGGTGGTGGTCTTATGCGTGTGGAGTCTCGGGCCGGAACAATCCAGTCTGTAACACGAGATTTTATTGCAAAGCAGCCACCTTCTGCTAACCCTGTGCAAGTATTGGCACTGACCCCGAGTGCTTATGTGGCCCTTACAGAGCCTTACGGCATAGCTGGGGGTAATCTTATGCTCCGTGGTTTGCCCGGAGACCATGTCGGCTGGATTTATAACGGCGCCCCAGTGAATGACGTGGGCGATGGTGGCTTTTACGCCAACCAGACTTCTGATGGTGATAACCTTAAATCTGTATCCTTAATGCCGGGCTCTGCTGATATTGATACGCCTAGTATTTCTGCCGCAGCGGGCAGTGCGTATGCAGAGCTTATTGACCCATCGCACAGGCGTGGGGGCTTTGTAGATTTTTCTTACGGTTCTTATAATATGCACCGTGAGTTTGTGCGTTTAGAAAGTGGGGATATTGGTAATAGCGGCTTCCGTGCTTTTGCGTCTTTCTCCAACACAGCGGCAGACAACTGGCGTGGGCCGGGTAAGTTTACCCGTAAGCATGTTGACTTTAAAATGGTTAAGGATTTTAGCCCAGATAGCCATTGGAGCCTTAATGCGAGTTATAACACCAATAATCTACAGCTCGACATGTACCCCACCAAAGAGCAGTTTGATAAATACGGTAAGCATTACGATTTTTCATCTAAATATGACCCCAATAATAAAACAAGCTACCATAAATATGGGCTAGATGCTTTTCAGAACATGATTGCTTCTGCCCCGCTCTCTGTTAAATTAGCAGAAGGGCTGCGGTTTGATGACACGCCCTATTTGTGGTGGGGTTCTGGTACAATTGGCGGTGTCAGTACTGTAACAGATGGCCAGACTTTCTCTGGTAACCAGCCTGTTAATGTTGATGTTGCAAACGGCACAACAGTTTATACGCCGCTTTATTTTAGCTACCACCGTACAGGTAACAACGCCAAACTAACATGGAAACAAGGGGTTAACACCCTTACCTTTGGGTGGTGGTTTGAATGGTCTCGTACCAACCAGTCTACCCCTGTGTCTTATATTAACCAGCAAAATGGTGGCCCTGCGAATATTTATGGTGATTACGGGCCAAATATTTATAAAACGCAGGAAGGTAACCGTTGGTATTTGAATAACCACAACACCTTTACGCAAGTGAACATGCTTTATTTGGGCGATAAGCTAAGCCTACTGCATGATAAGCTGGAACTTCAAGCTGGTTTGCGGGTGGCTATGGTTAACCGCAAGGTTGATAGCTACGTGCCTAATATTCAACAAAAGCGTGCCCAAAACGTTTTTGAGCCGTTGCCCCAATTTAGTGCCAGTTACCGGTTTAATAGCCATCATCAACTTTATGTTTTGGGCACCACTAACTTTAAAATGCCTAACAACAACACTATGTTTGAGCTGTATAACCTTGATGGCTCCATGTCTACAGCGCCCTCTGCTAACGTAAAACCCGAATATGCGATTGAAGAAGAAATAGGCTACCGCTACCACGATGACCTATTTGTGGGTGAAATTTCTTTCTTTAACTATAACTTTACCAATAGACAGATGAGTGTGCTGAGCTACTTTGGTAGTGCACCAATGTCTACCACAATGAACGTGGGTAACCAGACCTCTCGCGGGGTTGATGTGCAGTTCGGTACGCGGCCCATTTTTGGGCATTTCCGTCCTTATGTAAGTTTTGAATATCTGGATGCGACAACAGACTCCAATATTCATTATTTGAATGATGATTTGCGGACAAAAGGGAAACGACCAGTAGGCACCCCGCACGAAATGGGTGCGCTCGGCATTGACTGGGATAACGGGCATATTTTTGCGAACTTGAACCTCAAATATATTGGGGCCCAGTACGCAACGCTCGTAAACGATGAAAAACTACACCCCTATATTACGGATACGGTTACTCTTGGGTATAGGTTTTCTAACAAATGGCACCTTCGTGCACCTCAAATCCAGCTTAACTTCCAAAACCTAGCTGGCTCTCTCTATCGCAATGGTGTGTATTCTATGTCTCCGTTTGCGCATGCAACAACGGGGGTAAATGGTACCAATTATGGTGCGGGTTCTGCGCCAACTTATACATTGTCTCCGGGGTTTGCGGTTTCATTCTCGCTTTCTACCGGTTTCTAAGGTTTCCTACTTTTGCCCTGTTTGATCCTGCCTGTTGCCACAGGCAGGATTTTTTTTGAGGGCATACACAAGTTCAGCATGCAGTCTTTTTTTATAAAAGCTGAAAAGATGGTCAGAAAAACGTTGCGCAATCGTCTCTTTTGATCTTATCGTTACGAAATCGGAATTTCATGGAAGCAGCAGTTATGAGAATCCCAGATACCATCTGTGGTCGCCTGAGTGAGGGAGAGCTGGCAGCCAATTTTGCTGATGCTCACCCCCCTCTAACGCATGCTCAAGCAGTAATAGAAGCAGAGCGCTGTTTTTATTGCTACGATGCCCCTTGTGTGCAGGCTTGTCCTACCAGCATTGATATTCCTAAATTTATCAAGGCTATAGCCACCAACAATATGCAAGGCTCTGCACGGACTATTCTGGAGTCTAATATTTTGGGCGGGGCTTGTGCCCGCGTGTGCCCAACAGAAATTCTGTGCGAACAAAAATGTGTGCATACCGCGCGCGAAGCCGGGCAGGCTATCCGTATTGGTGCATTGCAGCGCCACGCCACAGATTGGCAGATGGAGCATGGTGGCCAGCCTTTTACGCGTGCTGTTGCAACGGGTAAACGTATTGCCGTTGTGGGGGCTGGCCCAGCAGGTTTGGCGTGTGCGCACCGCCTTGCCATGCATGGCCATAATATTGATTTGATTGATACCCACACCTTGCCAGGTGGCCTGAACGAATACGGCGTTGCCGCTTACAAACTGGCAGATGACTTTGCTCAAAAAGAAGTAGATTTTCTTATGGCCATTGGAGGGATTACCTTCCAGGGTGGGCTGTCACTTGGCAAAGACTTTACCGTTGCCCAATTACGCAAAGAGTATGATGCTGTTTTTCTTGCTGTGGGCCTAGCTGGCGTAAGAGCCATGGGTATTGAAGGTGAACAGCTTGATGGCGTGATGGATGCCGTTACTTTTATTGAAACTCTGCGCTCACAAGACAAAAAGACCGTGCCAGTTGGCCGCAGGGTTGTGGTTGTGGGCGGTGGTAACACGGCGGTTGATGCTGCGGTGCAGGCACGTCGCCTTGGTGCGGAAGATGTGTTTTTAGTTTACCGCCGTGGTCATGAGCAAATGTCCGCCACCACGGTTGAGCGGGAGTGGGCACAGACCAATGGCGTTACGGTTAAGCTGTGGGCTTCTCCTGTGCGTATTGTGTCTGAAAACGGTGTTTTGCGCGGCGTAGAGTTTGCCCGAGGTGCCATTGGCCCAGATGGTAGCATTGCCTACAACCCCGCCGACACCTTTATTATTGAAGCTGACATGGTGTTAAAGGCCGTAGGCCAGACATTTTTATCTACCCCCTTACAAGCAGATACCATAGCCATAAGTGGTGGCCGCATTTTGGTAGATGACCAGTACCAGACCACAATGCAGGGTGTTTTTGCGGGTGGTGACTGTACGCCGGGTGAAGACCTGACTGTTGCTGCCGTGCGTGATGGCCGTGATGCGGCAGAGGCTATTCATGCCATGCTCTCTCAAAATTCTGGCCAATAAAGGATAGAAACAATGGCTGACCTGCGCACAACTTTTGCCGGTATTAAGTCTCCTAACCCTTTTTGGCTGGCCTCTGCCCCCCCAACAGATAAAGCCTATAACGTGCGCCGTGCGTTTGAGGCGGGCTGGGGTGGTGTTGTCTGGAAAACTTTGGGTGAAGACCCACCCGTGGTTAATGTAAGCTCTCGTTACGGGTCGCTAAACTATAACGGCAATCGTTTAATGGGGCTTAACAATATTGAGCTTATTTCAGACCGCCCACTGGCCGTTAACCTTGCAGAAATTAAGCAGGTTAAACGAGACTACCCAGATAGAGCGGTAGTTGTCAGCCTTATGGTGCCCTGTGTTGAAGAAAGCTGGAAAGCCATTCTACCGTTGGTTGAAGAAACGGGGGCAGATGGTATCGAGCTCAATTTTGGCTGCCCACATGGTATGTCTGAGCGAAATATGGGGGCTGCTGTAGGGCAGGTTCCAGAATATGTTGAAATGGTTACGCGGTGGTGTAAGCAATACACCCGTATGCCGGTTATTGTTAAACTTACCCCTAATATTACCAATATTCTTATGCCAGCACTTGCTGCCAAACGGGGTGGGGCAGATGCCGTTTCTCTTATCAACACCATTCAGTCTGTTATTGGTGTTGACCTAGACCAAATGGCCCCCATGCCTGTTGTAGGCGGTAAAGGCACACACGGTGGGTATTGTGGCCCAGCCGTTAAACCTATTGCCCTGCGTATGATTGGTGACATTGCCCGCCACCCAGAGCTGGCTGGTATTCCCATTTCTGGTATGGGTGGTATTGGTTCTTGGCGTGATGCCGCAGAGTTTTTAGCAATGGGTGCGACGACATTGCAGGTTTGTACGGCCGCAATGCACTATGGTTTCCGTATTGTTGATGACATGATAGATGGTCTTTCTAGCTGGATGGATCAAAAAGGGTATGCAGATATTCCCTCTGTTAGTGGGCAGGCTATTCCACGCTTTGTTAATTGGGGTAATTTAAACTTAAAATTCAAAACACTTGCAGACATTAACCAAGATGCCTGCATTGGGTGTGGCTTATGCCATATCGCCTGCGAAGATACATCGCATCAGGCTATTTCAAAAACACTTGTTGATGGCAAAAACCATTATGAAGTGATTGATGAAGAGTGCGTAGGCTGCAACCTATGTGCGCATGTTTGCCCCATTGATGATTGTATTACCATGCAACCTCAGCCTGTAGAAGGCGAGCTGACATGGCCAGAGCACCCCAATAACCCTAACCGGGTTACAGCGTAAATTACGGTTTGAGTAGTGTATTAAAGCGGAGAAAAGGTATGTCTCAGGTAGGTTTTACAGGTAAAAATAATAACCTTTGTGTAGATGGTCAGGCACTTTGGGCAGACCTTATGCAAACAGCAGAGTTTGGTGGCACACCTAAAGGGGGTGTAAAGCGCCTGACATTAACGCACGAAGATAAGCTGGTGCGTGACTGGTTTATAAAAACCTGTAAAGAGCTGGGCTGTACAGTTTCTTATGACTCTATGGGCAACTTGTTTGCCCGCCGTGCTGGGCAGGATAATACGCTTGCTCCTATTACTATGGGTAGCCATCTTGATACGCAGCCAACGGGCGGTAAGTTTGATGGGATTTTGGGTGTATTAGGGGGGCTGTCGGTGCTCCGTGCGCTGCATAAATCTGGTTATGTAACACGCCACCCTATTGAGCTTATTAACTGGACAAACGAGGAAGGCTCACGTTTTTCTCCTCCCATGATGTGCTCAGGCGTTTTTGCTGGTATTTTTAAAGAAGAAGATATTCTGGAAAAACGTGACCGTGCGGGCATTCGTTTTCAAGACGAATTAGAAAAAATTGGTTATCGGGGTGAGGAAAAATGCGGTGAGCACCCTCTGGCGGCTTATTTTGAGTTGCACATTGAACAAGGCCCAATTTTAGAGTCTGAAGAAAAAACGATTGGTATTGTTACAGGTATTCAGGGTGCGCGGTGGTATGAAGTAACCGTAACCGGCAAAGATGCCCACGCAGGCTCTACTCCTATGCCGCTACGGCACGATGCACTGGTAGCCGCCGCAGGTATGATTACGGCTACCAGTCAGGTTGCCAAAGCGCATGCTCCCTCTGCGGTAGGGACTGTTGGTCTTTTGGAAAACCGGCCTAATAGCAGCAACGTTGTGCCGGGTGAGGTTTTCTTTACTATTGATATTCGCGACCCTAACGATGCGGTTGTGCTAGAAATGGAAAAAGAACTGCTGGCTCGTATTAAAACGATTGCAGAAGAAAACAACGTGAGCGTAGATGTTGTGCAGATTTGGGATGCCCCTGCGGTGCATTTCAACAAAGATTGTGTTGCGATAGTTGAACAAGCTGCAACAGAGGGCAAATATCTTGCCCGCCGTATTGTTTCTGGCCCCGGCCATGATGCAGGTTATATGGCACACGTAACCCCAACTGCTATGATTTTTGTGCCCTGTAAAGATGGCCTAAGCCATAACGAAGCTGAAAGTATTTTGGAACAAGATGCAACAGCAGGCGCAAATGTTTTACTTGAAGCCGTTTTAAAAGCTGATAGCTTTTTTAATAAAGCGGAGTAGTAATTTTTAGAGCCTAACCGACACGCGTTCTTTTGTTAAAACACCACAGGCCAACGCCGAAAGGGCATTTGCAGTGAGCAATTTTGATAGTGTGGCAACAGTAAAAAAGGGCACTTACTGGCAGCCCTTTACCGCAAACCGGTTGTTGCAGGCCAACTCACCCCCTCGTACTTTGGTCGCTGCTAAAGGCGCCTATTACGAGAATGTTGAGGGCCAGAAACTGTTTGATACGCTGTCTGGCTTGTGGTGTACTCCCCTTGGGCATGCTCACCCTTTAATTGCGGAAGCTGTTAAAAAACAGGTCGATACACTCGATTTTGCTCCCTCTTTTCAGATGACGCATAATAACGCGCTCTCGCTTGCGCAGCGTATTGCAGATATGGCCCCAGAAGGCATGAACCACGTGTTCTTTGCTAATTCTGGCTCAGAGTCTGTTGATACGGCACTCAAGGTCGCGCTTGGTTACCACCGTATTAAAGGGGCAGGAAACCGCTTTCGTATGATCGGGCGGGAGCGGGGCTACCACGGTGTAGGTTTTGGCGGCATGTCTGTTGGGGGTATTCTCTCCAACCGTAAAATGTTTGCGCCGTGCATGATGCCCGGCGTAGATCACCTGCGGCATACTTACGCACCAGAGCATATGGCCTTTACCCGTGGGCAGCCAACATGGGGAGCAGACTACGCCGAAGACCTAGAGCGTTTAGTGGCTTTGCATGATGCCTCAACCATAGCGGCTGTTATTGTAGAACCTGTGCAGGGGTCTACAGGGGTTATTGTGCCGCCACTTGGCTATTTACAACGCCTGCGTGAAATTTGCACAAAGCACGGTATCCTTCTTATTTTTGATGAAGTTATCAGCGGTTTTGGCCGTATGGGTGCGCCATTTGCCGCACAGCGTTTTGGCGTTACACCTGACATTATTACCTTTGCTAAAGCGGTTACAAACGGCATTGTGCCCATGGGCGGGGTTATTGTAACAGACGAAATTTATAAAACGTTCATGACCGGCCCGCAAAACGCCATTGAGTTCTGCCATGGTTATACTTATTCGGGCCACCCCTTGGCTGCTGCCGTCGGTCATGTTGTGCTAGACGTTATGGAAAGCGAAGGCTTGTTTGAGCGTGTTGCGGCTCTTGAGCCTGTGTTGGAAGATGCCGCCCATAGTCTGGCCGATGTGCCGCAAGTGGCAGATATTCGTAATATTGGCCTGACCGCAGCGATTGAGCTCAAACCTGCACAAGAAGGTGTTGGCGTGCGTGGTTTAGCCGTGTTTGAAGAAGCGCTCAAACAAGGGCAACTGTTGCGCGTAACCGGTGATATTATTTCTTTCGGGCCGCCCTTTATTGCAACAGAAAACGAGCTAAAAAATATGATGCAAACTGTGCGTAAAGTCATTGAAACTGTTGGTTAATGCAGCTTGTAAAATATTTCTTGTATAATTGTTAAAAAGGAAAAAAGTTATGCCTTTGCTTCATTTTCACCTTATTAAAGGGAGCAGAACAACAGACGAAGTGGGCACTCTGCTTGATGCTGCTCATGGTGCCATGTTGGCTGCTTTTAAAGTGCCAGAACGTGACCGGTATCAACTTGTGTCTGAGCATGATGCAACACACATGATCATTCAGGACACTGGGCTTGATATTCCAAGAACAAACAAAGTTGTTTTGCTGCAAGTGGTCTCACGCCCACGGCCGAAAGAGCAAATAGCAGAATTTTACCGCTTATTGGCAGAAGCACTCGAAACAAAATGTGGGCTTAAACCGTCAGACTTAATGGTTTCAATTGTTCAAAATGCAGATGAACACTGGAGCTTTGGCTGGGGCCGTGCCCAGTTTTTAACTGGGGAGCTATAATTTAATTATTTTTACATTTTACCACTAAGAATAATATAGATTCTTAGTGGTGTTTTTATAGTTTTTCTTCCTAAAAGGCACATGGACTTAATCGGCATTATAACCCTAAGCTCATTATTCACTAAATTATTGAACTGAGCGGGTTGTTGTGTTTCAGAGACCTGCGATGGAGGTAGGTCTCTGACTGGTATGTCTTTGCGATCTGAAAAGTAGATGGAATGGATTAAGCCGTATTTTCCTCTGGTGCATGTCGTTCTGCGTGTGGGCCAGAGCGCAGGGTCTAATATACTACTCGTGCGGTATGAATTACTAATGTGTAGGTTAGTAATTCTGTAAATCACTTTCTGGGTCAGCCAGCACTTCTATTGGTATAGATGCAGAGTTAACCACTAACCGTCGGAGCTTGCGTAAGGCGCGTGTAGAATTAATTGCTGTGATCCCGCAAATAGTAGAGCCATCTAAATGAAAAATGAGACAACCCTCAGTGTCCGGGTTGCCACGTACAACCTCGCTTGTTCCTAGTGGGTTACCTATTACTTGAATGTTGAGATCATACTGGTCTGTCCAGTAAGAACCAAGGGTGGAGTAATCATCTGGTGCACCAATCATAGCTTTGGCGACGTGTGCACCATGGCTGGCTGCATGTTGCCATGTCTCATCACGACGTTGCGTGCCGTAATGTATATTATGATGAAACGCGACCTCTCCAGCGGCGTAAATGTCTGTAATCGTCGTTCTGCCTTGTGCATCTACTTTAATACCAGCAGGAGTAACGTCAATTCCTGCTAGTGTGCTCAGTTCGAGTTCTGGGCAGACACCCACCCCCACAACAACGAGATTAGCTAAAATCTGAGTGTCATTAGAGAGTGAGAGGCAATATCCAGAATGACATTTTTCTACGTTTATGATGTGGGTATTGCATAAAATTCTTACGTCATGTTCGGTATGTTTTCTGGCTAGAAAATGAGCGAGAAACGGACTGCCAGAACGCCCCAGAGGCCTTTCCCCTGTCTCTATAACTGTTACCGTAAGACCTTGTGTTGCTGCTGCAGCAGCAACTTCTAGGCCAATAATGCCAGCACCCACAATAACCATGTTAGCGTCTTGGGGGAGCTTTTCCATATCATCTTTTAATCTTTGCGCATCGTTTAAGGTGCGCAAATAATGAATGCCGGGTGATGCGTATGGGAAAAGAGGGAGTGTTCGCGCGCGAGATCCCGTTGCTAAAAGTAGTTTGTCGTAAGTGAGGTATGTATTATTGGAGAGAGTTAAAACGTGGCCATGTGGGTCTATGCTTGTGGCTGAAACACCTAGCCTAAGATCGATGTTATTGGCCTCATAAAATGTCTTGTCTCGGAGTAAAAAAGTAGCGGAGGAAGAACTTGCCGTAAGGGCCTCTTTGGAGAGCGGTGGTCTGTCATAAGGCATAGTATTTTCACGGCTTAATAAGACAATTCCTCCTTTGAAGCCGTTTTCGCGTAAGGCTTCAGCTGCAGATACACCCGCCACGCCGGCCCCTACAATGACAATTCTCTTTTCTTCCACTTTTTAACTCTCATTTGCGTGCCAACATGGGTGGCTGATTTCTTTACTGATCGTAATTTAAATCATCAGCAAAAATTACAAAAACAGGATTCTCACTCACATATGTCAGATAACGTTTTTCGCGACAAGGGAGGAAAAAATGATATTCAACGTAAAATAAGGAAAAATTATATTTTACATTCGAAATGAAATGATTATATAATTTGGGCTGGCTGATGAAAGCAAATGGAAGGTAGTCATGAAGAAATAAGAATTTCTGAATTAATAAAAAACTTCACTGTAATCTGCCATATAAAAATATTAATATTTTTCAATAATAATTTGTTTATTTTCAATAATAGTGTATTTTTATTCACATATTAGTTTGTAATTGATTTTCACTTATACAAAAGAGAGTGAAGTAAAGTGTTCGCCTGTCTTGGTGGTAAGCGTGCTTCTGTTACGTCAATCTGGGTCAAATGACGTATGAAGCTCTTATGGATAATGAGGTAAATTCTTCACTAAAGTAAGGCTTGGAGGTGGAGATGAGCGGAACTCGCGTTGGAAACAGAGTGATTGGATCGCAAGCTCCTGTCACGGTTGGCTGGGACAATATACCAAAAGTGGAGGGGGGAAAGGTTAAGCAGTTTGTCTTTACCTATTTTCAGCCTGCAATGCTCCTTGGCTTAATTATTTTTTGGTATTATGCGCCTAATTCTATAGCCACAGCAACAACCGCCATTGGTATTGGGGTAGGCTTTCGAGTGCTCTTGATGGCACTTGAATGGGTAAACCCACGTTATGAAAGTTGGCGCTTAACATGGAAAGAGCTGGTTACAGACCTTTTCTATGTAGGTATTGGCTATACTTTTCTACGTATTGTAAATAGTTATATCGGTAGCGATGCTGTAATAGATTTTATTCAATTGCATCTCCATTTTGACAAATTTACATGGTTTCTTGTTCTGCCCCTTTTGGTTCAGGCTTTTCTTATTTCGTTTATTTTTGATTTTGGTCAGTACTGGATGCATCGTGCAATGCATACATGGTACCCATTGTGGTTACCGCATTCAGTCCATCATTATGTTACTCAATTAAATATTAATAAGGGTGCCGTTGGTAATCCGACCGAGTTGTTTCTTATAGGTCTTGGGTTGGGTGGTTTTTTTGATTTTTTACCCCGTGCAGTTTTGCTGGCTGGGGCTATGTCTATGGCTATTGGTGAATATCAGCACATTAACGTGCGGTTTAACACACCGCGGTGGTGGAGGTATTTATTTAATACAACAGAGCATCATAGTTTGCATCATGCGCAAGATTATGAAGCGACATGTAGTAATTACGCGAGCGTTTATATCTTCATAGATAGAATGTTTGGTACCTGTGTTGATGGTGAGGCAGAATTGCTTGGTACAGAAGGAGGGCGTCGCCTAACAATTGCTGAGCAAATGACTTATCCATTCACCAATGGTTGGCGCTATTATAAAAGGAAATTCAAAAAAGTAACTAAACAGTGGTTTGGTGAGAAGGCTCGGCAATAACTCTTATATGGCTTTCTACTTCAGCGTAGTTTGAAAAAGGACATAAAAGTGAACTGGCACCTTATCGATTGGGTCTGGCATGTAAGAGGAAACCTTTCCCTGCCCGTGCAACAAACAAATAGTGAAACACTTGGTAAAATAGAACCATTGTTTCAAGAAGTGGGTACAACGCACGAGCTGACAAATGATGGGTTGGTTTTTTCTAAGAAAAATCAACCATCTCAAGACAAGATGGCCGTATTTGATAATGGTGTTTTGAGTATAGAAAAAAATCAGGATGGTTCTTTTTTGCGCTACGACTTAACCAGCAAAACACTACTTTTTTGCTTTTTAGCGCCACTCTTTTTTTTGATAATGGCAGAACTGACTATTGTCGTTAAGCATTTACAGAAACCATCAACCGAAGTATCGCAATCTGTTAGTGATAAAGCTAAAGAAGAGAAATACCTTATACAGAGCCCAATAGACAAAGCGTTAGGGGTGCCTGCACCGGAAAAGAAGAGCGAGAAAGATAAAGAAGGACAGGGAAAACGAAAGCTGTCTCCAACTGCCGCATATGTATTTGCTGGAATATTTTCTATTTTATACGTTATTGGCAGAATTAGAGAGGCTTTATCAGTAAAATCTCTTTTTAGGAAATACATATCCTAATATTAATTATTTAATAAATTAGAAGAGGTTTTCATGATGTATCGTAAAACAATTTTAAAATATACTTTGATGTTAGCGGTGCTTTCACCGCTAAGCTGTTTTTCTAATGTGTTTGCGCAAACAGCTCCTATGCCGCAGGTTATGCATGTGCCCGGCTCACCTGACTTTCTTGCTGTTGATGGTAGTTCAGTATGGGTTATGAATAGAGGGCGGGTAGAGCACTGGTCGACAGAGGGAAAGCTGGCTGAAGTCAAGCTGGATCATCCTTGCGGTGCAATGGCAGTAGCATTTGGCTCTTTATGGGTTGCCGATTGTAAGGCCAAGACACTCAACCGTGTTAATTTGCAAACTGCGAAAAACGATATTGTTATTCAAACTGGTATTGCAAACCCAAGAGGTGAACTAAATGTTGTTAGTGGAGATGGTTCTATTTGGGTAGGGAGTGACGGTAGCGGAAAGATCTCCCGTGTTGACCCACTCACAAACAAGGTAATTGCCTCTATTCCCGTTGATTCTGAAACTTATTATTTGGCATTTGGTTTTGGTGCTTTATGGGGGGTGAGCCCTACTCATAACACTCTTCAGAAAATTGACCCGCAAACAAATAGTGTCGTTAAAAAAACGGCCCTTGGTCAAAATCCGGGCTTTCTTGTTGCTGGAGAAGGCGCTGTCTGGGTGCAGGAACAGGGCGATGGAACGCTTGTGCGCATTGCGCCAGAAACAGGAGAGATTTCTGGCCGCGTTAAAGTAGATAATACATTAACGTATGGAGATATTGATGCAGGAGGTGGCAAGGTTTGGCTCCGTACAACAGATCACCAGACATTTGTTGTGGTTGATCCAAAAACTCTTGCTATCCGTGCAAGGCTTGGCACACAAACGGGTAGTGGAGCGTTACGTTATACCCCTCAGGGGATATGGACCACATCTCACGATATTCATGTGCTGGCATGGTGGGAGAAGCCAGAAAATATAGGCAATTGAATCATCAACCTGAACCTTATTTTATAGAGGGCAGATGTTTCTTGTGTTGCAGGGTGCATCTGCTTTCAATGAGTAATCATGGCAAGTCTATGAAACAGAATTTTTTATGAAAATTAGCTTTATGAGATGCTTCTATAATGATTATTCTAAATCGTGTTTTTGTCTTCATTAAAAAAATATTGTGAAAATGGATAGCGCCTACATCTTGTGCCTGTCGCGTTAAAAAGCGCATTCCCTAGCGATGGAAATGCGGCAGTCGTGCCAACCTCTCCAATACCGCCAGGGTTTTCTGTACTTTTGATAATATGAACGTCAATTGGTGGTGCTTCATTAATTCTCATAAGCGGATAATTATGAAAATTACTCTGCTCTATACGTCCATTTTTTATGGTTATTTCGCTATAAAGGGCTGCACTAAAGCCAAACAGTAACCCACCTTCTATTTGTGCTTTAATAGTATCAAGGTTAACGGCTATACCACAATCTATAACGGCTGTTACCTTTGTTATGGCAATATATTTTTTATCTGTCACCATCACTTCAGTAACAACTGCGCAGTGGGTACCAAAAGCATTATGTAATGCTACTCCACGGCCCGTGCCCGAGGGTAAGGGTTTACTCCATTGGCTCTCTTGTGCAACACGTTTTAGTAGAGCTACAGAACGAGGGTTTTTACGTAAAAGATGTAGTCTGTAATCTAATGGGTCATTATCTGTTGCGGTCGCTAGTTCATCTATAAAGCTTTCTACCACATAAACATTATGCGCTGGGCCTACGCCACGCCACCACCCAACGGGCACTGGGGTTTCAGCGCGCGTCCAAGTTACAAACATTTGTGGTAAGTCATACGGTGTATCCACAGCCCCTGCTACGGCGTCTGAATCGAGCTTGCCTAGAGGGAGGCCACCTGGTGTAAACCGATCGACAACTGAAGGGCCGCTTACATGGTGCTGCCAAGAGAGCGGCTGCCCGTCTTGGCCAAGTGTTGCGCTAATACGGTCATAATATGCTGGGCGAAAAAGGTCTTGGCGTATATCTTCCTCACGGCTCCAGATAAATTTTACTGGGCGCGAAACCTGGCAGGCAAAGTGCGTTGCCTGTTCCAAAAAATCTGTTGCTAATCTACGCCCAAAACTACCACCTATCATGTGATTATGAATGGCAATTTTTTCTTGGGGTAAGCCTGTTACCTGTGCAACCGCAGCACGAGCACGTGTTGGCACTTGTGTGCCCATCCAAACATCGCAGCCATCTGCGCGTACATGTACAGTTACGTTAGCCGGTTCCATCGGAGTATGAGATAAAAACGGGAGTTCATAAGCGGCTTCTAGTTTTCTACCTTCAACAGAAGCATCCTCCGCTCTTTCATCGCGCGCAATAACCTCTGGAACAGAGAGGGAGGCGTCACGAATGGTTTTTCGAATGTCTATAGAAGAGAGAGAAGCCTCTTTTCCCTCTAACCATGTAACCTTAAGAGCACCTAACCCTTTTTTCGCTGTCCAGTAATTTTTTGCGATAACGGCAACGGCTGTATCCGTTTTTAGAACGTCCAGAACACCAGGAATATTTTTGCAGAGCGTGTCATCGATAAAGCGAACTTTAGCACCAAGCGATGGTGGCCCCATAATAGTGCCAATCACCATGTCTGGTATACGGACATCAATTCCGAAAACAGCTGTTCCGTTTGTTTTTGCAGGGATATCTAAGCGTGGAAAAGACTTGCCTATAAGTTTCCAGTCATCGGCGGCCTTGAGCGGCACTACTTGGGGTATGTTCTGTCGTGCTGCTTCAGCTGCAAATTCACCATATTTTGCACAACGCTGGCCAGTATGATCTTTTATGTAACCGTTTTCAGCTACGAGAAAACGTTGCTCAGTGTTCCAACGGGTAGCTGCTGCGGCAAGAAGCATTAGTCTAGCAGTTGCGCCAGCTTGCCGTAAGGGCACCCAGCCTTTGCGCACCGAACGCGAGCCGCCTGTTGAGAGTGATTTAAGGAATTCTGGTGCAAATTCACTCACGTCTTGTGGGAGTGCTGGCAGCACAGTAATGTCGTTGGGGTCTACTTCTAACTCTTCTGCAATAATGATAGCTTCAGTTGTATAAATGCCTTGCCCCATTTCAACGTTGGGAACAATGAGAGAGATTTGATTGTCACTCCCAATACGAACAACACCGCCAAGTGTGACATCTGATGAAGGGGGGGGATTTAGGTTTGTCTGTGCTAAGGCGCCTTTACCGCAGGCGGAAGGGAGGGCTGCAAAAGCAAGTGCGATTCCCCCTCCCAAAAAGTGGCGCCTTAAGAGAGAGCCTAAAGCATTATCGGCTTTACTAACGAAAAGAGAAGACATGTGTGTGCCGGTTCCCCAATAGCCTTGCAGAAGAGAAGCGAGGAATGTTTTTAGAGAAATAGACTAGAGAAATTTTTAGACTATCTTCAGAAACATTCCTGTGAATGCACTCCTGTTCCCCAATAAATTTCTACTGTATTTTTTTAATAGCTTTCCTCAGCCCTGCAATTTACTGGGATTTCAGAAATACTCACTTCATTGGGTGATGTGACAAGAAAATGCGCCACACGGGCAATTTCTTCAGCTGGGGTCATATGTAGGCCCGGCATCATACCTTCAACCATATCTGTTTTCACAAAGCCTGGGCATATAACGGTCGCTCTAATGCCATATTCAAACCCAGTGTGGCGAATAGCATGTGCCAAAGCAAGCGTTGCAAATTTGGATACCGCATACGCCCCGGAATCTGAATCGTAAACGCGTTTGCTTGATAAAGAACCGATCATAACAACTCGACCGCTACCGCTTGCAACAAGCTGCTGCCAAGCGGCACTTACAAGCCGGCGTGGGCTTTTAATATGCACGTCCAATAGGTCATCCATTTCCCCTTCAGAAATTTCTATAACATTTTTCCAAATGCCAATGCCTGCATTTGCAACAATTGCATCAATATGGCCAAAATGGCTTATGGTCTTTTCAACCCATGCCGTTTCGGTTGTGGCATCTAATGCGTCGTAGTAACCAATTAAAATACGTGTTGTATCAGTTGCCCATGCTGGTGTTTCAGATTTACGCATACCAAGGCTAACATGCCAGCCCTCATCGTAAAATTTTTTGGCGATGGCAGCACCCATACCTCTTGCCGCGCCTGAAACCATAATCACTTTTTGCGGTGTTTTCATCAGAGATTTCCCTCTATTTATGGTATTTTAAAGGTTGCTATAAGCATAAAGTAAATAATAAAAGAACCCTTCTATGGAAAATAACTTTCACATAGAAGGGTTCTTTTAAATTATATTGATCGAGTGCATTACTTTAGAAATGAGCGCTTGCTTCCAGACCAAAGGTGCGAGGTGTGAGAACACTGTAAGCATAATAACGTTCAGCAACACCATCACGTGAGCGAATAGAACTCATGTCGTTACTAACAGCTGTTACGGCGTATTGGTCAGTCAAGTTATTAACAAAAAGATCAACGCTCCATTTTGGCGTATTATATGTTACAGAGGCGCGGTGCGTTACGTAGCTTGGCATACGGTAGCCATATCCTTCTAGCCCAACGCGGGAGAAAATACTGCCTTGGTATGTTGTCGCCCAGTTGAGTTGAACGTTACGGTCTTCGTCAATATGTATAATGTAGTTTGCAATAACACTCCCAGAATTTTTGGTCGAACCAGGTAGACGGTCGCCTGGCTGACCGGCATAGGAACCAAGTACGTTCGTTACCAAACCAGGCGAGTATTTAGTCAGGTGTGCATCAACATAAGAATACGTGGCCGAAATCGTAAAATTAGGTAGGACTTTTACATTAACAGACGCATCGAAGCCTCTTGAAACCGCCGCGGCTCCGTTTTTTGTAATTCCGACATTCCCATATTGGGTTTGGCCCGGAACCTGTATATTGCTCCAGTCTATATTATAGCCAGCTAGCGTAAACATTAACCGGCGATGGAAAAAATTCCCGCGAATACCAAGCTCAGCGTTGCGAGTTTTATCGGGTTTATAGCTTACCTCATTAGGGAGAGCGCACGCATGCTGCACGCTTGTATCTAGTGGCATAGAGCAGGGTGCTACTTTATTAACCCCACCAACACGATAGCCAGTGCTGTAAGTGAAATAGGCCATAATATTAGGGTTAACACGGTAAGAAATGTTTGCTTTCCACATAGTGCCGTTGGCACCGGTAGAGCCTTGCTGCGAGCTATAATTTACATTTGGGTAGGCTTGAAACAGCGGTAAAGCGGTGCCGCCGTTCACAGAGGCATCATAGTCAAAGTATCGGAAGCCACCTGTAATCTGTAGGTTCTTTAAGATATGATACGTAAGCTCTCCATATACTGCACGTTCTTGCGTTTTGGTGTGTACACGGGAGGCATATTCCAACTCATCTGGGCGATCTATACCCGCCCATGACGTATAGCCGGGCACGTATTCATGACGGTTTGTATCTGTTTTAAGGTCGTTATAAAAACCACCAATAACCCAGCTTATCGGCCCTTTGTGGGTCGAGACAAGGCGTAGCTCTTCGTTAAACTGTGTATATTTGCGGTGGTTGTTGGCATAAGAAGAGAAGCTCGGAAAGGCTTGGTAGCCATAATCTAAATCAAGCAAAAGATCCGTGTTATCTTCTACAGAATCGATTGTCTGGTGTGTATAAGCTGTTGTGTTAACTAGCTGGGCAAAGTTGAAGATATTAAAATAGAACTCCCCGCTATAAAGGTCTGATGTGCGGTTAACTGGTTCTTGATAGCGCCAAGGGGCTTCATAGTGGCCGGTGCCCATAACACCAACACCATTGGCCTGTTGGCCACCAGTACGTGTTTCTTGGTGCATATAGGTAAGGTAGCCCTTAATATTAGGGTTCACCTGTACCAAGAGCTGGTTACGAGTTGTAAAGGTGTGGTCGTAGTTCAGGTCTTTGCGGCGATAGAAATTTTGATCGCGTTGTTCGGCTGTGCCTAAAGAATTTGCACCGGGTTGTGGGTTAGAGACCCCAGGCGTTTTAAGAAGGTAGTTGTAGTCCATAAAGCCGGGGTCGTTATAGTACCCAACAACAGTTCTAAATGCTAAATGGTCTTTCATGAGTGGAATGTTAAAGGTGCCGGTTGTTTCACCGCCAGGCGAGCTGCTGTGTGATTCGCCAAAAGTTTTTCCGGTTACGTCAGCAGACCAATGATTAAGAACCGGGCGGTGTGGCATATAGCGTATCGCGCCAGCTAGTGTGCCCAAGCCATACAGTGTTCCCTGTGGCCCTTGCAGAACTTCTAAGCGATCAATGTCGATCATCTTGAAGTCAGTGTAAAGCGGCACTTCACCAAGGTAGACACCAACCGAGTTGTTGGTGAAATTTCCGGTTGTAGAGGTTGAGCCAGAAGATAGCCCACGCATAATAATATTACCGGTATTACCAGGGCCGTTATCGGTAATGGTTAAACCCGGGACAAAAGAGCTAAGTTGGCGAATATCAGTGATCCGCTCATTTTTCATGAGTTTCTGATCAACCACTGAAATATTGATTGGTGAATCTTCCAGCTTAGTGGCACGCCGTGTCGCTGTAACCATAATCTGCTCTTCTTGGGCAGCATGGACTTTGGGCGGTGTAGTTTTAAGCGCTGCGGCTTTTGTGGCAGCGGGTTGTTGTTTTGCTGGCGCAGCAGGGCGCGTTTTTTTCTCTGCAACTGGGCGCTTCTGTTGGTCAGAAGATGCTGCATGAGCGGAGACGACGAAGGCAAAGGGAGCGCCACTGATGAGCATAGTGGCGCAAAACAGATATGCCCTTTTTTTAGCCGGACAATCCTGCATACGTTACTCCTGTTTTTACTTTGGTGCGTGTCTCCGTTGCTAGATCCAGCAACCAAGAAGAGAGGCGCCCAATACATTCATCTAGGATCGTAGACTCATCATTTCGAAACCGATATGTGTTATTTGACGTAATTAAAGGTGTTTGTCACCAGAAAAAGAGGCTTATTTTCGTATTTGCAGCTTATAATTTTCGGGGTTGAGCGTGGGGGAGGCGAATAATATCAAGGCGTAAGAATGCATATAAATAAAAATTACTATAAAATATAATGATATTTCATAAAAAATAAAAATATCCTTCAAGTTTTTAGAGAAAATTTAGAAGATTTTTAGGGTGAACCTCAGGAATGAAGGAGGCCATGTCAACGACGGTGGCGGCTATGGTTAAATAATTTTGTGCCATGGAATGTGTGTAGAGATTGTAAAATCCAGCGACCTATGTCAGTTTTTGTTCTTAGATCAAAACGGTCTTTGTATTTACAAAAATATATGCTGGAGAAAGCAATGGTTGAAAAAGTTTTTTTGTGCCGTGACAATGAACTGCGTGAAAGCGATATGCGCCAGGTGGCAGTTGCCGGGTTAGAGACGAAATTGGTGGTTTATAAAGTTAAAGGTAAAGTGTATATCACCGATGCTCTTTGCACGCATGGAAAGGCAGTCCTGACAGACGGAGATCTGGAAGGCACTACAATTTATTGTCCATTGCATGGCGGGGGGTTTGACATTTGTACGGGAAAGGCTGCCTCGCCACCATGCACTGTACCGCTTAAAACATATCCTGCGGTGGTTGAGGGGAATGATATTTTCGGTTTGCTGGGCGAATAACAGTGAGCCTTGAGAGAATTTAATACTGAATAGCTATCTCGTCAGGAAAAAGAGTGTTTTTAGCTATGGTTAAAAGCACTCTTAATATTTCAAGGAAAAATATATAAAATACAATATGTTATTGCTGCTATGTGTCTCTAAAAAGTCTTTTCCAATAGGATTGGCTAAACACAAATTATAAAAAATTCGTTACGGTATTGATTTGATGTGTCGGACTCTGTTATAAGCAATTATGCAGTTTTAGTTAGACTGTAAAAATATGCAATGGTTCGCTAGGGTTCCGGTCTGTTTATGCAGATGTCTGGTCCGAGAGCGAACGACCTCTGGTTGAGGTTACACGGCGGGACAAAAGCCCGGGAGACAGCCCACATTTGTGGTGCGCTGCTCTTTTGTTGTCGTGTTAACCAGGGGTTTTGAAGATGCAATTTTCTCTTTTTCCCATAATTATCAATAAAATAGACATCAAATCGGCAATGTTTTGCGGGTCTGGTCTTTTTATTCCCTCTGCTGTGCGTGCTTGTTCACGCTGTTGCGCATTCCACCCTCTAGGTGTTGGGAGTTTGTAATGAAAAACGATATGCTGACTTTGCGTCCGTGCCTTTATGAAGAACACGTGCCGGGTGGAGGGCATACCTCACTTATTCTTAAGCGTGGGCGTGTTTTGCGCATTAAAGATATTGAAGGTGGCGCTAATATAAGCGCAACTTTTCTAAATGCCGACCAAAAGAGCGAGCGTTTTAATCTTCCAGATACCCTAAAGGGGCAGCATACCGCAAAACTTACTGCAGGGCACTGTCTATATTCTGATATGGGCCGTGTTCTGTTGGCTATTACTGAAGATAGTTGCGGTTGGCACGATTCTTTTGGCGGGGTGCTTAATGCGCAAGAAGTAGAAGAGAAATATGGAAAAGGGCCCTATCAGGAACTGCGTAATAAATTTTACCGTAACGGGCATGATAACCTGCTGGTAGAAATGGGAAAATGGAACCTTAATCTACAAGATCTTCTTATGGTTGTGAATTTTTTCAGTAAAGTAACAGTCGATGAAGAAGGCCGATTCTCTTTTGTATCGGGTCATTCTTCTGCAGGTGACTTTATTGATCTGTATGCCCCCATGGATGTGTTGATTATTCTTACAGCTTTGCAGCACCCAATGGACCCAGATCCGCATTATAACCCTAAACCTATCTCTTTTTCCGTACATGAGGTTGTAGAAGACGGTATTTCCTTGGGTTGTCATACCTCTAGGCCAGAAAATGGACGTGCGTTTTTCAATACAGCTCTTTACTGCGTGTAAGGAAAATAAAAATGAAGCTGACACCAAGTAATCTGTCGCAAGAAACAGCATTATTCCGCCATGTGATTCCTGCAGGTGAACCCTTCTTATTTGAAGTGAAAGCCGGCCAGACACTCCGCCTTCTTGATCTTGAAGGTAACCAGGCTATCGATACGTTGTTTTATAATGCGCAAGCTCCACGGGAGCGTTACGACCCGCAGCGCACAATACGGCGTCAGAACAGCGTTTATCTTACGTGTGGTACAGTGCTGTATTCCAATATGGGTAATCCTATGCTGACAATTGTGGCAGATACTTGTGGTCGTCACGACACTTTAGGCGGTGCCTGTGCGCAGGAAAGTAATACGGTTCGCTATGCACATGACCGTAGGTTTATGCATAGTTGCCGTGATAATTTTTTGTGTGCCTGCCTGCATGATGGCAGATTGGATAAGCGTGACATTGGTGCCAATATTAACTTCTTTATGAATGTGCCTGTCACTTCAGATGGTGGACTTACGTTTGAAGATGGTATTTCCGCGGCAGGAAAATATGTTGAAATGCGCGCCGAGCAACATGTCATGGTTCTTATTTCTAATTGCCCACAATTGAATAACCCCTGCAATGGGTGGAACCCCACTCCTGCAGAAGTGCTTGTGTGGGAGTAAACTGAAAGACATGTAAGGTCTTTCAGTTCTTTTTCTACGCTAGACTTTCTCCTGTAGTGGGTTAGCTGTTTTCTTCTGAATGAGATCATAATGTTTGAAAAATTGCTGATAGCCAACCGTGGTGCCATAGCATCTCGCATTATAAGAACCTTGCGAGATCTAAAGGTTAATTCAGTAGCTGTTTATTCGGAAGCAGACCTCGGAAGTCTTCATGTACGTAATGCTGATCAGGCTATTTCACTTGGAACTGGTGCAGCAACTGAGACTTATTTAAGAACTGACAAGATTTTGGAGGCTGCACGGCAGGTAGGTGCCAAAGCGATCCATCCAGGTTATGGGTTTCTATCTGAAAATGCGGCTTTTGCTGAAGAGTGTGAAAAACAAGGATTCGCTTTTGTTGGGCCAACTCCTGAGCAGCTTCGCACTTTTGGGTTAAAGCATACCGCGCGAGATCTAGCCGCAGCACAAGGTGTGCCCATGCTACGTGGCACCACGTTGCTGGCTACAGTGCAAGATGCAACTGATGCTGCTACCCATATTGGGTATCCAGTTATGCTGAAAAGCACAGCGGGCGGTGGCGGCATAGGTATGCGTGTCTGTTATAATGAGGCAGAGCTCGTTGAGGCATTTGATAAAGTGCGTCAACTTGGTATGAACAACTTCTCTGACGGTGGTGTGTTTATTGAAAAATACATTGAACATGCACGCCACCTTGAAGTTCAGATATTTGGTGATGGAACAGGGGAGGTTGTTGCCCTTGGCGTGCGTGATTGTTCAATCCAGCGCCGCAACCAGAAAGTTATAGAGGAAACACCTGCCCCCGGTTTACCCGATGGCATAGCCGAAGCGTTGTGTGAGGCGGCAATTCGGCTGGGTAAAGCAACACATTATCGTAGCGCTGGTACTGTTGAATTTGTTTATGATAGTGATGTTAAGCAATTTTATTTTTTAGAGGTTAATACACGCCTTCAGGTTGAGCACGGGGTAACGGAGCAAGTCTGGGGGGTTGACCTGGTGCGTTGGATGGTTGAGCTGGCGGCAGGTACACTGCCCCCTCTCAGCAGCCTTATGGCTGACCTAACGCCGCAGGGTCATGCCATTCAAGCCAGACTCTATGCTGAAGATCCCGGTCGTAATTTTCAGCCGTCTCCGGGCCTTGTTACGCATGTTCATTTTCCACCCTCAGACGGAAAAGCTCTGCGTATTGATACATGGATAGAAGCTGGTGTAGAAATTCCTGCATTTTTCGACCCAATGGTTGCCAAGGTCATAGCTCATGATAGCTCACGACAAGAGGCACTGGCGCGACTAGATGACGCGCTTGCTAAAACAGAAATTTACGGCGTTGAAACAAATCGCGGCTATCTTAGGCAAATTCTAGCCTATAAACCGTTTGTAGAAGGCGCACCTTGGACAAGATGTCTGGAGCGCTTAACGTATCATGCCAATACGTTTGAAGTTATTGTAGCGGGCACACAAACAACCGTACAAGATTGCCCTGGAAGACTTGGCTATTGGGCTGTTGGTATTCCGCCTTCTGGCCCAATGGACGATCGTTCTTTTCAACTAGCGAATACACTTTTGGGCAATAGCTCAGATGCCGCTGGTCTCGAAATAACCATGAATGGCCCAACGCTACGCTTTAATACAGAAGCTGTTGTTGCCATTACTGGTGCTGAAATTGTTGTTGAGCTTGATGGGCAACCTTGCCCTATGAATACAGCATTGCATATTGCTGCGGGCTCTGTTTTGCGGCTAGGCGGTATTGTTAGAAAAGGGGCAAGGAGTTATCTCGCCCTGCGTGGCGGTATTATTGTTCCTGCGTATCTGGGTAGCTGTAGTACTTTTGTTCTGGGGCAATTTGGGGGGCATGCTGGGCGTGCGCTCCGTGTGGGAGATGTGTTACACATTTCGCCTCTGCAAAACCCACTTGCAGGCAATACTCTTCCTGAAGTGCTTACGCCACCACTACCTGATGTTCAGACCTTACGTGTTATTTATGGGCCTCATGCGGCACCTGAATATTTTACGCAAGCATATATGGAAACATTCTTTTCTACAGAATGGGAAATTCATTTCAATTCTAGTCGCACAGGTATTCGCCTTATTGGCCCAAAGCCAGAATGGGTACGTGAAAGCGGAGGAGAAGCTGGCCTGCACCCCTCTAATATTCATGATAACCCTTATGCGATTGGCGCAGTCGATTTTACAGGAGATATGCCGGTTATTTTGGGCCCAGATGGCCCTAGCTTGGGTGGGTTTGTGTGTCCCGCCACTGTTATCAGAGCAGACCTTTGGAAGCTCGGGCAGCTCAGAGCTGGTGATCTCGTACGTTTTGTTCCGGTTGATCTCTCCACTGCACATAATTTAGCGCGCTGTGGTGAGCGAGAAGTCCAAACATTAATTGAGCACGGTCCGTCTTGGGAGCGTGCACAACTTTGCTCACCAGTGGTTATGACTGAAGGAGAGGGCGCTACCCGTCTTGTTGTTCGTCTCTCGGGTGATGCTAATCTGCTTCTTGAAATCGGAGAGCCTGAACTTGATCTGACACTCCGATTTAGAGCGCATGCGCTTATGCGAGCGATGGAGGCTGAAAACCTAAAGGGTATTATTGATCTAACGCCCGGTATACGCTCGTTACAAATACATTATGCTCCTGATCAAATTACGTCTGTCCAGTTGCTCAGCCTTATTAAAGGGCTGTGGTCAGAAGTTTTAAAAACTCAGAATTTACGTGTCCCCTCGCGTATTGTGCACTTGCCTCTTTCTTGGGATGATCCCGCCTGTCAGCTTGCAATTCGCAAATATATGACCACGGTAAGAAAAGATGCACCATGGTGCCCAAGCAATCTTGAATTTATCAGGCGTATTAATGATCTTGGTAGTATCGATGATGTTTACAAGATTGTTTTCAATGCAAGCTATCTGGTTATGGGCTTGGGGGATGTCTATTTAGGCGCACCAGTGGCAACCCCCATAGACCCACGGCACAGGCTGGTTACCACAAAGTATAATCCGGCGCGTACTTGGACAGCCGAAAACTCGGTGGGTATTGGCGGCGCTTATTTGTGCGTGTACGGTATGGAAGGGCCTGGAGGGTACCAGTTTGTAGGCCGTACTTTGCAAATGTGGATGCGCTATCGTTTACCAGAAGCTTTTCAGGATAAATCATGGCTTTTACGGTTCTTTGACCAGATTCGTTTTTATCCTGTTTCAGCAGAAGAGCTTGAGACTATTCGCCGGGATTTTCCGGTGGGGCGTTATGCTCTTAAAATTGAACCAACAGAACTTTCTCTTGCAGACTATCATGCTTTTCTTGAGCAAGAGCACACATCCATTGCGGCGTTCAAAAAAAATCAGCAGGCTGCTTTTAACGCAGAGCGCCAGCGTTGGATTGAAAATGGTACAGCTGATTTTGCAAGTAATGACATTGCACCGGAGGAGGGGGAAGATGTGCCCTTGGCCAATGGTTTGCAGGCAGTTGAAAGCGGCATAGCGGGTAATTTGTGGCAAGTACTTGTAAGCTTGAACGAAAAAGTTGAAGTGGGGCAGGTCGTTGTCATTCTAGAATCAATGAAAATGGAAATATCTCTTGTTGCGCCATGTGCTGGCACAGTGGTGGAAATTCGGGTTCAACCTGGCGCCCCGGTAAGATCTGGGCAATGCGTCATCGTGATCAAGGAAAACTAAAGCTATGAAAAAAGATTTTCCTAACCTGCATATTGATACTCTTTCTGCGGCTTATGCTCGAGGTGAAATAACACCACGTGCTCTTATGGTGCAGTTAAAGCACCGTGCAATCGAGCTTAACGCAGAATATAATCTGTTTATCCATATTCTCGATGACAAAGAGCTTGCGCCTTATCTGGCACGGTTGGAAGACCCTGCTGCTAAAGCATTGCCTCTTTACGGAATTCCCTTTGTTTTAAAAGATAATATTGATTTAAAAGGCATACCTACTACCGCAGCGTGCCCAGATTTTGCATATATTCCAGAGCGTAGCGCTACCATTGTAGAGCAACTGATTGAACTAGGAGCTTTGCCTGTAGGGAAAGCCAATTTGGATCAATTCGCCACAGGCTTAAATGGCACACGCTCTCCTTACGGACTATGCAAAAATAGCGTTTTGCCTGAGTATCCCTCTGGTGGGTCTAGTGCTGGTTCTGCGTTGGCTGTTGCCTTGGGTGTAGCCAGTTTCTCTCTCGGGACAGATACAGCAGGGAGCGGGCGTATCCCGGCTGCTTATAACAATCTTGTCGGTCTAAAAGCGAGTAAAGGCCTCATCTCAACTGCAGGCGTTGTACCTGCATGCCGAACGTTAGATTGCACTACGCTTTTTACAACAACCGCAGCAGAAGCCAGTCGTTTATTAGGGTTAGTTGCTCGGCGTGACCCAAGAGATGACTTTAGCCGACATAACCCGGCTTGGAACGATGCAACCGCTTTTGGTGCTATTGCGCCGGGGTTTCGATTTGGCGTTCCAGAAACACTAGAATTTTTTGGTGATGCAGAGAGCGCGGCGCTTTTTAGCGTTGCTATCTCTCAACTGGAAAGTATAGCTGGTACAGCTGTTTCTATTGATTTTGAACCATTTTTAGAGGCTGCCCGCCTACTGTATGAGGGGCCATGGGTGGCCGAGCGTTATTTAGTTGCTGGTGCGTTAATTACCAAAAACCCTCAAGCCGTTTTACCTGTTATTCATGATGTTCTTGAAAAAGCGCCTCATTATTCAGCACTAGATCATTATGAGGCTCTCTATAGGCTGCAGCACTTGAAAACGGTTTGTGATGCCATTTTGGCAGATCTGGACTTTGTTGTAACGCCCTCCATGCCGCGACCGGTTTCCCTTGCAGACCTCTCTAAAGAACCTGTGGCGGCAAATTCAAGGTTGGGTTGGTATACCAATTTTATGAACCTGTTAGATTATGCGGCAGTGGCAGTACCTGCCAGTTTTATGCGCAGTGGTCTGCCATGGGGTATTACGCTGTTTGGACGTGTGTTTACAGATCAGTATCTTCTGTCTGTTGCCAACACATTCCAGCACGCCACCAACTTACCATTGGTAGGGGGCCATGCATTACCAGCTCCAAAAAGTACGGGGCGTAAAGCTAGAAACGATAAAGCCCGCGTTGTTGTTTGTGGTGCTCATCTAGAAGGTTTGCCCCTTAATTGGCAGTTGCGTGAGCGGCAGGGGCATCTCGTTTCTGCTACCACGACTGCACCGCATTATAGATTATATGCTTTGCCAGGCGGGCCACCTTTGCGCCCAGCCATGGTAAGGGCAAGTGAAGGCGGTCAAGCCATAGAAGTGGAAGTCTGGGAGCTGCCCTCAGCAGAACTAGGGTCTTTCTTAACTAACATTCCCGCTCCACTGGGTCTTGGTAAAGTTGAATTGGCAGATGGCTCATGGGAAACAGGCTTTGTATGTGATGGCTATGCTATTGCGACCGCTGAAGAAATTACCTCTTGGGGAGGCTGGCGCGCATGGTTAGGGTCTCGCGCAGCATAAAATATAACTTGGTGGCTATACTAATGGCCGGCTAAACCAGTGGGGCTACCAAACACTGGTTTGCAGTAGCCCCTACGACAAGCATGAGGTGCTTGCTTAGGCGGCCGCAGCACGTAAGCATGGAAACTGTGGTTCACACGAGGTAGCGCAGGGCATGATGATAAGTAAAAGGTCGGAAGGAGAACTGCAAAGCCGGAGCATTGTTGCAATGCGTCTGGTAATAGGTTCTTTCTCCATCCTTTTATTTGTAGCCGTGTTTGGGTTTGGTTGGGCCCTTGGGTTGCGTAATATAGGTCTTTGGTTAGCCTTAGGGGGTATTGTCACTGTATTAGCTGGAATTGTTGCGTGCTTACGGGCCTTACAAAACAAATACCGCTGTATAGCTGAGGAAAAGATTCAAAATTGCGAGAAAGCGTTAAAAATAGAGCGTGATATTTTTACTCAAGCACAAGCAGAGCTACGTAAAACGCATGATGCCGCTATCGCTGCAAACGAAGCAAAAACACGTTATCTTATCTCTGTTAGTCATGATATTCGCTCGCCGCTTAATACAATCTATGGTTATGCGCAACTTTTAGAGCGTGGCACACGGTTTTCTCCTACAGAAGCAGGGGCTGTTATTCGTCAATCTGCTGAGTATTTAACAAGTCTTGTTGAGGCTTTGCTTGAGGTTTCAAAAATAGAAAGTAGGCAAATAGAAATTCAGTCAGATGTTGTTTCAATAAAAGACTTGCTTGATCATATTGTCATGATGTTTCAGGTGCAAGCTCATGCCAAAGGTCTTAAACTTAATTTTGTTGTGCATGACTCACTTCCTGCGAAGGTTAAAACAGACGAAAAGCGGTTGCGCCAAATTCTTGTTAATCTGCTTTCAAACGCAATAAAATATACAGACGCAGGGTGCGTCACGCTGTCAGTGCACTATCGTAGTGAGGTTGCACGTATTGAGGTGAGCGACACAGGTACCGGTGTTGAAGCACATGATCTTGAACGGATTTTTGAACCCTTCGAGCGTGGTCGTGATGATCAAACAAGAGGGAAGCCCGGAATAGGGTTAGGTCTTGCTATTACACGGGTTCTTACGCAGATGTTGGGTGGCGACATTACGGTAGAAAGTCATCTCGGCATTGGGAGTACGTTTTGTCTTCGGCTCATGTTGCCGAGCGTTCATACCCAGTATGACAAGGAGAGCGTTCTACACTCTAAGGGCAAGATATCAGGGTATGAAGGCAGACCTCGTTGCATAGTGGTAGTGGATAATGATGTGCTACAATGTGATTTTTTGGAAGCATTATTGGTTCCGCTCGGGTTTGTTGTGCATAAAGCCCATGATGGTCATTCAGGTATGCAGGCAGTGATACAGTCTGACCCAGATATGGTGCTGCTGGATATGAAAATGCCTGGTGAGGATGGTCTTATAATAGCTGCTAAAATACGTTCTCAAGAGAAAAGAAATCCAGCAATTGTTATAGTCTCTGCTAATACTGCCGAGTTAAGTGCAGATGCTGCTTTGGCAGCATACTATGACGATTTCGTAACAAAGCCAGTAGATAGTAACGCCTTGCTCGCTACGATTGGCAACGTGCTACACCTTGAATGGATTTGCGCCGAACAGAATGAGCCAGAAAGTGAGGCGCCTCTCCGCTCTGAAGCAGATTTTTCGAGCCTTTCGGCACAAATTCGGCAGCATTTTCCTCAAATACGTCAAGCAGCAGAATTGGGGCATATTAGAGGCGTAGAAACGGTGCTAAATTCTCTCGCAATCGAAACAGAATCTGATAAAGTGTTTGTTGCGATAATAAAACGGTATGCGCATGACTTTGACCTGGCAGCAATAACCAGAGCAATCAACGATGCCGAATTATGACCCGCTAACACAAGGAACACAGCCCTGTGTTCTGGTTGTCGATGATATGCCACAGTCACTGCATTTTGTGACCGCTGCACTGGAGGAAGCCGGCATGACAGTGCTTATTGCTCGCGATGGTTTTGCCGCACTGGATCTTCTTAAGAAGGTGGTACCTAACATTATTATTATGGATGGGTTAATGCCGGGCTTGGATGGTTTTGAGGTGACACGGCGGTTAAGAGCTGACCCAACATTTACCCATGTTCCCGTTATTTTCATGACTGGTCTAACGGAAACTGAACACGTCATACAGGGGCTACAATCTGGTGGTGTAGATTATATCCGTAAGCCGGTCGATGTGAATGAACTTGTGGCACGCGTACGTGTGCACCTGCAAAATGCAAGAACGGGGCAGGCAGTCACGCAGGCTCTTGATTTTGGGCATCGCCCAACTATTGGTGTTGATAATCAAGGCGTATTGTTGTGGCATACTCCCCAGTCAGCTCTTGTTTTAACCAGCGCTTTCCCAGGTTGGGCCCTTAACAAGCCGCTACCCGAGCCGCTCCTTTCCGTCATGACAGCACTTCTTGCGCAACGCTCTCTTATGTTGCGCCGGACAATAGATATTACAGAAGGCGTGATAGAGTGTGTTTTAATGGGCACGATGAATGACGGTACAAACGCTGTCTCTCTTTTGTTAAAACGCCCTGGTGATGAAGAGCGTTTACTTGAAACAACTCTTGGCCTCACGGTAAGAGAAGCACAGGTATTGCTCTGGATTAGCAAAGGCAAGTCTAACCGAGACGTAAGTGCCATTTTGAATATCAGCCCACGAACGGTAAACAAACATCTTGAGCAGATATTTGTAAAACTCGGTATCGAAAATAGAACGTCCGCTGCGGCTATTGCTATGGCAACTATGAATAAGTGATTCTGTATGAATATTATAAAAATCTATTCCCTTAAAATGCAGCACAACTTTCCCTGTTAAACACAATACAAGTAAGAGAGTGTAAGGCATATGACATTAGCTTTAATCTTACAAAGTTGCTTATATCGGGTAAAAAACGTAGATACATCACTATACTTAGAGAATATTTTCTCATGATGTTAAGCTCTACCTCCGTTCATATCAAGCAAGCACTAAGTGCGCTTGAGCAAGGCAATTTGCCTAAAGCACAATCTCTTGCCGCTGCAGTTTTGGCGCGGGATTCTCGTTCGGCTAGAGCATATTTTATACTCGGTGTTTGTGAGATTACACTTGGCAATATACGTGCAGGAAAAACGCTTTTAGAAACCTCAGTTAGTCTAGAGCAATCCGTCGAAGGTTTTGCACAGCTTGCACGTACTTTTTTGCTTTTGCGGCGCGATGCAGATGCACTTTCTGCACTCCAGAAAGCAGAAATATGCTTAAAGTCTGGAATAAACGCTGACGCTTTAACGCGAGATACGATTGGATGTGCGTATTCTCGTTTAGGAAAGCATGCTGCATCTATAGCGCATTTTGAGGCTGCAACGCATGGTGCGCCAAATAATACAGCATTTATATATAACTGGGCCGTAGCACTCAGTTTTGTTGGGCGTGTAGATGAGGCAGAACAAGCTTTTGAAGCCCTTATTGCTCATGCACCAGCCAATGCTCGTGCTCACCATGGTTTAAGCGGGTTACGGCGTCAAACAATAGAACATAACCATATTCTACGCTTAAAGGCAGCGTTGACAAAAGCAAAAGACTCAGAAGCACGGTTGCTGTTAGGCTATGCGATATCAAAAGAATTGGAAGATGTTGGACAAACACAAGAGTCTTTCCAATTTTTATTCAATGCTAATACTCAACATAAGCAGCAGTTAGCATATAATATTAATCAGGATGAGAAAATTTTTGATGCGATAGAAAAAAATTGGCCTCTTTATGCGCAAACAGCAGTGAATAATGCGCCTGTTGACTCTCCTGTTTTTATTATAGGAATGCCACGGACAGGTACAACATTGGTAGACCGTATTATTTCCTCTCATCCAGATATGGTGAGTGCAGGCGAATTACAGGCATTTCCTATCGCAGTAAAATCTGCTTCTGGTGTAAGAACCAGAATGGTTCTTGATGTTGAGACACTTATCAATGCAGCTAATAAAAACCTTGGTATGATAGGGCGCGACTATATTGCTCGTGCTTTCTCACATTTACCATTACAAAATATAAGATTTAGCGATAAATTTCCTGGAAATTTTATGTATGCGGGTCTGATCGCAAAAGCTCTCCCTGCAGCGCGAATTATTTGCCTGAGAAGGCACCCTATGGATACCGTTTTAAGTAATTTTAAGAATTTATTTGCAACAACATCACGATATTACGACTATAGCTATAGCCTTGAGGATATTGCTAGATATTACGTACGCTTTGATCGGTTAATGCGTTTTTGGCAAAAAGAAATACCAGGTCGTATTTTGGAAATTTATTATGAAAGTATTGTTCTAGACCAAGAAAATACCACACGGTCTATTCTTAACCACTGCGGCTTAAGCTGGAATAATGCATGTCTCTCTTTCCACACTAATCGTGCTGCAGTTTCTACCCCAAGTGCTGCACAGGTGCGCCGGCCACTTTATCGAGATGCTCTCGAGCGTTGGAAGCAGCATGAAGAGGCCTTAAAGCCTGCTCGTCTTATTTTGGAAAATGCAGGGATTATCGTGTAATGGAAATGTATTTTCTAGAGTGTTCGTAAATACTGGTTTTTCATTTTGTGGCGTTATGTAGTCTTCAAAATGCTCGGTTAAGCCATTCTGTATGGCCATAGTATGTTTTTAAAAGCTCTATGCCACTATTCGGTCGTTGTTGCGACTACTCGTTAAGGGTGAAATGATGTCTGGTTCGCAAAATATATCTTCTGTTAAATCTGTGTCTGATATTTCTAATGCAGAAGATCTTGCTCAGTTTGGGTATGGTCAGGAGTTACGTAGAGAATTAGGGCCATTTGCCTCTTTTGCTTCTGGTTTTTCATTTGTCTCTATTTTATCAACTATTTTCGAACTCTTTGCGACTGGATATGGTTTTGGTGGGCCACTTTTTTTTTGGACATGGCCTATTGTCTTCATCGGTCAGTTTTCTACAGCGTTATGCTTTGCTGAACTTGCTGCATCTTACCCTGTTGCTGGTGCTGTCTATCAATGGTCTAGGCGTTTATCAAACGATAGTATCGGCTGGTTTGCAGGGTGGTTCATGCTTATTGGGTATATTATGAGTGTAGCAGCTATTGCTATTGCAATGCAGTCTGTTTTACCCAGCGTTTGGAGCGGTTTCCAGATTATTGGTGGTGATACAGCAGTTGGGTCGCCAACAGGTGCGGCAAATGCTGTAATTTTAGGAACAGCTACTATTTTTATCTGCTCTTTAATATCTTCCCTAGGGGTAAGGGCAACAGCAACAGCTACGGCTATTGGTGTTTATTGTGAAATAATCGGTTTGGTTATTCTATTGGTTGTTTTGTTTACGCATACTAGTCGTGGCCCGTCTGTTGTGATGGGGGGCGGAGTGCCTGCCCCAACGTTTTGGAGTTTTTTATCGTCTACTTTAATGGCGGCTTATGTGATGTATGGTTTTGATAGTGCAGCGGAACTATCCGAAGAAACAAATAACCCACGTCGCACCACGCCTAAAGCTATTATCCAATGCCTCTTAGTTTCATTTTTTGGTGGCGCTCTTATGGTTATGGCTGCTCTTATGGCCGCTCCATCGTTAACTGATGGTAATTTGGCAAAAGATGGTGTTTCTTATGTTTTGTCTTCTGTAACAAGTGGTTTTTCTGGCCATATACTTTTTGCAATGGTCGCAATTTCTATTCTCTCAGCTACGCTTGCTATTCAAAATGCAGCCGCTCGGGTTATGTTTTCAATGGCACGTGATAATCGGTTGCCGTTATCTTCTTTCTTAACGCGTGTATCTGCTAGAACTGCAACTCCATGGATTGCAACGCTCGCTGTTACGGTTATGGCAATAAGCCTTTTGTGGGTCTCTTATGGTGACCCAGCAATTTTTAGTGCTTTATGTTCTGTTACAACTGTTACAATCTATTTTGCGTATCTGCTTGTTACCTTGCCTATGCTCATTTTACGGATAAAAGGCATTAATCCTGTATCAGGTGGTATGGAGTATTTTTATTTAGGTCGGCGTAAAGGGTTATTTGTTAATATTGTTTCTGTGGTAATTGGTGTCATTCTATTGGTAAACGTAGCATGGCCAAGATTATCAGTGTTCGATCCGGGTAATACACATTGGTATTTGCATTATTTCCCTATTATTTTTATGTTTTTTGGATCAATTTCTGGATTTATTGTTTATAGGTATAAGCAGAAACAAAATGGCTAGTTTTTTGAGACCTTTTCAAAAATATAGAATGCTGGATGAGAGGGCTGCTAAAGCCCTCGTGGTTTTAAGAAAACCGTTTCGGATTTAACGGAAAGAAATTTATTTAGAGATTAGGCATGAACACCAGAACTGTCTTGGTTCATATAGAAAAGGTAAGTTCAATTTCGACAGGGAGGGGGGTAGTCGATATAGGCAGCAGGAATTGATTATTTTAGCCCATTTATTGGGGTTCTGACTATTCGGTATGTGCTATAAATTTATATCCTCTCATATAATAAAATGGAAAATCATAATTTATTTATTTTCGCTTGTTGCTGTATCCATTGTGTAAAGTTATCTATGTGTGCCCTCCTGTTAAACGGAGTGGAAAGAAAATATCCTCTTTTGCTTTTTATTGGCTTATTACTCAGGGAAACAATTTGTTTTGTTTTTATAAGGTCATCAACTAAAGGCCGCCACCCCAAAGCAATGCCTTGATTCTGCAAAACAGCTTGCAAAAGTAATGGGTAATTTCCAAAAGAAAGATTGTTTTTTGAAAAGGTCTTAATTGGAAGAGACGTATCAATAGACGCAAACCAGTCTGCCCATGTAAACCACTGATGGTCTGGGCCGGTTAAATGTAATAATTTTGCCTTTACAATATCTCGTGGGTGGTTAAATGGCCCTGCTGCCTTGAAATATGCAGCGCTACAGATAGGAACGATTTCTTCTTGAAATAGGCAGGTCCACGATAGATCATGGGTCTGCGGTTTTTCTCCAAAAAGAATAGAAACATCATGATGAGTGTTTCTATGGTCTATTTTGGCGTCACGTTTCGCCTGAGTTGTGAGTAAGCTTACATCAATTTCAGGAAATTTTTCTTCAAAGTCTGACAAGCGTGGTAGAAGCCAGTTAGCGGCAAATCCGTAGTCTGTCAGAATGATTAATGTTTCACGACTGTCACTATCATGGATTATTTCCATGGTATTATAGAGTTGTGTCAGCACGTCTGCAGTCGTGGTGTGTAGCATTTGGCCATGACGGGTCGCGGAGACCCCTCTATGCCGACGCTCGAATAAAATAACTCCCAGTAATTTTTCTAGGTGCGCAATTTGCTGGCTGACGGCGGGTTGGGTCATTCCCAGTTCAAGGGCGGCCGTACTGAAGCTGCCGCATCGACCAACAGTCTCAATCAGGCGCAGGGAGCGTAATAGATAGTCTGCTTGATTCGGTGTCATAACTCGTGCTTATACAACATATATAAACGTAGATACATCAAAAATAACATATAAAATGGTTTATTGTTTTCGATTAAAACTATTTTAAATGGTTGAATTGAGGGATGGAGACTGACCCCATGACACAAACCTCTCCGCTGAATTTTTTGGTTGTTGTGGCTGACCAGCTAACAGCTCTTGCGTTGCCTGCTTGTTTGGGTGGGCGCGATCCGTCTCCAGCTCAGGTGCCTAACTTACTCAAGCTGGCTCAACGCGGTGCCGCCTTTACGAATGCTTACACGGTTAGCCCTCTGTGTGGGCCTTCTCGTGGTGCGTTTATGACAGGCCTTATGCCGTCCCAAAGTGGGATTGTGGATAATGGCAGCGAATGGCACTCAGATATTCCAACGTTTGGGCACAGACTGCGAGATGTGGGGTATCAGACCATTCTTGCTGGAAAGATGCACTTTGTTGGCGCCGACCAGCTTCATGGTTTTGAAGAGCGCCTGACGACAGATATTTACCCCTCAGATTTTACCTGGGTGCCTGATTGGCAGAATGAGAAGGATCGACCTGACTGGTATCATTCTATGGATTCTGTGCTGAATGCTGGGCCGATTTTACGCAGTAATCAAATTGATTTCGATGAAGAAGTCGCATTTGCATCACGCCGAAAATTGTTCGATTTAGCCCGTCAACGAGATGATAGTCGGCCATTTTGCATGGTTGTGTCTTTTACGCACCCCCATGACCCTTTCAATATTACGCCACACTGGTGGGATCTGTATGCAGACACCGACATTCCACTTCCCCGAGTGCCAGAGGCGGTAGAGAACCACCCTGCTGAAGAGCGTATTCGCGCGGCGTGTGGTATTGATACGCACCGCCCTACCGAAGCGGATGTGCTGCGGGCAAAGCGTGCTTACTACGGGGCGATTTCTTATGTTGATCATCAACTAGGAGAGTTGCTCGCTGTTTTGCAGCAGACCGGGCTAGACAAAACCACAGCAATTATTTTCACGAGTGACCATGGTGAAATGCTCGGTGAACATGGACAGTGGTATAAAATGTCTTTCCGGGAGGGGGCAAGTCGCATACCGCTTCTGTTTGCCCTGCCGCAAGGTCAGTCAGGGCGTGTTGATTGCGCTGTCAGCTTGGCTGATGTTGGCGAGACAATTTGTGGTCTCGTCGGTGCGCCGTCTGCTCCAGAAGTGAGTGGCCGTGATTTGACACCCCTTCTACATGGGCAGACGGCTTGGCCAGATGAAGTGTTTGGTGAGTATTTGGGTGAGGGAACGTTTGAACCGACTGTTATGATACGGCGTGACAGATGGAAATTTCTGTACACACCAAACGATCCTGAGCAATTATATGATCTGGAAAATGATCCAGACGAAAAGCAAAATCTTGCGTTAGTACCTGCTCACCAGGAGCGTGTCCGTGCGTTTCAGGCTGAAGCGCTCCAAAAATGGGACTTTAGTAGGCTCCGGCACAATGTGGTGCTTAGTCAGCAAAGGCGTGCATTAGTTAAGCGTGCTCTGGCCACTGGTCGCTGTACAGCATGGGACTATCAGCCCCCTGCAAATGCGCACCGAACCTATATTCGCCATCATAAACCCTTGGAGCAGCTTGAAGCCGAAGCGCGGCTGCTACCACAGGGAGTTAGGTAATATCGCCATGATATTTAATCGTCTTTCGTATCGCGCTTCTTTCGCTTTTGTTGTTTCCCTTGGAGCAACGTACTCGGCACATGCTGCTGAGGCAGAGCGTTACCAGAGGGTACCTCAGCCCAGAGAGGTTGTGCAAAAGCAGAACAAACAGAAGAAGGTCTCTGCGGTTGCAGCACAGACCAAACAATCCTCCGCTCTGGAGGAAGTGATCGTTCGTTCTAACAGGCGTACGCAGCAAGCAGTGAACACGCCAGCGTCAGTTGTCGTTTTGACAGGGAAGACACTTCAGACAACCGGCGTGCGTGATGCATTGTCGCTAGCCCGTGATATTCCCGGCCTTATGGCAGAAAGTACGTCGGGTTCTACCAATCCGCGCTATAGATTACGTGGTATTGGAACAAATGATTTTTCAGCCAACATGACTACAGCCGTTGGCGTGTCTGAAGATGAAGTGTTTTTGGATAGTGGTGCCTCTCAGGGCACGCCAATTTATGATTTGGATCATGTCGAGGTTTTTCGTGGGCCGCAAGGTACTTTGCAAGGTAAAAACACAACAGCGGGCATGGTCTCTTATTATACCAAAAAGCCAACCAACACACTTGATGGTTATGTGCGGGGTACTGCCGGAAATTATGGGCTTTGGGGAGAAGAAGGGGCTATTGGTGGGCCGATTATAAAAGATAAACTCATGGCACGTTTTGCCATTGTGAACCGGCGTATGGATGGCCAGTATTATAATGGCACACATAAAAACCCCACAGGTGGCTATCAGTACTATGATATGCGCGGGCAAATTCTTGCAAAGCCGGTTGATAATCTCTCTATTCTGATCAAGGCTCACCTTGGCCGAAACAGAACGGAAGTGCCTATTGACCATGTCGGGCTGCTAGAGGGGGGCACAGATGCGCAAGGGTATGCTCAAACGTCCCGCCGCAATATCCAGAACAACGGGCGCACAGATGCAACAACCCGTAGGGCAGGGCTTTCTGTTAATGCACGTTATGAGTTTGAAAATGGCTGGAGCCTAAGCAATATTTTTGCTCTCGAGTGGAATCACTTCAATGTTTTTTCTGATGATGATGCAAGCCCTGCGGCTGTTGATTATCAGGAAAATATTGGCGGCGTAGCGCGAGTGCTCAGCAACGAAGTTCGTGTGGCATCACCACAAAATAAGAAAATAAGATATATTGGTGGTGTCTATTATTTAAGGAACATGACGCAATCTTCTAGTCAGCAGCCGCTTTATAGTCCGACTGATTTCGGTGTGAATGGCAATGCATCCAGCTTCAATATTAACACGCAGGACGCAGCTGTCTTTTCTGCTCTCTCCTTCGATCTTACGCGCCGCCTTACCCTTGATATTGGGGGGCGCTTTACATCTGAAACCCGTAGCGCCAATGGTGAAGCATGGGCCTATAATACCCTAGCCTCAGACCCGTATTATACCGGTAATAGAGCACTCACTTATATAAACACAAATACAGGCACATTTATTGACCCCGCGACTGGGCAAAGTCTGAGTGGGCCGCCGTTGAAAAAAACGTTTAACCGTGACAGTGAGGATGCCAGCCTAAAATACCAGTTTTCTCATGGCATTACTGGCTATTTACGTTATGCGCGTGGTTTCCGTACCGGTAATTACAATACCTACGTTGCAACAGCGTCAGATTTTAGTCTCTATAACCCTGAAGTGCTGACTGATTATGAAGGCGGTATAAAGGCTCGGTTATGGAACGGCAAAGCTCAGCTTAATCTTTCTGGTTTCCATTACGACTATAATAATATGCAGGTTACAATTCTGCAAAATACTGGCACGCACACAACTAATGCCGCACGCGCCGTGTCTAACGGGTTTGAATTTGAAGGTCAGGTTCGCCCACTTGAAAACTTGTTTGGTTCATTTGGTGTGTCTTATCAAGATGCACATTATACCAGTTTTCGTAATGCAAGTGCGCCAACACCGTTTAACGGAGGTAACCCGGTTGACTTGTCCGGGCAGCCGTTGGAACGCGCGCCCCATGTTACGACTAATTTTTTATTGAGTTATAAAATTCCGGTCTCGTTTGGTGATTTCACAGTCCAAACCGACTGGCGTTATACCAGCCGTTATCGTTTCCAAGCATGGTCCGATGTGCATCCGGCTACGCCTGCGCCATTTCTTTCTTCACCGCAAACACAAGCCTTAGTACGAAATGCTTTTTCCCAGAAAGCAGTCATCACAGGAAATGTAAGGCTCGCATGGCATTCTGTTGATCAGAAAACAGAAGTAGCTGTCTGGCTACACAACATCACTAACCAGATGACCTATACCAATGCGTTTGGTGAATTCTTTAACCGGAATATTAGTCGTTACCCCGGTGACTTGCGCTCCTTTGGTTTTGAAGTCATGCGGTCTTTATAACTATGTGGGGGCAAACGCGTAAAATTGGTCTTATAACATTAGCTGCTATCAGCGCAGCAGATTGTGCCGCGCACAGTATGAACTCGCTAGGCCCATTTGCTGTGGGGGAGTTGATAAAAAATGGCCAGATGACAGCAGCACAGGCTGGTCTTTGGAGCAGCATAGAAATGCTGTCCTATGCTGCTGCCATGACAGGCATTGCACCCCACGTAAATCGTGTGCGTTTGCGGATGCTGGCCCTTGTTGCTGCGGGCTGCGTTGTTGTTGCACAAACCGGGTCAGCTTATTTGCATGTTTTCTGGGGGCTACTGTGTTTACGTGGTTTGTCCGGTTTGGGGCTAGGGGCATTGAACACAGTTGTTAACGTGGGGGCCAGCCGCATAGGGCAACCTGTTTTTGTGCTTTCGTTTGTTATGGTTGTACAGACAGTCGTTTTTTCTGCATCAAGCCTTTTTCTGCCATATGTTGGTAAAGTGCTTGGGCAAAAGGGTATTTTTTTACTATTGGCATGCATTGTTCTTTTGCTCATGCCCTTGATGCGGCTGTTACCTAATAGGCCCCATAAGACTGCGGAGGCGCCACAAGCGGCCCACCCGGCATCTGGCCAAGAGATTGCCGCGTTACTTGCTGTTTTATGTTATACAGGTGGTAGCCTTGCTGTGTGGCCATTTACAGAACGGATCGCTGCATCAGTAGGGCTTACACCTAACGCATTTGGTGCTTTGTCTGCCTTTGCAAATTTTTTTGGTTTATGTGTCTGTCTTTTCAGTGTTCGGTTGAGCCAAAATAAAAGTAATATGCGCTTGTTAAGTCCGGCACTTATCCTGACGGGAGTGATTTGTATTTTTCAGGCGTGGCCACCATCGTGGTTATTTTTTAACACAGCATTTTCTTTAAATTATGCCCTATGGTTTTTTATTTACCCTAGTCTGGTTGGTGTAACCTGTTTGATTGACCCTTCTGGTAAGCTTGCGTCCCGCTCTGGGGGCGTATGGATGCTCTCTCAAGCCGCAACCACGCTACTGGCTGGTGTGGCGGGTAATAGTGGGCAGTACATGTGGGTGGGCTTTTTTGGCTTTTTATTGTGCCTTATATCAGCCATCTGCATATTTTTTATCAAACCACATCAGATAATAGCCTCGCGGCCTTTATAGCCTGGTTTGTTTTCATCATGATGCGACTTCTAGTGGTTGCAGCGTTACGTCGTATTGGAACAGGCTAGCAGTGGCGTCAGATAAAGCAAAAAGCACTGCCTGAGCATTGTGGTGGGGGAGAGAGGCTCCTGCCACAATGGCAAGCAGCCCCCCTATGGCAAAAGTCGGCCAGAGCATTTTTCTGAATAACATTGTGTTCTCCATGAGGGCTGGACGTCTTACCGTCGGTGCTTTCGATCGTTGGATAATCTTATTCCACTAAAATATGATGAATTATATTTTTTACAACGATAAAAATATGTGCTTATTTTTATCTCAGATTTTATTGTGTGATTCTGAGGGGAACTTATGACACTCCAGCTTGGTCAGATCGCTCCTGATTTCGTGCAGGATAGCACGCAGGGGCCAATCCATTTTCATTCATGGCTCGGGACGGCTTGGGGTATTCTGTTTAGCCACCCGAAAGATTTTACCCCCGTTTGCACAACGGAGCTTGGTGCTGTTGCCCGCCTTGCGCCTGAGTGGGCTAAGCGGGACACGAAAGTACTAGGTCTGTCTGTTGATGGGCTCAAAGATCATACGGTTTGGGAGGCAGATATTGCCGAAACTCAGGGCGGTATTGTGAATTTTCCTATCCTTGCAGATACAGATCAAAAGGTTTCGACCCTTTATGGCATGATCCACCCAGATACTGACCCAAAGGTAACGGTGAGAAGTGTTTTCATTATTGATCCCAACAAGAAAGTCAGACTGACACTGACCTATCCTCCTTCAGCAGGGCGAAACTTCGATGAAATTCTGCGCGTGTTGGATAGTCTGCAACTGACAGACCAACAGAAGGTAACAACGCCCGCAAATTGGAAAGCGGGGGAGGATGTGATTATCGCCCCCTCTGTCAGTGATGAGCAGGCAAAAACGCTTTTCCCTCAGGGATGGAAGACTCTCAAACCCTATCTGCGTTTAGTGAAACTTTCATAAAACACGCAGAAACAGAGTAACCAAAGGGGACTATCAGGGTGCGGCACAGTGTCAACAAGCGAACGCCAGAAGTAAAATACGCAAGAACCATGCCTTCTGTGGTCAAAAGTAAAGCTGTGTCGCAATCAGCGTTTTTAATGCAAAAATTAGCGAAACAAAGAGCGTTTTCTTTGCAGGCTAAGCTTGAGACTACTGATGACGTGCCTGCGGATATTGTCCGTCATCTTTCTACGTCTCTCGCAGCGTTTGAACTTATTATTGTACCTGGTTTAGATGGCTCTGCCCGTCATCATTGGCAGTCTCTTTGGCAGGCACTCTTTCAGGCAGAAGGCATTCCCGTTGGAAGGGTCAATCAGGAAATTTGGTCAAGGCCCCACTATAAAGGTTGGATAATGACGCTGGTTGCTACTGTCAAAAAAAGTAAAAAACCGGTGCTGTTGGTGGGGCACAGTGTAGGCTGCGTGCTGATAGCGCATGCTGTTAAGGAGGGCCTCTTGCCAGATACAGTGGCAGGAGCCTTGCTGGTTGCTCCAGCTGATGTCGAGAATGGGCCAGAACAGGATATTTCTCGTGTTGCGGCGTTTAGCCCGGTGCCGCTTTCTTCGTTACCTTTTCCTGCATTGGTCGTTGGCAGTCGTAATGATCCATGGCTGAGTGTTACGCGGGCTCGTACGTTTGCCCGGCATTGGAACGCTTCTTTTGTTGATGCCGGTCGTAAGGGGCATATCGGTAACCAGTGTGATCTGGGATACTGGCTGGATGGTCTGATGTTTCTGGATCGGTTGGCCCAAACTGTTCTGATCGAGAAGACGGGCTTACGGCGTCTGCATAAAAAAACACTGCAATAGAGAGCAGGTGATGATTTTTCATAACGCTGACATTCTATGGGTTCTTTCTTGTTATGGACGCTGTGTGGGTTAACAATGAAAAATAATGTTATCTCTTAGAATATAAATTTATTTTTTGGATATTAATAAAACTATTATTGGATAAAATGATTTTTATAATAGCTACATTTGTTTTGTTTTCTGTTCAGCGTAAAGACGGCGCTTTGCGTCTCTTTGGGCGGGCTATTCTTTTTTTGCCTGAGTGTATGCTCTGAAAAACCATTTCCAGAAAATATTCTTTAAAAACGGTTTTGAAAGTAATGACTCATAATGGGCGATCAGGCTTATAGGTCTCGTGAACAAAAATTGGGTAAAAACAATTTATTTTCGGCTGTCAACGCATTCGGAAAGAGTGATCTTGAGACTGTATGGGATCTTCTGCAAGCAGACTCCAATCCACTTTTGGATGGTTTGCTAGCAAGGAGTGGTGGCGGCAAGGTAGCTTCTGAAATACATTTTTCTATGGCATTGTCTTTACTTTTATCAGAGAAATTATTGTTAGAAAAAGAAGAGAGTCTGTATCTGTATCGTTTTTTGCAGGAACTCTATGCGGTGCACCCTCATCTTTCTAGGGCCGCATGCTCTGATTTGATGGCGTTGTACGATCGGAATCCTGCGGTGCGTGACTATGGCACGGCTTTTTTAGAATTTAAAGGCTATCATGCACTGCAATGTTATCGTGTTGCGCATATTTTGTGGGAGGAAAAAAGGGAAACAGCTGCCAGATTTTTCCAGAGCCTCATTTCGGAGCGATGGAATATTGATATCCATCCTGCCGCTGTTCTGGGTGAACGTCTTATTCTCGACCATGGAACCGGAATTGTAATTGGTGAAACAACTATTATTGAAGAGGATGTTGTACTTTTTCAGGGTGTAACACTAGGGGGTACTGGTAAAGAGAGTGGGAAGCGTCACCCAACGGTGCGGCAAGGGGCAATAATAGGGCCTGGCAGCAAAATACTTGGGGCTATTGAAATTGGGCAAGGGGCGAAAGTGGGTGGTGGATCGGTCGTTGTGAAAAATGTTCCGGCTTTTACGTGTGTCTTTGGTAATCCGGCGCAGGTTGTCGGGCGTCATACTCACTTGCCCGCGCTGACATTTGACCAATCTCTTCCGGCCATAGACTATATATTATAACAAAAATAATCGTTATATATTAATACACACAAAAAATTCTGTTTTTTGTTGACGTTTGATAGAGAGGTGTTACGCTCAGAGTTACGGGTTCCTATTCAGGATTACCGACAATATGCTGGAGCGGAAAAATGGTTTATCCGGTTCGTCTACAAATGCGATGTTGTTAAATAGTTGTAAAAATAAATTATTAATATTTTTATAGTATTAAAGCCATAAGGTATAGTTGTTCATGACTGAAATTCAGCCTACATCTGCAGGTGCGTCTGCGCTTGATCGTAATTTGTCAGCAAGGCAGCTTTCTACAGCGCACGTTACCCGCGTCCAGAATTTGGAGCGTACACCGCGCTGGCTGCACCGGCTTTTGCCGTGGGTCAATGTTGGGGGCGGTGTTTTTCGTGTGAACAGGCGCCGCATCATCTCGTCACGATTTGCTGGTGTGGTTTTTGCGGGACAGGGCAATACTGTCGTTCCCACTCCTGAAAGTCTTTCTCTTTTTCCCGGTTTTTCCGGTCAGAAGCCAGCAGATATTCATGCTATCAGTAAGGCGTTTAAATCACAGAAACTACCGACAGGAAAAGAGGTTTCGCTTGATGATGGTAGCCTTCTGATTGTTGTGGAAGGGCAGGTACAGCAAAAAGCGACAACGTTAGAAGGGCGGCAAGTCAGGAATCTGTTTCTAGCGGCCGGTCAAAGTAGTGTTGTTCGGAACGATGCACAGCATGGCCCACTTGTTGCTACTAGTGACACAACAGTGCTTACGCTTTCTCCTGCTCTGGCAGAAGAATATCCCTGGTTGACTGATGCTTTTGACCAGATTGAACGGGAAGGGGAAGCAGGTGTTGGCGTAAACCAGTATGGAGAGGCAGCCATTCAGGTTCTGTCCAGTGTTGATGGTGAACCAAAACTGCCAACAACATTCGTGGATTATCAGGATCATCCACGTGAATATTATCTGCATTCCCTGCAAACTGTTTTGCGTACGCATACGCGCATTACCGATCTTTATAGTAATGAGTTTGACCAGTTGCGCGAGCAGGTTAGGGTGGTCATAGACGTTATTCGGGAGCGTGAAGAGTGGGAGCTTCTCAATAATTCTGAATTCGGTCTGTTGCGGGAAACTGCGATCGCTCAGCGCCTTCCAACACGAAGTGGGCCGCCCACACCGGATGATTTGGATGAGCTACTCAGCAAAGTTTGGAAAAAGCCCGGTTTTTTCTTAGCGCATCCCAAAGCAATTGCGGCTTTTGGCCGTGAGGCAACGCGCCGGGGTGTTCCGCCGCCAACAGTAACCCTTTTTGGTTCACCTTTTTTGACGTGGCGCGGCATTCCTCTTGTTCCATCAGACAAAATTCCGGTCTCGGAACTAGGAGAAACCAGCATTCTACTGCTTCGGGTTGGGGAAGAAGAGCAGGGGGTTATTGGGTTACACAATACGGGCATCACGGGGGAGGTCGAGCCAGGACTTTCCGTGCGTTATAGCGGCACCGACCAGTTCTCTGTCGCGTCTCATCTCATCACACGGTACTTTTCTGCTGCTGTTTTGGTCGAAGATGCCATTGCCCGGCTCGATAACGTGCTGATTGGAAATTACTATGACTACGCACCCTGATGTTGACGGTGCGCCCTCCATCTCGGCGCACCAGTCTTTGCTTGCCCAAGCTTTTCGGGATGTTCTGAACGAGGGAGCGGCTGACGCTGCTCCCTTTGGTAACCAGAAGCTTACATCACCCGCCTTTGCGTCAGGGGCTGATGCATCCCGCTATGAGCCTGTCTGGTCAAGAACTCCCGTAACTGGGCCTGCTGCGCCAGACAGTTCGTTTGGTGCAATTTCAGAAAAAGCTGTCTCACCATTTTTCTCGGGTGCGGTGTCTCTGCCTAGCCACTCTTTTTCGCCTGATACAGCGGCACAGGGATCAACCGCTCCGTATTTTCTGCACGCTTCTCAGAAACCGGGTAGCGTAGTGAAAACCCTTTCTGGTTATGATATCCGGCAGATTAAAAACGATTTTCCAATTCTTAATCAGTCCGTCAACGGACATAAGCTGGTCTGGCTGGATAACGCAGCAACAACACAAAAGCCGCGAGCCGTAATTGACGCCACCTCTCGTTTTTACGAGCGGGATAATTCAAACATCCATCGTGCAGCGCATACTTTGGCTGCACGTGCTACCGACGCTTTTGAAGGGGCGCGTGAGAAACTCCAGCGTTTTATTGGCGCACATGAAGCTGCTGAGATCGTTTTTGTAAGAGGTACAACAGAAGCCATTAATCTGGTGGCGCAAAGTTATGGACGTGCTAATATTGGCGCTGGTGATGAAATTCTGATTACGACGATCGAGCATCACGCTAACATTGTGCCGTGGCAGTTGTTGGCCAAACAGACAGGAGCCGTCTTACGGGTTGCTCCTGTGAACGACAAAGGCGAACTTCTGCTTGAACAGTTCGCAGCTCTTTTGTCCGGACGCACAAAAATTGTTGCCGTGACGCATGTTGCCAATGCGCTGGGTACAATTAACCCAATTGAACAGATCATCGCTTTAGCGCATGCATATGGTGTGCCAGTTTTGGTTGATGCCGCGCAATCCTCGCCCCATTTGCCACTAAATGTGGCCGCGTTGGATGCAGACTTTCTGGTGCTGTCTGGCCATAAGGTTTACGGCCCTACCGGGATCGGTATTCTTTATGGTAAACGCGAACTCCTTGAGGCTATGCCGCCCTGGCAGGGTGGCGGGCACATGATACGGGATGTCACCTTCACTCATACGGAGTTTCAAGGGCTACCCGAGAAGTTTGAAGCAGGTACGCCAGACATAGCTGGCGCTGTTGGGTTGGGGGCTGCGGTAGATTATCTGGAGCAGATAGGCCTGCCGGCCATTGCAGCGCACGAACATGCGCTGCTTGAGTATGCCACTGCTGAATTTGAGCGCTTACCGGATGTTAGGATTATCGGGACGGCTGCGGCCAAGGCGAGTGTTTTGTCTTTTGTGGTTAAAGGGCATGATGTGACCGATGTTGCAAAATATCTGGACAGTTACGGTATTGCTGCGCGCTCTGGGCACCATTGTGCACAGCCTGCACTTAGGCGTTTTGGTGTAGAGGCCACGGTGCGGGCATCTTTCGGTCTCTATAACAGTTTTGAGGACGTAGATACTCTGGTCTCTACGCTCAGGTTACTGGTAAGGCACTGAGCATGGTTCTTGCGGTCTTGAGTGCGGTGGGCGGCGGTATTCTGATTGGGAGTGCCGTCGTTTTTTTGAAAGCGACAACAGGGCATATTCTCGGAGTAAGTGGTATTCTGGGTAATGCATTCTCGCGTCCCGTAGCGGGTTGGCGTTGGGCGTTTCTTGCTGGCGTGATTGGTGCTGCGGTTATCGTGCGCGCTACGGGAGCGCCTGTACCCGAAAGTTTCCGTCATTTGGCATGGCAACGCCTGCTGGTTGCTGGCCTGTTGATAGGCGCAGGCACCCGATTGGCGAATGGGTGTACGAGTGGCCATGGTGTGTGTGGGCTCGGAAATCTGTCAGGACGCTCTCTGATTGCGGTTTTGGTTTTTATGGTAACGGCCGGGCTTATTGTCTTTCTCCAGCATATCGGGGGCTGGTTCTTATGAAGAAGACTATGGTGGCCGCGCTCTGTGGTTTTATTTTTGGCTTGGGTCTAATTGTTTCAGGCATGTCAGACCCCGCCAATGTGTTGGGTTTTCTGGATGTGACAGGCGCGTGGAACCCTCTTCTGGCTTTTGTTATGGGGGGTGCTGTTGCTGTGACACTTCCCGGTTTTTGGTGGCTGCGTAGGCGGCAATTTTCAGATGTGCAACACTGGCCGAGCCGCTGGCCGCCTAATGTGGCCCTTATACTGGGTTCAATCCTGTTTGGTATTGGCTGGGGGCTGACTGGCGTGTGTCCCGGCCCGGCCCTTGTTTTGCTCGGGCTGGACGGTTGGAAAGCGTGGCTTCTGGTTGTGAGTATTCTACTGGGATGGAAAGGCACGCAGTACTTACAGAGCTATTACTCGAGATACAGGGGGTAATCGTCTGCTATCGCTAGGTGTGAAAGCAGACGACCATGAGAAATGCTCTTTAGGTATTGTGCTGAGCTATGCTTTTTTCCGTAAAATCAGAGGCTTCATGGCGTTCCGGTAAGTGTTCTTCTGCGGGGCCGCTTATGCGATTAACACGACGGCCGCGCTGCACTGCTGGGCGAGCTAACAGGCGGTCTGCCCATGCTTTTACATGAGGATAGGCCTGAACATTCAGAAAGTCTGATGCACCGTATAGCCCGCCTTCTACCAGACCGCCATACCATGGAAAAATTGCGATATCGGCGATGCTATAGGTTTCACCAGCAATATAAGGCACGTCCTGTAGGCGGCGTTCAAGAACGTCTAGTTGTCGTTTGGTCTCTAAAGTAAAGCGGTTGATGGGATATTCCAGTTTTTCAGGTGCATATGCGTAGAAATGGCCAAAGCCGCCACCAACGTAAGGAGCACTTCCCACCTGCCAAAAAAGCCAGTTAAGGCATTCTGTGCGGCCGTGAATATCTTGTGGAATAAAGGCCTGAAATTTGTCTGCTAGATAGAGCAGAATAGAGCCAGATTCAAAAACTCGGAGTGGTGGAGTGATACTATGATCAACAAGGGCAGGAATTTTTGAATTGGGGTTAATGGCAACAAAGCCTGACCCGAACTGGCTCCCTTCAGAAATATTGATGAGCCACGCATCATAGTCAGCATCTGCATAGCCAGAGGCTAGAAGTTCCTCAAGCAAAATGGTGACTTTAACGCCATTGGGTGTGCCCAATGAATAAAGCTGAATGGGGTGGCGCCCAACGGGAAGGGCTTTCTCATGGGTAGCCCCAGCAACAGGCCGGTTGGTGGCGGCAAACTTACTACCATCTGAGCCGTGCCACTTCCAGACTTTGGGTGGCTGATAAGGCGTGATCTGGTTGCTCATAAAACTATTCCATCTGTGACATTGATAGTCAAAGTGACATGCTCTTCACCTCAAAACAACGATATAATTCGTCCATATAAAAAACAACGAAATATAACGATTTAATATATTGACTACATTTAAATCAGGTGGAATCATCTGTTTCAGTTTGTGGCCGACTGATGTCACCAGCGGAGTCAAAGTATGATGCGCAGTTACTACCAAATGTCGGTCTGGAGCCGATGTAGGAGCAATCGGTTGGTAGGCCGAAGTGTTTCCCAAATTTGCCGATAGGAAACTGTCGGCTCTGCAAGATGTGCAGAAGGTAGAGTGTTATGGTGACATCCAAAATTCTCGAAATCGATGGTGTTTTTGTCGGTTCCTTTATTCAGGATTGTAAACGGTGTGAAACTGCGATTTTACGCTGTTAATGAAGCCGTGAAATCCTTTCACAATCATATCTCGATCGCTCTGGTGCTCTAAGCCGTCAGATTGTCCGGCAGTTCCGTCAGATTAAAACGTCTTATGCCTTGGCCTGAGAGCAGTTTCGTAAATACCCAAGAAAGTTCAAATACAATGAGTAAATTTCGTCCTTTACAGGACCGTGTTGTGTTGAGGCGTATTACCGCTGCTGAAAAAACAGCTGGCGGAATTATTATTCCTGACACAGCCAAGGAAAAGCCGGTTGAAGCTGTGATTGTGGCGGTTGGGCCGGGGGCGCGTGATGAACGCGGTCAGGTTGTGCCGCTGAGCGTTAAAGAGGGGGATCATGTACTGTTTGGTAAATGGTCTGGCACAGAGGTCAGTATTGCAGGAGAAGATTTGCTGATTGCTAAGGAATCTGATCTTTTCGGTATTCTTGATAATACACAGTAATGTAAAATTTTTATTGAAAGTGGATTAATAAAATGGCTTCTAAAGACGTAAAATTTGCAACAGATGCCCGTGCGCGCCTGCTGAATGGTATTGATATTCTGGCTGATGCCGTCAAAGTGACGCTTGGCCCCAAAGGCCGCAATGTCGTTCTGGAAAAGAGCTTTGGTGCGCCGCGCATCACCAAGGATGGTGTGTCTGTTGCTAAAGAGATTGAACTGGCTGACAAGTTCGAAAATCTTGGTGCACAATTGGTGCGCGAAGTCGCAACCAAGACAAATGATCTGGCCGGCGATGGTACAACTACAGCCACGGTGCTGGCCCAGTCCATTGCCAAAGAGGGTCTGAAGGCTGTTGCCGCAGGTTTTAACCCGCAGGACGTGCGGCGTGGGATTGAGCACGCAACTAAGGCGGTTATTGAGGAATTACGTAAGCGTACCAAAGCTATTTCTGGTCATGAAGAAACGGCTCAGGTCGCGACAATTTCTGCGAACGGTGAAGTAGAAATTGGCCGTATTATTTCTGATGCGGTGCAGAGAGTAGGCAAAGATGGCGTTATCACAGTTGAAGAAGCTAAAGGCTTCGAGACAGAGCTGGACGTTGTTGAAGGGCTGCAGTTCGATCGGGGTTATATCTCCCCCTATTTTGTAACCAATACAGAAAAATTGATTGCTGATCTGGAAAACCCCTACATTCTGATCCACGAAAAGAAACTCTCTTCTCTTCAGCCGCTTCTTCCCTTGTTGGAAACGGTGGTGAAGTCCGGGCGGCCCCTTCTGATTATTGCTGAAGATGTGGATGGGGAAGCGCTGGCCACGCTGGTGGTGAACAAGCTTCGGGGTGGTCTAAAGATTGCTGCCGTCAAGGCTCCTGGTTTTGGCGATCGGCGCAAGGCTATTCTGGAAGATATTGCTATCCTGACAGGTGGTGAGGTTATCAGCGAAGATCTAGGGATCAAGCTGGAAAATGTGACACTGCCCCAGTTGGGTCAGGCACGGCGTGTTGTGATTGACAAAGACAATACTACGGTTGTGGACGGGGAAGGGAAGGAAGAAGCAATCAAAGGCCGTGTCGGTCAGATCCGTGCGCAGATTGCGGACACTACGTCTGATTATGACCGTGAGAAACTTCAGGAGCGTTTAGCCAAGATTGCTGGTGGTGTTGCGATTATCCGTGTTGGTGGAGCAACCGAGACAGAAGTGAAGGAACGACGTGACCGTGTAGATGATGCATTGAACGCAACCCGTGCTGCCGTTGAGGAAGGCATTGTGCCAGGTGGTGGTACAGCGTTGGCGCGTGCCACAGAGGTGGTGGCACATCTGCATTTCCATAATGAAGACCAACGTGTTGGTGGTGATATTGTGCGTAAGGCACTTCAAGCGCCATTGCGCCAGATTGCTACGAATGCAGGTGAAGATGGTGCCGTAGTTGCAGGTAAGGTACTGGAAAGCTCTGATTATAATTATGGATTTGACGCGCAGCTTGGTGAATATAAAGACCTTGTTGCGGCTGGGATTATCGATCCGACCAAGGTTGTCCGGACAGCCTTGCAGGATGCGGCTTCGGTTTCCGGTCTGGTTATCACCACGGAAGTGCTGGTGACAGATAAACCGGAGCCTAAAAGTCCACCCGCACCGTCCGGAGCAGATCACGGGTTCTGAGGATCGTTTTTTGTAAGAGAAAGAGAGAGGGCATCGCCTTATGACGATGCCCTCATCTGTTTTGAAAGCTTACCAATTTTTCAATGAAAGTAATGGAGCTAACTTTATGACAGAAAAGCTATATGTGGTTGATAAAGAAATACAGCGAGACAAATCGGAGTTTGTTTCGTCCGATGTGTTCCGCGAAGCAATGAGCCGCCTCAGTGCGCCTGTGGCGTTAGTCACAACAGATGGGCCTGCCGGTCGGTATGGTCTTACTGTGTCTGCTATATGTAGCGTGAGTGTTGAGCCGCCTACCGTACTGGTTTGCCTTAACCGTGATAACCGGTCTCACGCAGCCTTCTTGAGAAATGGTGTTATTGGTATCAGTATTCTCGAACCCGGTCATGAAGAGCTCGCCTTTCGTTTTGCGTCAAGCAAAACTGATCAGAACGAAAAATTTCTTGGCGCAGACTGGGTTGAACGGCTCGGCGGCGCCTCCGTTCTTGCCAATGCCGCGGTTACGCTAGTCGGGCGTATTGCACAAACGCTCTCATCTGGGTCACACGATATTCTTGTTGCTCATATTCATGATATTGGGTTGCACACGGAGAATACCAAAGGCTTAGTCTGGTTTGACAGAGCGTTTCATCATCTCCCTGCGCAAACATAAGAGTTATATCGTAAAAAATAAGTGAATTATGGGGCGGAATAGCAATCTAAGTTGTTATAATGGCCGCATAAATATAAGCCGTAGTCATAGACACTGCTTTGGTACAGCAGAGTTTATGCGTCCAATCGATGAAGTGTCTGCTACGGCCAGCAAGCATAAAATTGGCTATTATTGCGAATATTTGGAAGAATATGTCGTATTCTGTGCAGCTTTAATTGCGTGGGCTTGTTCTTGGGGGACAGGGACAGTCATGGGTTTAGATCGGTCATAGTACTTCAGGTTGCCAGAGAGCTGCAATATTTTCCGCTCATCCGCCGGAATACCGTTGACGGAAATCAGAAAAATCAAAAAATATGCATAATTCATAAATGCATAAATAGAATCGTAAAATTATAATTGACTACTATTTTTTGTGGTGGAATATTATATTCCATGATTATGCCGCTATGCCTATGAAAGAGGTAGTGACCATGTGTGTGTCCGATGTAGGTGGAGCAGGCTCTCGTAACACCAGACTTGCTAGTCTTACGAGGAAGTTAGTTAACTGCTCTATAAAAATAATAATTCCAACTAGAGTTTTAGAACTGAAATGTGGTGAATTATATGAGGCGGGATTTGCCATGTGGTCCTTTTTATCGGGCGTTAGGCAGATAATAGAAAGCGAACTCTCACCAATAAGATACGGCAATTTAGCGATGTATTGCCAAATATTGAGCGCTAAAAGGCGTAGGTTAAAGGTGTCGTATTATGCGTAAAAATTACACATTAGCGTTCTACAAGGCGCAAAATGTATCCAGTGCCAGTATGGCGCCCACCACATTACTCCGGGTTACGCAGTTGATGACTGCTGTCTGCTTCGTGCAGCCCTTATTTTTGGTTGAAGGCGCGTATGCTCAGCAGATTTTAAAACCACAGAATAAACCCGCTTATTCTCGGGGTAAGAAAACTGGTAAGCTTGGTTCTTCTGCTTCAATTGCGGCATCTGATGCTGAGCAAATTCAGGTCACTAGTTCAGGATCAATAAGAGCCGTCGAGCGGCGCCTAAGGCATAATCCTGGTAATTTTACTGTTATTGACAGTAAAGAGGTGGAAAAAGGTCGTGCTGCTACGTTGGAAGATGCTCTTGCGTTTCAGCCGGGTATCTTTGCGCAGGCAACAACTGGGAGCACGGGGAATAAGATATCGATCCGTGGGTCTGGCGCAGGATCATTTTATGGTGGTTACAGCCTTGGTATGAAATATCTGGTGGACGGGCTGACTGTAAGTGGCGTTGGCGGCTTTCAGGAGGATAGACTCAATAATACCGGATATCAAAGAACAGAAGTGCTGTATGGCGCAAACGCTTTTGATTATGCGGCAACCGCATTGGGTGGTGGTATTAACTTTGTGACCCATACAGGAGTTTCTGCGCCTGGTTTAATGGCCCATTTTGAGGCAGGTAGTTACGGAACACTCAAGGAGCAGGTTAGCCAGGGTGGCACATTCGATCATGGTAAGGGTGATTACTATGTGACGGTCGCGCGTACTAATAGGCAAGGCTTTCAGACCGCTACAGCAATGCACAGAACGGATGTCGTGGCCAATCTAGGCTACCGCTTTACCGATAGGCTGTCAGCACGCCTCCTTTTCCGTTGGGACGAAGGAGCTGGACACTTTGGTGGGTTGCTCACAAAAGATCAGGTAAAACATAGCCCAACCATAAACCCTAATGATTGGGGAAACCGACCAACCCATAGCACAATGCTTGGATTTAAAACTGATTATATATTCGATGATGATTCCAAACTTGAATATGGCATAACATGGAACAACTATCCATTATTTAACGCTACACACACGTACCAGTTTAATTTATGGAGGTCGACCGACCTCAATAACTCTCTAAAATATAATAGGAAAGATAATTTTTTTGGCCATGAGAGTGAAACAAATATTATTCTCAGCGATGTTCATATGGTTGCAGGAGATTCTAGATACTATACATCAACTGCACTTTCGACAGAAAACAACCGTGATACATGGACACTCCGTGACCGTGTAAAATACGCAGGTTCTCATGATTTGGTATTTTCTGTAGGTAATAATTCAAGGTTGTTTAACAAACTCTGGCTTACAAGCGGGTTTTCTGTGATATGGATTGACAGAAATATCAGGTTGGTTGACCGCCTTGTTCCGGCAGATAATCTTCAAAGCCGTGAGCATTATAATAATGTTTTCATAACGCCTAGAGTTGGCTTGCGTTATGAAATCAACAGAAATATTGATTTATTTGCCAATTTTAGCCGGACTATTGATCCGCCGGTAACGTGGCAGTATCACAATGTTCAGGGTGGAAGCCCTTACAATAATACTGGATCTGTTGGCCCACTAAAAGCCCAGCGCGCTAATACTGTAGAAGTTGGTATTCGGGGTAAATTGGGTAGGTTTGAAGGCAGCTTGGCACTCTACCGTAGCTGGGTGCGTGATGAACTGCTTACGGTTGTGGTCACACGGGCTACCAACACGACTGCTGAAATAACGGCAACGTCTAATGCTAGCCCCACCGTGCATCAGGGTATTGAAGCTGGCCTCAATACCAACCTGTTCAACTTTAAACGATATGGGTCGTTAGGATTTAGGCAGGCTTTAACCGTAAATGATTTTCATTACATGCATGATGCAACGCTTGGAACAAACAAAATTCCATCGTTACCAATTTGGATGTATCAGGCAGCGTTACAATATAAACATCCTATTGGTTTATATGCAGATTTTGATTTTAGGGCATCTTCAAGCTATTATGTTGATTACACGAATACTGTCAAAGCACCGAGTTACGGTATTTTCGGCCTTAAAGTAGGATATGAGTCTCCATCGAAAACATGGAGTACATTTCTTGATTTTCGGAACTTAGCGAATAAACACTATGTCACGGCTGCGTACCAATCATATAATTTGGGCGGTAAAGATGCTGCCGTCTTTTATCCAGGTGATGGTCTTAGCGTTTTTGGAGGGGTTACTGTCCATTTTCCGCATGTAGGCAACAGTCTTTAATATTGGTGCTGGCATAGGCACCGGATACAGGTCTGTTGTGTCATTTTTTCGTGCAATCATATTGTTGAATAAAATGTTTTAACGAACGAGGTGAAGTAGATGGGAATTTCAACGCAACCTAAGCTTGCTGATGGTTTAACTGTGGATATTTTGCATGCACGTGCGCAAAGGGTGCTTGCCTCTATTGCTCAGGGTGCCGCGGATCGTGAACGTGAAAGGCGACTTCCGTATGAGCAAATCAAGCAGTTAGCATCAGCGCAGTTGCTGACTTTCCGCATTCCTAAAAAATATGGTGGAGCAGGAGGTCGCGTTCAGGACGTAATACGATTTTTAATTGATTTAGCGAGTGTTGATTCTAACACTGCGCAGGCATTAAGGCCCGCTTTTGCGTTTATAGAAGACCTACTTATTGATGGAAGCGAGGCAGAAAAAGATCTTTGGTTTCAACGCTTTCTTGCTGGTGAGGTTGTAGGTAATGCCGGGTGGGAGGTTGGCGGAGCGAATGGTGCTATTGCCACAAGATTAAAACGGGATGGGAACAGTTTTCGGGTTAATGGTAGCAAATATTATAGTACCGGTGGGCTATATGCTGACTGGATTGCGGCAGTAGCGCTTGATGAGAATGATCAACCCACTTCGTTTATCGTGCCGCGTGAACGTGAGGGGTTGATATTGCAAGATGATTTTGACGCAATGGGGCAGAGATTAACTGCTAGTGGGACTACAACACTGCATAATGTTGTTGTTTACCAAAATGAAATTCGTAGACGTCATTCTGAAACTGCTGAACGTACGATTATAACCCCCTTTTTCCAGCTCTATCTTGGTGCAGTTGAAGCTGGAATTGCCCTTAATGTTTTGAAAGATGCAGTTTATTTAGTGAAGAATCATGTGAGGCCGATTAAACATAGTTCAGCTGAAAAATCTGCCGATGATCCTTATGTAAGGCATACGGTCGGTGAAATTGCAGCCCGAGCGTATGCAGCTGAAGCGGTCGTAATACGCGCTGCAACTTCTATCGATCATGCATGGGAAAATAATTTTCAGAACGGAACAGTAAATCAAGCTGCTATAGAGGTAGCAAAGGCGCAATTTGTGGCGATAGAAAATACCCTAAAGGCAGCAGAACTTGCATTTGATGTTGGTGGGGCTTCAGCCACGGCACGGAAACACAACCTTGACCGTCATTGGAGAAATGCAAGAACAGTAGCCAACCATAACCCTAGAGATTGGAAAGCTGCTGTGGTGGGAGCGTGGGAAATATCGGGTGAAGAGCCTCCACGCTCAGGTTTGTTTTAAAAGGTATATATAACCTTCACGCTACAACATGTTGTTGGTTAAGCAAGAGGGTAATTGAAGTGAACTGAATACTTGAGAGAGTGGTTCATTTAGTAAACTCTCTTTCAAATGAGTTTTTTTGAAAGAGAGTTTACTGAGTATATAGAATGATGAGTTGTCAGTTTTACGGATGCACAGATGTTGGGCGATGATCCATTAGTCTGAAGAGAATGAGTTTGCTCATAATTTGTGTCGGGCGGAGCGGGTTAGTAGCGCCACGTTTTATCCATGGTGCGCGAAATATGGCTACATGAGCGCTTCGATAATCCGTTGAATGAAGGCTCTAAAAGAGGAGCATGACACGATTGTCGATCTTCTTGTGGGACTGGCAGATAAGGGTTTTCCTGTTCAGGAGTAGCTTGTCAGTCTTCGTCCAACGCTAGCTTCCCATGGGTCATGTAATGAACGCCATGGGAAGCTCAAAAATCATATTTTTGTCAGAGTAATATTAGTCAAACCCAACAGAAACCCCGGCAAAAATGCCGAACCCATCTCCCACTAGTAAAGCAGATGGTTCTGTATTGCCGCTTCCGTACACAGGAACGACCCCAGTTGCGTAATGCTTATTCGCGAGGTTATGAAAGCTGAGATAAACTTGACGATGCTTTTGGGGCCATTGGTAGCCCATATTGAAGTTGTAAATATGGTAAGGTGCAGCCCGGTATCGATTATCATAAGATGCAAGAACAGAGGACGCGACTTCTGCATCAACGGCTGCATAGAAACCGTTTTTCAGATCCAAATGCAGTTCTCCCTGATAGTAATGTTGGGGAATGCCAGGAATGTGGTTATGGCCCCATACCGGGTCATGATTGAACCGAAAGTCCTGATAGGTATAGGCTTGCCGTAAAGAAATGACGTTTCCGGCCCATTGGTAGAGAGTGGAGTGAAGCGCAAATTCGACACCCTGATGTGTAGTGGGCGAGGCGTTACCATAGGTGGCGTTATTATAGAGCTGTGAGGTAGGTGTCATGACAGAAAGTAGTTCGTTATGCACAGCCGAGTGGTAATATGACAAACTCCATTGTGTGCCAGCATAGTCTCCGCTCGTTCCAACTTCAAACGTGGTGGCAGTTTGAGGTTTCAGCATGCTCCAGTCTTTGGTTAAGCCTGTTGCAATACCGCTAGTATAGAGATTGCCGGAAAGATACTGCCAATCCTGTGCTGGTTGGATACTACGGCTTACATTGCCGTAAACCTGAATATGCGGGTTAATGACATATCGGAAACCGGCACGTGGAGAAAAATAAAGAGCATCCTGATGAAAGCGGCTCTTTTCTGGGTATGTCTGGCTACCTGAACGGGGGGAATAATCCAGTGCGCCAGCGACCGTTAACCAGAAGTTATGAAAAACTTCTGTATTGTTGCTAACATGAAAGACATTGTCACTTCCGCCTAGGTGAGAGCGGGTTACTAGCGTGCCCATTGCGACACCCGGATAAGCCTCTGTCCTGCGAACACGATTGTCAATGGTAGCGTGCAAATCATGCGTTGTGTAAACCCCTGCATCGGTGTCGCTTTTTAGGCCGAAGAGGGTGTCATGGCGTTGGTAGCTAAGCACGCCGGATGCGTAATCAATATCATAAAGAGAAGAGGTATTGCCCAGTTCGTGATCCATTGGGGCATTCATGTAAACAAAGCCAAGCATAAGCTTGGAGTTGTCATCTATACGTATGCTGACACGGTCGGCCGCATATTTGGTGCCCGGTTCAATGGTTTTTGTGCCCCAGTAACGGTAGGGTTCCTGTGCTTGTTTAGGGTTTTGTGCAACCTGTGAACGGGTCAGATAATAGGGGTTTCCTTCTGATGTTTGGCGATAACGAAAGAAAAACCGGTTATCGATACGATCATTAAATTTATAGCCATAATTGAAATTGATGCCAAAATTTGTTGATTTTGTGCTTTCCTGATACCCAGAGCGATAAGAATTGGTGACACTGATATAATAGTCGTGTTTGCCAATAACTTTGCCTGAACTGAGCTGTTCCTTAACGTAGCCAAAGCTGCCAGCCTCTACCCGAGCTTGATACGTTTGGACATCATAACCGGTATTGGTGACATAGTTGATGGCCCCACCAAGCATAAGAGAGCCGTAATCAAACCCATTCCCGCCACGCAACACTTCAGTGTATTTTATGCCAAGAGGCTCTTGTAATTCGTTGACGGTGCCAATTGGTGTGGTCAACGGTAAGCCATCAAATAGGAACAGAATACCAGAACGTGTTGCGTTAAGGCCTGTCTGGATGCCTGAACCACGAATGGAAATGCGTAGATCATCTGATCCGCAAGGTGCTTGGGCAAAAACACCAGCTTGATATTTGAAAGAGTCGGCGTTTGTGGCGCTTCGTCCACGCAGCATGACGGATGCATCAATAACGCTGGTTCCGCCGGGGATACGCGATAGCCTGCGCTCTGCTTGCATAACGGCAGGTGTATGGTGGTGTGTGACCAGAATCTGTTCTGCCGTATGGCTGGCATGGGTTGATGTGTGGTCGTGATGCATACCCTCCATATGGTCTTCTTGTGGAGCATTGGCGTGCGTGTGAACGTGAGGGGTTTTTACGTGCGCGGCTGAAATAGTATGTGCACTGCCAGAGGCAGGTTTATGTGGAATTGTACTAGCTAACGCTGTTGAGGCTGTAACCAGTGCTGAACTGGTCAAAAGAAGACCCGTTCTAAAGCGAGGTAGCATAAAAAAGGAACACACACGCGAAGCACGAACCTTAAGGGGAGGGCGAGGTGCGAAGATGTGATCCATACTTTTAATCCGTTAGGGTGAGATATAAGATAATTATGCGAATTGAAAATGTGGAATATAACAACGAATGTTCATGGTAAATATATAAACAACAAAATGTATCGTATGTTGTAAATTTAACACTATGGGGAGGCGTGTCTGGTCTCTGGTTTTTATGAAAACCATACCAAGCAGAGCTTCTGCATGTGTTATTTCAATTTTTTAACTAATGTATTGGAAAACATATTTATTTTTGTTTTTCAGTAAAAATAAAATCTCTCTCATAAAAGGGAGAAATGAGGAGAGCCATACGTTTATATTTAGACAAGAACGAATTACGTAAAAAATAAGTTATATATAAAAAGCACGATATATGTGAAATTGAGGGGTGTTAGCCAGTCTGGTGCTGACACTAGAAAGACCGTTTTAGGTTGGAGAGCAGGTTTGAGAGTTCGATTAGCTAAGGCAGTCTGGGGATGACAGCGAGGTTTTATCTGAGAGAAGGTCGGAGGCTTCTTTCTCCGGTTCTTCTTGTCGCTGGTTGGCAGGTAGCGAGTGCATGCGGTCTCATTTCTGCGCGAATATTGCCTTCTCCGGTTCAGCTTAGCCGTACTCTGTGGGGATTGATTAAGGATGGCTCGTTGCTCACCAATCTGCTGGTCTCTCTTGAGCGGGTGAGTTTTGGTTTTAGTCTTGCTCTCATAGTCGGGGTAACGTTGGCGCTGCTTTCTGGGTTGTCCAGATGGGGGGAGGACATCATTGATGCTCCCCTTCAAATTCTCCGTACCCTTCCGGCGTTGGCGCTGGCTCCTCTTTTCATCTTATGGTTCGGTATTGGGGAAGAGCCAAAAATTCTATTGGTGTTTTTGGGAGCACTTTTTCCAATTTATCTTAATTTACATAAAGGGATTCGGAATATTGATCCTAAGCTTTTGGAGGTGGCCCGTACACTTGGTCTTTCTCGTGCTCAGACCATTAGGGATGTTATTTTACCGGGTGCGTTGCCAGACCTATTACTAGGTGTGCGTTACGCGTTTGGTATTGCATGGCTGATGCTTGTCGTGGCCGAACAGGTGAATGCAGAAAGTGGCATTGGCCATATGATGATGGATGCGGAAGATTTTTTACGAACTGATATTATTTTGGTTGGCTTGATAGTTTACGGCTTGCTGGGATTGATTTCTGACCGACTTGTAAGGACTGCGGAGCGTTGGTTGCTGGTGTGGCAAAGGCAGGGCGGTACGCGCGTATGAACCATATTATTTCAAACGGAGAAGAGGGGCTGCGCCCGTTGGTAAGGGAAGCAGCCGATGTGCGTATTACCAATTTAAGCCGTCAATTTTCTGGCGGCCCTCCCGTGTTGGATCATTTATCTTTGACTATTCCGGCGGGAGAATTTGTTGTGTTGTTGGGCCGTAGTGGCTCTGGCAAGTCTACCTTATTACGCACGTTAGCTGGGCTGGATCCGGTCGAGTGTGGAGAGGTGCTCCGACCCGCGGCAGTTTCAGTCGTATTTCAGGAAAGTCGTCTGCTGCCATGGCGGCGTGTCTGGCAAAATGTGGTTTTGGGACAAAAAGGGCCTGCAGCAAAACAACGAGCACTGAGCGTTTTGGCAGAAGTTGGTTTGGAGCATCGGGTTGAAGCATGGCCGCTTACTCTTTCTGGCGGCGAAGCGCAAAGAGTGGCTTTGGCACGTGCGCTTGTGCGTGACCCCTCTTTTCTGATGTTGGATGAGCCTTTTGCCGCGTTGGATGCGTTGACCCGCATTCAGATGCAGGCACTTGTTTTAACATTATGGCGAAAACACCAGTGCACCACTTTGCTAGTAACCCATGATGTAGATGAGGCCCTGATTTTAGCGGATCGGGTATTAGTGTTGGAAAACGGGCGGATCAAGATTGATCTTCCAGTTCCTCTGTCGCGCCCCCGTCGGCATGCTGACCCTGTGTTTGAGGGGTTACGATGCGAACTGTTGCATGCCTTAGGCGTGCATGACAGCGAATAATTTCTATTTTTGAAAGGGAGAAAACGATATGACCAAAGCACCAGAACGTTCAACCGACACCTCTGCCAGCTCTTTTATAGCAGATCGCTGGTCTCCTCGTTCTTTTGCGCCTGCTCCGATATCTCATGAAAATTTGGTGGCTTTTCTGGAGGCTGGACGCTGGGCGCCATCAGCTTATAACGGCCAACCATGGCGCTTTCTCTATGCCAGACGGGATACGCCAGATTGGGAGCGTTTTCTCTCATGGCTTATTCCGTTTAATCAGGCATGGGCACAACATGCGTCTGCCCTGGTCTTTATTGCGTCTCAAACAGTCACATTTTCCAATAGCACCGGAGAGCCGGTTCCCGCACCTACGCATGCGTTTGATGCCGGTGCTGCAGCGGTTCTGATTCAGCTAGAGGCTTCTCATGCAGGGTGGGCAACACACCCTATTAGCGGGTTTGATCATGCGTTGGCGCGTGCCGGGCTGGAATTGCCGGAAGATTATGCGCTGCATGCAGCACTTGTGATTGGTCAGCAACGCGATAAGAGCTACCTGCCGGAAGCCTTACAAGGAAAGGAAACCCCTTCTGGCCGCCGGCCTTTGTCGGAACTGGCGTTTGAAGGGCGTTTTCCGGTGCGCGAGGATTAACTTTTCCAAATTACGTCCTGCACTTGGAGGCTATGCGGTATAAGGGCGTTTTGGGCCAGCAGGTCGGCAGCTTTTTGCTGTTCGGCCTGTGTTTGCGTGTCCATGAAGTCAATGTCGAGTGAAAGGCGTGAGAGCGCTGTTTGAATAACGCCTGCCTCAAGACCTGTGCTAGCGGCCAGCGTGTGAACCAGAGTGTTTTGATTCTGTGTTGCCCATGGTTTCAGACCAGAAAGGACTGTAATAATGCGTCTTACAGTATCAGGATTTTGTTCTGCAAAAGTACGGGTGGAGAGCAAGAATTGCCGATTGGGAGACAGATTTTCGGCATTGGCTAGAAGTCTGGCTGAAGGAAGGGCCTCACCTGCGGCAAGATAAGGATCCCAAATGGCCCATGCATCAATCTGACCGGTTTCAAAGGCGGCTCGTGCCGCAGCGGGGGTGAGGTTAACAGCATGAATATCGGCAGGTGTTAAGGCAGCGTGAGAGAGGGCGTTCAGGAGTAGATAATGGACATTTGAGCCTTTATTGAAAGCGACTTTTTTACCTTTTAGATCTGCAAGCGTTTTTACCTGTCCGTCTTTTTGAACCAATATGCCTTCGCCTAAGGGGGCAGGGCCGCTGTGCCCGATATAGACCAATCTGTCTGGCCAGTTGGACTGTGCAAAGATGGGAGGGGCATCACCTGTTTCTGCAATATCAATAGCGTTGGCAGCTAAGCCCTGTAGCATTTGTGGCCCTGCAATAAATTCAGACCATTTCACATTCCACCCTGCAGAAGAGAGGGCATGTTCGAGCAACCCTGACTGTTTGAGGATAATGAGGGTTCCATACCGCTGATAGCCAATATGAAGCGTTTTATCAGCACTCTGAGCCAAGCTGTGCTGGGGCACGACCAGTGTTGGGCCTGCTGTAACAGCGAGTGCTGCGGTAAGAAACGACCGGCGGCGGAGTTTCGATGTAAAGAGAGTGTGGGGGGGAAGGTTAGGGGAGCGTGACATGCAGAAATATCCTTTCCGATTTTTATTTTATAGGGCTTCTTTTTTTCATCACGATGCAGGTAGGTCGCTTATCTAACGACAGAGCGGGTATTCCTTTTATTCTCTATTAAATTCGGATAAAATATTAAATAACTAAAATAATTAGTTGAATAAAAGAGTGTAGGGTCAAGGAAAGACGATCTTTATGATGGTGCAGGATAGAGACGAGCAGAGTGCAGGTTTTCAAAAAAGACTATCTGACATACTTCCTGAACTGAAAATCAGGGCGAGAGAAGCAGACCGAACTGCCATTTTCCCTTTTGAAACAATGCAGCTTCTTGCTCAATGCGGAGTGCTGGATCTCGTATTGCCGCGTTCACAAGGGGGGGCAGAATGCGACCTTGCAACGGCTCAGGCGTTGATCGGCACTATTGCGCAGGCTGACCCTGTCGCTGCTCTTGTTTTGGTAAACCATTATATGGTGCATGCTGAATTGCGCTCATTACCATCTTATCCTGTTCCGCTTCAGGGAAGAGAGGCGATGGCAGGTAAATTGATCAATGCGTTGCTGGCTGAGCCTGACCAGGGCTCGGCATCACGAGGTGGTCTGCCGGGAACGGTAGCGCAAAAAACTGCTCAGGGATGGTACCTGACTGGCCGTAAAGCTTACGTAACAGGTATACCTGTACTTTCTTGGTTGTTGGTGCGGGCCAGAACAGAAAGCCCAGAACCGGAAATTTGCTTTTTTTTACTACCACAACAGGCTTCCGGTATGACCGTTCTTTCGACATGGGATCATGTTGGTATGCGTGCCTCGGCCAGCCATGAGGTGACGCTAACGGACGTTTTTGTACCGAATGATCATCTCATTTTTAGGGAGAAAGCTGGGCAGGCATCTCATTTTGGTAAAGTGCTGGCCATGTGGAACCAGGGGCTTCTGGGGGCACTTTATGATGGTATTGTGCGGACAGCCGTTGGTTGGACCGAAAATTTTCTTAAAGAGCGTAAGCCATCCAATCTGGGCGCCTCTCTTGCAACTCTTCCGGCTATGCAGAATGTGATCGGTGAAATACGAATAGCGCTTGATCTAAACCAAATTATTTTACGGTCTTTTGCAGAAGCCGTGGCGTTTAAAGATCAAGACCGTATTCAAAAAGAAGCTGCTTTGGTTAAGATACAGACGGTTGATGGTGCCGCAGGTTTAACACAGTCTTTGTTAGCTATAGCGGGAAATGCAGGTCTTTCTGCTCGAAATGATTTGGAGCGTTGCCATCGGGATGCTTTATGTGGGCGTATACACGCCCCCCATGCTGAGCTTTTGCGCACCAAGGCAGGGCGGCAGGCCCTAGGTGTTTAAACCCCATATTGTTTAGGAAAAGTGCTCTCCAGTTGCATCTCCTATAAACTGAGCAGCGGCAACCAACTGTTGTGTAAACGGATGGCGTGGATGCAGCAGGATGTCTTGGGCAGAGCCTCTTTCAATAATCCGCCCCGCTTGCATGACAATGAGGTCATCTGCGATGTTTCTTACCACATTCAAATCGTGAGAAATGAACAAGTAGGAAAGATGAAGGCGCTTTTGAAGAGTACCCAACAGATCAAGAATTTGCGCCTGTACGGAAACATCCAGTGCAGAGACAGGCTCATCACAGAGAATAACAGAAGGCTCTACCGCCAAGGCGCGTGCTATGGCGATACGCTGCCTTTGCCCGCCAGAAAGGTGCAGAGGGTTTTTGCCTAGTAGGGTGCTGGGCAAGCGTACTAAATCCAGAAGTGCAAGACTACGAGATAGCCTTTCTGTTTTTGGAACATGGATAACAGAAAGAGCATCATCCAGAATAGTCTGCACCGTCCACCGGGGGTCAAACGAACTGAGAGGGTCTTGATAGATGGCAGCCAATCTGGGCCGTCGGCTACGGCGAGAAGCTTCTGTTATACCCGTTTTCTCTGACCGAGACCAAGGCTCCCCTAAAAAATCTATGAACCCTGTTTCTGGTTTCTGAAACCCCATAATCATACGAGCCGTAGAGGTTTTACCTGACCCTGACTCCCCGATCACAGCCAAAGTTCGACCGGGAAAAAGAGAAAGGCTGATATCCTGCACGATGTATTTTCTGGTGCCATTCTTTTGTTTGACTGAGAACGACAAATTATGTGCTTCAAGCAGCGGTAAGGTGGTTGGGTTGATGGGTACTGCCGGGCGAGGAGGTCTTCTTCCCGGTTCAGCGTCAAGCAACCTGCGGGTGTAGGAATGTTGGGGAGCACAAAGAAGGTCTGCTGTTCGGCCTTCTTCCACCATATGCCCATGATGCATAACAATCACGCGGTCTGCCAGTCTAGAGACAAAACCAAGGTCATGACTAATGATCAGAATACCATGCCCCGCTGTGCGTAATTGTTTGAGCAGTTCCAGAATCTGCACTTGAACGGAAGGGTCTAGGGCCGTTGTGGGTTCATCTGCAATCAAAAAAGGTGGGTTCATGGCAAGTGCGTTGGCAATCAGCGCGCGTTGGCGTAGGCCACCCGAAAGCTGATCTGCACGAAGGTGAATACGCTCTTTTGCCAAGGGAATGCCAGCCTGCGTTAGTAACTGTAACACATGCTCGTTGCGTGTATTTTTGGTGCCCCATTTATGGGCTGTCAGGGCTTCGTTAATTTCTGCGCCAACGGAGCGTAAAGGGTCGAGTGCTACCAGTGCATCTTGCAAAATAAAGCCGATTTCTGCACCGCGTATTTTGCGCCATTGCTGTTCTGTATTTGCCAGCAGAGATTGCCCGTTCAGAGAGAGCTGGTCGGCTGAAGTCTGGGCGTTAGACCCTAAAAGACCTAGTAATGCACGCGCAGTAACGGTTTTACCTGAGCCCGACTCACCAACAAGCGCGACAATTTCTCCTGAGGTGAGGGAAAAGGAAAGAGAATGCACGGCTGTATGCGTGACACCACCCGTAGCAAATTTTACAGACAGGTTTTTTACACTTAGCCCAGACTGAGGTGCGCTAGAAAATGTGTTCATGACGTGGTGGTCTCAAAGCGATTTTTCAGGAAGCGCCCCAAGGTGGTTGTTGCCAGCATGGTGAGAACAATAGCAACGCCAGGGAAGAACGTGATCCACCATGCTTCGGCAATATAGTCGCGGCCCATAGCCAACATGGTACCCCACTCTGCGGCGGGAGGTGGTGCGCCAAGCCCAAGGAAGGAGAGGGATGATGCCCATATAATGGTCTGCCCAATCCCCATTGCGCCAGCAATAAGCAATGGCCGAAAGGCATTGGGAATTAAGTGACGTGTTAAAATTTGTGCAGGAGAATGGCCGAGTGAGCGGGCCGCTTCAATAAAACCGGCATGGCGGATTGTTAGAAACTGTCCGAAAAGCATCCGTCCATACCCCGGAGCCGCGCCAATACCGACCGCGACAATAAGAGGAAATGTGCCGGAAGAGAAAAGGGCCGTTAGCAAAAGGGCAAGGACAACAGTTGGAAATGAAAAAAGGATTTCGAAAACCCATTTAACACATTGTTCAGCAAATGGGCCGCCAAAGGCACCGGGGATTGCCAGACTTAACGCTACGCAGAGAGCAAGTAGAATGGAGCCTATGCCAATAACCAGAGAACTGCGCGCCCCGAAGATAAGGCGTGTCCACATATCGCGCCCAGATTGATCTGTGCCAAGTGGGTGCTGCCAGCAGGGCGCGGTAAATGCCTCGCGCGGCGCAATACCATAAGGGTTGCCATGCGTGAGAAAATGTGGGGCAATAGCGGCAAGAATGAGAATAGTTAAGTAGAGAAACGCTAAGGTAAGCCCGATATGTTGGCTACCCGGCAGCCATAGCCGTGGAGAGGGTTTTAAGGACAGCGGGAGAGAGTTGGTTGCGCTCATGCTCTTGCCTCCTGAATGCGCGGATCGATGATCACGTAAAGAGTATCGGCCAGAAAGGATGCGATGACATAAATAACGGAGATAAAGAGAATTATGCCTGTTACCAAAGGCATGTCATGCATGCTAACGGCCAGAAAAAGTTGACGCCCTAAACCTTGCCGCGAAAAAATGAATTCAACAGCAACAGCATTTCCGACAAGCGCACCGATAGCCCATGTTGATAAACTGACGCCCGGTAGGAGAGCATGACGTAAAACATGCCGAAACCGGACAGCAGTGTCAGAGAGGCCTCTGGCGCGGGCGGTGAGAACAAAGGGTTGGTCAAGTGTCGTTTTAAAAGATTCCCGCATTACCTGCGCGAGAAAGCCACCCAAGGGAATGGCTAGGGAGAGGGAAGGGAGTATGAGTGATGAAAAACCATGTGTGCCTGCAGGAGGCAACAGGCCGAGTTGGTAAGCAAAGAGCCAGAGCAGAATAATACCAATCCAAAACTGAGGGAGCCCGGCAAAAAAAGTTTCAAGAGAAGAAAATGCGGAATCAAAAAGTGGTTTTTTGGCAGACAGTGTCACGGATAAAATAGCGAAACCCCATGCCAGAAGGAGGGAGGAGAGCATGAGCTTGAGAGTGGGAGGAGCCTGCTGCCAGAGAACATCTTTAACCGGCATATGCTGAGAGAATGAGGAACCGAGATGACCTGATAGTACATGCCAGATATGGAGCGCATATTGCACTATAAGGCGTTTGTCCAATCCATATTCCGTACGAATTTCTTTTATAGTTTCAGGCGTTGGATTGGCGGAGCCCCCCAAAATGGCTGTAACAGGGTCACCCGGAGCAAGCTGTAACGTAATGAAGGTCAACGTTGTTGCGGCAAAGAGAACCAGACAGGCTCCGCCAACACGGAGTATGAATTTTTTCAGAATAATAAATGAGGTATTGGGGAGCAGGATCATTGTTCTACCCATGCATCGTATAATGTTGTGACATTCAGCGCAGGTTCCAGCCGTATATCATGTGCACGTTTGGAAACGGCTAGCCGTGTTGTCTGGGGGAAAGTTGTGATCTGAAGAAACGCAGCAGAAACAATTTTCTGGGCTTGATAATAGAGGGCCCTGCGTTGTTCAGGATCGGTTGTTAAAAGTGCGTCATTGATAATTTTGTCAAAATAAGGATTGCTGAAACCGGATTCATTTTGGTGGTGTCCTGAAATTCCGGCCGCATCAAGAAATTCAGAAGAAAAGACAATACGCAGAACATCGGCGGTATTTGTGTTCCAATAACCAATCCGAACGTCATAGTCCCATTTGCCTTCGCGGGTGTTGACGGAGGTATCGTCGGCATTTTCTAGCAACACATCAAAGCCAGTCTCTCGTGCTGTGGCTTGAACCTGTTCCCACAATGTGCGCTCAGAATTTGAAAGCGAGGATCGGAGGGGAATATGAACAGTTAAACGCTGGCCATTTTTGGTACGGATACCATCTGTGTCTTTGGTGCTCCATCCTGCTTGGTCAAGCAGCACATTTGCCGTTTGTGGGGCATAGTCTGCCGCGTGTTCAAAGTCGGGGGAATAAAAAGGCGTTGTGGAGGTAAGTGGGCCACCTGCACGGCGATAATGATGAAAAAAAACGCTTCCGAGTGCGCCGTCTATGTCTGCAGACCGTAGGAAAGCTTCTCGTAATCGCACGTCATTAAATGGCGCTCGTCGTATGTTAAGAGTGCCATTGGTTGGGTTGCCAGGGCGATCTGCCATTAAAAGCCAAAGATCAGCATTATGCTGAGCGGGCGTTTGTGCTTCGGGGGGTAGGCTGTCAATGGCATCAACCTCTGCTGCTTGCAGGGCTGCAAAGCGGGCAGAAGGCTCAGGGATAAAGCGCCACTCGATACGGTTTAAATAGGCTGGCCCATTGTGCAAGGCATAGGGAGGAGCCCAGTGATAAGCCGGGTTTCGTTCAAGGAGGATTTTGTTCTGTCTATCCCAGCGGACAATACGAAATGGCCCCGAGCCTACAGGTGCCTGACAGTTCATATCTCGCGGGCGGGCCAGAGCTTTTGGTGATTCAATGCCCAGAAAGCCTTGCGCCAGAACTTCCAAAAATGCGGCATAAGGGCGGCTAAGGTGGACGACGGCAGTATGTGCATCAATAACATCGGTTGAATGATACTGACGAATATAACCACCTGCCGTGCTGGATTGCGTAGCTGGATTAGCCATATGGTCAAGGTTGGCTTTCACGGCATCTGCCGTGAAAGGTGTGCCATCTGTAAAGGTAACGTCAGACCGCAAATGGAATGTGTAGGTCAGTCCATCTGGTGAAATATCCCAACTGGACGCCAGCCACGGGTGAATACCGCCAGATTTGTCCATTGAGACAAGTGAATCAAGATATTGCTGTGCTACAAAAACCTGCGGCATGTCGCCTTGAACATGCGGGTCTAGGCAGACAGGTTCACGGTCTGTTGCATAGATCAGAGTGCCGCCTGAAACGGGAAGTGTGGCACCCTGTTTATGTTTGTTTTTATGACATGCAGCCAAAGGCAGACACAGGGCTACCAGCAGAGCGCTGAGGGAGTATGCGTTGCGTGTGTATGTGGCCGTGTGTCTGGTGGGCATGGATGTTTAACCAGTCAGTAAAGTGGTCAGGCTGGTGCAAAATGAGGGGTATTTTTTGCTTCCGCATCTGCTTTGCGGGTCCAGCCGGAATCTAAGGGGGTGCCATTTAGTTCCCAGTCTCCTAGTTCGCGGGCACGCTGAATGGCTGGATTATGGGACGCTAGAACCCGTGCATTGCGCCAGAATCTGTCCAGTCTCCGTTTTTCTGAACTAGCGGAAGCGCCGCCCACTTCAAACAAGCTGGTGGTTGCATCAAGCACTAAAGGAATAATAATTTGCTGCGCTTTAAAGGCTTCTAGTTCAGCCTGTTGAGAGACTGTATCTGGCAGCCCTTGTTCTCGCAGCAGAGATGCTTGTTCAAGCGTTGTAGAAACCCGATCAACCAGTGTTTCTGCCGCAAATGCCAGACTGGAAAGACGACCGATCACTGTTTGCACAAGCGGGTCTTCACGTTGAAAAGATTGCCCCGGCACCCCGAAGACACGCGTGCGGGGGCGCACAAACTCTATGGTTTCGTGCAGGGCTGCCTGCGCAATACCGGCGAGCGTAGCCAGATGGAAGTTTTGATAAAATGCAGTAAAAAACCGATCTATAGGCGAGGCGTCTTTTGGAAGGACATGATAAATCTGATCTTTTGAGAGTTCAACATTATCAAAAATAGTTGTACCGCTGCCCGTTAGGCGCTGGCCAAAACCGTCCCAGTCATCCAGGCGGGTAACACCTGCTGCGGTGGTGGGTACAGCGACACGGTAGCGTTTATCATCATGCACAGCGACAACTGCAATCCAGTCAGCATAAAGGCTACCGGTAGAATAATATTTGGTACCGTTCAAAAACCACTTATCGTCTTTTGGGGTCAGAGTAGTGTTGGTTTCAGCTGCTTTGCCTAACTCGGCCATAGCTGCGCCAAAAACCGCACCTGCATGAATTGTTTCAAGCCATTTTCCGGCTGAGGCCTCAGCGCCGGTTTCGGTTAGGCGTTGGCGTTCCCCTTCAACAAAAGCGAAATGCGCCCTTATAATTTGGGGAAGATTTGAATCTGCTGCGGCTAGTTTCACCAGAAGGCGAAATGTTTCCCGTAAAGATAAATTCTCGCCCCCCAATTTTTGAGGAATACGGACGGCGGTAAAACCACTTTGGCGCAGAGCATCTACCGCATCGTAAGGCAGAATACGATTTTGCTCGCGCTCTATCGCGCCGTTAGCAATCTGGTCAAACACAGCCTGAAAACGGTTGGGGGCGGAGGGGGTGGAAAGCGTGGACTGGCTCATAGTAAGACTCGCTATATAACGAAATAAACACGAAGAATAATTATATAATTATATTCTATCGTGTTTATTTTTCAGTCAACAAAATTCCACTATAATATACGGAAATGATTCAAAAGATGACGTGTGGAAAGAGAGGTTGTGATGGTCTAGGCCCTATGCGTGGTTAAAAGTCTTTATTTTCAAAAGGTAAAATTATGGCATTAGCTCCATGCGTGAAGCGGCGGAAATGTACCGTTAAGATAGTAATCTCCTACTATTGCATATTTCCACCGAACAGGATCGTGTAATGTATGGGTTCGGGCGTTGCGCCAGTAGCGATCCAGATTATAGCGTGTGTCTGTCGCGGCGGTGCCCGCAAGTTCAAACAATTTGTTTGTGGCGTCTAATGCTAATTCTGTTGTGAAAATTTTTGCCTCAGCTGTTGCAATCTGGGCTGCCGCGACAGAGGTAGGTGTAGGGCGCGCAACGGCTGTATCAATTGTCTGCCCTGCTACATCCAGTAAGGCACGGCATGCGCTGAGGCGGGCGAACAAACCGCCCAAAATATGGCGTGTGTAAGGGTCTTCGTATGCATGATCCTGATGGCTATCTATCCATGCGCGTGTGCGGGTTTTTACAAAAGAGATAGTGTCTTCAAGAGCTCCCTGGGCTATCCCGCCATCAATACTGGCCTGAATAAACTGCGAGATTGCACTATCTGGGCGAGGATTTTCAGGAAGGTAGGCTTTCCATGCAGGGAGTACCCGCGTCAGTGGCACTCTCACATTTTCAAGAAGAACCGTGCCGCTGCCTGTTTGGCGCTGACCAAAGGCTGACCAGTCATTTAATACTGTCAGTCCTTGTGTATCTCGGTCTGCTATGGCTAGCCAGGCTACTCCCTGATCATCAACGGCTACAATCGGCACCAAATCTGCTGCCAACGCACCGGTGCAGTAATATTTTTTACCGGTTATGATGACATGCTCTCCCTCCCGCACAAGTTGTGTCTTGAGATCGGTTAGTGTCTTGTTCCCGCGTTCAGAAAAAGCATTTCCGCAACGTTTTCCTTCAAGAATGAGGCCAAATAATTCCTCTTTCTGACTGTCGGTGCCGCATGAAGTAATGACAGCAACCGCAGCCCAGTGGTTTTGGGCTATCTGTGCCAAAGCGCCGTCTGCCGCAGCAATTGTTTGCACCACCTTGCCGAGTGTGGAGTAGGACACGCCTGCACCGCCATGGGAGCGCGGTACTGTAATGCCCCAAAGGCCGGAGGTAGAATACAAATCCAGCTCTTCAAGTGGGAACACATTAGATTGCTCCCTTGCAGCAGCATTTTGTTTCAGGTGGACGGCTAAATCCTGCGCGATACGCAGAGCATCTGCATCAGTTTCTATGCGAGCTGTTGGTATAGCGCGGGGCCAGAGCGGTGGTGGAACGGGTAAGCCTGAACCCACAATAAACGGATTAGATAAAGACATAACAGAACACCTGATATTATTGGGCTGAAGCTAAAGAGGAGGGTAAGTGAGTTTTTCGGGCAGCATGAGTGGCAGGAAGATGGTCTCCTGCTCCAAAAAGCTTGTTTCGAAGCGTTCCGGGTTGATACGCGAGCTTATAAAGACCACGTCGTTGGAGTTCGGGTACAATGAGATCGACAATATCTTCAAATGTTTCTGGCGCGACGGCATAAGCCAGATTGAAACCATCAACACCGGTTTGATCGATCCATTGCTCCATTTGATCGACAATTTGCGTTGGGCTGCCGACAAATGTGACCCCCATACCACCAATGGCTGCATGGCGTGCCAGTTCACCTACAGTCCAGATTTTGTCTGGGTTCATGACTGTCAGAGAATCAATGGCGGAATGAATGGCATCATTTCGGATATGACGTATGGGGTCTGTTAGTTTGTATGTAGAAAAATCGATACCAGTCCACCCGGACAGCAGAGTAAGCGCTCCCTCTTCACTAATGTAGCTTTGGTAGTCATGATATTTCGCGAAAGCTTCTTCCTCCGTGGGGGCTGTAATAATAGTGAGGAGAGAGAAAACCAGTGGCGTATTCTTTGGTCTGCCAGCCTGCTGTGCCTCTGCCCGAAGAGAACGAACAGTTTTGGCTACAGTGTCCTGCGAAGGGCCAGCCACAAACACACACTCAGCATGTGTTGCCGCAAATTGTTGACCGCGTGCCGATGCACCAGCTTGGAAAAGAACAGGAGTGCGTTGGGGAGAGGGTTCAGCAAGGTGGATGGCATCTAATGAGAAAAAAGGGCCATCATGCTGAATACGGTGAACTTTTGAGGGATCGGTAAAAATGCCTCGTTGTTTGTCACGTAAAACGGCGTCTTGATCCCAGCTTTTTTCCCAAAGTTTATAGACAACGTCCATATAATCATCAGCGATGGCGTAACGCTGGTCATGTTTGGTTTGTACCTGGTGGCCAGTGCTTTTGGCTGCACTGTTCAGGTAGCCTGTTACAATGTTCCAGCCAATCCGTCCTTCCGTCAGGTGATCGAGCGTGGACATACGCCGCGCAAATGGAAAAGGGTGCTCGTAAGATAAGGTTGCCGTAAGGCCAAAGCCAAGATGCTCTGTAACGCTTGCCATAGCAGAGAGTAGCATGGCGGGGTCATTGACCGGAATTTGAGCGCCGTTGCGCAAAGCGGCATCTGGGCTTTGGCCATAGACATCATAAACGCCCAGAACATCAGCAAGAAAGAGGGCGTCAAACAATCCGCGTTCTAATGTGCGAGCAAGATCCGTCCAATATCGGAGTGAGCGATACTCTGCGGATCGGTCACGGGGGTGCCGCCATAGCCCGCTGGCTTGATGAGAGACGCAGTTCATATCAAAAGCATTTAGGCGTATTTCGGTCATTTCCGTCTTTCTTGTTCAGTTGAAACTGAGAGAGATATTGTCAAACACACCGAAGTTACCGCCGGGTCGCATGACAGAATGAAACAGCTCGTTCATGCAATGTCTGGAAGAAAAAATGGGATATCAGGAGGCAATAATGGTGTTGTCTGGTGCGGTTATGGCGGCTTGTGCGCGAATGGTACAAGCAAGCTTTTCAGCGTATAGGGTGACTTCTGGCAGTCCCATCAGTTCACCAAAACGCCCGCGAGCTAAAGGCCCTGCAACGAAGAGGGATATATCTTTTCGGGAACCAACCTGTGCGTTTCCATCTGCTGAGACATGTAAGCCCAGTGCAGAGGAATCCATTTCGATATACCCTTCTTTTACAAGGGATTTTAAGAAGGGTTGTGAACTCAGGATATTGATGTGGGCTGGGCCAGTTGTAGATATAATGGCATCTACAATCTGATTTTCTATCTGCCCACAGCGAGTGCGCAGTGTAACCTGAAAGGTTTTCCCTTCTTTCTCAACTGTGAGAACACGGGCAGCCTTAATTCGAAGAATACCCTTTTGAATAGCCATATTAACAATATTTTCGGTAGGCGGAGAAATGCGGAAGCGATGCGTATCCCAGAATGGACGTAAGTGACGAATAAGCCGACGCCGTTCGGTTTGACCAAGATGTTCCCAAATTTGGGGGGCCTGCTCGCGAACACGATCCAGAAACGCCTGCCAAGGCGTATCCGGATTATCAGCAATGATTTGACGTATTCGTTGCAGAAGCTCTTTGGCGCTAACGGCAGGAGGAGATAAAAAATCTCCTGTCGCTGTAACAGGTGTTGGGCTATGCCCTTTTGATCTTTGGCCCCGTCGGGAAATGGCGAGAATAGGTGCGTTGTGCTTGTTGGCGATTAGACTGGCAACCGTATCTGCCATGCTTAAACCTGTACCAATAATCAGAACCCTGTCTTCTGGTTTAATGCTCGTGAGAGCGTCAGATTTCCAAGGGTCATCTATTAATATAGGATATGTTTTAGCAGACAGAGGCACTTCAAAAGATACAAGTTGCTTGGGGAGTTGTGGTGCAGGGTGACTGGTTGCGATAACAAGTGTATCGGCTTCAAAAGTTTCCCCTCCCGAAGTTGTTAGTATCCATTTTCCAGTTGGTAATTTTTGTACATCCGTGACCAGACTAGGGATATGCGTTAGGAGGTGGGCCTCCAGTAAGGGGGCAAGCTTGGTGGCTACATAGTGCCCAAAAACCTTGCGGGCTGGATAGATCTGGCCATCAGGTCGGTGAGCGCCTTTGTCCTCACGACTTGCGCTGGTTGCAGCCAGCCATTCCAGAAAATCAAGAGGGTGTTTTGTATCAATGCTCATGCGGCTGGCGGGAACATTGATACGATGATTGGGATCTTCTGCACTATAAGCGACACCGCTGCCCAAAAGAGCGCGAGGTTCAAAAATGAGAACGCTCAGCGGGACAGTCGGCTTCTTTAGGAGATGCCACGCGAGTGCGGCACCACTGAAGCCACCGCCGATAATAGCGACAATGTTGGAGCGCTGGGTCGTCATAATCAGGCTGCGTGCGAACCGGGGCGATGATCACCAGCAATGGTTTCACCAAAGGGCCCCATGTTGTTTAGGTTAGATGTTGCCCGGATTGGGTGTGCTGTGGGCAGAAGCGGTAGAACGAGTTCTCCAAACTGATAAGCTTCTTCCAGATGTGGATAGCCAGAGAAAATAAAGGTATCTATACCCAGTCGACGATATTCATCGATACGCTCGGCAACAGTGTCAGGGTCGCCTACCAGAGCGGTTCCCGCACCGCCACGTACCAAGCCTACCCCGGCCCATAAATTGGGGCTGATTTCCAGTTTATCTCGTTTTCCACCATGCAGTGCGCTCATTCGGGCTTGGCCTACGGAATCCATACGAGCGAAAACTTTTTGCGCTTTTGAGATTGTTTCATCACTCAGATGGCTAATAAGCCGATCAGCTTCTTGCCACGCTTCACGCTCAGTTTCTCTCACAATGACATGGAGGCGAATGCCAAAAGAGACCTCACGGCCTTGTTTTTCAGCAAGGTGACGTACTTTGCTTATCTTTTCTGCGACTAATGCCGGTGGTTCACCCCATGTCAGGTATTTATCAATATGCTTGGCCGCCACATTCGCTCCGGCTTCAGACGAGCCACCAAAATAGAGAGGCGGGCCATTGTTCTGAAAAGAGGGAAACAGAACGTGGCCATCGTCTATTTTAAAGTGCTTTCCTGCGTAATTTACATGCTCGCCACGCAAAAGAGCTCGGTAAATATCGAGAAATTCGTCTGTAATTTCATACCGTGTTGTGTGGTCAGCAAAAAAACCGTCACCAGCGTTTTCTGCCGGATCTCCCCCGGTGACAATATTGATTAATAAACGCCCTTCCGAGAAGCGGTCTAGTGTTGCGGTCATCCGTGCGGCAAGTGTTGGGGAGAGCAGCCCTGGCCTTACTGCAATAAGATAGCGCAGTTGTTTTGTAATAGGGGCGAGAGCTGAGGCCACGACCCAACTATCTTCACAACTGCGGCCGGTTGGGATTAGTACCCCATAATACCCAAGAGTGTCTGCTGCTTTTGCTACCTGCTGTAGGTAGGGTAGATCTACTGGACGCCCGCCTTTCTGGGTGCCGAGATAACGGCTGTCACCATGTGTTGGCAGAAACCAGAGAACATTGATTTTATCAGGAATGGAAAAAGACATGTCAGGACGCCTTGGAAAGGGGCAAGGAAGAAAAAAGCGGGGCTGCTGGCACTGTTAGATTTTGTGAATCTCGGTAGCGCGCGGCAAAATGGGATGCTGGCAGACGTGCTTGTCCGGGTTCGAAAAGGCGCTCACGCAGGGTTTCGCCCGGCGTGTAAGCCGTACGGTACCGGCCACGCTGCTGAAGTTCAGGCACAACGAGGGAAATAAAATCCTTTGCTGTATCAAAGGAATGATACTGCCGTAGGTTGATGCCATCGATGCCATCAACGTCCAGCCAAGTCTCGATATGATTGGCAACAGTTGTAGGAGAGCCGACGGCAAAGAAGCGGCCTTCATCAAACGAAGCAATCTGTTTCAGCGCGCTGCCAATGGTTTGATCGGGGCGGAAGCGACGGCCCATGTTGCCAAAACTCTGGCCCTCTCGGAGCAGCACATCTCCTATGCGCTCGTTTACATCATAGCGGCGCAGGTCAATTTCAGCCTGAGCGTGAACCAGCGCCCCTTCTACACTGTAGTAGCTGCGGTAGTGTTCCAGCTTTTTGGCGGCAAGAGCATCTGTTTCATCAACAATAATACCTGCCATGACAATGAAGCGAATATCGTTAGCATTGCGCCCATGGGCAACGGCTCGTTCGCGTGTTTTGGCAATGTTGGTGCGTACCTCTTCAGTTGTACGGCCACCAATAAACACGACCTCTGCATGACGTGCGGCAAATTCTAACCCTGCTGGTGACCCAGTTGCCTGAAATAGCAAAGGCGTTCTTTGGCGGGATGGTTCTACAAGATGCGGTCCTGCAACGCGAAAATGGGCCCCCGCATGGTTAATGGCCCTTACAGCCGAAGGGTTTGTATAAATGCCTGCAGCAGCATCTTTCAGAACGGCGTTGTCATCCCAACTGCCTTCCCACAGTTTGTACAGGACATCCATATATTCGTCTGCAATGACATAGCGGTCATCATGCGGGATTTCGTCGTCCAGACCGAAATTTTGCGCGGCACTTCTTAAATAGGAGGTGACAATATTCCAGCCCACCCGCCCTTGTGTGAGTAAATCAAGCGTGCCCATGCGACGCGCGAAGGCGAAAGGGGGCTCATACGTTGTAGAAAACGTGACACCAAAGCCGATATTTTTGGTGACAGCAGCCATGGCAGGAACGAGCAAAAGCGGGTCAAGATTGGGGATTTGTACAGCTTCCCGCAGGGCTGCATCATTGCTTTCTCCAAACCGGTCATAAGTGCCGATGACATCAGCTAGAAAAATAGCATCAAACAGACCCGCCTCGGCCAGTTTGGCAGTGTCGAGCCAATGCTCCATTTCACTATAACGATGGCGATTATTACCCGGTACCCGCCACATGCCATGCACGATGTGGCTGACGCAGGCCATTTCAAACAGATTTACGTGTAACTGCTTCATAGTTTGGCTCAAGCTGGAGTGTGGTGCGGGCGAAAAGAGGAGGGGGGGAAGGCAAGAAAATGAAACACCGCAGACTCCTCAAACAACCATTAATTATAGTTTATGCATGATAACAACAATTTGGTATCGTGAGTCAATTATATAAACGATAAAAAAGTTATATGAAAAAATATCTCTTCATGATGTTAAAATTTGGCCTTATGGCGGTTCGTGCGGGTTGAGTGAGCGTTTAAAGCTTTCACCTAAAGAGGTATGGGGTCATGACGGTGAACCTGACAGACGAATGTTCCCGTGAGATTATCTGGTCAGGCTTGCGTATGTTGTCGTGGCCAGTGCCGTTATCAGGCTAATGCGCTGGAACCGAAAAAACACCGCACAGGAAACGATGCTCTTTGTTTACGGCTCTGTTCAGGAAAGCGGGCACTGCGTTGTACAATTCTTGCAGCGTTGACTGCCCGTTACGCCATTCCCAGATGGTTCGTCTTGCGACGAACACACCCGGTCAGCGCTATTTGCGCTTAAAATGCGACTATGGTGTTAGTTGAAACCAATATCGACGCCTGCGAAAACACCGAACCCGTCGCCGGGCATCTCAGCAGCAGCATCTCCGTTGGTTGCGGTGTAGACGGGAACCACGCCCATTGCGTAATGTTTGTTAGCAAGGTTATGGAGCTGTAGATAAACGCGACGGCTTTTCTTCGGCCAGAGGTAGCCGAGTGTATAACTGTAGATATGATATGGTGCGGTTTTTGCCTTGTTGTCGTAAGATGCGGTGATCGAAGATGCGGCCTCGACGTCAAAGGTCGTATAGAAACCATTTTTAAAGTCTGCATGCACCTCGCCCTGATAATAATGTACGGGCACACCAGGAAGACGATTGTGACCGAAAACCGCGTCGTGATTGTAGTGAAAATCGGAGTAGGTGTAGGATTGCATGTAGGTGATGTCGCCGCCGTTCCATTTATAGAGCGTGCCGGTTACTCCGGCCTCCACGCCCTGATGGGTCGTACGAGAGGCATTGCTGAAAACGGCGCTGTTATATAGCTGGGACACCGGCGTTACGACTTGTAGGAGTTCGTTGTGTACGGCGGAATGGTAATATGACAGGCTCCAGTGTTGACCGCGCCAGGTTCCTTCTGTACCGACCTCAAAGGTTGTTGCTGTTTGGGGCTCAAGTTTCTGCCAACCTTCGGTCATGCCCGTAGCAGGGCCCGTAGTGTAACGCGAGCCGGAAAGAAACTGCCAATCCTGTGCAGATTGGACGCTACGGCTTACATTGCCATACAGCCGAATGTCTGGCGTGATTTGATAGCGGAACCCGCCACGCGGTGCGAAGTTGAGCGGGTGAGTGCTAAAGTGATTAACAACCGGGTAGCGAACGGAACCAGAACGTGGATCGTAGCTCAGCGCACCACCTGCGGTCAGCCAGAAATTCTTGAATATCTCGGTGTTGTTGCTGACATGGAAGACAGTGCTGCTGCCGCCAAGCTTCTGCCGGTTCAGGAGCGTGCCTAAGGGAATAGTGGGGTATGCGGCAGCCCTACGGACGACGTTATAAAACTGGCTTCCTGGCAAATCACCCGTGGCGTAGACACCGAGAGTCGTGTCGCTTTTATGGTCGAATATTTTATCATTCCGAAGATAACGCACAACGCCGCTTAGGTAGAAGTTGTCGTAAATCGAGGCCGTATTTCCCAATTGATGATTCATTGGTGCGTCGATATAGGTCGCGCCGATCATAAGGCGTGAGTTATCGTCAATGCGGATTGTTGTACGGTTACCGAAATACTTTGTTCCAGGCTCGATTGTGTAAGTACCCCACGTGTTATAGGGAGCCTGAGCCTGTTTAGGATTTTCCCTAATCTGGGCACGGGTCAAATAATACGGGTTGCCTTCGTAGGTTTGGCGGTAACGAAAGAAGAAGCGTGTATCAACAGAATCGTTAAACCGGTAGCCATAGTTAAAGTTTATGCCAAACGCGGTGGATTTTGTCTGCTCCTGATAGCCGGAGCGATAGGAGTTGGTTACACTAATATAGTAATCAGATTTCCCGAATACATGCCCAGAGGAAAGCTGTTCTTTGACATAACCGAAGCTACCTGCCTCCACACGTCCTTGAAAGGTCTTGGCATCGTAGCCGGTAAAGGTGTGATAGTTGATCAGGCCGCCAAGTTGAAGCGATCCTCGGTCGAACCCGTTTCCGCCGCGTAGAATTTCTGTGTAGTTGGTACCTAGTGGCTCCAAGAGTTCATTGAATGAGCCAATGGGTGTGGTTGCTGGCAGATCATCGAAGAGAACGATAATCCCTGCGCGCGTTGCATTTGAGCCAACCTGAAGACCAGACCCACGGATAGACAGGCGAATATCGTCTGACCCTGCCGGAGCTTGCGCATAGACACCCGGCTGATAACTGAGCAGGTCTGCTGCTGTGGCGTTACGTTGTTTGAGCACCATTTTTGAATCGACGACGCTTGTCCCTCCAGGAATAGAGAGAAGCCGCGCGGCTGCACGCCGGATAGGCGGCACATGTGTGCCTTTAACGTTCACCTCTTCCGCATCTGTTGCCCGGGCTCCGCCATGATACATTCCTTCCATCTCGTCATGTTCGGCAGGTTTTGCTGTGGCATTTGCCGAGCCAGCCTGTGTCTTAGCGGGGTGAGGGTGGTGATGGAGCATATCTTCGGGAGACATCCCCTCCATCTCGTCATGTTCGACCGGTTTTGCGATAGTCTTAGTCGCCCCGGTTTGTTTACCGGTTGTGTGGTGATGGTTGTGGAGTGAATGCTCGTAAGACGCATCCTGAGCATAGGCGCTGCGGAAGCTTTCGAGATCTGCCGTCAATAGGATAAGAGCGACAGCATATCTCTTTCGGCGCCTTGAAAAATGTAACATTACGCGCGTGTAGTCAGACATAAAGAGAGCTCCAGAAAAGACAGTATGTTTTTGCGTTGTTTTGAGGTGCGAATTGCATCTCGCGTCAGTCTTAATGCTCGAACGAAAATGGCCGCGTTTGAGGTTGTATTCGCTCGGCAATTGCGTATTTCTATTGCGATGGATTGGCTGCGTATGTTCTTCCACTGCCATTTTGTGGCAGGTAAACCCACCTTCAGTGTCCCGCTAACACTCAAAGCCCGATATAAAGAGAGGTTTAGAGTACTAGCGCTTTCTGGTTACCATGACGGCATAGCTGTATCGGGTGTGGAAGAGTTACTCACGCACAAAGAGTGTCTTTACGACATCGTTCCAAGGCGTTGCTGGCCACACTAAAAAAGCGGAGGGCGATGTCGATGGAAATGCTCGCCACAGTCATCTCGATTGCCGGAATGCCTGTTGCAGCCGTCGCCTTGACCTGAGGGCCAATCGTTTCGAATCCAAATAGGCTGCCCCTATAATGCCCAACAGTGTGAGGCGTAGGCAGAATGGATGACTTCTTGAATCTCGTTTTTAGAAAAAGTGTTTTATGAGGTATGGTTTCCATTCCAGTCGCTTCTTCTACGAAATTTTTAAGTTATTTTCTTCTAACGAATCCATTAGCACATTTTTTGGTGCGTAAATATTATTTTTTATCGTATATTTTGGTGGAATATTTTCATAACTTTCCATATGGTGTTCTGTGATATTCGCTGCACAGGTTAAAAAGAGATCATGGCTTCACAAAAAGGGTCTTATGCTGACGACTTAAAAGAGCCGGTTCCTGATGCGCGGAGTGGCTCTTTAACTAAGCGTGGCTTAATCTCAGGAGCATGCGCACTTTCGACTATTGGCCTCGGGGCTTACCTATTTGGTAGGGCTGTAAAAGCATCTCCATTACCTTTTCCAAAATCTGCTCAGGGTTTAACGAGGCTTCGTGTTTCATTGCCTATGAGTGCTGTTTGTGTTGCTCCCATTGTGGCAGCTGAGCATTATGGAATATTCCGTAGCTATGGCATCGAACCGTCATTTCTAAGCTGGACGAAAACAGATGCCCTGCTTGAAACGCTTGCAACAGCTAAAGCCGACATCGGTATCGGTATGATCATGCAATTTATGAAGCCTCTTGAACAAGGATATAATGTCAAACTGGTAGCGGGTACGCACGGTGGTTGCATGCGCATTGTTGGCTCAAAAAAACAGGGGATTAGCAGTGACATAACAAGCTTGAAAGGGAAAACTATTGGCTTAACTGACATTAATGGGTTCGCTTATAATACTTTTGCTTTACTTTTACATCAGCATGGTATCAACCCTAATAAGGATGTGGCATGGCGCAGCTATCCAGATCCTTTACTGCCCATGGCGCTAGAAAAAAGAGATATTCAAGCCTATGCAGGCTCTGACCCCCTTATGTATCTCGCTCAGGAAAGAGCTAATGGTGACTTGATTGAGATACTTTCCAATCTTTCTGGCTCTTGGCATAATTTAGCTTGTTGTGTTGTTGCAACGGGCACGGATACTCTTAAAAGAGACCGTCAAACTATCTATAATTTTTCTATGGCAGCATTGGCGGCAGCCGAGCTATGTGCCAATGATCCCGAAAAAGTAGCGCAATTTTATAAACAATATTCCAAATCAAACGCTAATTTAGACGATATTGTTAAAATTCTTACTATGCAAACTCATCATGTTCATCCGATGAAAGAAGATTTGTGTAATCAAATAAGACTTTATACTCAACAATTACGAGATATTGGGGTTTTCAACTCAACAACAGATCCCGGTGTATTTTCCAAACGAATAACAGAAAATCTTGTTGCGGAGCGCAGATCATGATCACAGTAGCAAAAGAGCTTGCTCCACATAAAAAAACAATAGGCATATTTTCTTTTTTCAAAGAAAACTATACAATTATAGGCTTTTCATCGTGGTTTTTGGTTTCATTATGCTCATTTTTTTCTTTGAAAGAACATAATTATCCTGGAACATATTTTTTGATATGGAGTAGTTTGTTTTTTAGTTTTTTCCTTTTTTTATTGCCGTTTCTAAAATTCACCCACAATAATAGAATAATTAAATTTGTTTTTTTACATATTCGGTGGTTCGCTGTATTGGGATTTATCATTTTTTTTTGGGAAATGGTAACTGCATACGCTAAACTACTACCTTTACCTTTTTTCCCTTCTCCGCAAGCAGTTCTAAATATTTATCTCACAGATTTTTTCCGTCTATCTGAAAGCGTTTTAAGTTCTTTGTTAATCCTTGTCCCTGGTTTTTTACTGGGTAGTTTTTTAGGATTTTTTGTAGGCGCTGCAATTGGTTGGTCAAAAGAAATACATTACTGGCTACATCCCGTTATTCGTTTTGCTGGGCCACTGCCTGCTATAGCATGGTTACCAATTGCGCTCTTTATTTTTCCTACAATTTACACGGCAAGCGTTTTCCTTGTGGTTATTTCTACTGCTTTTCCGGTGGCAATTTTAACAGCATCTGGCGTTTCCGCTGTTGAAACTGGTTATTACGATGTGGCTCGAACACTGGGTGGCTCTCCTTATTTTTTACTTCGCCATATCGCACTACCTTCGGCTTTACCCCAAGTTTTTGTGGGTCTTTTTATGGGATTAGGTGCGTCGTTCGCTGTGTTAATTGTAGCAGAAATGGTCGGAGCTAAGGCGGGTTTGGGGTGGTATATGGAGTGGGCTCAAGGGTGGGGCGCCTATGCTAATTTATATGCTGTGCTTTGCCTTATGTCGGTTTTATTTTCCACTTTAATAAGCATTCTTTTTAAAGTTCGTAATCACGTCCTTAACTGGCAGAATGATGGTGTAAAATGGTAACATTACCACTCTCCTCCCAAAATACTTCGCCTCACGGGCGTTCTATTCAAATTAGAAACGTAAGCCATTTTTATGAACATTCATCGGGCCATCTGACTGTTTTAAAGAATGTTTCTTTTGATGTTGCTCAGGGTGAAATAATAGCTCTTCTTGGGCCGAGTGGATGCGGAAAATCGACCTTGCTTCGTTTGATATCGGGCCTTGAAACGCCAACAGGTGGAAAAATCGGCGTAGATGGCGTAAGAATTAATGGTCCTTCTCCAGATAGATTAATTGTACTTCAAGATTCTTATTTGTTGCCTTGGAGAACAATAAAACAGAATGTAGCATTAGGCTTTGAAGCACGTAATCTTCCTATTGATCACGGGCAAATAGACCATGTGCTTGATATGGTTGGGTTATTATCGTTTTCAGGTAGCTATCCGCGGCAGCTATCGGGCGGCATGGCACAACGTGCGACTTTGGCACGGGCATTGGTCAATAATCCAGATATTTTGTTACTAGATGAACCTTTTGGAAAATTAGATTCTCTTACTCGGATGAGTATTCAGAATGATTTTTTGAAGCTTTCTCAGAGTAGAACGTTAACCACTTTGCTTGTTACACACGACGTAGAAGAAGCTCTTTTGCTTGCATCGCGTATTATCGTTTTTACACCTAGGCCTGCTCAAATTGTAGACGATTTTGTTATTAATCTTACTGAACCTCGGCATCGGGATAATCGAGATTTTGTTGCATTGCGCCACAATATTTTGGAGGCATTGGGGCATGTTTTTTAGCGTTTCAGAAAATCTTATCATGCCATATATTTATCTTTCATTTTCTTTTCCGTGTTCACTCAAAAAACGAAGTCATTGAATTTTTTCTTATTTTTTAGGCCGAGCAATGCTTACTTTAGTTCGATCGATTGTGCTTGCTATGCTGTGCTTTGTGAGCTTTACGGTGCTTCTGAATATAGAGGCAGATGCGTCGACTTATTCATTTGATCAAAAAAACAAAACAAAAAACAATCAACAAAAGAAAACTGTTTATACTGAGCAGATTGTTGTCACGGCATTAAGCCGATCTTCTGCCCTTACACGTCCGGCAGGCCAGACAACTTATAGCTCTGACAGGCGTGATTTCGCGAACCAGATTGGCCAGAGTGTTGCGGATATGGTGGTGACTATTCCCGGTGTCAGCTTTACTCAGGGGAATGGCCCTCGTGATACTGTGGTGTCAGTCCGAGGGTCTGGAGATCGCCAGTCCTATGGCTTAAAAAATCTTCAGGTTTTAGAAGATGGTTTTCCCATGATCCAGCCCGACGGGACTGCCCGGGCTGACTTGATCGACCCTCACGCCTATCAGGGTGTCGATGTTTTTGAGGGGCCAGCCTCAACCCTGTATGGTAATTATGCCATCAACGGCGCCATCAATTTCCGCACCCGGAAGGGAGCAGATATTCACGGGCTGGAACTGGGTTCCGATTTCGGCAGCTTTGGAATGTTCAACAATTATGCAACACTTGGCTTTGGCAACAGACACTACGATCTGATGATCTTTGGCAGCGATGTGCGTGGAAACGGCTTCATTGCCAATAGCCGTTATAATACCTCGACAGAAAATGTGCGGCTGCGTGTTACTCTGACGTCATCGGATCGTCTTATCCTGAAATTCGTCAACAACGTCACGGATGCTTTTCTGCCAGCAAGAGTGTCACTCAACCAGTATCGGGCCAATCCCTACCAGCAAGGGTGCGCCAATGCGTCCAGCGCGATAGTTAGTTGTGCGTCTGTCAATCTGCTGGTCAATGGCCGCTATGGTGCAAAAATTGCTATGAGCCCTGAAGCAGCCGGTCTAGGGCGTTTCGATCGACGCACGGTGATAGGCCTGCGCTGGGAGCATGATTTCAACAGCCACACAATCTGGCGAAACCAGTTTACATACGATCAGCGCCATATCGACCAACCGACTTCGCCCACGGCGTATGTCGGTCCCTATAATTCCTATAATGTAAGCAGCGACATAACCAACCATGGGCAACTTGCTGGCAGAGCGTTGGAAACATTTGCTGGCGTGAATTTTGATTATCTCGATTTTGGTTCGCAGACTTACAACATCATGCCCCTTGGTGGTGCAACACGAGGGGCCATGAGTTCGGAGAGTTATGGGCACCAGTGGAATCTTGGTGCGCGCTTTCAGGAAGACTGGCATTTTGCACCCGACTGGCACATCGTCGCCGGTCTTGGCGGCACATATTCCGATATTGGCGCAACCGAAACACTTTATGGCTACTCCGCGACAGCCATTACCCAACGGGCCATCACAGCCAATCGTTTCTATTTCAATCTCGCACCAGAAGGCGCGTTAATTTACACGCCATCAAAAGACTGGACACTGCATACCCGTGTTGGCACAGCCTATGGCACGCCATCTTCTTCTAATCTTTTCATTACCCCACAGGGGGAATACGGGAACAATACACAGCTGAAAAGTCAGACAAGTTTCGGCATTGATCTGGGCGCTGACTGGCACCCATCTTCCGCCATTAGTATTCAGGCAACAGGTTTTTACGAATTTTATAAAAACGAGTTGGTCAGCCAGTCCGCAGGCGTCAACACCGTTGGTTCCTACACTTTTAACGCACCTGCGTCAGAACATCGTGGTGTTGTTCTGGGTGGGGAGTGGAAGCCGTTGCCAAAAATGCTTCCCGGTGGTCGGGTTAAACTGAGCTACACCTATGATAACCAGATTTATACCAATTATACCGAGGTTCTTTCCAACAGCACGTTCTCACGCAGCTTCAGCCGTAAAGGGCATTATATCCCAGGGGTCATTCCCAATTTCCTTAATGCCCGCTTTCTTTATGATCAGCCTGACGGCCTACTGGAAGGACTGGGCGGATATGCGGAAGTCACGTGGCGGGATTCTTATTGGCTGGATAACGCCAATCGTCTGAAAGCGCCGGGTTATGCGCTGCTTAATCTTGAAATACATTATGATCCCCCCACGCGGTTTGGCTGGGCACATCGTTTGCACTGGTATTTCGAAGTGCAAAATGTGGCCAACCAGATCTATATCGCGGGAGCCACGAACATCAGCGATAAACTGCAATCAGATGGACAACAGGCTGGTGCAGCCACACTCATGGATAGCACAGGTTCCATCTACGCAGGTGCGCCCCGTGCGTATTTCGGCGGCGTGCGCATCAGGTTTTGAGGGATAGTACCATGACCATACACAGTGCAACTCTCTGGCCAGACCGTCGCACGCTCTGGCGCTGGCATTTCTTCGCAGGGCTGTTTTGCCTGCCTTTTGTGGCTTTTCTCTCTCTGACCGGGGCGGTTTATCTTTTTAAACCCCAGATAGATGACTGGATTGACTGGCGCTATGACCATCTGCCCATCGCCTTGTCGCCCTCTCCCGAGCAGGACGTTCAGGCGGCTTTATCTGCAGTGCCGCAGGGGGCTTTTCTGGCTTATGAACTTCCCCGGACATCGCAGAGTGCTGCGCGTGTTCTTGTTAGCAGGCCAGACGGACAAGCGGTGCGGGTCTATGTGGATCGGAATACCCATACCGTTCTGAAAACTGTTCTGGAAGAGAACAGATTTGAGCGGCTTGTTTTTAGGCTGCACGGTCAGTTGCTATTAGGCAATGTGGGGTCTGTCATTATGGAAATGGTTGCATCATGGACCATTGTGCTCATCGTGACAGGCGTGCTGCTCTGGTGGCCGCGCCATCAGCGCGGGCTGGCAGGCATTGTCTACCCACGCCTTCGAACAAAGGGACGAACCCGCTGGCGGGATCTCCATGCGGTCACTGGTGTTTGGACGTCAGTCTTTCTGGTGCTGTTTCTGGTATCCGGTCTTCCGTGGTCCTTCGTTTGGGGACACACTCTACAATCGGTCGAAAACACGGTTGGTCGCCTGACCTCTGTCAAGGACTGGGAAATTGGCGCTGTGCCAGTCGCAGCTGTCATTGCCGGGCACCCGCTCGGACAACCACAGAAGTTTCCCGCAAAAGAGAATATGGATATGCCCGGTATGGACATGCCAGCCGCTTTAACCTCTTTTCCGGAAGGAGATTTGCTGAGTAGTTTGGATACTGTTGTAAAGACTGCGAGCGCTCTTTCCCTGCCAGCTCCGGTAATCATTACACCGTCTGGCTCTCTATGGACTGTGCGTTCCGACACACAAAACCGACCTTTGCGGGAAAGTGTGACAGTAACACCCGACGGCCATGTGGTGAAACCGGAAACGTTTGCCGAGAAAGGTCTTATGGATCGGATCATTGGCTACGGCGTTGCGGCGCATGAGGGTCAGCTTTTTGGAGGGGTGAATCAGGCTATCAACCTTTTAGTGGCAGCCAGCTTACTCATGATGAGCTGTGCAGCAACAGTGTTGTGGCTTAAACGCAAACCTGCGGGCTCTTTGGGGGCACCGCTCGCTTTGCCTACCCAAACTTATGGGCTTGGTGGTATTATTGTCCTCATTATACTAGCATTATTTCTACCAGAGTTGGGGTTATCGTTAGTCGTTCTGGCTTTAGCGAGCTTGATACCAATCAAAACCAAACCATGAAAAGCCTGAGGCTTTTGACGACCTGTAGCCTATGACAATGCATTGCTTGAAACCATAAATCGTCTCTACAAAACCGAACTCGTTTATCGGCTATGGCCATTGAAAGCAGGGAACCTATTGAACTGGCAACGCTTAAGGGGGGCTGGTTCAACAATCAAGGTACCCTGTCATTCATTGGAAATATTTTACGAACAGAAACTGAAGCACGCTTTTTTTGCACAATAGGAAACATATCTACTAGCCGCTTAAATTAGATAGAAAATGTTTTCACAAATTTCGGGGCAATTCTTCTTGTCGAGAGGGCGGGTATTCGTGAACTAGGCAAGCTCTGCCTTGACGGTCGTCTCATTAAGCAAGCGTTTGGTCTGTGCCGTAATTGAGAAATTTTTCAGCACCTGCCTGCAGTAGACTATGTTACGGGTCGTGTATTGTTTTGGGCCACGATAACTTACCCCATGAGGTAGGGGCTTACCCGTATCGGGATCAATGTGGCCGCCTGTGACATCAGCAGCAACGGGCTTTGTAGCCTCGACCATGAGAGGAGTGTAAGACCTTCCTCGTGGTGGTGCAAAAACTAAAATTTTTTGGAGGAGTTTCGCCAAAAAACACTGTAAAAACAATGGTATCCCGTACGGGATT
>NZ_BAMX01000021.1 GCF_000963965.1 Acetobacter orientalis
GAGCCAGAGCCAGAGCCAGAGCCAGAGCCAGAGCCAGAGCCAGATGTGCCAGTTAAGGAAGAAGCTGCTCACACACCGCACCAAGATGTGCTTGAGGCCACGCCAGGGGATGCGCAAAAGCTCGAATCTTCTGCGCCGCCTGTTGTAGAGAGTGCGCCTTATTTTTCGGCTTCTGCTGCTTTACGAGAAGCTGAACAAAGGGGTGAGCCTACTGTTGCTCCTGTTGCAGCGCCGTCAGAAAGTGTAGGGCAGGAAGCTCCGGTTAAGGCCGCGTGGCAGCGTATGGATATTCGCCCCCAGATTGGGGCGTTTAAAAACGGTATGCCAGAGGCCTATAAAGTTGCAGAGCAAGAGCAGGCTAGCGGCGTAGCGCATGGGCAGTCTGTCGTGCAACGCGTGCAAAATGCTTTATTGCCTTTATTCGCGCAGGAGCGTTTTTGGCGCATGGTGTGGGGTGTAAGCTTTGTGGTGGCGCTTGCTGTTATTGTAGCGCTTTGGTGTTATTGGGACAGCGTTGTGCAAATATGGCCCGCAGCCGCACGGTTACATTCATAATAAAGTAGCCTTAGCTGTTAAAGCGCGGCTTAGGCTGCGCTTTAACAGTATAAAATAAAAAAATAGTATGGTTGGTTCTAGTATTGTTGTGTGAGAGGTAGGTAGCATTTTCCGTGCCGTGCCGTGCCGTGCCGTGCCGTGCCGTGCCGTGCCGT
>NZ_BAMX01000020.1 GCF_000963965.1 Acetobacter orientalis
AATCCCGTACGGGATACCATTGTTTTTACAGTGTTTTTTGGCGATATGCTTCCAAAAAATGTTAGTTTGCGCACTATCGCGAGGAACATCGTACACTCCTCTCGTGGCACACTGAACAAAACCACTTAAATGTGGCAAAGAACCACTATCTGAAATCGCTATGTGCTGATTTTAATCTCAACATCCATGCATTAATGGTTCCAAAAGCAAGTTGTTACGCTGCATCTCTCTCTTGATGTTTCCAGCTAGATCTGGGTTCCCGATCGATGAAACCAGCCGCTTTATGGCCATAAGCAGGATGGTAAAATCCATTGATGAGATCATCTCCTCGTCTTACGGTTTTACTGTGACGCGCTTCAGCACCCCACGCGCCTGACGAGCCTGTTAGGAAGTTGGGCAGGCTTATCCTGCCAGCACTTGAGCGGGCATCCGGCTCGGAAATCTGCTCTTTCACCATTCGTATGGCGCCACTTTATAGCCGCCACGAGCTTTGCACTCAGAAACTGGCCTAAGATGAGCGGATAACCGACGTTCCGCAGCGTTGCATCAAAAATATTAGATAAACCATCAATCACACTTGCCTAAACCTCAGAGCAACGGGACTGCCTGATTATTTTGGTAGCCACCCGCGTCCACAGCCCAAGGCAGATGACGTGCCTGAAGTAAAAATAATCTTTAATCAGATATACTCCGCCAGCACACCGGGCAGAGTGTTCAACGCCTGCATGAGCAGAATTTTGAATATCGAAGCCGGATCAAACACCCACATCTGCCTTTGTCCCATCGCGGGATAGGTCAGCACCGCCCTCAGGGCAGACAGAAGCACTTCGAGCGAAAAAATCTTTCAAGTTCATTACCAAAATCACGCTGCTAAGAATATTATTTTTAATATCAAAGCAACATAGCCGCCTCATTCCATTCCTCTTCACATAAACAGAAGGAATGGAATCGTAGAGATATTTCCAAAGCTAGAGGGGCTTTTTTTCGAACCCTCCAAGTTTAGAAAAATTTATAAAGAAAGAAAATGAAACATAGAATTACTGATAGACTAGCCTATATGCTGGCGCAGCACCACAATACGTATAAAATTCACGATACTACGAGCAAGCAAAAGAAGACTATGTAATGGCTTGTCTGAACTATAATTTCCCCAATGTAACCATGTATCACTTCGTCCAAAAATCATTTCAATAATATCACACTCTTCCTGAATGCTACGTGCTTGCCATGATAAACGAACAATATGACCATGACGATTTACAATAACTGCTGGGATAGAAGAAAAAATTTTATCCTCAGAATTTTGATATTCAACCACAATTTCTTTTAACTCATCTGGTAAATTTCCAGATACTTGCAGCGATAGCCCCCCTTTTGAAAGGTCAACAGTAACCGCCTCAAAGCGCTGATGGTTTACTGGGTCAACCACCGTTACTGGCAAGCGCGCTGAAATACGTGGCGTGCGGCGTATTTGCCGCCGCTCATAACCTACACTGACCGCCGCCATAACCACCAAAAGATTAGCCAATACCCAGAGTAAATTCATCATGTAAGTTTGTGCAAGATCTGAGTTGCCGTGGTTTACTATCATACCCACGCAACCAACAATACTTGCCAAAATAAGTAAAACGACAACTATCATATTAGGTGTAATAATTTTCGTATCTAGATAGTTATGTGTAATAAGACCGCCCTTAGCCGTTACGTTAAAAGAACCACCTTCTGGAAAGAAAAGAGTCTTTAAAACGACAGGAGCCAAGAAAATGGCGATAGCTGTTTCATAGACATAATTCCAAATTGAGTAGCGCCAACGCCCCTGCACGCGTGACTGGGTCATAAAGGATTGTATTAAATGTGGGATAGCATAGGTCATAACAGCCAAAGGTGTTGTATAAATAATGTTTTGTCCAAAAAACAGAAAAGATAAAGGTGCTATAAGAAAAACAAGACGCGGCACTGGAAAAAAGAAATGCAAAATAGCAGAAAGATAGCATAACCTTTGCCCAAGAGTGAGGCCACGCCCCAAGAGAGGATTATCAACCCTGAAAATTTGCACCATACCACGTGCCCAACGCATACGTTGGCCAATATGTAGTGCCAGATTCTCGGTTGCCAGCCCCCCGGCTAGTGTCATGCGCAGGTAGGCTGACTCCCAGCCTTTTCTTTGCATTTTAAGAGACGTGTGAGCATCTTCAGTAACGGTTTCAACAGCAAAACCACCTATGCTTTCAAGCGCTTTACGACGCAAGACAGCACAAGAGCCACAGAACAACGTTGCATTCCAAAAATCATTACCCGGCTGCACCAAGCCGTAAAACAGGTTGTTTTCTGGTGGAATACGCTCATGCGTATCAAGATTGCGCTGAAAAGGGTCTGGTGAATAAAAATGCTGTGGTGTTTGAAGCAATGAAATACGTGGATTTTTATGCAGCCACCCAATGGTACGCACAAGAAAACTTTTAACTGGAATATGGTCACAATCGAAAACAGCAATTAAATCACCACTACTTTGAGATAATGCGTGGTTAAGATTTCCTGCTTTTGCGTGAAAATTATTGGGACGCGTTAAATATTCTACCCCAGCTTCTTGTGCAAACTCCTGAAACGAGTTGCGTCGACCATCATCTAAAAGATAAACGGTAAGTTTATTCTCTGGATAATCAAGAGCTTTAGCGGCAAGAACTGTACTTCTCACCACTTCCAAGTCTTCGTTATATGTAGGTATGAACACATCAACACTCGGCCATTGGTCATGATTATCTGGCAGAGGATACTCTTTACGGTTTAGCGGCCATGAAAGTTGTAAATACCCCAAGAAAAGAATGATCCAAGAATAAATTTCTGCGGCAAGCAGAGTCAACATAAGGAATGTTTGAATAGGATTTTCAAAGCTTAGGGTATAAAAAAGACGCCAGAAAATATAACGAAGTGACACAAACGTAGAAAGACCGATCATTAACAATCTTGCTGCGGGGCCGGTTTTATTACGGATAAAAAGCGTGGCTAAAATAAAACCTATGCTCAAATAGATTTGAGAAATGGGAGAAATAACAGCCTGACTTGTTAAAATAATGAAAAACACCCCCACAATAATAAGGAGATAGGGGTAAAAATGTGAAACATTGTTTTTAAAAGATATCATAATAAATATTACCTAACGCCGCCGACCGTTGCTAAAGTGCTGTGACCTGTTTTCAAGAGACAATACAAACAACACCACGATTACGGACGTTCTTGTTGCAAAATTTCTGAGACAGACGGCCATAAGAAGTTAGCCAGTTCGACTTGACCCGCAGCTGTAGGGTGCGTGAAATCATTATGCCAATAGGTCGTGTTATGCAGATCAAACAACGGCATACCTTGGCTAAACGGATCGACAACCACATTGGGGTGCAAGCTACCATGGCTCAGCGCATCTACAAGCTGCTGACGCAAAACGGGATCTGTCTGACTTTCGGAAACAAGAATGACATAATAGCTCATTTTTTGAAGCGTATCTACAATTTGTGCTAAATTATGAACAGTTTCCGTATAGCTTATTTTATTTTGTGGCAAATGGTCATTAAAGCCGCCAAAAACAATAGCTATATGTTTATCTGACTGTGCCGCGATGGTTTTAGCCGCTGGCAACATAGCAAGCATATGCCGCGATGTAGCGCCAGAAACAGCAAGATTATAGCTTTGATACTGCCCTTTTTGCTGCATAAGCCATGGCCAGTTTTGACCATCTGCCACAAGATAACCTTCTGTGCGACTATCGCCTATTGTCACAACGGCTGATTTACTTTGTGGTGTTTGCTGCATATGCAATGCAGCAGAAGCATGAAACATTTGGATACGGTGCGCACTGTCTACTGCGTTAGCCAGCACAATACCTGTCCATAGCCCTGTGTTAGGCCCTTGCTCAAACCACTGGCCTCCATCTGCATTATACCCAATATACCCCCCTTGTAGAAAGGCCGCACTTTGCTGTGTGTGCCCAACACTTTGCGTGTTACCCGACTGCACCGAATACGTTGTCTTATGTGACCATATAGAAAATACAGAATTTGTATTATTAACAACGAGATTTAAAATCTGATCTGGGTTAAAAGGATCAGAAACATGAACAAAGCCATCGAGCTGATAGCCGCCAAAATAGACTTTAAGCTCATGCCCCGCACCACCTTGCCCTAATAGCAGTGGCACTGGGTACGCGGCATGACCCGAGTTTGACGATGAAAAACCACCTATTGTGCCAAAAAAGAAGTTATTGGCAGAAACTTTCATTGATGAGGGCAGAACAAAACCACCCGGCCCGTTTGCTTCCCCCCATGAAAGAGCCTCGTCCTGACCGACTTTGACTTCTCCTACATGCACAACTTCTTTGCCTGTTGTTGCGAGTAGGTGGTTTCCATGGCCAGATTGATCATACACTTTGAGAACAGTTGCTGAGGTTCCGGCATCTCTTTGTTGTAAAAGACGGCTATCGAGATGTCCCTCTTGTGTAAGAGGCAACGTGACGACCTGTGATTGCCCGTGAAGGCTTAACCTGACATCAAGAGCCGGCCCGACATACCCTGAAACCAACCGGGTCGTGCCACCTGAAAACACAACACCTTCACCCAAATAATCTGTAGGGAGGCCAGTAATTTGTAATTTCTGCCAGTTAGCAGCATTACGACTAACAGAAACAGCAGTCCATACCGTACCACAAGCCTGCCATAGATCATCCACCTTAAAGCCATGCTGGCTATCAGCACGCTTACTTGGAGCGAACGCAGCATCATACCCACTACATGTTTGGGGAAGCGCCAAAGGCGCGGCAGAAGCGATAGAAGCCAGAAGCCCACACGCACATGGCACTATAAGACTAATGTAAAACTGAGCCTGCTTCATGGTAATGCCCCTTTTATGGTATGCTATGCTCTGGGTTGGGTCGGTATTGGCCTGCGCTCCATCACTGGCTGACTAAAACCCATCCAACGTGTAATGCGCTAAAAGCATTCCAGTAACTTCTGACCAGCTTCCTGCCCGGCTATAGCCAATTTGTGCCCCTAAACGGAGCGACGGCGTAATTTGGTACACAATACGGCCCATAACATTACCCGCAGCCCCACTGGCAGATTGTGCACCTTCTGTTTTGATACCTTGGGCTTGGGGCTGCAAACCATCATTAAGGGGGAAGTAATCAGCAGCATCGCTATGATAATGCTGGAACCCTCCTTCCCCACGGAGCAGCCAAGTCCATCTATCGTAATGGCCCTGCCAGGTTACAGGCACCATAATGGCATAATACCCTTGCGGCGAGAAGTAACCGCCCTGCCCCCAGCTAAAGAGATAGCTGTTACGATGATAATCATAATATGAAAAATCTAGGCCAGTACGTACCGTTTGCCGTTTTTCTTTATCCTGCCACGCAATAGCGTTAACCCCGGCCTCTACATCTAACTCTGTATTACTTACCACATGCGTGCCATCTAGGTAGGCAAAACCAGCCCCGGCATATAACGACCAGAGTGGGTGCCCCCACTCTAGCATGCCATGGCCATAGTCTCTGGTAACACCACCCCATTTGTGGCCATACACGGGGTCTCTCTGGCCAGCATAGGAAAGCTCACTATCTGTGACCATGCGCCTGCCACCACTCATACGTAGCACGAGGTTACGCGTAAGGTGCGGAGCAAACTCTAGCCCGCCAACAATATTAACGATTGGAAAACCAAGCGGCGTTGAGCCTACATCTGCACTGAACCAGCGGTTAACGTAATTAACGTTTAACCCTATACCACCTGCAAATTGATTGGAGATTTTACCATGAGCATCCTGTATCGGCCCCTGACAGAAAACAGAAGAAACTGTAGCACATTTACCCAACTGATGATCACTATCGGGATGACTTGACAAATTACCAGAGAATAAAAAAGTAGGTGATATGGAGAAAGAAATGCGGTGGTTCCACGACTCAAAAGGAACACTCAGCGTAACTGGATCGGCTAGTTCTGTGAGGCGGCTCATTTCTGCAACGCCTGAACGGCTCCTGATGAAAATATTTCCGTCTAGCTGTGTAGAAAGAGCATCATGTAAATGAACAATATTACGTTGTGTCGCTTCTTCTGCACTATCTTCTGGCAGGTAGTGCGCACTGCTTGGTAATAAAACACCCTGCTGTTCTTTATAACTACCCTCAATAACTGGCCAACGATAATCTGGCCTTAGAACATCACTTACCTCACAAGCATCGCTCTCGTTATCTGCGCATTGCAGGGTTTGTAAATGTTGAACAGCTACCTGCTGCGCACGCATATCATCCCGCGCTGACGCACTTTCAGCAATAGCTTGCCACGTTTCACGCGCGTTGGGGGCCACGGTTTGCAGCCGCTGTGAAAGGCTGTCTGCCATTGAGGTATTATCCGCCATAGTAGCATCATGCACAGCGGCGCCGAGAACACGTGGGTTATCTGGTTTTGTTTGCAGCACTTTTAAGTCTTCTGCCAAAGCGCGCTCGGGCATATCTTGCGCCGCATAAACACGCGAAAGTGCAAGACGAGATTCTAAAGCATCTGGGTGCGTTGCAATAAAATGCTCTAACGTGAAACGTGCATCTTTAGAGAGACCTTGGCGTGCAAAATTATCAGCTTGGATAGCAACAAAACCATCTTCAATTTTGCTCCTTGCCTCAGCTTCCTCTGTAGTTGGCGTTGTGACCTGAGCGTCAAAATCATTTAAACACCGTGCGATATCCTGCCTGACCCGTTTATGAAAACCTGCTTTGCCGGGCATAGCCAGAATGCGTAAATAAAGCCCAGCGAAATTCAGCCTTTGTGACGGAGAAAGCGCCTGAGCTTGTGCCTGCCCTTGTTGTAAAACCGTATAAGCACCAGCAATATCATCATGCTTTATAAGAGCATCTGCTATAAGAAGGCTTCTGTAACCACTTGTGTCTGGTTTACGTGCCAACGCTTTTAAGCCGGCCACTGCATGGGTATCATTTTGTTCAATGGCACTAATATCTAACCCTGCATTCGCCCGCTCAAGCAGTTGGTGCATATCTGGCGAGAGTGCAGTACGCGGCATACGCTTAAGCAATGCGGCCGAAGTTGCAAAATCGTTTTGCCCATCAGCATAGATAATGCCTGCCACGAGCGCTTCCTGAGAAGGACGCGGGCGAGAAACAGCCTCTTGCATAACGGCTTGGCCTTCTACGGCCTGATTATTAGCCGCTAACGCCTGCGCTAGTTTAAGGCGTACCCATGCATCCTGCGAGGTAGCCGCCACAGCTTGCCGAAGAAGGGCTATACGCTCGTCAGCATTCGTTTCCTGCTCGGCTTGTTGCACAAAACGTGCACTTTGCACGCGTGCCATCAAATCTGGGTGGCGGTTACCACTTTGCCACAAAATATCCTCGGCTTCTTCTAGCCTGTTATCTTGCAATAAGAGCGTAACTAACGTGACCAAAGCACCAGTATTGTGTGAACCATGCGCTAAAGCAGCACGGTAGGCCTCTTCTGCTTCAGCACGGTGGCCCTCTCGCATTTCAAGTTGTGCGCGCAAAAGGAGAGCATTTTCCTGCTGGCCAGACTGTTGAGCCAAGCGAGCAATATTTTGCCGTGCCTCATCATACCGGTGAGCCATAATAGAACGGGCAATTTGGGCAGAAAGCGGGTTATTACCCGCCATACTTTTCTTTAACCCCACAAGGGCACCCTGCCATTGGTTGGCTGTCGCTGGGTCTGCCGCCATGGCTTGCTGGAAGTAGTTTTCTGCTTGATGCCAATTATGCTGTCTTTCAGCAATAAGGCCCAAACCACCTAACGCTGCGGCATCTTTATCGTTATAAGACAAAGCATTCTGAAAGCCCTCTGTGGCGTCATCAAGCCGGCCGGTATTTAAAAAACTATACCCATCAACACGGGAATTATCGGCATCAAAGCGTTTTTGTACTTCGCGTGCTTTTTCTAACCGGTCTGCTATTTCTGTATCTTTAGGGTGTTGAGAGAGCCATTCGTAATAGAGCGGTATGGAACTACCTCGAATAGCTTCCCATAAAAGCGTTTGTCTCCATGCAGCATAAGCCTGTTGGCGAATACGTGGAGAAATATCAGATAAGGCCAGCCGCTTTAACCCCTCCAGACCAGCCGGACGCGATGTTTCACGGTATGTAAGAATACGATTATACAGCAGGTGCATATCAAGGTTTTTAGGGTCATGCTGGAGCATACCCTGCAATTTTGTAACGGCCTCTTGATAGCCTAAAATAGTTGAACCCAACACTGAGTAATATTCCAACGCCATATCTGGCGGTGGCTTACCCGCAAAAAGCGCTTTATAGGCCATGGAGGCCTGTAGCATTTTGCCCGTTGCCGCTATGGCACGTGCTTGTGCAAGTTTATCTTGGTTAACAGTTGGGGCATCCAAAACGTCGTGCAACTGTTGTGTATACGTACTAGAAACACCCGCCGCCTGCATAAGGGAGAGAGTTTTTTCTGCCCCTGTGATATCTCCCTGCCGCTTTTGAATCGTGCCAAGCAGTAAAAGCGCTTGTGGGTTATGCGGCTCTATATTAAGTGCCCGCTCTACGGTGTCTAACGCATGCTCAAACTGCTGCTGAGAAAGCCAATATTTGGCTTCTGAGACAAAGCGAGACACAAGACCTGCCTGTTTTTGGCTTGGGTCTGACACCTTGGCAGCTATAGGCGTGTAAGCCGTTTGCGCCAATGCCAGCACTGACAGATGCGGGACATACGGTGCTACGGTTAAAGCCCCGACACACAAGGCAAAACTCTGTGCGTGTTTCAGCATAGTTCTACGCGGCAGAAAGGATAATGACGGAGCGTATCTGTGAGGCATTTGAGCCACCATATCTCTCAATGCACGCGTGAAACAAAAGAAACCCATGATAAAACTGCGGCAAGCAGGCCACATAGTCCAACCATGAGCAGGCCACCCCGCCGTACAGCAAGGGGGTGTGCCGCTTTTTCGTAAGCGAGAAGGGGGCGCTCTAACAGCATATAGCTAAGGCTACCTGCTACGAGAGCGCCTAAAAGCACCAACGCCATTTTTGCCCCATATACAGGTGCAAAGTAGGAGGCACAGACAATAGCAGGCCAATGCCACAGATAGAGCGAATACGAAATAACCCCTATAGGTGAGAGAATTTCTAAAATTCGCCGCGTAAAGGCATCTGGCTGCATAATAATAAGCATCGTTGCAAGACAAGGAAGCAGCACCATAGGAGAAGGTGATGCAGCGCTAAGGTCGTAAAAAATACCGCATAACAGCAAAACACCTAGAGCCACAGCATACCGCACGGCTGAAAATAGCCGAGACTGCGGTAAGGGAGGCAGCAACCAAATGACAGTGCCGAGCGAAAACTCACATAACCTAGAAGCAAGACTATAATACGCAGCATGGTCTGCTTTATACGTTGCAAATAAACTATATAAAAAAGACCCTGCCAGCATAGAAAAAAGGAGAATTTGTCTATTTTTCAATTTTGGCAACAGCCATGCAATAAGAAAAATGACAAGGTAAAATTGCATTTCTAATGAAAGAGACCATGTGTGTAAAAACGGATAAGCTATACTTTGTCCTTCAAAATACCCAACATGATGGCTGGCCCATGTATTTGATAAATAAATTAGAGCATACGCCCCATTTTGAGCAATATCTGCCCGGTCGCTGGGGAGCACCCACCACAGCATAGCCGCTGAGACAATAGCGACCATACCAAGTAGAGCTGGCAAAAGACGATAAAGACGACGAAACACAAAGCGCTCTGCTTGAAAGGGGTGCTGCATAAATGCTGAACGCCCCATAAAATACCCGGAAATGACAATAAAAATATCAACTCCGATAAAACCACCCTTTAGCCAACCAGCATGAAAAAATATGACCAAAAGAATGGCTAGACCACGCAAGCCATCAATATCCCGACGCCTATTGCTTGGGAATAAGAGTGCGCTCACTTTCTGTGCCCAAGAGGACTGAAGCTGAGAAAAAGGCATGATCTAACCACTACAATGAAAGAATAAACAAAGCCACCAAGAGTAGAGGGTATGTGCAAGCCATACCCACAAGACTTTATTTTTTACGCAGTTTTTCAAGAACAGGTAGTGTTTGCTGCACAATACCCGCGCCCCAAATTTTGTAACTAGCTGGCGTTAGGTGTACGCCATCAATAGTTTTGGGAGCGCCTGGCTGCATCAGCTTTGTGCCATCGATATACGTACAAGGTGAAACTTCATCTTTTAAGAAAGTTGCCATTTCTTGTGCACGTTTATCTGTCTTGGCATATCGTGGGCTGTATTCACCCCATGTTGGGCCAATCCAAACGCAAGCAGTGTTATTAAGGCTCATGGTGAGTGTTTTCACCTGCTCATCAGCCCAATTTTTGGAAATTTCAGCTTGTCCATACGCAGCCATGGTGTCACCCAAAACAACCATCACTACATCGGGGTGCCATTTTTCAATTAAGGAAGCGATAGGCGGTGGTGCTGTGGGAACCATGCTTGGAGCGGTCACTGGTTCTGCCCCAACACGCGTATAGGCGCCGCAGCCGTTATTAGGGTTAGGTACAACCCAGTCTGCGGCAGTAGACGAGCACACACCATAGGTTACGACTTTTGCCCCTGCCTGCGTGTAGGCCTCTGGCAGAATATTCAGCAATGAATCTTTAAAAGTAACATGACTATCGCCAATAATCAGCAAAGTTAACCCTGCAAGAAGCGTGCTCATAACTCTAACCTTTTCTTTCCATGCAACATCTGAGTAAAAAATACTCTTCCCTTCAAATAGTCATTCTATGAAGGGAAGAGGTAAGGAGAGCGCTCTTAACGCGCGGTATCCTTAAGGTTCAATCGGGTCATCCTCTTTTGCCAAGCGGCGTTGCAACCTGCTGCGTGCGCGATTACGCAGCCATTTTGCCGTACCCACTGTCACCATACCAACGCCGAGCAAGCCCAAAAGACCCAAGAGCACCATATGACGCTCAAGCAACATCTCAACACGCAGCCAGAGCGGCAAATCTCCTACGCTGTAACTATGCGCATTACGATAATTGGTAAGAACCGCCCCATTTTTAATAACTAAGTCACCTTGTACAGCCGGTAGGGCCTGTTTATCCCGTAGGCTTGCGACCATTTCCTTAAGTTGTGCAGATTGGTCTGCCAGAATAGCCACAACAGATTTATGATGCGCGAGTGGAGATTCTCCACCGATTAAGAGAGAAGCCTTAACAATAGGTGTAGTCAGCAGGGGCTTAGCATTGTTGTTTTGCCCTGCACCATCTTGATCTTGGAACAGATACCAAAGCCCATCAAGAAAGTTTTTTTGACCAAGACGGACAGAGGCACCATCAACTTCATACGCAGAACGAGAAAGCAACTGCTTAGCTGCACCAAGCTGGTCGAGCGAAGACAGAATAATAATGTCTTTAGTATCTAATACACCACTCAGGTCTGCACTGGATGCTACCTCAATACCCACAGTAGGATACTTTGTAGAGGCCCCTAAGAAACCCATAAGGTCAAGAAAAGCAGTTGCTGTTTCCATATCGGGTTGAGGAGGAAGCACAACCACTGTTTGCGAATAATCTGCCATTTTTGAAAATGGAAAGGCAGACCCTGCAAAGTATGATAGATCTGGCAACCTTGCGTAGTGATAGGTGTTTCGGAAGTCCAATGTTGAATTAGCATCAACCTCTGCAATGAAAGCGTCATTGACGCGACGGCACGCACCCCGGTCTATGGGCAAGACATTAAAGCTGAAATCGAGCTGATTCCGCCCACCAAACAGCAACCATGGCGGCACAGAAGCAGCGAGTGCGAGCGCACCAGCATGCTGCTGCGGAACCTTTTTTGTAATTTTATCCCACATACTATCTGCAAAGAGCGGGAAGCTTTGTATGTAGGCATTATTTACCAGAACATCGACCCGGGCCCCTTCATGCTCGAAGGCTTCTGCTGCGGGTGTTCTGATATGCAGGTCTAGCGGGAAACCGTGTTGCCGCCAGCGGAACAAATCTGGCGGTATCTGGAACGGCACCTGAATACCGATAGGAGCGCCACCTTGCCTTTGCAGGTCTGTTGCAGCAATCAGCTCTCCCAACCGCACAGCACGATCTGTTGGCACAAAAGCTGGTGCATCGTACGGACGCCGTGGTGCCAAGCTAACATCATTAACAAGGCGTGACGGGACATCGCCCAACGTATCTGAGGAGAAAGCCAAAACACGCGCAGCTGTTTCAACTTCTGATTTGTTTCTGCCAGTAACGACTAAAACCGTGCCCCATTGGTCGTTGGGGTTAGGGACTTCAAACAGCATTGGGCCGGAAGGCATATTGCCGTTACTATCAATTGGCAGATTTTCACCAACCTCGATAGCGTTCCCTTGTGCTGGAATAGTTTGAGTAACGGGAAATGACGTACCACGGAAATCTGCCAGCTTACCAAACCATGATGCAACAATACCGGCAGCCTTCAGGTCTGTTTGCCCATTATAATGTGGGAAGACAAAAGGCACACGCACAGTATTGCGCATATATTTTTCAAAAAATGGGTTTGGCAGACGGGAAAGTCTACGCACAGGTGGTAGTTTTGAGGTGGTGATAATAATTTTAGAAAGGTCTGATACACGCGCCCACAACACACCATTATGGAGGTCGTTACAATCGCGCCGGTATTCCCCCGCGAACAGAAAATTAAGATGACTGAGACGTGTAAAAAAAATTGGGTCTATATCAAACACCAGTGGCCCAAAACGCGAGTTTTTGGGGTCTACCTGTACTGTGCCAATATATTGCTCATTCAAAGTGAGAGTAAGACTACTGGCTTCAGGCAGCAAAGAAGGAGAAAGAGCGCCATCAAGCACCACTTGCGCCCTCGTAACGACCTCATCAGAAGGGAGCGGGATATCAAACCCTTGGAGTGGCGAAAACCCACGCAAAGTCATGGGGCCAAGAACGCCTAAATCTCGAAAGGTAAGCGTGCGGGTAATGGTTGATGTATCAACCGTGGCTTCTGGACTACCGTAGGGCATAACAGGAGACACTGCGGGGGCCTGCGGCACCACGGGTGGGGGCGGCACAACCATAGCGCCACTTTCTGGCAGCGTTGGCGCAGGGAGGTCACCCCCTTGTTCTCCCCCTGATCGGCTTGGATAACTTGACGCTGCTGGTGCCTCTACACGGCCTGGCTGGACTGGTAGAGCCTGATGCAACGGCATACGCGCATTAGGAGACACATCTGAGGCAGCAAGCGGCTGGCTTGGGCGTTCAGGCACCTCATACTGCGCCGAATCTGATACCGGAGCACCCCATGCAACAGCACAGCTCCCCCAGCCCATATTCATGACGATTCCGCAGGCACCGAGAGGCCAGATCAACCGAGAAGTTATTTTTAGCACGACACTATTCTTTCCTCTGAGGTGAGGTAAAAGCCTGTTTTGAAAATTCATCAATGTACGTCTTGAGTCTGAAATAAAAACTCATAGTAACGGCTCTCTTTGCTTGTGGCATGTTGCAACACAAGCCGCAAGGCAAGCACTCTGGTATTCTGGTATACCATTCCGCCAGACAACACTTCTGCCCACAGAGGCCATACCAGCACAATTTAAGATGCTAACACCAGCACCATACAGCGCTATTAGGGGCATTTTCCCGCAAGAAAAGGGCTGTAGCATGCAAGCATCCTAAATTTATTGACTAAGGCATATTGCTTACGGATGTGGCATAGAACTACCAACCGAATTTGCGGGCCGCTTTATAATTGACCTGACCAACCACAGAATACTCCCATTTGGGGGGAGTAATTGAATAATTAAAATATATTTAATTATTCTTTTTTTAAGTGAAGTGACTTTTTTGTTGCTACTATTCCATAGCCAACAAAATTGACTTCCAGATTAAATATTACTATTAAAACCCGTTATTGAAAAAATACGAAACGGGATTCAATGAAAAGAAATCTCTACAATAAAATAGTAGAGAATATCTACCAGTCTTCTTTGGAAAAAGAACACTGGGACAGCACTTTAGCGTCTATAGCTCAAGCGCTTGATTACGAAGGGATTGCCATTGTTCCGGATGATCAGGAAGAAACCCTTTTAAAAATCAGCTCTAGCACGAATAAACAATCTGATTTTGAATATTATAATCATTATATCTCACAAAACCCAATGCGCACTTTTTCCCATTTATACAAAGGAAAACAAATAGTTATCTCTGATTTGAACTATATAAGCAAAGAACAAATGGCTAAATCTGCTTATTATGTTGATTTTTTAAATAAATATGAATGCGCTTACAGTGAAAGACTTCACATATCAGAGAAAAATGTTTCCTGCACTATTGCAGCACAGCGCGGACTCAAATACTTAAACCGCGACACGCCACCAGAACTAACTATTGATCTATTCAGTAACCATATTAAAATGTCTCTTTTATTTTTGAAGAAAATGAACCTAGATAATTCTCTAAATTATAAATTATCTGGACTTTATGATAGAATGGATTTTGGCGTTTGCTTAATAACACACGATAAAAAAATATTATTTTTAAATAGATCAATACAGGAAAATCAAAATGATTTATTCTATGTATCAAAAGATAATATTATTTTTTATTCAAACCACAATGAAAATTTATGGAGAAAACTTTTAAATTCTAAAAAGGATATTATTTCTTCAAATATTCATTCAGAAATGACTACATTTATTGATAAAAACAATCATAAAATTCTTGCACGTATTATGCCACTACCCACTATAATAGCAGACCATTTTGGTACAACCGCACGCTGCCAGATGGTGTTTTTTTACGACCTTAAACCTTCTCAAAATAACATCATCGATCTCTTGCGCTCATTAGGTCTCTCTCATTCAGAAGCACAACTTGCACAAAGAATAGGCCACCTAGAAACTTTAAAAGAAAGTGCGCAAAACCTATGTATTTCTTATGAAACAGCCCGCTCCTCCTTAAAAAAAATTTTTTCAAAACTGAATATCAATACTCAAAATGAACTTGTCTCTCTTGTTACAAAGCTCTCTTTCATTCGCTAAACCTCGTTGCTGGTAAAATCTCTACCCCCACGAGAGAAACAGCCCTATCTCCCTCACTGCCCTTCACCAGGCGTGCACTGAAGAGCCAGAAAGGTTCTCAGCTCCCCCACTCTCTCGCCTTAGCCGCCTGCATCTTGTAACACTTGTCTTTTGACGATCACGAGGAGGCAAGTGGGAGTGGCGCAGATGAAATTTGATTTTGCAACGCTGAATGGTATGCGCCAGCACAACCCTGCTTGGCGGCTGCTCTGCTCAGACCATGCGCCCCTTATTCTTAGCTTTTTGCATCAGGTGTTTGTCCGGCCCAATGTGCGCAACCTAGAAGCCGAGAGTATGGCTGAAGCGTTAGAGGACACGTTGTATGCTATACGCCAGCACCTTGATGACACAGCCTTCCCCAGAACCGCACGCGAGTATTTGGAAGAGTGGGCCTCTCCTGACAAAGGGTGGCTAAGAAAATTTTATCAGCCGGGTAAGGACACGGCGTTATTCGACATGACGCCCACCACAGAGAAAGCCCTTTCGTGGCTGGAGCAGTTGGCAGAACGTAGCTTTGTTGGCACAGAATCCCGCCTGAGAACCCTGTTTGACCTGCTCCGCCAGATGAATGAAGGTACCCAGAGCGACCCTGACCAGCGCCTAGCAGACCTGCTGCAACGCCGGGCTGACATTGATGCTGAAATTGCCCGTATTCAAAACGGCGATCTGGCCCTGATGGACGATACCGGCATTAAAGAGCGCTTTGCACAGTTTACCCGTATGGCGCGTGATCTGCTGGCTGACTTCCGGGAGGTGGAGCATAATTTTCGCCGCCTTGACCGCGCAGTACGAGAGCGGGTGGCCTTGTGGGATGGCACCAAAGGGGCGTTGCTGGATGAAATTTTAACGCAACACGACCTTATTAATGAGTCTGACCAAGGGCGTAGCTTTCAGGCTTTTTGGAACTTTCTTATGTCCAACAGCAGGCAGGAGGAGTTGTCGCAGCAGTTGGAGCATATTCTCTCCCTGCCCGTTATTGCGGCCATGCAACCAGACCCCCGGCTACGCCGTATCCATTATGACTGGCTGGAAGCGGGCGACCACACACAGCGCGTGGTGGCACAACTCTCCCACCGGTTGCGCCAATTTCTGGATACCCAGAACCGGCAAGAAACGCGGCGTATTATGGAAATTCTGCATAATATCGAAACGCACGCTTTTGCGCTGCGCCCCTACCTAGCTGACAGCCCGCCTCATGAGGCGCTAATAGAGCTTGATGCCATGGCGGCTACCCCAGACCTTGTGATGGAACGCCCCCTTTATGCGCCACCCCACCCAACGGTTCTATCCCTTGAGCCTATGTTGGAAGAAATAGCGGATGATGCAGACCCAACGGCCCTGTACGAACAAATTGTGGTCGATAAGCTGCGCTTAACCGAAAATATACAGCAGGCTTTGACCGAAGCCCCGCAGATTAACCTTGCCGCCCTCCTGCGCCGCCACCCGCTAGAACAAGGGCTTTCTGAACTGGTTGCTTATCTTCAACTTAGCAGTGAGCGCTTTGAGAGCCTCATTGATGAAAAAACCAACGATCATGTAAGCTGGGATATTATGACCGCAGACGGGTCGAGTATAACGCGGCATGCCACCCTGCAACGCGTCATTTTTGTGAGATCGGTATGAGCCAGACTGTTAATACCCCAGAAAGCACACAGGCTACGGCACAAACTCCGGCCTCTCTTTCCACGCTGGCAATTACTTTGCTGAAAGGCGTGATCTACCGAGAAGAAGATGAAGGCGCTTGGGGGCACCTGCTCCACTTGCAAAACCAGGTACGAGACTACGTCTCTGTGCTTGGGCTGGTGTTAATAATCGACCCGACTGAGGGCTATGCCTACCTACGCAGCGTGCCAGACACAGAGGAAGAAGACGCAGCAGCCCCCCGTATGCCGCGCTTAATTGCACGCCGCCCGCTTTCTTTTCATGTGAGCCTGCTTTTAGCCTTACTACGCCAGAAACTTTTGCAGTTTGATGCCATAGGCGGTGAAACACACCTTATTCTCAGCCGAGATGAAATTGCCTATATGCTCCAGACATTTTTGCCAGAAAGCAGCAACGAAGTCCGGCAGCTTGGCCAGATTGAAACCTATATTCGCCGCGTGGCAGAGTTAGGTTTTTTGCGCCTTATACCCCCTACAAGCCCAGAAGCCCCTAATGCGACACCCCATTATGAGGTGCGGCGTATTCTTAAGGCGTATATTGATGCAGACTGGCTGGCCACGCTGGACGAACGGCTAGAAGCCTATCTGGCACATGCCCGCAGCCTAGAGCAGGCAGAGAGACCGCTACTTACCCCCACAACGAACCTGCACGACCCCGCCCCCCAGCACGACCCCGATTTTTTTTGTGACCAAGCCGATACAGGACTAACCAACCGTGACTGACACCCAGCAAGCCCCGCTCGACTTTGCGGTCGATGACCGTTTGGCCGGTTTCCGGTTACACCGCCTAGAGGTGCTCAACTGGGGCACGTTTGATAAACGGGTATGGCGCTTTCAACTTAATGGTAGAAACGCCCTGCTTACGGGTAATATTGGCTCGGGCAAATCTACTCTGGTAGATGCTATCACAACACTTTTGGTGCCTGCACAACGCATTATTTACAATAAAGCCGCCGGAGCCGACACGCGCGAACGCTCTTTGCGCTCTTATGTAACAGGCCATTATAAGTCTGAACGTAACGATGCCACCGGCACCACTAAATCTGTCAGCCTGCGCGATACGCAAAGCTATACTGTTATTTTGGGTGTTTTTAAAAATGAAGGGTATTTGCAAACTGTAACGCTGGCGCAGGTCTTCTGGATTAAAAAACAACAAGTACAACCAGCACGCTTTTTTGTTTGCGCAGAAAAAGAACTCTCCATTCAAGAGCATTTTACCGGGTTTGATGCCGATATTTTACAATTACGCAAAAACTTACGCGCATTGGGGGCTGAGGTAGAAGACAGCTTCAACCGGTATGCTGCATGGTTTCGCCGCCGTTTTGGCATTGAAAACGAACAGGCGTTAGACCTCTTTTTGCAAACAGTCTCCATGAAATCTGTTGATAATATAACAGATTTTGTACGCGAAAATATGTTGGCACAATTTGACCCGACAGAGCGAATTCATGCTCTTATCTCGCACTTTGAAGACTTGGACGATTCATACCAAGCTGTGCTGAAAGCACAAAAGCAGATAAGCCTCCTTACCCCCCTTACTGAAGACTTTGCCGCTTACAAAGACAGTGAAGCCCAAAGTGAAACATTAAAAGCCTGCCGCCAAGCGCTGCCCGGTTATTTTGCAAGCCAGAAAGCCACCTTACTGGACAAGCAAATTGCCAAAGAGCAAGAGGTCTGTGCAAGCAACCAGCAACAACTTGCAACACAAGAGACAACCCGCACAACCAGCCAGCACCAACTTGAAGAGATTAAACAAGCCATTTACGCCAATGGTGGCGACCGGTTGGAGCAGTTGGCTGTTGCTATACAGCAAGCAGAAAAAACGCACGAAGAGCGGCGTAAAAATGCATCTCATTACGCAACGCTGATAGAAAAACTGAACTCTAAACCCGCTAACTCTGCCGAAGACTTTCAGGAGCAAGTGCAGCACCTGAAAAAACAGAAAACAGAATGGAAAAAGCAAGATACGTGGCTTGCAAAAGACCTGACTGAACAAAGCATTCTGTTTCATGAAGAAAAAAACCAGCACGACGAAATTGTTAGCGAGCTAGATGGCTTAAAAAAGCGCCAGAGTAATATTGATGAACGGCAAATCCGTATGCGCACCATGTTGTGTGACGCATTGGGTGTCTCTGCCGAAGAGCTCCCGTTTGCGGGGGAGCTTATTCGTGTAAGAGATGATGCACGGGAATGGGAAGGTGCTGCAGAGCGCCTGCTGCACGGTTTTGCCTTATCTCTGCTTGTGCCCGAGCACCTTTACACACAGGTGGTAGACTGGGTTGAGCGCACCCAGCTAAAAGGCCGTTTGGTTTATTACCATATTCAAAAAAACCGCACAGGGTCATCTGCTGCGCACCACCATAATACGCTGGCGCAGAAGTTAGAGGTGCACCCAGACTCTTCCATGCGCCTTTGGTTAGAAAATGAACTTGCGTACCGTTTTAGCTTTACCTGCTGCGAAACGCAGGACGATTTCCGCCGCTCCAGCAAAGCCATAACCCGAGCCGGGCAGGTAAAAGAACCCGGTGGACGCCATGAAAAAGACGACCGCCACCGTATTGATGACCGCAGCCGCTATGTGCTGGGGTGGAATAACGCAATAAAAATTGCCGCCCTTGAAGAACGGCAGAAGAAACAGCAAGCCCTTATTCAAAAACATGCTGAGGACATTGCACAGGCCAACAACACCCGCAAAATGCTGCTTGAGCGGTTTGAGACTTTAACACGCCTAGAGCGTTACCCCGATTATACAGAACTAGACTGGCGCAGCGCTGCACAAACTGCGGCCCAGCTTACAGCAGAGCGAGAAGCGCTAACGGCGACATCTGACGTGCTACGTGAGCTTAAACAGCAAAAAGACCACGCAGAACAAACCCTACACCAAGCAGAAGCAGACTATATGCTTTTGTATAAAAAGCAGGCTTTGTTAGAACAGTCCGTAACAACACTGCAAGCAAACCTAGAGCAATGCCAAACTGTGTTAAGCACTTACACGCTAACCCCACAGTATGAGCAAGAACTTAACCGCCTGCAAACCGCACAAAACACTGCCGAACTGGCCAGCCTGGATGCCTGCGTTATTGCTGAAACGCAGCTGAGAAATACGTTAGACACACAAATTGACCACCAACAACGGACACTCGATAGCCTGCGTGACAGCATTTTGCGCGACATGCGCGAATTTAAAACAACGTACCCGGTAGAAGCGCAAGATATTGACAGCACACTAAGGGCCGGGCCGGAATATTGCCATTTACTGGCACAACTCAAAAAAGATGACCTACCGCGTTTTGTCAGCCGGTTTAAAAGCCTTTTGACAGTTAATACGATTAATGAAATTGCTAATTTTAATGCACATCTTGCACAAGAGAGAGAAATTATTAAAGAGCGTATTGCCGTTATTAATACGTCTCTGACCCAAATTGACTATAACCCAGACCGCTATATTAGGCTTGAAGCACACCAGACACTCGACCCTGAAATTCGCGATTTTCAAGCCGCTTTACGCGCCTGCACTGAAAATACCGTATCGGGCGATGAGAGCGAGCACTACTCTGAACAGCGTTTTTCTTTGGTTAAAACCATTATAGAGCGTTTCCGTGGGCGTGAAGGCCGGGCAGAGCTCGACCGCCGCTGGACGAATAAAGTGACTGATGTACGCAACTGGTTTTCTTTTGCGGCAAGCGAGCGCTGGCGTGCTGATGAAACCGAGTTTGACCATTACACAGATTCAGGCGGTAAATCAGGCGGGCAAAAAGAAAAACTGGCCTATACTATTCTGGCCGCCAGTTTGGCCTATCAGTTCGGGCTAGAATGGGGGGAAGTACGCTCACGCTCCTTCCGCTTTGTGGTGATTGACGAGGCCTTTGGCCGCGGCTCTGATGATTCGACACAATATGGCTTACGGCTGTTTCAGCAACTTAATATGCAGCTTCTTATTATTACACCTTTACAAAAAATACACATTATTGAGCCATTTGTCTCAAGCGTAGGCTTTGTAGATAACAAAGACGGTAATTATTCACGCTTACGCGTACTAAGCATTGAGGAGCATTTTGCCAACAAAACGGCCTTGCAAGAGCCTGGCACTGAACACGAGAGAGCATGAGGGGTGAGCTAGGGAGTAACGGTAAAACCTCTCACAACGCAGGTTATCCGTTGCTCACCTGCTCAAATGCTTTGTCTTTCAATGGACAACCTGCGAACAACTGGGCCTGCGCCACGCGTGCTTACTCGGGCCGTAAAGCGCACCCATGCTGCTAGGCCAACCTTTAGGGAATAACGATTTCTGTGCCTGCTTTAACGCGGTCTAGCGCAATAAGAGAGCGGTACCGGGCAACCGCGCTGTTTTGAGCAAAAAGGCGGCGTGTTGTTTCTTCATACGCGGGCATGTCTGGTGCCACCACCACTAAAATAAAGCTCATGCCGCCTGCCACATAGTAACATTGCTGCACCTCTGGCGCTTTGCGAAAGAGCGCCTTGGCGTTATCGACCGTTTCCAGACGTTCGTCTTTCAGGTCTATCTCGACAATGGCGGTAATGCTCATATGCACGGCATGTGTGTTTACTATGGCGGCGTTGGCCGTAATAACGCCCGTTTTTTCCATAGCGGCAATGCGGCGCTGCACAGCGGCCGCAGACAGGTTAACCCGCTCGGCTATATGGCGTTGGGGCATTTTATTATCGCGCTGGATAAGGCGCAAAATGGCCCGGTCGAACTCATCTAAAGATTTAAAAATGGTCTTTTTCGTCATAAGTGAGTTTTTGTTGCATTTTGCTGGGCAATCAAGAGCGCAAAACTCACTTTTGCGATGATATGTCTCTGCCTGTCTAAAAAATTGAGTGTAACCACCATGCAAACAGAAAAACAGGCAGGCACCGAGCACAACCTTGTATTGGGCACGGTGTGTGGCATTGGGGCGGGCGCATTGTGGGGGTTGGTGTTTTTAGCCCCTGAGCTTGTACGCGCCTTTACCCCACTGCAATTAGCCGTGGGGCGGTATTTGGCTTATGGCGCGCTGTCTGCAGCCCTTATAGCCCCCCGCTGGCAGCGCCTGCTTTTTACTGTAAAGCGGCAAGACTGGGCCGCGTTGTTTTGGCTCTCTCTGTTTGGCAATACGCTTTACTATATTTTGCTGTCTATGGCGGTACAAGCGGGCGGTATTGCCCTGACATCGCTCGTGCTGGGTTTTTTGCCGGTAACGGTCACGCTTATTGGCAGCCGAGATAAAGGGGCCGCCCCCCTTGGGGTGTTGCTGCCCTCTTTACTGTGCTGTGCTGCTGGGGCTGTTTGTATAGGGTGGCAGGCTATTGCCACACCGGGGGCCAGTAACAATGCGGTTACGGGGCTTATATATGCATTGGCCGCGCTTATTTCCTGGACAGCCTATGCTGTGGGCAATAGCCGCTGCCTTATGCGGCTGCCCACGGTCTCTATCCATGACTGGAACCTGCTTGTGGGGCTGGTAACCGGGGCGCAGGCTGTGTTGTTGCTCCCTGTAGTGCTGTTAAGCGGGCACTTACAGTACAGCACACTGCAATGGGGGCAGTTTGGCGCTGTGTCTTTGGCGGTTGCTGTTATTGCATCGCTTGTTGGTAACGCCTTATGGAACCGCATGAGCCGCCTTGTACCCCTTACCATGACCGGGCAAATGATTTTATTTGAGACCCTGTTTGCGCTTATTTATGGTTTTTTATGGGAGGAACGCTGGCCCCGCCCCCTTGAAATTGCGGCCTTTGGGCTACTGGTTTTAAGTGTGCTTACCTGTGTTTCTGGCCACCAAAAGCAAGCGACCAAACGCCAGAAGGCCCTTAGCGCCTTACCCGAAAATGGAGTTTAGCCCCATGCCGCCCATTACTTTTGACGATTTTGCAAAAATAGACGTGCGCGTGGGCACTATAACCGATGTGCAGCCTTTTCCCGAGGCACGTAAACCGGCATGGAAATTAACCATTGACCTTGGGCCAGAGCTAGGCACCAAACGCTCTAGCGCACAAATAACTGCACTTTACACCGCGCAAGACCTACAGGGGCTGCAAGTGGCCTGCGTTGTAAACCTTGGCCCCCGCCAGATTGGGCCGTTTATTTCTGAAGTGCTGACACTTGGCTTTCCCGATGCGCAGGGCAATGTGGTGTTGGTAACCCCTGAAAAACCTATCCCTAATGGGGGGCGGCTGTTTTAACCGCCCCATACCTGCCTACACCCTACGGGGTAAAAAGCATTTTTATAGTAAGGCAAGCGTGCTTAAATAAATTTCGCGCTCTTCATCTGTTGGTATAACGCGCACACTTACGCGGCTTTGCGAGGCGCTTATAAGGGCCGCGTGCTGCTGGTTGGCTGTGGTATCGAGCACCACACCGGCCCAGCTTAGGGCTTGGCATACTTCTTGGCGCAGCATGTGGTCGTGCTCCCCAATGCCAGCGGTAAAAACCAGACCATCTAGCCCGCCCATAACGGCTGTAAGCGCCCCAATTTCTTGCACAATGCGGTAGACAAACAAGCTAAGGGCCTCGGTAATGCGCGCACTTTGCTCTGATGTGGGGTTTTTAGCGCGTAAAGCGCGTAATATGCGCATATCGGGCGAGATGCCAGAGACACCCAGCAGGCCAGAGTCATGGTAGAGGGTTTGCACCAGTGTGTGCCAATCGGCCCCTTCTTCTTGCACCATATAAAGCAGTACGCCGGGATCTATTGCCCCACAGCGGGTACCCATCATTAACCCATCAAGTGCAGAAAAACCCATTGTGGTTTCAAGGCTTTTACCTGCCTTTAAAGCGCACAAGCTGGCCCCGCTGCCTAAATGGGCAATAATGGTGCGGCCTGTTGCCAGTGTGGGGTCTAGTTGTGTAAGGCATTTTGCAATGTAGCTATACGAAATGCCATGAAAGCCATAACGCACAATACCTTGCGCTTGATAACGGCGCGGTAGGGGCAAAAGCCGTGCTATTTTAGGAATAGTGCTGTGAAAGGTTGTGTCAAAACACGCAACCTGCACAAGGCCGGGCCATTTTTGGGCAATGGCTTTAGCCGGGGCCAGCGTAGCCTGTTGGTGTAGGGGGTCAAACGGGGTAAGGCGTTCGAGTTTGTCGAGCACATCTGGTGTAATTTTAACGGGTTTTAGAAAATCTGCCCCGCCGTGCACAATGCGGTGCCCAACAGCAACCACCCTGCCCTTTGGGGTAAAATGCTCCAACCACTGAAAAAGCTGGTCGTAAATAGCAAGCCCTGTTTGGGGCCAGTCTTCTTGCGCTAAAACCGTGCCATCGTGGTTTTGGGCACAAAAGCGCGCCCCGTTGGGGGTATGTTCAATTTCGCCCTTAACAAGCACTGTGGCCTGTTGGCTGGCTGCTTTATCATAAATTCTGAATTTTAAGCTGGAAGAGCCACTGTTAAAAACCACAACACCATCATGCATTTTTTATACCCTTTACATGGCTCTTCTTTTTAATGGCCTACTGGCTTTGGGCAGTACTTTGGGGGGGTAGGTAGCGTGCATAGAGCGCCCCCACGGCAAGAGAGGCTAAGCGAGCCTGCACGCTATCTGCCCGGCTGGTGAGTAAAATGGGTACACTGGCCCCTAACACCACACCGGCTGCTTCTGCCCCGGCCAGAAAAATCATGTTTTTGGCAAGCATGTTGCCTGCCTCTAGGTCGGGCACCACAAGAATTTGCGCCCGCCCCGCCACGGGTGATGTAATGCCTTTTATTTGGGCGGCAGTGGCGCTTACCGCGTTATCCATAGCCAAGGGGCCGTCTAGTACGCCGCCTTCAATTTGGCCGCGGTCTGCCATTTTGCACAGGGCTGCGGCATCTACCGTGCCGGGAATTTTGGGGGTGATGGTTTCTACCGCAGACAGCAGGGCTACGCGGGGGGTACCCAAGCCAAGGCCGTGGTGCAGATCTATGGCGTTTTGCACAATATCGCGCTTAACGCTGAGGTCTGGGGCAATGTTAATGGCGGCATCTGTCACAAAAATAAGATCATCATACAAAGGCACAGCAAGAAGAAAAACATGGCTGATACGCCGCGCGGTACGCAAACCACTCTCTGGTGAGACAACGGCGTGCATCAACACATCTGTGTGTAGGCTGCCTTTCATAAGGGCCTGCACGCGGCCTGCTTTTACCAAAGCCACGGCGTGGGCTGCGGCCTCTTGCGGGGTGGGGGTGTCTATAATGGGGGTAGCGCCCAGCGCTAGCCCGTAACGTTGGGCAACATCGGTTATAAGAGTGCGCGGGCCAATAAGCACGGGGGCAACAATGCTGTGTTTGGCGGCCTCTAATGCGCCTTCTAGGGCGTGTTGCTCGCAGGGCCAGACAATGCCCATACTTACTGCGCCGGGTAGGTGTTTGGCCTGCTCTATTAAGGCTTGGTAGGCTTGGTGGCTTTTGCTGGTGCGAGAGGGGGCTGGCATATCAGCCGGGTCGTGCAGGTAAGACTGCGCGCGGCCTGCCTGTGGGGGAGTAAAAGGGGCCGCATGCAATGGGGCTGCCTGCTGCGCAGGCGTATTGGGCTGGGCACCATGCGGCTGTGCGGTATTAGGCTGACTGGCGGTGGTGTTAGCCATTGTCTGTTTTTCCTGTTTGTCCATGCTGGTGGTACCTACCCCTAGACCGAATGTGGCACGCGCCCCCGCTGCTGCCTTTGTAAAAAATATATGTGCCCACCAAGTTAATGCACGATACCCTAAAAGCAGGAGAGAAAAAGATCATGATTTAAAATACTATTTTATGAAACACAGGGTTTTAAAAGCGTGACCAACCACTCCATAAACACTGTTAAGCGGCGGGAGAGATGTTTGCGGTGTGGGTAAAGCAGGCTCATGGGTAAGGGTTCTGGCTGCCATTGGGGCAAGACCTCAACTAACTGGCCTGTTTGCAGGTACGATTGTACATCATACCGTGGCACCTGAATAAGCCCAAGGCCAGCAAGGCAGCAGGCAATAGAGGTTTCTGCACTATTAACCGTAACGCAGCCTGCCATAGCACGGCTGTGCAGGGTTGCGCCCTCTTGCCACTCCCACTCTTCTACCCTGCCAGTAGAGGGCGAGGCGTAGCGTACCATTTGGTGTTGGCTTAGGTCTGCCGGGGTTATTGGCGTACCATACCGCGCCAAATACGCGGGGCTGGCCACGTTAATAAGCGGCAGGTCTCCAATTTTGCGGGCAATAAGGTTGGCATCTTCTAGTGGGCCAACACGCACCACACAATCTAGGCGGTCTTCTATTAAATTGACGGAACGGTCGGTCACGCCGAGTTCAATTTTAAGAGTAGGGTAGCGGCTCAAAAACTCGGGCAAAGCGGGGGCCACAATAAGCCTGCCAATGCGGCCAGGGGTATTGACGCGCACAACACCTTGTAAACCCATACCTTCTTTTTTAAAAAGTGTTTCTAGGTCATCTATATCTTGCAAAATTTGTAAGCAATGGGTGTAAAAAGTGCTGCCATCTGTTGTGGGGGCAACTTGGCGGGTGGTGCGGGCCAGCAGGCGCACCCCTAGGCGGGTTTCTAGCTCTTGTATGGCGGTAGAAACGCTTGAGCGCGGCATGCCCAGTGTATCTGCCGCACGGGTAAAGCTGGAGGTTTCTACAACCCGTGTAAAAATACGGAAAAGATCGATACGATCCACCAGTCTTTGCCCCGCTGCGACACTACCCGGTATTGTTCGGGTTTTACGACATGTGTTGTTAGATAATTACGCTTTGTGCAAAAAATCAAGATGATACCCTGCGCACAGACTAAGGAGCGGCTGGGCGGCTCTTACCTTTTTGCACGGAGTATCACACATGGTTGACCATAGCCTTAAAGGCAAAACCGTTCTTATTGCCGGTGGCGCCAAAAACCTAGGCGGACTTATTGCCCGAGACCTTGCTGCGGCAGGGGCAAAAGCCATTGCCATTCATTACAACAGTGCACACACACAACCCGAGGCAGAAAAAACAGTGGCTGCCCTACAGGCCAAAGGGGTTAAAGCCGTTGCGTTTCAAGCCGACCTAACCACGGCCGCGGCCCATACCAAATTATTTACAGACACCATAGCCGCCATTGGCAAGCCAGATATTGCCATTAACACTGTTGGTAAAGTGCTTAAAAAACCTATTGCTGAGACAACAGAGCAAGAATTTGATGACATGTTTGCCGTAAACACCAAGGCGGCGTACTTTTTTATTAAAGAGGCCGGTTTACACTTAAACGACCACGGCAAACTGTTAACACTGGTAACCTCTTTGCTGGGTGCTTACACCCCTTTTTATGCCACCTATGCAGGCTCTAAAGCCGCAGTGGAGCATTTTACCCGCGCGGCCTCTAAAGAATATGGCGCACGGGGTATTTCGGTTAACGCCATAGGGCCGGGGCCAATGGATACGCCTTTCTTTTACGGCCAAGAAGCGCCCGAGGCTGTTGCATACCACAAAACTGCCGCCGCTCTGTCTGCTTTTAGTAAAACCGGGCTGACCGACATAGAAGACATTACCCCCCATGTACGCTTTTTAGTGTCTGATGGGTGGTGGATGACCGGGCAAACCATTTTGGTAAATGGCGGCTATACTACAAAATAGAAGTTAGGTTTTAAAAAACATAGTCTGTAACAAAGCCCCTTTACACAGTACAGGTAAAGGGGCTTTGTGCATAAGCGTAGGGTGCGCTCTATACAAGCGGTATTATACCGCGTTGCGGTGTGCCCCAAACGCAAAAAAGAGCCGGTAGAATACAGTTTAAGCGGCTTTTTTGCCTTAATACCCCCTAAAAAGCGAACATAACCATCTAAACAGTGACTTACGCCCCAAAAATGACCTAGCATGCGGGTAGGAGACGGTTATGCGGGCTTATAGCGCGTAACCTAAAAGAAACTGTAGAGGTAAGTATGGAAAAACAGGTGCATTCAATCTGGGCACAGTTTAACGGGCTGTTACCAGTTATTTTAGGCTATGTTAGCCAGTTTTTACTTGCACTGGTGGTGTTGTTTATTGGCTGGAAGCTAATTAACACCGTAACCCGCGCTATGGGCCGCATGATGGAGGCCAGCCACATAGAGCCAACATTACGCGGCTTTTTGCTGAGTGTTGTTGGGCTCTTTCTTAAGGCGCTGCTGTTTATTAGCGTGGCCTCTATGGTGGGTATTGCCACCACGTCGTTTGTGGCGGTTTTAGGTGCTGCGGGCTTGGCCGTGGGTATGGCGCTACAAGGCAGCTTGGCTAACTTTGCGGGCGGGGTGCTTATTCTGCTGTTTCGCCCCTTTAAAGTGGGTGACTCCATTACCGCTGGCGGGAGCTCTGGCACGGTTACATCAATTGAGATGTTCCGTACCGTGCTGATTGATACCAGCAACGAAGTGATTTATGTGCCTAACGGTACGCTCTCTAATAACGTTGTTGTTAACAGCTCACAATCTGAGCGTATTCTGGGCTCTGTTAGCCTATTAATTGATTATCAGGACGACCTAGACAAAGCACGCAGCCTTTTACTTGGCTTGACCGAAGGGGATAGTTTAATTTTAAAAACCCCTGCCCCTTCTGTTTCTTTTTCGCCAAAGCCTGCCAATATTCAGGTTACGCTGGGCTTTTGGTGTGCACCGGGTAATGTAACCCCTTTGGTGGGTAAATATTCAGAAGCGGCTATTAAAATTTTGCAGCGTGAAGGCTACCGCCTTGGTGTAACTGCGCGCACAGCCACATAAAACGCAGCCCTATTTTTTTAAGCTGCGTATTGAGAGCCACGCTGGCCAGCAGAGTAACAATGCGGGCCAGTGTAGCTTTTAAACTTTTTAAGCCGCTATGTAATTGAGATACAATTTTTGCAGTTGCCGTGTTTTAGGGCCAATCACTGCATTATTAATTTTTATGCCATCTACTGAAAGCACAGGGGCAATCAGGTAGGTTGCACTTGTTACAAAAAGCTCTGCTGCCTGTGGTAATTCTTCTGGGCGTATGGGGCGCTCTTGCAGAGTTAAACCAGCATTTTGCGCCAGAGTAAGTACGCGCTCTCGTGTGCAGCCCGCCAAGAGCAGGTTAGACAAAGACCGCGTTATAAGGCTGCCCTGCGTATCCACCATAAACACATTAGAAGATGCGCCTTCGGTTAGGCCATCGGCATCGTAAAACAGGGTATCGGCCAGACCATTGGCCAGTGCATTGCGCTTTGCCATAACCTGCGGCATGAGCATGGTTGTTTTAATATCTCTGTGCAGCCAGCGGATATCTGGTTGTAACTGTACGTGCACACCTGCGGTAAAAGCGGGGCTTGTTTCAAAATGACCGGTGTTAGCCACCATCATAAGCGTTGAGCGCCCTTGTGGCTGTGCGGTAAAATTACGCGGTGTTACGCCGGGCGTGACCTGCACATAGACAGAACCATTGTGAATGGCATTTTTTTGCAAAAGCTCTGCCATAAGTGCAGGCAGGTTTGCCATTTCTGGTGGTGGGGCCATATCGCAGGCCTTAAGTGAGCGTTCTAAACGGGCAAGATGGGCTGGGGCGTCTATCAACTTACCTTTAACGACAATACAGACCTCATAAACGCCTTCACCAAAGGTAAACCCACGGTCGAAGGGAGAGATACGGGCCTCTTCTGCTGCAAGAAATGCCCCGTTAAGAAAGATGATCGACATGCACGCTAACCTTGTTACGATAAAGTTTTGAACCTACCCCTCTACCATGGTTCTGACCAGTGTGATCTTATAAGAAAAACCCAACACAGGCAGGGTTAGCCCAAATAGCTAACACTGCACTGTGGGTATAGCTCAACTGCTTTACACGCCTTTTATGTAAAGCAGTCTTTTCCTTTTATTATAAGAATTTTTGCAGTTTATACGCACCTTAAAACCAGCTTCTTATACCAAAGGTAAAACGGAGGTCTCCTGTTTTTTCACCTTGGCTATGGGCTATTGTACGCGCTTGGGTAAGGTAGCCAGAATAAGTAACGGCAATATAAGGCGCAAATTTACGCCAAATTTCATAACGTAGGCGCAGGCCGGTATCTATATCTGACAAACCAGCCCCCACTTGCCGCCCGGCATCTGCTTTGGTGTAGAGGTTTACCTCTGCCTGCGGTTGTAAAATAAGGCGGTTGGTTAACAAAAAATCGTAAGAACCTTCTAGCCGTGCGGCAAAACGACCACGATCGCTTACATAGCCAGTGGCTTGGAGTTCAAACTGGTACAGCGCCAGCCCTTGCACGCCAAAAGCAGCCCATGTGCGGGTTGGGCCATCATCAATATCGGCCCGCACACCGCCTTGCAGATTAAAGTAGGTTGAAATAGCACGGCTATAAAGCAGCTCATGGTCTCCATCATGCAGGCGGCCACGTTGCAGAGTGCCTTCGGTTTTGAGCCAGAGTTTATTGTAGTCTCCGCCATACCACGCCTCTCCATCCCACTTAAACTCTGTGCTGGTGGCGCTATAGCGGCCTTCTAGCTGGTTAAAAATACCATGAAAATAGCGCCCTTGATCCATAACCGGGGGCATGTGGCCGACATACATAACCGGCGTGCCCTCCGGCGCATCTGCCGCATGGTATGTGGGGGTGGTAGGGGCTGAATAAGCATGGCCACTACAGAGGGCCAGCATAAGGCCTGCTGCTAAAATATGGTGATAGGTCATGCGACAATCACCGTTCTGAACATGCCTTGATCCATATGGAGCATAAGGTGGCAGTGGTAGGCCCACATGCCTGGTGCATCGGCTGTAACCAGATAGCTTAATTTTGACCCCGGTTGGGCAATAAGGGTGTGCTTATAGGGTTGGTATGCCCCCTGCCCGTTTTCTAGTTCGCTCCACATACCGTGCAGGTGTATGGGGTGCTCCATCATGGTGTCGTTAATGAGTGTGAAGCGAACACGCTCATTTTTTTTAAGGCGTATGGGGCCGGATTCTGAAAATTTGCGGCCATTAAAACCCCAGATGTAACGCTCCATATTGCCGGTAAGGTGCAAAATAATCTCACGCGTTGGGGGGCGTGAGTCTGTGCCGGGCCGGGTAGCACGCAGCTGTTTATAGGTGAGCACCCGGCGGCCATTATGCTCCAGCCCATCGCCGGGGCTGCCAAGCCGGTCTGTGGGCATGGCGGCAATATTCTGGTTTTCAACATTAAGGGGCGGTGGGCCGGGGTCATCTACCTGCAAAAGCGGGGGGGCGGTTGATGGCGTGGCAGGGGGAACCGCTTGGTCTATTGGGCCTGTATGGTGGCCCATAATGTGCCCGCCCCTGTGCGCCATGGGGCTTGTTGTATTGCTTAGCGGCATGGCGTGGGGGCTATGTGCTGCCGTGCTTGCGTGTGCTCTACTGGGCATGCTCATGCCGCCCATATCCATACCGGGCATGTCCATGCCTGACATGTCCATACCTGACATATCCATAGTGTCATCGGGCTGTGCAGGGGGTTTAGCTTTTGGGGTACTGGCCGTGGGCACGGGGGCAATGGTGTTGGATGCTGTGGGGTGCGGGGCGGCGGCCATAGGCATGGCTGCGTGCGTGTGCTGCGGGGCAGCAGCACCATGCGCTGCACCCGGTGCTGCTGGCAGAGTGGCCATAGGCGTATGGGGCGGCATAGCCATGCTGGGCATGCCCAGCATGGTTTGCATGCTTTGGCCGGGCTGCATTGTGCCCATACCCATATCGACCATGGTGCGCACAGGCCGGGGGTCTAAAGGCGGTATGGGGGCCGACATACCCGCACGGGGGGCCAGTGTGCCACGGGCAAAGCCTGTTCTGTCCTCACTTTGGGCAAAAATAGTGTAGGCTTGGTTGGCCTTGGGCTGCACAATCACATCATATGTTTCGGCCACGCCAATCCGAAATTCATCAACTGGCACGGGCTCTATGTCATTACCATCAGCCTGCACCACCAGGAGTTCAAGCCCCGGTATGCGCACGTCAAAAAAGGTCATGGATGAGGCATTGATAAAGCGCAGGCGCACGCGCTCACCGGGGGTAAAGAGCCCTAGCCAGTTTGTGTCTGGTGCTTGGCCATTGAGGAGGTAGGAGTAAATAATGCCGCTCACATCGGAAATATCGGTGGCGGCCATACGCATTTTTGACCATGCCAGCCGGTCTTTAAGGGCGGGTAGAACCCCTTCGGCTGCTTTTGCATCAGGCAGGAGAGACGCCGCAGTGCGTTGGCGAAACGTATAATAATCGCTCTGCATTTTAAGGTTGTTGAGTATGTCTTGGGGGTCAACATCTGTCCATTCAGACAGCATAATAACGTAGTCTCGGGGGCAGGCGTTGGGGTCTGGCTGGGTGGGGTCTATAACCAGTGCGCCGTAAAGGCCCTGTGCCTCTTGCATGCCCGAGTGGCCATGGTACCAATATGTACCACTTTGCGTAACCGGGAAGCGGTAGGTAAAGGTTTGGCCGGGGCTAATGCCGGCAAAGCTAATACCCGGCACGCCGTCCATTTGAGCAGGCAGGCGGATACCATGCCAATGCAACGACGTGTCTTGGTGCTTGAGGTGGTTGGTTACGGCAATCTCGACCGCATCACCTTGCCGCCAGCGTAGAGTTGGGGCGGGCACACTGCCGCCAATACAGGGCGCTTTAAGGCTTTTACGGTCTATTTCTATATGGGTATGGGCCACTGTAAGCTGCCACTGGGTAGCAGCCTGCGCGGGTATGACCCCGGCTTGCTGTACCTCCGCCAAAGCAGGGCGCGCAAAAGCCGTTGCAACGCCCCCCGCAGCCAAGCTGGTTACAAACCGACGGCGCGTAAGGCCACCCCGTAAAAAAGACGGGCTAGACATAAAATATTACTTTCCCAAACAACACAAAAAGGCAAAGGCAGCACTGTAAAAAGTGCTTAGGCAGCCTGTGTTTTTGGGGGCCTTAGCAAAGGGAGCCGGTCTGTACCGACCAAGTGCACGCTGGCCCGTGGCAGCAAAGCGGCTTGCCCTACGCCTAACGGCAACACGGGTAACCCTATTAAAAGGGGGGCCATGCTTTGTGTGCACACTGTATGCGTGTCACAGCATTTTTCATGCCCGTGCTCGGCTGGCGTATGCGTGGGGTGGGGCATAGCCGCACAGTCTGGCTGTGTTGCGGCACTGTGGCACGCGCTATGCGCCATAGTGGCATGCCCCAACTGGGGCTGTGCGTGCGCAAGCGCACTTGTAAACACAGGGGCAAACAGCACACAAAGGCAGGCAAACACGCCAAGACAAAACCTGAGGGGAGCCGTGGTTGCGTGCATTTATCCCTCCCCCCTCTTTCTGTGCTGTGGCGTGTAAACTAAACGGCCTGCTTATATACCCGGTGGGGGCATATAAGAAAGGTTTTTTTACGGGGTAGCAGTTGGGGCCGCAACGGGGTGAGCGGTTGGTAATGCTGTATCTGGGCGCAGGGGCATTTGGTCAAAAAACGCGGTTGCCCCTGCGGGGGCGCACATGTGCCGGGCAAAGGGCTGGCTCAGGCTACCACTGGGTAGCGCAAGCACCAAGGTAGCCGGACTAACACACTGGGCGTTGTCGTACACTGCGCCAGACACCCAATGCAGGCGGGCTGTAAGCTCTGCCTCTGGCATAAAGGCAACGGCGGCCATAGCTGGTTGGGGCTTAGGGCCACCAACGGCACGGCGTGTTACGGGCAGCACATGCCCGGTGGCATTCGCAAACTGCACAAAAGGCAAAGGCTGTATTTGGCACGGGCCTGCACCAATATTGCGCACAACCAGCAACGTGCCGCTTTGCGACATGCCGTTAAAGGCGCCGCCTTCATCATCAAGTGTCAGAGAAAGCTGCTCTGCTTGGCAGGTGGGGTAGGTTTGTGGGGCTGCATGCGCGCGCGCCGCCATAACAAAGGGCGCAACCGTTAAGCTTACGCCCCCAACGACAGCGGCAAGATTTTTACGCAGTGCGTGGCTGAGCATACCGGTGTGTCCTTTTTTTGGGGCGTAACGTGGCCGTTTAAGCGGGCACCGTAACAGCGTATTGGCCGCTACCGCCGCCCCCCTTTTTATAACACTACCCTACCCACAGGGTAAGGCATGCGTGAGCCTGCAACACACCATGCCAGATTATGTTGAAACCGGGCACAGGGGTGTGCCATGCTAACAGCACGCCCCCTAATACCCCCCGTACAGAGCATAAAAACCAGCCTGAGGGAGCGTGCTATGGCCGTACATACTGTTGTTTTACACCAAGCTGTTTGGTCTGGCCCGAACAACACCGCGCTAAAACCCTACCCCCGCCCCGGCATAACAGCCGCCTACCTGGCCATGCGCTTGTTTGAGCACACGCTAGGCAGCGTTATTGCCTGTGAAACCACCCCATATGGCGCGCTAACCGGGCCAACTTGCGCCCTTATTTACTGCACACTTGCCCCCCAGCATGAAGCAGAGCTGCTGCACACGCTCCTACCAACCTTTCAACATGACCCTACGTTAAAACGTGCTGTGTATAATAAAGACATTGCTTACCACTGTATGCCGTTGCCTGATGTTGAGCTGTCGCACCCGTTTAATGAGGCAGAATTTAACGCCCTTTATGCCAAAGTCTACGCGCAATATGCAGTTTACGGCATGGTTTAAGGAGAGCGTGGTCATACTGACTACCTAAAAGCTCTTACCTAACCACCCCAAGCACGGGTGCCCTTATTTTTTGCGTACAGTGTGCTGTTTTGCTCTTTTATGGCTGCACACGTGCCGCCGTTACAGGTGGCACGCGCCTAGACCCTGTGCCGTGCGCCACCTATCAGGAATTTGATAAGAGTTATTAATTTATACCTCTGACTTATGCGTTGACCATATCTATATCCGTTAATATACAGACAACCAGAGACCGAGCAGGAGAAAAAAGCTGGGCAAAAGCTCTAAACCTCTTTCTTTCAGCTTTAAGGCGCTACGCCTTAGCTCTGCCTTTCTCGTAGCAGTTGACCGGTCTATTTTTTAGCGGTCAGAAGGACGATAATGAGACAAAAGACCGCATTTTGCTCTTGTGTTCATAAACCGCGCAGGCGGTGTCGTTTTTCTTTTGCCTGTTTTCCATTCTCCACGAGGTAAAAATGGCTTACGCGACAACAAACCCCTACACCGGGGAAGTGCTGGCGACTTTCCCTGAAGCCACGGATCAGGACGTACAGACCGCACTTTCCGAAGCCTATGCCGCTTTTGAAAAATGGCGCGAAACATCTTTTGAAGAACGCGCCCGCGTTATGACAGCAGCCGGGGCTATTTTGCGCCGCGATGTTGAAAAATATGCCCGCCTTGGCACACTTGAAATGGGCAAAACATTTGAAGAATCGAAGAAAGAAGTTATTCTTTCTGCTGAAATTTTCGAATATTATGCAAAATATGCCCAAGAGCTTCTTAAGCCAGAAGCCCTGCCCGTAGCCGACCCGGCAGAAGGCAAAGCCACGCTAGTACACGAACCCCTTGGTATTGTGTTTGCCATTGAGCCATGGAACTTCCCGTTCTATCAGGTTGTGCGCATTATTGCCCCGCAACTTTCTGCTGGTAATGCTGTGCTGCTTAAGCATGCCTCTAACCTGCCGCAGTGCGCTGCCGCCTGCGATGACCTGATGATTGAGGCTGGCTTGCCTAAAGGGTTGTTCCGCAACCTTTATGCTGCACGCCCCCACACCGCCATGATTTTGAATGACCCGCGCGTGTGCGGCGTAGCCCTTACCGGCTCTGAAGGTGCTGGCACCATTATTGCTGGCGTTGCAGGCAAAGCGCTGAAAAAAGCCACCATGGAACTGGGTGGGGCAGACGCCTTTATTGTGCTAGACGATGCCGATGTAGAAAAAGCCGCCAAGTGGGCTGTTATTGGCCGCCACTGGAATGCTGGGCAGGTTTGTGTTTCTGCAAAACGGATTATTGTAGCAGAGAGCGTTTATGACCGTTTTGTAGAGCTTTATAAAAAAGGCGTTGCAGACCTTAAAGCCGGTGACCCAATGGACGCCAGCACCACGTTGGCCCCCCTGTGCTCACGCGCTGCAGTAGATGACCTGCACAACCAAGTAACCGCCGCCATTAACCATGGTGCAAAAGTTGAAGTTATTGGGCCAGAAGTACCGGGTAAAGGCGCCTTCTTCCGCCCGCTGCTGATGACCGGCCTTGATGGCGATAACGAAGCCCGCCACTGGGAATTTTTTGGCCCGGTAACGCAGCTTTACCGCGCTAAAGATGAAGCTGATGCCGTGCGTATTGCCAACGACTCACCTTACGGGTTGGGTGGTGCGGTCTTTACCAAAGACGAAGCACGCGGCGCACGCGTTGCCGCTAAAATTCGCACAGGTATGGTGTTTATTAACCACCCGCTGGTGCCAAAAGCAGACCTGCCATTTGGCGGCATTGCACGCTCTGGTTATGGGCGTGAGCTTATTGGCCTTGGTATTAAAGAGTTTGTAAACCACAAGCTCATTAATATTGTGGATATTGACGCACCGTTCTAAGCAGAACCCGGCAGCAGGCGTGTAAAAGCGCCTGCTGTTTTTTGTTATTTTTCTTAAAAACAAAAATTTTTACACCTTCTTTATGAAGCGTGGTTTTGCACGGGCATAAGAACCCCTGCCCCGTCTTACTTTTGGAAAAGGCGCATACACCAGATGGCATCCAAATCTGAAATTCTTATTGTTGGTGGTGGGGTGGCTGGTCTGGCCCTTGCAACACGTTTGGGTAAAAGCCTTGGCCGACACGGAAAAGCGCGTATTACGTTAGTAGATAAAAGTTTTTCGCATGTCTGGAAGCCCATGCTGCACTGCTTTGCCGCAGGCACGGTGCTGAACGAAAACGACCGGATTAGCTTTATTTCTCAAGCCAGCAGCCACCATTTTGAATTTTGGCCCGGTGAGGTTGTGTCTGTTGACCGAGACAAACGCGAGGTGGTTTTAAGCCCCCTCCATGCCTCTGACGGCACTAAAGTGCTCGAAAGCCGTACCCTAACCTATGATGCCATTGTGCTGGCCGTAGGGAGCTGCGCCAACGATTTTGGCACACCCGGCGTTAAAGAAAACTGCTTATTTATTGATAACCTGATTGAAGCCAACGCCTTTAATGAAAAATTCAGAATGGAAATTCTGAAATCTTTTGCCAATAGCTCACAGCTTGATATTGCCATTGTGGGCGGTGGCGCTACGGGCACCCAACTTGCCGCAGAATTGCATAAATCTTTAGAGATTGTTGACCCCGTAAGCCTGCACGCTTTTGGAAAAAAGCCCCCTAAACTACGCGTAACGCTTTTACAGTCTGGCCCGCGTATTTTACCGGCCTTTCCCGAATCTGTCTCGGTTGCGGCACAGCAGGAGCTGGAGCGTTTGGGGGTTAATGTCTGCACCTCCTCTCGCGTGGCATCGGCTGATGCCACTGGCTTTACCTTAAAAGATGGCACCCATGTTAATGCGACACTTCGCGTTTGGGCGGCAGGGGTTAAAGCCCCAGACGTAACCAAGGCCTATGGTGGTCTGTCTTTAAACAAATCTGGCCAAATACTGGTTAAACCCAACCTAAGCTCTGTTGATGATGACAGAATTTTTGCAATGGGAGACTGCTCTTTTATTACCGATGAACCCCTACCAGCGACCGCGCAAGTGGCACGCCAGCAGGCCCACCACCTTGCCCAGCATTTACCTGCGTGGTTAGAGCACGGTAAAAATGTGCCATCCTGCATTTTTCATAACAAAGGGGCTATTGTGGCCTTGGGTAATTATAATGGGTGGGCAGCCTTACCGGGCGGCACTGTTTTAGGTGGGGGTATTATGCATGGGCTTTCGGCCCGGTTGGGGCATATTATGCTCTACCGCAAGCACCAGATTGAGCTTTTTGGGTATTACCGGGGGCTGGCCTCTATTTTAGCAGACTGGATAGAGGGCATTATTCGCCCCCCTGTTAGACTAGATTAAAGCACTTAGGGCAAACCTTTAAGTAAAACGCTAGAGGTTTGCCATGCCACTTCAAACGGTTGTGCGTTTTTAGTAATTTTAACCATAAGTGTGGCCCCCAGCCATGTTTGGTACAAAGCCGCCGCCAGCATAGGGGCTGGAAGTGTTTGGCATAGCGAGCCATCTTGCTGGCCGTTTTGTATAACCTGTGCCAAACGCTCAATAACGCGGGCTGTACCACGCTGCATAATCTGGCGCATAGTTTCTGAAAGATCTGCTATTTCAGCGGCTAATTTTACAATCAGGCATTTGTCGCCCACTTTGCCATCTGTGTGCGTGTTGCGCCAAAACTCCAAATAACTACAGATTTTTTCGTAGCCATTGTGGTGAGGGGCCGCAAATAGAGTCTCTAATGTGGCAAGGTAGTCTGTAATATACAGGCTCAATAATTCCTCACCAAAATGCTCCTTAGAGTTAAAATAATGGTAAAATGACCCCTTGGGTATGCGGGCCTGCACCAATATTTGTGCAATACCCACAGCAGAAAACCCGCGCGCACCAATAAGGGGGCGGGCGCTGTCAAGAATACTGCGTTTAGCACTTTCGTGTTTGTTGGGCACAGTCATGGCGGCAAGGGGTTTCCGGCATTGGGTATAAGGGGGCTACCCTTGATAGGCGCACCGGGCAGTTGGTGCAATGGAGCCACCCAACACCAGCTATGCACGCCCCAAAAGGTAGCACTTTATGCGACACAGCCTTGTGCCCAGCCCCTTACGCTATGGGGTTGCCCAACACGGCCTTGCTCTATATTTTTACCCAAAGGGTTAACGTGCAACCACACCAGCACATACCCGAGCTGCGTAAGCTACTGGATATTTTTGCAAAAGGGGTGGAACACTGGTGAAGGCTTTTTTACCGCAGGCCTTACGCTTTGTTACCCCCACATGCCTGCTCGCCACTGGCCTAGGCGCAGCCCTGCTGGCCAGCACAGTGCCCAGTTGGGCCGCGACGGTACCCCTTGCAACCGATATTTTGCCATCTGGCGTGCCCCTCCCTGTGCCCGCACCCAGCTTTGTGCGCCCCCCAGAAGATAGCAGCACCGAACTACTTGGCCATGCCGGTGGCGCACGAGACTGGCTGGCCCGCCAAGGCGTAAGCCTAACCATACAAGACGTAGAAGAAATATGGGGCTTACCCGCAGGCGGCACGCAACGGGGCGCCACTTATGATGGCATGACCGCAGCCGCCCTTATGCTTGATACCCAGCCCCTGTTTGGCCTTAAAAACGGCCTGTTTAATATAAGTGCCCTGCAAATACGGGGCCGTTCTTTTACAGCCGAGCGTTTGGGTGCGCTTAATACCGTAAGCGGCTACGATGCAGGCCGCTCTACCCGGTTGTTTGAGCTGTGGTACGAGCAAGGGTTTTTAAATAACCACCTCAATGTGCGTGTAGGCTCGCTTGACCTAGATACTGAATTTTTGGTGAGCCAGAACGCCTCGTTTTTTCTTAACTCCAGCTTTGGCTGGCCGCTTTCTACCTCGAGCAATTTATATTCTGGTGGGCCATCTTGGCCTTTTTCAGCATTGGGGGGGCGTATAAAATGGACACCTGCCCAGCCCCTTGTGCTTATGGGGGCCATAACAGATGACAACCCAACCCAAGGCCCATTTTATAGCACCATAAGCCCTACCGAACGCGACCCCTCTGGCACAACATTTTCAACCCATGGTGGGGTGCTCTTTATGGGAGAAGCCCAATTATGGCTGGATATGGCCCGCCAGCTAGCCGGGCCAGACGCCCCCGCCCTGCCCGGCACATGGAAGCTGGGCGGCCTGTATGATACTGGCCGCTTTCCTGACCAGCGTTACGATGCCAACGGCACACTTCTGGCCAGCCCAGACAGTTCTGGCGCACCCTATTACCACCACGGCAACTGGATACTCTATGCGGTTATAGACCAGATGATATGGCGCAAGGCCAAAAACTCCGGCAAAACCATCAACTTTTTTGCCCGTGCTATTGCCGCCAACCAGACCCGCAACCAATTTGCTTTTGAAATACAAAGCGGCTTTACTTTTGATGAACTCCTGCCCGACCGCCCAGATGACACGATTGGTATAGCGTGGGGCACTAGCCTTTATAGTGCACAAGCCCGCCACTATGCCCAAGATAGCGTGCGCCTAGGCACAAGCCAGCCTTACAGCCTAACGCCCGAGCACCATTTTGAACTTACCTACCAAGCCGCTGTCACACCCTACCTTATTGTGCAGCCCGATTTTCAGTATTTCATGCATGTAGGTGGCACCACACAAGACCCCACAACCGGCAAACGGATACATAATGGCGTTGTGGCCGGGCTAAACATAACCACCACATTTTAAAGGGTTTTAGCCGCAACAGGGCTGAGAGTGCGGCCTAGGCGTTAATTTAATGGAAACGTCAATTTTTACCCCTGCTTAAGGCTTTATACTACCCCGTTATGTGAAACACGCTGCAACGAAAGGCAGGACGTGATGGGTGAGGGGCAGGCTGAGGCTATGAGCAACACAACAAACGCACAAAGCATGGAACGCGAGCATATTCGCCGCGAAATTATTGATGATTTGGACGAAGAATTTGAACTCTCTTTGGAAGAAGAAGCCGTAGGTGGCACACTTGGCGCGGCTGACCGGGCCTTTAGGCGCACCTACTTTAAAGAGCTTATTCGCCTACAAGGTGAGCTGGTTAAACTGCAAGACTGGGTTAAAGCCACAGGCCACCGTGTTGTTGTTATTTTTGAAGGGCGCGATGCCGCAGGTAAAGGCGGCGCCATTAAGCGCATTACCCAACGCCTTAACCCCCGTATTTGCCGCGTAGCCGCCCTGCCCGCCCCCAACGACCGTGAACGTACCCAGTGGTATTTCCAACGTTATGTGGCACAGCTACCCGCCGCAGGCGAAATTGTGCTGTTTGACCGCAGTTGGTACAACCGCGCAGGCGTTGAGCGCGTGATGGGTTTTTGCACAGACGAAGACTACGAAGAATTTTACCGCAGCGTGCCAGAATTTGAGCGCATGCTGGTGCGTAGCGGCATACAAATTATAAAATACTGGTTTTCTATTACGGATGAAGAGCAGGAAATGCGCTTTAGAGCCCGTATTGAAGACCCCTTGAAGCAATGGAAACTCTCCCCCATGGATTTGGAGAGCCGCAGCCGTTGGGAACGCTACACAACCGCCAAAGAAACCATGCTGGAACGCTCCAGCATTGCAGAAGCCCCATGGTGGGTGGTGCAAGCTGTTGATAAAAAACGCGCGCGCCTTAACTGCATTGCGCACCTGCTGGCACAAGTGCCCTATGAGCCGGTTGAACACCCCGAGGTAACCCTACCCCCGCGTGTGTACCACCCAGACTATGAGCGCCAACCCACGCCCGACTCTATGATTGTGCCTGAAGTTTACTAAGCCTTTTATGCAAAAAGGTCTGGCAGGAGAAACCCCTGCCAGACCTGATGCAAGCCTTGTTTTAAGAAACAACTAGAACTTAAGAACAAGATTGCCACGTGCACCGCTATTAAGAGACTGCACGCCATATTGCCCAATGTAAGACACACCGATATCGATCCGGTCTGTTAGTTTTGCGGTCAAACCCGCATTGACCACCGCTGAATCTTGCGACAAAGGCACACCTGCAATATCCATAACGCCACTATTGGTGCCAATAAAGGTTTCATGCAGGGTTGGTGTTGTCAGGCCAAAGGCATGGCGATAGGCCAGCGAAAAATGTGGCACCAAGCGTGTTTGCCCAGCCTGATACCATGTTGCCGCCCTAAAGCCGAACGTGGCAAAAGTTACCCCTGTATCTGTGCCATGGCCATGTAGGGCAGACGTACCGCCATATTCATTAAATTTTTTGGTTTTAAGGTTTACATACGCCACATTACCAAAGGGCTCAAACACACCACGCTGGCCTACGGGCACTTTATACCCGACCTCACCAAAGCCTTGCGCTGTGCCGCCATTATAACTGCTGTGCAGGCGGTCATGGTATCCAACAAAATTAACATCTCGTGTTATGCTCATCAGGTTCCAGCTATAAGACCCACCAAAGCGGAAGTTAAAGCGGCCCCAATGGTGGCCAGAATAAGCACCAACAGAAATATTATTGCTATTACCTGAAGAATTACGACCACCCCCCACATCAAACATGGAGCGGCCATACCCCGCCATAAGGCCCAAACGCCAGTTATCTGTTACCAGTGTATCTAACCCAAGTACCACGCCTGTTGTGGTAGAATGCATACCTGCGGCGTTGCTGTCTGTGCGGTTATGGCCAAAGCTGCCATAGCCCTCGCCCCAAAAAGCAGAACGATGTGCGGTGCAGCCATCTTTGGTTTTACCGCCCTTTAAGCCCACAGTGCGAATGGTGTTGTCACTCACACTGCCATCACATTCAGCCGTATCGAGGCGGTCGAGAACAGCTTGACGGACAAAGAAACTATCTTGAATAAGTGCTGTGCGGGCAGAGGCATGTACCTCGCCTGAAAGGGCATTCATGGCGTGGCGGGCTTGTGCAGGGTCTAGTTGCTCAACGGCCTGTATCATCTCGTTCCGTTCAGGCAGTTTGTCCAGTGCTCGTGCGTTTTCAATCTCGTTACGTGTGGTTGCAACCGATGAAAATAGCACGCTGTTTCTGAGCATCATAACGTTTAGGTCGTTATAATAATAAAAGAGCCGAGGCGAGAGAAACGTGTAAGGGTTATTAATATTGCCGGTTAGGGTGTAACTTCTATCTGTAAAGCCACCGGCCGCCGTTACCACCGTATAATACTGGTGGGCGCGCAGAGCATCTGCAGGTGTCATGCTAGGTGACACGGTGCCAGATACCGCAGCCGTGCCTGTTACATTCACTTTACCAGACTGGATTTGGCTATACGTTATGCCGTCCATATTCAAAGTTTGGCCAGTTTTTTGGCCGTTACCCTCAACGGTTATGGCAGACCCCTGCCCCAAAGTGAGGTTACCGTTAACCGTAAGCACACCTGTTGGCCCGGTAGGTGAAAGAGTGGCGTTTTGCTGTATGTCTGTTGTGCCAACAGCCCCTGTGCCAGAGAGCTTGGCCCCGCTTTGCACAGTAACAGCAGACGGCGCAATAGAACCAACAACATCTAAAGTACCAGCAGCAACAGTTGTAGCCCCAGTATAGCTATTATCTGACGTAATAACAGTCGTACCCGGGCCAACCTGATTTAAAACACCGCTGCCACTCATGCTTTGCGATAAGGTTACGGTATTGCTATGGTTAATGTTTAAGGTGCCATTATTTACAATCGTGCTTGTGTTCGCAATGCTGCCGGTTTCTCCGCCATTCCCTAAGGTAAGGCTGGCACCTTCAATTGTTGTAGAGCCAGTATAAACGCTCTCTCCGGTTAACACCTCATTGCCGCCTGCAATCAGCAAAGAACCAGAGCCAGCCAAACGGCCTGAATATGTATCTTGCGCATTATTAAGCGTAAGTTGGCCACTTAATGTGCCATCAGCCGTACCAGATAGAGAGGCAGCCTGTGTGCCACCCTGTAGCACCTCAAACGTACCGCCATTAGCCTGCATAGTGCCCGCAATACTGGCAGATACAGACGTAGAGCTACCATCTTGCATGGTTAAATTGCCGCCAATGGTACTATTATTATTAATAAGCGCAGCCCCAGAGTTAACGACATCTTTTTCCATAGAGGCGTTATCGGCTGTTAGGGTGTTACTATTGGTCACAACACCCGTAACAGAGGCATAAGACAGCGTTGCAACACCGGAATTGTTCAAATTACCGTTCAGGGTTTCATTAACCGCTGTAAACGTGCCATTTTGTGCGTTGTTAACCGTACCCGTTATTGTACCTTGGGAAACAAGCGCTGCACTAGAGTTTGTTACGTCACCTACTATTGCCCCTTTGGTTTGTGCAAAGGTGCCACCGTTTTGGTTAACAACATTCCCTTGAATGTTGCCACCCGTTATCATGGCAGAGCCACTGTTTATGATGTTGCTCCAAAAATTTATATATGTGCTGGCCAACGTGCCGGTATTATTTGTTTGCCCAACAATACTGGAGTTTCCGGAAATATTCGTAAAACCATTGTTATATAAATTTTTGATAGAAAAATTAGTAACGGTTAGCGTTTGGCCTGCGCCCACCGTATAGTCTTGCACCTGGGCATACCCCTTTTGTGCCAGAAGCCCACTCTCAAGCGGTACGGCACACACAAGTGCTGAAAGCCCAAGAAGCCTCTTTTTAAAAAGAGCTGAGCAAAGCTGATGACGCCGCATGCGGGCTGTTCCCTTCAATATGAAACGTGTGCAGCAGCGCATGATGCAAGAGCCGTTTAAATGCAGCATGACTGCCATTATTCTAAGGGACAGTAAAATTAGGAACGTTAAAATTTTGCCAATATTTTGGCGTTTTTATAAATAATTTTGAACTATATCTTGCCGTTTATTAGTTATTATTTCAATTTTATCTAAATAATTGCTCTTGTGTTTTTTTCTTTTTAACAGGTATAAGATTTTATTGTTGCGTTATATTAAATATAACGCAGACCGGCCTGAAATGGTCTTTATGAAGCCTATTTCTCAGGCTTCATAAATAAGGTATTCATGCTCTGTTTCATCAAATTGAATTTTAAGAAGGGTTGAAAGCATCGTTAAAAATTCATTATTTTTTGAAATATAATAAATACCATTTACTTTCTTATTTTCAATTTTCTTTGAGAGTATTTTAATTTTCTTTTCTGAGTAACGGTTTATTTTTGTGGCCATATCACGCAAAGTACTATCATGAAAAATAAGATACCCCTGCGTCCATGAAAGGCTGTTTTGCATATTAGGGTGGTCTGTCAGGTATTTACTATTTTTTGATAAAAAAATGCGCTGCCCCTTGGTTATTATTTGGGCTGGCAGGGTAGAGAGCGCGTTGCTAACACTTAACTGCCCGTTAAGAGCTAACAGTTCGCAGGTTGTATCTGTCAGGCAGGCATCAAACTGGCCGGTTTTTTGAATTGTGGCTTGTAAGTTGCCCACCATTAATTTGATATCTGACGCTGTCGGGCAATTTAAATAAACTTGCCCTCTTAACAACCGCCCTTCCATCGTTTTTTCGTTTAGGAGGAGTATTGTATCTGTATCCAGCCGCCACTCTACACCATTCGGCTGAGTGTGAGTGAGTGTTTGTGCCGTGCGCGTTTTAAGCACACGGACTGCAACAGACGTGCGGGGGTACGATAAGACCAAACACCCTGCCCCCGCCACTAAAAGCGGCAGTAATGCACGCCGCCTTAACACGGGCTGCGCTTTGGGCATATACGGAGACAAAGTGGCAGGCGGCACCGCTACAGGGCGTGCCACACCAGCAATAAAGTCCCAACTATCTGAAACCTGCTCAAATATAGCCGCGTGGCGCGTATCTTGGGTAAGCCACGCACAAAAATTGGTTTTGACCTGCTCGGACACGTGGTCTGCATGCAGGCGTGCAACCCAAATTGCCGCTTGCTCCCGTATGTGCTGGTCAGATGTACTTTGTTTCAATTCTCAACCCATGTGCTTAAAAAAACTAAGGCTTTTGCAATATGCTTTTCGACAGCGCTTTCACTGATACCTAAGCGTTGCGCAATGTCTCTGTATTGTACTTTTTCAATACGGTGCCAAAAAAGAATTTGCCGCGTACGCTCTGGAAGCTGATTATAACCATCTTGAAATTTTTCAAGCCTTTGTCGGGCTGCATAGACCTCATCTGGTAAGGGGTTGGGGCAGGCCTCTTCTTCTAAAATCGTATCATCTTTATGAATAGAGAAAATTTGTAAAATGCTACTTCTTTTTCTGGAGTTGCTAGCATTGTTAACGGCACTTTTTACAACATAGGCTTCTTTATTTTCTACTTCTGTTGGTTTTTTTTCCAAATAACGCACTAACGCAGCTTGCACATGGTCTTCTGCGTCGTTGTCTTTGGTAATAGACCGTACTTTCCGGTACAGAACAGACCATTCCTTTTGGTGCATCAGAAAATTTTTTATCATGCTGGTAACACTTTTCCCAACGCAAAGGAGAGAGTGCCCGGCATAGCTGAAATACCATAGCAGATTATGTTATACTTCCGTGACATTTTGCCGTGCCTTTTTGGCTCTAAAGGCACGGCTGCCTGCATATTATTGTGCGTCATGAACCAACGTGAGGGCCTGGTTTATAGCTTGCAAAAGGGTGTCTTTTATTTTTTGCTTTTGTTCCAAAGTCTTGTGCTTTTGGCCAAAGAAAAGGCTTTTCTTTTCAGCCTGCACAGCAGCCTGAAGTTGCACAGCATCGGCTTTTACCACCTGCTCAGCCAAGGCAGCCTGAGCAGAAAAAGTCTCGAGTTCTGCTTTTGCCGTTTCTGGCGCGTAGCCTAACCTGCTGCCAGTTTGCGCGGCCCGCACCAGTTCATCTGGGGCTTGTTGCATACGCTCAAAAGGGGCCAAGGCGTGGTAGGCTTCTATTAAGCGGGTTAGACGCCCTGTAAAGCCTTGGGTGGGCACCTGTACGGGGTGGTTGGCATCGTAAACCAGCACAACAGAAAGCGGGGTATGCGCAGCTTGTGGGGGCAACACAACATGGGTTGTTAACAAATTGCCTTCGTAATACCAGCCGACTTGGCCCGCAAAGGGGGTAGGAGCCAGCACATGGCCATTTACCAGAATACGTGCGGGCGGCATAGCTGCGGGAAAACGTAGTGCATAATGCCGTAGCGCAGGCATGCCTTTAAAATGGCCAGAAAGGGGCGCTATCTCAACGCGCTTTTCTGTATTAGTTTGTTGAGCGCTTACCGTAATGAACCCATATGCGCCTTTTTGGTATTCTACACCCTGCCCGTTATCTTCATAAATATTATAATATGTTTTTTCTTTTTGGGATGTTGGCCAAATTTCTATAACCCGCTGGGGCTCAGCACTTTGCCCTGACACAGCCTCTTCAAGCGGCATAATAGCGCCTGCTTTTATAAGCATTGGTGTTTGATGAAGAGAGAAGTATTGCGTAATTTTTGTTGGCCCGGTGTAGGTTTTACCACTTGAGCGTTCAACCCATTGGCCAGGCGGCACCCACAAGGTAGCCTGCACCAAGCCTGTTTTGTGGTCTACGGGCTGCACAATAGGGGCTACAACCATATTATCACCAAATATATATTCATTTGGCATGGTGTAGGCATCGTTTTCTTCGGGCCAGTCGTAATAGAGAGGCCGATTAAACGCGATACCCGTGTCGTATGTTTTGCGGGCTTCTGTATAAAGATAGGGCTTTAGCTCTGCCCGTAAGCGAAAGCTGGCGCGTAAAATATCTGAATATGGCTCAGGATAAGCCCAAATACGGCGCTCAGCCTCGGGGTTTTTTGTGGTATGTGTTCTAAAAATTGGGCTGAACACACCATATTGCACCCACCGTGTGTAAAGCTCTGGGTCGATAGCGCCGGGAGAATGCCCCCCGATATCGTGGCTCCAGTAGGCATACCCAACATTGGCAGCCGTCGCTGTAAACCACGGTTGAAACGCCAAAGACTCCCACGTTGAAATAGTATCTCCTGAAAAACCTATCTGGTATCTATGGTTGCCTAAGCCCCCCCAACGATGGAAAACAAGAGGCCGCTTACCCTGTCGTTCTTGATCTGTAAAATGCAGGTAATTGAGCCACCATGTTGGATTAAGCCCTGCAATAGGTGTGGTTTTTTCCTGCTGCCAATCAAGCCACCAAAAATCTACCCCCTGTTTTTCCAACGGGTGGTGCAACACTGAAAAATAGGCTTGTGCATAGTTTTTTTGCGTAATTAAAAAAGGCACATACTGAGTGCCTTCTGGCATGTTCATGGCTTTTACCATGTCTGGGAATGCACTTTCCCAAGATTGCACACCAGAGGCCGGGTGTAAATTAAGAGCAACCTTGATACCCTGCGCGTGTAATTGCGCCATAAAGGCCGTGGGGTTAGGGAAAAACGTGCTATTCCATGTATAACCATCCCACCCTAAACGGTGGCCAGATAAATCTTTAAGGCCACGTTTTTTGAGCTGATCTTCATTAAGGTGCCAATCCATATCAACAACCATTACATCAAGCGGCAGGCTGTTTTCATGGAATTGTTGTACCAAAGAAAGCAGGTCTTGGTCGGTATATGACCAGTAACGCGACCACCACACCCCAAAAGCGTACCGAGGTGGCAGTGGAATACGCCCCGCAACTGCACAATAGTCTGTTAGTGCTTGACGGTAGTTATGCCCATACCCAAAGAAATATAGGTCTTGGTGGGGGGCTGTTGTGCGCTCTTCTACCCATGCGCCATCAACAACGGTTTTTCTGACCACCGGCTTGGGAGATACGCTAAACACGGGGCTTTGGCTATCATCAACCACAGACCACCCCGAGCGTGACACCAGCCCATCTTCCATAGGAGATTTGAGATGAGAGCCTGATGAGCCATCTAGCGTGCGGGTTGTACCAAGCAGGTTTGCAGTATCTTTTTGGCCAGCATGCCATGTTACAGGTGTTGGGCCACCTTTTAGGGTAATTTGCAGCGTTTTGTCGGTAAACTGCCCTTGCGCATCTGGGTGGTAGGTTAAGGTTAGGTCTTGTGTTTCAAGCGTTATGCCGTTGGCGTCTGACGTTTTCGTAAAATGTGGTACAGGTAATTGCCTGTTAAGAAAAACAAGAGTTGCACGGTCTTCAAAATGACTATCTGCCGACCACTCCATACGAATAAGGCGTGAGGTTAAAACCGTAAAACGGGCATGCCCCCATGTTACGGTTGCGCCTGCTGCGGCATGGGGTACGGCTTGTGCTGGGGCAACGCGGGATGCCGCATAACAAAGCAAAGGTGACAGCAGCGAGAAAGCTGCTGTCACCAGAATGGTTGCTCGAAATGTCATTGAGTTAGAAGATCGCTTTTCTTACAGAGAGTTAAGAACAACATGGAAGTAGATACCACGCCCTAAATAGCTTGTGTTATTGGTGTATTGTAGTTTGTTACCAACAACGTTGCTAAACCGTGTACCCGTGAGGTTTTGCACCTCGTAACGGAAAGAGACGTTTTTATAAACTTTATGCCAAAAAGCCATATTGAGCATAAAATAGGCACCCTGCCCTTGGTTGTTGCTTGCGTAACTACCAATGCTGGTCAGGTATTTATCTGTATAGGTTGCCGTTGCACGTAGGCCACCTTGAATGGCGGGAATATGCCATGTTACGGCACCATTCACCAACACATCGGGCTGGTAAATCATGTGGTTAATGCGTGTTTGCTGGCCGCTTGAATTGACATATTTCATGTTGCCCTGCATCCATGTTGCATTCATGGACAGGTCAAAGAATTGACCCCATAGGGCAACTGAACGGTCAAGCACTGACAGTTCAAGCCCATGAATGTTGGAACCTGTAGCATTCATGGGTTGAGAGACGTTGTATAAGACACCGTCTTGCATGGTTAAGTTTCTGAGTGTGTAAATATCGTCCTGAATCATTTTGTCAAAGAAAGCGAGACTGACCATACCCTGACTATGGTCAAAATATTGGTCGATAGAGAAATCGAAGTTATGCGCTTTACGTGGTTTAAGGTTAGGATTGCCACGACTAATAGAGCACGCTGCACCACCATCTTCATCTGATGTGCCGCAAGTAATATTTTCAGCTTGGGCAATATTGGACGGGGTTGGGCGCCCGATAGAACGGCTATAAGCCCCATGGATGTTCATTTTCCATGGAAAACGGTGCACAAAATCAAAAGAAGGCAGCGGGTTAATATAATTACCGCTTTTTTTCGTGAAGTTATCTGACACAAGGTTATTTGATACAGTCGGCATCCAGGCTGAGTAACTGGTATCATCTGCTCTGACACCTGCAATAAAGACAGTATTTTTGAGAGCATAATGCAGAGAAACATACCCGTCTGTTACGTCTTCTTTGTATCTAAAATTACTTATTTTTGAATCGTAAATACTACTTGCTAATTTAGAAGACCCCTGCGTTAGACTGCTCCAATCAAATTTGCGCCCATCTGCATTAAGAAAGACGTAAGGCAGGTTCCATTTTGATGGCACATAATTTGTAAAATTTGCATAATTTGTCATATCAAAACCAGTATCATATTCCTGCATTCTGATATTGTTTTCGAGCGACAATTCACGCCATTCAAAACCGGCAGCGAGGCCGAAACCGCGGGACTTGTAATCTGTATTGTAGGTGTAATCGGCCCGCACAGTGGGAATACCTTCTTCCGCGCTGCGCCATTGTTGCTGCATTTGGTAAGCAGACCATGTGGAGTTTTGTAGCGCGGTAGCACTGGAAAGAGATGTCAGGCGGATAATATCACCATCTTTTGCGTTACCAGAATAGGTTGCGTAAAGTTTTTTGGGATATGCGCGCATGCGCTCTAAAGGCTGGTAGTTATCATACCCTTCCCATGTGTACCCTGCACGCACCACAACAGAATGATTACCATGTTTCCAGTCAAGATGGCCCATTATGCCATTTGAATTACGAGAGTAGGTACTTTGAATACGACGCACATATAAAGAGTTAACTTGTATAGTGCCGCTATTATCTGTTTGGTTTTGTACGGTATTTTTTAAATTATAAACATTCATATCACCCATAACATTTTCTGAACGTCTATATGTCCAACCCAGAATAGAGGCCTTAATATTTGTACCAACAGGTCGCCATTCGAGTTTACCTGAACCACCCAACGTGGTGACCATATTGGCATATTCTGAATTGGAGTAACTGGACGGGGTCATTCTACCGTTCCAGTTTGGGTTGGTTGTTGGGTCTGTTGTCGTTGAAAGGGCTTTTCCGGATTTATCAAGATATTGAAAACCGCTTGATGACCCTGTCTGGTTTGTAACTCGGTCTTGGTAGCGGCTGGAGATAACAATACCAAATTGTTTTTCTTTACCAAACCGGTAAGAAATGTTGGATTTTTCGCCCGCACCTAAATGGGGGGAGTACCCTTTAATACCATTATTCCCAACGGAACCTTTATAGGTAGAATAAATACCATACCCATCTAGATGTGCATAAAACCCTTTATGGTCGAACGCGCTCATGGGAATAAGATCTATGATACCGCCAATTGCATCGCCTGATTGTTCAGCGGTAAAACTTTTATAAACATTGGTACGCGATGTCATTTCGACTGGTGTATCTTGCAGGTTTACACGCCGCGTGCCTGACCCTGTTTCACCAATGGAGGCCATGGTAAGGCCATCGACCGTTGTGTGGTTAAGGTCTGGGCTAATACCACGCAAGCTCACATAACGCGGTTCGTCACCGTTAATAATACCTGTAACACCGGGCAAAAGCACCAAAGAAGACGCAATGGACGAGTTGCCGCCAAGGTTTTCGTAGGGGTCATAGGCGATACTGTCCATAACGATATTGGACGTGCGTTTTTCAGCCTTAACGTAACGGTGCCCGACAGAGAAAACTGTTTCAGCATCATCTGGTTCTTTGCGTGCACTTTTTTTAACTGCTTTGCCGGCCTTATTTTTTTTGATGATGAGCCCACCACCCGGTTTTTCTATGCTCTCTAAATTGCTGCCTGCCAAAAGTTGGGTCAGTGCATCGTGGGGAGTAAATACGCCATTAACCGCATGCGCTTGCAGGTTTTTTACGGCATCTGGCGTATAGACAACCATTGTATGCGTTTGTTGCCCCAAAGCGTCTAGCGCACTCCCCATGCTTTGCGCAGGAATATGCACTGGCATAGCCGAACCGGCAATTGCGCCAGCTTGGGCAGCCCATGCGTGCAGCGGCGTAAAAAGCGTGCCACCAAGGAATGCAGCGCAACTTAGGGAAGTAGCCTTGGTTTTTTTGATACGCATGGTGAGAGTTCAGCTTTCTGAAAAAACAGGGTCTACTGAGCAGACAATTCTGCTGCGCTGTTTCCTCAACAAAACGGGTTACATTTCATAAAACCGTCATAGTATAAAATGTATTGGGGCATTCCCCGCACCTTAATAGAGCACCCGAACCGCTCATATTGTTATTGTTTTTCAGTGTGTTACATTTAATTTCTCTCATTATAAACAATAGAGTGGTGCTGTAAGAATATTTGCCTGCCAAAAGTGCTGAAAAATGTCTGCGCAACACTGAACTGAGACCGGCTTAAGTGTAAGAAGCAGAGTAACCCCACGGCGGCCCTCAGACCGCAAGCCGCGCTGTAGCTGCCTGTGGTCGCCCTTATTTTGCCGGGGCTTTACCGCTAATATACCCACTTGCTAACGCCGCGACTAAGGCTTGGGCTTCTTCATCGCTTAAAGTGCCGGGGTTATCTTGCGGCATGGAATAGCGGATTTTTTGGAACAATGCGGCTGGCCGTGCCAACCATTTTTGCGCAAACGCTGGGCCTGCAAGGAGTGGGGCCTCGTCTAAACTCCGAGAGGGGGTGTTATGGCATGCCCCACAACGCTGTTTATAAAGCGCCACCCCGTGCGCCACCTGCTGTGAGGGAGCGGCACTGCCCGCCGCCTGCGGGGCCGCCCGCCCTTGCACGGGAAGCACCACCAACAGGCCACACGCGGTTATTTGCGTAAAACGCAGTATGCTTTGCATGCTAGGCACCCTTTTACTGGTCTACCCGTTTGCGGGTGCCTGCTTCCTGCACGGGGGCAACTTGGTGCTTATCTGGAAAAACAGGGTCACTAAAATGCTCAGTGGCGTATTCGGCCTGCTTGAGCAGGTCTGCTGTGGGCGGTAGAGCGGGCGCGGCTTCTGGCATTGCTCCAAAACGAAAAGCTGAAGTGAGGTCTCCAAACGTATCGCGCCGCCACTGGGTAATATTAGGCTCGCGCACACCTGTTATACGCTCAAGAAATTGGAGTGTTGAGGTGTGGTCAAAGGTTTCGCTGCAAACCCAGCCGCCCACTGTCCATGGAGAAATAATGATGCACGGCACGCGAAAGCCCGCCCCAATAGGCCATTTATCAACATATTCGCCCGGTGTGCCGCGGGGGGCAAACGGTGGGGGCACATGGTCAAACAGGCCGTCATTTTCATCATAATTGAGAATAAAGGCCGTTTTTGCCCAGACATCTGGGTTGGCGGCAAGTGCGTTTAGTTTTTGCGCAATAAATTCAGCACCGGCAGCGGGCATATGGTCAGGGTGTTCGCACGCCCAGCCGGGGGGGCATAGCCAAGAAACCGTTGGCAGGCGGTCGTGCAAGGCATCATACTCAAACTCGCCTTCAGACGGTTCTGGCACACCTTTGCGGTACAGGGCAGAGCTATGGGGGGCATCCATAAACTGCCGGAAATGTTGCAACTGGTTAAAGGGGCGGCCATGCTTGCCGCACTGGTAAATGCGCCAGCTTACACCGGCCTCTTCTAACCGTTCTGGGTAGGTTTTCCAGCCAAAGCCTTCTTCTGGCTGAATGTTGCTGGTAATGGGGCCGCCACCGGTGCCGTCTGGGTCTATCATACCGGTCATGTAGTACAGGCGGTTTGGCCCCGTTGGGCCCAGAACCGAGCAATGGTAGCCATCACAAATTGTAAAGGCATCGGCTAAGGCGTAATGGAATGGAATATCCTCACGCTTGAAATAGCCCATAACATAAGGGGCATTTTCTTTATCGACCAAACGGTGAGCTAAAAGCCACTGGTCCATTCTGCCGCCATTCCAGGCAATATGCTGCACGTTCCATGCGTGGCTGGTTGAGGGCAGTTTTTGCGCGTTGGTTGTTTTGGTATCAAGGTGGAAAGGCAACAGATAGTCTGAGTGGTAATTATCTGGGTCTGGTTGGTAAAAAACACTTTTGCCGTTTTTAAGGGTGAGAGCGTCTGGGTCGTTAAACCCGCGCACACCCGCCAACGTACCAAAATAATGGTCGAAAGAGCGGTTTTCCTGCATGAGCAGAACAACATGTTTAATGTCTTTAAGCGAGCCTGCCCGTTTAGGGGTTTGCGCCATAAGTTTGCGCACATTAGGCGGCATGAGCGTTGCAGCAGAGCTAAGCGCTGCCAGACGCGCGGCATCGGTTATAAGGCGGCGGCGCGTTGAGGGGCGTGAGCGAAACATAGACCGACACTTCCTGCTTTTATCAATACCTATATGCCGCCCAACCACACTTAAAGACGCTACAGCTTATGACCGGCAAAAATAACGAAACACAAAATAGCTAGCGCTTTACTAAGAAAACACCAAACTTATACGTTTAAGACCACATATGCGGGGCAAGCATTGCGCCCTCTGTTTAGACTTTGCAACCCGCCAGCCGGAATGCAATATAAGTGTCATAAAACTCTTGGTAGACAGAAACTAGGTTTTATGTAGACGCAGCAGCGCGGCAAAATCCCCCTTAAAAAATACTTTAAAATTTGCCCGTGCTAACCCGCATACAGGCCGCCAATTTCTACCCGCAGCCCATTTGGTGTAAACTAGGGCCAAGACCAAACAACCCGCAACGGAAACACAATGAAAATAGCAACATGGATGGAACAGTCTGGCGTAGCGTTTGGCACAAGTGGTGCCCGCGGCTTAGTAAGTGCCATGACAGATGCCGTCTGTTGCGCGTACACCATGGGGTTTTTGCTGCATTTGCAAAATTTGGGCGAGTTTGCGCCCGGCAAGCCTGTAGCCCTTGCTGGAGATTTGCGCCCAAGCACCCCGCGCATTTTACGGGCCTGCGTTGCTGCGGTTGAAGCCCTAGGCGGTGTGCCCGTGTTTTGCGGCTATGTGCCAACCCCTGCGCTGTGCCACTTTGCCTTTGCGCGAGCTATGCCATCTTTAATGGTAACAGGCAGCCATATACCCGATGACCGCAATGGCATTAAGTTTAACCGCGCAAAGGGTGAGTTTTTAAAAACAGACGAAACAGCCATGAAAATGCAGGACGTAACCCTGCCCGATGGCTGGTTTGATGCACACGGTACCTTAACCCGCACCATAGACCTACCCGCCGTAACCGAAATTGAAGACGCCTATATAGACCGCTACCGCACTTTTTTTGGGGCAACTGCCTTAAAGGGTATGCGCCTTGGGGTGTACCAACATTCTGCCGTTGGGCGCGATGTGCTGGTGCGCCTGCTAGAAGCCCTTGGGGCTACGGTCGTGCCACTAGGCCGCTCAGAGCGCTTTGTCTCGGTCGATACAGAAGCCGTGCGGCCTGAAGATGTTGTGTTGGCCCGAGACTGGGCCACAACCCACGGCTTTGATGCCATTTTAACCACAGATGGGGACTCTGACCGCCCCCTGCTGGCAGACAAAAACGGCACATGGCTGCGCGGTGATGTGCTGGGTATTCTGGCCGCACAAACTTTAGGCGCTGGGAGTGTTGCAACCCCGGTAAGCAGTAACACAGCGCTCGAAAAATCTGGCGCGGTGCCCAACATATACCGCACGCGCATTGGCTCACCGTATGTCGTGGCAGCCATGAGCCACGCCGCACAGGCGGGCCAAGGCCCTGTCGTAGGGTACGAGGCAAATGGCGGCTTTTTGCTGGCCAGTGCCGTGCAACAAGAAGGCCGCACCCTAGACGCGCTCCCAACACGAGATGCCGTGCTGCCCATGCTCTGTGCCCTGGTAACAGCCAAAGCCCAAAAGCAAGACTTAAGCAGCCTTGTTGCCACTCTGCCGCCCCGCTTTACCGTAAGCGACAGGCTCAAAGATATGCCAACCACCCTAAGCCAGAAGCACCTTGAAGCCCTACGGGCCGCCCCCCAGCAAGGAGTGGCAAACCTTGGTTTAAGCACGGCCTGCGGCGTACTGTGCGATGTTGATGACACCGATGGCGTACGCATGAGCTTTGCCTCGGGCGAGATTGTGCACCTGCGCCCCTCTGGCAATGCACCAGAATTACGTGTGTATGTAGAAGCCGATAGCATACCCCGTGCAGAAACCTTGCTGGCACAAACCCTGCTGGCCGTGGGGGCATGGCGGGAGCACTAACCCCTGCCCGTGCCCTCCGGCCCGGTGCAGAGTCGGGCTGTACCAAAATACCCTGCCCCCACGCCGCCAATGGGCTAACAGAAATGTGAGACCCCGCCCTTGCACAGAGCAGACTTGTGCAAGGGCAGGGTTAGGAATTGACCACCACAAACCGCAGTGGCGTAAGGGCATGGGCACCTGCTAGGAGCGTGCAAAGCCGAAATGCGCTACTTGCCTATTTTATTTGCAGCGCAGCCCGGTAAATAGGCATAAAAAGCCGGAGCACCCTATGCCCTGTAAACACACCCCTGCGTTTTTGTGCCTATTATGGGGCGTTGCCCTACCAGCCTTGGCACACGCGCAAACCATGCAGGGTAGCAACGCGGCCCAACCCGCTGCGGGGCAAGGGCCGGTACAGGCTACAGCACAAGCAGCCCCCCTTAAACAAACTGTAGAAACAGACCCAGACCTGCCCACCATGCGTGTGGGCAACCTGTTTACCCCCCCTAATGGGCAACCCCGCTCTTATTGGGACGGGCTGGTGGGGCATGTGAGCATAGAAGGCGGCATTTCTGGCAACCCATGGACACACACAGGCCGCAACTTTGGCCAGTATTATATGGACAGGGCCAACACCGCGACCCTGAACCAGATTATGGGGTCTCTCTCGCACCCCATAACGCCTATAGGCGGCGGGTATGGGGTGGGTTTTGTTATAGAGGCCATGTACGGCTCTGACGCCCGCTACGACCCCACCATTGGCATGGGTGATGGCAGCCTGACAGGCCAATACCAATGGGCCCCCACCCAAATACACCTAGATGCCCACCTACCATGGATATTTAAACACGGCATAGATGTGCAAATAGGCCAGATGTATGGGCTTATGGGAACAGAGGGCACGCCTGCCTTGGCACGGCAGATGTATTCTTTCAGCTACGCCGCAGACTATATTATGCCCTTTGAAATGGTAGGCATTGTCGCCACCATGCACCTAAGCAAACATATGGACTGGATACTGGGCATTGATGCTGGCAGCTCTGTTACCTTTGGTGAGGCAGGCAATAACAGCCGCCCCAAAGGGTATTTTGGGTTTGCATGGAACAACCTGCTTGATGGCAGGCTGAACATTCATGCAGTGGGGCATTTTGGGCCGGGGGGCAATAATGGCCCCACCCGCATATCTGCCCTAGGGTGGAGCAGCGCGGGTATTGGCCCCAAGGCCAACCACCTGATGCAATACAACCCAGACGTGATGGTAACCTACCACGCCAGCAAAACCGTCTCTGTTACGCTTGATGCCACTTACCTGCATGATGACGCCACGCGCGATGATGCCTACGGTATTTCAACCTACCTAGCGTGGGACATAAACCCGTCTTTAACGCTTAATGCACGCGGGGAAATATTTAGGGATAATAACGGCGCGGTTATTAGCCAGTACACGGGCAGCATGGCGTATGTAAACGCCCTGCGTAACCAGCCTTATTCTTACTATAACGCGCCCCCCACCACTTATGGAGACCTGACCCTAGGCGCCACCTACCGGCCAGAAGCCATAAACCGGCATTTGGGCAAGGGCACTTTTACCCTGCGGCCTGAAATACGGCTTGATAAATCTTTAAATGGTACACGCCCCTTTAACCACGCAGGCACTGTAGACGCCCCCACCATAACCAATGGGGATGAAAACATGCTGACGTTTAACTGCGATGCTGTGCTGAGTTTTTAAGCCCCAAAGCTATGGGGAGTTATTGGAAAAGAGTTTTGCCCATTTAGCGACATTTTTACGCTAGGGCCTGTGCTTTTTGCCCCCTACTGCCGTGTAGCTACCTACCCCCTCCGCCCCCAAACAATGAGAGCCTTTAGGCTATTTTAAATGCGTAAAACTGAGAGAGGACATGGGGCTGTTTTGGCTGAGCACAGCGGCTTTTTGCAACGGCCATACTGGAGCAGTAGGGGCAAAAAATACTGCCCCTAAAACCGCCAAAGGCCTGCAAAGCCTGCAAAGAGTAACGGCTAAAACTACCCCACCCCATAAGGCTTACGGCCTGCCAGCCTTGTAAAGTGTGCGTCTGTTTAGGCTGCGTTTTGAGTGGGTTGTTCTGCCTGCATTCTTTTTTCAAAATACTTAGCAATAAAGACCAAAACACAGCCTATTGCGGCAAATGCGGCCGACAGCACGGGCAGCTTTGCGTAACTTTCTGGCCCGGCAACCAGCAAGCTACCCGCCCATGCGCCAATGGCGTTGCCTAGGTTAAACGAGCTTTGGTTCATGGCAGACGCAATATTGGGGGCCGAGCCGGAGCAGGTTACAACGTAAGACTGTAAAGGCGCCATGGGGGCGTAAATAAACACGCCCCATAAAAACAGGAGCGCAAGACAACTCCAAGCATACAGGCTACCGGGCACCAGCAGCAGTTGCACGGTGGTTACTGCCGCCATAAGGCCTGCGCACGAGGGCAGCATTTTCCAGTCTGCCAAGCGGCCACCCAACAGGTTACCAAGGCATAACCCGCCACCAATAAGCAGCAGCACAAGGTCTATGGTGTGGGCGGTAAAGCCGGTACGTATGTGCAAAAACGGCGTAATATACGTGAACAGAGAAAACATGCTGGCCGATGTAAAGAGGGAAACCAACATCATGGTGACCACCAAAGGCCGGGTCATGGCATGGAGCTGGGCGTACAGCCTTACAGGGGGGCCAGACACTTTGTCTTGCGGGATCCAGGCGTAAATGCTCAGCCATGCGGCAAGACCAATAAGGGCAATAAGCCCAAAAGCAACACGCCACGAACTAAACTGCGCCACCACTGTGCCCATAGGCACACCCAAAATCATGGCGAGTGTTAGCCCAATATAGACTAATGAGAGCGCTTTGGCCCGCTGGTGTGGCGGCACAAGTTGGCACGCCATAACAGAGGCCGCCCCGTAAAAAGTCCCATGCGAAAACGATGTAACCACACGGGCGACCATCAATGCCCAATAACCCGGTGCTACGGTGCTTAAGGCATTACCCAGCGTAAAAATAGCCATGGTAAGCAACAGCGTATAACGGCGGGAATAGGCATTGGTTAACACCGCCACAACCGGAGACGCCACCGTAACCCCAAGAGCATAGCCAGACACCAGCAGCCCGGCTTGGGCAATAGATACCCCCAGCCCGCTAGAAAGCTCGGGCAAGAGACCCATAACAATGGTTTCGGTTGTGCCAAGGCCAAAGGCCCCCACAGCAAGAGCAATTAGGGCAATAGGCAAAAAAGGCTCCTTTTACGGGCGGTGGGCGACGTTTTTACAACTACGTTTTAAAAAGACATAAATGAGCTATGCCTAAAAGCAAACAGCCTAACCGCTGCCCAACAGACACACCAGATAAACCGACCTGACTGGCGTGCAAAACACAGCCCCAAGCACAAGTTTACTAACGGCCAGAAAAAAACCGCCTAAGCCTACCAACCGTGTGTGTTGGAGAGAGTGGGGCGTGTACGCGGCACGCGGCCTGTTATGCCGCCTTAACGGCGGGCACGTAGCCTAGCGCAGGCGGAAGGTAGGAGATTTTTCAACACGCCTGACAAACCGCTGGAGTTCATCATGGTGCAGCAAAAAGACCTTGTTGGTTTTGGCCAGTTGCTGGGCGGGTATGGTGTAGGGCGCGTTAGAAACAACGGCAGCAAAGCGGGCACCGTAATGCTGGCGGGCGGCCGAGACCTGCTGCACGGCATCGTTGCCAACGGCTTTGGTGTAGAGTTTGCATTGTAAAATAATACGGGTGTTGCCCCGGCTGGCCACAACGTCTGCCCCTTGGTCTCCACACTCTGAGGTGGCTATGGCTTCCCACCCCATTTGGCGCAGAAGCCGGGCACAGTACCGCTCGTAATCGAAGGGGTCCATATCTGGGCTATAGACATCTGGGTTGCTCAGTTTTTGCTCAGGCGCGGGCGGCGTATCAAACGCAACTTGGTCTAGGTAGGCCAGCAAGGTGGGGGTGGCGCGCTCAAAATAGGCCTCGTAGCCTTGCTCGCTAAGGTGCGTGAGCATTTCGCGCTGCATAAAGGCGGTTTTTTCGCGCTCCCATTTATCGTAAATGGTGGTGCCATATGCGTTTTGAAACACAAGCTGCTTACGCCGAATTTGCAGCCTGTCTGCCAAAGACAGAATAAGCTGTTTGCCCGCCTGCACAGCCCCTTTAAAAGCCCGCCTGCGCCGGTATGCCAGCAGCAGTTTAAGCGCCACATACAGCCCCACGCCCCCCCCAAAAAACACAACAAAGCCATTATGCAACGGCAAGGCAAACGGCAAAGCAGGCAACCCCTGCAACACACCCCCCACTGTTTGGGTAAGGCTTTGCAGGGCCGTGCGTGCGGGTTCTGGCAAGGTATTTTCTAGTGCTGCGGTCGCTGAGTTCTCTGGCTGTGGCAGGGGCTTGTAGGCACTGAGTTGCAGCATACTACACGCAGGCGGCATACCACAGGGTATGGGCGCGTGCGCCCCTAGGCTATGCGCTACAGGAGGGCCCGTAAAAGCCCCCCCAGACCGGAGAGCGGAAGAGGCGGCAAAGGCGTGGGACTGAAAAGAAGTTGTTGCCTGCGCTGGCCCGGCCAAAAGCAAAAGGGCTGCGCAAACACTGTAACCGGCCTTCACCTACTCTTGTTCCTTCATGCTGGGGTTAGCCCGCTTGGGCCATTGTGGTGCTTGCTCTTACAGGAGCCGTGCGATTCTGGGTATGTTCTCTTTTTATTCTGGCCTATTTACGGCAAAAACAAAACCCCATAACGCTCTAACATGCTGAGTTTAAAAGGAATAAAGAAACGCCCGCGCACAAAGTGCCCGGGCGTTGCCCAATTTTACCCAAGCACTCCGGCCAAGAGGCTGTTTTTTAAAATGCCGCATTGCGGGCTGGCCGGGTGTTTGGGGGACCAAAGAGCCTACACGGGGCAGACCCTTTGGGGGAGTTTGGTTGTTAGGCGGCTGGGGTACCTTGGCCTACCAGCACATCCATTAAGCGACGAGAAAACGCGTTAACGTCTTTAGGGGGTTCGCCATTTTGGATGCTGGCCACATCAAGAAGAATATGGGCCAGTTCATCCACTGGTTCACCCGCTTTAACCTTTTGGGCCAAGCGGTGCACCAGCGGGTGGGCGGGGTTAAGCTCAAGCACGGGGGTAACGCCCGGTAGAGCCTGACCGCTACGCTGCATAAGTTTTTGCAGTTGCAGGTCTGGCCCGCCCTCTGGCGCGGTGAGCACCATAGCGCTGCTCACCAGACGGTCTGTTGCTTTTACGTCAGACACGGCCTCACCCAAGGCTGTTTTAAGGGCTGGCAGCAGGGTGTCCATATCGGCTTTTTCGGCATCGGTTTCTGCCGGAGCGCCAAATTTTTCAAGGTCGGTTTGGCCTTGGGCCACGTTGCGCAGGGTCTTGCCTTCAAAAGAAGACAGGCGGTCTGGCCAGAAAGAGTCTACTGGGTCTGAAAGCAGCAGCACTTCAATACCGCGTGCCTTGAACCCTTCAATCTGGGGGGAGGATGCCAGTGTTTCCGCGTTATCGCCGGTCAGGTAGTAAATGGCGTCCTGCTCGGGCTTCATGCGGCTGATATAGTCATCAAACGAGGTCAGCCCTTCAACCGCGGTAGAGCGGAAGCGGCTTAGGCCCGCAACTTCTGTGCGGTGGGCGGCGTCGTCCCACATGCCTTCTTTGAAAATGGGGCCGAAATTTTCCCAGAAGGTTGTGTAGCTTTCTGCGTCTTTGGCGCGGGTTTTTAGCTCGCCCATTACCTTGCTGGTAACAGCTTTACGAATACGGGCCAGAACCGGGGTGGCCTGCAACATTTCACGCGAGACGTTAAGCGGCAGGTCTTCTGTATCAACCACACCCTGCACAAAGCGCAGCCATGGGGGCAGAATATCGGCCTCATCTGTAATAAACATGCGGCGCACATGCAGGCGAATGCGGCTTTCGCGCGTTTGCTCGGCATATTCAAACGGGCGGCTACCGGGCACAAACAGCAGGGCAGAAAATTCCATCATGCCTTCTGCACGCCAATGCAGGGTGTCCCACGGGGTATCAAAATTGTGGGTTAGATGGCGGTAGAACTCGTTAAGCTGCTCTTCCGTAACATCACCTTTGGCTTTACGCCACAGGGCTGTGCCTTCGTTTGCGGCTTCTTCATTACCATCACGCAAAATGGTGACAGGCCATGCAATATGGTCTGACCATTTGCGGATAATAGCCTGCAAGCGCCAGCTGTCCAAAAACTCATCTGCATCTTCTTTAATGTGCAGAATAATGTCTGTGCCCGCTTTTTCGCGCGTTGCGGGTTCGAGCGTGTAAGAGCCTTTACCGTCCGATGTCCAGCGCCATGCCTCATCTGCCCCAGCGCGGCGGGAGATAACATCAACCTTATCTGCCACCATAAAGGCTGCGTAAAAGCCAACACCAAACTGGCCAATAAGGTTAGGGCGGTCTTCTGGTTTAGCGTCTTGCAGTTGTTTGCCAAAAGCACGGGTGCCAGAGCGGGCAATGGTGCCAAGGTTGGCCACCAGCTCATCACGCGTCATGCCTGACCCATCATCGGAAATGGTGAGCAGGCGGGCGTCTTTTTCTGGGTCGATGCGAATTTTGGCATCTTCTGGCAGGGCGCGGGCGCCATCTGTCAGGGCTTCAAAACGGCGGCGGTCTGTGGCGTCTGCTGCGTTGGCCACAAGCTCACGCAGAAAGATTTCACGCTCGGAGTAGAGCGAGTGCACCACGAGGTCGAGCAGGCGCCCAACTTCTGCACTAAATTCGCGGGTTTCGGCCCCTTTGGCACCGTTTGCTGCGTCTGTCATAACTCTCAAACTTCTCCGTAACCTATTGCATTTCAAGCGTGGCGCCGTTTGCCCTTAGGCCAAAGGGCACCACCTTTGCACGGGTTTAGACATGTGCTGTCGGGCAGAATTTTTCAATATCTCCCAACGCATTGGGGTGTGGTTTTTGCCTTTATTGGTTTTTCAGGCTTTTGGCTGAACACTCCCCGGTGCGGAAGTAAGACCATTCTTCACACATGCGGCCATCTGGCAGGTGGCAAATACCGTACTGGCCTGCTTTGCCTGAGCGTATTTCCAGCCGCCCTCCGGCATCTAGGCAATGGACGGAGGCAGGGTTAGCCATGCCAATACGGCGTTGGGATTGGGGCTGAGAAACAGGCCGAGCCTGCCCCACAGCCTGCGTATTGGGCGGGCTTACCGGCTGGCTACCCACCAAAGCAGGCTGCACCAGCTTGGGTGCCCCTTGCTCAGGCTCTGCCGCCCGCACCCCGTAGGGTTGCGTAAGAGCCAAACCCATAAGGCAAGCCAGAGAGGCAGCCCCCACCCGTCCAAAAGCCAAACTGTTACGCATGTTTAACGCTCCTTATTGTGCACACTTAAGACAGTATCCTAGCAGGCCGTGGCACTACCTAGCTCTTCTTTAAGCGTGCTTTTACCCTACCCAGAACCTTACCCCATTTTGGCCACCCTTTGCGGCAAATATAGGCCCTTAGTGCACCAGCCTGTTGCTGGCAGCCTGTAAAGGAGCGCCACCTTATGGCTGCCTACCAAGACCCCAAAACCCTACCCACCTTATACCAGCGCATACGCGCTGGCCTGTGGCGTATGGTGCGCAGTACGGCCCGCCACCTAACCCCACGCCAACGCCCGCTAGCCGTTTTTACCATGGTGTATAACGAGCACACACTGCTCCCCCTTTGGGCCGCCTACTTTGTGCGCCAAGTAGGGGCTGGCAATGTGTATGTGCTAGACCACGGTAGCGACAGCCTGCCCCCCCTGCCGGGCTGCACCATTGTGCCCATACCCCGGCTGGATGTTGATGAAATTCAACGCACATGGCAGGTGCAGCGCTTTCAACGCGCTCTGTTGCAACGCTATAAATTTGTGCTGTTTACAGACTGCGACGAGTTTGTGGTGGCCCGACCAAGCCGCTACCCCACACTGCGCGCCTACGCGCAACAAACCCCTTACCAGAGCATACGCTGCGTGGGGGTTGATGTTGTGCAACACGCCCCAGACCTACCCCCTGTTGCGTGGCACAAACCTATTTTGATGCAGCGGCCTTATGGGGCTATTCGGCCTTGGTCGTGCAAAACGCTGCTTTCGTCTGTGCCGCTATCGTGGCAGCCGGGCTTTCATAGCTGTGACCAACCCAGTGTGCTGGACACAGATTTATGGATGTTTCACCTGAAATATGCAGACCAGACACACCTGCTTAAGCGGCTGGCTTTAACCCGCTCTCTCAACTGGAGTGCACGCGCCATAAGCCTTGGGCATGGCAACTCGCACCGGGCGCAAGACCAAGCTATGCTCAATTTTTTAGAGCAGATGCAAGCCACACGCTCAGACACAAACCTTGAAAGCCTAGACATAGAAAACACCGTACAACACGGTGAAGATACAGACCTGCACCGCATACCCGAGGCTTTTTTACACGCCTTTTAAGACTAAAGGCGCAGGCCCGGTTTAAGAGCTCTGCGCCTTTGCGGGTTTAACTGGCATACAGCCTGCAAACTGGGCTTAAGCGGTGGCAGACTGCCCCGCGCTGCGTTTAAGGAGCAGCATAGCCAGAAGGTAGACTAAAAGCCCACCAACAGACAGTATGGCCCCACCAATACCCAAAGAGCCATAACCGTAATTATGGGCCAGCAGTACACTCCCCAAAGAAGCCCCAAGGGCATTGGCAATATTAAAGGCCGAATGGTTAAGAGAGGCTGCAAGGGTTTGCGCGTCTCCTGCAAAATCCATCAAGCGGGTTTGCAGGGCTGGGCCTAGAGCGTTAACAAATGTTGGCACCAAAAAAACATCGAGCGCCAAAGCCGGTACAGTGTGCAGCACGCTGGCAAAAACCACCATAACGACTGCACTCCCACCTAAAGCCAGCAACGCGGCTAGGTTGATGTTACGGTCAACCAGCCATGCCCCCACATTGGCACCGGCCAGCATGCCTACCCCCCACAGCACCATAAAGGCCATAACGCCCCACTCTGGCACCTGCGTAATATGCACCAGCACGCTGGTAAGGTAGGTATAAATGGCAAACATACCCCCAAACCCAATGGCAGCCGTAAGCAGGGTAAGCAGCACCTGCGCGTTGCCAAGAGCTTTGACCTCTCGCAGGGGGGAGTTTTTACGGTTGGGGGTATCGGCTGGAATAAAGCGCAGCACACCCAAAAAGGTTACAAACCCCATAAGCCCAATAAGCAGGTAAGCCACACGCCAGCCAAAATGGTCTGCCGCAAAGGTAGAAAACGGTGCCCCAACCAAAGTGGCAATGGCAATACCAGACAGCACGCGCCCCACTGCCCAGCCGCGCCGGTTACGCTCAACCATAGAGGCCGCCACCAAGGCAGAAATACCAAAAAGCGCCCCATGCGGTAGGCCTGTAATAAAGCGGGCTACCTCAACAAGGCCAGATGTTGGCATGGCAATACTAAGCAGGTTACCAAATGCAAAAAGCACATAAAGCACCAGCAACAATTCCCGGCGGGAAAGTCTGGCACCCAAAATGGTAATAAGGGGTGCCCCTACCACAACCCCCAGCGCGTAAGCTGTAATGGCATAACCTGCATCTGCCGTGGACAGGCTGAGCGATGCCGCAAATTCGGGCAGCATGCCCATAATGGCAAATTCACCTGTACCCACCACAAAGGCGCCAAATGTTAAAAGGGCCAAAGCGGCAGTTCTGCCATGGGGGGCTTCTACCAACGGTATGGCGCTGCCGGGTGTAGGCTCTGTTGTCATTCATACACTCTCATGAAAAAGAAAATGCGCACGGCACCCCGCACTCAGTCCCGCACGGTGGTGGCGGCAAGACGGGCTATGCTTATGTCATCTTCTGTGCTGGCGCCTGATACCCCAATACCACCTAAAATGGCACCCTTGGCGTTACGAATAACCACGCCCCCACCAAAACTTGTAAGGCCGCCGTTTGTGGCCTCTAGGGCGTAGGCCTCTCCGTTGGGGTGGGCCACCTTGGCAAACTCTGCGCTATCCATATGAAATAGCGCGGCCGTACGGGCTTTTTTGTGGCTTACATCAATAACGCCCAAAGGCACGCCGTCCATACGGGCAAATGTTACAGGCCATGCTGTGGCGTCTACAATGGTAACACACACTTGCACACCCATACGCTCGGCTTCGTCCAACGCGGTACGAAGCATTAACGCGGCGTCACGCAGTTTCATGCTTTACTCTTCTGTTTTTTGTAAAAAAGAAGCGAAGCTTGAGCAGTGCACCTGCCCCCGCGCAAGGGGCTAAAACGCAAAACGTGCTTTATTCAGCGTGGTTGAACCTCGGCCTTTTGAGCAAGGCGGGTCATGGCCCAGCTTAGGCGCACCAAACGCGCGGCCGGGTAGTCTGGGGCGGGGCCAGTAATGCAAATGCTGGCCGTAACCTCACCTTGCTCCCGCCACGGAATGGCCACACCATGTATGCCTTGGTGGTAAGCCGCTAGGTCTAGGGCGTAACCTTGTGCACGCACTGCTTCTATACTGGCCAATTGTGCAGCCTGCTGTGCCGGAGGGCACCGCGCCAGCACACGCCGCCCCAGGTCGGGCACAAAGGCTAAAAACACCAACCCCACGGCAGAGCCTTCTAGCGGTTCGCGGCGGTACAGGTCTGGCGTAATAGTATGGGGGGTGTGCAGGTTAATAATATCAAGGTAACTGGCTTCATCGCCGCTTGGTACGGCAAGCCATACAGTTGCCTGTGTTGTGCGGGCAATATCTTCTAAAAGCGGACGTAAGCGGGCCCGCAGGCTCTGGTCGTCTGACAAGACCCGCGCCAAATTGAGAATACGCCCACCAAGGTAATAACGTATATCGCCCGCACGGCGCTGGACGTAACCAAGGTGCATGAGCGTTTGCAAAATATTATGCACCGTGGTTTTGCCTAAGCCCGAGGCTTCAGCAATATGCTGTAGCCTGGCCCCACCGCCAGCTTGTGCAATGAGCTCCAAAATCATGGCGGAACGCTCAACCGACTGGATAAGTTTTGGGGCTTTTTGCATGCTGCGCCAGTGTTACCTTACTTTACCCACTGGCAATAAAAGCAAGCATGGGGCTGTGTAAACGTGAAAAACGCGCCCTACCCGCCTTTTTGGCACGCTCTCACTTGGTCTCTCAACACCACATCTTGGCGGGCAATTTCAGGCAAGGCCACCAAGTTTAGGTTTTGGCGTAACTCTGCCGCTGCCTGCTGCTGAAAGGCAGCAGGCCACGGCGTAATATGTGGGCAAATAGGCTGCGGTAAAACCGCCTTACACCCCAATAGGCACGCAATTACCCCTACTGCCGCACACCGCAGGGCCACACGTGGGGCCGCTTTACGCATCTTTGGCATCTAGGCGGCTTAGCAATTGAGCCGTATTTTGGGGGCCTGTCGCTTGGGCTTGAGCCATAGCTGCTGTGGTTGTGGTAAGGACTTTAGCCTGTGCAGTATTTTGTGCACTCTGGTTAACGGCCTGTGCATTGCGACCTGCTTTTGTTGCATACGCCACAAGTAAAATGAGAGCTGCAACCACAAAAGTTGCAAGCCCCCACCAGAAATAGGCCATCATACCGTGCCAGTTACGCCTGTATGCGCCGCAGAGCTTGGCACCACAAGCGTAGCCCCATTGCCTGTACCATGTGCCGTGTTGGTTTTAGCGGCGGCAACCGCCGTATTAAGCCCCTGCAACACCTGTGTTGCCCCCACCAACACGCCCTCAAGGTCAAATGCTAGGCGGCTCGATAACGTGGGCAAAAGGCCATCAATAACAAACGTTGTGCCGTTGCTAACTTTAAGCACATTCGCACTTAATGCTTTACCACTCAGGGTGGCAAAAAGGGCTTCAGCCGCATTAACAAGAGCACTGATGGTGGGTGAGGAAGAAGACAGAGAACTGCTCATGAAAAACCTTTTTTAGGGGAGTGTTTTTTGCTGTGGTACAGTAGCCGTGGCATTAGCCGCATGCTTACCGTTAAGCCCTACTGTGTTGATGACCAGATAAAGGGGCAACAATTTACTCCCCACTGCCGGGCGCGGCCAAAAAAAAGCGATAACAGCACAAAGACTTACTAAAAAAGACCCCAAAACCGAAAGACCCGCCACCCATTGTGCGGGCAAAAAGGGCAAGACATACTGAAACGCTGCCACAAGGTAGGCTGTTGGATCCATTACGTAACCCCCATAGCATTTTGAAAATAAGGCGTGGCCTGAATAATATTTCCGGCTCCTTTATTGGTGTTGTAATATGTTTTCCAAAATGTAGCCCAAGCCGTTGCGTTGTAAGCCGGGGGTAAGGCCATGGGGGCGCGGTAGAGCTGCACACGGCACATAGCCGCCGCATAGAGTGGCGTATCTGCCAAGCGCTGTGCACACGCCCCCTTGCCCCCCAAAAGCCCTATAAGAGCTGTTTGCAAAGCAGGCCTGAAGCGTATGAAATTAGCCCATGCATCATCATGAGTTGCGGGCTCCATTTGCCAAAAACCTAAAGCAGGGCCAGAGCCTATTTGCTTTATGTAGCGGTAACCTGCGCTTTCTGTATTACCAATACCTAGCACCCCTTGCTGGGCAGAAAGGGTATTAAGGCTTGCAGGCAAAGCTGCCAAAGCGGGTTGTACCCACAAAGCATGCACATGCGGTAAATACAGGCCGCTCATGAATGCAAAGTTTCAAAAAAATGCAGGAGAGAGGCCCCATACATGCCAATAAAGCCTGAAAGGGCAAGTAATACCCCCCAAGACCATTTTAGCCCCCTGAATAAAAGAGAAATGGCACGCAGAATATCATCAACCGAGCCTTTTACGTTTTCGGTAAGGGTTTTAAGGTCTTTTGTGTCACGGTCTTGGCGCTCACCGCGCATGCGGCCTTCGGTCTGTACCTCAACCAATTTAAGCTGTATTGTGGTAACACCTTGCTCTAGGTCTGTAATACGCCTTTCATGGTCGTTGAGACGTGGCACAAGCGCTGTGGCTTGTGGTGTGTCTTGTGCTGTGTTTGTCATGGTTTTCCGGCTTGTAAAAAGGGGGAGAACGCCCTACCAAAAGCCCGTTTTTAAATAAACACAGCCATATGGCGGCTTACGCTCACTACGCCCCATATGGCACGCCATAATATAAACAAGGCTGAGAAACCATAGAGGGCAAAAGCTGGCGTACTGCTGACCATGCAGCCGCACAATAGAGCGCTGCCCAAGCCCCATTTGCTTTTTTCAAATATACACAAACACAAAGCCGCCAAAAGAGGTGTTTTAAACGTGGCTTTGCTCAGCCTGGCTGCCTATTTGGCAGCGGCAAGCTCACTCTTTTTGCCCAAACACAGCAAGAGCGTGGCTAAAGCCGCCTCTTTCACCGCAAAAAACAGTGCTATTTCTCACTTCTGACGACTCGAGGCAGATTGGCAAACATTCAGCACACACCACACACGCCCTACTGTGTAACAGGCGTTTGTGCGGCCCGGCGGGATGCAAGGCAGGCGGCCCGCATACGCTCAACCGTAAGATGAGGCGTTGGCCCGGTAAGCTGGCTTCTGTAATTTTTACAAGCCAGTGTGTCGTTAGGGTAGCGTTTATGATCACCCCCACAGGCTGTAAGTAGGGCCGCGCAGAGTGTAACACAAGCTAAGCGTTTCATGGCCACCGCCTTCTTTATTTTTATACCTAGCATTAAACACAAAAAGAGGGCTGTGGTTTCCTAAGAAACACACAGCCTCCAAACGCTTTAGAAAAAGAAAAATTCTTTAAAAAGAGGCAGACACTGTGCCGTAAAACGTGCGTGGGGTCATGGGGTATGCCGTATAGTTTGCGGTATCACCAACCGCAAGAGAAGACCACGTGCGGGCGTTGGTAAGGTTATAAATATTAAACTGAAGCGTTAAATTATTAACGTGGGGAATGTTATAGAAAGAATAGCGTGCACTATACCCCATGGTAAAGCGTGGTGGAGCATAAAGCGTATTGGTATAGGTGCCGGGGCGTTGTGCCATCCACTCACCATTCACTTGCGTTTGGAAAGCACCGACATTGTACCTTAGCACAAACTTATCTGACCAAACGGGAATACCGGGTACGGTCTTATTTTTAGCAAGGTAAAGCTCTGTGCCGTCTGTAAAGTTATTATCATAACGGCTCTTAATATAAGAGACCGCATCATAAAGAGAAAAATGCTGATTAAATTTTAAGGTAAATGATAAATCAACACCATCGGTTGTCACATCACCAAGGTTGGCAATGGTAGTACCTACACCAGATATACCGGCGTCTGGTTTTTTAATTGCTCCAAGACGGTCATAGAAATTAACGTGATAATATTCTAACTGCCCACTAATGCTATCAAGAAATTTTGAGTTAATAGGGCGGAATGTTCTTAACCCCGCCTCATATGTCCATGATGTTTCGGGTTTTCCGTGCTTTTTAAAGTCTTCAAATTCGGCTTGAGAACTTACCCCCCACGGCGATGTTGTACCGTAACCACTTTCTGCAAACGAGTTCATATTTTTCTGTATATTTACAAAAACTTGCTCATGGCGGGTAAAGTCCCACACCATGCCAACAGCTGGCAAAAAGGGTTTGAAGGCAGAAATTGTTCCACCCGCAGCCGTTTGTGTGTTGCTGTCTAAGGTCTTAGAGCCCGTTGTATTTGTTGCCAAAGACTGCGGTAACGCCGCCACTGGCAATGTACCATTTGTGTTAACCTGCTCAAGCTTCATACCCGCCATAACGGTAAGGTTGGGTAAAACTTTCCAGGTATCTTGCACATGAAAAACAAAGGTATCTGTGTAAAATTTATTTTGCCATTGCGTAAAAAGTGGGTCTTTAGGGGTTTGATAGGGGGTAAGCGTGTTGGTAGCAGACAATGCATACCAACGCCTTGCGGCTTCGTTATTGTTTCTTTCGTACCAAATACCTGTTTCAATATTATGGTGCCCTACACGGTAATGGAACGTGCTGGTTAGGCCTCCACGGTAATCTGTATATTCAGTTGTACGAGTGGCAAACCCTGTGCCGCCAGTTTTGTTCCAGACTGTAGGGTCAATACCTTTTTGAGAGTAGGTAAATTGTCCATTTTTAATATATTTGCTTGCTGATGGGTCGAGATATGTACCCAGAATTGTTAAAATTGCATTGGTACGAATAGAAGTCGCAACAACACCTGCACCATCATCATAATGGAAATACAGGTTATTATCCCACGTGAGGTGAGAGTTAAATCTGTGAGATATTTTCAGATACGTTAAAAAATCTGTACGTTGTGCAGATGAGAAATAATATTGGTTGTTAGGGGCCGCCGGCGCTTTTGATTTTGAGGACATAGACGGATAATTAGCCATAGCCGCAGCAAGGTCTGGATAAAAAGCCCCGCGTGTGTACTGCTTTGTTGGGTCTGTTAACCAGTCGTTGCTGTTAATGCTCAACCCTTGCGTGTTTGGCTCTGACTTGTTTTGCCAATCAAAATAAGCAGTGATTTTTGTTTTTTCGCCTTTATGCAAAAATTTAGCATTAACCTGATACCCTCCCTGCCGGTTGGCACCATTGAGGTTCCACGCTCTGGCATCTTGCCGGGAAAAAGCAAAATAGGCTGAGTTATTATTGCCAAAATTTCCAGTATCAACACGCGCAAAGGTACGGAAGGTGTTGTAGCTGCCAAAAATTTGTTTAACGGTCGCGCCCGCTTTTTTCTTGGGGTCTGCGGTTGTAAAGTCGATCGTACCACCAAGATTGCTAGACGACGCCGTGCCCAAAGCCCCTGTGCCAGAGGAGAGCGCTACTTTGGAAATATCTTCACTAATGGCTGCACGCTGTGGAGATAGGCCATTATAGTTGCCATAGGCCCCCGCACCCAATGGAATGCCATCAAGCGTATAGCCAAGCTGTGTGGTAGAAAAACCATGCACGTAAATGCTGGAGTTCTGTTCGTTATTGCCCCATGGATCAACGTTGGTGAAGGTAACACCTGGCAGAATACTCAGCGCCTGCAAGGGGTTTTGGCCGGGCATGGTGGCCTGCATTTGCTCGCCGCCCACTGTCATGACAGAGCGGGTCTGGCGGCCTGTGGCAACAATCTCTTCTTCTCCGCCAGCATAAACATGTTTGGCGTGCCCTTTAGGGAACTGGGCCTTTTCAATAACCAAAGTACGGGGGGAAGACTGGTGCACAGTAAAGCTGCCCTTTTTCACAAGCTGCTTTAGGGCCTCAACATCGCTCATTTTACCAGACACAACATAGGGGCCAGACAAGTGGCGGGTGTCTTCTGTATTCGCAAGCACAGACAGGCCGCTTTGTTTTTGAAAGGCGGCCAAAGCATCTGAAAATGTATGCGCAGAAATGTTGAATGTATGCGTTTGTGCATGGGCCTGCGTAAAATATGCACTCACCGATAACACACAAACTGCCGAAATGGGGCTGACAAAACGCATACGTGAGAAATCCCTTGTAGAGGTGCTGTTACCTACAAGAAGAAAAGCCTCATGTTTTTTGACAAAATTTTTAGTGACGGTTTTATGACAGTGCCGCTCGGGCGTTTTGTGGGAATATTACAGTTTTATGAATCCCTTCTTTTTTCTTTAACCGAATCATAAAATTCTCCATACGTACCGCCGCATGCAAGCCTGCTATGCCCTGCACCGTACCCCTAAACACACCTTACTTTATGGGTGCCCTCTTACTGGGTGATTTTTCAGGATAAATGACCAGACAGATCTCTCTTGTGCGCAAAGCAGTGCAAAACAAAGGCAAGCCCGCCACCACATTGCCAGATGCCCTGCATTTAAAATGGATTGCCGAGCACATTATGCCCTGCGAGCCAGCTTTACGCTCTTGGCTTAATAGCTCTGTAAGGTGCCGCACCACGGTAGATGATATTATACAAGAATGTTATGCCCGCTTTTGCTCGCTTGATGTAAGCGGCATTACCAATGCGCGAGGGTATTTTTTTCGTATGGCGCGCAATTTACTTATTGAAACATCGCGCCAGAACAATATTCATTATTTAGCGTCTTACCTTGATATTCCAGAAAATTTTCTGAAAGATGAAACCCCCTCTGCCGCAGAGCATTACGAGACAAAACGCGAGCTTGACTGGTTACGCAGAGAAATGCTGCACCTGCCCTCTCCTGAAAAAGAAGCCTTTTTTTGGCGCAAAATTCATAACCTCCCCTACGATGAAATTGCCCTACGCTTGGGCGTGACAGAACGCTCGGCCAGACGCTATGTTATGAGCGGATTAACTAAATTAATGCAAAAACGTGATTCTCGGACACCGAAATAAGAGAACGAACTGGCTTGAATAAACGTGACCTATTTCAACAAAGACAACGCTACGCCGCCGCCCACCCCGCTGCCCTTTGATACAGAAAGCAGCAGGCAAGACCAAGCATGCCAGTGGCTTATAGAAAATGACCTTTCAACGCTACCTGATGAAGAAAACAGTGATTTTCAGAAATGGCTTAATCAAGACAGTCGTAATTTAGGGGCTTATATACGCGCCCATGTGCACTTTGAATCGCTCAATTATATACGCACAGCGCCCCCACCAACTTGCACCCCGCAGAGCCCACCGCCTTTAGCGCGCCGGGCTTTTTTGTCTCAGGCTATGGTAGCGGGGGTTGCCGGGTTAGGCCTTTTGCTACAGCCAGATATGACTACGGCTGATGATGGAACTTTTTTACTCAAAAATTCCAAATTATTGCCTAGGCATGTTTTGTTAGAACAAGATGAAGTTGTGCTTGACGTTAAAACTGAAGCCCATAGCAAGCATGTTACAAAACGAATGATAGCCGATATTGTAACAGGTCGTATGGGCGTAAAGGTTAAAAACGGCTTGCAGCTTCATGCCCAAAATATGGTATTTAAAGGAGACTGCCTTGATTGTGATGTGGTTTTAACTCACAACAGCTTAGAGGTGGCCTTATATAACGGCGCATTAACGTGGCACCACGCCACACAGCGCGGCGTAAGCCAGTCGCCCTCTCTCTTAACGTTTCGGCAAAACCCTACCAAAGGGCTTATTGCTCAAAGCCTTAACTTGACGGCTCAAGATATACAAAAACACAAAGCATGGCGGTATAATCAGGCTATTTTTGATAGAACATCTCTGACTGAGGCCGCCGCCATTTTGAACCATTATACAACACGGCCTGTCTATATTGCCAGCAAGCGCCTAGCCCAGGCCCATGTTTCTGGCACGTTTGGTTTTGGTATGCCCGAAGACTTTGCGCAGGCTGTCTGCACTCTTTTTAAATGCCACCAACACCCAACCGCACAGAATATTGTTTTGGCAGATGCGTAATGCTCGCACTGGGGCACTTGCTAAAAGCTGCGCAACACTCTTACACGCAGCAACTCTGCCAGAATAAGAGCACCGTGAGCATAATAGCGAGAGATAATTTTTTTGGAAGGAATGCAGGAAGATGGTGGGCGCAACAGGGATTGAACCTGTGACCCCTACCATGTCAAGGTAGTGCTCTACCGCTGAGCTATGCGCCCACCATCTTTCTGCTGGGGCGGTTTCTAACCTTCTTGCCTTAAAAGCGCAACCCCACAATTATGAGGGAATGAAAAATTTTGCACCCTCTCTTATTCGCCGGGGCCTGAGCCGGATATTTGCGCCAGATACCGCGCAAACACCCCAGCAAGCTGGCCTAGCAACCCCACCACCAGTGGTGGTGGTAGGAGAGGTCGGGCTGCCTGTAGTTTTGGCCTCACCCCATTCTGGCCAGTATTACCCCGCCCCTTTTGTGCACGCCAGCCGCCAGCCTTTAGCTGTGCTACGCAGTGGGGAAGACAGCTTTGTAGAAGAACTGGCAGCCCCAGCCCAAGCATTAGGCCCACCTTTGCTTTATGCAACATTCCCGCGGGTGTATTGTGATGTAAACCGGGCCGCATGGGATATGGACCCCCGCATGTTTGAAGGGCCGTTACCCGCATTTTTAAAACCCACACATAGGGCGCTGTCTGGCCTTGGGTCTGTGCCGCGCATTGTGGCAGATAACCGGGCCATATACCGTACCCGCCTGCCGTTTATGGAAGCAGCAACCCGCATTAAAGACTGCTGGATGCCCTACCACGGCACATTAGCGCAGGTGCTACAGGCTACTCACGCCCGCAACGGCATGGCCTTGCTGCTAGACCTGCACTCCATGCCCGACGCCCCCGAAGCAGGAAACCCCGATTTTGTGTTAGGAGATGGGCACGGCGTAACCTGCCCCGAGCGCTATGTGGCCTGCGCTGAAAACACGCTGGGGGCCATGGGCTTTAAAACCTTACGCAATACCCCTTATGCAGGCGGGTATATTACCCAGCATTATGGCCGCCCCCATGACGGGTTTTATGCCCTGCAACTCGAAATGCGCCGTAGCTTATATATGGACGTAACCACCCGCACCAAAACGCAAGGCTTTGCCGCCCTAAGCACAGCCTTGGCAGAATTGGTGCAAGCGCTCTTGGCACTTACATAATCAGCATTACGAAAGAGACCTGAAACTAAAATCTATTTTTAGAATCACCTAGAATAGGTTAGCCGGTTCTACACTCAGGCAATGACAGGTATGTGTGCCCGCAAAGCCGCCAATGCAGCCACAACACGACCCTGCCTACCTTGTTTACAGTTTTTAAAATAGCGGCCTGTCGCGTTACAGCCCAAGCATAAGGGCAATGTTTTGCAAGGCCGCGCCAGACGCCCCTTTGCCCAGATTATCTAGCCGGGCGGTTAAGAGCGCTTGCCGGTTACGGGGGCTGCCATGTACGCGCAGTTCCATGCCGTCACTGCCTGACAGAGCCTCTGCCGACAGCGTGCTTTCAGCGTTTAGCACGCGCACTTTGTCTTGCCCGGCATAGCGGGTGGCCAGCGCAGTGTGCAGGTCTTCAGCACTGACGCTGCCATTCAAGTCATCTAGGTGGAGGGGGATAGAGACAATCATGCCACGGGCAAAATGCCCGACAGAGGGCACAAAAACAGGCCGCCGCTTTAGCCCTGCATGCAGGTGAATTTCGGGCACATGTTTATGCTCAAGCCCTAGGCCATATAGCTCAAACGCTGGGCCGCCTTCCTGCTCGTGCGCTTCTATCATGCTGCGGCCGCCACCCGTGTAGCCACTTATGGCGTTAATACAAACCGGGTACTGGGCACTAAGCAACCCGGCATCAACCAACGGACGCAGCAGCGCTATGGCCCCGGTTGGGTAGCAGCCGGGGTTAGAAACGCGCGGCGCACCAGAAATAGCCTCAGCTTGCGCGGCTGAGAGTTCCGGAAAGCCGTAAACCCAACCAGGTGCCGTTCTAAACGCCGTACTGGCATCGAGCAGGCGTGGTGCGTTAGCGCCCAGAGTTTCGGCCATTTCCACAGCCTCGCGCGAGGCGGCGTCGGGCAGGCACAGCACAACAAGGTCTGCTGCGGCCATGGCCTCTTTACGGGCTGCGGGGTCTTTACGGTGGGCGTGGTCGATAGAGTGCAGGGTTACCGGCAAAGTGGCCAGACGTTCCCTGATTTCCAGCCCGGTGGTGCCTGCTTCACCATCAATGAAAATAGTAGGGTTTTGCGTCATGCCGTTTCTCTCTTTGCCGCTACCTGTGGGCAGGGCTTAACTATGCGGGTTACAGGCTCTTTTAGAGTGCGCTATGGTTTTTGCCCACGCCTTTCTTTTGGCATAGTAAAGGCTAACGCCCCATACGTAAAAGGGGCATGCCGTGGTTTTTGAGACAAAGGCTCCTTATGCCCCAACACACCCAGCCGCCCAGCCCCCCAACATGCCAGCCAGATACCAGCGCACAGCCAATGGCTGAGCAACAAGCCGCCTACGAGATAACACGCCTCGCGGCCCTTATGGCACGCCTGCGCGACCCCAATGGCGGCTGCCCGTGGGACCTCGAGCAAACCCCACAAACCTTGGCCCCCTACGCCATTGAAGAAGCCTACGAAGTGCTAGACGCCATACAACGGCAAGACTGGCAGGCTTTTCCGGATGAATTGGGCGACCTGTTGCTACAAGTGGTCTACCAAGCGCAACTTGCACGGGAAGCCGGGCAGTTTAACCTTGCCACAGTAGCCCGCATGGTGACGGAAAAAATGATACGCCGCCACCCCCACGTAACCTTTGGCCCAGACGTGCTCGGCACAGCACAAAAACCAAACACGCCTACACCAAATACCCCCGACACCGCCGCCCTACCCGGCCAGTGGGAAGCATTAAAGGAGCAAGAACGTAAAACACTGGCCAAAAGTGGCAAACCTTCTGGGGCTTTGGCGGGCGTTGCGCCTATGCTGCCTGCTTTGCTCCGCGCCTCCAAAATTGCAGGCCGTGCCGCACGCGTAGGTTTTGACTGGCCAGAAGTTGCAGGCGTAGTGGCCAAAGTGCATGAAGAAATGGAAGAGTTTGCCGTTGAAATGGCCAGCGGCAACAAAGCCCGCATGCAAGATGAACTCGGCGATGTGCTTTTTTCTATTGCCAGCCTAGCACGCCGCCTAGAGCTAGACCCCGAAGCCTGCCTACGCCAAGCCTGCAACAAATTTACCCGCCGCTTTGAAGCCGTAGAAGCCAAACTGGCCACACAGGGCCTATCTATGCAAGACCGCCCTGTAGAAGAGCTGGACAGCTTATGGCAACAGGTCAAACGCGAACAAGGCTAGGTTCTTAGTGGCCGCATTTGAGAACTGCCTGTGCGGCAGTGAAGACGGGCCTGTGTCTCCATCTCCATATTGTTTCTTTCTGAGCTGCCTGCGCGGCAGTGAAGTAGACGTTAACCAGCATAAACCATTTTAGTGCAATGGTTTATGCTGGTTTTACCGTTTTACCCCTTTTTTAGAGGGGAAACCTATCTCTTTAATTTTAAAAGGTCTTTTTATAATAACAAATGGCAGGTTTAGGGGACAATTTGAGGATGTGATCTGAGTTTTTCAGTTTTCACTGAAATGATAGAACATTTGATAGACGCGTCGTATCGTATCACACACGCAAAAACCCCCAGTCCGTTTCCGGACTGGGGTTCACGGTGCGTTAGCATTGTAAATTGATTTGGTTGCGGGGGCAGGATTTG
>NZ_BAMX01000019.1 GCF_000963965.1 Acetobacter orientalis
CCAGTGCCAGTGCCAGTGCCAGTGCCAGTGCCAGTGCCAGTGCTATGGTTGTAAGAAAAACTAGGCGTTGCGCTGGCGTTTAGGGGGGGCCTTCGCAAATGCGCACTTAGGCGCTCGCTGTGTGTTTTTTGCGGCTAATAAATACTCAGCTTTAAAGCCATAACACCGCTTTGTTTGGCAAAGAGGTGATGTTTGCAGGCTTAAAATTCCCTTCAAACCCCAGAGAGAGTTTTGAAATAGTATTTCTACAGGGTGAAGTGGCTGGTGCGGGAGGTATGCTGGCAGGGTGGATAAGTGTACCTGCTGCCAGCACCATTTAAAACTTAGCGGCGGCCATTACGAATGTGGTTGAGCAAGCCTGTTAGGCCCGCGGCCAAAGCTGCGCCAGCAAGGCCTGCGCGCACGCTAGACGTGACAAAGAAAGACAGTGGGCTGTCTAAGCGGCGGGCTTTTGCATCAAACGCGCCTTGGGCACCAAAGGCACCGGGGGGGCTGTTGTACAGGTCATCTTGTGCGTCAGCTTCTGCACAGGTTTTTTCAAGCTGGGCTTTGTAGCCGTGCTCGGCCAGCCGTTTTTCGCGGCAGCCGGGGCCGAGTAGGCTCCATAGGGCTGCAAACGTGGTGCTTGGCCCAACAGAAATAGAGCGGCTGGTGGTAAAAACGGCCCTGCAAATGGCCTCAGCCGCTACTTCTGGCTCGTACACGGGGCCAACGGGTTTAAGGCGTTTGCCTGTGGTGTTGCGTGTCCAGCTATAGCGGGGGGTATTAATGGCGGGTAGGTCAACCATAACCACGCGAATATTATCTGCATCATGCAGCAGTTCTGGGCGTAGGCTTTCACAAAAACCACGCAGGGCTGCGCGTGCCCCGTTTTCTACGGCTTGCAGGGGCAGGCCGCGTAAAGATGGTGCTAGGTCTAGGTTAATAATAGCCCCATGCCCGCGGCGGCGCATATGCTCTAGCGCTGCCAGTGTGCCATTAACGCTGCCCAGATAGGTTACTTCTGTTGCGCGGCGTATATCTTGGGCAGACAAGGTGGCAACCTGCCCAATAACAGTAGCCCCTGCGCAATTGGCCCACACCTTTATGGGGCCAAGCTCGCTTTCTACACGGTGGGCGGCTTTAGCAACTGCGTCGGCATCGGCAACGTCAACTTGTACAACCAAGGTACGAATACCGTGGGTTTTCAGGTCTTGTGCGGCGTCTTGTAAGCGTTCTTCATTGCGGCCCAGCAAAGCAATATCAAAGCCCGCGCGGCCCAAGGTACGGGCAGCAGCGCGGCCAATGCCTGCCCCTGCACCGGTAATAACAGCGATCTGAGATGACATGGTGGAGGCTCTCCCTGCGTTTTGGCGCGTGGTCAATAGGTCGGTTGTTTTTGCCTTGCCTGCTCTTTGCCCGCAAGGTGGCTTGCAGGCAGGCTGCTGTGCGTAAAACTAAGCCTTACGCCCTTTATAGGTAGCGCAGGGCCAGAAAACCGCCGAGTAGCAGCACAGCAAAAATGCCCATAAGTAAGGGCAGGCGTGTTTCAATAAAGGCTTCAATGGGTGCGCCAAAGCGGCGCAACAGGCCAGCCACCAGAAAGAAACGTACGCCCCGTGTTACCGTGCTGGCCACAATAAAGGGCACAAGGGCAAAATGGGCCATACCGCTGGCAATGGTCACAAATTTGTAGGGAATAGGGGTGAGCCCCTTGAACAAAATAATCCAGACACCCCATTGCCTGAATTTATCTTGCAGGGCTGTTAGCGTGTGCTCGGCATGGTAAAAATGCACAATGGGGCGGGCGGCATAGTCTAGCAGCATGGCCCCGATAGCCCATCCCAAAATGCCCCCAGTTACACTGGCAATGGTGCAAATAAGCGCATAACGCCATGCCTTTTGGCGCTGAGACAGCGTCATGGGAATAAGCAGTGTTTCTGGCGGTAGCGGGAAAAAACTGGCTTCGCAAAAGGCTAAAAGCGCGAGCCATAAAGGCGCATGCGGGCTACCTGCGTGGCGTAAAACCCTTGCATAAAGGCGGTTGAGCAGGCCGGGGCGCGTAGCGGGTGGTGGGGGTGCATTAGACATGCCCGCTGCAATGCCATGAGTGTATAATTTTTGCCAGCATTTTGCCTGTGTGGGGTGGAGGGCAGATGCGCGCCCTCGGTACCCTTTTTAAAGACGTTCGCGGCGTAAAACGTTTTCTGCTTTTTGGTGAATGGTGTCGTATTCTTCTTGGGTTAAGTGGCCGTTGTGCAGCATTTCGCTGGCGCGGGCCAAAGCATCACGCGCATGCGTAGCATCTGGTATGGGGTAGCGGCGGCCGGGTAGGGCAAAGGCCTCATCTGGTAAGGCGTTACGTTGGGCGGCTGTCAGTTTTGACATGGTTTTGCAAGCTCCCATCTTGGTCGCAGAGTGCGGGTAAAGGGGTGAGTTCATCTAGTTCGGCCATGGCGGCCTCGGCACTGGTTGTTGGTATGTCTGATGCCGTAAGGGGGGCCGTGCTGTGTGGTAGGGCAGGGCCGCTCAGGTTACGGGTTACTCTAAAGGCTGTAATAACGGCCAGCGTGCCAAACACTAAAACGCCCGCCGCTTGGCCCAGTTGCACACCCGCTGGCCCATAATGCAGCCCTATACCCACAAACGGAATAGTGCCCAGTGTCGCCCGCCCCCAGTTAAAAGCGGTAGAATAAAGCGGGTGGCCTAGGTTGTTAAAGGCGGCGTTAGCCACAAACAGCATGCCAACAAAGAGATAGCTGCCAATGGTTAAAGAGCAGAATAGGTGAATAAGCATGGCGGCATCACCCTGTGCATTAAACACAGCCACCACGTAATTTTGCAGTGCGACCAAAATAAGCCATGTGGCCCCAATGCTCAGTAAAACCAGTTTAAGGGCTGCTGTCAGGGTTTCTCGCACACGGCCATAAAAACCGGCCCCCATGTTTTGCGCCATAATAGGCCCGACAGAGCCGGTAAGAGCAAAGACAAGAGAAAACAATACCGGCACAGTACGCTCAATAGAGGCTTGGCCGCCTACGGCCTCTAGCCCAAAACGGGCCATAGACTGTGTAACGTAAACCCCGCCCACAGGGGTGGCCAGGTTGGTTAATATGGCAGGCATGGCCACAGAGGCTACATGCTTTGCATCGGGTAAAATACGGCTTGGGGTGGGCCATGTTACCATGTCGTGGCGCAGGGCACCGCGTAGCCCCACGGTTGCCACCACAAAGCGCGAGAGTGCGGTACTAATGGCAGCACCCGTTAGCCCCTCGTGCAAACCAAAAATAAGAATGGGGTCGAGTATGGCGGCAACCAGTGCGCCCAGCAGCGTAATATGCATGGAGCCTTTGGCATCACCCACCACACGCATAAGAGACGAGCTGCCCATGCCAAGGCAGATAAGTGGCAGAAAAGGGCTGACAATTTGCAGGTACGTGCTGGCATGCTCCAATGCGGCCCCACGTGCGCCAAACAGGTGCAAAATGGGGTGGGCCGCAGCCATGGTGCCAAAGCCCAGCAGGCATGAAAGCCCCAGCATAACCGCCAGAGCGGAAGAGGCAATCTGGCGGGCTTCTTCATGTTGGCCTGCGCCAATGGCACGCCCGGTGGCAGCGCTAATGCCAATAGTTAGCCCAATAGAAACCGCAATTTGCAGCCCAATAACAGCGCCAGCAAAGCCAATAGCTGCGGTAAGGGCGTTTTCGCCCAAGTGGGCAATATAGACCATATTGAGCATATCAACCGCAAAAACGGCCATAAGCCCAATAGCCCCAGTACCTGCCATAACCAGAACGTGCCGCATAATACTGCCTGTTACAAAGCAGGCTTTTTGTCTGGTAGGCGGGCTTGGCCGGGTCATGCGTACTCCGTTCCTGCTGCCGTGCGAGAAGGCAAATGGTGTTAGGGAAGGGCTATTATGTCATGTCTCGGCACTGATGCGAATGGGAGAAAAAGCCATTTTGTTATGCGCCGGAGGGTGTGGTTTTTTTACCCTTTTATGTGCTTTGCCCTGCTTGCATGCACGCGGTTGATGACAATTGCGGCCTTGGTTGCTAAACCCCCCACGACTCATAGCTTACCGCCAACCCTGAAAAGCCGGGACCAGCCATTACCATGAAGATTGTCGCCTGTAACAGCAACCTGCCGCTGGCTGAAGCCGTTGCCAAAGAACTGGGCATGCGCCTGTGCAATGTCACGGTTCGCCGCTTTGCGGATATGGAAGTTTTTGTCGAAATTCATGAAAATGTGCGCGGCGAAGATGTGTTCGTGATGCAGAGCACATGCACCCCCACAAACGACCACCTGATGGAACTGCTGATTATGCTGGACGCCCTGCGCCGGGGCTCTGCACGGCGTATTACCGCAGTTATGCCGTATTTTGGCTATGCCCGTCAGGATCGTAAGTCTGGCCCCCGTACGCCTATTAGCGCCAAATTGGTGGCTAACCTTTTGGTAGAAGCCGGTGCCAGCCGTGTGCTCACACTTGACCTGCACGCTATGCAAATTCAGGGCTTTTTTGATATTCCGGTTGATAACCTGTACGCAGCCCCCCTGTTTGTACGCGACATTAAAGAACGCTACGGCGACCGCGACCTGATGATTGTCTCTCCCGATGTTGGGGGGGTTGTGCGTGCCCGCCAGCTCGCGCAGCGCCTGAACACCGATTTAGCTATTATTGATAAACGCCGCGAGCGCGCTGGCGTGTCTGAAGTGATGAACGTGATTGGTGATGTTAAAGGCCGCCACTGCCTGTTGGTTGATGACATTGTGGATAGTGGTGGGTCTTTGTGTAATGCAGCACAGGCTATTGCCAATATGGGTGCGGCCTCTGTGGGGGCGTATGTAACGCATGGTGTGCTAACCGGGCAGGCTGTTGAGCGTATTGGCAACTCCTGCATTGAAATGCTGACCTTGACGGATAGCATTAGAGCAACCGAGAGTGTGCAGGCTGCAAGCAATATTCGCCAGATAACCATTGCAGGGCTGCTGGCACGCGCCATGCGTGCGGTGTCTGACGAAAGTTCTGTCTCTTCTTTGTTTGACTGAGGCCGCATGACACAACAAATCACCCTCCGCCCTTACTGGTACCTTCGTCACGGCCAAACCGATTGGAACCGTGACGGACTGTCTCAGGGCCGTACCGATGTACCGTTGAATGCAACAGGTATCGAGCAGGCACAGGCGGCGGTTGGTTTGTTTAAAACAGCCCTTAAAAACCATAGCCCGTTTACGCATATTGTTAGCTCGCCCCTAGACCGGGCGTTTCAAACCGCAGCAATTGTCCGTGAAGGGTTGATTGCTGCCGGTTTTGAGGCACTGCCGCTTGAGACAGATGACGGGCTGGAAGAGGTTTGCTTTGGCGAGCAAGAAGGCCAACCAATGGGGGACTGGTACGATAGCTGGATTGCTGGCGCGTACACACCCGCTGGCGCTGAACCATTTGCCGAACTACGCCACCGCGCCATTGCCGCAGTAAACCGGGCCACGGGCTTGGGCGGCGTGCCCCTTATTGTGGCGCATGGGGCGTTGTTTAGGGCGTTACGTGCTGCCATGAACCTGCCTGCCAATGTACGTTTGCCTAATGCTACCCCCTTGTGGTTACAGCCCGGTAAGGCCGAGCAGGAAGCGTGGCAGCTTACGGTTATGGAACACGCCTAAACCCGCTTATTGTACCGCCCGAGTATGTTTACTGGGCGGTATTAAAGGGTTTTACACCGCTCGGTTTGGTGTCTCTCAACAAAATTTGATACCTTGTTTTAAGGCGTGGCACTCCCGTGCTTATGCCTAAAAGGCGAGTTGTGCCTTATAAACTCGGTTAAGTTATAGAGTGTTTACCTGCTTGTTTTGAGCATGGAGTAAGAATGCGCGCCCATTTTGGGGTGTGTTGAGAGCCTGGAATGGGCCTTTTTTGTTTGGTTATTATATTTACTAATAGCAGTAAACGAAAAAGCTGATAAAAATACTTTGTGTATAGAGTGGTATTACTTAGAATAGTTTTTAAAAATTCTGGAATAAAATGAGAAATAATAATACTGTAAAAATCGCTATATATAAAAATTTTGTATATCTTAATAATATAATGTATAAGCATATTTAACACGATAAATATATAAAATCCAATATCGGCTGGAAAGGCAAATATGGAAAAAATAATCTCTCTTTTTGCAGATTTTTGTGTTTTTGTCATTCTGCCTTGGGTGTTATGGCGCTTAACACGTAAAATATTACCTATTGTTGTACTGCCAATATTATTGGGTATTCTCTTTGCGGTCTGGCATGTACCTGTTGGGCAGTGGGGTATACCTTCTTTATACGGTAACGATATTGGCTGGCTTGCGGTGCTGGTGCTGGCGTTTACCGCTGGTTTGGAAATGTGGCAGCACCCCGGACAAGACCCAAACGCAGAGGTTATTGCTCCAACCCTAGGCCGCTTACTGGGGGGGGCCGTGGTGGCACTCGGTCTGCCTTTGGTTATAGGGGCGGTGCTGGTTTACCAGTTTTTTCTGCCCCTACATGGGTGGGGTGTACCGCATGTGCCGCAATGGGTTGCGGCTTTGTCTTTGGGGTTATGTATTGCAGTAAGCGCCTTACCGGTTTTGATCGGTATTGTGCGCGAACTTGAGCCCCAACACCGCCCGTTGGGCCAATTAGCGCTTAAGCTTGCGGTCGTAGATGATGCGGCCCTTTGGGTTGGCTTGGCTATTTTACAATTTGCCGCAAAAGGGCCTGCCGCTTTACATGGCTGGACAGGGCTAGAGTTTGTGGCTGTTGCATTGCTGGTAGGGCTTGCTTTGTTGGGCACATGGGCTACCCGCAATTTTAAAAAGCCGCCCTTGTTTGTTATCTGGCTTGCTGTGCCGCTTTATTTGGCTGCGGGGTCTTGGGCCAGTATGCAACTGGGCTTGCATGAGCTTATTGGCGCGTATTTTGCGGGTGCCGTTATGCCCCCAAGCTGGGTACGCCGCTTACCGGTAGAGCGTGTGGGCACATTTGCCCTTATCTGGCTGGCCCCCATGTTCTTTGGGCATAGTGGTTTGCATATTGATGGTGATGCTCTGACATGGCCTTCAGTTGTGGCCTCTTTAGCGCTGGTTGCCATTTCTGTGCTGGTTAAAATGGGTGCGGTTTATCTGTACCCACCGGCTGCGGGCTTGAGCAACCGCCAAAAATTGAGCGTAGGGGCTTTGCTGCAATGCAAAGGGCTTATGGAAATTGTAGCGGCCACCATTTTGCATAGCCAAGGCATGATTTCTGAATTTGCGTTTGCATCGCTTATGGTCTTGGCGGTTATTTCAACCTCTCTTACGGGGCCGCTTTTCCGGTTGTTTGCGGGTAAGGCCAACAGCGCGGGGTAATTTGAGAGCGCGTTATGGTGTGTATAAAAAAGGGGCCTTCCATGCCGGAAGGCCCCTTTTTAGTGCGTCTTTTATGAGCGGTCGGGTTAGGCCAGTTCAGCCAGAACCTGCTCAATAATATCCAGCCCTTCATCCACCAGCGCGTCAGAGGCTGTAAGCGGGGTAAGAAGGCGGATGGTTGCCCCTTTTACACCGCAAGAAAGCAGAATAAGCCCTTTTTCGCAGGCTTTAGCGCAAACTGTTGCGGCAAAACCGGCGCGCTGTTCTGTGCTGCCGTGGCTTTCGAGCACGTCAAACGCAATCATGGCGCCCAAGCCGCGTGGTGCGCTTACTGGCAGCAGGTCTTTACGGCTGCTCCAAGCGGTAATGCGGTCTTCAAAGCGTTTGCCCATGGTGTTGGCACGCTCAACCAGCTTTTCTTCTTCAATCACGTCAAGCACGGCTAGGGCTGCGGCACAGGCAAGAGGTGCGCCTGCGTAGGTGCCGCCCAAGCCGCCGGGGGGTACGCTGTCCATCAGGTCTGCGCGGCCAATAACGCCAGAAATTGGCATGCCGCCGCCCAAAGACTTGGCAACAGACACAAGGTCAGGTTCTACGCCTGAGTGCTCAATGCCAAACAGTTTGCCGGTACGGGCAAAGCCGGTCTGCACTTCATCGGCAATCAGTTTAATGCCGTGCTGGTCGCAAAGAGCGCGTAGCTGCTGGAGCAGTTCTGTTGGCGCAATACGGAACCCGCCTTCGCCCTGTACTGGCTCAATAATAATGGCCGCAACCTGCTCTGGCCCAATGTCAGATGCAAACAGGAAGCCGAGCATTTTCAGGCTGTCTTCAACAGAAACATCCTGACCATCGGGGAAGGGCAGGTGGTAAACTTGGCCGGGCAGGGTGCCAAACGGGGCTTTGTAAGGCAGCACTTTGCCGGTCATGGCTGAGGCCAGCAGGGTGCGGCCATGAAAGCCACCACAAAATGCAATAACGCCGTTACGGCCAGTGGCGGCGCGTGCAATTTTAACAGCGTTTTCGGTTGCCTCACCACCGGTAGAAAAGAAAATGGTTTTAGCAGGGCCGGTAAAGGGGGCGCGGGCGTTTAGCTTTTCGGCCAGCTCAATATAGCTTTCATAGGCAGAAACCTGAAAAGCTGTGTGCGTAAAGCGTTCTAGCTGGGTTTTAACGGCGGCCATAACTTTTGGGTGGCGGTGGCCAACGTTAAGCACGGCAATACCGCCGCCAAAATCAATATAACGGCGGCCTTCTACGTCCCACAGTTCTGCGTTTTCGGCGCGGTCGGCAAAAACGGGGGTTGAGGTTGCAACACCGCGTGGCACAGCGTTGGCGCGGCGGTCTAACAGGGCTTTGTTGGTTATGCTCATGGTTGAGAAAGTTCCTGAAACAAGAGGTAAAATAGCAGGGTTTAAGTGTGCCTGCCGTGTTTGTTCTTGTGTCGTAAGGGATTCAGGAAAGTATGGGGAGGCGATATTTAATCGACCCAGTGGTGACTAAAAATCACCACCCTTTTGCAAGGGCGTTACTGGCGGTAAAGGAGTTATGGAGGCGGGTCAGTTTCTGGGGCATGTGTGGCTTGAATAGCCACTTGCTCCAGCAGCCATGCCCGAAAAACCGAGAGCGCCTTTTTGTCCCACGCGCGTTCAGAGGCACGCAGTACGTAAGAGCCCAGCGGGGTTTCATCTGCTTCTGCATTTTTGGGGTGTAGGCGCACCAGTTGGCCGGTTTGGAGGGCGTCACCTAATAAAAAGACATTAGCTAGGGCTATGCCTTCCCCCGCGCGGGCGGCGGCTAGGGTAATATGGGCCTGCCACAGGCGGCCAGCACTGGGTACGTGCGTAAAAGGCACATGGTGTGCGGCAAACCACAAACGCCACTCAGAATCGTCTTCTTCCAGCAATAAGGGGGCGTTAAGCAGGTCGGCCCATGTGTGCGGTTGCCCCCCTAACGCGGCTAACCCGGCAGGCGAGATAACGGGAAAAACCGCAGGGCGTGCAATGGCTACGCTGCGTATGTCGCGCTGGGTTGTAGGAGCGGTGCTGTCTCGGTCGTAAAAAATATCTGCATGGCTGTCTGTTTCTATGCCCGTGCCATGAAAGCCCGTGTTGGCATCAACCGGGCGTAAAAGCAGGTCAATATCGGGGTGGGCGCGCCTAAACGCTGCCAAGCGGGGCAACAGCCAATGGTACGCAAAGCCGTGGGCGCAGGTTACGGTTAGGTGTGGGGCCTGCTGTTTTATGTCGGCCGTGGCGCGGGCCAAGCCTTCTAGCAGGGGGGCTATCTGGCTGTAATAGGTGTGGCCTGCCAGTGTTAGGTTACCGGTTGTGCGGTCACGCAATGTGGTGCCCAAGCGGTGTTCTAGCTCGCGCAGGTGGCGGCTTACGGCGGCATGGTCCATGCGCAGTTCGGCCGCGGCACGCCTTATACCGCCAGTGCGGGCAAAGGCTGCAAACGCATTCAGGGCAGCAAGGGGGGGAATGCGGTATCGCTGATCCATAATAAAACGCAGTGTCTCTTACGCGCCCTTTTCAGGCAAGGGCAGAGGTTGGGTAAACGGGGGCAAGATTGCCTTATGGGTTTTATAAACCCGGTTTGTAGGTCAAAAAGGCACCACAGCCTTGTAAACGTGCTAAATAAAAGCCAGACCAAACCATGCCAGACCTTTTTGATGCCCACCATGTGGGAGATTCCCGCCCCCTTACCTTGTCAGACGATGTGGTGAGCACGGCCACTTATGGTGGGCCAGATAAATGCTACCGTTACACACTCAAGCGGGTATGGAACGCCAAGTTACCCTCTCTTATGTGGTTGATGATGAACCCGTCCGTGGCCACAGAAATAGGGGATGACCGTACTGTGGCCAAATGCCAGCGTTATGCACGGGCCTGGGGGTATGGCAGTATGTTTGTTGGCAATACCTTTGCCTACCGCTGTACAGACCAAGAACGCTTGACCGAGGTAACAGACCCTGTTGGCCCAGAAAACGATGCCGCATTGCTTACTATGGCGCAGCAAGCGGGCATGGTTATTGCGGCCTATGGCACGCCACGCATTAAGAGCCTGCATGCGCGTGGGCCGCAGGTTGTCAGCATGCTGCAACAGCACGGCATTGTCGTGCACGCCATGAAAATTGGGGCAAATGGCCGCCCATGCCACCCACTTTATTTACCAGCCGCCCTTAAACCTGTGGTGCTGCCAAGCGTATAAACCCACATGCCTGTTGGGTTGGGGCGGTTAAAGGGGGCATTTGCTCTGTTTAGAGCAGGCCACACCTGCACCATATTCGCCGTGGAGTTGACGAACGCGCGGCTTCAGTATCCGATGGGGTAAGAAACAGGGCAGGGGCTGTACGGGGCTTTTGCTCTTGGTGCCACAGGGCTTATGTGCAAGCAGTAGGGAAGACGCAGCATGACAGAAACGTTTCAGCCAGCAGGCGCTGCATCAGGCACGCATGGTGCTTTACCATATGCACCGGGCAGCGCAGAGTTTGAAACCATGCTGGACAAATTGGGTGAGGTTGCTGTGCGCACGGGGCTTAACGTGCTGCCGGGCCAGCAGGTCATTATTACCGCCCCGCTTGATGCCGTACCCCTTGTGCGCCGCGTAACAGAGCATGCCTATAAAGCGGGTGCCTCTTTGGTGACCACGTTTTATGCCGATGAAGAAACCACACTGGCCCGCTATCGCTTTGCGCAAGAGGCAACGTTTGATACCGCAGCAGACTGGCTGGCAAAAGGTATGGCAGAAGGGTTTAGGGCTGGGGCTGCACGTATGGCCATTACCGGCTCTAACCCGGCTTTGCTGGCTGGCCAGAATGCCGAGCATATCTCCCGCGCTAGCAAAGCGGCTGCACGGGTAAACCGCCCCGCTATGGAAATTATTACTAATTTTGATGTGAACTGGAGCATTGTTGCCACCGCAACACCCGCATGGGCGCGGCAGGTTTTTCCCGGTGTGCCAGAGCAAGAGGCCGTAGCCCGTTTGTGGCAGGCGATTTTTGAAGTATCGCGCTTAACCAGCCCAGACCCGGTAGCGGAGTGGGCAGAGCACAACGCAATTTTGCATAAGCGTGCGGCATTTTTAAATAATGCCAATTATGCAGCCCTGCATTTTACAGGCCCCGGCACAGACCTGACTGTAGGCTTGGCAGAGGGGCATGACTGGGCCGGAGGGGCCGAAAAAGCCGGTAATGGCGTGGTGTGTAACCCCAATATTCCGACCGAGGAAGTGTTTACCACCCCGCACCGCCTGAAAGTGGACGGCTATGTGGTCAGCACTAAACCGCTTTCGCACCAAGGCACGTTAATTGATGATATTCGTGTGCGCTTTGAAGGTGGCACAATTGTAGAAATGCACGCCAGCAAAGGCCAAGACGTATTGGCCCGTGTGTTGGATACTGATGAAGGGGCACGCCGGTTGGGTGAGGTTGCTCTTGTACCCCACTCCTCCCCCATTTCACGGAGCGGTATTTTGTTTCAAAATACCTTGTTTGACGAAAACGCCGCCAGCCACCTTGCTTTGGGGCAAGCCTATACCAAATGCATGCGCGATACAGACGGGCAAGACACAAACGCCCTTGCTGCCCGTGGGGCCAATAGCAGCATGATCCATATTGATTGGATGATTGGGTCTGGCAGCATTGATGTTGATGGCCTTGCCGCAGACGGAGGCCGCGTGCCACTTATGCGCCAAGGTGAATGGGTTATTGCGGCCTAATAAAAAGGGAATGCTCACAATGTTCTGCCATAAAAAAAGATTTTCCTTTGTTGGAAAATGCGCCTCTCTGGCTGTGCTTGCAGCAATACTCTGTGCCCCTGCCGCAGGTGCGCAAACGGCTGCCGTAACAGGGCCAGCCCAAGCCGGTACGCCTGCGCTATCTGCCCAACAAATGACCACCATGCGCCGCGATATGGACACGGCTCTGCACTACAAACTGGCACCAGATGTGCTGCCACGCTTAACGGCGGCCCTTAAAGCAATCCATGCAGCGCATATTCAGCCCCCCGGCCATGTAGGCATGTCGCTTGATGAGCAGATTGGCATGGTCAATAAAGTGCCTGGGCTTGACCCCATTTTGAAAACGAATGGGTTTAGTGCCCATGACTTTGTGATGAGTTTAACCTGCGTGGGTCTGACAGGCAGCCTGATGAACGTGCCGCAAACGCAGCAAACGGCCCAAATGCCAACGCCTGAGCCACAAAATGTGGCTTTGCTTAAAGCAAAACCAGACGAGCTACAGGCGCTTATTTCTGTTTTGCGTGAAGAGCAGACACCACAATAAAAACACAGCTATTGTGTGAGCGTTTAGTAAAGCGGGTGCCGGTAGGTGCCCGCTTTTTTTTATAGGCCGCGTGCTATGTAGCAGAATTACTTTGCACAAAGTTACATACACGGTTCCGGCCAGATTGCTTGGCGTTATAAAGAGCAGAATCAGCCTCTTGGATCAGAATATCCAGTGGTTTGCCCTTTTTGTAAAAAGAGTAACCACAGCTAATAGTAATGTGGGCTTTTACCGTATCTGTCAGCGAGAAAACGGTCGTGCTGATTGTCTCGATAAGGGTGTTGAGGCTGTTTTGCGCATCGGTCGGGTTGGCTATAATGGCAATAACAAATTCGTCCCCCCCAAAGCGGGAAATAATATTGGGCGGGGGTACGGTGGCCTGCATAAGGCGCGCAAGTTCTGTTAAAATACGGTCTCCAGCCTCGTGGCCATAGGTGTCATTAATTTGTTTAAAGTGGTCGATATCAAGGTAAGAAATACAAATATTCTCTGCTTGTGTCTCTAAAACGCTTTTTATTTTTTCATTAAACCCATAGCGGTTTAAAAGACGGGTGAGCGGGTCTTTCTCAGACTTTTCAACTGCTACAGCAAGTTTTTCAGATTCTTCTGTTATGTCGTTAACAGTAATAATAGCCCCAGAAACAATGCCATCTGTAATAAATTTTCGAAAACTGAGGTTTAATGCCCGCGATGGGTCAAAAATAGGTTTTGCCAAAACCGTTTCTAGTTTTTCGGTGCTGCTATTAAAGAAATTTTCGATGAAGTCAGGGTTTTTATTTTCTATCGAGAGAACATCGTTCAAGTTTTTACCAACAATATCTTGGTTGCTGTAGCCTAATAAATCTAAAGACGCCCCACCCGACCACAGGCATAGGCCCGCATGGTTGATGTTGACAATGCTATCGGTTGAATTGACCATAACAAGAGCCAGCATTTGCTCCCGTGTAGAAACGCTTTGCACAAGATTTTTGTTGCGCATGAAAAGAACAGAAATTGTTCTTTCAGTAAAAACAGCAAAAATGAGGTAGGTCTGTAATACCGCTTGGCGCCCCAGAGCCCCTATTTGCAAAAGCATCATGGGGCCAAGGCTGGAGAAGGCCGCTATTGTTGCAATAATGGCAATAACCATAACGGTAACAGAGCCAAATATTTCGCCAGAGATAAGAGAGTTGGCAATAATAAGAGAGCTTGGCACAAAAAGGAAAGGATATTTGCTTTGGTAGAAAACGTAAAAAGACACTGCTATTGTTGCAAGAACTGAAGAAACAATAGCGAGAGCATGCAATGGTTTTATTTTTGTAAGGTTTTTTAAACTGCCTATAAAAGTACCGTCTAAAATATAGGTTAAAGGACGCGTAAAGGTAATATTGCCCAGTGAAAGTGCAAAAAACCACCCCGCAAAGTCATTAAGGGAGGGGGTTCCCGTATCGATAGCATTAAAGGTCGTACCCAATACTGCGCAAATAAACGGGAACACAATGCCTGAGTTGAGGTTAAATTTTACAATGGATTTATAATCAGAAAACAGTGTGCCGTTTCCAACATATCTTATATATGCCTTATTAGATAAAAATACTTGTAGAGAACTAATAAACGCATAGAAAAAAATGTAAATAGAATGAGACCCACAGGCGTATTGGCTAAAAGCATTAGAAAGAAATGTAATAGTCGTTATTTCACGAATATTCTTTATGTTTTTGGAAAAAATAGCCGCCAGCATAAGGGCATCTGCTGGCCATATGGTTGCGTGCCCATCTGAAAAAACAGTATATTTCATAGAAATGCAGGCAGTAACTATGTATAAAAAAGAAAAAAGTGCTTGCTTCCAGAGTGGTGAGTGCTGGGAGAGACTATTACTAAACATTGTAAGCCTGTTATTTATAATTTTTATAAGAAGCCTGCCGGTAAAAATAAATATTGTAAAAAAGCAGGCCGCTTTAAAAGCTGTGGTTGATGTGGTGTGTTAGTCTGTAGCTTGTGTGTATTGCACTCTATCATATTGTGCTTGTAGGCCCAACCAAAGAGCGGGGCCATTACCAAAAAGAATGCCTAAACGTGCGGCAATGGCGGGTGTTACGGGCTGTCGGGCGGCTAAAATGCCTGCAAGGGTTTGTGCCTTTATGCCGAGTTGTGCCGCCACGTTGGCTTCTGTCGCGCCATAGGCGGGTAGCACGTCTTCACGCAGGAGCGTGCCGGGGTGTGTTGGGTTATGGTGGTGGCGGGTGAGGGTGCTTGTTGGGCGTGGGTTGCTCAGCATTTTTTAGGAGCTTGTGGAATGCTTAGATGCTGGAGCGTGCCAGACATTCTAAAATCTCCAAAATCCATATCAAGTTTATCTGAAACGCCATTGGCAAAATAGCGCATGCCTATTTCATAATCTGGCATCATGCTGTCAGGGGTTGTGTTGAAAAAAGCAACATGCACTCGGGTTGTGGGTAGGTGTGCCAAAAGCGCAAAAGGTGGGGCAGGGGGCGTGGCTTCCCAACCGTAAGTGGAAATATAGGTATATTGTGCGCCATCTGCGGCAGTGCCATCAAACAACAAAGGTGAAATTTCAGTTTTACCGCTTGCGGCTGCTTCCAAAATGGCTGCGGTATGCGCCATGGGAAAAAGCGTGCCTGCTTGCAGCTTAAGTGTTTTACGGAGCGGTTTTTCGTAATGTACCTCTCCACCATTGGGTGTAAGCGTTGCTTCACCACTTACAGCTTGCAGTATGGTATTGTTTGATTTTTGCACAGTGCGAAAAGCGAGGTGGTGGCCGTCTTTGCTTTCCAGTGTTGTGTAGTCTGAAACCAGATGGGTTTCGCCGCCATTACGGGTTACACTTTGAATATCAAGGTGTTGTTGGGTAGCCCATGCTGTGCAGGTGTCGTGCACGCTATAGGTCATGTGCCCGCTGGCTGAGAGCGTTGTACCGCCAGAGGATTCTGCCAAAGTAAGCTCGTAACTGGCGCGTTGCGCACTTAAGCGAATGTCGTGTGTTGGTGTGGCATAGGTGGTGGGCGCTACAAAGGCGCTCATAAAACCAAACAAGGCCAAGCACTTGCCAAACCGCACTGCGGCAGATGCTGTTGTGTGGTGCGGGCGGGAAGGCCGTAGGCCGTGTGTCAGGCGGTGCGGTAATCCGGTCATGCCTGCTAGAAAAGAGCATCTGGCGTGGTGGTGCAACCACGCCAGATGCGAAACAGCCCTGTGTTTAGGCTTTTTTGAGGGTAGGCTTGGGTTTTGGCAGGTCGAGCGCCAAAGACAGTTCTTTCAGGCGGGCGGCTTCAACGGTAGCAGGTGCCCCCATCATCAGGTCTTCGCCCTGCTGGTTGAGCGGGAAGAGAATGACCTCACGAATATTGGGTTCATCAGCTAACAGCATGACAATACGGTCAACACCTGGTGCAGACCCACCGTGGGGCGGCGCACCGTAACGGAAGGCGTTGAGCATACCACCAAAGCGGGCTTCAACTTCGCTTTCTGGGTAACCAGCAATTTCAAAAGCGCGGATCATTACTTCTGGCAGGTGGTTACGGATAGCGCCAGAAGAGAGTTCAATACCGTTACAAACAATGTCGTACTGGTAAGCGTTAATTTCCAGCGGGTTTTTGGTGTTCAGTGCGTCAAGCCCGCCCTGCGGCATAGAGAAGGGGTTGTGCGAGAAGTCGATACGGCCCGTTTCTTCATTGACTTCATACATCGGGAAGTCCGTAATCCAGCAGAAGCGAAAGGCCTCTTTTTCAACCAGATCAAGTTCTTCGGCAATGCGGGTGCGCACAAGGCCAGAGAACTTTACAACCTCATCACCCTTGCCAGCAGCGAAGAAGACGGCATCGCCCGCTTGCAGGCCCAGCTTGGCGCGAATGGCTTCAACGCGGTCGGCTTCAAGGTTTTTGGCAATGGGGCCTTTGCCGCCATCTTCGGCAAAAATAATGTAGCCAAGGCCACCAGCGCCTGCTTCGCGTGCCCATGTGTTGAGCTTATCAAAAAAGCCGCGTGGTTTATCGCCAGCGCCGGGAGCCGGAATGGCGCGAATTTCGCCACCATCTGCCGCGATGCGGGAGAACAGACCAAAGCCAGAGTTGCTAAATTCTTCTGTTACATCAGAAATAAGCAGCGGGTTGCGCAGGTCTGGCTTGTCTGAGCCATACACTTTCATGGCGCGTGCATAAGGGATTTGCTCAAAGGGGGCTTGGCTAACCGTGCGGCCATTACCAAACTCTGTGAACAGGCCAGACATAACGTTTTCTAGGGTCGCAAAAACTTCGTCTTGGGTGGCAAAGGCCATTTCAAAGTCGAGTTGGTAAAACTCACCGGGTGAGCGGTCTGCGCGAGAGGCTTCATCGCGGAAGCAGGGGGCAATCTGGAAGTAGCGGTCGAAACCAGCCACCATAGCAAGCTGCTTAAACTGCTGTGGGGCCTGCGGCAGAGCGTAAAATTTGCCGGGGTGCAGGCGGGCAGGCACCAAAAAGTCTCGCGCACCTTCAGGAGAGGATGCGGTGAGAATGGGGGTCTGGAGTTCAATAAAGCCCAGATCGGTCATGCGGCGGCGCATGCTTTGAATAACACGGGCGCGCAGCAGCATGTTGCGGTGTACGCTGTCGCGGCGCAGGTCAATGTAGCGGTATTTCAGGCGCAGGTCTTCTGGGTAATTTTCGTGCCCGGCAACCTGAAAAGGCAGCACGGCAGCGGCAGACTGCACCACAAATTCACGCGCGCGTACTTCAATATCACCAGTGGCAAGGTCTGGGTTGCGGGTGCCTTCTTGGCGCTCAACTACATCACCCGTTACGGTTACAACGCTTTCAACACGAATATTTTCAGCCGTTTGCAGTGCGGGTGAGCCTGCGGGAATAACAATTTGGGTTACGCCGGTTTCGTCCCGCAGGTCTATAAACAGCAGCCCGCCGTGGTCCCGCTTGCTGTGCACCCAGCCAGACAGGCGGGCGGTTGTGCCTGCGTCGTGGGCGCGAAGGGCCGAGCAGCTATGGGTACGGTAAGGGTGCATGGTGTCGTCCTGAATTATGGCCCCAAGCTGCGCCTGCCGGGCAGGGGGCGTTTGTGCTCTATTGATCTTTATGAGCGGGAGGAAGCCGGGGCGGTGCCCATCTGTCAAGGGAAAGAGGTCGATTCAGCGCAACATGGCGCTTTCAACGGCGTCTACTAGGGCTTCTATGGCCTCCGGTTTGGCGTCCCACCCAAACTGGAAGCGGGCTACACCGCCAAACATGGTATAGAATCGCCAGCCTTGTGCCCGTAGCGTGTTAGCCGGGTGCTCGGGCAGCAGCACAAAAACAGAGTTTGCCTCAACCGGCCAAGCCAGCTTTATGCCGGGTATGGGTGTTATTTTTTGGGCAAAAAGCCGTGCACTTTCATTGGCGTGGCGGGCATTATCGAGCCATGCGCCGTTTTTTATAAGGCTCAGCCATGGGGCAGAAAGAAAGCGCATTTTAGAGGCTGTTTGCCCACCCTGTTTGGCGCGTTCTGCAAAGCCACGGGCGTTTGCACGGTTAAAAAACACCACAGCATCGCCCATTGCCATGCCATTTTTTGTGCCACCAAAACTTAAGACATCCACCCCAGCCTGCCATGTTAGGGCGGCAGATGTGCAGCCTAGTGCGGCTACAGCGTTGGCAAAGCGTGCGCCGTCCATGTGGAGTTTAAGGCCATGTTCTTGGCATACATCGGCCAGAGCACGAATTTCTTCTGGGGTGTAAAGCAGGCCGTTTTCTGTGGGTTGGGTAATGGTAACAACAGCGGGGGCAGAGGCCTGAAAACTCTGGGTTTTGCGGCAGCAAAGTTTAATGGCCGCAGGGGTGAGTTTGCCCTCTGGGCATGGGGGCGTCATGAGCTTGCTGCCGCCGGTAAAAAACTCTGGTGCACCGCGTTCTGATGTTTCAGCGTGGGCAATGTCTGTTGCAATAATACTGCAATAGGGTGGGCATAGGGTTGCCAGAGCCAGCGCGTTGGCAGCGGTGCCGTTAAAAACAAAAAAGACTGCGGCATCTATACCAAACAGGGCCCGAATGCTGTCTTCTGCCAGCCGAGTCCATGGGTCATCACCATAGGCGGGGGCAGACCCAAGGGCCGAGGCACGGGTTATGGCCTCTAGGGCTTGTGGGCAAATGCCGCTGTAATTGTCGCTGCCAAATTGCTGCGGGGGCGGGGTGTTTGTCATGACAACAAAAGGCTTTCTGAGGCAAATATGCGAAGATTGAAGGCAAATTATAGCAGCTTTTAAAGCATTTTGGCAGCGTAGTTGTGGTGGGTGTGCAACATGCTGGCATTGCTTTGGGGGCGGTTTTCCGGTATGGGCAGCGTACCGTGTAGGCACCCCTGGAGGCCTGCATGATCTGGTTTTAGGAGAATTCAACGTGTCCAAAATTACATCAATCCAAGCTTCTGTGCGCGCGAAGGCTGGTAAGGGGGCAGCGCGTGCAACAAGGCGTGCTGGTCTGGTGCCCGCAGTTGTTTACGGTGCAGGCAAAGAACCCGCTCTGATCGCGCTCGACCCACGTATCGTGATCAAAGGCATTCAGGCTTCTGGCTGGCGCTCACGCGTTTACGAAATCAAGGTTGAAGGTGGTAACACCGAACGCGCCCTGATTCGTGACATTCAGCTGCACCCAGTTAAAGACACCCCAGAACATGTTGACTTCATGCGTCTGGCAGCTGGCCAGCGCGTGACCGTTGAAGTCTCCGTTCACTTCTCTGGTGAAGAAAAAGCTCCGGGCCTCAAGCGCGGCGGCGTGCTGAACATTGTGCGTCATACGGTTGAAGTTGAAACCGATGCCGAGCACATTCCTGAATTCTTCACCGTTGATCTGTCTACCCTCGACATCAACGACAACGTGCGTTGGGAAGACCTGAAGGGCACCGAAAACGTGACCCCGGTTAACCACACACCAAACTTTGTGATTGCAACAGTTGCAGCACCAAGTGTTGATGCAGACGCTGAAGAAAGCACGGAAGACGCTGCTTCCTAAGTCACGCAGGCCAGTTTTCTGACCTGAATGTAAAGTGGGGGGTACGTGCGTTGTGCATGTGCCCCCAGCTTGTTTTTTTAAGTACAGGACCAGTGATGTTGCTCTGGGCCGGGCTTGGTAATCCTGAGCCTTCCATGCGCCGACACAGGCACAACGTTGGCTTTATGGCTATAGATGCCATAGCTGAACGGTACGGTTTTGCTCCGTGGCGCTCCCGCTTTAAGGGGGAGAGTGCTGAGGGCCGTATAGGCACACAGCGTGTTTTGCTGTTGCGCCCCCTGACCTACATGAACCGCTCGGGCGATAGCGTGCAGGAAGCTGCGGCTTTTTACAAAATTGCCCCCGAGCAGATTACCGCTTTCCATGATGAGCTAGACCTTGCCCCCGGTAAGGTGCGCGTTAAACGTGGCGGTGGGGCTGCGGGCCATAATGGCTTGCGCTCAATGGATAAAATGTTGGGCACACCAGACTATTGGCGGGTGCGTATTGGCATTGGCCACCCCGGTGCCAAAGAGCGCGTGCACGGTTGGGTGCTGGGTAATTTTACAGACACAGACCGGCAGGAGTGGCTAGAGCCCCTGCTGGATAAAATGGCGGCTGCTGCGCCGCTGCTGGCCGATGGCCAGCCAGAAAAATTCATGACGCAGGTTGCGTTGCCAGAAGGGAGTAAGGGCTGATGGGGTTTAACTGCGGTATTGTCGGTCTGCCCAATGTGGGCAAGTCCACGCTCTTTAACGCGCTAACGGCAACGGCAACGGCACAGGCTGCCAATTACCCGTTTTGCACCATTGAGCCAAACGTTGGCCGTGTTGCTGTGCCCGACCCCCGGTTGGAAAAGCTGGTGGAAATTGGCAAGTCGCAAAAAACGGTGCCTACCAGCCTTGAGTTTGTCGATATTGCAGGCCTTGTGCGTGGTGCCTCTCGCGGGGAAGGGCTGGGTAACCAGTTTTTGGCAAATATTCGTGAAGTTGATGCCATTATTCATGTGCTGCGCTGCTTTGAAGATGATGACATTACCCACGTTGAAGGGGGCGTAGACCCGGTACGCGATGCCGAGATTATTGAGACCGAGCTGATGCTGGCCGACCTCGATTCTCTGGAAAAACGCCTGCCAGCCCTGCAAAAGCGTGCCAAAAACCGCGATGCAGAAGCCGTGGCACAGTTGGCTGTGGCAGAACCGCTTATTGAAGCCCTGAAAGAAGGCAAGCCTGCCCGTACTGCCATACCAGAAGGGCAGGAAGAGGCCGTTAACCGCTTGCAGCTTATGACCACCAAACCGGTGTTGTATGTGTGCAATGTTGATGAAGACAGCGCTTCAACCGGCAATGCGTTTTCTGAAAAAGTGCGTGCCAAAGCTGATGCCGAAGGCGCTGCCATGGTTGTGGTTTCTGCGGCTATTGAAGCAGAGGTCAGCCAACTTGCAGATGAAGAACGCCGCGAATTTCTGGACGGGCTTGGCCTGAAAGATAGCGGGCTAGACCGAGTTATTGCTGCGGGTTACGGGCTACTTGGCCTGCGTACCTACTTTACCGTAGGCCCAAAAGAAGCCCGTGCTTGGACCATTACTGCTGGCACCAAAGCCCCGCAGGCAGCGGCTGTTATTCACAATGACTTTGAACGTGGTTTCATTGCGTGCGAAACCATCGCATACAAAGATTACGTGCAGTATAACGGCGAAGCCGGAGCCAAAGAGGCTGGCCGTTTGCGTATTGAAGGGCGGGATTACGTTGTGCAGGACGGTGACGTTCTGCTGTTCCGCTTTAATGTGTAATCAGATAGGCTTATCTGGTTAACACACACACCAAAATGAGGATGAAGGACGCCATGAAGGCGCATGAAGACGGAGCGGAGAGTACCATAACGCAGGCTGTGTCTGCCGCAGTGCCAGGGCCAATGACCGCCTTGGCAAAACGGGCACGGCTTGCTGCAAGAACTCTCGCCACCAGCCCTACTTCTGCGCGGGATAGAGCGCTTTGGGCGGCCGCTGCCGCTTTGCGTGAGGCGTCTGACACCATTTTGGCAGAAAACGCGAAAGACCTTGCGGCCTCTACCGCAAAAGATGCTTTCCGTGACCGCCTTACCTTAACGCCTGAGCGTATTGAAGCGATGGCGCGGGGTTTGGAAGATATGGCAGACCTGCCAGATCCCGTTGGCCGTGTGCTGGAAGAATGGACACGCCCTAACGGCCTGCGCATTCGCCGGGTGGCAACACCTGTGGGCGTGATTGGCGTTATTTACGAAAGCCGCCCCAATGTAGGGGCCGATGCAGCGGGTTTGTGCATTAAGTCTGGCAATGCTGTGCTGCTGCGCGGTGGGTCTGAAAGCCTCCATAGTGCACGGGCTATCCATGCGGCTATGCAGGCTGGCCTGCGTGCGGCAGAGCTGCCCGAAGATACGGTGCAGATTGCCCCCGATGCAGACCGCAAACATGTAGCAGAAATGCTGGGTGCCGCTGGGCTGGTTGACCTGCTTATTCCACGTGGTGGGCGGTCTTTGGTGGAGCGTGTGCAACAAGAGGCCCGCGTGCCTGTGTTGGCCCATGCAGATGGCCTGTGCCACACTTATATTCATGCCGCGGCAGACCACGGCATGGCGCGCCGTATTATCCTTAATGCCAAAATGCGCCGTACTGGCATTTGTGGGGCTACAGAAACCCTGCTGATAGATGCCGCCGTAGCAGCCACTTTGCTGCCTGCCATTGTGGCAGACCTTGCTGAGTTTGGCTGCACGTTTAAAGCTGATACGCAGGCGCGTGCCATTGTGCCCACACTGCCCGCCGCAACAGATAAAGACTTCAGCACAGAATGGCTTGATGCTGTGTTGAATATTGCTGTGGTTGATGGGGTGGATGAAGCGCTTGACCATATTAGCCGCTACGGCTCGTCTCATACTGAAGCGATTGTGACGGCCGATGAAGCGGTGGCGAACCGCTTTATGAACGGCACAGACAGCGCTGTGGTGATGTGGAATGCCTCCACCCAGTTCTGCGATGGTGGTGAGTTTGGCTTTGGGGCTGAAATTGGCATTGCTACAGGGCGCTTCCATGCCCGTGGGCCGGTGGGGGTCGAGCAGTTGACGACCTTCCGTTACGAAGTGCTGGGCACCGGGCAGGTAAGGTCCTGAATGTAAGGCGGCAACAGGGTGTGATCCCGACTTATGGTGATGCGCGGCGTTTGCGCATAGGGCTATTGGGGGGGTCTTTTAACCCGGCGCACCGTGGGCATTTGGCGATAGCACAACGGGCCTTGCGGGCTTTGCGGCTAGACCAAGTGTGGTTCATGGTGTCACCGGGTAACCCGCTTAAGCCCGCCAAGGGTATGGCACCGTTTGCGAAAAGGCTGGCTTCAGTTAGTGCATTGGCTGATGGCCGCAGGCTTATTGCTACCGATATAGAAGCCCGACTCGGTACCCGTTACACCGTTGAAACCATGCGCAAGCTGCAACAGCGTTTTCCGTTTGTGCATTTTGTTTGGTTAACCGGGGCTGACGGTTTTGCCACACTTTCTCGCTGGAAAGGGTGGCATAAGCTGGTAGCGCAGGTGCCCATAGCGGTTATGCCCCGGCCCGGGCAAAATAATGCGGCCTTGCATGGCCCGGCTGGGCATTATATGGCGCGGTGGCGTATACCCGCATGCCGTGCTGCCCTTTTGGCAACACTTTCCCCCCCGGTATGGACTTTTCTTCCGGGGCCACAAAACGGTATATCTGCAACATCTATCCGCCAGAATGGGGAGTTTGACAGTAGCCTTGGCTACGCGGCTCGCTCTGGCTTGTCACACACAGGAGAACGGTCATAACCACTCAACCCCCTACCGAACCCCCCAAGCGTACACGGGCCGCTGCGGGTACCGCCAAAACGGGTGCTGCCAAAGCAGCGTCTACACGGACTAAAGCTGAAGGTGCAGTTGCTGCCGCAGGTTCTGTGCGCAAAAAAGCCTCAGCCTCTGGCCCTAAAGCCAGAACTAAACGCCAGCCAGTCGCCCCTGATGTGCTGGAACAAGCGCTGTCTATCATCACCACCAGTTTGGATGATGATAAGGCCGAGAACATTGTGGTTATTACGTTAACCGGCCGTGCATCGTTTGCAGATAAAATGGTTATTGCAACCGGTTTAGCTGACCGCCAGATTGCTGCTATGGCCCAGCATATTGAGCGTAAGCTGAAAGAAATTGGCTTAAAGCGCATTACCGTAGAAGGGGCGAACGGCTCTGACTGGGTGCTGCTAGACACGGGTGATATTGTTGTGCACCTGTTTAAGCCAGAAGCTCGCGAACTGTATGGCCTTGAAGAAATGTGGGGTGCCGAACTTGATGATGGCGCCGCAGAGGCCGTACCCGTAGCCTGATACGGTTGTTTAACAGTGTGTGATACGCCTGCAAAACCCAGCCCCATGACCGTGGGGCTGGCATGAAGCTGATTGCCGTTGGCCGCATGAAAGACCGTGCAGAGGTTGCGCTTGTTGAGCGCTATCTTAAACGGTTGCGGCCCAAGCTGGATATTGTTGAACTGGCAGACGGCCGTGGCAGCCCAGACGAAATAAAGCGCAAAGAAGGGCAAGCCATAGTGGCAGCGTGCCCTGCGCAGGCCTTTGTTGTGGTGCTGGACGAAGCCGGACGCAATTTTAGCAGCGTTGATTTTTCGCAAAATCTTGCCCAGTGGTCTGCACTGGGCCGCATACCCTGTTTTATTATTGGTGGGGCAGAGGGGCTAGATGCCTCTGTGGTAAACCGGGCAGATGCCACACTGTCTTTTGGTACGCTTACATGGCCGCACATGCTGGTGCGTATTATGCTGGTAGAGCAAATTTACCGCGCACAAGCTATTGCCGCAGGGCACCCGTACCATAGGTCTGGCCGGCCTTGAACGACTGCTTAAAAGTTATTTAGGGCGGGCTGGCATGCTCTTTGTGGGCTGAAGGCGTTGTTTTGACTTCGGTTTATTGCATGGTTGCGGCTGTAAAGCTGCTTATGTAACCACCAAAATATACCAGTCTGATTGCAACTTTGAATATTTGAAGCTGTCTTTTAAGGCTTTTGGAGCAGGGGTGTATGCTTGTGGCCCCGCTTTAACCAGACACAGGCTAAGCATGCCTTGGTGTAAAGGGGGCTGGTAGGCAGTTTAGTGTGCTTATCTGGCCTGAATTTTCATGCCATTGTCTGTTCTGGAGCCTTTAAGGCCCGTGCCGTGTAAAATATGTGCCAGAGCTTGTTTGGGCTTGTAAGAGCCGTGCACTTTATGGGCTTGCTGGTTTTGCAGCAGAGCCGGGTCTACTTCTACAAAACAGCCAGATTTATGAGAGAAGTCTTGCAACGCCTGATCTAGCCTTTGCTGGGGGTAGTCGTAGCGCACCGCACTGGGTTTACAGGTTTTGCTGTCTGCACAAGCCGAAAGGAGCAGCGCAGCACCAAGAAGGCAGAGTTTTGAACGGGTCAGCATAGTGTCTCTCTTAAACAATGTATAAGGGCATGAAAAAACAAGGCACGCTAAGTGCTTGCACAGTATCGGATACTGTAAGAGAGATGAGGAGTGCTTGTTTTGCACCCCTCAGTATTCAGCGGCAGGAAACTGTTCTTCTGGGCTGAGTTTTTCCCATTTACGGCAATGCGTGCGCAGTATTTTTACAAACTTGCTGACAATAGGCGTATTTTGCCCCGCACGTATGGCCACAGCCAGTGTAGCGCGTGGAGCGGGGTCGCTAATAGTATGGAAAGTTACCCCCCCTGCATGAATTTGGCATAAGGAGCGCGGTACGACAGATACGCCAAAGCCCGCAGCAACCAGCGGCACTGTACCGGCAATTTGGGGGGCTTGCTGCCCAAGTTTTGGGGTCACGCCTGCCATTTGGTAAGCTGATAAAATGGCATCATGAAAGCCCGGCCCCAGCTCACGCGGAAAGATGATCAGAGGTTCATCAGCCACCATATCAAGGCGAATAACAGGTTCGTTTGTGAGCCGGTGGCCGCGCGGTAGGGCAATTACTGTGGGTTCATCAAGCAAATGCGATACAGACAGGCGGGCGGGGTCGGGTACTGGTGGGCGTATAATGGCAATATCGGTGCTGGTTTCATGCAAGGCTGCGCACAGGGCGGGGGTGTTGCTCTCTTCCATAGACAGCGTGACATCTGGCGCAATGTCTCGGAATGCTCTGATAGCAAGCGGAATAACCGGTAAAAGTGGTACAGCTCCTGCTAGGCCCAGCCGAATATGCCCAACCTCACCGCGTGCCATGCCCTCGGCTGTGAGCATAAACTGGTGCTGTAGCTCTAATATGGCGCGGGCGCGGGGCATGAGGGTTGCGCCAATTTCAGTTAAGGTGACACCACGTGTCTGGCGTTCAAAAAGCTGTACACCAAGTTTTTGCTCTAGCTGGCGTATTTGCTGGCTAAGGGGCGGCTGCTCCATACCCAGCTCTTCGGCTGCACGGGTAATGCTGCCTTTGTCGCCCACGGTTACAAAATAACGCAAATGCCGGATATCCATGCGCCTATATGTAAAGAGTATGGGTTAGTTATTCAATATATATTGGCTGACTGGCTGGGCCTGTCATAACATGGCAGCCCACAGTGCAGACCAGCGAAAGTAGAAAACGGTGCGTGGTATCAAAACAGGCTTGTTAAGAGATGTTGAGACACGCCCCCGTATTGCAGGCGATGCCTTTAAAAGTAAGCCCGTAGCCAACCGCCTGTACCAGACCTCTACCATGGCAGCCCTGCTCGATGCTGTGTATGATGGCGAAACCACGCTGGATGAGTTGCTCCAGCACGGTAATTTTGGCCTTGGCACCTTTAACGCCCTAGATGGCGAGATGATTGTGACCAACGGCGTGGCCCGCCAGTTTAGGGCTGAAGGTGTAGCGGCACAGGCCCCCGGCAGCCTAAAAACACCCTTTGCGTGTGTTACGTATTTTGAGCCTGAGCAGTGCTTCAATATTGACCGCCCCCTTGGTAAAGAAGGTTTTGAAGCCGAAGTTGACCGGCTGGTGGGTAACCCCAACCTGTTTGCCGCCGTGCGCTTTACCGGCCAGTTTGAGCGGGTAGAAACACGCACCGTTTTTTGCCAATGCCAGCCTTACCCCCATATGCTGGAAGTGGTTAAAAAGCAGCCCACATTCAGCATGGAGTCTGTAAACGGCACCATGATTGGCTTTCGTACCCCGGCTTATATGCAAGGGGTAAACGTAGCGGGTTACCATGTGCATTTTTTAACCGAAGACTGCGCCCGTGGCGGCCATGTAACAGACTATAAAGTAACCCGTGGGCAGCTAGAGGTTGCCACTATTGCAGACCTTGATATTCGCTTGCCGCGCACGCAGCAATTTGCCCAAGCCAACCTCAACCCAGAGCATTTGCACGATGCTATTATGGAAGCCGAAGGCGGCTAACACCTAGTTTGTAACCCTTGCACAAAAAGGGTGGCAGCCTTTGTAAATTGGCATGCGCTTTTCCTGTTTCCCTTTTACGGATTTTTGTTATAACAAAAATAGAAACGTAAGCTCAAAGCGGTCGTCTTGTGCCGTCAAGAGGGCTTACCGCACCGTAAAAGGAGCATAAGAGCGACCTTATCAGACGCCCCCTCTGATTTCGCAGCTTTACTCCAACAGTAACCCTTTACGGTGGTTGCTGTTGTGTTGCCTGGTTTATGCAGGCCCGCCTTGCTGTTCTCTCAAAAGTGATGTGCTGTGCTGGGTTCTGTTAAAGAACGTGCAGGCCTAAACGCTTTTTTAGATAAGCTCTTATGCGTATCAGACAAAACTTATTAGCCCGACCATAGGCAAAGTACAGAGAGCAGGCGCAGGGCATGCGCTTTTGCTCTTCGTGCTGCATGTGGTCAAAAATGCCCCCGCCAGTGAGGTCTGCTTTGCCTCCGGTGGTTCCCCATCTGTTAAAACCATGAGTGGTGCTGCCCCGTTTTGCACCCCAACCGGAGGCCTTAATGAAAATCGGTTTGTTTATTCCGTGTTATATTGATGCATTCTACCCCAACACTGGCATTGCAACGCTCGAACTGCTGGAAAAACTGGGCCAAGACGTAGACTACCCCATGAACCAGACCTGCTGTGGCCAGCCTATGGCAAACTCGGGTTGTAACTCTGACGCGGCTGCGGCTGAGGCCTTGTTTGTGAAAAACTTTGCCAAATACGATGCCATTGTTATGCCGTCTGGCAGTTGCACCCACCATGTGCGGGATAATTTTGACGCTATTCCGCAAACGGATGAAGTTAAACATGTGCGTGCCCATACCTACGAACTGGTAGAGTTTTTGCACGATATTTTAAAAGTGGAAGACTTTCCGTGGGCGGAATTTCCGCACAAAGTGGGGCTGCATAATAGTTGCGGCACGTTGCGTGCGCTGCGCACGGCCAGCATGTCTGAGCTAGGCGAGCCGTTTTTCTCTAAACCAATGGATTTGTTGAAGAAAGTTAAAGGTATTTCTTTTGCAACGCCAAAACGCCCAGATGAATGCTGTGGTTTTGGTGGCACCTTTTCGGTAACAGAAGAAGCTGTTTCGGCCCGTATGGGTTACGACAAAGTGCGCGACCACCATGAAGCGGGGGCCGAGTACATTGTGTCTGCCGATACGTCTTGCATGATGCACCAGCAGGGCTGTGCAGAACGGAATGGTGTGCCTATCCGCTTTATCCATATTGCAGAAATTCTGAACGGAGCACGGGCATGAAAGTAAAACGCGTAAACCATGCCAAAGCCGCAGAAGAGTTTTTGGAAGATGCCCCGCACCTGACGTTTCATGACGAACGCCTGTGGGACATGCGCCAAAAACGTGACCAGCAGATGCATATTTTGCCTGAATGGCAAGACCTGCGCAGCCGTGCGTCTGAAATTAAAGAACACACCTTGGCTAACCTGCCCGAATATTTGGAGCAGTTTGAAGCGAACGCCAAGAAAAACGGCATTCATGTGCATTGGGCGGCCGATGCTGCCGAGCACAACCGTATTGTTGGCGAAATTCTGGAAAGGCACGGCTCAAAGTCGCTTATCAAGAGCAAGTCCATGGTCACGGAAGAATGTGACATGCGCAGCTACCTTGAGCCACGTGGCGTAACGGTGACAGAAACCGACCTTGGTGAGCGTATTCAGCAGCTTGATGGCCAGATGCCAAGCCATATTGTGGTGCCAGCCGTGCATAAGCTGGTGCCCGATGTTGCCAAAATTTTTGCCAAAAATTACAACACAGACCCCAACGACAACAGCCCCCAGTCTTTGGCTGAAGCGCAGCGTATGGCTGCCCGCCCAGTTATTTTGGCAGCCGATGCGGGCATGACCGGTGGTAATTTTCTGGTGGCAGAAACCGGCACCTTTGTGGTGTGCACCAACGAAGGCAACGCAGACCTAAGCTCTACCGTGCCAAACCTGCATATTGCTACACTGGGTATAGAGCGCATTGTGCCCCGTATGGCAGATATGGGTGTGTTTATACGCCTGCTGTCGCGGAGTGCGCTTGGCTCTCCTATTACCCAGTACACGACGCATTTCCGTGGCCCACAAAAGGGCGGGGAAATGCACGTTATTTTGGTAGATAACGGCCGCTCTGCCCGTTTGGGTATGGAAGAGTTCTGGACATCTCTTAAGTGCATTCGCTGCGGTGCGTGTATGAACACCTGCCCAGTGTACCGCCGTTCTGGCGGGCTGTCTTATGGTGCTGTGTATTCTGGGCCAATTGGGGCAATTATTGACCCCACCTTTAACGAACGCAAATACAGCGCTCTACCATTTGCCTCTACCATGAATGGCAGCTGCACAAATGTGTGCCCGGTTAAAATTAATATTCATGAGCAGCTTTATAAATGGCGACGTGTGCTGGCCGAGCACCACGAGCTACCGTTTGTAAAACGCGAAATTATGCACATGGCGGGCCGCCTCATGGGCCAGCCAACACTGTACCGTACGGCCATTAACGGCACAGAGGTGGCCCTAAGCACCTTGCCACGTTTTGTGCTGTATAACTGGTTAAACCCTTGGGGTAAGCACCGCGAGCTGCCGCACCCGGTCAAGCAGACTTTCCATAGCTGGTACAAGGAAAACCGCCTGAAAAAGGGGAAAGCACAATGAGTTCGCGTGATAAAGTTCTGGCTACTTTGCGGGCTAACCGCCCAGACCCGGCAGCCCACCCGCTCCCCCCTGTTGCTGTTTTGGGGGACATGGATAAAGGGCGTGAGCGTTTTGAAAACGCTCTCCAGCTTTTGGGCGGGCAAATATTGCTCCGTCAGGAAGGCGATACTCTGGCAACTGCCATTGCCCGCCGCTTTCCCGATGCAAAAATTATTTGCTCTGCTGTGCCAGATTTTGAAGGCACCCTTCGTATTGAAGATGTGGCCAGCCCCCAACAGGCTGCCGCAACAGATGTGCTGGTTGTGCGCTCCCCCTTTGGTATTGCCGAAATGGGGTCTATCTTTTTGAGTGAGGCACAACTGAACAGCCTGAACTCAGCCGCGCATTTAACCCAGCATATTGTTGTTATTTTGTCTGAAGATAACCTGACAGCAAATATGCACACTGCGTATCTGGAGCGGCCAGAGTTTCATACCGCCAATTATGGGGTTCTTATGACCGGCCCTTCTGCCACGGCAGATATTCAAGGTGTGCTTATCCGTGGTGCACAGGGTGTAAGAACGCTGTCTGTCTGGTGGGAGTAAACTCTCCCCTGTTTGCCAGCATAGGTTAGCGCCTGCGCGTGCTACCCTATAGCGTTTTAAAGGGGGCCTTGAGTGCCCCCTTTTTTTATGGTGTGGCGCTACTTGCTAATAGGAATAGTGACAATAGCACCGGGGTTTTTGGTGGTTTTGGACAGCTCAAGCAAAATTTGCAGCATGGTAAAGGCCAGCTTGCTGTCAAAATCGTCTTTGGCAATCCAGTAATAGCGTTTTTCGTAGCGAATAGAGACAAAGGGGGCTTTGGGCTGCTCTTCATCGACCCGAATAGTGACCACCGGTTTGGTCTCGCGCCCAACAAGAGAAACACGGGGTAGGGTCTGGCCAGAGGTAATGTCTGTTTTTGGCACTTCAATCTGGTAAGCAATTTGGCCCAGCACACCTAGCATGGTGCGGGTAAGCAGCCTTATTTGCCCCGGTGCAGGTTTGCCTGCGCCATACACAACCTCAACGCGTTCATCGTTTTGTTGCATATTGAAAAAGTGCCGTGTTTCAAAAACTGTTTCTGCCAGGAGCGGGTCACTGGTTGACGAAATGGTAAGGAACACGCGGTCAAAAGAAGGCGTTTTACCCGGTATTTCTTGGCTATGTTCAAGCTGGATACCCAATAAACCCGCAACTTGCAGGAGCCGTAAGTCGTGAATGAGTTCAAAAAATTCGGGTGAACCACGGCCAACATTGCCACCAATAGCCCCGGCATTGCTGATCATGTTGACAGATTGCACCGCAAGCCTGAACAGCACATCAATAGGGAGGCCACCCATAGCAAGGGGCAGCAGACTACCCGGCGGTAAGGGGCGTAAAAAACTTTGGGCGTAAGCGTCGCCCGTTACAGGCTGAAAGGTAAAAGTGGGGCTTTCTTGTAGTTGGGCGCCTACGCCGCCATAGGGCCGTACATAGCCTGTATCTGTGCCCACACCTACAGACACAGAGCGTTGCAACTGGTAGCCAGAAATAAGTTGAGTGGTGTCTAAAAAGCCCGGCGTATCACCATAGCGCAGGCGTACAACATTAAGCAGGGTTTGCCGTTTGCTCGACTCAATCAAGGCGCGGGAATAGTCGTTTTGGTCTTGGTCTAGCCGTACAGACCCAACATTGTAACAACTGCTTAGCAGCATGAGGGCAGTGTAAAAAACTGGTTTTAAAAATCCACGCATGCGGGGCGACTTGCTTCTCTGTGTTAGAGGCGGGCGTAAGGGACGGGCATGTGGGTAGCAGGTTGGGTAAAGCCTAGCGTGCGGGGGCAGGGTTTGCCAACCCGTGTAGGCTACCAAAAGGCCAAAGGCTGGTTTGGGGCCGTTTAACCCTCAAACCAGCAGGCTTTATGTGTGGTTTAGTCTTTAACGCGCTCAATAGCAGCACCACAGGCTGCCAGTTTGCGTTCTACTGCTTCATACCCACGGTCTAGGTGGTAGACGCGGCTTAAAATTGTCTCTCCGTGGGCGGCAAGACCTGCAATGATAAGAGAGAAAGAGGCCCGCAGGTCTGTGGCCATAACGGGTGCGCCAGAAAGGCCATGCACACCACGAATAATGGCAGAAGACCCGTGTACGTTAATACGCGCCCCCATGCGGTTAAGCTCGGGCACATGCATGAAACGGTTTTCAAAAATGGTTTCCGTAATCATGGACGCCCCTTCGGCCACAGAGAGCAGCGCCATAAACTGGGCCTGCATATCTGTTGGAAAACCGGGGTAAGGCTCGGTCATGATATCGACCCCGCGCAACGCGCCTGTGCGGCGCACGCGCATGGCGTCTCCTTCTTGTGTGACCTCAACCCCGGCTTCTTCAAACGCGCGCACAACAGCGCCCAAATGCTCTATTTGGCCACCAATAAGGCGTAGGTCACCACCGGTAATGGCGGCAGCACAGGCGTAGGTGCCGCATTCAATACGGTCAGACATAATGCGGTGTTGTGCGCCGTGCAGGGCCTCAACCCCATCAATCATGATATGGCCGGAGCCTGCGCCGGTAATTTTGGCGCCCATGGCGTTCAGGCAGTTTGCCAGATCAACCATTTCAGGTTCGCGCGCGGCATTGACTATTTCTGTGCGGCCTTTAGCGAGGGTGGCGGCCATCATCAGGTTTTCTGTTGCCCCGACAGAGGCAAACGGCAGCACAATGCGCTCACCCACCAGCCCATTAGGTGCGCGGGCATTAATATAGCCGTTTTCGAGTGTAATTTTGGCCCCGAGTGTTTCCAGCCCTTTAAGGTGCAGGTCTACCGGGCGGGTGCCAATAGCGCAGCCACCGGGCAAAGACACGCGGGCTTCGCGGCAGCGAGCTAGCAACGGGCCAAGCACCAAAATAGAGGCCCGCATTTTGGACACAATGTCGTAAGGGGCTTCTGTGCTGGTAATATCCCCCCCTACAGACAGGGTGGTTTTATCACCATTAACGGCTTCAGCGCTTAGGCCATGCTGGGTAAGCAGGGCGCGCATTGTTGCAATATCGGCAATATGCGGCACGTTTGTAAGCACAAGGCGCTCAGAGGTAAGCAGGCCAGCAACAAGCAGCTTAAGTCCTGCGTTTTTAGCCCCACCAATGGTAATTTCACCGTGGAGAGGCCGCCCGCCCCGAATAATAAATTTGTCCATTAGTCTCGCTTACATGCGGGGGGTGGTAACGCCGTTTTGGCCCATATACTTGCCTGCGCGGTCTGCGTAGCTGGTCTCGCACGGGCTGTCGCCTTTAAAGAACAGAAACTGGCAAATACCTTCATTGGCATAAATGCGGGCAGGCAGCGGTGTGGTGTTGCTAATTTCAATTGTGACTTGGCCTTCCCACTCTGGTTCAAGCGGGGTGACATTCACAATAATACCGCACCGTGCATAGGTAGATTTGCCAAGGCACACCACCAGCACATCACGCGGGATACGGAAATACTCAATCGTATGGGCCAGCACAAAGCTGTTGGGCGGAATAATGCACTCATCAGCCTTGCGAGACACAAAGCCATCGGGTGAGAAATTTTTGGGGTCTACAATGGCGTTGTTAACGTCCGTAAAAATACGGAAGTCATCTGCTACGCGAGCATCGTAACCGTAAGAAGACAACCCGTAGGAAATGACGCCTTCACGCTTTTGAGACTCGACAAACGGTTCGATCATACCGTGATCGGTTGCCATTTGACGGATCCAGGTATCGGGCATCACGGGCATGGTGGGGTGTCTCCGTTGTTATCTGTGGTCAGGGCTGTGGGTGCCTGCGCGTCTGCCTCCTGCTCCTGCCGGGTGCGGGCCTGCTGTTTACGGCGGCGCAGGTTGGCGCGTAGGGCAGCAGCCTGCCGGGCGGCGCGCTCGGCCTGTGCTTTTGCGGTTTTGTCAGACAGGTTGGTGCCCGAAGGGGAGTGTGAAGGCGTGTCAGTCATGCCAGCGTCTAATAAGGGTGGATAGTCTTGCTTTGGTTGAGTAGCAGAGCAGGCCCGCTATGCCTAGGGCTGCGGGCTTGCCTGCTGAGCGTAATAAGCAAAGATGTTAGGCCATAGCCCGACCACGCAAGGTGGGCGGGCTGCCGGTTATTTACAGGTTGGCAATAAGCTTAAGCCCAATAATGGCTGCATCTTTAATATGGTGCGTCTCACCGGGGTGAATCATGTACTGAAACGAGGGCTGTATAAGCAGGCCGGGTGCAGCATCTATCGCGTAATAGGACTCGATAACGTGTGAGTTGTCTTGCACGCCATGCACACCTGCACCCAAAGGCAGCCCGGCATCTTGGGCAATAAGTTGGCTTTCGCGGCGGCGGCGGCTGACATGGTACCAAGAATAGAGCGCGCCAAAGCGGTCTGTCAGGCGGCCGGGAATAAGCCCCACAAACGAAAACCCACCATAGGCTTGGTCAGACAGGTTAACCACGCGGGGGGTAACATGCACATAACCGGCCATCAGGTAGCCACCGGCCATCATGTTACGGCCACCCAAGCGGTAAACCATTTGGTCTGCTTCAAGCCAGAACATATCAGATGGGGCAGAGCGCCTGCCTGGTATTGTAGCTGCCACTTTAGCGGGTAGGGACGACGCCACTTTATCAGCATAGCGCGTGGTGTCGTGCGCGTAGCCAATAACATAGTGGCCGGGTAGGCGGTTGCGGGTCAAAAAAGGCTGCCATGTGAACTCAACCGGCAAAGACAGACCGGTAGTGTTCTCCGCCCCCCAAGACCAGCCACTTGGGTTGTCTGTTAAGGCACTGACAGAGTAGGCGCCAACCTGCAAGGCAGTGTCTCTGGTAGGGCGTAGGCGCACGCGGGCCCCCCATGTTGCTTTGGGGTACACGCTAAAGCCGGGGTTTTGTTTAAGCGCTACAGGTGCAGAGCACGTGACCATGAAGGAGCACAACAGGGGCGATGTGGCAAACACATGGGTAAGCGACATGCGGCCAAAAATAACGTCTAGTTTGTTATGGAGCGTGCGCTTTTCTGCATACAAATCAACCAGATGAGCGGCCACGTTGCCAGAGAGAGAGTAAACCTCTTGCATGGCAATATAGTTTTCGCCCAAGCGGCCACTTTGCAGGGCTTTACCGGCGCGCTCCATAACCAGCGCATGCACAGACCAGCCTTTAAGGCGGGCCATGCGCTCTAGGTCAAAAATACCTTGCAGGGTGAGCTCGTGTACATAGCTAACCCCTTTTTTCAAGCCCCCTGTGGCAACGCCCATGGCCTCGCCTTTGTAGGTGAAAGAAAAGGTAAAGCCGCGGTCGTGCATCCATGCCCGTGGTTTGTTGAGAAAAGGCACAAGGTGGCCAGTACCAGCGGTGGGTACGTAGTATGGGTCGTTCATATCCATACGGCGCAGGGCATCAAGGCGGGGGGGCAAAAGGCCGGAGGGGCCTTCCCAATTGGTGAGCGCATCAAGTTCTAGCGTATGTGCAGCACCTTGTTCCTCACCCGCTGGGGCATAAGAGGGTACGCTCATGGTGGCGTAACCCGGAGAGGGCAAAATAGGCACACCGCTTGGCGGAATAGGCGTATTGCTCGGCCGCTTAATGGCAGATGGGTCTGGCCCTAAGCTGCCAGCATCTAACTGCCCGGTATTAAGGGGGCGTATAGCGGCTGTTGGGTTAGGGCGTGCTTTGCTGGCTGGGCTTACGATGGAATCTGTAACCGGCGCCACAGATTTTTCAAGCGAAACGGGGGCTGCATAACCGGCGTGGGTATAGGCGCCAGACCACAAAGCCATAGCGGCAAGGGCTACAAAGCCTTTATCTCGCGTTTTGTCTGGGTGCTTAGAAAAACACGACGTCGTGCGCCGCTTTGTGCGGCGTTCTTGTGACTGTCTCATGGGGCAGCTCTTTTTTGAAAAATGGGGGGTCGTAAAACGGTTCAGGCGGGCCAGTAAAACCCAGACACAGCAAGGGCTGCTTTATGCAAAACCTTGCCATACAGGGTTAAACACGAACCGAGGGGGCACTGCAGATGTGCCCACAAACACGACAGCGGCTTTTGTCTTAAAAGCCGGAAAAAACACGACAGCACCAGATGCCACAGGCGCGGCCAGAGCCGCACTGTGGGAGGGAGAGAGCAAGGCTGTAGAGCAGAAAGACTGTTTCATTTTAAGGCGAGACCATTTCTTTATTATTTTGTGGTCAGGCAGAAATTTGAAACAGAAAGGGCGCTAGGCGTCAACGCAACTTTTGCAGTTATAACACAAATAAAGATGTTTTGATAATATTGTTACCCAAAGCTATGCATATTTAAAATGTTATAACAACTAGCTATGTGTTGGCTGAATATCTTGCCAGCTTGATAGAACAGCATGCGCATGGTGCAGCACGGCTTTAAAGCCCGATGAGCACAGGGCTTCAAATTCTGCCTCGTGTTCGTAAGTGGGCATGAGTTTTTGCAGCAAAGCGTTTTTTTGCGTGGCGGGATGGAAATAAATTTCGGACACACCTTCGGGCAGGTGTGCGGCTAGGGCTGCAACCCGGTCTGGTGTCATGTGCCCGCTCCATGCCAACCCAAAGCACCAGTCATTTGTTACCATACCGGCAGAGCGAATTTGGTGGCGGAGCAAGCGTGTCCAGTACCGCAAGGCGGCATCGCCGAGCGTGTCTGTATAGGTACCTGCCGCCAGAAGGGGTTCTATTGGCTCAAACGGGGTACGAATGGCGCGCAGGCCATAGGGGCGGCCAACATCAATCATCATGCGGGCAACTGTTGGGTGCAGGTGCATGTGTTTGTGGGCATTAGCGTGGTCTAGCACTAAGCCAGTACGTTTGAAGGCTTCAAATTGAGCTGTAATTTCTGAGCGTAATTCAGCACGGCCTTCAGGGCGAAAGAAGTAATCAACCCCAAGCCCAAGTTGTGAAGAGGAAAACCAGCCATCGGGTTGGGTAATAAGCGGTAGCTGTAGGTGGGGTAGTACAGAGGCCCCTTCAATAACCACCAAATGCAACCCAACCTTAAGGGTGGGCAGGCGTTTTGCACGCTCAATGGCATCGTCTACCGCAGGGCCAGCCACCATAAGGCTGGCAGTTGAAAGCACGCCATCGCGGTGTGCAATCTCTATAGCTTCATTGACTTCAACAGAAAGGCCGAAATCATCAGCCGAGATAATGGCGCGTTTCATAAGCAAAATTTCAGCCTGCTTTCTGTAGCGTAAAGCCTAGAAAGCAGGCGGTAAAAGCGTTAGGCCGCGTTACGGTCACGAAGGAAGTGGAAGAACTCAACCCCTTCACGCAGGCGGCGTTTCATCATCTGGGGTGAGCGCACCATTTCGCTCACGATGGAAGCAATTTTAGGCGCACGGAAGTAGAATTTTTTATAGAATTCTTCAACGCTGTTGAAAATTTCCGTGTGTGACAGGTGCGGGTAGTGCAGCGGTGCCATCTGCACGCCGTTTTCGTCAATCAGCTCAGCATTGCTTTCGTCCAGCCAGCCGTTTTCGGTAGCCTGCTTGTGCAGCGCTGTGCCGGGGTATGGCGCGGCCAGAGAAACCTGCAAAGTGTGCGGGTTGATTTCTTTGGCGAAGTTGATGGTTTCCTGAATGGTTTCCTTCGTTTCGCCCGGCAGGCCGAGAATGAAGGTGCCGTGAATTTTAATGCCAAGTTCATGGCAGTTTTTGGTGAATTCACGGGCTACTTCTACGCGCATGCCCTTTTTAATGTTGTGCAGAATCTGCTGGTTACCGCTTTCGTAACCAACCAGCAGCAGGCGCAGGCCGTTGTCACGCAGTACCTTTAGGGTTTCGCGCGGTACGTTGGCTTTTGCGTTGCAAGACCACGTAACACCCAGTTTGCCTAGTTCACGTGCAATGGCTTCTGCGCGGGGCAGGTCATCGGTGAAGGTGTCATCATCAAAGAAGAATTCTTTGACCTGCGGGAAGTATTGTTTTGCCAACCGAATTTCGGCAGCCACATGTTCTGGGCTACGGGTACGGTAGCGGTGGCCGCCAACGGTCTGCGGCCACAGGCAGAAGGTGCAGCGAGACTTACAGCCACGGCCCGTATAAATAGAAATATAGGGGTGCATCAGGTAACCAATGAAGTAGTCTTCAATCTTCAGGTCACGCTTGTATACTTCGGTCACGAAGGGCAGGCTGTCCATGTCTTCAATCATGGCGCGGTCGCGGTTGGTGATAATTTCACCGTCTTTGTTGCGCCATGTAATGCCGTCTACATCTTTGAAATCGCGGCCTTCAGCGATTTCTTTAATGGTGTAGTCAAATTCGTTGCGGGCCACGAAGTCAATCGGTGGGCCTTTCAGCAGGCTTTCTTCTGGCTGAACAGCAACTTTAGCACCAACCATCCCGATAATCAGTTTTGGGTTGGTGTCTTTGAGCATCTGGGCAACCTGCACGTCTTTCGCGAAAGACGGGGTAGAGGTGTGCAGAATAACCAGATCGCGGTTTTTTACGTCTTCTAGAATCGGCTCCATACCCATACGGGCAGGGGGGGCGTCAATTAAACGGCTACCTTCAACCATAGCAGCGGGTTGTGCCAGCCATGTCGGGTACCAGAAAGATTTGATTTCGCGCTTGGCTTGGTAACGGGAGCCTGCGCCACCATCAAAACCATCAAAAGACGGGGGTTGCAGAAAAAGGGTTCTCATCATGGGAGTATGTCCTGACAAGGCTGGGAGGTGTTTTTGAGAAGACTCAAAGAATTTGTTGGGAAGGCATTACCCCTGAGAGCGGCCTGAGACAAGCCGTATCACTCATCAGGGGGATAATTGCTTGCTGACAGGGGGGGTAACAGTATGGGGGGCCACGTGCATGGTTTGGCCGCGCCAGTCTACCCGTGTGCCACTGGCGCTGCCCACCATAATGGCAGCAGACAGCCAGTCCCGCATAGGCAGCAGGAGCAGCGGCCATACAGGGCGTGAGCCAACCGTGCGGTCAATAATAAAGGCCGTAATGGCCCGAACGCCCCACACCGTACCAAAAAGCAGGTATGCCCACAGAGCATGAGGCTGGAACACTACCGCCAGTGCGGCCCAGAACAAGGGTAACTGGATAGAAGAGGCAGCATAGCCTGCGGGTGCTAGCGCACAAACGGTGCGGCCCCAGCGTAGCTCGTGCAAAAGCAGGTCAGAGGCTGTGTTTTCGGCAACGGTTGTCCAGGTTAGGGTGTCGGCTATCGTAATGTCGTAGCCATGTTGGCGTACCAACCTGCCCAACACGGCATCATCAGCGACATGTGGCAGCAGAGCTTCAAGACCGCCGACTGTCTCTAGCATGCTGCGGGTTAGGGCCATGGTCGCCCCCAAACAGTCTTGGCGACCAAGATAGCGCGAGAGAATAACACCGGGCAGGAAGCAATGGTTAATCTGCCCGGCAGCCATCATACGCACAAAGCTGGGGGTGGCTGGCAACCCGGCATATAGCGTGGTGACAAGCCCTGTACCCGGTTTGTGCAGCGCACTGACGATATGGCGCAGGTAATCGGGGCTGACGTGAATATCAGAATCGGAAATAACCAGTATGTCATGCTGGGCAAACGGCAGCATGTTAAGCAAATTACTGATTTTGCGGTTTAACCCATGCACCGCAGGGTTAACCACCACGTCTATAGTAAGATGTGGGTGGCGCTCTTGCAGCCGCTTTACGCTGTCTATGGCTGGGTCGTCACGCTCGCGCACACCAAACACAAGCTGCATGTTTGGGTAGTCTTGGGTGCAGAAACTCTCGAGAGCTTCTTCAAGCAACGGTTCGGAACCGTAAAGCGGTTTAAGAACCGTAACAGGCGGGAGGGGTTTAAGTGTAACAGGGCGGCGCTCTCGCATATGAAAGCGCCGCAAAAGGGCTGCACCTGCAAAAGATTGAAGGCAACCACACGCTGCAACAGCAGCACTTACATAAGCCAAAACAGGGAAGACGGACATTACAGAGTAGCCGCTTTCTGGCCCTTGGCCGGGCTATTGGTCTGTCCGTTTTGTGTCACGACTCGTGTATCCTGCCTCAATCGTTAGAGAATGCTTTGACCTTGCGTTCCAGCACGGTGATCAGGCCAGATACACCGCCAGAGGCGAGGGTGGAACGAAAATCTGACCGCTGGGCGGCAGCCTGGCTAATACGAGACTCTGCCAACAGCACGTCTGTAATACGCCAGCCAGAAGCCCCTTGGTGCATAATGTAGCTAACCGGAGTGCCGGGCATGCTGTCATCTGAGCCAATGAAGGTGTTGACGATTTTGTTGCCACCAACGGGTGAGTTTTCAACGGTAGGGGTAATGGTAAAGCGTGCGCCAGCACCGGGTTTGAAGCTGGAAACGTAGCGCGCAATGGTAAAATCACGGAATGCGGCAAGCAGCTTCTGTTTATCGTCTGCCGCAATAGCCTGATAGCGTGTGCCAATAGAGGCAGCCAGTACGGCATCAAGGTCAAACGCTTGGTCAACCGCAGCGCCTGCAATTTTTGCCCGCTCATCAAAGCTCGCGTGCGAGGTCTGAATTTTGCCTAAAGCGGCATAAAGCTGCTGAACGGGCGCACTTACGGCGTTAGCCGGTGCGGTTTGTGCCAGTGCCGCTGGAGCGAGCACGCTCTGCCCAGCAGTAGGGAGAAGAGCCATGCCCAGACCAAGCATAAGCCCTGCGCGAAGAGAGATGCGTTTCATGCTCATGATTTTGTTCCCGTTGAGCGGTTTTGCAAGTTCACTGAAAGCATGTCTCCGATGCCCAGCGCGCTGAGAGCGGTTTGTACGATGTGGGGTGCGGTAAG
>NZ_BAMX01000018.1 GCF_000963965.1 Acetobacter orientalis
TGCTCAACTGAAAAATTGCGCATGTCAGACGGGTAGGTCACCCGGTCTAGCGCAGGAAAACGGCCAAGGGTCGGGATAGAGGGGGGCGTCTGTTCTGCCATTGGCTTAGTTCCTGCGTTCAATAACGTAATAGGCCAACGCTTTTAAGCGGTCGGCTTTTGCCCCAAAAGGAGCGAGATCTTCAATGGCCAGTTTGGTCAGGCGTTCGGCTTCTGCGCGGGCACCATCAATGCCAAGCAGTGCAACGAAGGTTGATTTGCCTGAGGCTTCATCTTTACCTGCGGTTTTACCCAGTTCTTCGGCAGTTGCTGTGGCGTCTAGCACGTCATCAGCAATTTGGAAGGCAGCGCCAATATTGGCGCCATAAGAGCGTAAACGGCGCTGTAGCTCGGCATCTGCTTGGCCCAAAATAGCCCCAGCTTCGGCAGAGTAGCGAATGAGGCAGCCGGTTTTGAGGGCATGGAGGTGGCGCACTTCGTCTAGCGGTAATGCGCGGCCTTCGCCTTCCATATCAATCATCTGGCCACCAACCATGCCAGCAGCGCCGGAGGCGGCGGCAAACGCGGTAATGAGCGCGATACGGACAGATGCATCTGTATGAGTGGCGGGTTCAGCCAGAATTTCGAACGCTTTAGTTTGAAGCGCGTCACCTGCCAGAATGGCTGTGGCTTCGTCAAACTTGCGGTGTGTAGAGGGCTGGCCACGGCGCAGGTCGTCATCGTCCATTGCGGGCAGGTCGTCATGCACCAGAGAATAGGCATGCAGCATTTCAACAGATGCGCCAACACGGGCAGATTGCTGCTCAGAAACACCAAAGAGGCTTGCTGTTTCAACTGCTAGGTAGCCACGTAAGCGTTTGCCGCCGCCAAGGGTGGCGTAACGCATGGCTTCAATTAAACGCGCATCACCGCCTTTGGTAGGCGGCAGAAGGGCGTCAATTGTGGTTTCTACCAGTTTAGCACGGATAGACATATCTTCACGCAGAGCAGCCGCATTGGCAGCAGGCTGTGCCGCAGAGAGGGTTGTCGGGTTGGTCATCGACATCTCAATCCATAGGTTTCAGATCCAGAGAGCCATCGGCTTTCTGGACGATCGCCTGAACGCGGGCCTCGGCCTCGCTCAGCTTGGTTTCGCAATGCTGGCGTAAGGCTGCCCCGCGCTCGTAGGACGCAATAGCCTCTTCCAGTTTTAACTGGCCGCCCTCGAGGCCGCGCACAATTTTCTCCAGCTCAGAAAGTGCATCCTCGAAAGACAGGGATTTGATATTGTCCGCCATGGCGCAGGTCTTCCTATCCGTCATAAGGCGCAGGCATTACTCCGATAAAGGGGCATCTGCCAAGTGTTAGAGGAAAGATAAGACCATAAAACATGCCCGTGTTACGCTTGGGGCATGTCTGAGCGGCGTCTTATTGTAAAGCACAGAGTGCCGTTTTCCTCGGTAAAAGCAATAAGTGCGTGGCCGGTTTCGCGGCAGAAAACCTGAAAATCAACAATTGATGCGCGGTCTGTGGTGAGAACACGCAATTTGTTTCCTGCTGCCATGGAACGTAAAAGCCTGTTGGCTTTTAAAACCGGAATGGGGCAGTTAAGCCCGCGTGCATCAAGGAGAGCCTCATTCATGACACATAGCCTTGTATAGAAAGACAAAGATATGTGATTGCATATTTTTCAGAATTATCCCATGCCGCTATGGTCTTTGGGTTGTGCTCAATTAGCGTTAAGGTCGCTTGATGTCAGATTATCGTCTTGGAATCGATCTTGGAGGGACCAAGATTGAAATTGCTGCCCTTGATTCCAAAGGGGACATTCTGCTCCGGCACCGGGAAGCAAACCCCGGAACATATGACGCTCTTCTCGTTAAAATTGCTGAGATGGTTCAGTTTGCCCGTGCTAAAACCAGCCCGGTTGCAACGGTTGGTATTGGCATACCCGGCGCAATAGATGCGCGGACGCGGTGTGTAAAAAATGCCAACGCAACGTGGTTAAATGGCAAACCCTTTGGTGATGATCTGGAGCGGGCACTGGGTTGTGCCGTAAGGGTCGAAAACGATGCAAACTGCTTTGCCTTGTCTGAAGCCATTGATGGTGCTGCAAAAGGCCGCAAAATTGTTTTTGGGGTTATTCTGGGCTCCGGTGTTGGGGGTGGCATTGTTGTAAACAACGAACCACTGACCGGATTGCACCATATTGCAGGCGAGTGGGGGCATATTCCACTGCCATGGGTGCGGGCAGAAGAGTTTCCTATGCCCAAGTGCTTTTGTGGCAATGAGGGTTGCATTGAGCGCTTTTTGTGCGGGTCAGCTTTGGCTGAGCTTTGGAAAGGGCCGGGAGAGCGGAGTACGCACGGTATAGAATTGGCTGCAGAGCAAGGAGATGCGGCAGCTTTGAAGGCGCTTGATATTTACACAGAACGCCTTGGCCGTGCCTGCGCCTTAGTGGTGAATATGCTAGACCCAGACGCGATTGTGCTAGGCGGCGGTGTTTCTAACCTTGAAGGGCTTTACCCGCGGGTAAGGGAGGTTATGACGCGTTACGCGATTACCCCTGAATGCAATACCGAATTGCTCAAAAACATGCACGGAGACAGCTCTGGTGTGCGCGGTGCAGCGTGGCTCTGGGGGTAATAAAAAACCAGCTAACTGCGTTAAGCAGCTAAGCTGGTTTGTTTTGTAAGCTATACATTTTGAGCATTTAAAAATGCCTCCCTCGTTAAAGGGAGGCATTTTTTGTTGGCTCAGAATGGAGCGTCGATATCTACGACGTCGATCAACTTGTGGTTGACGAATTCTTTGATGCCGAGGCCAATGAGTTCACGGCCATAGCCAGAGCGGGCAACGCCACCAAATGGCAGATCTGCCTTAACCATGGTTGGGTGGTTGATATAAACCATACCGGTGTGAATTTGCTTAGCAACTTCAACACCACGTTTTGTGTCTTTGGTAAAGACAGAACCGCCCAGACCGTATGGGGTGTCGTTAGCAACGCGAATAGCTTCGGCTTCGTCTTTTACGCGATAAAGCTGCGTAACAGGGCCAAAGAACTCCCAATGGCGAGCTGCATTATTTTCGTGCAGGTTGGTCATCAGAAGAGGCTGGAAGAAAGCGCCTTTCTCTGGAACTGGTGCGCCAATAACTTCAACAACGGCACCATGTTTTTTGGCTTCTTCAACCTGAGCTTTCAGGTCATCAGCTGCTTTTTGTGAGGAAAGAGGGGCCAGTGTAGTTGACGGATCCATCGGGTCACCAGCTTTCAGTTTTGCAACTTCAGCTTTGTAAACGCTCAAGAACTGGTCGTAGATGGCATCGGCAACAATCAGGCGTTTGGAAGAAACGCACACCTGACCAGCATTCCAGTGACGGCCAAAGGCTGCCCATTTAGCTGCTTTCTCAACGTCTGCATCTTCCAGAACGATGAAGGCATCTGCCCCACCAAGCTCCATCGTTGCTTTTTTGAGTGCTTTACCAGCAACTGCTGCAACAATAGCGCCAGCGCCTTCAGAGCCTGTCAGGGCTACGCCGCAAACGCGAGGGTCGTTCAGGATCACTTCTGTGTGGTGGCGAGCAGCATACAGGTTGCGGAATGCCCCTTTAGGCAGGCCAGCTTCCAGCATCAGGTCATCAAAAATAGCAGCGCACTGCGGTACATTTGAGGCATGCTTAAGCAGAACGGTGTTACCGGCAGAAAGCTGTGGCGCAATGATGCGTGCGATCTGATAGTAAGGGAAGTTCCAAGGTTCGATCGCAAAGACAATGCCCTGCGGCTGGTGAACCAGAATGGCTTCGCCTTCTTTGGGGTCTGCTACGGGCAGTTTTTCTGCTTTAAGCAGTTCTTCTGCATTTTTTGCGTAATATTCAAAAATTTCAGCTGAAAGAATGGTTTCCAGCTTCGCTTCTTCATACAGTTTGCCCATCTCGAGGGTGAGCAATTTGGCATATTTATCAATATCGCGACGCAAAATGTTTGCGGCTGCGGTCATAACCTTTGCACGTTCAGCAAAGGAGACATCGCGCCAGCTTTTGAATGCTTCGTAGGCGTCGGTCAGAGCGGTCTGGATTTCCTGATCTGTTGCGTCAGGAAAAGTTTTGAGAGTTTCGCCCGTATAAGGGTTGGTTGTAGCGTATGCCATCTCTTTATATCCGCGGTTAAAGGTTTCGGTGTTTGAGGGCAGGGAGGGCACTTTGGTCGCAACTCTGTGCAGAGCTGTTGTGCCTTCCTGTGTTCGGTTTGTGGGAGTGGGTTACACCGGGTTTAGGGCATGGAGTGCATGTTATAACAGGTGTTCCATGAATAAGTGGCCCTTCTTCGGTCTAATCCTTCTTGTCTTCAACACCGTGCGGGTGGGTTTGGTTCCTGCTTGTGCGCAGCAACGTGAAACTTAAACCGTGCTACAAAGCTTTAATGCAGCCCCGCTTTATTAAGCAGAGAGCAAAGCTACACAATTTGCCGCACGGTGCCAAGGCGATGGCATGGTGTGGAACATAAAATAAGAGAAACATTTCATAACGAAACCGTGATAACAGCCCCTGCGCGGAGTGGGCTGCATACGGAGTTGGTTGTTACATTTGTTAATAGTGATGTTGGCTAAAAAGATATGCGGTAAATGCTTTTGAAACTTTGTGTGCTGTGGGGTGTTAGGAGTACATAACCAAGCAATAAAGGAGAGCGACAATGAGCTCGATTTCAGACAAGGTTAAAGGTGCGGCTAACCAAGTGGCTGGCAAAATTAAAGAAGAAACGGGTAAGCTTACAGATAATGAGCGGCTGGAAGCAGAAGGTGCAGCGCAAACCCTAAAGGGGAAAGTGCAAGGCGCTGTTGGTGATGCAAAGGACGCAATTAAAAGTGGTATTGATAAGCTCTAAAGTGCGTTAAGCGCCTATAGGCTACGACAAAAGCTCTCTGCCCTGCCGGGTGGAGAGCTTTTTTTGTATCTGGGTTTAAATTTTAGAAAACACAGCACGACAAAGCATTTAGTTTACTGTATTTTATGATTTGGAGAGATTGGCTGGGAGACCTGGATTCGAACCAGGGCTGACCGGGTCAGAGCCGGTAGTTCTACCGCTAAACTATCTCCCAGCAAGGAGATTTATAGAAGGTTTATGTACCCTCCCGTCTCGGTGAGGCTCATCTAACACTCTGCTGGTAGGCATGCAAGGGCAAAAACGAAAAGATTTCTTTTTTTCACATATTTGTCTTGCTCCTTTGGCCGCGCTCCCCAAAAATAGGGAGAACGATGTATTAACCCCTTAACCATAAAGGACAGGATAGATGGAGCGCATTCCCCCCTGGCCCGGTCGTGCAGGCCGGTCTTACCCGTCTTCTTATGGTCGGAGCGGTGAGGAGGAGCTGTTTGCCGCTCTGGATTTGGGTACAAACAACTGTCGGTTAATGGTGGCTGCACAAACCACGGGTGGCTTTAGAGTGGTTGATAGCTATAGCCGTATGGTTAAGCTAGGTGAGGGGTTGCACCATACTGGCAGGTTAGCAGGCCCAGCTATGGAGCGTACGTTGGATGCGCTGCGTATCTGTGCCGAGCGTGTAGGCCGCCGCCCGTTAAAAGCGATACGGGCTGTTGCAACAGAAGCCTGCCGTCGCGCTGAAAATGGCGCAGATTTTCTAAGGCGTGCCAAGGCAGAAACCGGTTTTGATATTTCTATCATTTCAGGCCGGGAGGAAGCTGGCCTTGCGGTTGAAAGCTGCGCCAGCCTTATTCATAGCTCTCGGTTTGGTGCGCCACGTAATAGAGCATTATTGTTTGATATCGGTGGTGGGTCTACCGAAATAGCTTGGGTGCGCGTTGACCCCTTTCGCCAGACACGAGACCTTATTGGGTATTTAAGTTTGCCTGTAGGGGTTATTACGCTTTCGGAGCAGTTTGGGCATGTTAGCCCGCACGACCCTGCCAGCTATGCACACATGGTTGCTTACACCAAACAGGCACTGCATGAGTTTGAGGCTATCCATCGTATAGGGCCAGAAATACGGCGCCAGCAAACGCGGCTTATTGGGACAAGTGGCACGGTAACCACTTTGGCAAGTTTGGTTTTGGGGTTGCCCCGTTATGCCCGAGCAGCAGTAGATGGCACGCAATTGCCGTCTGTTAGCGCAAGAAAAGCTGTGCGCATGTTGCATGAAATGGGCCGGGCAGGCATAGAGGCGCATCCGTGCATAGGGCCGGATAGGGCAACGTTTGTTTTGCCGGGTTGTGCTATTTTTGAGGCCATTCATGACATGTGGCCGATCGAAGACATTATTGTTGCTGATCGAGGGTTAAGAGACGGTATGGTGCTGCGTATGATCCGTAAGGCAGGGCCAACGCCGCGGCACTATCATCGTCCGTCAGTGTTAGGCCCTATTCCGTTTCAGCACTCCATTCAGGCGACAGGATCATGACGGAAGATAAAAACGGCTCTGGCCGTACACCACAGCCCATGCGCGTACCGGGGCGTGCGCGCAAAAGCAGTACGGCACCGGGGGCAGGTTCAAGCAAAGAGGATTCTGACGCACCGCATAAAATGCGGGCCAAGTCTGTTTTGTTGCGCACAGCACGAGGCCGCACCACAGCCCAGCAGCGCTGGTTAGCACGCCAGCTAAACGACCCCTACGTACAGGCGGCGCATAAAGCAGGTTGGCGGTCGCGCGCAGCGTTTAAGCTTATCGAACTTGATGACCGTTTTGAGTTAATTAAGCCCGGTATGCGCGTGGTTGACCTAGGGGCAGCACCGGGGGGCTGGACACAGGTTATTGTAAAGCGTGGGGCCAGCCGCGTGGTTGGGGTTGACCTGTTGCCAGTAGACCCAGTTGCTGGGGCTGAGATTATAGAAGGGGATTTTACAGATCCGACTATGGCTGAGCGCCTCACCACAATGCTGGATGGTAAGGCTGACCTTGTGCTGTCTGATATGGCACCAAACACAACAGGCCACGCTCCAACAGACCATATTCGTATTATTGGGCTTGCTGAAGAAGCGCTCTATTTTGCCTTTGAAATTTTGGCAGAAGGCGGGGGCTTTGTTGCCAAGGTTTTTCAGGGCGGGGCAGAAAAAGATATGCTGAACACGCTCAAACAGGCTTTTGCGTTAGTAAGGCATGCTAAGCCACCAGCAAGCCGGAAAGATTCAAGTGAGTTATATGTCGTCGCAACGGGCTTTCGGCCTGAGCGGCTTAAAGACATTTTATAAGTAAGGTGGTTTTGAGAAAACGCCTAGTATTCTGTTTTTAAAGAATATTAGAGTAGGGTTTATTAAAATATGGACGCAGTTTTTTGGCACACTAAATGGGAGCAGAACCAGATAGGGTTTCATTCTCCCGTGCCGCATCCATTTTTAGTAAGCTATTTTGCGCGCCTAAACCTAAAACCCGGTGCCCATGTGCTGGTGCCGCTATGCGGCAAAACCTTGGATATCCATTGGTTGTTAGCTGCAGGTTGTCGGGTGACAGGCATAGAGCTTAGCCCCGTTGCCGTTGAGGCTTTGTTTCAAGATTTAGGGTTGGTGCCGCAAATAGAGGCAGTGCCCAATGCTATTTCCTATACGGCGGGCACTTTGCGCGTTTTTGTTGGGGATATTTTTGAGTGTACGCCGCAGAGCATTGGGCGTGTGGATGCGGTGTATGATCGTGCGGCCCTTATAGCCTTGCCGGAAGCGGTGCGTGCGTCTTACGCTCAACACCTTATTGGTTTGGCGCAAAATGCACCGCAACTCCTCACGTGTGTTGAGTATGACCAGAGCAAAAGGGCTGGCCCACCTTTTGCTGTGCTGGCGCATGAAGTTTCGGCATTATATGGCGCAGCCTACCGTGTGGCCGAGCTTGAAAAAACACTGCTGCCTGAGGGTATTAAGGGGCTTTGCCCAGCTTATGAAACGGTTTGGCATTTAAGCCCTAAAGGCGGTTAAACGTGCCTTTACCGTTTCTAATGCTACGCTTATTGAGCGCTCCATTGTGGTATTAAAAAGCGTGTCGGGCAGTTATCCTGCTCATGGGCATTTTTTATAAAAGCTTCTGCTCGCGGAAATTTGGAGAGGCTATCTATTTTAAGAGTAAACCAGATTTGCGACAAAATACTTTGCCCTTGAGCCGTTTTATTGCATTGAAACTGTACTGCACGCTCGGGCAATGTGCCGGTATCACGCTCGATAAGCTGGTTTAGGGTTGTTTTTTCAATTTCATGCCCAGCCGAATTTATGAGCGCTTGGGCTGAAGGGAGAGCCACAAAGCGGTTTCTGAGTGTGGCGGCAGTTGTAAAAAATTGCGTAGCCTGCATTCCAAAGCAAGAGGCATGTTTTTGGTACTCATGCACCCACAGTGGTGTGCGTGTATGGGGCATAACGCTTGCGAGTATTGCGCTTAGGTTTGTATCGAGTTGCGGTGTTGCTGCAGTTGTCGAGGCATTATAAACGCTGCACCCTTTTTGCCACCAGGTTGTAACCGGTAGCTTGGCTTGTATAAGGTCTGACGGGCGAGAAGCCCACAGCCCATGCAGCCCGATAAGAGGTGTTAGGGGCTGGCTGTCGGTACAGCTTTTACCATTTGGGCCAGAGCAAAAGCCGGGCTGCCACGTGAGTGCAAATGTGTAATGCCCAAAATCTCCATGTTTTGGCACACTCAGTTCTGTGCTTTGTACCGGTAGGGCGTGCGGTATGTTGGGTGCGTTCTGCTGTGCAGGTTGGGCAACGCAGCCTGAGAGCAGAGCGAGGCCGGTAATGGCTAGAAAGAAACGGTGTGAAGCAAAAAACATGGCGGTCTCGGGAGTAAGGGCGTGGTGGCATAGTGTGCCAGAGCGAGAGATGCTAGAAAACCGAGTAAGCTCATTAATCAAGGTTATGTTTTTATGAAATCCGGTTTTTTCTTGCGTGCTTTGCGTAACGGCCTTTTTGCTTTTTGTTTGGCTGGCGCCGTTGTGCCACCCCATGCGCAAGCAGAACAACAAGACAGACTGGTAATTTTTGACGATGATGGGTTTGCGCTTGCCCAGTGGATGGTTCTGAAAGCACCACATGTAAAAGTGTTGGGTTTTGCAACAGTAAGTGGCGATTTCTGGCAAAAAGAGGCCACAGCTTATGCCTTGCGTGGGGTGGAAATTGCGAACCGGCCAGACGTGCCCGTGGTGGCTGGGGCTACTTACCCGCTCCTTAATACAGAAAAACGAACAGAACGGTGGGAAAGCCTTTACGGCAAGCTGGTTTGGAAAGGGGCATGGATGAAGCAGTGGGTGGAAAAAACCAACCAGCCTCTGCCGCCTTATCATGCTGCTAATAGCGTGCCTGATTTGCCGTGGGGCAACCCCAAAACTAAAGCCGCGCCAGAAACAGCCGTGTCGTTTATGCTCCGCATGGTGCACCAGTACCCAGGGCAGGTGAGCATTATTGAATGCGGCCCCATGACAAACTTGGCTTTGGCGCAAAAACTGGATCCTGAATTTGCAAGCCTTGCTAAAGAGCTGGTTTATATGGGGGGCAGCCTTAACCCCCAACAAAAGCTGAACACACCAGCCGCAGCGCAATTTGCACGCGAATTTGGGAATTCTCCGCGCCGCGAGTTTAATATTCGCTTTGACCCAGAGGCTGCATCTATTGTCATGCACGCCCCATGGAAAAAAATAGTCATGGTGCCTGCTGACCCATCTACCGAAACGGAAATGTCTGAAGCATTTGTAAAAGATATTACGCAGTCTGACACGCCCGTTGCTCGTATTATGCGTAAATCTGCCAATAATTTCCCGTTGTGGGACGAAATAGCGGCGGCTGTCTGGCTTGATCCGTCACTTATACGCACCAGCACAGATGTGTATGTTGATGTAAATACAGCATTTGATGCACAATATGGCGATATTCTTTCGTGGTCAGAAGGGTATCAACCAAGGCTGGACGAGCAAAAAGAGCATGTTGTGCTTCGTGTTGATGTGCCCCGTATGAAAGCGTTAATAAAAGACCTGATAGCCCGCCCATAATGGGCGGTAGAGCACACTGTTTCGTACACCATTATATTTTTGTTTTCGTAAGATAAAACCATGCCACGGGTTGCTGCTCATTTTGTAAAAATATGCAGTGTTATGAGCCTTCATTTAGTGTGGGCTGCTCCGGCCTGGGCACAGGGTATGGAGAGGGCTGAGGTTTTTGCGCAAGTTAAAGCGCTGGCAGCCTTGGGCAGTGAGCTATTTCATGACCCAAGGCTTTCTGCCTCTGGTAAGCAATCTTGCGCTACATGCCATAACGAAGAGCACGCATTTGCTCCTGCAAATGCACAGGCTGTGCAACGGGGTGGGGCAGATTTGGCTCAGATGGGCCACCGGGCTACCCCGTCTTTAAAATATTTGCAAAGTGTTCCGCAATTTACAGAGCATTTTTTTGATTCAGAAGATGAGGCAGATGAAAGCGTAGATAACGGCCCGACTGGTGGTCTAACATGGGACGGGCGGGCTAAGAGCTTGGCTGAGCAAGCGCGTATTCCTTTATTAAGCCCGTTTGAGATGGGCAATAAAACAGCGCAAGATGTTGTGGATCGAGCGCAAAAAGCAGGCTATGCGCCACGCTTAAAAGTATTTGAGCCTTTTTTGAAAACAGGCTCGCTTTTTATGGTCATTACAAAAGCTCTGGAAACCTACCAGCAAGATTGGCGAAAATTTTACCCCTATACCAGTAAGTACGATGCTTATCTGGCGGGGAAGGTAGCGCTAAGCAAGCAGGAGCAACGGGGCTTAGAGGTGTTTGAAGACCCCCAGAAAGGAAATTGTGCCTCATGCCATTTAAGCCAGCCGGGGCATGATGGAACACCCCCACAATTTACAGATTATGGGTTAATAGCGCTTGCTGTGCCGCGCAATACCGCACTGCCTTACAATGCTAACCCGCAGAATTACGACTTAGGATTATGTGGGCCAGACCGAACAGATTTAGCGCAGCATGCTGACTATTGCGGGCTATTTAAAACGCCAACTTTGCGTAATGTTGCAACGCGTAAGGTCTTTTTCCATAATGGGGTTTATAAAAGCCTAAGAGATGCAGTGGCATTTTATGTTTTGCGTGACACGCAGCCAAGCCGGGTTTACCCAAAAAATGCCCAAGGTGAGGTTGTGTTATATGATGATTTACCCAAGCAATATCACCAAAATATAAATATGAACCCACCCTTTGGGCATAGGGTGGGCAATAAACCAGCGCTTTCAGAGCCAGAGATAGACGCAGTTGTGGCTTTTCTTAAGACATTAACCGATGGGTATACTGCCCCCACAGCACAACGCAGGCAGAAAGAAAGATAAAGTCTGCCTGCTAAGTCCCCTTAGTTGTTGTGAACGGGGAGAGACAAGGCAGATGTTAGGTCGCCTAAGGGTTGGCCAGTGCTGGCCTGTATGGCTTTGTCACGCGTTTGTACCCCCTCTAAGGGGCGTAGCAGAAAACGTTCTGTTAAAAATTTCAGAATTGATGTGGTGTCCTGCACGGTTTTATCAACATAATGCTGCCGCGCGTAGGGAGAGATAATAATGGCGGGAATACGGGTGCCCGGCCCCCAGCGGTCTCCCTTTGGTGGGGCTACGTGGTCCCATAAGCCACCGTTTTCGTCGTAGGTGACAATAACCAGCATATGCGGCCATTGTGGGCTTTTTTCTAGGTGGTGCACCAGTGTGGCAATGTGGTTATCTCCGCTTTGTATGTCTGCATAACCTGAGTGTTCGTTGAGGTTACCTTGCGGTTTGTAAAACGAGACCTGCGGTAATTGGCCACGGTCTATGGTTTTAAGAAAACGCTCACCATTTAGCCCACCATCTTGCAGGTGCTCTGCACGTGCGGCCGTGCCGGGGGCAAAGTTTTGATAATAATTATAAGGTTGGTGGTGGTACTGAAAGTCTGGCACAGGCTCGCTATTGCCATGCGTTAAAACATGCTCCCACGCGCCAGAAAACCAAGCCCAACTAATGCTTTTTTCGCTCAGGCGGTCACCAATAGTGGGCGATGTTTGGGCGGGTAGGGTTGTGGCGTTGGTGGGGTCTGCAAAGCGGGGGTCTTGCCCTGCCGCTGGAGCGTTGCCGCTGGGTTGGTAGGGGGGCTGCATGGTGTTAACAGCGTAAAAATCGGCTGTAAGATTGCCATCTTTGACAAATTTAGGCACACCTTCAAGTGCTGATTTGGGAGAGTTGGGGGCAAGTGCCAAAGCCTTACCGCTTGCGTCTGTTACAGCAATAGAGGGGTGCGCGGGGCTTATATCTGCTTTAGCGTAATACGGAGCGCAGGCGCAGGCTAACCACTGGTGGTTAAAGAAAGACCCCCCAAAACCACCCATAAAAAAATGGTCGGCTAGGGTGTATTGTTCTGCAATCTTCCACATTTGCATGTTTTTGCCGCTCCAGTAGGCCATAGGCATGGCGCCTGAATCTGCCCAAGCAACAAACATGTCGTTTTTGCCGTTATTAATTTGCATCTGGTTTTGGTAAAAACGGTGCCACAAATCATGTGTCAGGCTATTAAGTGGCAGGTTAAAGCCCTTTGCGTCATCAACATCAAAGGGTTGGTTTGGCAGGTGCTCGGTCATGGCTTGGGTAATAGGGTTAGGTGCTCCGCGCCCTGTTATGCCGTTCCAGATGGGCGGGAGTTCAGGCAATACCGTGCCGTCTCGGTCTTTTTGGAGGTAAGCTGAGGCCGGTAGATTGGCTGAGGTATCTGCACCGGGGAAACCCCGGTACAAATCATCCATAGATCTATTTTCGGCAAAAATAACAACAACGGTCTCAATAGCAGAAAGGTCTGGCGCATTGGGGGCCAGAGTAGACGCTGCATGAGCATGTGGCTGCACAGCAAAGCCCAAAGCCAGAGAACAACTTACCCCAGCCAACCACATAAGCGTGTTTACAGGTGAGTGTGCGCTACGTGATTGAATGCGAGACATTTTAACGCGCAAGGGTAAGGGCATAAGGCTCTCTAAGGTTTTTGGTATCTAAATTTTCACACTCTCATAGAGGGGCTAAAACTTCAATTTCTGCAAATGCTACATTTTTGTTTCAGGCTAAAAGCTGTGGTGCGTCTATAGGGTTAACGCGAGGGGGGAAACTGGGTGAGGGGGGCTGTGCCACTCGCGCCGTAGTAAAGGAGGGGTAGGGGTTTTTCTTCTGATTGAGTGTGTTAGGCTTTGCTCAGAATTTGGGAGGAAGCATGTATAAACTATACGTTTATGACCATTGCCCGTTTTGTATTAAAGCGCGCATGATTTTTGGTTTGCACACTTTGCCATTCGACATGGTTATGCTGCAAAACGATGACGAGGCTACTCCCAAAGCCATGATCGGCCGTAAAATGCTGCCCATTCTTGAAGAAAATGGCCAGTATATGGGCGAGAGCATGGATATTGTGGCGCATATAGAAAAACGTGGCGCAGCTTTACTGACAGGCAGCACAAACCCACAAATTACTGACTGGATCCAGCGTTCAAGTAGTGTGCTGTATCGGCAATTTTTGCCCCGCGCAGCCTGTGCCCCATTCCCTGAATTTTCGACAACGGCAGGGCGTGCCTATTTTGTGCGTAATAAAGAACGGGCGACAGGGCCATTTTCTGAAATCTTGTCAGAAAATGCGACTGCACTAGCTCCGCTTAATGCATTTTTGCAAGAATTAGCTCCTCTTATCCAAAGTAAGGAGGCTGTTAACGGAACACTCTCGACAGATGATATTCATTTGTTTGCGCATTTACACAGCTTGTCTATTATAAAAGGGCTTGTGTACCCAAGTGCTGTAGAAGACTACCGTAAAACACTTTCTGCACGGGTAGATATTCCATTGTTAGACAGTATTGCCGTCTAATATAGCAAGCTTGATTTTATAAAGTTTCTCCTACATGCAAGACGATTGAGCTACGCTTTCCATGTAGGGGAAAGATACAGTGTTAGCCGTGGTAAATGGGGCCTGAGGGCAGCAGTTTGCCGGGGTTAAGGATATTGCGTGGGTCTAGGGTGGCTTTGAGTGCCCGCATAACGCTTAAAGCTTCTGGCCCATGCTCTGTTTCTAAAAATTCCAGCTTGCCGACACCAACCCCATGCTCACCACTGCATGAGCCATGGAGAGAGAGCGCACGGGCTACAATTTTGCGGTCAAGAGCAAGAGCCTGTTGGTAGCCTTCGGGCGTATCCTCCGTTGCAATAATAGTATGGAAGTTACCATCACCCACATGGCCAAGAATAGAGGCATACAGGCCAGATGCGGCTATGTCTTGGCGCACGCCGTTAATAAGCTCTGTTAATTGAGAAATAGGCACAATGCAGTCTGTGCTCACTAACTGTTTGCCTGGGTTTTGGGCTTTAATGGCCCAAAATGCATTGTGTCTGGCTTTCCATAGCCGGTTGCGCTCGTCGGCAGTTTCTGCCCATGCAAAAGCAAGGCCATTATTTTCGGTTGCCAGGCTTTGCGTTAAGGAAATTTGTTCCCGCACAGCCTCTGGCGCGCCAGAAAACTCAAAGAAGAGCGTGGTGAGCGGTTTAAATTCGGTCAGGTTAGAAAACGCGATACAGGCTTGCATTTGCACGGCATCGAGTAGTTCTACACGGGTAATGGGTATGCCCATTTGAATAATTTCAACGGCGGTATTAACCGCGTCATCCAGTGTTTCAAACTGGCAGACTGCCGCAGAAATCTGCTCGGGCAAACCATGCAGGCGCAGTTGCACCTCGGTAATAATGCCCAACGTTCCTTCTGAGCCGACCAAAAGTGAAGTCAGGTCATAACCTGTAGAAGATTTGCGAACGCGGCCACCTGTTTGAATAACCTCACCATTGGCCATAACTGCGGTTAGGCCGAGCACGTTTTCTTTCATGGTGCCGTAATGCACCGCGGCAGTGCCCGATGCACGGGTTGCACACATGCCACCAATGGTGGCCTCGCCACCCGGGTCTACCGGAAAGAAGAGCCCAGTATCGCGCAACAGAGCGTTAAGAGACTGGCGGGTTATGCCTGCTTGTACCCGGCAATCTAGGTCTGCCGCGTTAACGGCCAGAACGTCTGTCATGCGTGATAGGTCTAGGCTTATGCCCCCTTCAAGTGGGGTTACGTGCCCTTCAACAGATGTACCTGCGCCAAAGGCAACAACTGGCACGTGGTTAGCATGGCAAACTTTAAGCACGGCCGCGACATCTGCCGTGCTTTGCGCAAACACGACAGCGGCGGGCATATGGGCAATCTGGTATGCTTCTCCGTGGCTGTGGGCTTCACAAACAGAAGCATTAGTTGACACTTTGGCCCCCATTTGTGCCTGCAAAAGAGACAGCACAACAGACAGGCGTGTCTCAAAAGGGAGGGTTGGCTGGGCGTCAGATGTCATGACCAAACTTACCAAATAGAGGGAGAAAAATTTGGGTCAAGATAAAGGCAATGGCGCTGTATGGTCGAGGGGGAAAGCCAGCATAGGAGCCCTTCCATATACAGAAAGCTAAACATGCCATAAGATTGTGTGGTTGATGCTTGATTTTAGCCATTTTACAATGGTTGATAGCACGACAGTAAAGCGTAAATGCTTTAGTTGTAGGTTTGTTTGGCTGCAATTTTTCTGGCGTCATCTTTACAGAGAGAGGGCTTAGAGAAAAATATTTGCCCCTGTTTATAGTGCAGGTGGCCGGAAAAGTGTAAGCGACGCATGAATAAAAAAAGGAAAGATGAATACCTCATGCAAAAGCACTTAAAGGCAAATATTATAGCCTATGCAGAGACCCAAAACCCTGAAACCGTGCTTGATAAAACTGGTTTATCTGCCGCGTTTGCTGTGCATGCTAACCTAGCGGCCCCTGAGTTGGTTGCCGCCGCGCTAGAACGGCAAGAGGGTGTTCTCTCTGAAGATGGTGCTTTTGCTGTTGAGACTGGTGTCCATACAGGGCGCTCAGCAAAAGATAAGTTTATTGTTGATGAGCCCTCTACCAGCGCAGAAGTTTGGTGGACAGATATTAACCAGAAAATGTCTCCGGAGCATTTTTTACGGTTGACTGATACGGTGCGTGGTTACCTCAGTGGGCAAGAACTGTTCACGCAAGATTTGTATGCTGGGGCAGACCCTGCCCACCGTATTAAAGTACGTCTTGTTACGACCAATGCGTGGCATGCCCTGTTTGCACGCAATATGTTCATTCGCCCTGCGGCAGATGATCTCGCTGATTTTGTGCCAGACTACGTTATTTTACATGCGCCAGATCTTGAGCTTGACCCAGAGCTGTACGCTATACGCTCAGAAACGGCAGTGGCGCTCTCTTTTGCCCAAAAGCTCATTGTTATTGCTGGCACGCAATATGCGGGCGAAATCAAGAAATCCATTTTCACGGTTATGAACTGGCTGTTGCCGCCTAAAGGCGTGCTGCCTATGCACTGTTCGGCCAATATTGGCCCAAAAGGTGAGAGTGCTATTTTCTTCGGTTTGTCTGGCACTGGCAAAACCACTCTTTCTTCAGACCGGAAAAGACCCCTGATTGGGGATGATGAGCACGGTTGGGCAGATGAGGGGGTCTTTAATTTTGAGGGCGGTTGTTACGCCAAAGTTATTCGGCTGAATAAAGAGGCAGAGCCAGATATCTGGAACGCCTCTCACCGTTTTGGGGCTGTGCTGGAAAACGTTACTGTCCAATCTGGTGGTAAGCTGGACTTGGACGATGCATCCCGCACGGAAAACACGCGCTCTTGCTACCCTACGCATTTTATTCCTAATGCGGTAGAAAATGGCCGCGGCGGTAAACCAGAGCATGTTTTAATGCTGACGGCAGACGCATTTGGGGTATTGCCCCCAATTTCTAAACTGACCCCAGACCAAGCCATGCACCACTTTTTGTCTGGCTACACGGCACGTATTGCCGGCACGGAAAAAGGCTTGGGTAACGAGCCTGAAGCGACCTTTTCTGCCTGTTTTGGGGCACCTTTCTTGCCGCGCCCGCCCGCTATTTACGGTGAATTGCTGCGCAAACGTTTGGCGCAGGGCAATGTGTCTTGCTGGTTGGTTAATACCGGCTGGTTTGGTGGTGCGTATGGTGTAGGCCAGCGTATGTCTTTGGCCCATACACGCGCTATTTTGAGTGCCGTGCTTGAGGGCAGTTTGGCGCAGGCAGACTTTGAGCAGGAACCATTTTTTGGTTTGTCTGTACCTAAGAATGTTGCCGGTGTGCCCGCTGATATTTTGAACCCAATTTCTGCATGGGCCGATAAAGAAGCCTATAAGGCGCAAGCTGAAAAACTGGTGAAATTATTTGCCAAGAATGCTGAGAAATTTTCAGTCTAAGAGCCTATTTTAAAAAGACGTATGCGTTAGAAAAAGGCCGCTTTAAGAGCGGCCTTTTTTGCGGGGTATTATGTGCCAGAGCAACGCCTTGGTATGTAAGACAGGGTGCTATCGAGTAAAGCATCTAGCTCGGCTTTTAGGGTAGGGTCTACCGTGGTGGCAACGTGAGCACGCGCACGATGTTTGAGAGTGTTTGCGGTACGCAGGCTATTATCGAGTGTTTTATTGTCGGCTAATAAGTCTGCAATAGTAATGTTGCCGGTAAAGGCGTGTTTTACAACATCAAACGCCAGACTATTTACAATAGCTTCAAATTCAGCCTTACCAAAAGGAGACTTGCAAATGGACAACTGTTGGGCGGCATCTGCGTAGAGCCTAATACCCATTTGCGTTTCGTTGCGATGAAAATAGCGCTGGTGCCAAATGCGTGCACAGGCGTGTTCGCGTTCTGCTGCCAAATACTCGCTTAAGTTTTTTCTTACATCGCCCGCACTGGCGTGGGTTGACCAAGCAGCCAACCACGCGCTGGCAAAGTCGGGGTAGCTGTAGCGGTGCCATTGCGTTTCTTGAGTGTGGGTGAGTGTTGCAAAACGAAAATTTTTTTTGCCATCAACACCATAATAGAGGGTTAGGTCAGGCGTGCTAAACGGGTCTTGCCCTAAAACGAGAATATGGCCTGCATCACCTGAATGCATATGCTTTTGCAAAGTAAAGGTATCAAAAAAGCTTTCGTCATTCACATTGCGGGCAAGGTGCGCCTTAACGTAGGTCAGAAAAAGCGGGTTACGGATACCGGTTAAGCCTTGTGGGCAAAAATCAAACCCCCACCACCGCGACATTTTAACAAGGTGGAACGCGAGTTCGTTGCGCAGATGCGTGAATTCTTCCTGCGTTTCCCCTTCAGCACAAAGAGTTTGAACGCTTTTGAAGCGGTTTAAAAGGATATTGATTTGGCGAATAAAGCCATTGGTCGGGTTGAAATAGTCCAGAAATTTATGAGGCTGAGAGTGCGTTAAATGCCAGGTGCTATTTTCTGTCATGGTCGTGCTTCAACCTAATATTCAGCAAAATTCGGGTGCTATGTATTAAGGAGGGGGAAGGGATCTTGGTGGAGCACCTGTCAGGGACTGGGGATAGACGAACGGGATAACACTGACCGATGCTCCGTTTCTGTTTATATTGAGAACAATTATCACTTGCAACTAAAATATCAAACGCATGGAGAAGATGTCTGGATTTTAATGTTTTAGGTGGGAAAAATACAACCTTTAGTTGATTCCAAAGAATTCGTCTGTATTCAGTTGGGAATAGATAAAATAGTGCAGGCCTGTATGCTTGTCGGTACGCACATTTAATTGTGATCTGTATCAATTTCATTTTGTTAGAAAGAATATATATAACCTTTATGCGGGATGTTGCGTAAAGGTACGAGCAAGATGACTCTGGGAAGACGGCAATTTCTAAAGGCTGGGGGCACATGTGTAGCAGGTGCCAGCGCACTTGCCTTAGGGTTTACACCCCCCAAGGCTTACGCCGGAGATTCGCGCCAATATAAATTGTTGCGCGCAAAAGAAACCCGCAACAATTGCACGTACTGCTCTGTTGGGTGTGGTATTCTTATGTATAGCCTTGGCGATGGCGCAAAGAACGCAAAGCCTAGCATTTTCCATATCGAAGGCGACCCAGACCATCCCGTTAGCCGTGGTTCGTTGTGCCCAAAAGGGGCAGGGCTTGTCGATTTTATTCATAGTGAAGGACGTTTGCTCTACCCTGAGTACCGTGCGCCCGGTTCTAAAGAATGGAAGCGTATTACGTGGGATGAGGCAACAACCCGCATAGCCAAACTCCTTAAAGAAGACCGTGACAAAAATTTCATTGAGCGCAATGAGAATGGCGAACTGGTCAACCGTTGGTTGAGTTCGGGTATGCTGGCCTCTTCTGCTGCAAGTAATGAAACAGGCGTACTAGACTTTAAGTTTGCACGGGCCTTGGGCATGTTGGGGCTAGATTGTCAGGCCCGTGTGTGCCATGCGCCGACAGTCTCTGCGCTGGCGCCGTCTTTTGGCCGTGGCGCTATGACCAACAATTGGGTGGATATTAAAAACGCCAACGTTGTGCTGGTTATGGGTGGCAACCCTGCTGAAGCACACCCGGTGGGCTTTAAGTGGGTTATGGAAGCTAAGGTGCGTAACGGTGCCAAGGTGCTGGTAGTTGACCCGCGCTTTAACCGTACTGCCGCTGTGGCTGATTTTTACACGCCTATTCGGGCAGGGGCAGATGCAGCCTTTATGCTGGGTGTGGTGAACTACCTGCTGACACACGATGCGTTCCAGCATGAATATGTTAAAGCCTATACAAACGCGGCTTTGATTGTGCGCGATGACTATAAGTTTGAAGATGGCTTGTTTAGTGGTTATGATGCGCAAAAACGCGTTTATGACAAAGCCTCATGGGCGTATGAGCATGACGAGCAAGGTTTTGCAAAGTCTGACCCTACGCTGCAACACCCACGCTGTGTGCTTAACCTGCTGCGCAAGCATGTAGAGCGTTACACACCAGAAATGGTAACCCAGCTTTGCGGCACCCCGGTTAAAGATTTTGAGCATGTTTGCGCTGAACTGGCCCGTACCAGCGCGCCAGATTTAACCGCTACGTTCTTGTTTGCTCTGGGCTGGACACACCATACAAGCGGCGCACAGGTTATTAGGGCCGGTGCCATGGTGCAAATGTTGCTTGGTAACATTGGTATGCCTGGTGGCGGTATGAATGCACTGCGTGGGCACTCTAATATTCAGGGCTACACAGACCTAGGGCTGCTCTCTTTACGCCTGCCTGGGTATATGAACCTTCCGTCTGAAAAACAGCATGATGTTGCTACATACCTGAAAGAAACAACACCCGCGACGGAAGTGGCAGGGCAGGTAAACTACTGGCACCATACCCCCAAATTTTTTGTAAGTTTAATGAAAACCCTTTGGGGGCCCCATGCCACGGCCGAAAATGGTTGGGGTTATGACTGGCTACCCAAGTGGGACCGCAGTTATGACATGCTGGCCTATTTTGACCGCATGTATCAAGGGCAGGTAAACGGCTATATTGCGCAAGGCTTTAACCCGCTTGCGGCTATGCCAGACAAAAACAAGACGGCCCAAGTACTTGCTAAGCTGAAATTTCTGGTTGTTATCGACCCGCTTGCCACAGAAACAGGGTCTTTTTGGCAAAACGAGGGGAAATATAACGACGTAAAGACAGAAGATATTCAGACCGAAGTCTTCCGTCTGCCATCTTCCTGCTTTGCTGAAGAAAACGGCTCTATTGTCAACTCTGGCCGTTGGTTGCAGTGGCACTTTGCTGGCGCTGCCCCACCCGGTGAGGCATGGCAGGACTCTCGTATTCTGGGTACAATTTTCACGAAAATTCGTGAGTTGTATAAACAGGAGGGTGGCGTATGCCCTGAACCTGTTTTGAATATGCAATGGAACTACCGTGACCCCGAAGAACCAATGCCAGAAGAAGTGGCACGGGAATGTAATGGTTATGCATTGGCTGATATTAAAGACGACCAAGGAAATGTCTTGGTTAAAAAGGGTCAGTTGCTGCCAGATTTCTCTGTTATGCGCGATGACGGAACCACAAGCAGCTTTACATGGATTTTTGCTGGTTCATGGACGGAGGCCGGCAACCAAATGGCCCGGCGTGATAATACAGATACCGGCTTAGGGTGCACCCCCGGTTGGGCATGGGCTTGGCCTGCAAACCGGCGTATTCTCTATAACCGTGCCTCTCTTGATCCTGCTGGCCGCCCGTGGGACCCTAAACGCCAGATACTGGAATGGAATGGACAGCGTTGGATTGGGGCCGACGTGCCAGATTACCCGTTAACCGCAGCGCCAAATAGTGGCGTTAGCCCCTTTATTATGCAGGCAGATGGCTTGGGGCACCTGTTTGCAACAACAGGTATGGTTGATGGGCCATTCCCCGAGCATTACGAGCCTACGGAATCTCCGCTCCAGAACAACCCGTTACATCCTGCAGTAACCTACAACCCCACAGCGCGCGTTTTGAAAGACGACCGTGCGCGTATGGGGCAGGTTAAAGACTTCCCGTATGTTGCAACAACCTATTCCATTACCGAGCTATTCAGGCACTGGACAAAGCATTCGCGCCTTAACGCAATTATCCAGCCCGAGCAGTTTGTAGAAATTGGCGAGAAACTAGCCGGTAAGCTGAATATTGCTGCGGGTGACTGGGTAAAGGTTTCTTCTGCTCGTGGGCAGATTGAGGCAAAGGCTGTGGTCACCAAGCGCATTAAAACCCTGAATGTAATGGGGCGTGAGCTCGACCAGATTGGTATTCCCTGCCACTGGGGTTTTAAGGGGGCAACCAAAAAAGGGTATTTGGCCAACACCCTTAGCCCTGCCGTGGGAGATGCAAACTCCCAAACGCCAGAGTTTAAGGCGTTTCTTGTTAATGTAGAAAAAGTCTGAGGTGCATGATGAGTATGCAATCACAAGATATCATCAGGCGCTCGGCAACGAATGGCATTACCCCCTCTCCGCAGGCGCGTAGCCATACCGAAGAAGTAGCCAAACTTATTGACGTCTCTTTGTGCACTGGGTGCAAGGGGTGTCAGGTTGCGTGTTCGGAGTGGAACGACCTGCGTGATGAAGTGGGTGAGAATGTGGGGGTATATGACAACCCCGCAGACCTTACGCCTGAAACATGGACGGTTATTCGTTTTGATGAAGTTGAAGACGAAACTGGCCGTCTGGAATGGCTACTGCGCAAAGAAGGGTGCATGCACTGTGCAGAGCCGGGGTGCCTGAAAGCTTGCCCAAGCCCCGGCGCTATTGTTCAGTTTGCTAATGGCATTGTTGATTTCCAGTCTGAGCAATGCATTGGCTGCGGCTATTGCGTTGCAGGCTGCCCGTTTGACGTGCCCCGCATTAGTAAAAAAGATAACCGCGCTTACAAATGCACGCTCTGTGCAGACCGTGTGGCGGTTGGCCAAGAGCCTGCGTGTGTAAAAACCTGCCCTACAGGCGCCATTTCGTTTGGTAGCAAAGCGGATATGAAGCAACTTGCGGCTAACCGCATTGAAGAACTGAAAGGGCGCGGGCACGAAGGGGCCGGTTTGTACGACCCAGCAGGGGTTGGTGGTACGCACGTTATGTATGTTTTGACACATGCAGACAAACCACAAATGTACCACCGCCTGCCAGAAAACCCATATATCAGCCCTATTGTGCGCGGTTGGAAAGAGTGGCTGAAGCCCGTTGGGGCTCTGGGGTTTGTGGCAACACTGGCCGGTGCATTTGCCCACTACGTAGGCGTTGGCCCCAACACCACAGAAGACATTGAACACTCAGAGCCTGCGCTTGCACCAGATGAAGAGCACCACTCGGAAGGGAGTGAGTAATCATGGATACCAAAAACGCAATTTTGCGGACAAAATTCTTTGACCGTATGTGTCATTGGATCATGGTTGCCTGCTTCTTTTTGGTGGCCATGTCTGGGCTGTCTTGGTTTTTCCCGAGCTTGAACTGGCTGGGCAATGTGCTGGGCACACCGCAAACCGCTCGTATTCTGCACCCATTTTTGGGTACGGTAGTGTTCTGCCTGCTTATTGTGATGTTTTTTCGGTTTGTGCACCATAATTTGCCAGTAAAAACAGACGTGGTGTGGTTTAAAAATGTTGTTGGCGTGCTCATGAACCGCCACGGGCCTAAACTGCAAATTGGTAAATATAATGCCGGTCAGAAAATTCTGTTCTGGGGCATTATGTCTCTTATTTCCGTCTTGTTTATGACAGGTATTGTGGCGTGGCGTGCCTATTTTGCTGCGTATTTTCCTATTCCGGTTATTCGCATTGCTTTGCTGGCACACTCTCTTGCAGGGTTGGGACTTATCTTGCTGGTTGTGGGGCATATTTATATGGGCCTATGGGTGCGGGGGTCTATTACGGGCATGCTCACGGGCTATGTTTCTCGTGCGTGGGCTAAACAACACCACGACCGTTGGTACGAAGAAAAAATTGCCCCAACAGCAGATAAAACGGCTAAACCGCACTCATGACCCTTCCTTTCTCCGATATTGCACCGCTGGATAAAAGTGTACCCGGCGTGCAGCCTATTGAGGCGCTCATTTTACCGCGCTTGCCTGTATTATATGCCAAGCGGGCGGCCCGCTTGCGTATGCTGGCAGAGCACAACGGTGCGTATCTGGAGTTTTTGGCAAGTTTAGTTGAGGCGCAAAAATTCTGGCTTGAGCAACACCCCATAACACCAGAGCAGGCTATGCCTGTTACCGCTCTTATGGGGGCAGGTGCCCTAGCGCCAGTCAAGCCAACGCAACAGCTTTTAGCTACAACACCGTACTGGCACGCTGCTTTTAAACACTTTGTGCACACTCTAGCCCCGCTCGTTTCTGAACACGTTGCAAGCAAGCTAGAGGCCGCAGTTCACGATACCCCAGAGCAGCTTGCCGCAAAGGCCGCCGCACTTTTCAACCAAGACTATGCTGCGGTTGATGCCGGGGTGGCTGTGCTTTTATGGGCTGCTTTATCAGTTTACTGGGCGCAGGCGGTTGCTCTGGTGGGCGTGCAAAAGCATACGGCACAGGCTCATAACGAGGCATCATGCCCGTGTTGCGGTGCCCCACCTGTTGGTGGGCTTGTTTTGACAGGTGACCGTGAAGGGCTGCGTTACCTACAATGCAGCTTGTGCGAAACACGCTGGCATGCGGTGCGTGCTACCTGTGTTGTATGCCATGCCACACAACACATAGATTACTGGACGTTTGAAAAAACAGATGCCCCCATTCAGATTGAAACCTGCGGGGATTGCCATAGCTACCTAAAAATCTTTAGGCAGGATAGAGACCCACAACAGGACGCCTTAGCTGACGACCTTGTGTCTCAAACATTGGATGAGGCGTTGGAGGCTCAAGGTTTTGCACGGGCTGGCATCAACCCGTTTTCCTTTCCGTCCTGACGGCAGTCGGTGGCAAGGTTTAAGCCGCCACACGTTAAGGCGTAACAGCTAACCAGCCTTTTCTCTCTTTTTTGCGTCATAGTTATCAGGCACGTTATGCGGAATAGTTTTTCAAATATGCTCTCCTATGCCGCAGCATTACAGTGTGTTGAGACATGGGCTAAAAAATCTTCTCGGCCGAGTTGTGTTGTCCCGCTCACGCAGGCTGTCGGACGCATTACTGCTACTGCTATATTTGCTTGCAGCAATAGGCCCGAAACAGATGTATCGGCTATGGACGGGTACGCCTTTGCGCATACGGCCATGGCGTCTGCCCCGGAAGGGTTGAGCATACAGGGCCTAACTGTGGCTGGCGCGCAGCCTGTCGCATTGCCTGATGGGTATGCACAAAAAATCTTAACAGGTGCAAGTGTGCCGCAAGGGGCAGACTGCGTTATGGCTATGGAGCGTATGGTACAAGCTCCAAATTCTGAACGTATAAGACCATTGCAGGCCTTGGCTGAAAAAGGTGCAAATATTCGCCGGGCAGGGGAGGAGTTTAAGCAAGGAGACTTGCTCGTATCATGCGGCCAACGGTTAGATTGGCGGCATATTGCGTTACTGGCTTGCCAGAAAATACACGCTGTTACTGTTGTGCAGCCCTTACATATTGCCCTTGTGGCGAATGGTGCCGAGCTATCTAGCGCCGCTGCTGACTGCCGGGCAGATTCAAACACGCCTATGCTTGTGGCATTGTTTGAAAGTTATGGCGCAAAGGTTACGTCTTTTCTTGTGGCATCGGATGACCAAAACGCATTAACCGCAACATTGGAAGAGGCTCTGCATAAAGCCGATATTGTTGTGACAACAGGCGGTATTTCTGTTGGCATGACAGACAATGTAATGGACGCTTTTTTGTCTTTAGGTGCGCATGCGTTGTTTAGGGGCGTTAAAATGCGGCCGGGTAAGCCGGTGTCTTTATTCGAAAAAGAGGGCAAACTGGCCTTTTGCCTGCCGGGCAACCCCGGTGCATCGGCTTTATGCGCACAGGTGTTGGTTGTGCCGTATTTGCGCAGCGTTATGGGGCAACAACCAGAGGTTCTTTTACTACCGGGCAGGGTAGAATTTGCCTTTACAGCGTTACCAGACACTACCCATTTTGTACCCGTAGCGGCCACCGCTACAGCGCAAGGCTATGTTTTTACGCAGCTGCCAACGGTTGGCGCGTCAGACATTATAGTCTTGTCTCGGGCGGCAGCGTTTTTGCAGGTCAATCCGGCAGAAACTATTGCGCAAAACCAAATGTGTCAGGTGGTGTCTCTTCAGGTTATTTGAAGAGGCCGGGCGGCCCCTAAAATATATGTCGCTATGCTTGCAATGTCTTCCAAATCTAGCGCGACAAGACCAGAGGGCACGCAGCTTTTTTGTGTGGTTGCTACAGCCGCAATTGTGGTGTGAGTTTGGAAGAGGGGGGCTTTACCCACCTCTGGCCGGTAAACCTCTATTGTTACAGGCACTGTGGCATGAAACCCCTCAACAAGTATTAAATCAACCGCTGCCATATGGAGTAGTAGGTCTGGCAATTCTGGCGTGCTGTTGTTGGCTGGTGTGTGTTGCAGCACCCAGCGTTCTGGCGTGGCAAGCATAACCTCATGAGCACCCGCCTGCCGGTGAATAAAAGAGTCTTTGCCGGGCTTATCAATATCAACCCGATGATGGGTGTGTTTAATGGTAGAAATAGTTAAGCCTTGCGCTTTTAGCATTGGCAAAAGGCGCGCCATTAAATGCGTTTTGCCTGAACCACTGCGGCCGACAAGGCCAATAAGAGGTTGGTTTAAAACATCTTGTACGCGCACAGGCAGCTCCTTAATGGCGTATAAGCATAGCCGGTATTACTGTGCGTGTCAGGTGTGTGGCCTTAAGTGAAACCCCTAAAGTGCTTATATGTTTTAGACGGCATCTTTAAGTTAAAGGATTATTTTGTAGTATGGCAGATGATAGAATTCTCGAAATTCTTACTATTCAGGATGACCGCGAACGTCGCATTCAACTGCTTATATTGCGCCTGCCTGAAAAAGCACAGTCAATGGTGCATTGGTTAAGGCGACCACAGGCAAAGTGGGTGCGTATGCCAGCGGGTATAGCGCTTATATGTGGCGGCTGCCTTGCTATTCTACCAGTTTTTGGGTTGTGGATGTTGCCTTTGGGCATAATGCTGCTTGCAGAAGATGTAAGTTTTTTACGTAATTTAACAAACAAAGCGTTAGCATGGGTTGAGCGGCGCAAACCCCATTGGATGGGCCTGCACGCACCGGCAACCACACTTTAGTTTTTATACTCTGCATAGCGTGCATGCAGAGCATAAATGGGGGGCGGGGTGTGCGTCATGCTAACATATCTGCATGAGCAAAAACCTTGTACCAACACAGTCTATCCCCGGCATGATCAGCGTAAGGGGGGCGCGTGAGCATAATCTAAAAAATATTGCAGTAGAGCTGCCGCGCGACAGATTGGTTGTTTTTACGGGTGTTTCTGGCTCGGGTAAGTCTTCATTGGCGTTTGGTACACTCTATGCTGAGGCACAGCGGCGCTACCTTGACTCTGTCTCTCCTTATGCACGGCGTTTGTTTAACCAAATGCCAGTACCCGCGGTTGAGAGTATTGAGGGTTTGCCGCCAGCGGTCGCATTGCAGCAGCAAAAGAGTGTGGGCAGTGGTCGCTCCTCTGTGGGTAGCCTCACCACGCTCTCTAATTTAGTACGCATGCTTTATTCTCGCGCTGGCACCTACCCTAAGGGTATGGAGCGGTTAGAGGCGGAATCTTTTTCCCCTAATACGCCAATGGGGGCATGCTCAACATGCCATGGCATGGGGTATTTATACGATATAACCGAGACAACTTTGGTGCCAGACAGCAGCCTGAGTATTCGCCAACGGGCTGTGGCGGCGTGGCCCACAGCGTGGCAAGGCCAAAATCTGCGCGATATTCTCATTACCCGAGGGGTAGACGTAGACAGGCCGTGGCGTGACTTGCCGCAGTCTGTGCGCGATTGGATTTTATACACTGATGAAACCCCAACAGAGCCAGTCTATCCGGGCTTAACGCATGCAGAAGTTTTGGACGCCATTAAGCAGGGAGTTCCACCAGCTTATAACGGTACGTTTACAGGAGCGCGGCAGTATGTTCGGCAAACATTTGCCAAGTCTCAAAGTGCAAAAATGCGTGCTCGGGCGGCATCTTTCATGCTCGCTACACCATGCCCAGCGTGCCACGGCCAAAAACTAAACCCTGAAGCCCTACGGGTTACGTTTGCGGGTAAAAATATTGCACAGCTTTCGGCATTACCGCTTAAAGCTATCTCCGAGGTATTAGAAGGCATACGGCCCAGCCTGAACGGCCCAGACGCAACAACTGTTGCGGCCAAGGGTATTGTCGATAGCCTTATTGAGCGCATCTCAACCTTATTAGATCTTGGGCTGGGGTATTTGCAGCTTAATAGAGGCATACAAACTCTTTCTCCGGGAGAATACCAACGCCTTAGGTTGGGCACTCAAATTCGCTCTAATTTATTTGGCGTAGCTTACGTGTTGGACGAACCGAGTGCGGGCCTACACCCGGTTGATACACAGGCTCTTTTACAAGCCTTAAAAAGGTTATTGCAGGCAGGTAACTCTCTACTCGTCGTCGAGCATAATATAGACATTATACAGCAAGCTGATTGGCTGGTTGATGTGGGGCCAGGCGCAGGCGTGCATGGCGGGCAGGTTTTATATAGCGGCCAGCCAGAAGGGCTGCGCCATGTAAAGGCTTCCCGCACGCGTCATTATATCTTTGAAACACAAAAGCTGGTTTCAGGCCCGCGCCGCACACCGACAGCTTGGCTGGGTGTGGAGGATATCTGTTGGCACAACATACAGGCCCAAAGTTTAACGCTTCCGCTTGGGGTGATGGTTGCTGTCACGGGGGTATCAGGTTCAGGTAAGTCTAGTCTGGTTAGCCAAGCCCTTGTGTCCCTCATTGGGCGTGCCTTGGGGCAATTACCCGAGCAAGATATGGAAGACACGCAAGAACAAGCAATAGAGGCGCAAACGGGTTTACCCACGGGCCGTGTTTGTACAGGTTTGCAGCACATTAAACGGTTGGTGGTTATTGACCAAAAGCCCATTGGGCGTACCCCGCGTTCTAACCTAGCAACCTATACCGGGCTTTTTGACCTAATAAGACAGCGTTTTGCAGCAACACCCACAGCAAAAGCCAATAAGCTTGATGCCGGGTGGTTCTCATTTAATGTTGCAAAAGGGCGTTGCCCCCACTGTGAGGGAGTTGGCTCTGTTATGGTCGAACTTCTGTTTCTCCCTAGTGTTTATGCGCCATGCCCAACATGCAAAGGCACGCGCTACAAACCTGAGGTACTGGCAGTAACCCTAAATGGTAAAACAATAGCCGATGTGCTCTCCATGAGCGTAGAAGAGGCATGCCAGTTTTTTGCGCAAGAGCCAGCTTTGGCGCATGGGTTTCAAACTGTAAAAGAGGCAGGTTTGGGCTATCTTGGCTTGGGGCAACCTGCTACGGAATTTTCCGGGGGTGAGGCGCAGCGCCTGAAGCTGGCCACGGAGTTACAAAAACGCCGCGCCGGTCATACTCTGTATATTATGGACGAACCCACAACAGGGCTGCACCCCTCTGATGTTGACCGCTTGTTTGGGCAACTACAAACTTTGGTTGTGCAAGGTCATACAGTTATTGTTGCAGAGCACGATATGCGTGTTGCCGCCGCAAGCGATTGGATTATTGATATGGGCCCGGGTGCCGGAGAAAATGGTGGGCATATTGTTGTCTCTGGCCTGCCAGAGACTGTAGCAGCCTGCAAGACTAGCCGCACAGCACCATTTTTAGCGCGTTATTTATAAATTGTTCTCGCTTAGCCTGCATTGCTGAGTAAATGCCGGGCGAGCGGCAGAATGTGCTCCTGCGTTAACGGCGCTAAAGGAAGAGATGGGGAAGAGAAGGGATCAACCCAAATAATTTCTTCTATCTCAGCCTGAGCAGAAAGAGGTTGGGTGCATGTTATAAAATAACAATTCGCTGCTAGCATATAGCCAGGCTCATGTGCGGCTGGGGCAGAGAGGCACCCGATATAGTCTGCGTCTTGGGGTGTTATCGTATAATCAAGTTCTTCTTTGAGCTCTCTTATGAGCGCTTCCAGAGAGGTTTCTTGCGGCGCAATCTTACCGCCAGCCTGCATAAAGGCAGTTGTACCCTTTTTGCGCACTAGCAAGACTTGTTTGCGCGTATTCACAATCAAGGCTGTGGCCAAGGTTAATACGTTTTGCTCTTGGGGCTGGTGGCTCATCTTTTTGCGTCCATACTCTTTGTGGCTCTTATATATGTAGTAGGGCAGGGAGGCTTGGTGCCCCAAGGCCCAATCTCAACCAACAGCCTAATAAAACTGTAGCAAAATGGAGCCTTGGAATTTTTTCAGAAAAAAGTGAGAGAAAAGAGTGATTTGGTGTTGAC
>NZ_BAMX01000017.1 GCF_000963965.1 Acetobacter orientalis
CTTACCGCACCCCACATCGTACAAACCGCTCTCAGCGCGCTGGGGGTTGCTTTGTCTGAGACAGCTGTTTCTGGTCAGATCGCTTAAGTATGGCACGGCGGCGCGCAGACCAGCTTTTGGTAGACCGTGGGTTGGTTGAAAGCCGCACCAAAGCACAAGCCCTCATTATGGCCGGGCTTGTGTTTTCAGCTGAAAAACGCGTTGCCAAAGCCGGTGACCAATTACGTGAAGACGCCCCACTTGACGTAAGAGGCCAGCCGCACCCGTGGGTTTCCCGCGGGGGCTGTAAACTGGCCCATGCTCTTGAGTTTTTTAATCTCTCTCCCCAAGACCAAATTTGCCTAGACGTTGGTGCGTCTACAGGCGGCTTCACGGATGTGTTGCTCACAAACGGCGCCAGCTCTGTTTATGCGGTTGATGTTGGGCATGGACAGTTGGCTTGGAAGCTCCGCTCAGACCCGCGCGTGGTTGTTATGGAAAAATGTAACGCCCGCATGCTAGATTCTACGCTTATTCCGCAAGCTCCGTCCGTAGTGGTGTGCGATGCCAGCTTTATTGGCTTGCGCACGGTCTTGCCTGCCGCTCTTTCTCTGGCAGCAAGCGGCGCATGGGCCGTAGCCCTTATTAAACCCCAGTTTGAAGCTGGTCGGGAGCAAATAGGCGCTAAAGGCGTTGTAAGAGACCCTGCCGTACATGCCAGTGTATGCGAAACCATAGAAACATGGTGGCGCGGCCTAGAAGGTTGGAATGTTTTAGGCATAGAAAAAAGCCCTATCACCGGCCCGGAAGGCAATAAGGAATTTCTTATTGCAGCCCGCAAGAATTAATCAGCCTTTTATTTAAAAACTAATTTACAGCCATACGCTTAGTTTAAAGATGACGTATGGCCACTCTTTTTGCCACAATCGCGTGAGATACGCTTTTATAAGCAGCAAAAAGGGTCAAACATTATTATGCTCCGCAAATTCATCATGGTGCTCGGTGCTACTACCGCCTTGTTTGGCATCATTGGTGGTGCCTCAGCCTCCCCCTTGCCACGTCATGCGTCTACACAACACGACACAAATATTGCTGAGGTTGGCCAAGCTCTTTTGTCTGGCTACGAACAAGAGGGCCTAACATTACGCGAAGACCCAGAGCGCCAGCTCCTGCTTATCGGGACAGACCCTGCAGCACTACACGCACATGACCAAACAGATAGCAGCATGAACCAATACCACCTTGCGGTGCGTGACGTGCTTTCTGCTGCTGCGTCTTACGCTTACCTCTATTTTGGCCTGCACCCAGATGCCAGCAGTCTCTCTGTTCAAGCTGACATTGAGCAAGATGGTGCTATTCCTGCAAGCAACGCCGCTGATGAGCAAACCCAACAGCCGGCTTTATCGTTCACCATTCCCCGCCCTTCTTTCCCCATTTCTCCCGACCGCAAGCCAGATGCATATTCTGCGCAAACAATCAGCGCTATTTTAGGGGAAATAGACCCAAGCAAAACTACCATCGCGCCTTGGCTTAAAGCGCGCCTGCAACCACAAGCTTCTGCAAACCAGCCAAACACGCACTAAAACCAAAATATGCTCTGCAAACGCTAACCTTGCAGGCGCAAAGCAAAATACCTTATAGGTGCGCAGGCCCGGTGCAAGCTGGGCCTTTTTCTGTTATCGTCTCAATAACGCACCCCTCCCCCATTATGTACGGCACGCTCTATGTCTCTCGTTGATTCTGCTCCATCTTCTCATACTCACGATGCCGCAGCATCTGCTGCGCTGAATGCAGAAGATCGTGCCCGTATTCTTGCCAAAGCAGCTCTTTTCAGCCCGCCAGACGCCACATTACCTGATGGGCGGCGTGATCTAGTTGGTTTATCCCGGGACGAGTTGACTGAACTTTTGGTGGAAATTGGCGAAAAGCCTTTCCGCACCAAACAACTATGGCACTGGATCTATCATCAGGGCGTAACAGATTTTTCTGCCATGAGCAGCATTGCCAAGCCCCTGCAAGCCAAACTGGCTGAGCGTTTTGTTGTCGGGCGCCCACAAGCGGCTATGGTACAGACCTCTACCGATGAAACCCGCAAATTCCTCTTCCGTTTTAGGGATGGGCAGGAAGCCGAAACGGTCTACATTCCCGACCGGCGCGAAGACCGGGGCGCTGTGTGCATTTCATCGCAAGTAGGCTGCACTTTGTCTTGCACCTTTTGCCATACCGGCACGCAAAAACTTGTGCGTAACCTTGGTGCGGCAGAAATTGTGGGCCAGTTTATGGCTGCCCGAGATTCTTACAGCGAGTGGCCAAGTCCCAAAGGTGACACCCCCCGCCTACTCTCTACCATTGTGCTTATGGGCATGGGGGAGCCGCTGTATAATTACGAGAATATTGCCAAAGCCATGAAAATTATCATGGATGGTGAAGGCATTGCTCTTTCGCGCAGGCGTATCACGCTTTCCACATCTGGCGTTGTGCCGTTGATGGACAGGTGTGGCGAAGAACTAGGTATTAACCTTGCGGTTTCTTTGCATGCCGTTACCAACGAGCTACGCAACGAAATTGTGCCACTTAACCGCAAATACCCCATTGAGGAAGTGTTAGCCGCCTGCCGCCGCTACCCGGCAGCAAACAACTCCCGCCGCATTACATTTGAGTATATTATGCTACGCGGCGTAAACGACAGCGAGGCCGATGCCCGCGAGCTCGTCCGGCTCATTTCCGGGCTACCGGCCAAAGTTAACCTTATTCCCTTTAACCCATGGCCGGGGAGTGCTTACCGCCCCTCCACGCGTGAGCAGCAAAACAAATTTGCCCAGATTATTATGGACGCAGGCTTCTCCTCGCCCATTCGTACTCCCCGTGGGCGCGATATTCTGGCGGCATGTGGGCAATTGAAAACCGAAAGCGAGCGGATAAGAGCCGCCCAAAGCTGATTTTTCTGCACTCAAAGCCTGTCATGCAGGCGCAGGCTCTGGCTCCTTGGCATCTGTGGTGCTAGGAGACAGTGCGAAACCTTTTACTTCAAGATTCAGGAGATCATCCTCATGGGCGCACCTGCCGCCAGAAAAGATGTCAAAAAAGTTGTCCTCGCCTATTCGGGGGGGCTCGACACATCTGTCATCCTGCGCTGGTTGCAGAAGACGTATAATTGTGAGGTTGTTACCTTTACCGCTGACCTTGGCCAGGGTGAAGAACTTGAGCCTGCGCGTAAAAAAGCAGAGATGTTTGGCGTAAAAGACATCTTTGTTGAAGACCTGCGCGAAACGTTTGTTAAAGACTTCGTCTTTCCAATGTTTCGGGCGAACACGCTCTACGAAGGCCAATACCTGCTGGGCACCTCTATTGCCCGCCCACTTATTGCCCAACGCCAAATTGAAATTGCCCGCGCTGTTGGCGCAGATGCCGTTGCACATGGTGCTACCGGTAAAGGCAATGACCAGGTTCGCTTTGAACTGGCGTACTACTCGCTTCAGCCAGACATCACGGTTATTGCACCTTGGCGCGAATGGGATCTGACCTCTCGCACACGTCTGCTGGCGTTTGCTGAAGAAAACCAGATCCCTATTGCCAAAGACAAACGCGGCGAAGCCCCCTTCTCTGTTGATGCCAACCTGCTGCACTCTTCTTCTGAAGGCAAACTACTGGAAGACCCCGCTATCGGGCCAGAAGAAATTGTGTTCCAGCGCACCATCGCGCCAGAAGCCGCGCCAGACAAAGCAACCGAAATTACCATTGATTTCGTAAGCGGTGATCCCGTTGCCATTAACGGTGTTGCCATGTCTCCGGCAACCCTGCTCACCCGCCTGAATGAGCTGGGCAAAGCCAACGGTATTGGCCGTCTTGACCTTGTTGAAAACCGTTTTGTTGGCATGAAGTCGCGCGGTATTTACGAAACACCCGGCGGTACAATTCTGTTAACGGCACACCGTAGCATTGAATCCATCACGCTAGACCGTGAAGCCATGCACCTTAAAGATAGCCTGATGCCACGCTATGCGGCTATTCTTTACAATGGCCTGTGGTTCTCTCCAGAGCGCCGTATGCTGCAAGCCCTCATTGATGCCTCTCAGCATTCTGTCTCTGGCCGTGTGCGCCTTAAGCTGTATAAAGGGAATGTCATCTGCGTTGGTCGTGAAAGCCCCAACAGCCTGTATGATACCCGCGTTGTAACTTTTGAAGATGACGAAGGGGCTTACAACCAGCAAGATGCACAGGGTTTCATTAAGTTGAATGCCCTGCGCCTGCGTTTGGGTGCTCAGATTGGCCGTAATGGTGGGGCCCTCTGAGCCTTTTCTCCCCTGCCATTCTTTAACTGGATTGCCGAGAGGACCATGACCCGTCGTTTCAAACTCACCCACTTCGTTCTGGCGGCCAGCATGGCCGCCTCTCTTGCCGCATGCGGTGCCCATAAGGATGAAGATGTTGAGCTTACCCCTCAACAGCAAATGGCTAAGCTCCGGGCTGAACCCGGCGTTGTGACCTTGAAAGACGGGCTGGCCTATAAGGTGATTGCCTCTGGCCCCAAAGACGGCCCACAGCCGCGCGTTGGGGACATGATGATGGTCATTTATGAAGGCCGCCTGCCTGATGGCTCCATTTTTGATAGCTCTGAACAGCATGGCGATGGCGCTTATATGCAAATGCCATTGCAAGGGCTTGTGCAAGGCTGGATGGAAGCAATGCCCATGATGCACGTTGGTGACACATGGATGCTCTATGTGCCGCCAGAACTTGGGTACGGGCATAAAGCTATGGGCGTTATTCCCGCCGACAGCCCGCTTATTTTCCGTATTCAGATTTTGGGCGTAGACCACGCGCATTGATCTGAGTAATGACACACTCCCCCTGCTTACGCTCTGTTTTCTCCATGCTTATGCTGGGGGGGCTGTGCCTGACGCTCACAGATTGCTCTCGTAAAAGCCCTAAAAGTTTGTACGGCAGCAATTGCGGCATTTGCCACCATAGTGGCGATGGTATGCCGGGTTCTGTCCCCCCCCTTGTGGGCCGCATAGATAAAATTGCCGCCACACCAGAAGGCAGGCAGTACCTAGCAAATGTGCTCATGAATGGCGTAAGTGGCCCCATTATGGCCAACGGCCAGCCTTATAATGCTGAAATGCCACCTTTCCGTTATTTGAAAGACGAAGAGGTTGCAAAAATTCTGACATGGTTGTCTGCCCGCGGCACAGTAAAACCTGCGCCGGAAATAACCGCGCAAGATATTGCAGCCGCGCGTAGCAACCGTATCTCATCTGGAAAAGTTGCTGACGAGCGCGAAGCTCTTAACAAGACAGCCCCAATTCCTTGATTTGTTTGTAAAGCCATAGTGGTAATGTCCATGCAACGCATTTTTTCTGGCATACAGCCATCCGGTATTCCTCAGTTAGGTAATTACCTTGGGGCTATTCGTAACTGGGTTAACCTTCAGGCTGACCACGAATGTGTTTTCTGCCTTGTAGACATGCACGCCATTACTGTGTGGCAAGAACCAGCCAAGCTCCGCAGCCAGACCTTAACACAAGCTGCTATTTTGCTTGCGGCTGGTATTGATCCGCAAAAACATATTCTCTTTAACCAATCTGCCGTTTCTGCGCATGCACGGCTAGCATGGATTTTTAACTGTGTGTCTCGGTTAGGCTGGCTCAACCGCATGACACAATTTAAAGACAAGGCAGGCAAAGACCGCGAAAACCACTCAGCGGGTCTGTATGTGTACCCAAACCTGATGGCCGCAGATATTCTGGCTTACAAAGCCACACGCGTACCCGTGGGTGAAGACCAGAAACAACATCTGGAACTTACCAACGACATTGCCCAAAAATTCAACCATGACTACGGCGTTGAGTTTTTCCCGCAGGTTGAAGCGCTTATTCCGCCAGCGGCAGCACGCGTTATGAGCTTGCGTGATGGCACAAAGAAAATGTCTAAATCTGACCCGTCTGCCCAAAGCCGTATTGAAATGACAGACGATGCAGACACCATTGCCCTTAAAATACGCCGCGCCAAAACAGATACCGATACCCTACCAAGCGAAGTAGAAGGCCTTGAAGGCAGACCAGAGGCTAAAAATCTGGTCACTATTTACGCCGCTCTGGCTGATATGAGCCTTGCAGAAGTTTTGGCCCAGCACCAAGGCCAAGGGTTTGGCCCCTTCAAGCAGGCGTTGACAGAGGTCGTTGTGGGGGCAATTGCGCCTATCGCGCAAGAAACCCAACGGCTTATGCAAAACGAAGACCATTTAGTGTCTGTGCTGCGCTCTGGGGCACTTCGTGCGCAAGCCATTGCAGAGCCTATTGTTACTGAAGCAGAAAAATTGGTTGGTTTTGTAAAATAAGCCTGACTAAGTGGTGGCGAAAGTTTGCACGCCACCACTTAATTTTTGCTGCTCGATTTACGCATATTTATAAACACGCCGGGTAAAGCAAGGCAGGCTAAAACACCCCCTGCACCTAGCAAAAAATACTCCGGCCAAGCCGTGTAAATATAAACACCCAACGCACTACCAAGAATAAAGCAGACAATAATTTGGCTATGTAGCCAAAGACGCTTTTGCATTTTTTGGTGTTTTTCTGCGTCCTGTGGCTGGCTAAACGATGTAAGCCAATCGGCCATTTCTATACCTAAATCTGTAATCATGCCGGTTACATGCGTTGTCCGCACAACCGCGCCAGAAATACGTGTGACTGTTGCGTTTTGCATACCCATAAGAAACGCCAAAACCAACGGAGCCACCATAACCTGCCCAGCAGGAGAGAACCAAAAGAGTTGAGCCAGCCCTAATAGAACTAATATAAACGCCTCAAGCAAAATACTATAAGCGTAAACCGCCCCTAAGCCTTTATGCCGCCCCCGGTTTACCAATAAAGTGCAAAGCAGCGCTCCAAGCCAAAAACAGAGCACGACACTGCCTGCCATAAGAGCAACATCTACCTTGCCCTGTAACGATACACTGGCCAGCATTGAAATATTACCGGTCATGTTAGCGCAGTAATATCCAACACTTAAAAACCCTGCCGAATTAAGCGCGCCTGCTACCATTGCTAAAGAGCTGCCTAATTGGCGGTCTTGTAAAAAAGTACGTTTACCGCTTTCACGCAGTAGCATGAGAGTATGCCTTGAGCCTTAAAAAACCGAGAGACCAACATAGCTGAACCACCCTTAGGGGTGCGTTGTGTCGGGCTTTGTTTCTTGGCAAGTGAGTGTGCCAGCATTATTGAGCAACGCGCTGCTGAAAAAAGCTGTGCTACCTTTTGTCCACCACACAAATTCACCTGCTACATATTTTGCGCCAGAAGCTGCAATAACATTAGAGAAAACCTGTGTTTGACCATCAACTGGCAAAACTACCAGACTGATTGCACCAGCATTAATGTAGCGTACCTGTGTAGTTTCTAGCCCGATATGGGCTAATAAGCTGGCAGAGCCTGTGCAGTGGTAAACTGCCTGCTGCATATGGATAGGCTCGGCGTGTTGCACAGGAATATGAATAGCCCCCTGCTCTGCCGCAACTGGCGGCTGGGCTTGTGTGCAAGCCGTTAGCAAAAGCCCTAACACTATGGCACTCACAGAAATCTGCTTGTTCGGTTTGCTTATTTTACGTGCCATGCTGCCCTCCATTACTATGACTGCCAGCTCAGGCTACTCTGATACGGGTTAAAAAAGCAAAAAAGTAGTCAGGCTAATACCGCTCATACTCATGCCTGCGAGAGATTAGCTCACTTACGGATTGCTTACCGCATCCCTCTATCGTAGTGTAATGTTATATTGTTGCATTATAATGAGTTTGTACCATGCCTCTTGCTTCTTGCCCCACACGCAGCCTCTTTCACTTTGCAACGCATGCCCCACAAAAAGAAACATCTGGGTTGGTACGTATTGAACGGACACTGCCAGATAATCTGCACCACGCCGTTGTACAGTACATGCAAACAGGGCCAAGTTTAATGTTGGCTAAAGGTACACCACAAGAATTATATACCTTGCTGTGCCCCCATATGCCCCCAAATACGCGCAAAATTCTGGACGATGCCATAATGCTGGCACGCCTTTACCAAGCACATAGCAAACTCTCTACTGTGCGCTTTAGGCTAGAGCATGTGCGTACAGATTCCTGCCGTAAATTCCATACAGATAATGTTCGGCTTAGGTTGTTATGCACCTATTTTGGCTTAGCGACAGAATGGGTACCGTCAGAATATCTGGCGCCCGATAACCTGAATGATTATGGCGTACCCAAACATATTGAAGATAGCTCTATTCATAAGCTTAATGCCGGCGATATTGCCCTCTTAAAGGGCCGCGCATGGCCTGGGCACAGTGGGGTGGTCCATCGCTCCCCACCAGTCTCACATCTACCCGCCCAGCAAAGAAGCCGCTTGCTCCTGACTATAGATGAACCTACAGCCTGCGGTATGTCTGATGAGCAGACACCAACAATACGCTACACGGCAGAAGCAACAGCTTAAACGCCCGCGTAAGCCTGTCTATACAAATCTTGCCAGGTTGTCGTGCTGTACTGTCTCGGCAGTCATCACCTGTAAACAGGCTTGAACCGTTTCCAACTTTGTTTTTATGCCTTGATCTTGCTCCAGCGCAATCTGGCGGCCTAACCAATGCTGCATCATAATATTCCATTGGAGCGCCTGCACGCCCTCCGTGCTCCATTTACGCAAAAAAACGCGTAAGCCCCGGCGTATTCCTTGAGGTATTGTACCATCCCGCACTACGTCTCTTAGCAGAATAACCCCCATACCCAAGCTCATAGCCTGAAGTTGCTCTTGCATATAAGCAAGCCGCAACTGCTCTGGTACATTTTGCGCGTTACGCAAAATACGCACCAGGCTTTCAGCACTTTCAGTCAACCATTGTTGCATGGTCGCGTGGTTACGGGGGGCAGCTAAAGCTTTAAGCCGCATGGTACGCCATTTAAGGGTACGGCGCATATGTGAGTCTATATGAAACGGCAAAACGGCACGGTATGTCCAGCCAACAAACAAAACCGCAAATAAGAAAGCTAATGCCCCGTTATAAAAAGCAACTTCATTATACCGCCCCAAGTTAGAAGGGCCCAGTAACACAGGCAAAAACATATTAAACGAAAAAGCATACCCTGCCGTGTTGCTATGCCGCGCAGCAAGACCGCCAATAGTCATGGGGAGCATAAGCGCAAACAAAAGCATTTCCGGTGTGGTCAATAAGGGCATAACCAAAAAGGCATATAGTCCGGCCACAACAGCGCACCAAACCGCACCTTTAAAAAAAGCACTAGAGGCCAAAATTGGGTTTTCACGCGTGGCAAGCAACCCATATACCAGCGCTACAAACGAGATAAATGCAGCACCAGATGGCCATGCCGTTACCTCCCACACAAGCCAAGCTGCAAGAATACCTGCGGCTGAACGAATACCGTTTTCTACAGCCTCACGCGCATGCCGCCGAGAGGATGTTTTAAACCGAAAACGATCACCCTTTTGAGCATGCGTGCTTAACGTTATGTGTTTTTTGGCCTCTGCATAATCGGCAGCTAAAGGGGCTGGGTAGGTTTGGGCACTCTTTTGCCCTTGCTGTTGTGCCAACAACCCCATACCGCGCGCACGCGCCAACATAACCATAAGGTAAGACAAGGCTGCACGTGCATGGTCACCCGCATGAGTATGGGCACCAATTTCCAGCGCATCAAACTCTATACGGCTATTGGCCGAAACAAGGGTTGTAAGTACCTGCGCCTGCTTTTGTGGCGTACCTTTGCCCGTAAGCAGGTCTGGTACAGCTTGGCACACCGCATTTTTTGCACCTTCCAAACGCAGGGTCAGGTTACGTAAAGCCTGCTCACGCATGGAAGGGGTGCATAAAAGTGCCAATGCGGCCTCACACACCACACCCAGAATAATGTAGGTGCCACGAGCCATAGCAATATCAAACACATGGTCGGGCTCAGAAATGGCCCCCGTGGCAACAATGGCCGATGTAAACCCCGTTAAAACCAACCCGTAGGCTCGGTAGCTTTCTAAAAAGGTGGCCAAGCCACAGCACAACCCAACCCACAAGGCCAAAGCGCCAAAAAACAAAGCGGTTTCCTGTGGGAAAGAGGCAATAAGGGCAACCCCGACACAACACCCCACCACAGTGCCTATTATACGCCACCGTGCTTTTGAAAGGCTCTCCCCCCGAGAAGACTGGGCAACCACCCACACGCTCAAAGGAGCCCATTGCGGGCTGTCTAGCTCCATCCACATGGCAATAAGCAAAGAAAGACCAGCGGCTAAAGAGGAGCGCAACGCAAACGCTAAATCCCCCACGGAGGGCTCAAGCAGCCATTTAAGTTTTTCGCGCCATGAGGTTTGAGAACGCGCAGCACTAAAAACGGCAAACCACCCCAGCAACCCCAATGGCCCGGCCGCGTGTTTCTGTTCTGCCTGCTGTTGTGTTCCGCTCATCTACGCTGCTTTCTACTTTGCAGCGCACGATGCAAAACCAGAGGCTTGTCGTCCAAGTGTTTGTTATAATTATATCATAAGCAATATTTATGATGAGCCTTTATGGCGCATAAATATCATCAAGCTTCAAGCTGCTCGCAATGCTCCATAGCCGCTCAATTAAGGCCGTACTGTTCATCTGGCTTTGTTTAACAATCCCGACATCAGGCGAGGCACAACCAACTATTCTGCGGGTTTGCAAGCCACAAGCACCAGTGCGTTCGGGTAAGGCTGCTACCGGTAAAATACTAGCCATACGGCCCCGCACCAACTCGGCATGCAAGAGTTCAAGTGCGTCTGTCTCAAGCAACACGTTGGGAATAACCTTGGCCTCCCGAAAGGCTTGGTCAACCAATTGCCTGCTCCGCATGTTGCGGCTTAACAAACAAAGCGGAATGTCTGCCATATCTTGCCAAGATGCTACCCGGCCTGTGGGTAGGCTCATAGATTTTGCAGCCGTTAAAACATGTTCCTCAGCATACAGGGTTTGCACATCAAACGGCCCATCGGGTGGCAGTTGGTCAAGATACATGACCCCTAATTGCAGGCTATGCTCACGTAAATGCTGTATAATCTCGTTACTGGAGTAAACCTTAACTTCTACATGCAAAGCGGGTACGGCCGCTCTAAAACTTTCTAACAGTACGGGAATGGTTAAAATAGCTGGCGGCATAACCCCTATAGCAACAGACCCTCCGGCTACATCTTGCGCATAGGCAGCCTCCTGCCGCAAACCATCTAAGGCTGCAACCGTCTGGCGTGCCCAAGTCAGTACGCGCTCCCCTTCTGCCGTTAACCCATAAAAGCGGCGGTTTCGTTGAATGATGGTAATACCAAGTTCCGCTTCCAACTGCCTGATACCTGCCGACAACGCTGGTTGAGAAACACCGCAACTTTCTGCCGCTCGTGAAAAATGACGAAAACGGTCAAGAGCAATTAAATAGGTTAATTGGCGTAAAAACACGAACCGCCCACCTCACACTTTACGGGTTAAATAAGCTTACACTTACGCGGTATCTTAAAGAATGTTACCAAGGCCGCCTAGACAACCCAACCAAGGGGTTATGTAAAAGCATACGCTCTTTTTCTGATACAACACGACAGCACTGCACCAAAAAATCGGTTAGATCGCGCAACACGCAAACGCTTGTTTCCAATATAGGAAACACTCTTTCCACTACCCTATTGCCAAGCCATTACAAGCAGCAGCACAAGCACAGAATTCGCTCTACGCTACGCACTCTCTTATGACTGCCTAGGCTGCATCTTTAGAACCCACCACATACGATAATGTTGAGCTTATTCAACTGCACAATACAAATCCATTGCGGCTGCACGCGCCCCTAACGCCCAATGCACTTTAACATAAGCCTCTATCAGGCACTGTGCATCAGCCACGGTTGCCACTGTTTGCTTATGTGGCAAATTTTCTAGGGCCGTATGTGCATTATTTAACAAAGGGCGAAACGCGCTTTCTATTATCCCGCCTCTTGCCCGGTAATTTTGAGGCAGTCCGTTATTGAGCTTGATAAAGAGCGTATAGCTATTTTGAAAAATCACCTCCTCTTTTTCAGGAGGAAGGAGTGCATACCCAGAGGCCGCCCTCAAAACGTCTAACCGTGTTGGGCACTGCCGTATAAGGTCTGATACTTCCGGGTGGAGTGTTTGGTGGGATATGGTTGTGCGCGGCACACCAAAAAGGCTCATGTTTTTTCTCTGCCCTCCGGTTCAACCCGCCCGGCGGTACGTTTCTGTACGACAATAGCAGGTCTCCTGGCTTGCAGATCATCGGTATAAAGCCACCTTCCCGGTATGTATTGGCACCAGTGGTCTGCCATGTGGCACTTTGCTTTATACCATTACTGCTTACAGTTGCGGGCGCAGCTACCGACTACCCTGCAAGCAGAGGTACGATATTCCCTTTTAACCCGTTTGCACGGGGCTATCGACAAGTTTGGTTAGAATGCACAAAACACAGAAAACAACAATATACACCTTACCATCGGGCCCGCTTCATCACTGCGCTTTGTTTATGCATCAAGAGCCTATTGAACACTTTTATTTTTAAAACCATGAAATAAATATGAACTCTTTTTGTAATAACAAAAAACAAATGCGAATATACAATATAACTCTATGTGATTTTTAAAAAATTGACAGCGTATTTTATTAAGAATATTTTCTTGCTGTTTGACTATAGCCCACTTAGCATTTTCGGGTTTTTGTTTATTCCATAAAGAAAGAACCTTGCTTATGTCGTCTTCATTACGCAAAATTCTTACAACGTCCTGCTTGCTCAGCAGCGTATTCCTTGCTCTACCCGCCAGCAGTTATGCCAAAAGCGAGCAAGCTACACAGAATGCTCAAAAACTCGGAACCATTCTCGAAAAAGCCCCCCTTCCAGCAGCCCTTAGCCTACCTCATGCTGGCCCGGCTTATCGCATCACTTACCTTTCAACCAATGGCATTACACAAAACGGCCTTGTGCCGGTTACAGCAGAAGTTATTCTGCCTGCTGGTAAGGCCCCAAAAGGGGGCTGGCCTATTGTAGCTTGGGCACATGGTACAGTAGGCATTAACAATAAATGCGCCCCCTCTCTCTCCCCCTACACTGAGCGTAACCGTATTTACCTGAGTGAGTGGATGAAACGAGGCTTTGCCATTGTTGCCACAGACTACCAAGGCTTAGGCTCCTCCGGCGCTCACCCTTACCTTGATACACGCGTTGAAGCTTATAGCGTGCTTGATAGCATAAGAGCCGCCCTCTCAGCTTTCCCTGTGCAAAACAAAATTATGATTGTCGGGCAGTCTCAAGGTGGTGGCGCGGCAGTTGCTTCAGCCTCTTTTGCACCGACCTATGCACCAGATTTAGATATTCGTGGCACAGTTGCAACCGGTGTGCCGTATATTACCCCAGAGTTGGTTAGCGCCCTCTTGCAACCCCACGCGAACGCGAAAACTGAAACAGGCTATAACCCGCTTATGGTTTACAGCCTCTATCTTGCCGCAGGCCTTGCTGGGCGAGATGATAGCTTCAAACCGCAAGACGCATTTACCCCCAAAGCCATGCCTGCCTACCGCGCCGCTTCTGAAAGCTGCGTGACAGACCTAACGGCTCTGGTCAAAAAAGAGGGCCTTAACTTCCAAAATTCAGTGCTGCCCGGCTTTAGTAAAGCGTTAGCTCCAGCGATGGAAGATATGCGCTACCCCACGCTTAAACTAGCCCAACCGCTGTTTGTTGGTACCGGCTCGGAAGATAAAGACGTACCGCCAGTTTTACAGTTTGGTCTTGTTAAAGCGGCCTGCGCTGCCGGTGCCGTTGTACAAGCGCACGTTTACCCCGGCCTAGACCACAGCCAGACCGTTAATGCCTCCCTGCCCGATTCAGCCGCGTTCACACAGGCTGTTATGTCTGGCAAGCCCGTGCAATCAAACTGCGGGGCAATAGCCGGGCAATAAGCTCTCCCTATAAATAAAGAGGCTCATCCCTTAAGAAGAGCCTCTTTAACACTCCTTGGCATGCCCCACGTAAAAACATCATGCCAAAATGTAGCCAGCCTTTTTAACCGCCAGTTTTTAAATTTGAAGCCGCAATAAGCTTTGCGCTGCTACCATTGCCAATGACTTCAAAAACACCCAACGCACGGCGGGTTTGCCCATTAGGCTGCAACGTAAAGCGCCCATCAACCCCAGCAAAACCTTCAGGCCGTGTAAAGAGCTCAAGCGGGTAACCAGTAGCCCCACTTTGCCCTACGGTTCTCGCAACCATAGCTGCATCGTAAGACAAATCAGCCAAGGGGCGCGGCATGTGGTGGTTACGCGCCATAAATTGCGTTGCAAACGCCTGACGAGAAGAGGGGTCTGGCGCAGCATACCACGCCCCTTTGAGTGCCCCGAGCTTGGTAGCAAACGCAGCCCACAGGCCCGGCCCCAAAATACGTACAGAACTAGACGAGACTTGCGCGTCATTAAGTGCTGCAATCACATCTCTTAAAGCAAGCCCCGTATCACCTAACAATAGCGCATCAAACGGAGGGGCCGACAATTTTGGCACTTCTGCTGTGCCTGCCGCGCCATTGGTTTGTAAAGCAGCCGCAAGGTCTGATGGCAAAGGCTTATCAGATGTCTGATCGGCCGACACGGCAGGCGCTGCGCTACCTGCAAGCGCTTTAGCTTCAGCCAAGCGGCTGTCATATGCGCTAAGCTGGTGCATCATACTCGTAATGCTGGCTGTGGTGCCATTATGGTAAATAACGGTGGGCGTTGGCAGGCCGTTATCTTGGCAAGCAGCCTGCAAGCCATTGCCCAACGCTTTCCCTAAAGCCGTGTTAGGCAGCAATGCCGCAAAGCGGGTACGCCCTTCTTTATGCGCCAAAGAGACCAAACGCTGCACTTGGTCTTCTGGGGTAATACCCATAACCCACACACCGGGGCGCGCTTGTGTAACATCACTCGTAAACGCCAAAACAGGCACGTGCGCCTCAAGCGCTGCCGGGGCAGCCGCAGCCGTATCGCCCGCGGTCAGGGGGCCAAGCAAAATACCATCACCCGCTGCAATAGCGGCAGACGCTGCTGCTGTGCCCCCCCCCACGGCTGCGGTATCGCGCACATCAAGCTCCAACCCTGCCGAAGGAACAGGCGCACCAACCGTTGTGGCGCTCGCCACAGGGGTAGGCTGCGTTAATGCAAGTTGCGCACCGGCAAGCAGCTCGTGCCCCAACCCGGCATTAGGGCCAGTTAGAGGCAACAGCACACCAATTTTTTGGCTCCCTTTAGGCGTTTGCGCCTGTGGGCCCACGCCACCAGACTGCTGTGCACAGCCTGCTAATAAAAGTGCCATTGTGCCCAGTATGGCCACTCTGGTCTTGCGCGCCGCGTGGTTTGGCGTCAGACCACCATGCGGCACTCTGCTCAAACCAGCATCAGACAGGAAAGAATAGGCGCGTGACATCATCCAGTTCGTCCTCCGAAAGCAACCGGTCTGATGCACAGCCCGACCGGGAACCGTCTATCCATAGCGAAGGACGCAGCACGAGTCATGCTCAACGTGCATTTAGCCTTACCTTAGTTGCAACCCCCATCGGCAATTTGGGAGATTTCAGCCCCCGCGCAGTACAAGCACTGGCCGAAGCAGACCTTGTGCTATGCGAAGATACCCGCACAACAGCACGCCTCCTTACAGAAAACAGCCTAAGCGTACGCACAGAAGCCCTGCACGAGCATAATGAGCGCCAGCGCGTACCCGCGTTAATAGAGCGCTTACAAAACGGTACGCGCATAGCCCTTGTTTCTGATGCTGGCATGCCATTGCTCTCAGACCCCGGCTACAGGCTGGTTTGCGCCGCTATTGAAGCCGGTATTTCCCTTACCGTTATTCCCGGCCCCAATGCAGCCCTCAGCGCTCTGGTACTTTCTGGCTTGCCCCCACACCCCTTTATGTTTGTTGGCTTTCCCCCACCCCGCTCCTCTGCACGGAAAGACACTTTTGCAAAACTCCATGCGGCAGAGCGCGCTGGCTTAAGCGCAACCCTTATTTGGCACGAAGCCCCCCACCGCTTAGCTGAAACCTTGGCTGATATGGCTGAAATTTTTGGCCCAGCCCGTGCAGCCGCCGTAGCGCGCGAATTAACCAAACGCTTTGAAGAAGTGCGCCGCGGCCCGGTGGCGGAACTTGCAACATTTTACGCAGAAAATGCCCCACGAGGCGAAATTACACTGCTCCTTGGCCCCGCACCAGAAGAAGAAAACAGCCAAGATACGCTCGATACAACCCTCAACACTTTGCTTGAGACACACTCAATTAAAGATGCAGCAACATTGGCAGCAACAGCCTGCGGCCTTCCGCGCCGCACGGTTTATGCACGCGCCCTAGAGCTATCGGCTGCGCGTAAACAGTAAAGCGCTTTACGTTTCAGCTAAGGCCACGCCAGCGGCATAACCGCTGGCCCACGCCCAATGAAAGTTATACCCACCCAGCCAGCCGGTTACGTCCATGGCTTCACCGACCACATAAAGGCCGGGCACCGCTTCAACCTGCATAGTTTTGGAAGAAAGCGCGCGTGTGTCTATACCGCCACGAGTTACTTCTGCCTTGTAGTACCCTTCGGTGCCAGTCGGGTACACTTCTAGCTTATGGATAGCCTGTGCTAAGGCTCGTATTGTTTTATCTGACCATTCAACCACCGGGCGGTCTGGAGCATGGCGTTGTGCCAGTTCATGCGCAAGGCGTTGCGGCAACCAACGGCTTAACGCCGCAGGGCCACGCATTTTACCGCGTGCCACTTTAAGGCCAGACAGCAAAGCCTCACAATTTTGTCCGGGCAGCAGGTCTAGTTGTATAGGCTGGCCCGCTTGCCAGTAAGAGGAAATTTGCAATAAAGCCGGGCCAGATAAGCCACGGTGCGTAAAGAGCAACGCCTCTTCAAACGATACCTTACCGCATGTGGCTTTAACGGGTAGCGAAACACCAGCTAACGTGCGTACCCATGCGTCTTCATCGCGGTCAAACACTAACGGCACCAAAGCTGGGGCGGGCATAACGACTGGTACCCCAAACTGTCTGGCAACATCATAAGCAAAGCCCGTTGCCCCAATTTTGGGAATGGAAAGACCACCAGTGGCCAGCACAACATTAGGGCTAACAAACGTACCGGCAGATGTTTCAACACGGAAAGTTTCAGCCCGTCCAATGCGTGTAATACGCGTACCCGGCAGCACGGTTACACCGGCAGCCGCACATTCAGCCAAGAGCATATCCACAATATCGCGGGCTGAGTTGTCACAAAAAAGCTGTCCCAGCTTTTTTTCGTGCCAAGCAATACGGTGCTTGGTCAGCAAGCTCAAAAAATCAGCCGGTTTGTAGCGGCTTAGGGCTGAGCGTACAAAATGTTTGTTTTGAGAAATAAAACGCTCTGGCTTTATCTCTAAATTAGTAAAATTACACCGACCACCGCCAGAAATAAGAATTTTGCGCCCAATTTCGGGTGAGTGGTCAAGTACGGTTACTCGTTTACCGCGCTGTGCCGCCGTAAATGCGGCCATAAGGCCAGCAGCCCCGGCCCCGAGAACAAGAACATCAGGCGTACGTACGCCAACGCCATGGGTGTTCAAATCGTGTCTACTTTGCGTCAAAAATCAAGGTTTGCATAGTAATCTGGTGGGGTAATGCCAGAAACGCGGTCTACCAATAACGGCCTAAAGCAGGGGCGCGACTTCATGCGGGCGTACCAGTCCCGCACTGCTGGGGCGCGTGACCAGTCTATGTCCCCTATAAAATCTAGGCAGGATAAATGGGCGGCAGCAGCAAAGTCTGCCAAAGACAGAAAATTACCTGCCAGCCAATTTCTGTTTTCTGTAAGCCCGTTCACATATTTCAGGTTAGGCTTCATGGCTGCGTACCCTTCACGCAGCACGCTACCGTCAGGGTTACCTTTGCCGCTCAGCCTTTTCATCACGCGCTCTACAACAAAGCGGTTGGTTACTTCGCGGGCAAAATGTCCGTCAAACCAAGCTACAAGGCGGCGCACTTCAACACGTTCAGCCAATGTGCGGCCCATAAGAGGCGTGTCGGAATAAGCTTCTTCCAAATATTCGCAAATAACATGCGAATCAGGCACAACAAGCCCGTTATCCTCTACCAGTAAAGGCACCTCCCCCCCGGGGTTCATGGCTATAAACTCCGGGCGCTCCTCCCATACGCGTTCTATAATGGGTTCAAAAGGCAAGCGCTTTTCACCCAAAACAAGACGAACCTTGCGGCAATACGGAGAAACGGGATGATGATAGAGCGTACGCATGCAACAGATTTATGACATTGTCGGGCGTCTTGCCAGAGGATAAATGATATAAACAGCGTTCAAAAACGTATAACCTATTCTCTTTGTACAGATACTCGACACACACGCCCCATAACGATACCACTAAGGCACGTCATTACCCGTCTGATTTTATCCAGCGAGACCATACCCTTTGTCCGGCACGTCCTCTCTTCCCCGTATTCGTTTGTCTGGCCGGTCGTTTCTGGCCCTCACCCTAACTCCAGAGGCCCCTCTGGCTGACTGGCTGAACGCACTTGATGCGCAACTGGCCCGCTCTGCCGGTTTTTTTGCCGGAAAACCCATTATTCTTGACCTCAACCGCCTAACGGCTGAGACCCCGCACCTTTCCTTCCTTAAAAGCGCGCTGGAAGAAAGGGGGGTACGCATTATCAGCATAGAAAATGGAGACCCAACATGGCCTGCCGTCGCTGAGTGGGACTGGCCAGCAAGCCTAAGTGGTGGCCGCGAAGTTGAAAGCCTTAAAGAAGACAAAGACGAAGCCCCAAACCCGGCCTCTACAACCTTAATCCTTGAAGACCCAGTGCGTTCCGGCCAGCATATTGTCTGGCCTAATGGAGATGTGATCGTGCTTGGCCCCGTTGCCTCCGGCGCAGAAGTATCTGCAGGCGGTTCTATTCATATATATGGTGCGCTGCGTGGGCGGGCCATAGCAGGCATAGGCGGTAATAGCGCCGCACGTATTTTTACACGCCAACTAGCTGCAGAACTTGTTGCAATTGATGGGTTTTATGCAACAGCCGAAGAAATGGGGGCAGAGCACAACGGCAAGCCCACTCAGGTTTTTCTTGAAAATGAAACCGTAGTTTTCCGCTCTATGGCGTAATTACGGTCGGCACTGCAAAATAAACCGGGTTTATGCAAATATTCTCCGTTCCCTTTTTAGAAACTAATTGTATCCTAGTCTCACTCTCAAAGGCCGTCATGCCCTGATGATGGCATATACAGACTAAGACAAAAACTAGAGGAAAAAGACCAATGTCAAAGGTTCTGGTCGTCACGTCAGGAAAGGGCGGTGTTGGTAAAACAACGACCACAGCCGCCTTGGGCGCAGCGCTCGCCAAAGGCGGGAAAAAGGTTGTGCTGGTCGATTTCGACGTTGGCCTCCGTAACCTTGACCTTGTTATGGGTGCCGAACGCCGCGTGGTGTTTGACCTCATCAACGTCATTCAAGGCGATGCCAACATTGCCCAAGCCCTCATCAAAGACAAACGGGTTGAAAACCTCTCTCTCCTCCCCGCCTCGCAAACACGGGACAAAGACGCCCTGACCGCAGAAGGTGTCGAGAAGGTTATTAACGAACTGCGCAGCAAGTTTGACTGGGTTATTTGCGACAGCCCGGCAGGCATTGAGCGTGGCGCCCAACTAGCAATGTACCACGCTGACGTTGCGGTTATTGTCACGAACCCTGAAGTGTCTTCAGTACGCGATAGTGACCGTATTATCGGCATGCTCGACAGCACGACAGACAAGGCCAAAAAAGGCGAGAAAATTGACAAGCATCTGTTAATCACTCGCTACGACCCAGCCCGCGCCGCACGCGGCGACATGCTGGGCACAGATGACGTGCTTGATATTCTCTCTATTCCGCTTTTAGGTATTATTCCTGAAAGTAGCGATGTGCTGCGCGCTTCTAACGTAGGCGCACCCGTTACCATTGCAGAACCTGAAAGCCCTCCGGCACGCGCCTACACAGATGCCGCACGCCGCCTGAACGGTGAAAAGCTGGAAGTGACCATTCCGGCTGAGCGTAAAGGCCTTCTCGACTGGCTGTTTAAACGGAGAGTGGCATGAGTTCCTTCCTTTCCAGCTTTTTCAAAAAGCGCTCATCTGCTCCTATCGCGCGTGACCGCCTCCAAATTTTGTTGGCACACGAACGCATTTCCGTAGGTGATGGCAAAGATGACCTTCTGGCTCAACTGCACCGTGAGATTATGGAAGTTATCAAACGCCACGTTGCAATTGACCAAGACAAAGTGCAGATCAAGCTTGACCGTCAAGCCAACTGCTCATTACTTGAAATTGACGTTGAAGTGCCCGGCCTGACCGATAAAAAGCCAGCAGTCGCAGCACAAAAAGCCTAAACACTCGATTATAGAATACACAAAAAAACCTGCGACTTTATGCCGCAGGTTTTTTTGTCTCAAAATACAAGCCCTCACCTCATGATGGTAGCAAAGGCCCCAGCCAAGACTGCGCCTGTGCAAAATCACGTCGCATCGCTTCTGCTGCTTTTTCAGGGTTATGCTCCGCAAATGCGTCAATCAGTTGTAAATGCGGGTGCGTTTTATCTGCCGGGCTAATATCTGGCAGGCCATTAGCGGCTGCATAAATAGGCCCAATGCGCGTCCATAAACTGTGCATCAGCCCTGCGGTAAGGCTTAAGTTCGAAAAATCAGCCACAGCACTATGGAAGGCCGCATTCGCTACTGCTGTGCCGTGCGAATCTTCAGCCTGATAGGCTTCAATAAAAGCATCATGCCGCTCTCTTAAAACCTGTATTTGTTCTGCCGTAATATGCTCTGCCACGTTACGGCTTAAGCGTACTTCTATATCCCCACGCAGCGCATGAATTTCTAAAAAAGCAGCGCGCGAAATTTGCGGCACACGTGCTGTGTTGCGTTCATCAAGCTCTAGAGCCTGCTCCGAAACAAGGCGCAACAAGGCTTCTCTTACAGGTGTGGGGCTAAGCGCTAGAGAGGCAGCAAGCGGGCGGAGCACAAGCCGCTCCCCCCCACGGTAATAGCTGTGAATCAGCCTATCCCTTATTTGCTGGTAGGCAAACGCCGCCAGCGCACCCCGGCCAGTAGGGCGGTCAGACGGGTTGGAAAGGGCTTCATCCTGCAATGTCATGCGTGCGTTACCTGCTTGCTCAAAAAGTATTTATACGGGCCATCTTGCTGCTCCAACGTGGCGGGAGAGCCATCCTCCACAATCCTGCCGTCTTGCATCACAACAATTCTATCAAAATTACGCAAAGTTGAAAGCCGGTGCGCAACAGCAATAACCGTGCGCCCAACCATTAAACGGTCTAGGGCATGCTGCACATGCTCTTCGCTTTCTGTATCCAAAGCACTCGTCGCTTCATCCAGAATGAGAATTGGGGCATTGCGTAAAAAAGCGCGTGCTATGGCAATACGTTGCCGCTGCCCGCCAGAAAGCTTAACGCCTCTGTCGCCTACCAGTGTTTCAAACCCTTCTGGCATGGCCTCAATAAAGTCTCGGCACCCGGCGGCCTGTGCTGCCATAAATACGTCTGCATTGCTGGCATCTGGCCTGCCGTAGCGAATATTTTCCATAACTGTACGGTGCAGCAAAGAAACATCTTGCGGCACAATAGAAAGGCACCCGCGCAAGGCGTCATCGGTCAAGCCACGAATATCTTGCCCATCAATCAAAATTTTCCCGCTTTGCACAAACCGTAGCCGCTGCAACAAAGCCAGCACAGTGCTTTTCCCTGAGCCAGACCGCCCAACCAGACCCACTCTTGTGCCGGGTTTAATGTGCAAATTAAAATCCGATAAAACAGGTGCGCCATTAGGGTAAGCAAAACTCACATCTTTAAAAGCAACATCTCCCCGCACTGGTGCAGAAATAGCGGTTGCATCTGCTGCATCGGGCATATCGTGCGGCAGTAAAAGAGCAGACAGAACTTCAGAAAGCCGGGCATTGTGCTGTATGGTTTCAACCAAAGACATCGCTAAATCTCTGGTGCCATGTAAAATGGCAAAGCCCAGTGTAATAACCATAACAACCTGCCCGACAGTAGCCTGCCCCCATTGCCAGAGCAAAACTGCCCATATGAGCAAACCTGTGGTGAGTATGGCTGTTAGGGCAGCGTGTACCATGCGCAGCCGCTCCATATAACGGAGCGACTTAAGCCTCTGCCCCATCTCATTTTGGGCAAGCGCGTTAAACCGCAGGCGCTCACGCCCACGCATGCCAAAAGCACGCACAAGCGCAATATTGCCCATAACGTCAAGGGTTTCTCCCTCTAGCCCTGCTGCGGCTTCAGCATACAGCCCGTGTAGCCTGCGCCCCCGTATTGCCAGCCTGAACATAACAAAACACAACCCAAAGGCCGTAATAACGGTAACGCCCCCCATAACCCAACTAACCGACAGCATGAGCGAGACAGACAGCACCACATTGAGTGCGGGTGGCAGCACGTTCCATGCCAGCATGTTTTCCAGCACAAAACTAACATTACCTGCCGTAGCAATACGCGCCGCCAAAGAGGTAGGTATACGCTCAGAAAAATAAGCCGGGGAATGCCCGGTCAAAAACCGGAATAAATCTTGCCGAATATCACCCGTAACTGCCACAAATGTGCCAGAGGCAAACCACCCGGCAATACGCCACGAAATATTGTCTGCAACAATCAGGCCAATAAGCACACCCACAGCGCTCCATACAGCGCGGCCCGGCCCGGCCTGCCCAGCTGTGGTCATAATATCCACCAAATGGCGAATACCGTAAGAAGAGAGCACCGAGCAGCCTATGGCCATACCCACCGCGCCAAATACCATAACGTGCGCAAACGCACGCTGGCGCATATACCGTAGTAAAAACCTTACCGGGTGGCTCGCATAACGGTGCAGCTCTGTATCTGGCACAGTAATGGTGTCTGGCACTGCCATTCTAATACTCTCCTGTTATAATGCGGGCCATGCAAAGTAATACGCTCTGCTTTAACGGCAAAAGCCGCGTGCTGCTTCTTTTATTTTTAGCCGTATACGCTGGCATTGCGCACAAGGTAGGCTTTCTTTCCAGCCAGATGACGGCTGCATCATGGCAATCAAAACAATAACGCAAAAAATAAGCATTATTTTGTAGCAACGTGGCTGAGAAGCCTTGCGCAAAACAAGGAACCCTGCTTGCTCTTTTGGTCATGCACACATCTTCTTCTCAAACCAGTTGGTTCCCCATCGTACTGCGCCTGCAAGATGCACATGTTCTTGTTATTGGGGGCGGTAATGTTGCAGCTAACAAAGTGCAGTTACTCGTGCCAACAGGTGCAAAAGTTGAAGTGCTCTCTGCCAGCCTTACGCCAGAACTCCAGCGCCTTTCAGAATCTGGTGCCATTACCCATGTGCTGGCAGATGTCAGCGCACACGACGTGCAAAAACGTCTAGCCCATTGCCGCCTTGTTTATGTTGCAACCAATGACGCAGCCTTAAACCGAGAACTAGCCGCCCTATGCCAAGCCGCCAATGTGCCGGTGTGTGCGGTTGATGACCCAGCCATTTCCAGCTTCATTACTCCGGCACTCTCCATACGCGGTGCCGTACAAATTGCCGTCTCAACTGGTGGAGCAGCCCCTGTTTTGGCCCGCAGGCTGCGTGCGCGTATTGAAGAAATACTACCCGCTGGCCTGCATAAACTTGCTGAGTTTATGCAAAGCAAACGCCTGAGCTTGCGTGAACACGTGCCCAACACCTCAGAACGCAGGCAAATATGGGAGCGCTTTCTTGACGGAAAAGGCCAACACCTAGCATTAGAAGGTAATGTTCAGGCCGCCGAGCAAGAATTGGAGCACCTAACGCAAACCCAGCAAACACAAGGCGAAGTCTGGCTGGTAGGTGCTGGCCCCGGCAACCCAGACCTGCTTACTCTGGCCGCCCTGCGCCTTATGCAAGATGCTGACACGGTTTTATACGACAATCTGGTTGGCCCAGATATTCTCAATTACGTGCGGCGCGATGCCGAGCGGGTGTTTGTTGGCAAACAACGTAACCGCCACACCCTGCCCCAAGAAGGCATTAACGATGAGCTCATACGCCGCGCTAAGGCCGGTGAGCGCGTTTTGCGCCTGAAAGGCGGAGACCCCTTCATTTTCGGGCGTGGTGGCGAAGAAATGGAAGCTCTCGTGGCAGCAGGCGTGCCCTTCCGCATTGTACCGGGTATTTCTGCCGCCAATGGCTGCGCTGCCTACGCTGGCATTCCCCTTACACACAGAGACTGCGCGCAGGCCTGCCTGTTTATTACCGGCCATGCCCGCGCAGATGGTACCCTCGAACTCGCATGGGACAAAATAGCCCTGCGGGGCCAAACTGTGGTTATTTATATGGGGCTCAATATGCTGCCTTTCCTGTGCGAAAAATTGCAGGAGCATGGACTACCAGCAGACTGGCCTGCCGCCTTGGTTGAACGGGGCACGACTGCACAGCAACGGGTTTTTGAGGGTACTCTTACAACCCTTCCAGCCCTTGCAACTACGCACAAAGTGACCAGCCCTACTCTTGTGATTATTGGCGAAGTTGTGCGCCACCGCGTGATTCCAACCCAAGATATCCAGTAAACTTACCGTGATATTCGGGAACCAGAGCCATATAATCTAACACGCAAACGCCTGTGGCAGCGCTAGAGAACAGGCTGTAGCCTGTGGTTTGAACATAGCTCACCTTCTGTAAGTGCTGGCCAGAGTGTTTGCTTTATTTTCAAAACGTTAGTGTTATAACATTATTCTCTAGCAACAAAATCTTGCAACATGCTGATTTCTAATATTTTTCTAAAACCACCTCCCCTTATTTCAGTGGGCCATACAGACAAAATAAACAGGTGCAAAAAAGCCGCACCCCATCACAACTTACTGAATAACCAGCAAAAAGAGGCGTTTTCTCAACACTTGTTTGTGTAGTCCTTACTGTGTTGACGGCAGAAAGTCTGTTCTTCCACACAAGGGTATTACCCCAAGGAGCAGACCGTTATGGCCCTCACAAAGCCACTCGTTTTTTCATCACTACTCGTTGCCACGGTCTGTTTACCACTGACCCTTTCCACCAAAGCCCACGCAGATGACTACAGTGATCTGCTCGATATTTTGCGTGCAAAAGGCAGCTTAACCCAACGTGAATACAACACGTTGTTGAGCAAACATATTCACAGAACCAGCACCCCAACCCCACAACGTGCAACTAGTTCCGCTCCACATGCCACGCGCACAGCCTCTACTGCTTCCACACACCATACGCTAGGCCAAGGCACGCACAGCATTCAGTCTGCTTATGAAGATGGTATTCAGTTTGACCCCGGCGCAGAGGGCGATGCGGGCACCCGCGCCCAACTCGCAGCAGACCGCGCAGAAGCCAGCGCACGCTCTGCTCAGCAAGCTCTTTTGTCCACACAAAACATGATGAACAGCTCCAGCGTTGTCCGTGTGGCAAAATACGTACCCGGCAAAGGCTTAACCTTTAAAGCCGGGCCTGTAGATATTAATTTTTCTGGCTTTATCAACGGGTTTTATACCTACAACAGCCCTGCTGGCGGGCGGCCCGTTGCGGGTGGGGTCTCAACCGGATCTAGCGGTTTTGACTCGTCGTCCGTGCGTAACGGTCTACTTCCTGCGGGGTTCTTGCTTAAGCTCAGCACAACCCAGTCCGGAATCGATATGTCTGCTGTGCTTGGTATGTACCCCGGTGTTAACAACGCCAAAAACGGTGCCTTTAACGCCAATACAGGCGGTAGCCCCGTGGGCCTTGGCACCGCAGGCATAGATTTGCGTCAGGTCTATGTAACCTTTGGCACCAAAGAGGTGGGTACCTTTAAAGTTGGCCGTGACCTCGCCATTTTCGGGAGCGACGCCATTTTGAACGACGCCACACTTCTGAGCGTCGGCTCAACGGGCAGCAACGCCGCCCCCGGCAATACCTCTTTAGGCCGCATTGGCGTGGGCTATGTCTATGCAGACTGGATCCCGCAAATTTCCTACGTTTCCCCCACTATTCATGGTTTCCAAGGCTCTGTTGGCATTTTCCAGCCATTGGATGAGTTCAATTATGCCGGTGAAAACCTTTCTGCAGGCTCAACGCAGCATTCCTCTCCCATGGTACAGGGTAAAGGTACCTACGACTTCAAAATTGGCGGGGTACAAACACGTATCTGGGCCAGCTTCCTTGTGCAGCATCATCAAGGTCTAACAAGCACCACCATAGCAGAAAGCCAGCACAGAAGCGCCATGGCCGAAGCGGGCGAAATTGGGGCTAAAATAACTTACAGAGGCTTCCAAGGGGTCGCATACTACTATCGCGGGAGTGGCTTGGGTACGACCGGCCTGTTTTTTGACGGCGTAGCCGCAAACGGGCGCAAACGCTCGTCTGAAGGGTATTACGTGCAAGCCATGTACAACCTTACCAAAAAACTTAAGGTTGTTGGCAGTTACGGTGTGAGCAATCTCTACCAAGCCCCCGGAGAAACAGATTCTATTTTGGTACGCCGCAACCAGTCTGAGGTTGGTGCTGTCTATTACAGCCTGACAGACTGGCTCAACCTCGTTGGTGAGTTTGCGCATACAGAATCGGCTGCGCATAATGGTAACCATAATAGCGACAACTCAGGGTCTGCCGGGGTTATTCTTCTTTTCTAGTACGTTCCGTATGCAATGCAGGGTCAAGCTTGTTTTAAAATACCTGCCGGAACGTCTCGCCCTTTCATTGCGTTGGTGAAGCTGAGCAACTCACTAACGAACTGACGGAGGTTTTCTTATGCCCCAAGCTCCTCTCCTCACACTAAATAACGGCAACACCATTCCCGCCGTGGGCTTTGGTACCTACCCCATGAAAGACCAAGAGGTAGAAACTGCGGTAAAAGCTGCACTGCTTACCGGCTACAGGCTGATTGATACCGCTGCCAGCTACGAAAATGAACCCGGCGTTGGCAACGCCCTTCAAGCGTCAGAAATAAAACGTAAAGATATTTTTCTCTCCACCAAACTACGTGGGGCAGAACAAGGATACGATAAAGCACGGCATGCCCTAGATGCCAGCCTACAACGCCTTAACGTAGAATACGTTGACCTCTACCTCATTCACTGGCCCCTTCCCGCCCAAGACCTGTATGTCGAAAGCTGGAAAGCCATGATTGCTGCACAAAAAGAGGGCAAAATCCGCTCTATTGGTGTGTCTAATTTTCAGGAGGCCCACCTTGAGCGTCTCATTCAAGAAACGGGCGTAACACCAGCAGTTAACCAAATTGAGCTACATGTAGACTTTCCACAAACAAGCATGCTGGCTGTTAACAAGCGCTTGGGTATTCTCACGCAAGGTTGGACACCCCTAGGCAAAGGCCTGATGGACAACCCCACCCTTGTCCGGCTGTCTGAAAAGCACAACCGCTCCCCCGGTCAGATCATGCTCCGCTGGGCAACACAACTGCCCGCTATTCCATTGCCAAAATCAGGCAACCCAGACCGCATGCGCGCCAATCTGGAAATTTTTGACTTTACACTAGATGCAGACGATCTGGCAGCCATAGCCAAGCTAGATAGCAATAACCGCCTTGGTGGCAACCCCGACACTTACGAGGAATTCTAAGAGTCGTTTAGGTCTCTCTTCTTAAAATATATTTTTCTACACATAAGGGTGGCAAAGCCACCTTTCGGCCTTATCTTCTCCCTATATATCACTTGGTTGGTTTCCCTATTTATAATAAGGGGCTGTTATTCTTATGCCAGGAGGGAGTAGATAAGGCACATGACCGCCCGTTCCCTTTTGTCGTGGTTTAAAAACAACGTGCCAACGTTGGATCGCTACGTCTTTCACCAACTTATACTGGCTCTGATTGCAAGCACCGGCGGCTTGGCTGCCCTCATATGGCTTATGCAATCGCTGCACTTTGTCTCTTTGGTGGTAGATCGCGGTCTGTCTTTGCGGGTATTTATTGAGCTTACCAGCCTGCTCATTCCTTTTTTTGTCGCTGTTGTCCTGCCCATCACCACATTTGTCGTCAGCCTCTTTGTGTATCAGCGCCTCGCAGGAGACCGCGAACTCACCGTTATGCGCGCTGCTGGCCGTTCTCCGTTTGCTCTTGCCAAGCCGGGCCTTGCGTGTGCTTTGGTCTCCACATTTTTAGGCTTTCTTCTCAATTTATGGATTGTCCCCAACGCCTCTCATGCCTTCCGGCAATATGAGTTTCAAATCCGCAATAAAATGGCGGCTTCCTTGCTTCAGGAAGGTGTTTTCACCAAAATGTCTGATGTCATGACCGTCTATATTCGCGCACGTAGTCATGACGGCACGCTATACGGGATTGTAGTAGAAGACGACCGCCAACCAGACCGCCATGCAACCATTCTTGCCAACCGTGGCTCTTTGCTTGTCGTAAACGACACGCCTCGGGTCATACTCTATGATGGATCCCGTCAGGTCATTGACCGCAAAACAGGACGGCTTGATATGCTTGTGTTTAAGCAAGACACCATGGATCTGTCCTCAAGCAAAAAAAATACCTCGCGAGATATGGACGCGGCCGAAATGCCTTTGCACGACCTTTTGCACCCCAACACGCAACTTGTTGCCGCGTCTGACATTGGCAAACGCAAGGTCGAAGGGTGGCGCAGGCTTACGTCACCCCTTACGTGTTTTTCCTATGCTATGGTTGGTCTGTTTGCCATTCTTCGTGGGGTTTTTTCACGCCATGGCAACATTAAACGCCCCCTTGGCGCAATTTTGACCGTTGTAGGCCTGCTCGCCCTTAATTTGGTGACACAAAATTTTGCCAGCCGGAATACGGCCCTTATTCCGCTCATTCCGCTTTTTGCCATTTTACCCGGCCTTATTTGCGCAGCAATTTTGTTTAAACCCGAACCCCAAATGCCGCGCCCACCGCGCCAAAATGGTTAAGGGCCTTAAACACCCATGGTCGTTTCCGTTACACTTTCTTTCTATGTTGCGCGACAGTTTGTCTTTTCTGTCATAGCCATGATCGCGTCTCTGAGCGGCATTGTCTGCCTGTTCGATTTCATTGACCTGCTTCGGCGGGTTGCTACAAAACCCAATGTTTCTACCAATGTGGTCACAGAAATAGCCTTTCTGCATATCCCACACTTTACAATCGAAATTATCCCTTTTGGTATTTTGCTGGGTGGCATTGTTTGTTTTTGGCGCCTTACCCGCTCGTCAGAACTCATTGTCGCGCGGGCAGCAGGCATCTCAGCATGGCAGTTTCTCGCAGGCCCTCTCGCGTGCGCTATGCTCATCGGCGGTTTGAGCACCACTATCCTCTCTCCCATTTCGTCAGCTTTTTACCGGCGAGCTGAAGTGCTTGATCAGGAATATTTGCGCACAGATGGTGGGCCGCTCAGTTTTTCCAGCGGTTCGCTGTGGTTGCGGCAGGCTGATACAGAATTCGACCCTCATGGTGTCGCCCTTCTCAATGCGCGCGGCGTAGAGCTTGATAAGCAGGGCGTACTTCGTGTGCGCGATATCAGCGTATTCCGCCTTGATTCAAGCAATACCCTTATTGTTAGAATCGAAGCCCCAACTGGTTACCTTGGGCAACATTCATGGGTGTTTCAAAATGCCCAAACCGTCAAACCCTATGAAGTGTTGAGCCAAGCCAAAACCATTGATTTTCCGACAGATTTAACGGTACAACGTGTCCAACAAAGCTTCTCCTCTCCCGAGGCATTGTCTTTTTGGGCACTTCCCAGCTTTATTACACTCCTTAACCATTCAGGTTTTTCTTCCATTCGGCACCGTATCCACTTCCAGTCCCTGCTTGCTTTGCCTATGCTAGCAGGCACTATGGCGCTTGTTGCCGCAGGGTTTTCTATGCGCTCAACGCGGCGTGGTGGCGTTGCGCGCATGATAGGGTCTGGTGTTGCCGCCGGTTTTCTGCTTTTCACAGTCTCGAAAGTGGCGGAGCAATTTGGTAACTCTGGCGCTCTGCCTGCTGTACTGGCAGCATGGGCCCCTACTGTTGCTGGCTTGTGCCTAGCACTTTCGTTGTTACTTCATCTGGAGGATGGCTGATTGACTGTGGCCTATCGGCCTTCCGGCACCCGATCATTTCGCTGCAGACAAATTCTCACCGCCGCAACGGCGTTGGGAAGCGTTGCCGCTTGCTTCAACCTCAACCCAGCCCACAAAGCCCACGCACAATTTCGCCCACAGCAAATACAAATCAACCCCGGCCGAACAAGCTCACCAGACGAACCCGCAACCTTTCAGGCGGATAAAGTTGATTACGATGATAACGAGCATACCGTCACATGGAGCGGTAACGTGCAAATGTGGCAGGGCGACCACGTTATGCGCGCCGATAAAGTCGTTTACGACCGAGATACCGGGGTCGTTGCTGCACGTGGTCATGTTGCCAGCATTCAACCAGACGGCTCGGTCATTTACGCCCATTATGCTGAACTAACTGGTGCCATGCGTGATGGTATCATGATGCATGTCAACGTGGTTTTGCCTGAAAACGGAAAACTCGCTGCAAACGGCATGCGCCGTACAGGCGGTAAAGTTAATGACATGAGCCGTGCTGTGTATACAGCTTGTGCAATTTGTGAAAAAGACCGCAGCCGTGCTCCGTTCTGGCAGTTTAGAGCCTTTAATGCGACGCAAGATATAGAGCACGAAACCATTGATTTCCGAGATTCCTATCTCGATATTCTTGGTATTCCAGTGCTCTACCTACCTTATTTTTCTATTACAGACCCTTCTGCTAAACGGCATAGTGGCTTTCTCATGCCCGGCATTACACCGCATGACCGCTATTTGGGCACATATTTCACTATCCCCTACTATTGGGTTATTGACGATCAATCAGATCTCACCGTGCAAGGATTGTTCTCGACAAGAACCAACCCACAGTTAAGTGCTAAATATCGTAATAGATTTAATTTTGGCTACCTAAACCTGCAAGGCGGTATTGCCTATAGTTCTCTGCGTTCAGATTCTTACACCAACGACTTTGGTAACCACGTCGATGGTGGCAATGGCCATGGCATGCAGGGCTATATTTTTGCCAACACTCAGGTCTCCATCAGTAAATATTGGCGTGCAGGTGCTAATATTAACCTCGCCACGTCAGCCGACTATATGCGTAACTACCGTATTCAAGGCTATGGGGCCGACACTCTCAGTTCTAACGTCTATCTCGAAGGCTTTGGAACAGGGTCATACAGCCGTGTTGATGGTCAATATTACCAAGGGCTGAACCAAGGTGTTATCAGCAACTCAGACCTACCTTTTGTTTTGCCACGCTACACATACAGCTTTGTTGGCCAACCCGACGCGCTTGGGGGGCGCTTTAGCCTCAACACAACAGATTTTAATGTCATTCGTAGCAACGGAACCTCCGATATGCGCGGCCAGATGGCCCTTAATTGGGATCGGCCATTTCGCAACCGTTTGGGCCAGCAATTTTTGCTAACCCTCCACCTTGATTCCATGGTGTATAGAGCCCGCAAACTTTACCAACAGCCTAATTATTACACCACCACACGCAGCAACACGAGCGGCCAAGTGCTGCCTACTATTGCTCTAAAAACCAACTGGCCCTTCGTGCGCACGTTTGAGCATGGCCGAGGTAGCCAGTTAATTGAACCCATCGTACAAGCTATTTATGCCCCTAACACAGGAGCCGGGGCCAATAATTTCATGCCCAATGAAGACAGCCTTGCTTACGAATTTACCGATTCAACGCTGTTTTCACTGAACCGCTACCAAGGCACAGACCGCCTAGACGGTGGCTTACGTGGCAACGTCGGTGTTCATGCAAACTGGACATGGGACGGACACGAGGTCGACCTGCTCGCTGGCGAAAGCTTTCAGGAACACATAACCCACGACCGCTTACCCTACTCTGGGCTAGATCATACCGCATCAGACATTGTCATGCGTGGTCGAGTATCCCCCAACCAGTATTTCAATTTTACCGCACGCATGCGCCTAGACCCTTACACAACTAAAGTAAATTTTGGGGACGCCCTCTTCAGTGCCGGAGTGCGCCACTTCCGTATCAGGGGGGGGTATGTCTACGAACCAGTCACCCCCTATTACTACTATGTCAGCAATTATCGCTCGAACGCTCCCGTGCCCCTTTATTCCCAAAAAACCAACGAGTTGAGCGGTGGTGTTTCTTCAGATTGGGACAACTGGCACGTTTCAGCCTTTGCCCGCCGGAGTCTTTCCCGCAAAGAGTTCGTCTCTCTTGGTGGAGACCTCGGATATAACAATGACTGCTTCGGTATCGATGTGATGTACCTCAAACAATACACCACCATCGGTGGCCAGCAGCGTAACTCTAGCGTATTATTTACCGTCAGCCTTAAAACGCTCGGTTCGTTTGGCTTAAAATAAGAATTGCTTCAAAAAAGGTTCCGGCTCCGCTATCAGGGAGAAAGTTCCTTTTCTGGCAGAAAGCTGAAAGACTGTCCTGTATGCGCCTGCGCTCTCTTACTCTGGCATGTTCGCTGGCTGCATTAGCCACCTCTCTCTCTGTCGGTGCCCCCGCCTTAGCCGCTACCAAGCAGGATATGGCCAAGAGCAAAGTTGCTCAGCCCAGCACCCCCGAACCAGATGACATGATTCTGGCTGTCGTTAATGGCATACCGCTCACCAAGCGTGATGTTGATAATCGCGGCAAACTTTTTGCGCTCTCCACTGGGCTACCAGTCAATCAGGAACTGATGGCCCGTTTGCGCCCTCAGATTATTCGCCAGTTGGTTGATGAACGCTTACGCACGCAAGAAATTCTAACCCGACATATAGATGTCTCCCCAGAGCAAATTGCAGCCGCCATTGCAGGCATTGAGCGGCGTAATGGCATGCCAGCCAATGCATTGCGCGATAAACTCGCAGCCGATGGCGTGTCACTCACGACGCTTATCGACCAAATCCGGGTTCAGATTGGCTGGGTGCAGGTTTTGCGGCAAGAACTCGGGGCACATGGTCGTGTCACTGCCAGAGAAATTGCCCAGCGTGAAGAAGCTCTCAAACGCGAAGATGGCCGTACAGAATACAACCTGAGCGAAATTTTCGTAAAAGTAGAAGACCCACGGCATTCTGAAGAAGAACTGGCATTCACTAACACCATCATTCAAGAACTACGCAAGGGTGCGCCATTTCCTATCGTGGCCGCTCAGTTCTCTCAAAGCCAGACAGCACTTGATGGTGGCTCTATGGGCTGGGTGCAAGAAGACGAGCTTGACCCTTCCGTTATCAACATCATCAAACAGATGCCCGTTGATGTGAATGCCATTTCCAACCCCATTACCGTTCCGGGTGGGTTTGTTATTGTGACCGTAAACGGCAAACGTATTATTGGTCATCAACCGGGTCATCTCATGACCATTCGTCAGGCTTTTCTGCCGTTTGACTCTCAGCTTAACCCACAGCAGGTCACACCGCAGCAGCAGCAAACACTGCAAAAAGCCATGCACTACATCCAGACTATCCATACCTGTGATGAAGTGGCCGCTATTAACAAAGAAGCCGGTGAAAAACGCCCAAGCGATCCCGGCGAACTTCAGCTTGAGCGCATGAACCCGCAAATGCGCGATTTGCTGGCAACCATGCCCTTAAACAAACTTAGCCGCCCTCTTGTAGCCCCAGATGGCATTGCTCTTATTATGGTATGCAGCAAACAAGAGAAAAACTTTGCTGACCGCGCACCCAGCGAAATTGCAGACCAACTCATGAACGAACGTGTTGAACAAACAGCACGCCAACTCGATAGTGACCTGCACCGCCGCGCCATGATTGATAAACGCGTTAAACTCAAGGGAGTCTAATCCTCTGTCGTCTTCTCTTGAAAGTTTACGTGACGTTATAAGTCGGCATGGTCTGGACGCCCGTAAAGCACTGGGGCAGCACTTTCTGCTCGACCCCACCATTACAACCCGCATCGCAGCGCTTGCAGGTAACCTAAGCGGGCGGCACGTTGTTGAAGTAGGCCCCGGCCCCGGTGGCCTTACTCGTGCCCTGCTAGACACCCCGGCAAGCACCGTAACAGCAGTGGAGCTTGATACTCGTGCTGTTGCCGTCATTAACGAACTGGCACTTGCCTTCCCAAATCGCCTGAGCGTGTTAGAGGCAGATGCCCTTAAACACGACCTTACAGCGCTCTGCCCAGCCCCGCGGCATATTGTTGCCAACCTCCCCTATAACGTGGCCACTCCCCTTTTAGTGGGTTGGCTACGGCAAGGGAGCGCGTGGGAGCGTATGACGCTCATGTTTCAGCAAGAAGTTGCTGAGCGTATCTGTGCAGAGCCCAACAGTGCACATTATGGCCGCCTTGGGGTGCTTAGCCAATGGTGTGCCCAGTGTGCTATTGTCATGACCCTACCGCCCGGCGCATTTTCTCCACCACCGGCAGTATGGTCTGCGGTTGTTAGTATTACGCCACACGCCGCTCAACCAGAGCCTGCTTTATTTAAAGCAATGGAGCGCGTTACCGCAGCAGCTTTTGGTCAGCGTCGCAAAATGCTGCGCGGCTCGCTTAAAAGCGTTAATGGTGAAGCTTTGCTTGCAGAAACGGGCATTGACGGCACACGCAGGGCAGAAACATTAAGCATCGCCGAGTTTGACCTATTGGCACGCACGCACCAGACTCTTTCGCAAAAAAGTGCTGCTTAATGAGCTCAACGAAAGAACCACCACGCTTATAATCGCATGCCGTGGTGGCTCTTTATCGCAGCCTTATTTTACCGAATTTTCTGCTTCACCCATATAATCTCGCGTTAGCGGTACGCTCTCAAGTGCTGGCGCAAGCTGAATTTGAAAATTCATATGCCCCTGCACCCTAAAAGACAGTTCAGCCGCATCAAGATAAAACTCAAACATGCGGGCAAAACGTTCATCATAAAGTGCCACCGCTCTTGCTCTTTGCGCAGCAAAACGCTCACGCCATAAGGCAATCGTTTTGGCGTAATGAAGCCTCAACACTTCGCAATCTGTTACCCATAGGCCAGATTTTTCTACAGACGCAAAAACCTCACTCAAGGCTGGTGAATAACCACCGGGGAAAATATATTTATTGATCCATGGGTTGGTCGTCCCTGGGCCGTCGTTTCTACCTATGGAATGAATAAGTGCCACGCCATCAGGCACAAGGCTGCGTTTAATTACCTCAAAAAACTGTCCGTAATGCCGTACACCCACATGCTCAAACATGCCCACAGAAACAATGCGGTCAAATTTCCGGTGCAGGTTTCGGTAATCCAACATCTCAAAACGCACGCGGCCTTCTAAACCTTCGGCCTTGGCGCGCTGGCGGGCAATGCTCAGTTGCTCTTCAGAAAGAGTAATGCCGGTTACAATCGCGCCGTAATCTTTAGCAAGCGTTAAGGCCATACCGCCCCAACCACACCCTATATCCAGCACCTCAAGGCCCGGTTTATTTAATAAAAGCTTAGACGCAATATGATGCTTTTTAGCGGCCTGTGCTTCATCTAGGGTTTCATCCCCTTTCCGAAAATAGGCGCAAGAATACTGTTTATCTTTATCCAAAAACAAATCGTAAAGGCGGCTATCTAAATCATAATGGTGAGCCACGTTTTGGCGAGAGCGTTTAACGGGGTTAAACTGTATCCAGCTGCGGCAAGCATAGCGAAATGTTGCAGCAATTTGCTCTGGTAAATGCCCCGGCGACATCGCATTAAGCATGAGCAAATCAAGCAATTCATACAGGGTACAGTCTTTGGGGGTAATCTGCCCATTCATATACCCTTCCCCAAAAGCAAGGCCGGGGTTAAGGGCTAGAGCCCGCTCTACTGCGTGGTCATGCAAAACCATTGCCGCCTGTGGCCCGGGTTTACTGCCCTCATAAACAGTTTGCCCCCCATCTGGCCATAAGACACACAGCCGCCCAGAAGAAATGAAATGACGCAAAATCTGGTCAAGCAGTCGATTCATTTTGCCTATACTCCGTGTTCCAACAAAGGTTTGGAGTACCCTACGCCAAAAAAAAGGGCCCGGGAAATACCCCGAGCCCTTTTTCAGATCGTGTAAGAAAAAACGCTATCAGGCGACAGTGTTGTTTTCTTCTGCTGCAGGAGCGTCAGCATCTTCAGCAACGATTTCGCCTTCAATAAGGGCTTCATCGCCAGCCAGTTCAGCTTCTTCTTCTGGGTTGGTTGCTTCGCCACGTGCCTGACGCTCAGCTTCTTCAGCAGAACGAGCAACATTAACGATAACAGGCACAACCACTTCTGGGTGCAGAGCAACCTTAACTTCATACAGACCAAGAGACTTGATCGGATGAGCAAGAGAAACCTGCTGACGGGAAATGGTGAAACCAGCTTCCGTCACAGCCTGAGACACGTCACGTGGGGAAACGGAGCCATACAGGCTGCCGCTGTCACCAGCCTGACGGATCAGGACAACAGCCAGACCATCCATACGTTCGGACAGGCGTTCTGCCTCTTCACGACGTTTGATGTTCTGTGCTTCCAGCTGGGCGCGCTCACGGTCGAAACGTGAACGGTTGGCTTCGTTTGCACGGATAGCCTTGCCCTGCGGCAGCAGGTAGTTACGGGCATAGCCCGGACGAACCTTCACCACATCGCCCATCTGTCCCAGATGGTCAACGCGCTGAAGCAGGATCACTTCTGTAACAGCCATGATCGTCTCCCTCAGCTCATAACGTAGGGAAGCAGAGCCAGGAAGCGGGCACGCTTGATAGCCTGTGCCAGCTCACGCTGCTTCTTTGCAGATACCGCGGTGATGCGGCTCGGTACGATCTTGCCGCGTTCAGACAGAAAACGGCTCAGCAGGCGCACATCTTTGTAGTCGATCTTTGGAGCATTTGCGCCAGAGAACGGGCAAGATTTGCGGCGACGGTAGAACGGACGACGTGCACCAACAGCTGGGCGACGTGCGGCGGGATTAACTTCCATCGTGTCAGACATTCTGGATTACTCCCCTTCGTTCGCAGCGTCAGCTGCTCTGTCATCACGTGCGCGGTATTCTTCACGATCTTCGGAAGAACGACGGTTACGACCGCTTTCGAAGCGACCAGCAGCTTTGGGGCCACGGAAGCTACGTTCACCACGGTCATCACCCTTGCGGGACAGAACGGGAGACGGCGTTTCGTCAATTTCGTCAACACGCAGCGTCAGCAGACGCAGAATGTCTTCGTTGATGGAAAGCTGGCGCTCAATTTCTTTAAGCGTTTCAGACTTTGTATCAACACCGAGCAGCACGTAATGGCCTTTGCGGTTTTTCTTGATACGGTAAGCCAGCGTACGCAGACCCCAGTATTCACGCTTCTGAACGCTACCACCGTCTGCTTCGATCTGAGCAGCAATACCATCAACGATGGCATCAACCTGCTGCTGAGAGATGTCATTCCGCGCAATAAGCACGGTTTCGTAAAGCGGCATATTGTCTCCCTTCGGATAAGGTCAACCCAACTGCGCCAAACCATTTCAGCCAACAGCGCCACTTAAAAAGCAGCTACGGGTATAGCCGGCACGATGCCACGTACCGGCAGGGAAGATGGCGTGTCTTTCATACTCCCGCTTAAAAAGCAAGAGTTTTAAACACGAAACCGTTCAGGAATAACAAGGCCAAGGCGTTGGGGCACGTCCCACACCTCATCAACCGCACGCACTGGCGTAAAACCGACGTCTTTGTAAAAAGATAAAGCGCGCGGGTGGTCTGCAGTACAGGTGTTAACAAGCAGCTCTAATGGGCCAAAAGACCACGCCCTTGCCACCACGCTTTCTAAAAAAGCACGCCCCACGCCCTGCCCTATCGTATCAGGGAATAAGCCAAAATACGCTAGATTGATCTGTTTTTTATCACTCAGATCAAGCTCATAGAACCCACGCGGCGTATCACCCTGCATCAACAAGCCAATTTCAGCCGTTTTGCTTTCCAAAAAGGCCGTCAAATCCGCATCAGAAGAGGCTTGGCGCATCCACCAGCAATAGTCACGCCCCACGCGGTCTTGTAAGCCCCGATAGTACGCAAGTGTTGGCTTTATCTGCTCTAAACGCCATCCGAGCGGCAAATTATGAGCAGGCTGTTTCAAAGGGCGCGTCATACGCATGAAGGTGACAGTCACCTTCATGCGTGTGGTTGGCTCAAGCGCCCTTATGGGTATCTCAGTTATCATCCAAGAAAGAGCGTAGCTTACGGCTACGGCTTGGGTGTTTGAGTTTGCGTAGTGCTTTAGCTTCAATCTGACGGATACGCTCACGTGTCACGTTAAACTGCTGCCCGACTTCTTCCAACGTGTGGTCAGTATTCATGCCAATACCAAAACGCATACGCAGCACGCGCTCTTCACGCGGCGTCAAAGAGGCCAGAACGCGGGTTGTTGCTTCACGCAGGTTAGTCTGAATAGCGGCATCCAGCGGAATGATAGCCGTTTTATCTTCAATAAAGTCGCCTAAGTGGCTGTCTTCCTCATCGCCAATGGGGGTTTCAAGAGAAATTGGCTCTTTGGCAATTTTGAGAACTTTACGCACTTTTTCAAGCGGCATACCCAGCTTTTCGGCCAGTTCTTCCGGCGCTGGCTCACGACCAATTTCATGCAACATCTGGCGCGATGTGCGCACCAGTTTGTTGATGGTCTCAATCATATGCACCGGAATACGAATGGTACGCGCCTGATCCGCAATAGAGCGCGTAATCGCCTGCCTGATCCACCATGTGGCATAGGTCGAAAATTTGTAACCACGGCGGTATTCAAACTTATCGACCGCCTTCATCAGGCCGATATTGCCTTCCTGAATAAGGTCAAGAAACTGCAAGCCACGGTTGGTATATTTTTTGGCAATGGAGATAACCAACCGCAGGTTGGCCTCAATCATTTCCTTTTTGGCTCGTGCTGAATCCCGTTCGCCACGCGCAACAGTTGCGTAAACACGGCGGAACTCGCCAATCGGCAACCCGGTTTCCTGCGCAAGCAGGGCAACTTGGTTACGCAGGTCAACAACTGTATCGCTATGCCGGGCAATAAAGTTTTTCCAAGACTTACCGGGCAGAGCTGAAATCATTTCCATCCAGGTCGGGTCAAGCTCCCGGCCACGGTATTTCAGCAAGAAATCTTCACGCGATACGCGGCAGCTTTCGGCCAGACGCAGCATACGCCCTTCTAGCACGTTGAGGCTGCGGAACATTTCTTTCAACTGCGCAACCAGATCTTCAATCCGGTTATTGTGCAGGTGTACCTGCTCCACTTTGCCCACCAGTTCATCACGCAGGGCTGCGTAGTCCTGCTCAGACTGGTCTAGCACTTCCCCACCTGCGGTTAGCACTTCAATGCGCTGTACCTGCAATTGGCGCAGTTTTTCGTAAAGCGGTTCAATATCTTCAAAATGCGCAAGAATTTCTGGCTTCAGTTTTTCTTCCAGCGCGGAAAGAGACAGGCCACTGCCTTCCCCCTCTACTTCGCCTTCGCTTTCTGCCTCGTTCTCGTTTTCTTCGGCTTCGTCGCCGTCGTTTTCTGCGCCTTCAAAACCCTCTTCACCTTCGCCGGGCGGGTTACCGCCAGCCTGCATGGCTTCAAGGTCAACAATGTCGCGCAGCAACATTTCGTTGTTACGAATCATTTCATGCCATGAAATGATAGCACGGAAGGTCAGCGGGCTTTCGCACAGGCCGCCGATCATTTCATCGCGGCCAGCCTCAATACGCTTGGCAATAGCAATTTCGCCTTCACGAGAGAGCAGCTCAACGGTGCCCATCTCACGCAGGTACATACGCACAGGGTCATCTGTGCGGCCAAGGTTTTCAGTGTTTACGTTACCACTGGGGCCTTCAGCCTCTTCAGTTTCTTCTTCGGCCTCTTCATCGCCATCAGCTTTTTCAGCTTTGGCGTTTTCGGAGTCGTCACTTTCTTCGTTTTCAACAACCTGAATGCCCATTTCGGACAACATGGCCATGATGTCTTCTATCTGTTCAGAAGACATTTTGTCCTGAGGAAGAACAGCATTCAGCTCATCAAAGGTGATGCAGCCGCGCTCCCGTCCTTTTGCGATCAGCTTTTTAACCGCCGAGGACTGTGTATCCAGCCGGGTGGTATCACCATCCTGCTCGACCTGCGCTCCACTACCTGATGCCGTTTTTGTTGCCATACCAGACCTGCTCCCTCCCCGCCTGCACCCGGTACAAAAGAATGCAGCACGACCAGTTAACCATACACACTGTTCAGTTTTACGGGCGGGCAGGACGTGGGGTATCCAGCCACAGAAGTCAAGAGGAACACCGCCCGAACGTTGCGCCCTCTTACAGCCCAGCCTCTTCCATTTCGCCACGTTTAAGCCGCGCCAACGCTTCTAGCCGTGGCTGTAAACGCCCCCATTCTGCCGAATCGCAGCCTTCAGTTGCAAAGCGCGCAATCTCTTGCTCAACCTCCTGCTGAAACTGCGAGAAATGCAGCAAGCCATAAAAATGCCACCACTGTGTTCTAGCGGCCACAGCCAATGACGCATCCTGCTCTTGCATACTCATGGGCAACCCGCCACCCGTAAGCACCTCATCTACCAGTTTTTTTTCGTCCTGCCCGTCTAACCCTTTTATCAGGGCTTCGCTCGTTTCGGGCAAGAGCCCCTCAGCAGAAAGATCAAGCAACAGGTCTCGCACCGCAGCAAAACTACCTACCAGTTCGAGCCTGCATAAAGCTTCTTCTACCTCTGGCACAACATCTGGGTAGCGCAGCAGTAAGGCCAATAAAATACGCTGCTGCTCACGCACCGCGTCAAGCACAACAACCGTATTTTGCCCGGCACCTCCGCTAAATGCCCCACCGCCAGTCTCTCGTTTATTTCCTTTCTTGCGCCTAAACGTTTCAAAAAAACGATCAAGCAACGTAGAACGATATTCAGACGCCAGAGCCTTATCTGGTATAAGTGCCGCAACCTCTACCAGCTTACGGCGCAGCGCCGCGCGCTCCTCCGGCCCTGGGTTATTAACACCCCCAGCCAGCAAATCGAACAACACCGCAGACAAAGGTTTTGCTTCTGCAAACAAGACGCCAACTTTTTCTGCCCCTTGCGCACGCACCAAGCTGTCTGGATCTTCTCCCTCAGGCAGCAGGCAGAGTCGCAAAGAGTGCTCAGCCTTTAAAAGTGGTAAAGCTACCTCTGCCGCCCGAGCAGCTGCCCTCCGCCCGGCGCCGTCGCCGTCAAAACACAAAATAGGAGAAGGATCGACCTGCCAAAGCACCTCAAGCTGCTCTGGCGTTAGAGCCGTACCCAACGGGGCAACAGCCCCTTTAAACCCAGCCTGATGCAAGGCAATAACATCCATATACCCCTCAACAACAATCAGGTCTGTTGGGGGCACCCCTTTGGGGCGCGGGGCACGCACTGCGGCTCTCGCTCTATCCAAGCCAAACAGTAAGCGCCTTTTAGAAAAAAGCGGGGTTTCAGGGCCATTAAGGTACTTAGGCTGCCCATCACCCAAAATACGCCCACCAAAAGAGACCAGCCGCCCTTTTCGATCGCGTATGGGAAAGGTGACCCGCCCCCAAAACAGTTCGCCTTTTGGGTTGCCATCTTCATCTAGGCGCATCAGCCCGGCTTCGGCCATCATATGGGGCGTAATGCCGTGCGGCTCTAACACCGCAGCCAAACTACCGCGCCCTTCTGCGGCCCACCCCAAACCAAAGGCCTCAATTGTGTGCCGCGTCAGCCCGCGTCCTGTCAGGTAGGCAAGACCAGCCTTACCGGCTGGCGTATAAAGCGCTTGAGACCAAACTTTTTGCGTTTGCTCAAGCACATCTTCCAAAGATTGCACATGCGCCACCTCTTCTCGGCTGCGACGCGTCTCTTTAGGTACTTCCATACCGGCGGCAGAGGCCAACTCGTCTACTGCCTCAGGAAAATTCTTGCCCTCCATCTGCATAACGAAAGAAATAGCATCGCCATGCACGCCACAGCCAAAGCAATGGAAGTGGTCATCATACACATAAAACGAAGGGGTTTTTTCACCATGGAAAGGGCAGCAGCCCTTCCAGTTACGGCCAGAGCGCGCCAGCTTGACGCGCCGCCCAATAATAGTGGCGAGTGGCGTGCGTGCCCGCAGTTCATCCAGAAAGTTTGGCTCTATTGCCATTAACCACCCTGCTTTCCGTTAGTGCTCACACGCAGCCACACAGCCCGCAGCCTTAGCTTAAAAGAGCTTTAACAAGGCCATTTGCACGGCCCATATCAAGGGCTGCACCAAACTTACCTTTAAGGGCGGCCATAACCTTGCCCATTTCTTTCATGCTGGTGGCACCTGTTTCAGCCACAGCGTCCTTAACGGCAGCCTCAAGAGCAGCATCGTCCATTTCCGGGGGCAGGTATTCCCGAATAATGGCAATTTCGCCTTCTTCTTTTTCTGCCAATTCGGGGCGCGCTGCATCACGGTACATGGTAGCAGACTCGGTGCGAGATTTTACCATGCCGCGCAGCGCTGAAATGGCTTCATTTTCATCAAGCCCTTCCCCACCCTTAGCACGACCTGCAATTTCTACGTCCTTCATTTTGGCCGTGATCATGCGGATAACCCCCACACGCCCGCTTTCCCCGGCTTTCATTGCCACTTTGAGATCAGCCATCAGGCGCTCACGTAAAGACATGACCACTCCATCCTTTTACTATCTGTTTATGCCACCACGTTTTACCGTGGCGCAAAATCCTCAGATGGGAAGAAATTTCCCACCTTGCGTTTTCCCGCCCTCTTCTTTGTGGGAAATTTCTTCCCACTTAAGGTTCAGGCTGCTACAAGACACGCTACGGGAGGAACAACATACCCCATGCCTATGTCAATCGACACTATTATCGCCCGCCTTGGCGGCCCCGAAGCAACCGCACGCCTAACAGGCGTTGGTACGGAAGCCATTCGCAAGTGGCGACAGGCCCAGAGTATTCCCTCCCGCCATTGGCCGGTTATTGCGCATGCCACAGGCCTGTCTTTAGCAGACCTACAGCCCGCAGCCCCAACGCACACAGCCTCCCCCGCCCCAACACAGGGCGGTAGCACAACAGGATCATCCATGCCTCACGCTCGCCCGGATGGCGCAACAGCCGCCCTTGTTCTTGCCGATGGAACCGTTCTTTGGGGTAAAGGCTTTGGTGCCTTCACCAAACAGCCCTCCATTGGCGAGATTTGCTTTTCTACAGGCATGACCGGCTATCAGGAAACCCTGACCGACCCTTCTTTTGCCGGGCAGATCATCACCTTCACCTTCCCGCATATCGGCAATGTGGGCGTTAACCTAGAAGATGAAGAAGCCAGCCGCATTGCCGCCCGTGGCCTTGTTGTAAAAGAAGACATTACAGAGCCCGCAAGCTGGCGCGCAAAAGCCCCGCTACAGACATGGCTGCAAGAGCAAAATATTTCTGGCATTGCCGGGGTAGATACACGCTCCCTCACCCTGAAAATTCGGGATGGCGGGGCACAAAGTGCAGCCCTTTACTACCCCGAAGATGGTAAATTTGACCTAGACGCCCTTTTGACCGCCACCAAAGCATGGCCCGGCCTTGAAGGTATGGATCTTGCAAAAGAGGTTACCTGCAAAGCCCCCTACACTTGGTCAGACAGTGTATGGCAGTGGCCAACAGGTAGTCGCCCGGTTGATGGCAAACGCCGCAAGGTTGTTGCGGTAGATTACGGCGCAAAACGCAACATTCTGCGCTGCCTTGTTGCTGCCGGGTGCGACGTAACCGTGGTGCCCGCCACCACAACAGCCAAAGAAATTCTCGAACTCAAGCCCGAAGGCGTGTTCCTCTCCAATGGCCCGGGCGACCCCGCAGCAACTGCCGGTTACGCCGTACCCGCTATTAAAGGGGTGCTCGATGCAGGTATTCCGCTATTTGGTATCTGCCTTGGCCATCAGCTTTTAGCACAAGCGCTAGGCGGTAAAACCTACAAGCTAGCCCGTGGCCACCGTGGCGCCAACCAACCCGTAAAAGACCTTTCAACTGGCCGTGTAGAAATTACCAGCCAGAACCACGGTTTTGCCGTTGATGCCGACAGCCTGCCAGCCGATGCACACGTTACGCATGTAAGCCTCTTTGATGGGTCAAACGAAGGCTTGGCCTCAGACCGTTATGCGGCATTTTCTGTGCAGTATCACCCAGAAGCAAGCCCCGGCCCATCAGACAGCTTTTACTTGTTTGAACGCTTTGTGGCGTTGATTGATGCGCATGCCAGCAAAAACTAATCTGCCCCAGCCAGCCACAAACACTTTGTTTGTGGCACCGCTTTGCACCCTTTCTCTTCTTTGCTCTTTCAGCCCCCTAGGGGCTGCCTGTCAGGACTGAACCTACCATGCCAAAACGGACAGACATTCGCTCCATTCTCATTATTGGCGCAGGTCCCATTGTTATCGGGCAGGCCTGTGAGTTCGATTATTCCGGCGCGCAAGCCTGTAAAGCCCTGCGGGAAGAAGGCTACCGGGTTATTCTGGTTAACTCCAACCCAGCCACCATTATGACAGACCCCGGCCTGGCAGACGCAACCTACGTTGAGCCCATTACGCCAGAGTTTGTTGAGCGTATTATTCTCAAAGAAAAACCAGATGCCATTCTGCCCACCATGGGCGGGCAGACGGCACTCAACACCGCAATGGCGCTTGATGCATCCGGCTTTTTGAAAAAACACGGCGTTGAACTCATTGGTGCCGATGCAGAGGTCATTGACCGCGCAGAAGACCGCCAAAAGTTCCGAGAAGCCATGGACGCCATTGGCATTGAAAGCCCCCGCAGCTTCATTGCGCACACGTTGGCAGAAGCGAACGAAGCGCTCAAAGAAATTGGCTTCCCCACCATTATCCGCCCCTCCTTCACCATGGGTGGGTCTGGTGGCGGCATTGCCTACAACCGCGAAGAATTTGAGCAGATTGTTACCTCTGGCCTAGATGCCTCTCCCACCACAGAAGTGCTGGTTGAAGAGTCCGTACTGGGCTGGAAAGAATATGAGATGGAAGTTGTGCGCGACAAAGCCGACAACTGCATCATCATCTGCTCCATCGAAAACATCGACCCCATGGGCGTGCATACCGGTGACTCTATTACCGTTGCCCCAGCCCTGACCCTGACAGACAAAGAATACCAGCGCATGCGCGATGCCTCTTTGGCATGCTTGCGCGCTATTGGGGTAGAAACGGGCGGGTCTAACGTTCAGTTCGGTATCAACCCCAAAGACGGGCGCATGGTGGTTATTGAAATGAACCCCCGCGTCTCCCGCTCTTCTGCACTTGCGTCTAAAGCAACAGGCTTCCCTATTGCTAAAATTGCGGCAAAGCTGGCTGTTGGCTACACGCTAGACGAACTTAAAAACGACATTACCACCACAACCCCGGCCTCTTTTGAGCCGACCATTGACTATGTTGTGGTTAAAATTCCGCGCTTTACGTTCGAAAAATTCCCCGGCGCACCGGCTCTCCTGTCTACCTCCATGAAGTCTGTGGGCGAGGCAATGGCCATTGGCCGCTCCTTCCCCGAAGCCTTGCAAAAAGGCCTGCGCTCCATGGAAACCGGCCTGCACGGCCTAGACCCGGTTGAACAGCCCGGCGATGGGGGGGAAGACGCCTTCCGTGCAGCCCTGTCTCAGCCGCGGCCAGAGCGTATTCTTATGGCAGCCCAAGCCCTACGTGCTGGCTTGTCTGTAGAAGACATTAACGAAGCCTGCCATTTTGAGCCTTGGTTCCTGCGTGAGCTTGAAAAAATCATTCACGCAGAACGTCAGGTTGAAAACCACGGCCTACCGCGTGACGCACAAAGCCTGCGCCGCTTAAAAGCCCTCGGTTTTTCAGATGTGCAGCTTGCGCGCCTTTCTGGCCTACAAGCCGATGAAGTAGCAAAACTGCGCACCGAAGCCGGTGTGACCCCCGTTTACAAACGCATTGATACCTGCGCGGGTGAATTCGCGTCCAGCACGCCCTACATGTATTCAACCTATGAAGGCATGTTTGCACCGCCAGTATGCGAAGCAGACCCAACCAACCGCGACAAAATTGTTATTCTCGGCGGTGGCCCCAACCGTATTGGCCAAGGCATTGAGTTTGACTATTGCTGTGTGCACGCAGCCTACGCCCTGCGTGAAGCCGGGTTTGAGACCATTATGGTCAACTGCAACCCCGAAACGGTTTCAACAGACTACGACACATCAGACCGTCTGTATTTTGAACCGCTTACAGCAGAAGATGTGATTGCCCTCATTCAACGTGAGCAGCAAAACGGCAGCATCAAAGGCTGTATTGTCCAGTACGGCGGCCAAACCCCTCTCAAGCTGTCACACGCTCTTGAAAAAGCAGGTATTCCGCTTCTAGGCACCCCAGCCGATGCCATTGACCGCGCAGAAGACCGTGAGCGCTTTCAGGCCATGCTGCATAAGCTGGGCCTGCGTCAGCCAGAAAACGGTATTGCACGCAGCCCGCAAGAGGCTGAAGATGTGGCTGAGCGCATTGGCTACCCGGTTGTTGTCCGCCCCTCTTATGTGCTGGGTGGTCGGGCTATGGAAATTGTGTACGACCGTCAGGCGCTGCAACGCTATATGCGCGTTGCGCTCCAGCTTGCTGGGGCAGAAGTTGCCAACGGCCCCGTGCTGATTGACCACTACCTAAACGACGCAATTGAAGCCGACGTAGACTGCATTTCAGACGGTACAGAAGTGTATGTCGCTGGCGTGATGGAACATATTGAGGAAGCAGGCATTCACTCAGGCGACAGCGCCTGTGCCCTGCCGCCCTACACCCTCTCTCCCGCTATTGTCACTGAGCTAAAAGCCCAGACCGAGGCCATGGCGCGTGAATTGGGCATTGTTGGCCTCATGAACGTTCAGTACGCCATCAAAGACCAAGACATTTTTGTGCTTGAGGTTAACCCCCGCGCGTCTCGTACCGTGCCGTTTGTTGCAAAAGCCACGGGCGTACCTGTTGCTAAAATTGGTGCACGCGTTATGGCCGGCGCCAAACTGACCGACTTCAACCTCGATGACCGTGCCGTAACCCCGCATGTTGCCGTGAAAGAAGCCGTCTTCCCCTTCAACCGCTTTGCCGAAGTTGACATTATCCTTGGCCCAGAAATGCGCTCAACGGGTGAAGTCATGGGGCTGGACACATCGTTTGAACGTGCATTTGCCAAGTCTCAGCTTGGTGCTGGTGTACGCCTGCCTACCTCTGGTACGGTCTTTTTGTCTGTGCGCGGCAACGACAAAGCACACCTGCCAGCACTGGGGCGCCAACTCACCAGCATGGGCCTGAAAATTCTGGCCACACGCGGCACAGCCAAAAAGCTGCGTGATGCGGGTATTGATGTTACGGTTGTTAACAAAGTGCTTGAAGGCCGCCCACATTGTGTCGATGCCATCCGCTCTGGCGAGGTACAGATGGTTATCAACACAGCCCAAGGCGCACAGTCCGTTGCAGACAGCTTCGACATCCGCCGCTCTGCTCTTGTGCTGGGCATTCCGCACTACACAACAGTAGCTGGGGCACGGGCCGCTATTCACGCAATTGCGGCTATGCGAGAAGGACCGCTTGATGTTGCGCCACTTCAGTCATACTTTAGTGGCACTTTCTAAGTGAGCTTGGGCAGAGCTTTGGCTTTGCCCAAACCCTTTTCAAACGGGTAACCGCCTGTTTTCTTGCAGTGCGGTGCGTACCCGCTTATTCTGTGTAACTTTCCTGCCGGCATGTTGCCGGCAGCTTTACTCTGGGGATACGCCTTGCAGAAAACTCCGATGACAGGCAAAGGCTTGCAGCGGCTTGAAGATGAACTGCGCAAACTCAAGTCTGAAGAACGCCCGGCTATTATCCGCGCAATTGCAGAGGCCCGCAGCCACGGCGACCTGTCAGAAAATGCTGAGTACCACGCCGCGCGTGAGCGTCAGTCTTTTGTTGAAGGCCGTATTCTCGAGCTCGAAGAAATCGTTTCAACTGCTGAGGTCATCGACCCCACCACGCTCTCTGGCGACCAAGTAAAATTTGGGGCCACCGTCACTGTGGTTGATGAAGATACAGACAAAGAAGCAACCTACCAGATTGTTGGCATGCATGAGGCCGACATCAAACAGAAACTGCTTTCTATTTCGTCTCCTCTCGCCAAAGCACTCATTGGTAAGCACGAGGGTGACACTATTTCTGTGCCCGCACCAGGTGGTGACCGCACATATGAAATCCTGTCCGTGAAATTTATCTGATATGATTTCTTTTGATGATATCTCTGCCGCGGCAGAGCGCATAAAGGGCAAAGTGCTTCGCACGCCCACCATTTCGTCTCATGCGCTCTCCAAAGCTACCGGCGCAGATATCACCCTGAAACTCGAAAACCTTCAGGCGGTTGGGTCTTTTAAAGAGCGTGGGGCGGCTAACAAACTGGCCCTTCTCTCACCCGAAGAGCGGCAACGTGGTGTTATTGCTGTTTCAGCAGGTAACCACGCACAGGGCGTTGCCCGCCACGCTAGTTTGCTTGGCATAGATGCAGTTATTGTCATGCCCAAATTTACCCCAGCGGGTAAAGTTGTGCGCACACGGAACTGGGGTGCTCGGGTTATTCTGGAAGGCGAAAGCTTTGCAGAAGCTCTTATGTTTGCCCAAGACCTGCAAGCACGAGAAGGCCGCACCTTTATCCACCCCTACGACGACCCCGCCGTTATGGCTGGCCAAGGCACATGCGCGCTCGAACTGCTAGAAGATGCAGGCCCGCTTGATATGCTTGTGGCTCCCATTGGTGGCGGTGGCCTGCTAAGTGGGTGCGCTGTGGCAACACGCGCCTTACGCCCAGAGGTAGAGCTGGTTGGCGTACAGGTACAAAATTACGACTCTCTTTCCGCCTTCCCCGGCCCAGCCACACGGCCAAATGGTGGCTCCACCATTGCAGAAGGTATTGCCGTGCTCCAAATTGGCACAGCACCAGATGAGGTTATTCGTAAGCTTACCTCTCAAGTTCTGGTTGTGCCAGAATGTGCGGTCGAAAACGCTATTACTTTATTGGCCGAAGGCGCAAAACAGGTAAGCGAGGGCGCTGGGGCTGCGGCACTTGCTGCAATTCTTACCTACCCAGAAGTTTTCCGTGGCAAAAAAATTGCTCTCCCTATTTCCGGGGGCAATATCGATAGCCGCATTCTGGCCAATACTCTGCTTCGCGCTATGCTGCGTGATGGCCGTATTCTTCGCCTTGTTATGGAAATTCCAGACCGCCCCGGCGTTTTGGCAGATATTTCCAAAAAAATTGGGGAAGCAGGCGGCAATATTATTGAGGTCTCACACCAACGGCTCTTTGCGGCCCCTTCTGTGCAAGCCGCAGAACTGGAAGTTATGATAGAAGCCCGAGACCCCGAGCATGCAGCCCTGATTACAAAAGACCTTGGCCACTCCTACATCGTGCGCCGCGTTTAACTTCCCCCAATACCCAGCAAACCAGAACGCACACCCAGCCCTTCTGGCTTCTGGCTTCTGGCTTCTGGCAAGCCCTTACATACGGCAAATAAAAAAGGCAGAGACAATTTTGTCCCTGCCTTTTTCTTTGAATATAGCAGCCTATTATCCGGCGGCAGCCACCTTGGCTTCTGGGTTCAGCCTATACCCGCCACCCTCTGTAATAAGCAGGCTGGCATTGGTTGGGTCTGGCTCAATTTTTTGGCGCAGGCGGTAAATGTGGGTTTCCAGCGTGTGGGTTGTCACAGCCGCATTGTAGCCCCATACCTCGTTCAGCAAGACTTGGCGTGGCACAGGCCGCGTGCCCGCACGGTAGAGAAACTTCAAAATAGCCGTTTCTTTTTCCGTTAAGCGAATACGCTTGTTTTTAACTGGCTCCTGCAACAACTTGCCAGACGGGCGGAAAGTGTATGGTCCAATTGAAAACACTGCATCTTCACTGTTTTCAAACAGGCGCAACTGCGCACGCAAACGAGCCAACAGTTCTGCAATACGGAAAGGCTTGGCAACGTAATCGTTCGCGCCTGCATCTAGGCCGCGTACAATATCTGCCTCATCGTCAGAGCCGGTCAGCATAACAATTGGCATACGCAAACCGTCTTTGCGTAATTCTGCACAAAAATCGCGGCCATCGCCGTCTGGCAATGTTACATCAAGCAAAATAGCATCACACCGGCAATCTGGTGTTTTCAGCTTGGCACGGGCTTCTGCCAAAGTTGCAGCTTCCTGCACCGAAAATTCACCATCAAGCTGCAACTGCTCAACAAGCGTTTGTCGAAGGATCTGGTCATCATCAACAACCAATATGGGACGTGCACCCGTCATGGGGTTTTATTCTCCTTGTATCAGCCTATGCTGGTGCGGCTGCCTGAGCCGTATGCTTTCAAGACTTTGTCACGAATTTCGTTTCAAACCAATAGCTCAAGAGCGATACCATTTTTCTGCAGGCAAGAAACAAACAGGCAATGAGTGAAATGATGATACACATTCGCCCCCACACAGGCAGCGGGCACGGTGCACAACTGCATTGCGGACACAAAATCATGAGCGCCGTTATTGGCAAAAATGGTGTAACACACAGCAAAAAAGAGGGAGACAACGCAACACCGTTAGGGCTTTTCCCACTGGTGCGTGTTTTTTATAGAGCAGACCGTGTCACGAAACCGTTAACATCTCTGCCGGTTGAAGCACTCTCCCCTAAAGATGGCTGGTGTGATGACCCGCAATCGCCTGATTATAATAAAAAAGTGATCTTACCCTACGCCGCCCACCACGAGAAATTATGGCGTGAAGACAACGTGTACGACATCATTGTGGTTATTGCTTACAATATGGGGCCAGCCGTACCGGGCCGCGGCTCTGCCATTTTTATGCACCTACAACGCCCCACTCTAGCCCCGACCGAGGGCTGCGTTGCCCTGAGCCAAAACGACCTACTGTGGGTGCTTTCTACCAACCCACAGCATATTCTTATTCACGCACCAGCCTGATATCCATTGTGGTGCACCAAAAGGCTGTCCTCAGAATAGTCGGGGGGTACAAGGGCAATGACAATATGCCCTTCCTCCAACTGCGGGTGCACCTCATCTTCGGCTGAAATCACGGTAATAGAAACGCCTTTTTGCAACACCAAAAAGGCCAGTAGGTTACTGCCGTCCCACAAAATGGCATCTTTATTTTCTGCCGTTACGGTCAGGTTAATAAAGCGCCAGCCTTCTTTCACCAACGTTTCCAGCAATGTAAAATTCCATGATGGCTCACCTAGTACCTTGCCCCGTGCCTCACGGCTTAGGCCACGGTATTGGTCAAGGCGGGCTATGCCGGGGCTAACTTGGTATACACGCTGGCTGCCAAAATGCGGGGTTAGGTGCGCGCATACCAACCCGTTATAAATAGCATCGGGCGTTGCACACAGCAGATAGTCAGCCGGGCGCTCTTCCAGACTTTCCGCCCCTTCTTCTGACAGAACCTCGGTGGGTAATACCGGCACTCCTGCGGCCTCTGCCCGCACAAGGTCAAGCGATGAGTTATCGACCAGCAGTACAGGCACCTCTGCTTTATGCACAGCAATAGCCAGTTTGCTAGACCAGTCGTTAGCGCCAACTATGGCTAAGGCTGGCTCATTAGACAGTGTTAGCTTTAACCGCCGCCCAAGTGGTGCAAGAGAGAACCCGTGCAAAATCATGGTAGAGGCAATAACCGCAAAGACTGCGGGCATAACCTGCCCCGCACCGGGGTAGCCTGCATCTTGCAGCCGTAAGCCTGCAACACCTGCTACAGCCGCCGCCACAATACCGCGCGGCGCAATCCAACCTACAAAAATACGCTCCGACCACGGCATGCTTGAGCGCATGGTGGCCAACACAATACCCAATGGCCGCACCAAAAACAAAACGGCCAGTGTCAAAGCCCCAATAGACCACGATAAATGCGCAAGCTCTGAACGTTGTAAATCGGCAGTTAAAAGCACAAATAGCAACGAGACAATAAGAACAACCAGCGCCTCTTTCATACGCTGTATTTCAGCCATGCCGGGAATACGCAAATTAACCAGCGCCATACCAAAAACAGTAGAGGCCATAAGCCCTGCACCATCCATTGCCAGTGTACCCATGGCAAACAACACCAGCGCAGAGGTAATAAGAACAGGAATTTTAAGAATTTCGGGCATCATGTCGCGCACCCAAAGCCAGCGCATACCCCACGCGGCCCCAATACCCAACAAGATCATTAACCCGGCACTTGCCAGCATATGCGGCAATATAAAGCCAAAAAAAGTACCCGACCCCTCATCTGGTCGCATAAGCAGCACTTCAAGCACCAAGGTCGCTAAAATAGCTCCTACGGGGTCGTTTACAATGGCTTCCCACCGTAAAAAAGCTGCAACGCGGGGGTGTAGCTTAGCGTGGCGCAATAGAGGCAGCACCACCGTTGGGCCAGTAACCACAATAATGGCCCCAAACAAAAAAGCGGCCCCCCACGTCATGCCACCAATATAATGCGCAGCCGCACTGCCAAGTATCAGGTTAATAGGCAAAGCAAATAGGGTTAGGCGTATTACCCCCTCGCCTGCCTCTTTTAACTGGCGGAAATCGAGCGCCAAACCGCCTTCAAACACAATCAGCGCCACAGCCAGAGACACCAGAGAGTGAAAGGCCGGGCCAATCATTTTTGTTGGGTGCAAAATTTCCAAAACGGGGCCGTACAATAAGCCCAACGCAAACAACAGCACAATGGCAGGCAACCGAAAGCGCCACGCAGCCCATTGCGCCACCATGCCACCACCGAGCACGCAAAAAATAAAAAGAAGGACGCTTTCTGTCATGGTAATCCGTCTTGGCGTTTGGCGAGAAAACCCCAACCACATATTTAAAGTATATTTAGAGGAGTATATACTTTTTACAGACCAAAACAGACATCTAAATTCAAAAGACGTTAAAAATAATTTTTCAAAAACAATTCTTTAAAAGAAAACTACCAAAATACCAGAACCATGCCCATGCACCATTTTTAGCATGTAGGGTTCTGGTATTTTCTTATACGCTTATTATGCCTCTACAGCAGCTTCATTGCTTTCACTGCGCTCTAATACTGCGGCAAAAAAACCATCTGTACCATTTTTAAAGGGCGTGAGCGCAAACATAGATGTGTTTTTCAAGCTTTCCGGCAGTTCTGTACTATCTGAGGGCACAAGCTTGAACGCGGCGTTCCGTTTGAGAAAAGCCTCTACTTGATCAGAGTTTTCTGCATTCAAAATAGAGCATGTGGCGTATACCAAGCGCCCACCCGGTTTTACCAGCTTTGCGGCTCTATCAAGAATTTGCGCTTGTTTTACCAAAAGCTCGTCTAAATCTTGCTGCGTTGTACGCAAACGGGCATCTGGGTTACGGCGCCATGTGCCCGTACCGCTACAAGGGGCATCAACCAGCACGCGATCAAAAGAACCTGCACGCCGCTTGGCCCATTTATCACCCACGCTTAGCAAGTGGCGCTCAACATTATGCACCCCTGCCCGGCGCAACCTGCGCACAGCACCATCAAGACGTTTTTCGGCTACATCGCACGCGGCTATATGGCCCTTGTTCTCCATCATCATAGCAAGGGCTAGTGTCTTCCCTCCGGCACCGGCGCAATAGTCCAGCACGCGCATTTGCGGAGCCACACCAAGAATAGCAGCAACCAACTGGCTGCCTTCATCTTGAATTTCCACCCGTCCGTCTTGAAACGCGGCAGACGATGTTACAGGCAAGCGGCCCGGTAGGCGTAACCCCCAAGGGGAAAGTGGGGTCAACTCGGCATGTAGCCCTTCACGCGCCAAGGCTTTTTGCGCCTCTGCCCGCGTCGTGCGTAGTTTATTTACCCGCAGGTCAAGCGTTGCGGAGCCAGATAAGGCCACCAACTCTTGCTCTAGTGTGTTGCCAAATGTTTTCTCAAGTTCGGGCACCAACCAGTCTGGCAGTTCTAGGCTAACTGCCCTTGGCATGCCCTCAGCGTTCAGGCTTTTAGTCGCAAGTTGTTGCAGGCATTCACGCTCTTGCAGGCTCAGCGCCCCAGCAGCAAACCGCCCATCAGCAAACATGGCCCCAATATTTTCAGGCGGTACTTTTTGAAAAACCAGACAGGCCGCAGCCAGTAACCTAGGGGTGGGCGTGGCACCTAGCTGGGCCAAATGCCAGCCCAAACGGCGCCATGCCCGCATAATTTCCCACACCAGACCAGAAACTGCCCGGCGGTCTCCGCCGCCAATATAACGCCGCTCCCTAAAAAAGCTGTTGGCAACGGCATCAGCAGGCTTGCGGGGGGCTGCCTCCATTGCGGTCAAAAGATCAATAGAGGCAGCAAGCCGGGCAGAAGGTGTCATGGTTAAAAATTAGTCCCGACGGTAGTTAGGCGCTTCGCGCGTGATAGAAACATCGTGCACATGGCTTTCACGCAGGCCAGCGCCCGTAATCCGGCGGAAACGTGCGCGCTGCTGTAGGTCTGGCAACTCGCGTGAGCCTGTGTAGCCCATACCCGCTTTAAGACCGCCAACCAACTGGTGAATAACCGCAGCCATGCTGCCTTTGTAAGGTACACGACCTTCAATACCTTCTGGCACCAGCTTGAGGGAATCTCGCACTTCCTGCTGGAAGTAACGATCGGCCGAGCCACGCGCCATAGCCCCAAGGCTACCCATACCACGGTAAGATTTATAAGACCGGCCCTGATACAGGAACACCTCACCCGGTGCTTCTTCCGTACCGGCAAGCAGTGAGCCAACCATGACCACATCTGCACCTGCACCAATGGCTTTTACAATATCACCAGAGGTACGAATGCCACCATCAGCAATAGCTGGTGTATTTTTTTCGTGGCAGGCAATAGCGGTTTCCAGCACGGCAGAGAACTGGGGTACTCCAACGCCTGCCACAATACGCGTGGTGCAAATAGAGCCCGGGCCAATGCCAATTTTTACGCAGTCTGCACCGGAGTCAATTAACGCCTGCGCCGCTTCTGGCGTAGCGACGTTACCCGCAACAATCTGGATAGCGGGGTCAAGAGCTTTCAGGCGCTCAACAGCACGCAACACACCAGCAGAGTGGCCATGTGCTGTATCAACCACCAGCACGTCTACCCCGGCATCAACCAGCAATTTAGCGCGGCTAAAACCGTCTTCACCCACGCCGGTTGCTGCGGCACAACGCAGGCGGCCCAAACTGTCTTTAATGGCAAGCGGGTATGCAACCGCTTTATCCATATCTTTAACGGTAATAATACCCACGCAACGGTTCTGCTCGTCTACAACAAGCAGTTTTTCAATGCGGTGTTTATGCAAAAGCTGGCGCGCTGTGTCAGCATCAGCCCCATCGCGCACTGTCACCAAATTGTCGCGTGTCATCAGTTCAGCCACGCGCTGCGTTGGGTCTGTGGCAAAGCGCACATCACGGTTGGTCAGAATACCTACCAGCTTCTGGCTGGCTGGCTCAACCACAGGCAGGCCGCTAATGCCGTTATGCTGCATAATAGCGCGCACTTCCGCTAAGGTCTGCTCTGGCCCCACGGTAACGGGGTTTACCACCATACCAGATTCAAAGCGCTTAACGCGGCGCACCTGCTCGGCCTGTTCTTCTGGCGTAAGGTTTTTATGAATAACCCCAAGGCCACCCTGCTGCGCCATGGCAATAGCCATCTGGTCTTCCGTGACGGTGTCCATCGCGGCAGAAATAAGCGGGATATTCAGTTCAATAGAGCGCGTAAGGCGTGTGCGTACCGAAGTCTGGCTCGGCACGACTTCAGATGCGGCTGGAACAACCAGAACGTCATCAAACGCTAAGGCTTCAGTTACACGGCTGTACGGGGAAGAAGTCATACCACGGGAACCCTTGACTGGAATACGGTTGGGGTGCCCCGACAGCAGAACGTTGCCTCAGGTCACCTGACCATTGGCGCTTCCTCATATGGTCTAAATGCCAGAAAGGCAAGCTGAAAGACGTAAAATTGACACCTTTTTACACAAGGTTCATATCCACCCAGCAGCAAACCTCTTTGATGCAAGCACACAAAAATTGTAAAAATAGCACTCGCAACACTCAGCTACCCAAGTACACCATAGCACCGCTATTTTTGCGTTTTAAGGTCTTTGAGAGCACACAAATTCAGACAGTGTGCAGGTCTTAAACAAGGGGCGAATGGTCGTTTTCCTGCATCACCACACGGTAACTTGCAATATACTTAACTTCTTTTTGTTGCACCCTTGCAAGCAAGGTGCCATGCTGCTTCTTTGATAGGCTGGAGTTTGAAATATGGTTGTCTTGCAAGCTCGCTTTTCAAGCTCACCTGCGCTTTAAAAACCATGCTCTCAGAAAACTCCCCTGCCCCGACGGCTCCTTCCGCCCGACGGTTTGCTTTACGCAATGGAACGTGGGCTACGCACCAACAGCTTGATAGCCAAATTGGCACCCTTAATACGCCAGCCGCTTACAAACGCTACCTTTATACCGTGTATCTGCTCCGCTCAGGCATTGAAGAAACACTGCGCCTTACCCCATGGCCAGAGCAGTTTGGCACATGGCGCCCCAGCCCCTTAAGCCCAGCACTCCTATCTGACATGCAAGACTTGGGGCTTACACCCAGCAAAGCGGCTACTTTCCCGCGCCCTCTGTCTGCCTCCGCACTGCTAGGGGCGTTATATGTTGTAGAAGGGGCTGCTTTAGGGGCCAGGCTTTTAATAAAACAAGCAGCAGCTTTAGGGTTTAACGCCCAATTTGGCGCACGCCACCTTGCGCAACAAACCGCCAGCAACCAAGAATGGGCTACTTACTTAACCCTTCTGGAAACAGCAGAAAACTTTAACGAAGCCGAAGCTATAACGGCGGCACAAAACGTTTTTTCTTTTGGACTAGCTGCGCTTCATCTCGCAGATCACGCAGCGGAACAAATTCAATATGGTTAAATTTGGTGAAGCAGACCTTACTAGCTGCGACAAAGAGCCCATTCATATTCCCGGCAGTATACAACCCCACGGCTGCCTTATAAGCTGCGACCGCACAACTTTTCTTGTGCGCCGTGTTTCTACCAATGCCGCCCATATGCTGGGCTTTCCTACACTTGCGCCGGGCAGCCTGCTTTCTGACCTGCTCAATGGCGATATACTGCACGATATCCGTAACGCTTTAGCCAATAGCGTTTCACTCAAGCGGCCGTCTTACTTGTTCAGCGTTCACCTAAGCCCACATGCGCTTTGCGATGTGTGCGTGCATGTGTCTGACCAAGAGGTGGTTATTGAGTGCGAACCCGCAGGTCTTGCCCAAACAAGCCAGCAGGTTATTAGTCAGTTACGCATGATGCTCGACCGCATCCGCGATATTGCAGATATGCAAAAGCTGTTTGATACAGTTGTCAAACTTCTGCGTGGGCTTTTGCAATATGACCGAATAATGGTCTACCAATTTGACCCAGACTGGTCTGGCAAGGTGGTGGCGGAAGCACGCTCACCTGTTCTGGAAAGTTTTTTAGGTCAGCATTTCCCTAGCGCAGATATTCCTGCCCAAGCCCGCGACCTGTACCGCCGTGCACTCATTCGCGTTATAGGAGACGTGGGCTATACCCCCGTACCCTTGCAGGAGTTACCAGACAGCCCACCGCTGGATATGTCTTTCTCCCAGCTCAGAAGTGTCTCCCCCATTCATTGTGAGTATCTGACCAATATGGGCGTTGGGGCGTCCATGTCCATTTCGCTTATTGTTGATGGCGAACTATGGGGCATGATTGCCTGCCATAATTACTCCCCCAAAGTTTTGACACTGGCCGAGCGCGCCGTTGTAAAAATGTTTGGCGAGTTTGTCGCACTGCGCATTGTCGTGCTGCTTCGCACAGGCCGCCTGCTGGTAACACAACGTACACACGCCCTCATTGAGAATTTTCTGCGCGATGCTGTCTCTATGGCAGACATGCCATCGTACCTGCGTAGCAAAATTGCAGATCTTGAGCCGCTTGTACCGTGCGACGGCATTGGGCTATGGGTAAACCAAGACTGGACAACCCACGGCTTGGCCCCAGACACCCCAGAAATTGTTTTGCATCTGGTACGTGCGGCAAATGCTTTGGCTGCAAACCAAATCTGGCACACCACCCAATTAAGTGAAACGTTTGAGTGGGCAAAAAACCTGCTGCCAGATGTTGCTGGCGTTATGGTTATTCCCATATCCCCCCAACCGGCTGACTATCTCTTTCTGTTCCGTAAAGAAATTGTCCGCACACTTAATTGGGGCGGAGACCCCAATAAAACTTACACAACAGGCCCCCATGGCCCACGCCTAACCCCGCGTAGCAGCTTTGCTATCTGGAAAGAGCAGGTCAAGGAGCGCGCCTACCCCTGGACAAGTAACGACATTGAAGCCGCGGGCTTGCTCCGTTCTGCCTTGATCGAAGTTATGGGGGCATACCACCAGCAGCAACTTACGCAACGCGCCGAAGCCGATACCCGCCAGCGCATGCTTAACGAAGAGCTAAGCCACCGGGTTAAAAATATTCTGGCAGTTGTGCAATCTCTTATGGCGCGCCCTGTGCCAGAAAACCGGAGCATGCCCGAGCATTTTCAAATTTTAAAAGCCCGCGTCAATGCTCTCGCCCGCGCACATGACCAAGTTGTCCGTGCCGATGGTGGGGGTCTTCTACGCCCGTTGCTAGAAGCTGAACTAGACCCCTACCGCCTAGAACACGGCACGATAACACTACAAGGCCCAGAAATTTGGCTAACAGGGCGCGCTCTTTCTGTATGCGCCCTTGTGCTGCATGAGCTTGCAACAAATGCCGCCAAATACGGCTCTCTCTCACGCCGAGAAGGCAAACTGCATGTTTCTTGGTGGTTTGATACAGAGAGCCAGAACTGGGTACTGACGTGGCAAGAAAGCGGTGGGCCTCAACCCAAACCAACCACACCATCAGACCGTAAAGGCTTTGGCTCCATACTTGTAGACCGTGCTTTCCCGCACGAACTTGGTGGCACAACCATAAAAGAATTTCGAACCGAAGGGCTTTTCCTTCGTTTCAATTTACCGAAGCGCCATGCAACTCTCGTGTCTCAGGAGCAAAAGTCCATGCCTGACATTTTGGAAGCCGCAGCAAAAAGTGGTGACAAAACAGACGTCTTGGCCAATGCCTCTGTTTTGATTGTTGAAGACCAACTGCTTATTGCTATGGATATTGAGCAAGCCTTGGCAGACCACGGCGTTACCAACGTGCGCACTGTGGCCTCTGTTTACGAGGGCATGCAGGCTATTCGCCAAAAAACGCCAGATGTTGCCCTGCTTGACCTCAATCTAGGCAACGAAACCTCGGCAGAGATTGCCCTTTTACTCCGCCAGAAAAACGTGCCGTTCCTCTTTGCCACAGGCTACGCCGACCGTTCCATGATCCCTGCCGGGTTTGAAGATGTGCCCGTTATCCGTAAGCCTTACGCCACTCCGGCAGTGCTGCGTGAGCTAGAAAACATGCTCCTATAGGCCCGCTGGCACTAAACCGTCTTCAACGCTCTGCCTAGCTTATAAAAAAGCCCTGCTAACAGTTGCTGTCAGCAGGGCTTTTCTACAACCCAAACAGTTTTAAACCTGCCTTACGGAATAGGGTGCGCTGCATTCAAAGCATTACGCTCAGCAATAAGTTCAGAGCCTTTCTTGGGTTTAGCGCGTGCAGCTTTCATGTCATCTGCACTAAAGGTCTGTGGCGTTGCGCCTAATGTTGTTAGGTAAGAAAGCACCGCTGCCAGATCATCGTCTGACAAGCCTTTAAAGGTGGGCATAAACCCAGCGTAGCTCATGCCACCAGCCTGAATAGGCCCGTGCAAGCCATTCAGTACCACATCCATCAGATACGCTTTCCCTTCTGGCGTTGCTGCAATTTTATCAATGCGCCCTTTCAGCACGGGAAACTGGCCGGGCATGCCAACGCCACCTGCCTGATGACACACAGCGCAGTTTGTGCCGTATACCGCAGCCCCATCAGAGGCAGCCAAAGCTGACCCCGCCAGCGCAGAGCACGCTACCAAACCACCCAAAAGAAAAGAAAGACCAGCCTTACGCATAAGATCACCCTAAATGTGTCGATACCGGAATAATTGCAGATTAACGTTCAAACGTCAAAAACAAGTGCTGCCTATGCTTAAAGTTAAAAATAGCTTTCGCACAAGAGACACATACGCCACATCAGACCATACGCGCTGCAATAAACAGATAGACAACAAACACAGCATCTAACCCGAGCAGCATAACACTCAGCCTGCTCCACTCACGCCGTACCACTAACAGTAGGGTGTAAAGTAAAAGCCCTAGTGCAAGGCTAATCATAAAATCGCCTGTCATGACGGTTACCAACACCATCAGCAACGGCACTGCTTTATCTTGGGCGGGCATATCCGCAAGGTCTGTCAGGCCACCCAACATGCCCAGCCCCACCAAAATAAGCACAGGTGCCGTGGCCACCGCAGGCACCGCTGTAATAAGCGGCCAAAAGAAAGACGACAGCGCAAATAGTACCGCTACCGTAAGCCCTACAATACCTGTACGCCCCCCTTCTTCTACTCCAACTAAGGATTCAAGATAGGCAGAAACAGTAGATGTCCCTAAAGCAGAGCCCACAACACTCGCTGTTGCATCAGACGCAAACGCAGCACGGCCAAGTAGTGGTTGCCCCTGCTTGTCTTTAAGGCCAGAGCGCTGGGTTACAGCCATCATGGTGCCGGTGGCATCAAAAAAGTCACCTAGAAAAAAATATAAAGTAACGGGCAACACCATAAAAAACTGTGCAAAAAATCCTTTAAAATCGTAGGGAAACAGCATGTACCACGGGTAATGGGGCAACTCGGCCCAGTGGCTGGGCAAGGCCGTAACCAGTTGCCCATTGGCATGGGGTATAAAACACCCAGCTACAGTTACGGCCCCTATGGCTATCAACATGGCCGCAGGCACACGCGACCAACGCAAAATAATAGCCAAAAACAGCCCGGCAATTGTTAACAACACTGCGGGGTCTGTCAGAGCGCCAAACGCCAAACCAGATTTGCTTTTAACGGCCAAGCCGCCGGTTATCATACCAACGTGCGCAATAAAGGCCCCAATGGCAAAATGTATGCCCAGCCGCACGGGTACGGGAAAGGCCGTTATAATTTTCTGCCGCCACTGCGTTAAAGACAGTAGTAAAAACGCAGCGCCCCCCAAAAGCACCATTGTAAACGCAACGCCGGGTGGCACACCCATACGCACCACAACAACTTGGGCAAAAATAACGTTGCTGCTCATGGCGGGGGCTAAAGCAATGGGCAAATTAGCCCACAACGCCATAAGCAAAGACCCACACACCGCAGCGGCAATGGTGGTCATCACCATTGCATTTTTATCTAGCCCCGCGGCTGAAAGAATATCTGGGTTAACCGCCATAATATACGCCATGGCGCCAAATGTGGTTATACCAGCAACAATCTCCCGGCCAAAGCTGGAACCCCGAGCAGAAACCTGAAAATACCGGTCAAAAACCTGACCAATGCGTGCGGGGAGTCCGGGCATTTTTTCCTCGGGCGTTACAACCAAACAACTGGTTTAAAAGAACGGGCTTTAATACAGCCCGTTACCAAACGCAGCCTGAATTTGCGTAGCTGACGTTACGCCAGTTGCCAGCAAAAGCTGGAGCAAAATACGGGCTTTCTGTGGGTTAAGGTCGTAAGAGGCCACATAACCATGCTGGTCATCAGAAACCTCAACATTACGGTTAACCAGCCCCGTACCAACACGGCTGGCACGGACAACGGCAACACCCTTAGCAACCGCCCTGTCTAGCCCGGCCAGTGCCTCGGTTGAGGCATTGCCATCTCCTATACCGGCAAGCACAATACCCTTTGCGCCATCGCGTACTGCGTTATCAATTTGGCGGGCGTCCATATTGCTATGGCCATAAATAATTTCAACACGCGGCAGGTTATCGTGCAGGCGCGTTAAATCAAACACTGGGCCACTAGCCTGCGGTGCTGGCGCAAGAAAACGCACAGAAGCCGGGTCAACATAGCCAATAGGCCCAGCATTGACAGACACAAAGGTTTGTAAATCTGTTGTGCTGGTTTTACTCACCCACCGGGCAGCATGAATGGTGTCATTAAGCACCACCATCACCCCCCGCCCCTGCGCCTGCTCAGACGTTGCAACCTTGACGGCCTCGTACATATTTGCAGGGCCATCTGCACTTATTGCTGTGCTAGGCCGCATGGCGCCAGTCAGCACAACGGGGAGCTTACTCTTAATAACATTTTGCAGAAAAAACGCTGTTTCTTCCATGGTGTCTGTACCATGGGTTACCACAACGGCATCAGCCTCGTGCGTTTCAAAGGCATGCTGGATACGGTGCGCCAAAGCAAACCACACAGCATCATTCATATTCTGCGAGCCAATATTAGCCACTTGCTCAACAGTAATGTCAGCAAGCTGCTCTATACCGGGCACCCCATCAATAAGCTGCTTGCCCCCCACGCCGCCCGCATCGTAGCCAATAGCCGAGCGTTGGTCTGCCTTACCCGCAATAGTACCACCGGTTGCCAAAACCAAAACATGCGGCAAATGGTGTGGTGCTGTTTGGGGCATAGAAACCTCTGGCTTGGTGGAATGAGCAAAAACTGGTGCCACAAACCCAGACACCAGACACAACGTGGCCAAAGCAGCCCCTAGCAAGGCATGCCGCTTAACAGAACGGTGCAAGTTGGCCGAAGTAAATGGCACGACTTTAGCTTTAAATTGCATCTTCTGCTGGCCCGTCTTCAAGCACGCCTTCCCACTTGGCAGAAACCGCGGCAGCATACCCATTGCCCAGCACGTTTGTTGCCGTACGGGCCATGTCCAGAAAATGGTCAATGCCCAGAATAAGCGCCATACCGGCTTCTGGCAGGCCAAATTGCGGCAAAACCGCAACCAGCGTCACCAAAGACGCACGGGGCACACCGGCAATACCTTTGCTGCTCAGCATCATAACCAGCACCATGAGCATTTGCTGGCTCCACTCAAGGTGAATACCGTAGGCTTGTGCAATAAACATGGCCCCAAAAGACTGGAACAAGATAGAGCCATCTAGGTTAAAGCTATAGCCTAATGGCAGCACAAACCCACCAATACGCGCAGGCACGCCAAATTCTTCTAGCTTTTCTAGCAAAAGCGGGTATGCGGCCTCGCTACTGGCAGTTGAAAACCCAAGCAATACCGGCTGCACAAGCGCCTTAATCAGCGCTCTTACCCGCCCAAAGCCCAACATAAAAATGGTAGCACCGGTAAGTACGCCCCACTGAAACAGAATGGTGCCGTAAAATTCGGCCAAAAACCGCCCATACTGCAACAGCATGCCCAAGCCACTATGGGCCAGGCTGCCCATAATAGAGCCAAAAACAGCCAATGGGGCCGTAACCATCACCAAGTCGGTCATGCGGAGCATAATTTTGGCCAGTTCTTCCGACCATGCCAGCATGGTTTTACCGGCATCTCCTGCTGCGGGCAGAGCAACCCCAAACAAGACCGAAAAAACAACAATTTGCAAAATGTCGTTACGGCCCATCGCATCCAGCACGCTGGTCGGAACAATATGCAAAATAAAATCAATGGGTTGAAAAGGGTGCTTAAGAGAAGAAACATCCGCCACTTGTGGTGGTGTAAAACCAACCCCCGGCTGCAACAGGTTTGCCCCTAAAAGCCCAATACTGAGCGACAAAAAGGACATACCAATAAACCAGAGCAGTACCTTGCCGCCCACCCGTACAACAAGGCTTTGGTCGCCCATTTTGCCAATACCGCACACCAGCGTGGCAAAAACCAAAGGCGCTATCACCATACGAATAAGGCGTAAAAACAGCCCCGTCAGCAAAGAGGCAAACTGCTCAGCCGCATGAATATACGCCGGAAAAAACGAATGAACCGCAAGGCCAACCACAATACCCAAAACCAGCCCTGTAAGAATAGCCATGGTTCTTTTGCGTGTATTGCCGGGGTGTATCGCAGCGCCCATACGCAGTTCCTCTTGCCGATCAGTGCGGAATGTTCCGAATATACATCGAGCGTATAGAGTGAAATATCTAGCAGGTCAAAATTGAAAGAGTTTTACCCTTAATATGCCGTAATCTTTGCATACAGCCACAAAACAATGCCCTCCGCTCACACACTCAGCTAACCGTAGCCTCCGGCTCGCCAGCCAAAAGCGCCTATTTGCGCTATAAGCCATACATAGACGCAACATGCCTTTAGGTTTTTCTGCACTCGCGCAAAAAATACCTTGCCCCTTTAGCGCTCTATTTTTACGAGACTGCAACAAGTTCGGGCACACAACTTTCTTTCTATGCCCTATTTTGCACTATCTACACCACCAAGGTTGGGGAGCTTATGCTGTCTTTTTTCAAACACTCAGTTTTCGGTCTAGCACTTGTTTTAAGTGTCGCCAGCACGCACACCGCACAGGCCGCTTCTCCCCAAACACCGCCGGCTAAAATAGAGCCAAAAGTGATTATTGTAACCGGTTGGGAAAATGGGGCCGATATGGGTGATGCCCCCGGAGAATATCAATTCTGGGTTGAACGCCTGCATCTTAACCAAACCGTACCGCTGGCAGGTATTAAAACACAGGTGCTACGCCGCAACACAGATGGCATTTACGGTATTGTGCTTAAAGATGGTGTAACAGACCTGATTGCACTCGCCCTAGACCCGGCGTTTGACTTACACCACACTTATTGGCTGTTTACCGGCATTTCTGGCGTAAACCCCAATGTTGCCTCAGCCGGTAGCGTTGCCTGGGCCAGATGGGTGGTCGATGCAGACGCCCTGCGTGAAATTGATGACCGCACTATACCCAGTCATTGGCCCTACGGCCTTTACGCCATTGGTGCCAATGCTCCCAACACGCTCCCCAGCGACCCCAACCATTATGGCTCTGTTACAGATGTAGCCGAACTCACAAAAGCCTACCCCCTTAATCAACAGTTAGAACACTGGGCCTACACCCTAAGCCGCACCGTAACCCTGCACGACGCCCCCGCCATTGCCGCACAACGGCAAAACTGGAAAGGCTACCCCAATGCACAAAAAAAGCCTTTTATTCTTGAAGGCGAAACATTGGGCGCTTACCGCTACTGGCATGGGGCCCAACGTAACCAATGGGCAGAAGACTGGGTTAAACTTTGGACCAAAAACCGTGGTGTCTTTGTTATGACCAACGAAGAAAGCCAGATTAACCAGCGTGAAATGCGCGTTCTGGCCCAGCAAGGCTATATTGACCCAGACCGCATTATGGTTCTGCGTTCTGGTAGCAACTTTAGCATGCCCCCGCGTAACCAAGACATAACCCATTCAATCGGCGATGAAGAGCCGGGCCAAGTTGTTGCTTTTGACAATAACGAGCGCGCAGGAGAACCCGTAGTCAAGGCGCTCGTCAAACAGTGGCCCCTTTACCGCGAGCATATTCCCGGCACACAGGCGCCCTAAGCAGCCTTTTTAATAACCGTCTAAGCGCAAACCTAGGCCGCACCGTAAAAAAGCACACGCCACGTGTGCGGCCTTTCCTCTCTTACCGCTTTTATCAGTGCAAAATCAGCGTCATTTTTTACGTTATCTTTTCACTACACTGTGCATGATCGCTTATTGCATATCAGGGCAGGATACCCTCTAGTATCATAATGCCAGACCCTGCACCCACGCACCCTACCACCCCACCGCTGCCCCAAAAACAGAGTGCTTGGCGCTTTACACGCCCCACCCAAGATGGGGCACACAGCCTGCCAGAAGTATTTGCAAGCGTACGCCTACCGGCAGCTAACGCAGCATGGTGGCGGCGTTTTTTAGCCTTTGTTGGGCCGGGTTATATGGTGTCTGTTGGGTATATGGACCCCGGCAATTGGGCAACAGACCTACAAGGCGGGGCTCAGTTTGGCTATACGCTTTTGTCAGTCATTATGCTGTCCAACCTTATGGCTATTTTGCTACAAGCGCTTTCCGCACGGTTGGGCATTGCAACCGGCCGAGACCTCGCCCAAGCCTGCCGAGACCACTTCCCCCCCATCGTTAACATACTGCTTTGGTTAGCCTGCGAGTTAGCCATTATAGCCTGCGACCTTGCCGAGGTTATTGGCACCGCTGTTGCCCTGCAATTGCTATTTGGCTTACCGCTTATTCTGGGTGCCGCTTTATCCGTGCTAGACGCATTTGTTGTCTTGTTTCTCATGAACCGAGGCTTCCGTTACCTTGAGGCCTTTATTATTGGCCTACTCAGCATTATTGCCGCCTGTTTTGCCATTCAGGTCGTTGCCGCGGCTCCTCCGGTAGGGGCTGTCCTAAAAGGCTTTATACCTGCCCCACAAATTCTTACGCATAACCAAATGCTCTATATTGCTATTGGCATTATTGGGGCCACGGTTATGCCGCATAATTTGTACCTTCATTCTTCTATCGTACAAACCCGCGCCTTTGACCGCACACCTAATGGCAAAAAAGAAGCCATTCGCTGGGCAACATGGGACAGTAGCATAGCGCTGATGCTGGCCTTATTTATTAACGCGGCCATTCTTATTGTTGCGGCAGCGGCCTTCCATACTACCGGCCATCAAGATGTTGCCGAAATTGAAGATGCCTACCGCCTTCTCTCCCCCATTTTGGGGCTGGGCGTTGCGTCTACTCTTTTTGCTGTGGCGTTATTAGCTGCTGGCACCAACTCCACCGTTACCGGCACACTCGCTGGCCAAATTATTATGGAAGGCTTCCTGCACCTTCATATTCCCCATTGGGCCAGAAGGCTCCTCACCCGTGGGTTGGCCATTTTACCCGTTATTTTTGTCACCGCACTCTATGGCAGCGCTGGCGTTGGTAAATTACTGCTTTTTAGTCAGGTTATTTTATCAATGCAGTTGCCGTTTGCGGTCGTGCCTCTGGTGCTTTTTGTTTCTGACCGCAAAAAAATGGGAGAATTCGTTATTTCCCGCAAAACGACAGTGCTTGCATGGAGTGTTGCGGGCATTATCTTGCTCCTCAACTTTAAACTGCTTTTTGATACACTATCCTAATTTGCCAATCTCTTCATGCAGGTAAGGCAATAAGTTTCACCCCCTTACGCACAATAGCCATAGCTATACTTACAAAAGCAGATAAAAACGCATCAAAAAACAGGCTCAACAACAGCGCTTTCTGCCAATAAAAAAGCCATAAGCAGTATCTGCCTATGGCTTCGTCATAATATATTTTTTCTAAACAGTTATGACCCAGTCGTACTGCTACCCGTGCTGGTATTAGACACTTTATTAATAGCAGACATCGGGATGCTGGTACTCCCCATCTCGGCCTCAAGGCCAGAGGTTGTCTTTTTAATGCCCGTAATAGTGCCTCTAACCGTAAAGGCTTGGTCAGAAATGGTACCAGAAGAAGAGAGTGTTTTAACGGCAACGTTATAACCACCATCAGAAAGCTGGTTACCGCTGCTGTCTTTACCGTCCCATGTCCACGTATTTGTGCCGCTATCCGCAGTCACAAGGTCATCTTTCACAACTGTCCCGGCCGAGTTCGTAACAGAAATAGCAACCGTCTGCCCCGAAGAGCCAGTAAAGTTCAGAGACGCGGAGCCATTCTGCAAGGGCAAGATAGATGTTGTTGCCGTTGCTGTCTGCCCCACCATAGACATATCCGAGCTCATCTGCCCTTCCTCATTCAAGGAAATAAGGGAGGAAAGCTTGGTATTCGTTTCAACCTGCTGCTCAACACCTGCAAACTGCGCCAGTTCAGAAGTAAAGGTATCCGTGCTCATTGGGCTGCTCGGATCCTGATTTTTTAACTGCGTAGTCAGCAATGTCAGAAACGTGGTGTAATTTTGCGCCAAGGAAGACAGGGCAGAAGCCGAGGTCGAGCTAGAACTTGTGCCAGATGTGCCAGCCGCATTGGTATTAGCGGCAGTTTTAGCAGACGTTTCAGCAGCCTGAAGAAGAGAGCTTTCTGAGCTAACAGATGAGACCGCCATAACTTGCCTTCCTTACACTTACACGACACACGCCAAAGTTTAGGCGGTAATATTAACCACTCGTCCATCACGGTTCGAGCGTGAGCGCTGCGTGCCGCTTTCAGTTGTGTCTGTTTCTTTTACATCATGCGCTGCAAAAACACTACCCGTTTGCCACGTCTGCCCGTTGCCATTTTGGCCGCCCCCATGCTCGGCCATGCCTCCAAACATACCGCCTGCATTATTACCGCCAAAGGCTGTATTCTGGCTACTGTTCTCTAAATTTTGGTTACCACTATTATCTGCGCTTTGCGTTGGGGCCACCACATCAATTTTCATGGTGCTTGTATCCAGCCCGGCAGCCCCCAAAGCCTGTATTAAATCATGTTTATTATTAGAAAGATGCTTCAAAACATCAGCATTACCAGATTCAAGCACAATACTGGTTGTTATCCCAGCACTATTGCCAAAGCGTACCGTTACAGGTGTTGAATCCGCCATGGTGACAGTCATGGCAAGGCTATCATTGCTTCCACTTGGCTGTGTAATTGCCGCCTTAACCGCTGCACCCGCACTTCCTGCCTGCAAAGTATTGGTCGCTTGCTGTTGCTCGGCATTGTCCACTTGCTCTGTGTGTGCCTCCAGCAAAGACGAAAACTGCCCAACAACAGCTTGCGCAGTCACAGCAAGTATATTTTGTGCATTTTCCTGCGCCATACCATTCTGTGGCGTATCCTCAGACTGCTCGCCCATTTGGCCCGCATTTTGTCCTAGGTGCGCTTGAGCATGTTCCAACGCTGCGGTTCCGGCAGCAAGCGCCGCCTCTGTAGAGCCTTGGCTTGTACCCCCCTGCCCCAGAGTTGGTGTATTTTGGCCAGCCTCAAAGTGCTGTAAATTTAAGGTAATGCTACTCACCTCAGCAGTAGCCGAGGCCACGGGCACTGTAGCATTGCTCTGCTGGCTATCTTGCTCTTGTGCCGCACGGGAAAATTGAACACGCGCACCATCAACCGTAACAGGTATAACAGCAGTCCCTTTTAACACTTGCACCGCAGCATTTTTTACGGTGCTTTCAGCAGCCTGCGTCTGCACGCCCGGCTCTGTAAGAGCGGTAGTATCTATTGGGCTTTGGGTAGATTTATCCTCTGCCGCCAGCGCATTAGAGAATGCGGCAAGCACCGTATTATCCTTTGCAGCACCCTCCCCCTTAGTGCCCCCCACTGCCATTGCGGCAGAAGCCCCTTGGCCTATTGCCGCTGATACCGCAGCCTTGCCTCCAATATCGGCAGAGGCTGTAGCACCAGACACAGCAACACCAGTGGTTGAAGGTTCACCCGTAGCCGCAGCAGAAACTGTCTGCGCCTGTTGCTGCCCCTCCATTTGCCCAAGCAACATGGCCAGCACAGCGTCGAGAGAGGCCGCACTAACACCCACGGCACTCTCAGTGCCTGCCACGTCAGCATCTTGGGCTGAACTGCTATTTTCTTGGTTCTTTACTTTAGCTGTGGTGTCTGGCTCAGTTTTTTGCACGGCCACAGACTTGGGCTGGGCAGTGTGAGCTAAGTCTTCAGCTTGGACGCTTTGTGCCTCCTGCCCCTGCGCGCTGTTTGTCTGAGCACTTGGCTCATCTCCCTGCGCAGTTTGCGGCACCTCTCCAGTCTGGCTCGCCGTCTTATCTGTATCGTCTGTTTTTTCTTGTGCTGTCTCGTTCGTCTCTGAGGTTTCTTGCTTTAAAGCTTGTTTCTGCTTGGCAAGTTTTTCCAGAGTTTTTCTAAAAGACGTACCCCCACTCACCCCATTCGTCTTTTGCGTACCATTTGGGCTAGAAAGCGATGAAATCAGACTCGATGAAACACTGGCCGTGCCCGATGCCGTATTCCCGGCTTCCGTTCTGAGTTTCATCGCGTCTCGCCTTTTCTATAAGGGGTCTGGCTTAGGTATAAACGCTCATCAGGCCGTTGGTACAGAAACATCAGACAACGCTGTGTCCAGTTCAGCAAAAGACGGCATAAACGGCAGCGGAATATCTTTACGCCCAATTTCTGCACACACCTGCGGTGCATTGCCCTGCAAATGGGCAACCAACACAATTCTTATAATATCTTGGTAGCGCGCATCTTGCATTACCACATCGCGCATTTTAGCCGCCAATGGGGCCACAACACCATAAGATAACAAAACCCCAAGAAAGGTACCAACAAGTGCGCCTGCAATCATTTCGCCCAAAATGACCGGGGGCTTACTAATAGAGGCCATTGTTTTAATAACACCAAGCACCGCAGCAACAATACCCAGAGCAGGCAACGCATCTGCTGTGGTTTGTAAGCCCTCAGAAATATGCAATTCTTCGGTCAAATTTTTCTTCAACTCACGAGACATAACGTCATCGAGTTGATAGGCATCGTCCATATTCAAACTTACAAGACGCAAATAGTCACAAATCATGTTGCGCGTCACCAGATCGTCTTTCACAATCGGGGCCTGCGCAAAAATGCTGCTATCTTGCGGGTTTTCGATATGCTCCTCCAACGCCATATTGCCTTTAGCATGGGCCAGACGCAAAAAACGGAACAACGTTAAAAGCAGTTCAAGGTACGCTGCTTTATTATAACGTGGCCCCTTAAGGGCACGCATTAAATAGCCTACAAAATGTTTCAGGTCGTCTTTGCTATGAGACATAACAAAAATGCCAATAGCAGCACCCAAAATAGTCACAAGCTCAAAGGGCATTGAGGCAATCAGTGGTGCTAGCGCGCCGCCAGATGCAGCAAATGCGCCAAAAACGCAGAGCAGTGAAAAGACAAGCCCCCCGAGGAAAAGCATCCGATATTCTCCACTTTCATCGGCTTATGTCGCACAACCTCGCAGTTGCGTGACCTATCATTGGTAGTCTTTTGTCACTTTGAGGGCTGCGTGTCACGGCCCTTTTCGCTGCTTAGGGGCACCAACGCAGTTGTTTGGTCGGGCGCTGGTGCATTGGCAGCCTCTGCCGGGGGCTGCGTATCAGGGTAGCGCCTGTGCAATACCAACACCACACGCCGGTTGCCTGCGGCAGATGGCGCATCAGGCAGCGCCAAATCTCTATCTGCACACCCTTTTACGTCCAGTATTTTACCATCAGGGTAACCCGCTTTTACCAACACCTCTCGCGCGCGGTCTGCACGCATGGTTGAGAGTGTCCAGTTAGACATGCCCCATTTTTTGGTATTTTTATATGGTGCTGCATCGGTATAGCCAACAATGGAGAGTTTTTCAGGCATTGGGGCAAGCCATGCTGCAATTTCTGTCAGCATTTTACGGCCCATCGCATTTGGCACGGCAGAGGCTGAGTCAAACATCGGTTTGTTTTCAGCATCGCGCAGTTCAATACGAATATCATCACGCTCTGCCCGCACAGACATATTGCCTGCGGCACCACTCAGTTGCGGATTTTGTTGAATGGCAGTTTTCATATCATCCAACATTTGAGAGAGCTGAGCCGTTTCTTTGGCCCGTGGCGTGCCTACATAACCAAGGTTTTGCGTTCCACCACTTTCTGCCCCCCCTATGGGAATAATGGCCGGTGCGGCAGACAACTTATGCGCACGCAACCCTTCTGTAATATCGCTATCAGGCTGCGGCTCGTTATTATTGCGAGGGTAAAGCTTTTTTCCGCCCGGATTACCCTGAGAGGTATCTTCCTCATGCTCACCATCTTTAACGCGCTGCACCGAAGTGCCACCTGTTAAAGGAGAGGGCTCCGTTTCAAGCAAGGAGTTGGTAGGCCCGGGCCGCGTTTCTTTTTCCGCCATAGGGTTAAAGAACTGCGCAATACCCTTACGCTGTTCTTCTGTTGTCGCATTCAGCAGCCACATAACCAGAAAGAACGCCATCATGGCGGTCATAAAGTCAGCGTACGCAATTTTCCATGCGCCACCGTGATGACCGCCTTCGCCTGAATCGCCCCCACGTTTTATAATGATAGGGCGATTTTTTTCATTCTTTGGCATGAGCTACTACTATGGCCTGCGCTTATAAGGTTTTGCTATGCGCCATACCAACACGGCAAGCCGGGTTACCCGGGAAAGACGCCCTGCCAACATGGGCTAACTCAATAGACGTATCCAGCCAGACTTCGCCGCCAATCTCGCGCCAGCGGCGGCAAAAGGTAAAGTCTTCGCTTAAATATGTGCCGGTTTCTGGGTCAATGCTGCTATCAAACAAAGCGTAGCTTGGCTCGGCCTCTTCGCCGCCAGCAACGTCAATACGGCGGTATTTGGTTTCTGGGTAGCTTTTAACCATACGCTGCACAGCTTTACGGCTTATCATCATAAACCCTGTGCCTGCATAATGGGTTTTAACTAATGGCCCTTTTTCCCATGTTTCGTGCATTGCATCAGTTTCGCCAACATACCGTAAAGAGGCCGTTTCCTGCGGCTCTCCTCTTAATACGTTTTGCTGCGTTTGCTTGTCCCAAAAACGGTCACGGATCGGATACATGCCCGCAATAACATCTTTGCCCGAAGCCAGAAGCTGTGCCGGTGCCTCACTTGGAAAACCGATGTCTGCATCAATAAAAAGTAAATGGGATGCATCTGATAAATTTAAAAACTTGTTCAATAAAGTATTGCGTGCACGGCACACCAGAGCGTCATCTCCCAAAAGGGAGAGAGTCATGGGCACTTGCAACACCCCAGCGCATGCCACCACAGATTCCATGTATTCCTGAGTTACCAAACCACCATAGCAGGGTGTAGCAACGAATATTTTTGTAGGTAACTGCTCAGTTTGCTGCATAAGTATTCCCAACTTCTCAAACGCAGAAAAACAAGTACGCACACAAAAACTCAGTGCTTTTGTTTTCCACTCTCACTGCGATACCCCTCAGAGGCAACTTTCTCAAGGGCCAAGCTCTAAAAAGGCAGACCGACACCGCACTGAAAGATCGTCCATTTCAGCTTGCGTGCGCCGGTCAGCTTCTATTTTTTCTTGCTCTAGCTGTTTCTCAAGCAATTTTTCTGCGGCCTGTAATGCAGCTTTTGCATGCACAACAAATGCTCCCGCCTGCTCCGAAACCAAATGCGCATCATGCAAGTCCTGACAGGCTTTTTCCAAAATATTTTCAGCCAAAGGCAGCCAATTTCTAAAAGCTTCCGCACTAGCTGGGCTTACATCAAGCTGTTCTCGCTCCTGTTGCATTTCTGTGCGCAGTCTTTGCACCTCCTGCTGCGCCGCAGTTTCCTGCGCCATCGCATAAGACAGCCTACTCCGCGCTTCGTCCAAATCCATTTTACGCAAACGGATCAACGCCTGCAAAGCACGCAGCCTCGCATTCATAAAACTGTCTTACCCGGCTGCAAAAACAGCTCGCAATGCTTGAAAACTTTCCGCCAGCGTGGCTGCCTCGTTACGAGATTGCTTAAGAACCTCCTCCAACGCTGGCGCAAGGCGTACCGCTTCATCTACTTTGGGGTCACTCCCGGCACGGTAGGCGCCCAAACGCACCATATCTTGCATATCTTCCCATGTTGAAAGAATAGCTCTGGCACGGCGTACCAACTGGTTTTCTTCATCAGAATTACACCCCGGCACCGTTCTCGATAAAGACCGCAGCACATTAATAGCGGGGTAACGCCCTGCTTCCGCAATACGGCGCTCCAGCACAACATGCCCATCTAAAATGCCTCGCACGGCATCTGCTATCGGCTCGTTCTGGTCATCCCCTTCTACCAAAACCGAGAACATGGCGGTAATTTGCCCAGCATTCCCCTGTGCATCAGGCACCCCAGGCCCGGCACGCTCAAGCAAACGGGGTAATTCAGCAAATACACTCGGCGGGTAACCTCGCGTTGCTGGCGGCTCCCCCGAAGATAAGCCAATTTCCCGCAAGGCTTGGCAAAAGCGCGTGACACTATCCATCAGCAACAGCACGGACTTACCTTGGTCACGAAAATACTCAGCAACACTCATAGCCGCATACGCGGCCTCTCGGCGCATAAGGGGTGATGTGTCTGAGGTAGCAACAACAAGCACCGACTTGGCCAGACCTTCCGGCCCCAAGTCATCTTCCACAAACTCACGCACTTCGCGCCCTCGTTCACCAACAAGGGCAATTACGGCCACATCACACGCTGTATTGCGTGCAAGCATACCAATAAGGGTAGATTTCCCAACACCAGAGCCTGCAAACAGCCCCAACCGTTGCCCTTCTCGGCAGGTTGTAAACAGGTTAAGGGCGCGCACTCCTAAATCTATGCGCGGGCCAAGGCGCGCTCTCAAAGCCGCATCCGGCGGCGTTGCGTGAATTTTTTGTGGCAGCCCGCCAGATGGTAGTAAGCCTTTACCGTCCATAGGTTGGCCCATAGGGTCTATAACCCGGCCCTGCCAGCCCGCATTAACTGCCAAAGCACCGCCTGCCATCATTTTACGGCGCTCTTTATCAAACAGCTTAAAAATAACCCGGCAGCCAGAACCTATGCCTTCAAGCGAATTAAACGGCATTGCAATGGCAATATCCTGCCGGAACGCCACAATCTCAGCATCAGTTTCGCGGCCATCAAGGCCAAAAATGACCACCCGGTCTCCAAGACCGGTAAAATCTTTCATGCCACTAATAGAAACAGACAATCCCGACAGGCCAGTTACACGCCCTTCAAGCATACCCACAGGCACATCATGGCGAGGGGCGGCAACAGCCTGCCCCAAAGCACGCAAAACCTGCGGTACACGCGCCGCAAAAGTTAGGCTGTCTTGCCCATCGGTCTCAGGCACATTGCCCCCGCAGTAACCACACTAAATAAGCAGGCATCAAAACAGGCTAGACGTACTTGTATCGCTGCTGCCGCCAAATAGTGCCAAGATCCCATCATCGCTATCATCACCCCCAAACAGGTCAAGCAGGCTTGCTGGCTCATCTGGTGTTTGCGGGTTAATTTGCAGCATAAGCAGGTATTTTTCTGCGTATTTCTGAATTTTTTCTGGAGAGGAGAAATCTTTTAGATCAATTTTTGCACCCAGCATACGTACCTGCTGGTCGTAATCCAACGCTCCAAAAGTGTCTGGGTCAAACCCTTCAACAGTTTCAACAACGTTCAAGAGTTTAGAGTTAGACATAATGCCAGAAAGTGTTGTGTCGCTGGTCATGCTACGAACAAAATAGAGCGCGTTTCCAACGCCAGACTTAGTGTTGGCTTTCGATTCCTCGTATTGTGTTTCCTGAAATTTGGTCACAACCGAACTAATAACGTCAGAGGTAAAAGGCGTGGTCGTTGCTGTGCCACCATTTTCACCCATGGTTTTAAATGCATCAGCAAATGCAAGCCATTGCGCATTACCAGATGATTTTGCCAAAGAGGTAGAAGAAGACGGGTCTTGTGTCAGCAGCTTTTTAATAAGGGCGGTCTGGTTACCAATCGAGCCCAAGCCATACGCACCCAGTACCACCTGCAAGGCAGAATAATTTTTCATTAAACCATCGGCAGAGGTAATAGAGGCCGCATCTTGCTCAAAAGAGGTAACTTCACGCCGGGTAAGCGTATCTGTTTTGGCATAAGTGGCAGCAGATGTTGCTTCATCTTTCTGCGCTTGTAGAAACTGCGTCACTGGGGAAATACCACTGATGCTCATCTCTTTCACCTTCTCCACATAGCCGTCATGGTTTACAGCACTTAAGCCCTATTGTTGCACAAGCATATACAGTTCGGTGTTGCATTGCCACAAACAATTCTGCCGCCAACACCAAGAGCGGAGAGGCACAAAAAGCTTTGCTCTCCACCTTGGCAAGCACACCCAGCACGCGTATCCATACACATGGTTTTTTGTCTGCTACCGGCACACAGCTCTTGCTGCCCTGTGCAGACCACAGTCAAAGCAGGAAGTCACTGATGGTGCAGCATCGCAAGCCACGCACAGCAACAGTACGGGGCCACGCCATAAAACTGGCAGCCCTTGCTGTAACCGGCTTTACGCTCACGGCCTGCACACAACCTGCTGAGCCCTATTTAAACAAGGGCATTCTGCTCTCTCAAGCTGGCTTTATTGCTCGCCCGGCAGATACCACAGCCCGTTACGCTATGATGAATACCCTCCCTCCTGGGCAACTTACCTTTCGCCCCTCAACCTCTGGCCCGGTCTATCTATATGCAGACCCTATAGGGTGTGGCTGTGTTTATATGGGGTCAGAGGCAGCTTACCAGAACTTGCGTGAAACCAATAATGCGCGGGCCCAAAACAAGAAAAAACAGCCCGTCTCTGCGCTAGATGAGCTCCACAGCATGGAAGCCGAAAACAGGCGCGATACAGCATGGTGGGACTGGAGCGCTTGGTCTGCAAATGCAGACCCCGGCGGCAACCAGCCAAGACACGTTATTGGCGCTGAATGGTAAAATAATGCTCTGCACCCGCACGTTAAAGCGGGCGCACTGCCCTATCAAACGTCACTAGAGAGCGTAAACGCCCCAGATACATCTTTATTTACGGCATAATGCCCAGACGCGCCGTAACCAGAACGCTGGTCTTGCGCAACATTTTCCAAAATAAGCGATACAATTTCAGACTGCACTTCCACCGCTTTTTTTAGCAATTGATGGTTAATCTGGGCCAGAGCATTAAACTGGCTTACAGCTTGCTCAACCTCTGCATTTTGCAATATTTCGGGGGTTTCTCGCGCTGCTACAAGCCGTTCTTCAAGCTCTTGCATAGCCACCTGCTTACGCGGCACAACCTCAACAACGCGCGTCAGGTCATCGGCCTGCAAAAAGCTGTTCTCTTCTTTCAGGCAACTGCACACTTTTTCAAAGCACGCCAAAAGCTGGGCAGCCTGCGTCATGACTGTGCCTTTTCCTGCATTTTAAGCATCTGCTTATAGACACTATCTGCAATACCAATACCGCCTGAGTTCGCAATCTGCTTACCCATTTCCAGCACTTGCAAAGAGCGAAACTGCGTCTCGGCTGCGCCACCACCAAACATGCCTTCAGAAGTGTCAATGGTATCAAACATAGGTTGCAGCAACTCACCTATGGTTACACCCTCAAACTCAACGGCAGCTTGGCGAGTTTTATCTGCCAAATTGCCATCAACTTCAGACTGAAAGCTCTTGGTCGTCGCGGCCTTACTCTGCACCTGCGCCTCACGCGTCATTTGCGTAAAAGAAGAAGAGGAACTCGTTACACCCGTTACACTCATGTCGCGCTCCTCACCTTACTTCCAAATCTGCCTGTAAAGCACCGTCTGCTTTAATGGCCTGCAAAATGCCAATCATATCACGCGGCCCCATACCCAGTGCGTTCATACCCGCCACAAGGCTGGCAAGCGTTGGCCCCTCGCGCAGCATGCCCAAACGTTTATTGTTGTCGGTTGAAACACCAATATCCGTTCGTGGCGCCACAGCAGTCGTGCCATTTGAAAACGGCCCGGGCTGAGAAATCTGGGGGGTTTCGGTTACCTGAATGGTCAAGTTACCCTGCGCTACGGCCACCGTACTAATGCGCACATTATCACCCATAACAATTGTGCCGCTTGCTTCGTCCACAATCACTTTGGCCATAGTATCAGGCTGCACAGTCAGGTCACCAATGCGGTATAATGTGCTGGCCGCATCTCGTCCTGTCAGGTCAACCATAATGGTACGCGGGTCATCTACACGCGCCAAATTACGGCCCAAATGCCGGTTAATAGCGTCAGCTATACGGTTAGCCGTTGTAAAATTAGGGTTATGCAAAGACAGGTGTACTGCCCCTTTCATACCCAACACAACCGGCACTTCACGCTCAACCACCGCACCATTGGCAATATGCGCACTGGTAGGGATATTACGGGTTACCGAAGCCGCTGCCCCACCTGCCGTAAACGCGTTGGTTACCAGCGCCCCTTGCGCAACCGCATAGACCTCACCATCAGCAGCTTGCAAAGGCGTTACCAGTAGCGTGCCACCGGTCAGGTCTTGCGCGTCACCCACAGCAGAGACTGTTACGTCAATACGCCCCCCGCCATGAGAGAACGGAGGCAAAGTGGCCGTTACCATAACAGCAGCTACGTCATGTGTTTGAAGCTGAATTTCGCGGTCTCGAATATTAACGCCCAACCGGTTTAGCATGCCAATCAGCGTTTCACGGGTAAAGATCGTATTTGTCAGACGATCCCCAGTACCATGCAACCCTACAACCAGCCCGTAACCGACCAATTGGTTGTCTCGCACGCCTTCGTAGTCCACAATATCTTTAATACGGACAGAAATGGCATGCGCCGGGCGCGCAAGCGGAATACTCGTCAGCAGTACCACAAAGGCAAGCACCCCACGCACAACACGCCCTGCCCATAAGGCGGCACTCCCCTTACGCACAGAGCAGACTTGACGTTTAGGGAAATTACCATCAGCAGGTACACAAGAGCCTGAAATGGTCGCCTGAAGGCGGTGTGCCATGAATTCACTCATCTTCCACGTTTGCCACACCTTTTACCACAGAGGTAGAGCTGTAACGTTGCAGGTGTGTAGAATAACAAAACACCCCGCCTAATTGCAATGCCAGCGCAATAATGGGCGGCACATAAGCACACACAGCTTGCGTTACAGCAAAAGCCAGAATAAATGCTACCAGAAACCTTACAAAAGAAAGAGCAACCCTTAGGCAAATCATAGCGCCTATCATGGGTTTATTTTACAACGAAACCAGAGGGTTACCACTCATGACCGAGGCAGCACGGATGAAACAGCCCGCCCCTCCGCCATGCCTTACGCCGCTCTTAAAAACGACTCTTTGTTTCTGTTTTTTCAGCCTTGCTTTAAGTCTGGTTACTGCCCCTACAGCCTTCGCTCACTCTCCCGAAAGCGACTTATGCATCAGTGCCACGCAGCAGGTTGAGCGTGGCCAACATATTCCCGAAGGCTTTCTTTCTGCCATGAGCCGTGTTGAAAGCGGCAAAATAGACACTGACGGCTCCATTCTCGCATGGCCATGGACTGTGAACGCCGCTGGCATTGGCCACCATTACGCCAGCAAAGCAGAAGCCATTGAAGCAGTAGGACTGTTTCGCCAACAAGGCATTGTTTCCATTGATGTAGGCTGCATGCAGGTTAACCTGCAACAACACCCAGATGCCTTTGCAAACCTAGAAATGGCCTTCGACCCCGTGCGCAATGCATACTATGCAGGACAATTTTTATTACAGCTTTATACAAAAACTGGCAGTTGGCCGCATGCCGCAGCAGCCTACCATTCCCAAACACCGGGTATTGGCACCCCCTACCAGTGGAAAGTGCTAGAAGCTTGGGCCACTCCACAAGATGGGCGGCAAGACGCCAGCGGCCTTAACGCACACGCCCCTTTCGGGCAGACCAGTCAACTCCACACCGTTATTCCGCAGGTAAGGCACACCCCCATCTTGGTCGCATCACCAAGCAACCCAGATGGCACAACGCCCTCTGGGTCACCACATATCTTCCACCCTTTTGAAGGCGGGAGACATTTTACAGAACCCACCCCAACGCGGCGCATGAACAGCAATGTCAGAGGCCGCTCCTTAGCCTCCTACCGCGCCTCTCCTATCGCACGGGCTAATGCCCTTAACAGCATCGCTCCCACACTAGACTAACCCGCCCTTAGCAAGAGCAGACACAAAAGCCACCTTAAACGGTCAGGCTTTTGCTATACTGCCCACTAACGTTTCTGCGCACCACACTAGAAACAAAGCTACGCCACCACCCATTAGGCGGCAAAACCAGCCTTAACCCTAAGTTTAAAAAAGCGTCCAAGCCCCAACAACTTAAGCACGCCAGTTTTTACACCACTCACGCAAAGCTGCTCCAACCTGCGCCAACACAGGCTTAAACGACCGCTCTTGCGACCGAAAAATGCGCATTGTTGGGTACCACGGTGTGCTTTCACCGTCATCGCCCCACCGCCAGCACGCATCCCACCGGCTTACCATCCACACAGGCCGCGCCAACCCACCAGCAAGATGCGCAGTTGATGTATCAACCGAAATAATCAGATCAAGGTTTTCCATAATGGCTGCGGTATCAGCCATATCATGCACCTCACCCATCGGGTCAAAAATAGGCTGCCCCTGCCATGCGGCCAGCTCCTCGCGCGGCTTTCCTAGCTGCAAAGACACCAATGTCGCATCTATAGGCCCAAAGGCTTCTTCTATCTCTTTTAATTTTGTAGAGCGCCGTTGGTCAGCCAAATAATCCGCAACATTAGCACGACACTCGCCAGCCCAAATTAGCCCCACCCTCGGTCTGCGCGCAGGCAAAAGGGCACCAAATTTCTCGACCTCTCCTGGGTCAGCTTTTAAATACGGGCTAGCGACCAACAGGTCAGCAGCATTTTTAACACCAGCAAGCCCCGGCAGGTCGGGAATGGGCGAGCTATAATCAAATCCCTCAAGCGCAATCTCACCAAGTGTCGAGAAAAACGTGATACCCGGAAAAGAACGCTCAAATAAACGGATTAACGCAGGCGGAACCGCCAACGCAACATCCGCCCCACGCTCGCGCAGCACAAGAGCAAAGCGGCAAAAATTGAGCGTATCGCCCATACCTTGCTCTTGGTAGCAAATAATTTTTTTGCCCGCCACATTCTGCCCGGGCATCAGGCGTGGCAAGTCTGCTATTTTTTTTGTTGCTGGCGTAATTTTCAGAGAGCGGCCTGCATATTCCACAAACCCTGTCGCGTACTGACCATTTTTCAGCGCAGTTGCGGCATGCCCAAATTTACTGGCTGCACAATTAGGGTCAAGCTCTAGCGCCTGTTTATAAACTGAAAGAGCCGTGTCGGAGTGGTTAAGGCGCTGCATTGCACACGCAATGTCGTTTAACAAAGTAGAGGTTGGCCCATCTTCAGTCAGCACTGTATTGGCTATATCCAGCGCCTCTCTTGGGTAGCCACAATCAACCAAATGCACAATTAGATTACGGTTGGTTTCTTTTTTGTGCTCGGGAAATAATTTAAGCGTTTTTGCAAATTGCTCACATGCCGCATTCACATCGTCTTTTACAAGCAGGGCATCTGCCAGCATTAATTGTGCCGGGTAAATCTCTGGCCGCAGCAACACTGCCTTCCGAAGGAGGGTTACCACTATATCGTAACGTGTCGTCCGATGAAAGAGCAGGATCGCGGCTGCCATCGTCAGTACAAAATCATTGGGGTTGGCAGAAACGGTCTCAAGCACCAGCTTAATCCCTTCTATTTCCTGCCATTTATCAAAGAACGCCTCTCCCACTTTAGCCAAATTTTCTGGGGTTAGGTCTTGCTGTAATGCAGCACGCCACACAGCATAATTCATTGGCGCAAAAGCGTCTCCGTGCTCCTCTTGTGCGGCAATCAGGTCTGCTAAGCTTGTGCTTTTAATCTCTACGCCCTGCATTTTAACGTCTTCCTAACTTACCCCGGCTTCAAACCATTACCCGAGAGCATTGTACCTTTATCGCCAGCAATTACGCCTACACACGCGCGAAACACGACTATGACCTTGCGCTTGCCAAATGATAACATTACTTTCGCGCCCAGCATACCAAGGTTGGCAGCAGAACCAACCTCTGCCGTTAGAAAAATTACTTCTCTTTAATAAAAGAGAGAGCACAGGAAACGCTTTTTTTGGACAACGCTGACGGCAAGACAGGTAACAAGACCACCGGTGGCACTTTAGCCAACCGCGTTGCTCTTGCACGACAGAAATTTGCTTCCACTTCGCGCAATTTAACTCTTTCTGCGTCTATGCTCCGCCAAGGTGGCTGGAAAGAACTCCCTTGGCGCACCCTCATACCCGGCACAGACATTGGGCTGGCCTTGGGGGTTGTGCTCCTGCTGTCTATTCTTATTATTCCGCTTCCCACATTTATTCTCGATATTGGTCTCTCACTTTCTATTACCTCCTCCGTGCTTATTCTCATGGTGGCACTCTTTCTTGAGCGCCCGCTAGATTTTACGTCGTTTCCAACCCTGCTTTTGCTCACAACGCTTTTGCGTCTTTCGCTCGAAATTGCCACAACCCGTCTTATTTTAAGCCACGGGAGCGAGGGTACCTACGCCGCAGGGCATGTCGTTGCTGCCTTTGGTGGTTTCTTGATGGGAGGAGACGTCGTTATTGGCGGTATCGTCTTCTCCATTTTGCTTGTCGTCAATTTTATGGTCATCACCAAAGGGTCTGGCCGTATTGCCGAAGTTGCGGCTCGCTTCTTTCTCGACTCAATGCCCGGCAAACAAATGGCAATTGATGCCGACCTCTCATCCGGCGCTATTAATGACCGCATTGCCCGCAAAAAACGGAGCGAATTAGAAGAAGAAAGCGCCTTCTATGGCTCCATGGACGGTGCTGCAAAATTTGTCCGAGGCGATGCCATAGCAGGCATTATTATTACCGCCATTAATATTGTTGGCGGCTTGGCTATTGGTGTTTTACGCCATGGCATGCCTATTAACGAAGCCGCCAGTACCTTTACCACCCTCACTGTGGGTGATGGTCTGGTATCACAAATTCCCGCGCTTCTTGTCTCTACTGCTGCCGGTATTGTGGTAACCAAAGGCGGCACTGCTGGCTCGGCAGACGTAGCACTGGTACGTCAGCTTGGCGGCAACCCTAAACCCCTAGCTGTGGCCGCAGTACTCTCTGCCCTTTTTGCCATTATGCCGGGTTTGCCTGCTTTTCCGTTTCTCGCAATTTCAGCCGCCGCGGGTTTTGGAGCTTGGATACGCCACAAAACCCCAATTCAAGATAGCGATGGCGATATCACTGAAGCTCCTCCCAAACCCGCAAGTGCTCCTATTTCTGACATTTTGCGCCTCGACCTGCTACGGCTCGAACTCGGCTTTGGCCTGCTTTCTCTCACCAGTGAGGACAACCCACAACTCGCTGAGCAAATCAAAGCACTCAGGCGGAATGTTGCTACAGAAATGGGCTTTATCACGCCACCAGTCCGTATTCAGGACAATATTCACCTTCCGTCTGAAACCTACGTTATTAAAATTAAAGAAATTGAGATTGGCTCCGGTCAGGTAAAACCGGGCAAACTACTTGCCATGAGCCCCTCTGGCGGTGCCCCTGCATTGCAAGGTGATGCCACAACAGAGCCAGCCTTTGGCCTACCCGCTGTCTGGATAACTCCTGCACAGAAAAACCGGGCCACAGCACTCAAATGCACCGTGGTAGACCCTGCAAGCGTCATTATTACGCATTTAAGCGAATGTATCCGCCAGAACCTACCAGATCTGCTGACTTACGTTGCCACGCAGTCACTGCTTGATGACCTACCGCGTGAGCAACAGAAACTGGTTAACGACCTTATTCCCTCTCAGGTCTCGCTCATACTGTGCAGCGTGTACTGCAAGCCCTGCTCAGCGAGCGTGTTTCCATCAGAGACCTGCCAACCATTCTTGAAAGTATTCAGGAAGCGAACAGTCTGGGCCTTAAAGGCATACCCGCCATAACAGGGCATGTGCGGGTACGCTTGGCCCGCCAAATTTGTAATGCGCTTACCGGGCAAGATGGCAGCATTCCCATCATCACCCTGTCTTCAGAATGGGAGGCTGATTTTATTAAACATATAGTTGGCCCCGCAGAAGAGAAACGTCTTGCCATGCCCCCTTCAATGCTCAACAGTTTTGTGGGTAAACTGCGCGATACATTTAACGCGTTATCCAGCAATGGCGAAATTCCGGTCATTGTTGTGTCCACACCAGTACGGGATTCCATGCGCGCTATTGTAGAACGTGTTCGCCCTTCCATTTCGGTTCTGTCTCAATCTGAGATATACCCACGCGCACGTATTAAAACCGTAGCGACAATCAGCTAATGCAGGACAAGAGCCAGAACGGGAACCCTACTCCGATGCAAGATATGCCACACGACCTTACGGCTTCATCGGCACCTCAAGAAACAGAGAGCGCTCCTGCTCATGGCATAGATCTTCCTGTTGCTCACCTAACAGTAGAAGACATTTTGCGCTGGCACTCTGTCCCTTACCCTTTGATAGACGCTTTAGCTGGTGCATCTTTAGCAGAAGGTCTGGAGCAAGTTCTTAATTTTACTCCATTGCAAGATGCTGTTTCTGCACCTTTGGCTTTTGGCGGTGCCTCTGGTTCTGGCAAAACGTTAGTTTTAGCAAAACTTGCTGCGCAAAACGCCCTTAATGGCACCCCCCCCCTTATTATAGCCTGTGACCATAACGCAGGCAGCTTGGCCAAACTCAGCGCGTTGGTGCAACCCTTTAACATTGAGGTTGTCGTAGCCAGAACGCCAGAAAACGTAGCAGCCGCCCTTAATGCACGCCCCGAAGGCCAACCCGTACTGTGTGACCTACCCGGCATTTGCGTTTATTCTGCGCTCAGCATGTCTAAAATGATGCAAATGGTCGATATATTAGGGGCTGACCTTTCTCTGGTGCTGCCCGCTGGGCTAGATGCTGAAGAATCAGCTGATATTGGTGAAATGTTTGCCGAATGCGGTGCCACAACTATGGTGGCCAGCAAAATGGATCAAGCAGGTCGTGTTGGCGGCATTATTGCTGCAGCAGCATGCGGGCTAAGCCTAACCTACGGCAGCTGCTCGTCTAATATTGTGGGCGGGCTTGTCTCTCTTAACCCTACAGTGTTGGCACGGCGGTTACTGACCTTACCAACGTAACAACACGTTTTAAAAGAGCTCAACGTCTCCGGCTGCTTCTGTTTCAGAGCGAGCGGCCCCATTATGCAAAACCTGCACCACATGCCCAAGTGCAGCAGAGCCATAGAGCTCTTTCAGCGTTATTGTACCCGCTGCGTTCAGTTGAGTATGGGCCGCTAAGTCTTTTAAAATACCACTCGCCGCCTGCACAGTTTGCGTTGCAATATCAAGCTTTTGCAGGCCTTGTACATCCACCTCTTGCGCTTTGCCGGGGTTGCTTATGCAAACAGAAACAACCTGCTGCGCCTCAGATAAATCAGCAAAAACCGTATCCAGCAAAGCGGCAACTCTTACAACCACATCCTGGACTGCTATCGTTTCATCGCTATGCTTCATGTCATATTCTTTCCATTAAAGAGATCTTAAAATTTTACAGCGCCAGACACAGCAGAAATTGACTTTTCTGTTTCCAGAATATCCTTCATTTCAACATGGTCTGTTATAAAACTATGCTGCACACGCCCTGTCGCAGGCCAAAAACGAATACGCCGTGCAGACTGGCCCCCTAAGCTTTTTGCCACGCACGCAATACCTGCATCCGCAAGATACTGCATAACATAGCGGCTATTGGCCTCGCCTATTTGGTCAAGCAGCGGCACCACTGCACCACCCCCAAACACTTTGCAAACCAAATTTCTCTGCTGCCCACCGGCTTGTAAAACAGCCTTAACAAGGGCTGGCATAGCTTGCTCACCAAATTGCAAACCTGCGCCCTTTTTTGCCGTGCCAGACGGTAACAAAAAATGGTTCATGCCCCCTACACGGGCTATGGGGTCATAAAGGCACGCCGCAACACAAGACCCCAAGCCCGTTACCAGCACGGTCTGTGGGGCTGCCGTTACCACAACCTCACTTAGTAATACTGGCCTTATGTCAGACGGCTCAATCACTTGATAGGGCCAAAAACCTTTTCAAGCACCTCTCTCAATTTGGCAACAGTATAAGGTTTGGCCAGAAAATTATTAACGCCAGACTTAATCGCTTCCTGTACCAAATCTTTGCTGGCTTCACTTGTTAAAATAATAAACGCAACTTTCTGCGTTGCAGCGTTAGCGCGCACTGCCTTTAAAAGCTGCAAGCCGTCCATTTCTGGCATGTTAAAGTCTGAAATAACCAAATGCGTCGGGTTCTGTGCCAAATATTGCAGGGCTTCTTTACCGTCTTTACGCTGGGCAACATTAACAAACCCAATTTCAGCCATACTGTTTGCCAAAATCTGCCGGATAGAAGACTGGTCATCAACAATAAGAGCCCTAATCTGAGAGGCTGCGGGCATGGTCTTTCTTCTCTTTCCCTATGTGGCCCGTAGGGGCCAAGTCAAAACGCTTTTAAACGACAACCGGCTTTTCTGTTAAGCCGCAGTTATTTCTTGCAGGCAGACAAAGCGGCTCGGCTTATCTGGTTAAGTGGTACAATTTGGCAGGCAGCCCCAATTTCGGCTGCTACGCGCGGCATACCGTAAACAACCGAGCTATCATGGTCTTGCGCAATGGTCATAGCGCCAGCCTGCCGCATAGCCAACAAGCCTTTGGCACCATCTTGGCCCATGCCAGTTAACAAAATACCCAAAGCATTAGGCCCCACTTGGGCTGCAACTGAGTCAAACAACACATCAACAGAAGGCGAATGCCCATTGACCGGTGGTGCTTTTACCAAGCGGGTGCGCAACCCATCAGCATAACGCTCAACAACAGTATGCTGCTCCCCTCCGGCGGCAATACGCACCATACCGGGGGCCAACCTCTCACCATTTTCAGATTCCGCAACCGAAAGTGCGCTAAGCGTGTGGTCAAGCCTTTTCGCAAAACTCGCGGTAAAGAGCTTGGGCATATGTTGGCATATAACAATAGGCGGCCCACCCGCCGGAAAACCAGAAAGAACTTTTTCTATTGCCTCTACCCCACCCGTAGAAGCACCAATAGCAACCAGAGCAAAGTCGTTACCCCATGCAGAAGGCGGGTGTGGCGCGGCCGTACAGTGCGCCTGTGCACGGCTAGGGCGTGACTGTGCGGCCTGCTTTACCAGCCGTGCCAGCCCAGCAAAGGCCTCTCCGCCAAAGCTGCATTCTGGTTTGGGAAAACAGTCAAAAGCCCCCATCTGCAAAGCAGCAATCGCAGTTTCTGCCCCTTTAGTGGTTAAGCTAGAAACCATAACAACCGGTATGGGCCGCAGGCGCATAATTTTATCAAGAAATTGCAACCCGTTCATACACGGCATTTCAACATCAAGGGTAATAACATCAGGCTGGTCGCGTATAATCAGGTCACGCGCTTCAATCGGGTTTGCGGCTTCTGCACACACCACAAGCCCCGGCTCTTTCTCAAGCGTGCGCCGAATAAGAGCGCGCATGGTACGAGAGTCATCAACAATTAAAACTTTAACCGGGCGCTCCATCCCTTAATGCCTTTTTTCGTAAATTGTGGGCAGTACTTGCTCCAAACCGCATTGCCGCGCACACGCTATTTTTTCTGAATGGCCAATATATAAAAAGCCGCCATATTCCAGCTTATCTGCCAACCTCTGCCACAACCTGTTCCGGGTTTGCTCGTCAAAATAGATCACAACGTTACGGCAAAAAATAGCATCAAACAGGCCCCGCATTGGCCACTCAGCATTCAAATTGAGCACCTTAAAGACGGGTAGCCGTGTAATAGGCCCGGCAAACTGCACAGAAGCAGCACCTTCAGTGCGCATAAACCGGGCTTTTTGCGCTGCAGAAATAGCCGATGTTTCTTCGTCTGGGTAAACACCTGCACGGGCTTGCGCCACCACCTGAGAGTTTATGTCTGTTGCCAGAATACGCACATCATGCTGCGGTGCCTCAGGAAAAACAGAGAGCACAGACATAGCAATGCTCCAAGGTTCCTGCCCGGTTGAGCACGCAGCCGACCATATACGCCCCCGCCTGCCCTGCCTTACACCCTCAGCAAGGCGTGGCAGCACCTCCTCTTCCAGGTGCACAAAATGTTTTCGTTCTCTAAAAAAGCCTGTCACGTTGGTTGTAAGCGCGCATATCATTTCATCCATTGCAACAAGCCCAGCCGGGCTTTGCACAAAATCCAGATAAGCAGAAAACGACACTAAGCCACTCTCACGCACCAAACGTGAAAGACGTGAAAAAACAAGCGTACTGCGTGATTCCGGAAAATAAATTCCAGCTTTTTCATGCGCTATCCGTCTTACAACTTCAAAATCAGCCGTCGTAAAGTTTTCTTCTAGCAGTGCATCTGTCGCGCTCATTCTGCTTGCATGCCGTTAATGAGTTCGTGCGCAATAACGTCTAGCTTCAAAACGCCAATCATGCGCTCACCAATCATGACAAGGCCGCTCAGGCTATGGCCTTTTTCAGCAACAACCTGAATATCACTGGGTTTAATGTCTGCCATATCAATAACCCTATCAACCAGCAGGCCGCATACGGTACCGTCACTGGCTTCAATAATAACCACAACACGCCGCGGGTTTTCTGGCTCTGGGGCTACATTAAGGTAAGTCGCAAGGTTAATAACGGTCAGAATAATACCGCGTAAATTAATGGCACCACACACATAAGGGGGCGCAAATGGCAGGGGGGTTGTTTTCTCCAAGCCCCTAATTTCACGTACACTTAAAATAGGAATGCAATATTCCTGCTCACCTACGGCAAAAACAATCATTTTTACCAGTTGAGTCTCACCTGTATTCACGTCTTTATCCATGCTGCAACTGGCCTGTCTGGTTTGTTTTTTGAATGCGTGTTGTGCGTAAGTTAAGCCGCGATACCTGAAGCAGGCTCCGCCAAGCGCCCATCTGCCCGTTCTGTGGTTGAGGCCACCAAGGCAGGCACATCTAAAATGAGAGACACACTACCATCCCCCAAAATAGTCGCGGCAGAAACACCGGGTATCTGGCGGTAATTTTTTTCCATGCTTTTTATAACAACTTGCGCTTGGTCTTTTATGTCTTCAACAACCAAAGCAACCCGTGCGCCGGTTTCACTTTCAACAACAAGAATAACGGCTTTTTCGGGAATGCTGTAACCTTTGGCCTCTTGCAAACCAAGCTCTGTTGCCAGCACCAGCAATGGCATGCATACACCGCGTATAGAAATAACAACACGCCCATCTGGCATGGTGTACATATCGCGCTTATGCACCATCAGCGTTTCCACAACCGAGGAAACCGGCACCACCATAGTTGTACCCGCAACCATAACCAGCATGCCGTCCAGCACGGCTAGGGTAAGGGGCAAACTCAAGCAAAACGTGGTGCCCTTTCCGGGCACACTTGTAATGCTAATACGCCCACCAAGGCCCAATATGGCCTGCTTAACCACGTCCATGCCCACCCCACGGCCAGAAAGGTCAGACACGCTAGACGCGGTTGAGAAACCAGGGGCAAAAATCAGATTGTTAATTTCATCTTCGCTCAAAGTGGCATCTGGGGCCACTATGCCACGCTTAACCGCAATTTCGAGCACTCGGGCTTGGTTAATGCCAGCGCCATCATCTTGTATTGTTATTAAAATACGGCCAGACCGATGGCTGGCTGAAAGTAAAATACGCCCCTGCTCTAGCTTACCTGCTGCCAAACGCGCTTCTGGCGCTTCTACACCATGGTCAACCGCATTACGCAGCATGTGCGTAAGGGGGTCAGAAAGTTTTTCGACCAAGGTACGGTCAACCTCGGTATCCTCCCCTTCCACCACCAATGCCACATCTTTATGCGCTAAAGAACAGGCCTCTCGCACCACCCGCTGCATGCGTTGAAACACGCTGCCAACCGGCTGCGCACGCACCGCCATAACTGCATTTTGAATATCCCGCGTCAGCGTTCGCATGCTGTTAATACGGCGTGCCATTTCCTGCTCGCTGTTGGCATCATGTTGCAAGCCGACAGTTTCGAGCGTGGCCTGCGCAATAACCAGTTCCCCCACCAAGTCCATCAGTTCGTCAACGCGCTGCAAATCAACACGAATAGAAGCTTGCTCAACCCGCTTTTTAACCGCTCCCCGCTCCCCTTTCTGGCCCGAGACCGCAGGAGGGGCAGCCAGATTAACCTTAACACCAGCAGGCTCAATTTTTGGGGGCTGCACCTCTGTAACGACCAGAGGTGCACTAAAAGACGCAGGGCTTCCTACCGCCGCAACAGGCTCAACCTCTGGAGCAACAACGCCGTTAACGTCAGTTTCAGGTTCGACCGCATCTTCTGGTGTGCTGTGTTCTGGTTGCGGTTTACCTGCCCCGCCCCCATCATCTGGGCCAGAGCCTGTGCCACGGCTTATGGTAATGTCACAAACATCACTCACCCAATCAAACACAGCATGAATACTGTCTTCACTTACCGTTGCGGGTAAAACCACACACCAAGACAGGCAAGGCTCACTGGCCTCTATCTCTGTTAATACCGGAAGGTGCGAGACATCACACCTGATCTCAGCCTCGCCTTGGGCATCAGCCGCAAGGTCTCTTAGGCCAATAAGCAGGTTTCTTGCATCATCACCCCGCTCATAAAGTGCTTTATGGGGGCAAAACGTTACCTGTATGGGCAGCGCGGTATCAGCACCATCGCCTCCCTCTGTCGTCGGCTCATCACCAAAGTCAAAACTGACTGGTACTGGCTCAAAATCGATCGGCACAGGGGTAAAATCAAACGCTACAGGCTCAAAATCAGCGGGTATCAGGCTGTCCGCGCTGTCTGGTGCGTCTTCTTTGGCATGCAATGTTTCAAGCGATGTCTGACTTTCCGCCACACGCGCGGCGTCAACACCAGCACCCCCTTTAGCCTCTGTCACCAAGTCACTCAAAACGTCCATCGCTTTAAGTAAAATCTTGATCACATCATGCGTGGGTTGCACACGACCAGAGCGCAGTGCATCAAGAGACGTTTCAAAAATATGTGCAAACCGTACAAGGTTTTCTAAGCCGAATGAGGCCGCACCGCCTTTGATCGAATGCACCGCACGGAAAATAGCATTAATCGTGTCATGGTCTGTCTCGCCCCCTTCAAGGGCAGAAAGGCCACGCTCTAACTCCTGAAGCTGTTCGTCACATTCCTGAAAAAAGACGAGAAGAATTTCGTCCATACTATCGCTCATCCCGCCCCTCCCGGTTCAGGCTGTTACACGGCGGATAGCAGCAACCAATGCCTCAGCACTAAATGGTTTTACAATCCACCCTGTTGCCCCAGCTTGCCTTGCCCGCTGTTTTTTCTCTGGGTCGCTTTCTGTTGTTAATACCAAAATAGGAATATGCTTATAGGCTTCTTGCTTGCGCACAGCTTCAATAAGGCCAAAGCCATCAAGGCGTGGCATATTAATATCTGTAATAATAACCGCTGGTGGGGGGGCCGCTTCTTGCAGCTTTTCCAAGCCCTCTACCCCGTCACAGCCTTGAATGACATTATACCCCGCCTCTTCAAGCGCTTTACGCAGCATAATCTGGATTGTGGGGGAGTCATCTACAGTAAGAACACGAATTTCCTGTTGGGTGGTCATTTTAGGCTTTCTTCTCCAACACGGCACAAGGGGCAGTCAAATAGGCATTAACACCAAAAAGACCATAAGCCTCCCGCACTGCCTCAGAAACCCCAACAAAAGAACACTGGCTGGCCAGTAATATTTGCAAACACAAGCCGCCTACATAGGTTACCTGCGTTGCATCAAGCTGTAACACCCCCCCCTCGGCTTGAGCCTTACTTTGCTCTAGCAAGGCTTTAAGCGCAGGCGCGGCAGCAGTATCTAACCTTTCAGGCAGCAGGCAAAGACTTGCCCCTTCAATGGCAGAAAAATCTCCCGCCATTAGAACTCCTCCCACCCTTCATCAGAAGAACTGGTGGGTAAAGCTGCGGCCAAGGCAGGCATAACAGGGTGTTTTTGTGGTTTTGCCAATGGCGCAAAATCATAAGGCGCAGGTTGGCTCATAGTACGCTGCGACATACCACCAATTCTAAACGTGCTCAGAGTTTGCGCCAGCGTTCTGGTCTCAATTGTCAGATTGTGGCTGGCCGCCGTTGTTTGCTCAACCATGGCTGCATTTTGCTGTGTCACTTGGTCCATATCACTGATGGAAGACGACATTTCAGACAAACGCTTAGCTTGCTCTTGTGTAGAAACCGAAATTTCAGACACACGGCGTGCAATATTTTGGGTGCTCCCGGCTACTTCGTGCAAATAATGGTCGGTCTGAATAACCAGATCCACCCCTTTGCGCACCTGCTCGGCAGAAACAGAAATAAGGCGTTTAATTTCGTTAGCAGATTTAGCTGACTGCTCAGCAAGCGAGCGTACCTCTTGCGCCACAACCGCAAAGCCCCGCCCAGCATCACCTGCACGTGCGGCCTCTACGCCAGCATTCAGAGCCAGAACGTTGGTTTGGAACGCAATCCCATCAATAACAGAAATAATTTCGCCAATTGCATCAGAGGAATGTTTAATTCCGTCCATAGCTTTGGTTGTGTCAGCCATAACCCCAGTCGCGGCTGAGGCTTTCTCTAACGCTTGCTGCGTTTCTACCGAGGCCTCACCACACGCTTTCGCATTACGCTGCACGCCTTCTGTAATCGTACGCACCGTGGCTGTTGCCTGCCCCAAATTAGCGGCCTGCTTTTCTGTACGTTTTGCCAAGTCGTCAGACGCTGTCGAAATTTCGCTGGCACCTGTCGCAATTAATTGCGAGTTACTGGTAACCGCCTGCAAAGCCTCGCTCAAACGCGTAACGGACTCATTAAAGGCTTCACGCAAGGGCGCAAACTCGCCATCAAACATGGGGGAATCAATGCGCTGCCGCAAATCACCCTGCGCCATTTCAGAAAGAGAATTACGCAAAACATCAATAACAGCATGTGTTTGCTTATCGCGTTCTTGGCTGCGCTCCAATGACTGCTGAATTTCTCCTGCCATTGTTTGCAAACGTGCCTGCGCTTCCATCTGCTCACGCAGACCTTCAGCAAATTTGAGCATAACACGGGACAAGCGGCCAACGCAGTCTTTGCTTTCCAGAAATGGCACTGTCGCCAGCAGCTTTTGCTGCTCTATGCGCTCACCTCGGGCAAGCTGGTCACCAACATCGGCCAACCTTTCAACCGGAGCGGCCAAAACGCTAGTCAACATTCGCCATATAAAAAAGACAACAATCTGCCCAAACCCAAGCGCACCCATATTCATAAGGAACATGTGCTGTATGGGTTCGTGCACCCAATACCCAATGGCTTCGATAACAATCTGGAGCATCAGATAGATCTCCAGAAACATCATCACAAACCTAATTTTTACGCGAAATGGTGCGTCTCTATACAGCCACTTAAGCATGTGAAGTGCGATGTCCCTTCGTTGTCCAAGACCGCGAGCCACGCAATGACACTGGCTGCTATTATGCAGCCTTTAATACTCCTCAAAATACAATCCGTCTCTTAACTAAATTTAAAATTAGGATAGTTCATGTAAATATTTTGAAGTTTTACAGCGCAATCTAAAATCAAACTCAAATTATACAGCAATATTCATAAAAATTATGAATGAAACAGACCTTACCTGCTTCCGCTAACTGCCAAAACTGCGCACCAAACCACCGGCCACCATTTGCCACCCATCAACCATAACAAAGAAAATAAGTTTGAAAGGCAGAGAAATAGTCGCAGGCGGCAACATCATCATACCCAAGCTCATCAAAACGCTTGAGGTCACAATATCTATCACCAAAAAGGGCAAATACAGCAAAAAGCCCATTTCAAAACCACGGCTCAACTCACCAATCATAAACGCAGGCATTAGAACGCGCCACGGCGTTTCAGCGGGCACAGTCGCAGGCTGCAAGTTAGCAAGGTGGTAAAACGTCGTTAAATCAACAGGGCGCACATTAGCCAACATAAACCCTCTAAATGGCTCAATCGCTGCCTTTATGCCTTCCATTTCGTCCACACGGCCATCAAGCATGGGGGCAATACCCTGCACCCAAGACATCTCAAACGTGGGCTGCATCACAAAAAAGGTCAAAAACAACGCCAGACCAATAAGCACCGTATTAGGGGGGGTACCTTGCGCCCCCAAAGCCCCACGCAACAAAGACAACACCACAATAATACGGGTAAAGGCCGTTACCATAACCAACAGGCTAGGCGCCAAAGACAAAACGGTAATAAGCGCCGTTAACTGAATTAAGTGACTTGTTGTACCAACATCCGTTGCCCCTTTCCCCATATCCAAGGTAAGAGACTGCGCATAACCACATTCTGGCAAGAGCAAAGCGGCTAGTGCCAGCACAAAAACCAAAGCCGCATGCTTGCGCCAGCTTGAGCATATGTCACGCGCTATTATCATATTAATTTTTGGCTCACTCACTACGCACCAGCTCTGCGGTTTGGCTACTTTCAGCGCAGGGCGGAGCGAATACGTCCCCCTCACCCAACCACCCCAAAAAGAGGTCATTACCCCCACCGGTTAAAATAACACCGCGCTTACTCCCACAGCGTACAAGGCTTAAACGCCGCCGCTGGTCGAGCATAATGCTTTCCACCACCGCCAAATCTTGCGTTTTATGGCCCCGCTGTAGGTAAGATTGGGCAAATTTTAAACCGTGGCGGCTTAGTAAAATCAGCACCACAACAATAACGAGAGAGGCAAGAGAGAGCAGAACCGAAACAAAGCTCCCTGCCCCATACGCCATACCTGCCGTATGTGCTGACACGCGCTAACCCCTTAGCTAGCTGCCGGAGAAGAAGACAGAATTTCGGTCATGGTCACGCCAATATGGTTGTCATCAACCACCACAACCTCACCACGCGCAATCAAACGGTTATTAGCGTAAATATCAACCGCTTCACCCAATTTCCGGTCAAGCTCCACCACCGCGCCACGGCCGAGTTTGAGCAACTGGTTAACAGGCATCGTAGCTGTACCGATAATAGCGGTAATTTTCACCGGTATTTCATACATCGCTTCCATTTGCTCGCTGGCAGCATTTACTTTTGCGTCCTGCTCACCCGCCTCTGCACTCGGGGCGGCAGGGGCAGCCTGCTCCGCAGCACTTGTCGCAAAATCTTCTAAACCAATACCGTTATTCTCTGTGCTCATGGTTCTACTCGCCTGCTTTCTTCTTTGCTCATACCTTGCTGAGCAAGAGCCGTAACTGTCTTAACCAATTTTTCTAAAACCGCGTGCTGCCACTGCTGCGTATCAATCAAAATAGAATTCCCTGCGGTGACAATATGGATATTACCCGCCGCAACGTCCTCTTGCACGTCTATCTCACTCTCCGCATCCTCGCCAAGAATACCTTTTAGCAAAGGGGCATCGTGCGCACTACACACAACCCTAACGCGCCCTTCACATTCTCTGACAAAGTCTGCCGCATCAGCAACTAAATTACGTTGCACCCCTTGCAACACTTCAGGGGGTAATTGGGTGAGTTGGGTAACACTCTCAACAACAGTTTGCACAAAGGCATCGGCCGCTTGCTCAACCACGGCATAACGGCGCTGGTTTTCTTGGCGCAACCCATCAACCAGTGTGGCCACATATGCCTCGTACTGCGCACGCAAAGCCTCTTCTGTCTCTGCTCTGCCTTGCGCTATCCCTTCCTGCCGCGCGGCGGCAATGTGGGCATCAAACTCAATCTGTAATAGAGAAACCCGGTCTGGTTCGGGCTCTTTTTCCTCTGGTGCCTCTTCAGTCTCAACTACCGGCGCAACAGGCTTGGGTGGCGGCGCACCAAAGTCTTCCAACTCATAAAACAATCTGGAAAGCCGCTGCGCAGAAGACAAAGGTTCAGCCACAACCTACGCCTCTTTCTTCTTTGTTGGCACAGCTTCAAGCCAACTGCGAATAATCAGCACACTCTCATCAGGGTTATCTTCAAAGCGGTCTGCAACTTTCTTCACAGCTTCGCGCCGCAGTTTACCTTCAATACCGTCCACGTTCACTGTGGCATTATCATCAGCCAGCAAACCGGCATTACCACCAGCACCGGCCAATTGGCCATTTGCGCCAGACACCGTACCACCCGCACCGGCAACCAACTGCGCAGATGCCTGCTGGCCGGCTTGTACCAAAGCCTGCACCCCACCACGGCGCAACATTGGCCGCAAACCAATAAAGATAGCGCCAAGAGCCAGCACAATCGGCACAACCCATTCAGCCAGATAAATGAGAGTATCACGGCTAAAGAGGCTGTCATGGTCAGAAGCCAAGCTCATGCCGCCATCAGCCATAAACCGCATAGAGACAACCTGCACTTCGTCGCCACGCGTTTTATCATAACCAATAGCAGTTTTAGCTAAGGTGCTAATGCGCTCTATTTCAGCTGCATCTAAGGGGTGCCAAACTTGTTTGCCGTTTTTATCGGGCGCCATGGCTCCATCAACCATCACCGCCAAACTCACACGAGAAACACGGGGCCGTGTCTGGCTTACAACGCGCGTGCGCTTTCCTATCTCGTAGTTATTGGTTTCCTCTTCCCGGTCGTTGGTCGAGCCAGTTTTATTGTCTTGGTTCGCATTAGCATTAGGCAGGTTATTGCCAACAGAGGTATTGGTGTTTGCCTCTGTATTCACACTCTTGTCTGATGTGGTTTGCTGAGACCGTAAAACCTGCTCGTTCGGGTCGTAACTTTCCTGCGTTTCATGAATTTCATCCGTATTCATTGTAACCGCAGCGCGGGCGCGCACATGCCCCATCCCCAAAGTCGGGATCAGCATATCTTCCACAGCCTGAGACAATCGGGCTTCTTCAGCAATACGCGTTTTCTCTAGCGTGTTTTCTTGCCCGGCAGCACTATCTGGGTCACCGGGTTTAGCCAGCACATCGCCGCGTGTATCAACAATAGAGATATTTTGGCTTTTCAAGCCGGGCACTGCGGCAGAAACCAGATTTTGAATAGCCAGCACGCCATCTGGCCCCATGCGCCCAGACCGCCCGATATCCAGTATAACGCTTGCCTGAGAGGGGCTGGTTTGGCTCGAGAACAGGTCACGGCGCGGCAAAACCAAATGCACACGCACATTACGTACACCATGCAGCAGGCGAATAGAGCGCTCAAGCTCGCCTTCCATAGCACGGGTTTCGTTAATAGACTGTTCAAATTGCGTACTTGTCAGCGTGCCGCTTTTATCAAACAATTCGTACCCGACTGCACCACCACTTGGCAGGCCGTCTTTGGCAAGCAACAACCGTGCACTGGCAACTTTATCGCGCGGTACGTAAATGCTTGTTCCATCCTGCCCTGTTGTCGCAGAAATATGCGACTTAGCAAGATGATCCATCATCTCGGCAGATTCATTTAACTCAAGGTCACTATACAGCAAAGCATTGGGCTGTGTGCTGCCACGAAACACAAACAGAGCAAGCATAGCCATAAGGGCCACACCAGCGCCCCCCAAAGCAAGTAAGCGCGTGCGTCCGAGACCTTTAAGACCTGCCAGCAAATTTTGCATCAGACTATAAACACTTTTTCACAGTAAAAAGCCGGGCAACCTCTGGAGTATTCTGACATCTGCCCTCCTCATCCGGCCATACTACACGTTCGCTCTCGACCTATCATACAGAGCCTCTTACGCCTACCGCTAACCCGCTTCTTTAACAGAAACATTTTTCTAAAACGGCGGCTTTGCCCTAAATTTTCTTAATCAGCCTCAAGGCTGGTAAGAATTGGTCGGCGGAATTTTATTAATCGGCATATTCAGGCGTTGTGCGTTCTGATCTTGCGTCAAGCCACTCGGCCCTTCCGCCACATTGCGCGCAACATTAGGCATAAGGTCTGGGCGTGCCCAGCAATCTACCCCATTCCAGCTTTGCGTACAGTAAGGCTGCGGTGCGGGCGGGCGTTCTGGCGGCGCACACCAATCTTCGCCCTCTTGAATATAGCCTGCATTACATTCACGCCCCGTCAGCTGACGCATAACATGGTCAGGCGAGCACGCAGCCACACCCAAAAGCAGGAAGATTGCAAGCGCACGACTAGTCATCACCATTCTCCACACCCCATTACGCTTTATTGGCGCGATGGCTTGGCTGGCACAAAAGCAGGCATGAGCACTGGCTTACCATCAGCCAGTGTTGGTGCCCCCACTTTATGCGCAGGTTGAGCAGGTACAACAGGTGCTGGTTGGCCGTTCCACCACCCTTGCTCCGTTGATGCAGTCTGTTTTACCTCAGTCTCTGGCGCTGTATTTTTAAAGCTTCTAATACCCGCCATATACTGCGAGATCAGGTTTACGCGTTCAGGCGACATATTGCCCATAATGGCAGAGATTTTTCTGGTATTCATGCGAGAAGAGACCGCAACCAGAACATGCAAATCCATAATATTAAAAACAGCGGCGGCTTCTTTGGGTGGCATGTCTTCGTAAATTTTCACCAACCGGTCTGTTTCGCCGTCCAGCACAGCACGCTGCGCCTCCTGCTTTTGCTTTAGCTGCGCAAGAGATGCATCAAGGTCGTTCATCCGCACATCAAGCGCCGCTTTCGCGGCATCAAGCACCTTTTGCTGCGCGGCAATTTCTTTCTGCTGCCCACCCATTTCAGACTGATGCGCCAAAATGTCTTTTATCAGGTCTGCTTCTGCCCGCTTAACCGCCGGGTCAACCTCACCTGTGGCAGAAACCACAGCATGACCACACCCCAAATTATTAGCACAGTCTTCTGGGGCGGCTGGAGCAGATGCTGCATTTTCAGCGCTTACTGAGCCTGCCTTGCTATCGCCAAGATCTGGCGTTGGTACAGACATCCAGCCTTCCGCTGCGTTTTTATCCACTTGGGAGCTGGCATTTGTTGAATCTGGCGCAGCCGCCGGCGGTGGCGCCACATCATGCGCCGTGGCCGACGCAGCTTTTGCAGGTGACACCAACCCCGGCGACACCGCACTGGCATCATCACTCCACAAGGCGCTAACGATAGAGTGCACGTTAATGGCCAGCAAGAGCACCATAAGGCTGGAAGACATATTCACAAGTTTGCCAAAGGACAAACGGGGTATCAGCATCACCACCCACACCGAAGACGAAAAGAAAAAAACGTCAAAAAAGCAAACTCCTGCCCCCACTCGTTACACACAAACAGGGGCAGCGCAGCCTAGCTGTACCCACACAGTGCGGGCATAGCCTCTTTACCTTCAGGGCAGTCTTTCTGCTGTGTCTGTCAGCACTGCGTGCCCATCAGCCGTAGCAGCAGAGCTCAATGCCTCGTCCATATGATCCCACACGGAAGAAGGTGCACCCACAGTGGTGGAGGTTACAGCCGCGGCCTGAGGCGCGCTTTTTTGAGCCACAGGTGCTGTCGCTGCTTTAGGAGCTTCCGTGCGGGGCTTGCTTGGGGTGTTAGCCGCAGCAATTTTAATCTCGCCGGTAAATTCTGCATCCTTATGAATGCCGCACCCATTGCGACCCTCCATAAAAATTGTGCAGTTCTGCAACTTTGCCGTAGCTGAAGCGTAGAAACGTTTAGCGTGTACCGTAAGAGAATCTGCGCGGCCGCGAATAATGACATCGTCGGCTGTAATTTCGCCAGACAACATGCCGGTTTCAAGAATATCAACCACAGGCGCTGTCAGCTGCACATTGCGTACCGTACCACCCACAATAATAGGCGTTGCAGTTTCGCACTCCAGATTCATAATGGTCAGACCAGGCGCAAGAATGGTCTGCGTGGGCTCTGCCCCTTTACCGAACACGTTATCGCCGTCGTTCACACTTATCTCCTTGGGCAATTCAAACCCTGCCATAGCTGCCACGCCTTATGCCATAAGAGCTATTTCGCCTTTGCCTTCATCGCAAAAGTAAAGAACCCTAAACCGTCAAATTCACAGCAGAAAAAGTTTAATTATTCTACACTGCATGCTGCCAACATGACAACACTGTCAAGTTAAACCACAACCACATTGCGAGAAGGCAAGCACCCCAGAGTTAGAAAGGCAAAACACTTTCCAAAATCTGCTGCCCATAACGAGGGGTTTGCAGCTTGGTCAACTGACCACGCCCACCGTAAGAAATGCGCGCCTCAGCAATCCTATCGTGCGTAACGGTGTTATCTTCCGTGATATCTTGCGGGCGCACAACGCCAGTCACCATAAGCTGGCGCAACTCACCGTTAATGCGCACCTCTTGCCTTGCCACAACAACAAAATTACCATTTGGCAAGACTTGCGTAATAGTACCTGCCAACGTTAACGCAACAGCTTCAACACGCCTGATATTACCCGTAGCAGCATTGGCACTCGCACTACTGGTGTTTAAAGCGTCTGAGCCTGTAACATGAGAAAGCGCCTTCCCTTTAAAACCAAAAAGGCTTGGTATCCCAAAATCCTCAGAACCACTCCCAACGGCAGTAGTGTTGTTCGTCAGGCTGGCATTATCGGCAATTTCAACCTTAACGGTCAACAAATCACCCACCTGAGAGGCACGCTGGTCTTTAAAGAAAGCGCGGCTACCCGGCCGCCACAAACTACCCACTTCTGTGGGGGGCGGCTGCAAAGGCGGCATAGGCATTGTTACAGGCCTATATTCAGGCGCCAAAGTTGGGTCTGATGTATGCGTCATGCGGGGCGGGTGCCCTGTTTCGCTCAACTCCGCCAAGCCAGAGCAATTTGCTAACCCTATAAGACTAAGCAGAACCAAGCCTGATGCTCGACACTTCACCACAACTCACCTTTTACCATAGCCTTACCACCCGGCAGAACGACGCTGGCTACCCAAAGCCGCATTAGATGAAGACGTTAAACGCCGCAAAGTCGCTGAATCAGACGGCACCGGGCCAGATGTCGCGTCCACATCCAATTCTGAGCCATTAACCACTCGGCCAGTTACAATCATTTTGCTCGCGAGGTTTAAAGCCCGTACATACTGCCCATCATAACCATCTTCTAACGCACGCCCCGTTACCGCCAAATGTAAGCCAGGCGAGCGGAAAGACAACAAAATAGGGTCACCCTTGTGCATAACCACCGTTTTCTGCAAATCCCGATCCAAAACAACTTGGTCGACCACAACACTATGCAACAACGTCATGCCCGCAATAGCTGCTGCATTTGAAAACATCTGGTTTGTAACATGGCCAGTATAAGAATCATTCACCCGCACATCAGCAGTGGAGAGCGTTGCCCCAGCGGGCATCATATGCGTAAAGACCAAAATAGACTGGGCAGCACGAATACTTCCGCGCAGCAAAAAGGTGTCAAGCTCTCCCTCTCCCAAAGGGTGCGCCCGATACACAGTTGCTGTAAACCGTCCGCTTTTTTGGTCCCAGTTCACATCAGACAAAACCACAGGCGCCGCATCATCAGCTGCCACAGTCATGGGTACAAAATCGTCTAATTCCACCACTATGGAATCATTATCTGCCGCACCCGACACACTACGCCGCACCAGATCAGCAAAAAAAACTTTATCGAGCACTCGCCCTGCCCGCGTAATGCGTGCCAGCGCAGCAGAGGACTGGTCTGTCCAGTCCACACCATATTGGTCAGCAATAGCAATTAATTGACGGCCACCAACCTGAATGGTTTTGCCGGGCGCTGGCGCAACACCCAACACTCTATCCTGCCCCGGCTCTAAACCAATAAACAGGTCTGACAACCTTACCGTGTCAGAAACAACAACAGTAGCCGGGCGCAAAGTGGCCGCAAACGCGGGCTGGGCGGCAGCGAGTGCAACCGCCAGCATGCTGGCCACATAATGCTTCATGGCAGGTTATTTCAGATTAGTAAGCGTCTGCAGCATTTCATCAGATGCAGTAATAACCTTACTGTTCATTTCATACGCACGCTGCGCTGTAATAAGATCGGTAATTTCCGTCACCACGTTCACTGAAGACTCTTCAACAAACCCTTGCCGGATAGACCCAAAACCCGTGCTTTGTGGCGTACCAACAATCGGGTCACCAGAAGATGTGGTTGAGGTAAAAAGGTTCTGCCCCATAGCGGCCAAACCATTTTCGTTTTGGAAGGTTACAAGCTGAATTTGCCCGGCAACCTGCGCATTGGTCTGCCCAGAAACCGTGTATTGCACCTGCCCACTTTGGTCGATGGTAATATTTTCAGCGTTATTAGGCAGAGAAATGCTGGGGTTAAGAATATACCCGTCGGCCGTCACAATCGTGCCATCCTCAGACAGCGAAAAAGTACCATCACGGGTGTAAGCATATTCGCCAGAAGGCAGCGTGACACGAAAATAACCACGCCCTTCAACAGCCATATCAAGCGCGTTATTGGTCTGCTCTAGCGTGCCCTGCTCATTAATGCGGTAAATACCTGCTGTACGCACGCCCAAACCGATTTGCGCACCAGATGGCACCAGATCACCAGTGTCTGAACTCATGGTACCAGCTCTACGCAAGTCCTGATAAACCAGATCCTGAAACTCTGCCCGGCGCCGCTTATACCCGGTGGTCGTCATGTTGGCGATATTGTGAGAAATCGTTTCCACGTTCGTGGTCTGCGCCTGCATGCCCGTACCAGCGATATCAAGGGAACGCATCATAGGGGAATTTCCTCCGGGTGAGCCTTTAGTCTTCGCGCCACAAAGAATTTTCCCTTATGGCTCAGAATCTTATGCGCAGAACAGACAACCAGCCCCACACATCACTTAATCGCTAGCAACAGGGAGTAAATTTTTGTTAGAGAAAATGCAAGAATAATCTCACGCACAAACCGCCCCAAACAAACCACCATCACACAAATGGTTGCTGAAATAAAAAACTCAGATTATGCACTGTTTTGGTCTTTAATTTGAGCCACCGGAGCACACTGCTATGGATAACACGACCTACATCGCCTTATCCCGCATTGACGCCCTTACCCGCTCGCTTGATGTTACAGCCAACAACCTTGCCAACACAAACACCGCAGGGTTCAAAGCATCGCGTGAAGTATTTTCAGATTATATTGTAAAACAAAAAGATATTCACCAACTGCCCGGCGGTAAAACTGAAACCTACACCCAAGACCGCGCCACTTATCAAGACCATATGCAAGGCCCCTTGCGTGAGACCGGCAACACAACAGATTTCGCCATTAATGGTGAGGGGTATTTTACCGTCCTCACCACCCAAGGCATACGCCTAACCCGCAATGGTCAGTTTCAACGCAGGGCAGACGGCGTGCTGGTTGACATGGCAGGCAACCCCCTGCTTGACCGCTACCGCCGCCCCATTACCATTCGGCAGAATGATGACATTCTCTCCGTGTCATCTGATGGCACAATATCAACGCAGGAAGGCGCAATCGGCACCATTAATCTGGTTACAGTCGACAATCTCAATACCTTAAAACCTGAAGGAAATTACCTCCTTCAACCCACCACACTGACGCATAACGTCGCCCACAAAGAAATTCGTCAAGGCATGCTGGAATCAAGCAACGTCAATGCCGTAACAGAAGCCACGCGCATGGTCGAAATTCAACGCGACTACGACCTGAACTTCCAGCTCATACAAACCGAATCAACACGTCGCACAAGCGCGATAGATAAAATAACCGCTGAGCCAGAAGCGTGAGGAAAAATACGTCTCCCCCTTCATGACTTTTTGGACATTTTAACTTTTCGTAAACCGATGTTCCCTTAACCGGGTAAACACTAAACGATTTTCGATTGAGCACGCGCACTACTGGGCGTTGGTCAGCCGTCAAGACGCATGAGGACACAGATGGATCTTTCATCATCGCTTTCTATCGCTACCAGCGGGCTGCATGCTATTGACTACCAACTCTCTGTTGTATCGCAAAATGTTGCCAACCAGAGCGTGTCTGGCTACGTCAGTGAAAGTGCAACTGTTGTCTCCAGAACACCAGGCGGCCTGCGGGCAGGTGTTGTTGCGGGTTCTACCGTTTTAAATGTCAACAAAGCGCTTCAAGCCTCTTTGTATAACCAAAATGCAAAAGTGGCGGAATCTGACGCACTTAGTAATTCCCTCTCCGCCATTACTTCCATTCAAGGCTCTACAGACACAGATACCACTACAAGCACTGGCAGCAGCAACTCACTGCCTGATAGCTTGGGCAATATCCAGTCTACCTTAACGTCTTTGGCGGCAACACCGCTGGAAAGCTCCGCGCAGACGGCTGTGATTTCTGCCGCAAAAACGCTCACAAGCAACATCCATACGCTCTCAGATGCCTACACAGCACAACGGCAGACTGCGCAAGACAATATTGTCAGCACGGTTTCAACCGTAAACTCGCAGTTGACCCAAATCGGCAGCCTCTCTGCGCAAATCATGTCTCTCAAGGCATCTGGTGCAGATTCAGCGGATCTGGAAAACCAACGCCTAGAAGCAATGAACAGCCTATCTTCCAACCTTTCTGTCACTTTCTCAGAAAGCTCAAACGGAGACATGGTTGTACGTACAGAAGATGGTACAGAGCTACCAACTCGCCCCGACCAAATGGGCAAACCGTATAACTCTATCAAATTACCAACAAGCACGTGGCCACTTTCAGCCAGCAACACCACGCTGTCTGCCTCTACGGTATATTCAAGCGACACATCAACCGCCAACCCAGACCTGTTTATTAGCCTTGATGGTACAGGTGATATCAAGTCCCACCTCACTGGCGGCACACTGGGTGCTAACATTACATTGCGGGACACAACTTACCCCAAAATGCAGGCCCAGCTTGATTCGTTTTCTTACACGCTCATAAGTCGCTTTAGTAACGCTGGCGTCTCTTTGTTTACAAATGGTAGCACGTCAACCCCATCCAGCAACCCCACAGGCACCACCCCTAATGGGTTAGTTGGCCTGTCCAGCGCTTTGAGCGTTGATTCAGAATATACCGCTGACCCGTCCAAACTCTCTTCTGGTGGAGACACATCAACCACCAAAGGAGATATCAGCGCCATTACAAATGTGTTGAACGAAACTTTTGGTACCTCCAGCGCTGACACAACAGGCTCCCTAGCGGCCCCTTCCTCTGGCTTAGGCCCAGATGGCTCCATTTCTCTTGGGTTTTCAGGCTCACAAGGTATTCTTGCCCTTGCAACGTCTCTCACATCAGACCAAGCATCGGTTGCAAGCGAAGCAAGCAATGGCTTCACGTACGCCTCGTCTGTGCAAACAACACTCCAAACTGCGGTTAGTAGTGTTTCCGGCGTTAACGTAAACAACGAGATGGCAAAAGTTGTTGCGCTGCAAAATGCATATACAGCCAATGCAAAAGTTATTTCGACCGTACAAACCATGTTTTCAGCACTGCTTAACGCAATCAATTAGGAATGAGGGGAAGGTTCTGTCATGAGCACATCTGTTGGCCAATTCGGAAGTAGCGGCGCCTCCGTCATTCTGAATGCAAGCATTCAAAAATTAACGCAGGCCCAATCTCAGATTGCATGGCAAACCTCAACCCAGACTATTGGCGAGACCTTTGCCGACCTCGGAACAAACCGCGCCACAGCATTAAGTCTTGCACCAAAAATTTCGCAGGTTACGTCATGGCAAAACAATATTACACAGGCGCAAAGCAGCCTTAAAATTACGGCCAGTGCGTTACAGCAAATTGCCTCTCTTGCACAAAACATGGCCACAAATCTGCTGAGCATGTCAGGCACATCGGGTTCGTCTGCTACCGCGACCGATGCCTACGCAGCACAGGCGCAAAGCGCTTTAACTGAGCTTACCTCAGCCCTAAACACATCCGATGGCACAAGCTACGTTTTTGCTGGCAACGCCTCAAACGAAAAACCCCTGCAAGGTAACGCCTCTCTCTCTGACAGCACATTAGCGTCTACCATTGCTTCAACAGTAAAGTCTCTCACGTCCTCTAATGCTTCCAGCATTATGGAAAGTGTGACGTCTGCCACCAACGATGACAAAAGCATTTTTGCCAGCACGCTGTACGCTTCAGGCAACCCAGCCACAACAACGCAAAACCTTCAACAAGCAGCAAGTAGCCAAAGATATACTGTCATAAGTTCTGGCGAAACGATGCAAATTGGCGCCGTTGCTACCCAAGGTAATGCGTCAGACGTGTCCTCCACGTCTACCGGCTCCCCGATTAAAGACTTAATGCGTGACCTCATGGTAGTGTCTTCCATGAGCGGTATGTCGTCTGACACCAGCGGTTATGCTGACCTCGTCAAACAACTGCATGCATCTCTCACCACAACAGTTTCCCAGATCACCAATATGGAAACCACAATTGGTACCCAACAAAACACATTAACGGCACGCGCCAGCCTGCTTGCAAGCATGCAAACCTCTTTGCAAACACAGCTTTCAAACGCACGCTCGGTAGATGTGGCTCAGGTTGCCATACATTCTCAAGACGTTAACACGAGCCTAAAAGCCTCTTTCATTCTCATTTCCGACATGAAAGACATGTCTTTAGCTAATTACATCTGAGCATAAACACGCAGTACAGTACTAAAGTTGCCAGCTACTGTGCTGCCGCTCGTTTACCATATGACCACGTTGCATGTTGAGCATGTGAGAGACCAATACGCAAAAAGGAGCCTTATTATGCAACGCTTCCTCCTGCTCACATTGCTCGTCTCTTGCGCCTTATTCAGTACAGCACACGCTCAGCCCGGCAACTCACTGCCTAGCGCGCCAAGCACGCTTTCTCATCATAACCATCCACACCACAGACCTCCGCAACCCCCACCGCAGCCAGACTATAATGGGTACCCACCGCCTTACCCAGTCACTCCCTACCCTTACGATTACGGGTGGTCTGCTATGGGCGGAGCCTACATGCAACAGCCAGCCCCTATGCAAGACCCCGGCAGCCATGTCACAATCAATGGCAAAACCTTCCCGTCCAAAAACGCTGCTCAACAAGGGGCGCGTAGCTCTGTGCAGGTAGATGGTCAGTAAGCTTCTTTCCCTCGCTCTAACTCTATCAAATCATGGTTAATTTTACCTGTAGTCATAGTAAACGCTGGCTGCCCTATAGTGCTGGCCTTTATATTTTCACCCTTTTAAGTGCATTTTCATGTGCGGCCTCAGCACAAAGTAACGCACCCTCCCCCTCCTTCTTTCCTGATGGAGATGTCGGGAGCACAGCTCTTTTATCGCGCACCAATCCACCAGCTACAATTTTGCCGCCTCCCACCCAACCAACCGCAACACTGCCAGCAAAGCCGCTTGCCACGCCACCCTCAGCACTGCCGCTTCCTGCTCCAATTACTAACGCGCCTGCACTTTCTAACGCTTTAGTCGATCAAGAAAGTCAGAACCTGCATGCAGCATTTCAACAAGAGGTTTCTCACGCTCCGCCACCACCGGCCGAACTCCAAGCGTTATGGATTAGCCTTGCCCGTCAACAATTAGAAAGCAGTCAATACCGCCCTGGCAACAGTCAGGTCGTTGTTCTTGTTGACCGCAACCCAAAAGTGCAAAGGCTTTCCCTTGTCGTTATTAATTTAAACGACCAAACATGGCGCATAATCGGCAGCACACGTGTTTCAACCGGCAAAAAGGGCCGCAAAGACTACTACATTACCCCCGTAGGTGTTTTTACAAACACAGCTAATCGCTTGGGGTACAGAGCTCTCGGCACCAAAAACGAACACGGCATTATGGGTAATGGCACCCACGGTATGCGCGTATGGGACTTTGGCTGGCAGCAAGGTACAAAAGGGTGGCTAGCTAACCACGAGCAAGGCCCTATGCGCCTGGAAATGCATGCTACAGACCCCTATATTCTGGAAAAAAGGCTAGGCCATACAGCCTCTGCTGGGTGCATCCGTATTCCTGCACCTCTTAATATTTTTCTAGACCGACACGGCTTGCTTGATGCTGATTACGAACAAAAAAGCCACACAGATAAGCGGTTTCTGGCGCTCCTACGCAAAGATCGCACCCCCTCCCCGCTTTCGGGTGTCGCTGTTATCGTTATAGACACCAGCAATACCGTCAAAACATCTCCCTTTACACACACGCACCATTTTTAAAGCTGTATAAACTTCTTTCCTCCAGCGGCGCGATCGGGCAAAAACACAGTTTAGCCGGGTAATGTGACGCTTTTTACGCAGGTTTCTAAATTTATGCAGCATGATCGCTCCCCTTTTTGCTCAACCGAGACAAGGGACGCTACGCCACCCCAAAATGCACATGATGATGCAACGGCGCTGCATCGTGCAGGAAATTTTGCTCAAGCTGCTGATGCTTACATGCGCGAACTGGCGCTCACCCCCAACGATGCAAGGTTACTCAGTAATTTTGGTGGTTTGCTTTGTTCAATGGCACAATTTGACGCCTCAAAAGCGCTCCTCACCAAAGCAGTCAGCCTTGCTCCAGATATGCCGGATGCTTGGAACAATTTAGGCAACACACTTGTTGAACTACAAGACTATGCAAACGCAATAACCGCTTACAAACAGTGCCTTGGCCTTACCCCCAATCATCCACTTGCTCTTAGCAGCCTTGGGGTTGCGCTAGACCGGCAGGGCCACCATGCCATAGCAGAAAAAGGCCACCGCTTTGCTTTGCGCCTTGATCCAGACAACCCAATGAGCCACCTTAACCTCGCGGTTTCACTATTGGCACAAGGCAAATACCCCGAAGGGTTTGCCGAGTTTGAATGGCGCTGGAAAACAACCATGACCAGCCATCATGGTATGGATGGCCCCCTCTGGAACGGGCAACCACTTGAAGGCAAAACGCTCTTCATTCATACCGAAGGCGGGTTTGGAGACATGCTCCAATTCTCGCGCTTTATTCCGTTTGCCGCAGCACGGGGGGGGCATACTGTTACACTCGTCCGTAAAGAGCTTTTACGGCTTATGCAGGTGTCTTTTCCCGATCTGCACTTTGTAACAGTAGAAGACGATATTCCCCGCTATCATTTTCAGTGCCCCATCATGAGCCTTCCCTTGGCTTTGGGCACTACTTTGGACACAATTCCATTAGCTGAGGGCTATCTCAAAACCACTCCAGCGCAGGATAGCTTCTGGCAAAACCTTCTTTCGCAAGACTTAAGCCTAAGCCCATTAGCCGCCACTAAACCTTTCAAAATTGGGTTGGTCTGGGCTGGCTCGCCTCATACAGGCCTAAGATTTGCCGAGGTCGTTGATGGGCGCCGCTCGCTCTCTTTGGCCACCCTTGCCCCCTTAGCTCAAGCTGCCCCAAATGCGCTATTTTACAGCCTGCAAGTCGGTGAGCAAAGCGCTCAAGCTCAGCACCCACCAACCGGCATGACGCTAATAGACCACACAAAACACCTAAAAGACTTCAGTGACACAGCAGCCCTCGCCAAACAGCTTGACCTTATCATTGCGGTAGATACATCAACCGCGCATCTTGCTGCTGGGCTAGGGCAGCCAACATGGGTCTTGTCGCGTTACGACCAATGCTGGCGCTGGCTGTCACAGCGCACAGACTCACCGTGGTATAAAAGCCTAAAACTCTACCAGCAGGCTCAACCGCTTGACTGGACATTGCCCCTTGAACAGCTCACCGCTGATCTGGCAAAATTAAACACCACTGCCCATTCTGTAGAAAGAAACCACTCTAATGCTTAATGCCATGCTCACAAACCCAGACATGCCAGTAGAAAGCATTGTGGCCAGCCTGAATGGGCGGCAGAAAGTTGCCATTTTGATGTTGGCGGCAGGGCGTGAAAAATCATCTAAAATTCTTAAACAATTACATGAAGATGAAGTACGCGATATCTCTTTAGCCATGAGCGGCCTAGGGCTTATACGCGCCCAGATTGTAGAAGCTGTCTGCTACGAATTTTCTAGAAATTTTGAAGCTGCCGAGGGGCTTATTGGTAACTACGAAACCACAGAAACCTTCCTACGCAAGGCACTGCCTACAGAACTAGCCGATAAAATTATCGAAGAAATCCGTGGCCCCAACCATACCAGTATGTGGGATAAACTGGTCAATATTCCTGAAGGTGTGCTGGCCAACTATCTCCGCAACGAGTATCCACAAACGTCTGCTGTTATTCTCAGCCACCTCCAGCCCGCTTATGCAGCCCGCATATTTGTGCTCTTGCCTGAAGACTACGCGACAGAGGTCATGACGCGTATTCTACACATGGAAACCGTACAGCAAAGCGTTATAGACAGCGTAGAAGCCACCTTGCGCACAGAGTTTATGACGTCCGTCGGCCGCTCTTCCGGGCGCAACAGTTACCAATTGCTGGCAGATATTTTCAACAATTTCGACCGCAACACAGAAGCGCGCCTGTCTGAAGCCATGGATCATATGAACCATGATGACATGGAAAAAGTAAAAGCCCTGATGTTTACCTTTGAAGACATCAAGCGCCTGCAACATGAAGACCTGATGAAAATCATCAGAGAAATCGACATGGAAAAACTGCCCCTTGCTCTCAAAGGTGCGTCTCAAACTGTGCGCGAAATGTTCCTTGAGTGCATGTCAAAACGTGCGGGTAAAATTCTCATTGAAGAAATTTCTGCCCTCGGCCCTGTACGCGTAAGAGATGCAGACGCGGCTCAAATGGAAATTGTTATTACCATTAAAAATATGGCGAATGCAGGCGAAATTGACCTTGGCCCAAGCGACAACGATGATGAAATGATTATGTAGCACTGTTAGTGCCTCTCACAAGCTGAGAGGCACGCCTCCACTTTCATGACACCACCACAACCCAGCCAATCAATTACGCTATAGTTAAATATTGTGCATATTTTATTTTTTCTGTATTTTTTGCACATGTATAAATAACGAGATTTTTCCATCACTATGTCTTTTTTTCGCAAACTTCTTGTTTTCAGCCTTTTGGTTGCACCACTCACTACAGCGCATGCCTCAGAGATTATCGGCCAAGGCACCACGCGCTGTGAGAAATTTCTAAAATTAACCGAATTAAACGACCAAGTTGAAGACACCTTCATGAACTGGGCCGAAGGATATGTCAGCGGCTTAGCCTTTGATCGCTCTGCCCACGGTGTAGAGGTCGATGCTAGCATTTTCTTATTCCATTATTCATACGACAAAGAAAAAATTCGCCAATTCTGCCAGCGCTCACCGCAATCTTCTTACAAAGACGCCGTGCACCACACATTGCTAGAATTATTACAAGACCAAGGAGCAGATATTGGTAAAGATGAGCAGTTTAAACTGCACTGAACACCTTTTCTGCCTTCATTCCTACCCACCTAACCTCCAGCAGCTGTACCTCTAACAGAACAAGGTTCGCGCAAGGCATTGAGAAACCGATGCCCACAAGGTAGAGTGCGCAAAATACCAACCACTCTGGAGCTATTCAGATATGAGTGAAACTGCCAACGGTAGAGTACCGCTTTCCGCACCTGAGAGCGAAGACTATGAATCTGCCGAGCATACGTCAGTTTCTCCTGACAGCACCAAAAAGAGTAAGAAGAAACTACTTATTATTGTGGCAGCAGCTCTCGTGTTGCTCGCAGGTGGTGGTTTTGTGGCATGGAAAAAAAGCTCGCTATTCCAGACGACAGTCAAAAGCCACCTCGACACAAAAGGTAAATTTTCTGCGCTCAACACCCCTATCCTTCTTGGTATCCCTACCATCATCTCCAACCTAGACAGTGGAGACGGCCACCCTGTTTACGTCAAACTGACAGCAAAGGTTGAGGTTCTAGGGGCTTCAAACGAGGCATCGTTGCAAGATAAAGTGCCAGAAATACAAGATATGTTCCAAACATACCTGCACGAAACCCGGGCGCAAGACATTCGTGGCAATGGCATATACAGACTAAGAGAAGCCATGTTGCGCCGATTAAGAGCCAACATGGCCCCTCTACAGGTTACTAATCTGTATCTTGTCGAGTTTCTCGTCCAATAATTTGCCAACCTCAGCGTAGTATTCCATTCGCTCCCCCTACGGGATCATGGCAAGAGAGAGCATGCAGGACACGAACAACACAGCCGACGACTCCTCAGAACCTCAGGACACCGCCCCCCCCTCTGCCCCAGAGCACGGCCAGCCTGAAGAGAGCACACCTGCGCCCAGCACAGAGCCAACAGATACAGAAGTTGAGCCACCTGCCAAGCCTGAGGCTCAGCCACAGTCTGAAGACAGCGCACCAGAAAATGCATTTGGTAAAACGCTGGATCAGTCTGAAATAGATAGCTTACTGGGCAATACCTTTGCGCCTCCTCCCCCACGGGAGGAAACAGGCATGGAGCGCGTTATTAAAGCAGGGTTTGTGGCGTATGAACGCCTGCCCATGCTCGAGATCATTTTCGATCGACTTGTTCGGCTGCTCTCAACGACACTGCGTAGCTTCACCAACGACAACGTTGAAATTACCATAGAAGATATTCGCTCAGTACGCTTTGGCGACTACATGAGCACTAGCCCGTCCTCCACTCTGTTTGCCGTATTTAAGGCAACACAGTGGGAAAATTACGGGCTTATCGCCATTGATCCCTCTCTTTCTTATTCCATCATTGATATCTTGATGGGGGGGCAGCGCGGTCATGGCCATTCCGGCACAGAGACGCGGCCGCACACCGCCATTGAGCGCGCGCTCATAGAAAAAATGATCACGCTTACGCTGAACGACCTTTCCTCTGCGTTCAGCCCCGTTTGCGCCATCGACTTCGTCTTCGAGCGCCTAGAGGTCAGTTCGCGCTTTGCTGCCATTGCTCGTGCCTCCAATGCCGTTGTAGCCACCAAGCTGCATATCGATATGGAAGATAGAAATGGTAGTATGGTACTTGTTATACCCTACGCTACGCTAGAGCCTGTCAGAGACCAATTATCTCAGCAGTTTATGGGTGAACATTTTGGCCGTGACTCGATTTGGGAAGACCATCTGATTTCTGAAATTTTAGAAACAGATGCTCAGGTTTCCGCCATTTTGGAAGAGAAAGTGGTTCCCCTCTCCTGCCTTCTCGACCTACGCCCCGGTAGCCAGATCCTGTTTCCACATACCAGCGGCACGCCTTTTCACGTCAAAATCCAATGCGGGCAAACCCCTCTTTTTGAGGGCCGCCTGGGTAGATTGCGCGATAGAACTGCTGTTAAAATAGAACGACGTTTGGTACCCCCAGCAGACCCGCACACCCATTACCTCTTTACCCCTGAAACAGTGGGGGATGAGGCTCACGCCCCTTCTTCTTCCCAACAACCGCCCGCACCCTCTCAACCGGGCCAGACTGGAGGCCATCTAACAGATGCTGACACAGGTCCAACTCATCATTGAGATCATTCTCTCTTTCTTTCTTTTTCTGGGCATTATTTACAGCTTCTACCTCAGCCGTGTGCTGTCACACCTTAAGCGCGACCGTGCCAGTTTGCTTTCTTTGGTAGAAAAGCTGCAAAGCAGCGTTACCAGCGCAGAAGAGGGGGTTGAGAAGCTCCGTGTAGCAGGTGAAGTAAGCGGGCGGCCTTTAAGCAGAATGATTGAGCAGGCCAAAGCGAGCGGCTCTGAACTAGATAGCATGGCCAGCAAAGCAGATAGCGTTGCCGACCGCCTGCAAGAAGTCCTTACCCGCGTGCCTAATCAAGAAAGAAGGCTTGAACGCCTTCTGCTTGAAGTTGAAGACGCACAAGAAGAACTCGCCAAAGACTTGGCAACCTTGCAGTCTTATAATCTGCACTCCACACCCGAAGTGCATCAGATATCGGAGGAAACTCCTCCTCCAGAAAGCATAGACAGTACAGAACACGGTCTTTCCGATTCATGGATTGCACCAGAAGCCGAAGCTTCCACCTTACCGCATCTACAAACCCACCTGCGCCAACCCCCGCAAAACGCAGTAAATTTGCAGACCATGTTGAAGCCCCACCACCAGGCTCTCTCACACGCGCACGCCCGTATTTAAAGGCGCTCAACAGAACCTTTCTAAAAGAGCCATAAATAGTCAGATTTTTTAAGAATTTTTGAACAGTCCTAAAAGCGACCTTTCCCACCCTCAAACAGTCGGAAAGGTTTTTTTCTGTCCTGAATGTAACTTTAAAAACAAAAAAAAGAGAGCGCGTTAACTTTCTCTTAGCCGTTGGCGCGTTTAGTAAGCCCTGCAAGGAGCGCTGCTCCTACAGAATTTAAAAGTGGAGATAAGACCAATGAGTCTTTCAATTAACACCAACACCTCTTCAATGGTTGCTCTGGAAACTCTGAACGCAACCCAGACCGCTCTGAGCGCCACCGAAAACGCTGTCTCCACCGGCAAAAAAGTTGCCACCGCTGAAGATAGCCCAGCAACTTTTGGTATTGCTGCTCAAATGCAAGGCAACATCGCTGGCCAATCAGCCGTTAACGATGGTCTGACTTTTGCAGCTAAAGTTGTAAGCAACGCTGACTCCGCTGCAAACAACATCCTTAGCGTGCTTAATAATATCCAGCAGGCCGTCACGTCTCTTGGCAACAACTCCAGCAGCAGCACATCAGTTTCTCAGATCAATGACGAGCTTAAAGGCTTTTTTGATCAGATCGACTCTATTGCAGGTGGCGCGACCATCAATGGCGTAAACTTACTTACAGGCGCAGGCTCCGCTGCCAACACGACAACATACGCTGGTCTAAGTGCAAGCGGCACAAGCATGGTTTATGTTACCGGTCTTGCTGGCCAAACTTCCACCCTAAACGGTTTTGGAAGTATGGACAACCTTAGTACACAGTCAAAAACAACAGCGAAAACGGGCACTACATTCTCTGAAATGCTCGGTATCGCTGCAACAACCTTTATTTCAGCTGACGGTACACAATCTAGTATTAGCCCAACCATGACTTTGGCCAGCATGATCAGCGATGTTCAGACAGCCATTCAGGATGTAACACGTTTCACCTCAAAACTTGGCGCCAGCGCAAAAACTATTGCTAGCTTGTCCTCTTTCGGTTCAACACTGTCCGACAACCTGACCGCTGGCGTTGGCGCCCTGACGGATGCCGATATGTCTGCTGAAAGCGCAAAACTGACATCTCTGCAGACCAAACAGTCTCTGGCAATTAAATCTCTGACCATTGCTAACGGCCAGTCTCAGAACATTCTGTCTCTGTTCCAAGGTTAATTAGCTAAATATATTTAGCTAATTGTGTAGAGCTCCCCTTGCTTCATTCAAGGGGAGCTTTTTGTTTTAGTGCCTTCAAACTATCTTGTAGCCTTAGATAAAAGTTATAAATTTATCTGGCACATAAAAGAAAAATTCCGCAAAGTCTTCTATTCTTGCAATTACAAATCATAGAATTAGAGGCTTCAGCATCGGTTAATAAAATAGCTTTTATCGAGCATATAAAAAAATCGATAGAAATTATATAATTCACTAGAGAAATATGATTACAAACATATTGTTTGCGGAATCAATATTATCGCATTCCACAAAAATGATAAAATTTACGACCTATCTGCCTAAATCTAGTTTTTTCTATACCTATTTAATAGTTACCCAAATCAAAAAATACAGGCAATCTACTTCATCAAATTAATTGTCCGCGTCATCATGGAGCGGGTAATTTGCATTGTGTTTAAATTGGCATCGTAAGAGTGCTGTGCCTCATGCGTGTCCATAATTTCTACCATAGAGTTCACGTTGGGCATTTTTACATACCCTTTAGCATCTGCTGCCGGGTTGGATGGGTCATAGCGGGTTTCAAACTGGCTATGATCTTGCCCTATCTCCTTTACTTTTACGCCTGCAACGCCAGTTGTGCGGTCTAGAGCTTCTTTAAAAGTAATAGTCTTGCGGCGGTATGGGTCAGCATCAGGGGTAGAGCCCGTTGTTTCTTTATTCGCAAGGTTTTCAGCTGCCACACGCAGGCGCTGTGCTTGCGCTTCCATTCCCGCTGCGGAAACACCGATGGTATTTGTAAAATCCATAACTCTACGCTGCCTTTAAGAACCGCTGCCTAGTACGGTGGAAATCATGCTGGTATAGCGGCTATAAAGCGTGGTAGCCAAGCGTTGCTGGTCATTTGTATCAGCCACTTTTTCAAGCTGGTCTTCCAACTTTACTTCATTCCCAGAAATAGAAATATTGCCGCCTGTTGCCGCAGCGTGCGCAGTACCATTGTTACCAGACAAATGCCCGGGTTCTGTTTGCGCAAGGGTAACAGCCATTTGGTTTTGCAATACCCCCTGAAAAGGGGAGACATCTTTTGCCACATAACCGGGGGTGTCCGCATTCGCTACATTGCCCGCCAAAACAGACTGCCGCTTTTCCAGCCATGTTAGCCGGCGCTCAGCCAACCCAAGCAGGTCTGTGCCGTTAGAACTCGACATTGCGTGAGATGACAAGGCTTCCAACATTCACTGCGGCCCTTTGCTACTATGGTCTGCGAGGCGTTGGTAAGCTTGTTGCAAGCGGCCAACCTCCCAAAACTGTGACTACTTTGGCTGATAACTCTTCCTCAACACATAACACAAGGAATTTTTCGGGTTTTCTTATATCCAGCATGACAGACGCTTACCGCACAGCTATGGTTTGCGCTCACAATTTTATCTTGGCATTAACCGCAAACATGCGGCGTTAGGATGCAGTACCCTATAAATGAGCGACCGAATTCTTCTTACCGCTGCCACAACCGTTATTCTTGTCTGGAGCCTGCTTGCACAAAATGCACACGCTACCTTTGCAGCTATCGGTGTAGCGCTCTGGTTCCCGGCCGGCCTCTGTGCTTTCTTATACGGCTTTGTTACGCTGGCTACCTGTTATTGGCGGCATGCACCCCTTCCCTACCGATCTCCCTACTATTGAAAGGCGGCGCATACTCGCATTGTGTCTTCTTATTGCCTCTTTTTCTATTACGTTGCTTATTTTTACCCCTGCGCCGCAAGCAATTGGGCAAATTGTAGCCCTCAATTTTGCCTGCCTTCTTGCCTTATTTGATTGGAAAGAGAACTGGCTACCCAGCTATATTCTTTTCCCAATGTTCTTGGCCGCTCTTATTTTTGGTATTTTTCTGGGTTCAAGCCAAACTGTTATTCTGGGCGCAGCCATTGCGTGGCTTATTACAGCCGCAGGGCTTGTATGCCTCTCCATTACATTAAGACGCAATTTTGTATCTGGAGATTATATGGCACTTGTGGGCGCTTGCGGTGCCAGCGTAGGGCTTGGCAGCGTCTGGACTTTTCTTCTCACAGGAGCATTTCTGTTGTGGGTAGGAAGCATGTTTCGCCGTTATACACGCGCTGCCTCCCACCATTTACCCTTCACTAATACATGCGTGCTGGCCTTGGCTTTTACATTCCTCTTTCAACACTTACCTAACCTGACCAATGCTTTCCCAGAACTCACGCAACAGATTGCGCAAAAAGTCAGGTCTTCTTCTCTCTCTGAGCATTAAAGCGTTTTACGGCTCTACTTTAGCCGCACTCTCTTGCGCCGTCAGCAAACCAAAAACACGCCCAGTATCTCCATCAAGAGACCGGCTGCCAATGCGGGCCAACAACCAGCTTAACGTTTCTTTATCCCCAGCTTGAGACGCATCAGAGGCAATGCGCAAAGCCAAGAATTGCTGCGCGGGAGTTAAGACCCCTTTGGGGGGAAGATCTGTTTCCGCCATGCGCCGCAAATCTGCTACAGCCGCCGCCCACTCGCCTTTATTTTCATGAATATGCGCACTCATATCCAACGAGACCGCTGCTTGGTCTGCCCCAAGAAGGCCCAGCGCTGTTGTCTGATCTCCACTCTCAAGCGCCACCCTGGCCTGTATGTGGTGCCTCGCAGCTCTTACATCATCAGACAGAGCGGGATCATCTGTACGCGTAAGGATATTAGCCGCCAATGCCGGCTGTTTCTGGTCTAAGTACGCCGTAGCCAGAGCGTTCCCCGCCAAAGCGCGTAAATCTGGCTTATCAAACATCGGAATCGCATCAGAAAACGCCTGCTGCGCTTGGTCTGGCAGGTCAAGCGACATCAGCAATTTGCCATAGGCCAAAACAACTTCTGCTTTTTGCGGTCCAGTCGGTAGTTCCGCCATATGCGCGCGCAGCATTGCGGCATCATGCAGCAGGGCATCATGGTTGCTCTCACCCGTTGAATCGCGCGCAATATTCAACAAAATCTGGGAGAGCATAGACGACATAACCGTATCCATGCCTTTAGGGGCGTAAGCTTTGGCTTGGGCAAGTGCCGTAAGGGCATCGCTCCATTTACGGGCACGAATATACGCATCAGCTTGCAACAAGCGCAGCATAGCCTCACGCCCAGCTAGGCGCGCATCAAGCAAAAGGCTTTCAAATTTATCTGCAGCTTTCTCAGGTGTAATTTTTCCATCAGAAAGCTGAAGAGCCGTTGTCTGCTCAAGCGCTTTTTCAGCAATAACCGGGTCACGGTTGGTTTCAAGTTTTTGGAAAGTATCAATGGCCTCTTTACGCTTGCCAGTACGGAGCGCTTTAAAAGCCTTGGCTAAATCATACACTGGTTCGGCTGGCAAACCGTCTAACGCCGCCATATCTTGCGGGGTGCCATAGCGGCCAATATGCTCAGCCGCAAAGGGCAATAACACCGCACGAATATTAGAGGGGTAGCTCTCTATGCGTTTAAAATCGAGCGCAAGCGTGTGTGCTGCATCAGCATTTTGGCCCCCAATAGAGGCATCATAAAGGCCGCGCCAAAGCTGCGTTGCACGCCGCTCGGCCTCTGGCCATGGCTCATCCAGCAAAGAAGCCCCATCCATATTGCCACACAGCAATTCTGCTGCTGCCAGCAAAAAGCGCACATCAGGCCGAGCAGATTCTTCGGGGTCATCTTGTAACGCAACGGTCAAGATTGCGCGGGCCTGCAATGCATCACCGTTGCTAAAAGCCGCACGAGCTGCGTCTAACCTACGCGCAAACCTATCGGCAGGGCTGGAATCTGCTGCCGCTAACTGAGCCGCCTGAAACCGTTTTTCCATAGCAAGGTCAGAAAGGTTATTCAGACCCAACCATTCTGAATCGACATCGTTTGCGTAAATAGCAACGCCTTCATCCAATAAAGGCTTGCCTTCACGCATAAGCAATGCCCCTCGTGCCGTTGCTTTCATCGTGATGTCTGGGGCATTGGGAGAGACGACAACCCCCTCAACCGAGGGCCAAACATCATACCCCTGCCCTTTGCGGAAAGACAGAACACCACCATCATCAAAAGCTGATGTGCCTACTAGCAGCTTCTGGCCCGAAACCGGGTCTTTAATGGCAAGCACACGCCCCGGCTTACGCATGGGGTACAGTACACCGGCATCATCGGTCTGCGGTATTAAAATACGGCGGTTACCGTAAGCATTGCCGGGCGGGGGTTTATCGCCCAACACCCAACCCTCTGCTTGTTGCGACAAGTATAAGTTACGCGTGTCTGGCAAATAGACCTGGATAAGCGTGGCATCTGGCAGCGTATCAACTGTTAAGGTTGAAAACAGACCATCACCACGCAATGCGCTTGTATCAAGGGGCTCTACGTTATCAACAACAATTAAAAACCTGTTACCACTGCGAAAAGCAGCCAACCCTACCCGCGCAGAAATAGGAATAAGAACGCGGCTTACAGAAACCGGTGTTTGTGGTGCCACACTGGCAGCGGCTGCCACCTGCTCAGCCGTAAGTGGTTGTAGTGGTACGCCCGGGGCCAGTTTACCCGCTCCAGCCTTCGCACTCGGCGCAACAGGCGGTGGCGGGGCGGGCGGGCGGTCAAGCACTGTAGCCTGCCACGACCCCGGCAACCCGTGAATAACCACGTTGCCATCTTTCCCTATGTCCAGCGGGTCTGCCTTGACCTGTGTATCTGCTGGCAACGGCTTGCCGTCGGCGGCCGCCTGCCCCTCTGTTCCATCTTGGGCTGGGGTTTTCTTGTGCTTATGCTTATTTTTATGTTTTTTGTGGTGCTTGGGCTTATCTGGCTGAGTTGTTGCGGCCCCATCGGCAGGAGGCTCTGCCATAACTGGCGTTATAGCCGTGCATGCAAGAAGAAACGCGAACGGCAAAACCAAACGGTGCGCGCGAAAAAGAGAACTGAAATGCACGTATCATCAACCCTGAAAAACAGCACCCTCATCACATGAGGCCCTGCCACACCCTAAAGCCTCACTCAAACAGTTCCAAACCACACGCAACCCCAAGACGTAAGCCTTGGCCACCTGAAAAACCAAAACGCTGCCTGCCAAAACAGGCACCTAGCAGCGTTTTTAAGTTAACAAGGCATAACGTGTCGTTTGGTCAGCCGTTAAAATTTAGGCCAGCAGATTTACCAGACTTGATGTGGCGGAATTCTTTTTCTCGCCATGAGCTGAAGGCACAATCTGGCCAGACGCATCAAACTGGACAGAAGAAGATGAGCCATCAACACCAGATGAAATAACATTGAAGCCAGATGCGGCAACGTTTTCTGGCTTAAGCGCACGGTGCACACTACTGCTAAGGTTGGTGGTTGCCACACGCATGCTGGAGGCAAGAGAAGCTGCGGCTGTTGTGTCTGCCATATTTTTCACCATTCCAAGAGACGTAGAAATTATCACACCACTCCGAAAAACAGAGCCAGAATAGTTCCAACACCGCTTCATCGCTGTGCGCAGAGTATGAGATGGCGCGCACTTAGCCAAGATTTTTTTTACATTTGCTCTTGCCCTTGGGTTTTAGGGAGTGGCAACAAAGAGCAACAGGCAAACATTTAGCCAAGAAACGGAAGCATGCGCATACTTTGTATAGGCAGCAATACTGCACACGATCTTGGCCGCCCTTGCACCGCCCTTACCAAAGCCGCAGCCGATGGCACGGTTGCCATTACGCTTTCCGAGCCAGATGGTGTTGTTGAAACATTACGGCGCTCGCAATATGACCTTGTTGTCATTCAAGCCCCAACACCAGAAACGCGCTTGCTACGCCATATCCGCAACAGCCGCCTTTCAACACCTATTTGTTTTATCGTAAGCACGACCACCCCACACCAAACAGCAGATGCTTTAGTGCTGGGCGCAGATGAATGCGTACTCACCTCGATAGAGCCAGTAGAACTCCTCGCCCGCTTGCGCGCAGTGGTACGCCGCTCAGGAGGGCACGATAGCCAAACTCTGCATATAGGCCGCCTTACGGTAGATGTTGCCACCCGCCAAGCTTGCGTAGACCAAAAACTAGTGCCACTTACCCCAAAAGAGTACGACCTTGTTGAACTGCTTGCGCTCCGTAAAAACCAATTTTTAAACAAAGAAGCCGTACTAGATAGCCTTTATACCGGTGAAGATGAGCCGCATGGCAAGGTCATTGATGTCATGGTCTGCAAAATCCGTAAAAAAATGCGGGTTTTTGAGATAAGCGACCCCTTCTTAACCTTATGGCGCACAGGCTACCGCCTTAATGAAGAAGCCTTTACCCCTACCGCAGCAATTATGAACGCAAGCCAAGGAACCCACGCCTCTCGCGAGAGTAGTATACCTATCCGCTCGGGTATTAATATTATTACCCCCCAGAAAAAGCTGATAGAAACGCTCTAAAGCCTCGCGTTGCTTTTCTGGCACAAACCTCTTGCCCTCATTAAAGGCTAACAAAAAGATACTGGCTTTGTGCGGGCCAATAGAGTTAATAAGAACCTACTTTCAAGGCTAACCCTTCAGATCTCCTCAGCGCAGGATCTCTGAGGGGGAATGGACAAAGATGATAAACGACATCACCACACGCTCCTTCGATGCGATGAACGCTTACCAGCAGTTGCAAAAAACAACGGCTGGCGCAAACAGCCAAGACAGCGCAACTGGAGCCTCATCTGACGCTGTGTCAGATTTCAGCACTGCTCTCGAAAGTGCTCTGCAAGGTGCTATTGGCACGGGTAAAAAAGCTGAAAAGCAAAGTGCGCTCGGCCTTTCAGGCTCTGGTGATGTCACCAGCATTGCTACGTCTGTTGAAGAAGCAAAAATTACGCTGCAAACCGTCACCACCATCAGAGACCGTGTTGTGCAGGCGTACCAAGAAGTCATGAAAATGTCGATCTAAGTCGGCCCCATGAACCACGCTGTCGATATTCAGGATATTTTACGCCAAACCCTGATTGTTACAGTGAAAATGGGCGCACCATCGCTTCTGGCCTCGCTTCTTGTTGGGGTATTGGTCTCTCTTTTTCAGGCCATGACCCAGATAAGCGAAGCAACATTGTCTTTCGTGCCAAAATTTGTGGCAACCATGGCGGCCCTTTTACTGACTGGGTCGTTTATGTATTCCACTCTGCACACCTACGCTCAGACCATTTTTGACCAAATGATTGTCGCTGGTGGCTCATGAGCCACGCATCTGCTCTCTCTTTTGCTCTAAAATGAACGACTTTACGTTCTCCATCACCTCGCTCCCCACTCTAGCCGCCATGTTCCTTATCGTCATGTGCAGGGTAAGCGCCGTTGTTATGGTCTCACCGGGGTTAGGTGAAACCACTTCCCCCATGATGATACGCGCAGGTATTGCCCTGTGTATGTCTGTTACAATTTTACCTGTCGTGCAGCCCTATGTGCTCCCCATTACAAAAGCAGCCCTTAACTCTCCCGCGCAAACGCTTGGCATTATTGCCATAGAGTTGCTATGCGGCATTTTTCTTGGCTGGCTCGCCCGCTTGGTCGCATTAAGCTTTGCTATTGCCATGCAAATGATTGCTGTCTTTACCGGCTTAGCCAGCGTACTCCAGCCCGATACAGAGCTTGGGGCTTCAAGCACAGCACTTAGCCACATGGCCACAATGCTTATTCCCGTTATATTTCTCTCTACGGGGCTTTATATTTTACCGTTAACTGCTGTCACCGGCTCTTATAACCTGTTTCCACCCGGCCATATGCCCATGATAGGCGATATGGCTAAAAGCATTACGCAAACATCATCGCATGTTTTTATGCTGGCGTTGCAGTTGTCCGCCCCTTTTGTGCTTATTGGTACATTATGGCCTGCCATGTTGGGGGTTTTAAACCGGCTCCTTCCGTCTATCCAAGTTTACTCCATTGCCATGCCAGCCCAAATTCTTGGGGGTGTTTTACTATTGGCCATTCTCATTCAAGTTCTCACGGGTATCTGGCAGGAACGCGCGCAAGATATGCTCCTCAATATGCCCGGCATAAACCGCCTGCACGCGCACCCCTAGCCTAAGCGAGCAACCATGGCAGAAGATGGGTCAGGCGGGGGAGAGCGGAGTCAAGCCCCAACAGAGAAGCGCCTTCAAACCGCGCGTGAAGAAGGGAATATTGCTCAGTCCAGAGAACTGGGCATGCTCTTAATTCTGGGTATTTTTCTACTCGTTTTTTCAACCACAACGGGCGTTTCTGCTAAACGATTTTTGCTGCATATGCGCGGCATTATGGAGCATTTTGGCAGCACCCCGTACGACATGACCGTTGTGTACGACCTTGCTAAACAAGCCTTTATTGAAGGCTTGTTTTTGGCCGCCCCCTTGGCCTGCACAAGCTTTACCGTCATTCTTACTATCGGTTTTTTACAAACCTCTTTTTTGTTTCGTCCTGAATCTTTAGCACCAGACATCTCACGTCTTTCCCCCATGCGGGGCATTAAGCGTATGTTCAGCGTGAACAACTTGGTCGAAACACTCAAAAGCCTTGTTAAATTTACGGCCTTCGGCACCCTGCTTTATGGTGTCGCTAAAAAAACGCTCGCCATTGCCCCACTCACTGAGCGCTGGACTATCCCCTATCTCACCTCTCAAATTGCTGGCTGGTTTATCTATGCCACACTGGTTATTTTGGCCCTGCAAGCACTCATTGCAGTACTGGACGACCTCTGGACACGCTACAACCGACTACGCGGCTTACGTATGAGCTTTCAAGACATTAAGGAAGAAACCAAACAAACAGACGGTGACCCCCACATTAAGAGCAGACAGCGCCAAATCCGCCTAAAACGCTCCCGCCAACGCATGATGCATGATGTTCGCAAAGCCACGGTGGTTATTACCAACCCCACACATTACGCAGTCGCCTTGGTTTACGACGCCGCAACAGATGCTGCCCCAAAAATTGTTGGCAAAGGCACAGACGAACTCGCGGCCCGCATACGTGAGGCAGCAACCGAGGCCAAAGTGCCGGTCGTCCCCAACCCACCCTTAGCGCGCGCCCTCTACACTCTCCCCTTAGAAAGTGAAATTCCTGCTGAGTATTTCCAACCCGTTGCCGCTGTCATCGCTTATATCATGAAACTCAAAACACCCGGCTCACGTGCCTCATAAAGTCTTAAATATACCCTACCATATCAGTGCTTTATTACTCCTTTTTAATTAAGCCAAAGTTTCCTATTCTCGGTAAAATCTTGTATTTTAGAGCACGCATGCTACTCAAGACAGCAAGCATAGGTGCGCCCGTACGTCATAGTACACGCACCACCAACCCTGACGGCTGTTCGCTTTTCCGCACTCTCATGCGGGCCTTCACGAACACGCCCTTCAAACGCGTAGGCAAGACAGGAACCCTTCATGTCGGTTTTTAATGCGATTTCAACAGCCGTTAGCGGGATTAACGCCCAATCCACCGCTTTTTCAAACCTGAGTAACAACATCGCCAACAGTCAGACCGTTGGTTATAAAGCCGACTCAACCGCATTTCAGGACTTTGTTTCAGGCCAACTGATCAACAGCAGCCGCAACGAAGGAAATTCCGACTCAGTTGCCGCCGTCACCATCCAGCACGTTGACAAGCAAGGCACAGCCACAGTCAGTAACGACAGCTTAGCCATGTCCATTGATGGCTCAGGTCTATTTAACGTAACAAAATCGCCTTCAGACACATCGTCAAGCGCCAGCCTAAACCAGACCCGGTATTACACCCGTAATGGCGAATTTTATGAAGATAAAAATGGCTATCTGGTTAACACTAGCGGGTACTATTTGAGCGGGTATAAAGTAACAGACCAAAGCACTGGCACTCTGAGCAACCAACTCACGTCGGTCAATGTTGCTAACGTACAGTATTCTCCTATTAGTAACCCTACTATTTCGGTTAAAGGTTACGTTGGCAGTTCTGTCGACAAAACGACATCAACTGCCACTAACTCACAAACAACAACCATCTACGATTCAAATAATGACGCCCACAATGTAAAGCTTGATTGGTCATATGTGTCTGACTCGACAACAACCAACAACCTACAAACATGGAAACTAGACGTTAGTACACCCGATACTAACAGCTCAGTTTCCGGCACCTATTACGTTCAGTTTGATTCCACAACAGGTGCAATTCAAACCGTTTCCAAAAGCGAAGACGGAACAAATAGCCTTATTTCAACCACCAATTCGTCAATCCCTCTCACTTTCAACTATACAGATTTACAGTCTCAATCTGCATCAATGCCTTTCCAACTTAATTTAGGGTTACAAGGCAGCACCTCGGGGGCCACTCTTTCTTCCTCTACCGGCCCCGTAATCACAACACCCACAACAGATAGCAAAAGCAGCTCTCAGGTTGGGTCTTACACTGGTGTTGAAATTCAGAGCGACGGCACCATTATGGCAAAGTTCAGCTTGGGTGATACGCAAGCAATTGGTCAGGTCGCTTTAACCAACTTTGCCTCGGTTAATAATCTACAAGAAGTCAGCGGTCAGGCTTACCTCGCAACCCCTTCTGCAGGCACCCCCCAGACAGGTCTTGTTGGCGAAAATGGTACAGGCTCACTCACTGTCGGTTATACGGAATCCTCTACAACAGACCTTACCAGCGACCTTTCCGCTCTTATTATTGCTCAGCAGGCCTACACAGCGAATACAAAAATTGTGACAACAGCAAGCGAACTGTTGCAGACAACAATCGCAATGAAACAGTAATAATTTTAAGAGGTCAGGATCCTTTTTAAGGCCTGACCTCTCACTTACTTTAACAGTAAAATAAAAAATCTTTATTACAGAAAGTATCTTACGAAAGCGTAAAATTACTCACTAAGCCAACCATCTTATCTGACCTCTCAGTCAAATCTTTACAATCTAACGATGTAGAACGGGTCATATTGGATGTTTTTTCAGTCAGATCTCGCAAGGCTTCAGCCTCACCGTGCGTTTCTTTTACACTGATTTCTTGCTTACCCATTTCTACATTAATTTTAGAAATAGCATCACTTACTATAGTAATACCCGAGCCAATTTCTTTTAAATCAGACATCATGAAATTAACGGCTCTATCTCCGTTACAAATCATGGTTTCACTCTGCCGCGCACAACTTGCAATTTGACGTGCCGCCTCTGTGGTTTTTACCGACAAATCTCTAATAGCCGTTGCCACAACAGAAAAACCACGCCCCATTTCTGCTGCGCGAGTAGCTTCAACATTTGCATTCAATGCTAAAAAATTTGTCTGAGCTGCAATGTTTTGTATTGTATCAACGAGTTCAGAAATAGTGTTCCATGCTGCTCTAATTTCAACCATGGTTTCTTGAACATGGCCAATATTAGTACTTCCTCTGGTTGCCGCAACAACACACTGCCTTACAGCGTTTTCAGCCGCGCCAGTTTCTCCGGCCACATCAGAAATAGACGTCTCAAGTGCTGCAGTTGCATCTGTAATTTTACGAATAGAACCAACCTGCTCTTCGCTTTGATAAAGAATGCTACTACTACCCTTATTGATAGATGCCGCAGACTCACGCACAAGCCCAGAAGCTTGGCGTATTTCTGAAACAATACCACCAAAACCATTTTTAAGATTATGAAACGCCTTGGCTAAAAGCGGAGATTTCTCAGAAACATCTGCACTCAAACTAGCTTCTAAATCCCCCGCCGCTACCCGGTCGATAGCCCGAGCTATTTGCTCTAGCGCAGATCTTTCTTCATCAGCGCGCGCTTTTTCTTCTTGTAATTTCTCGAGATAGATAGAGATTGAAAGATCCATATCAAGCAATGCAGCACGCGCCAAAGTGGCTATTTGCGTAGCGAGTTGCTCTGCTGCCTCTTCAATTTCTTGCTCCTTTGGCCCGACAAGAGCTCCCAAGAGGCCTTTATGCTGCTTATAGAATGCTAAAATCTCTCGCTTTATCAATTTATGAAATATGCCAGACAAAAGAAGGGCATAACCACCAATATACCACCGTGGTGCAATGCCCCTCTGCGCATGCACCGCGCCAATACGCATAACATCCTGCACATAGTCAGGCCCAAAACGGCCTGTCAAAATCGTTTGCCAATGTGCCAATTGCCGCGACTGGGCAGTATGCATCATCTCTTTATTAGGGAAAAACTTAGCCATTTCTGGCATAGTTTCCAAGCGGGCATAAAATTCGCTTAGGCTTTCCTCTAATATTTCAGGCATGCTTGGGCGTAAATGAGCAAGTATATCTGCAGCCTGAGCATCTAGCTCCAAAAAATGCAACCTATCTTGTATAGAATGCACTTTCCCAAGCGGCACCTCCTTCTGCCCCTGCCCTATTACACCCATTTTTTATCCTTACGCGCCTAATCAAATTTTACAGTACAACATCAGCAGAGTTGTGCGTGCCTTCACTTTCGTTGCTCACAGAATTTTCATCTTCAACCAACCCATCCAGAATATTGTTGGCAATATCAATCAAAGGGTCGAGAGAGAGAGAGCTATCTAGCAGTGCACGAATAGCATAGCCTTGGGCCTGATTGCCCAAATGTACAAACAGGGTGCGATCTTCCAAGTCTGTCACACCTGCGTCTAGCACGTTCGCTTTAATAATCAGCGACCACAAACGCTGATGCTCTGTCAGAGCATCCATACGCTGTTCGACATTATGGCTCATCGCAGCAGCTTGTAACTTTTCAATTAAAATAGCAAAGCACGCAGCGTCAGCCTGCCTGCCTGTCATGGAAGAATCTGCCACCTGCTGGTAGGCCTTCATTGCGGAATTAATCATACTTTCTTTGGCTCCAACGTCCCCAAAAACACGCGAGTTTATTCTATCAAATCACATAACATGCAGGGAGAGATAATCTTGCAATTCCGCCTCTTATTATCTCAAAGAAATAAAGTCTCATTCCACCACAATCACGGCATTAAGGCGTGCTGCCAGACTGTCCGCCGACAACACTCGCAGGCATGCGCGGCGGTGGGGCCACACTTACACGCGCAGCTAAAATGGCATTATAATTTTCTAACACAGCATCAAGCAAAACTGGGTCAAATAACTTTCCCCGCCCCCGCACAAGCACATTGCGAATAACTGCCGCAGACAAGCCAGCCTTATAAGCCCGAGGCGAAGCCAAAGCGTCTATTACATCTGCAATAGCAACAAGCCGTGCAGGCAAAGGTATAGCCTCACCCCGCAAATTCCCTGGGTAGCCGCTTCCATCCCAGTGTTCGTGGTGGTCGTTAATACATGTGCCAATAACCTGCGGCACATGCCCCAAAGCTTCTTTAACGATAGCAAGCCCATCTTCAGGGTGGTTCGCTATAATTTTCCGCTCGTAATGCTGCAAAGAGCGTTGTGCAAACAGAATATCAGGCGGCACCATACGCTTACCTATATCATGCAAGCGTGCACCAATAACAATTGGCCATACATCTCTGTCCACTAACCCAGCTGCAGCCATAATAGTTGGAATCATAGCTGCCACACGGTTACCATGACCATCATTTTCAGCGCCAGCCTGAGTAGCCAGACTCTCCAGTTTATGCCTCAGGCTAGGAGTCACCACGCCCCAGTTCCCTTGCTTCTATATCCCACGGCTCCCCTTACTGCCTCGAACATAAAATCCCCACCTCACTCTCCACAAGAAAAAACATCCACAGCAGCAGACGTAACCCACATACCCTAAACTGCCTTATTCCATATATTCACTAGTTATATACAGAAGGATTTATTATTATTTTTCCATGTTTTAAGAGTGTAAAATACTTCTCTTTTCCCAAGTCTTGGTAAAAAATCACTCCCTATTGATTTATGCATTTTTCATCACTAACCTCTAGATTAATCCTTATTGTTAATGAAGCTAAATACTTGCAATTGTATGAAGTATTTGTCGATATTTGGTGTATAAGGGATAAGTTTTTAATCGCTGGCAACAAAGCAGAGTATAAACAAGCGTCATGAACGATTTGGCACAGAACACCCGCCCCATACGCTACAAGCTATTATACCCAGAGACACAGCAAATCTTACATGATGTCATAATGAGTGAGGCAAAAAACCTCACAGAAAAATTCTATAGTTATTTTTTAAAGAACGAAGAAGCCGCAGCGTTTCTCTCTCATGATGATGTGCGCAAGCACCTCGCGCCATCTATGGAAAAATGGCTACACTCTTTATTTGACCCCCGGAACCCAGAAATTAACCACGAACAACAACGCAAAATAGGAAAAATACATGCACAACTGGGCATTCCTATCCATTTAGTCTTAAGAGGGGCAATTCTTCTTAAAAATGAACTCGGCCATAATCTGGTTAGTATTATGCACGACCCTGTCCCCCTTGGTGACGCACTACTTTTTGCATGCAATAAAATTGACAAAGCTATAGCTTTAATGAGCGCTGCTTATGTTACAAATACAAAGCGTAACGTAAGAACAGTTGAAGCTTATCGCGTCATGTCTTTAGGTCAAGACATGACCGTTGAACGAGAAAGCCAGCTTATTGCCCTTATGGAGTGGAGCCAGAATTTTCTTTTCACGCTCATTGCGCATGACAAATCGTTTTGTCCGCTATCCAATTCTGCTTTTGGTTTATGGCTACGTCATCGAGCAATAATGCTCTTTGAGAACACACCAGAACTAGATGGCTTGATACAAAAGTCTTCTGAATTTGATCAAGTTCTTTTACCAGAAGCCAAACGTATTAATGCTATAACGCAGCAAGCATATACCTTAAAATTCCAAGCTGCTGTGCAGGAATTAAAATATTTACTCACTACCCTCTTCCAACGTGTGCAAGGCCTTGAAAGAGGTATTGATCCCTTAACTTCTCTGTTGAATAGACGGTTTCTTCCTACAATTCTGTCTCGTGAGGTAAGTGCCGCCTCTCACGATCAATCAGCACTCTCAATTGTTATGCTCGACATCGATCATTTCAAAAAAATTAATGATACATACGGGCATCCCGGAGGAGATAGAGTTTTAAAGCAAGTCGCTGAACGTATTCAAAATACAGTGCGACCCTCAGATTTTCTTTTCCGTTACGGTGGAGAAGAATTTCTCATTATTCTCACTGAAATTGACGGGCTTGCAGCCTTAAAAATTGCAGAGCGTTTACGAGAAACTATTGAAAATGTGCCTTTTATTATGCCAGACGAAACGCAACTTACTGTTACGGCATCGCTAGGTGTTGCAAACTATGATGGCCACCCAGACCCTGATGTCCTCATATCAAACGCGGATAGAGCTTTATATAAAGCTAAGCAAAACGGCAGAAACCAAGTCGCAAAAAACTAAAATTTTCAGAGCTTGAAAGAATTACTAGGGCTTTCATACTCCAGTAATTCTTTTTACAAGCCATGTTGTAAATTTATACGAGGCCGCTATTGGGTCTGGCCCATAGTAGCACTCCTTGTGCCATTCAGCTACTTCTGTATCCGCCAAACCCTGAGCATTTAACCATGCTGTCATAAGGCAGCTATGGTATGAATATTTACTTAATGTCTGCCCGCCACGCGTTGACATCCAGTGGTATGCCAAAGCACCTAAATCGCTCACCAAACGTTTTCCGTTAGACTTAAGATTCACAGACGCGCTGTAACGCTCTTTCCACTCCAAGAAATTTTCAGGAGCCAATGGGCGAGCAATACCAAAGCCCTGCCCGCATTGCGCTCCCAAATGCGACACCGCTTCAATAACCTCATCATTCTCTAGCCCTTCCACAATAATCTGCTCATGGAAGTCACGCCCCATATCCAGCACTGACTTGACCATACTAAAAGTTTGCAGCGGAGAAATGTAAATATTCCTTAAAATACCTTGGTCTATTTTAATAACATTAAATGCAAATGAAGACAGACGTGAAAAATTACTATACCCAGCACCAAGGTCATCTATCGCAATTTTAACCCCTAGTTCTTTATAACGCTGTATAGCCGTATCCTGTAATTTTGCCTCTATTCCTGGCGTTTCAAGTAATTCAACAGTTAAATTCTCAGCAGGCACAGCATAACGTTTTAATATACCACTAACCCAATCCGGACCCTCTTTATTAATAAGGTAAGTTGGGGGCATATTAATTGCCAATTTAATAAAATAGCCTTGGGCTTCCCATTTTTTGACAGAAGAAAGCCCCTCTTCAAGCCCCATTTGAAAAAGTCTATCTAACTCACTCTGCCCTAAGAGAGAGAGAAAACCTGCTGGTTCAATAATGCGGCCATCGACGTCTTCAATCCGCGCAAGAGCTTCAACTTTTAACAGTTCCCCTGTACGCAAATTAACAATAGGCTGCACATACATACGCAAGCCACCATTAAACAACCGGTCACGCAAATAACATGATTTTTCTTCGGTTACGGCTATACCCTGCTGAGAACTGCACCTTACCCACAACTGCTCCCAACGATATTGCAGGCTACGCGCAAATTGCTTCATACGCTGTGTTTCAAATTGGTTAGGGTACGCCCCTAACACTGTCAAAACGACCGCAAGCTGCTCTTTTTCAGATGAAATTGGGATACTCAGAGAAGAACGTATGGCTAGAGGCTCCATCATATTACGCCAACGCGCCCCACGAGGGTCTGTAATATAAGAAGCACAACTATGCTGACGGCGGGTACGCCAAGCTAAACCAGTAACTGAATTTTGGAATGGTGACTTTGCGGTAAGCGTAGGCTGCCCAATATTTTTATGAATAGCGTCAGCCAAAGCCGTACCTTTGCTGCCCGCGCTATGCTCTACAATTAACTCACCGGCAGGGTTCATACGAAACAGCAAAACAGCCCTAATGCCAGGGAGTCTTGCTAAGGCATCCATGCCATTTTTACTAATATCTGGCCAAATACGCCCTGTAATTGGCACCCTATCGAATAAAACAGAAAAATAATTTTGCTCTATAATTTGAGCTGCTTTCAGTTGTGCTCCTTTGTCATCTTGTAAACGAACCTCGGTTGTTAATAAAATATGGTAGCGGTCATAAGCACGAAGCAGAGCTTTATCCAAACTATCAATAAGTAGGCGCCTATAAATACTATAAGACTCACTCAACAAAGAAGGTGAGATACCACAAAGTGCATGAATGACACCTAATTTACTGGCTCTCTGCAGAATATCTGATTGTTTTGTTTTTGGATCCAATAAAAAATCAAGATGGTCGGCTTGTTTTTGCTTGAGATGCTCTTTTTCATCATCGGAAAGCGTTGCTAAAATTTCCCGTGCTTCATCAATTTTAGCGAGTTTTTCATAAAAACTATCAATAAAATTCTGACGAATACGTAACAAAAACGTCTTAGCACGTGTTAGTAAGTCCTGAGCCTCTAAGCCATACGCCTCAAAAGAGGCCTGCTGAAATGCTTCTTCAATTTGCAGAGGCATACAACTACTGGCCAAAGACCACCAGTTTTTACGATTACTCTTGTTTTGTTTAGATTGATACATGGCGGCATCGGCACGCCGCAACAATGTATCCAACTCTTCACCATCAACAGGGTATAAAGCCAACCCCAATGTCATACCCACCATGGCGCTCGCATGTTCGCCAAATTTAAATGGCGTTTCTACGGCAACATGCAAGCTGTCCAAAACTTGCATAACCTGCGAAACGCTTAAGAGAGAATCAAGGTTTTCCAGAACAACAACAAACTCATCACCACCTAAGCGCGCAACGTAATCTGCCTGGCGCAAACTTTTTTTCAAACGTTGGCTAAACTCTTTGAGCAGGCAATCTCCGGCTTTATGGCCAAATCCGTCATTAACAGACTTAAAATCGTCTAGATCAAGCATACCCAATGCGAGGGTAGTACCGTTCTGCTTGGCACGCGCTAATGCCTGCGGCAAATATTCATCGAGCGCCAGACGGTTAGGCAGAGCTGTGAGCGGGTCATGCCGAGCAAGCCATGCTTCTTCTGCCTGACGGAGCTGTAATCTTTTTTGAGAGTCAAATTTATCTAAAGAATGCCCCAAAAGATTGGCAACCCTGCGGCATAAACCAATTGATTGCTCATCAAACATATCGGTCTGGGCAAATACAAAAGAAATAACGGCCCAGCAAACTCCACTACGCCAAACTGGAACCGATAAAACTGCCCGCCACTGGTTCCTTTCCAGAAAATCGAACCAAGGTGCCTGTTTTTGATCCTCTAGTTCATCATTGGAGTAAACAAGCTGCTGGCATTCCCACGCCCTAACAGCAACGGGCAAACATGGTGTGGGCTGAGTATAACCGCATTCAAAATCGGCTAAACCATCGGTTCCGGGGCCAGCACTTGCAAGTACCGTAAGGCGGCTACCTTTACTTTCTTTACGACCAATCCAAACAGCTTGAAATAGCGCATCGCGCACTAGATCTGCACATGTTTTGTCGCACATTTCTGTGTCGGTTGCTGCAAGCAAAACAGCATCTGCCGTATTCAAAAGGGCGCAATAAAGTCTCTGCACGGGATCTAGATATTTCACTTCCTGCATAAGACAGACCCCACCCTTCTCTACAACGAGGAATAGCTTATATGGCGCATATTTGCGAAATCCAATATTATTTACTCACCTGCTGGCCATAATAGCCAAATATTCATCTTGGCTAAGGGTATGCCTTCGTAAGCGTATGCGACAAACCCGCACCTGATGACTATAACTGACACAACATGGACTTCCATTTTATTATGCTATAGCGCAACGCCCATTGCAAAATAAATTGAGTTTGAAAATAATAAACAAAATATTCTTAATAAGTTAAAATTATACTTCGCAATAACTCCACAAATTCATCACTCTTAAAGAGTTTTTACAAAGTACAAATTGTTTTGTATTGAAGCCTTACCTTCTGCTCTCTCGCACGTAAGAAGCCCCACACACAAAAACGGGCACAAGAACTCTAAAATAGTAAATATCCACCTGATTTTAAAAAATAATATTCACTCGAAGCTAGCCGACACTTACTACCTCTTTACAATAAACCAAACCCATAAGCATTAGCGCAACTAACCGTTGCAGGTTGCTCAATAATGGCCCCACCTAACGACACTGTGAATAGAGCGACACCGACTCGCTCCATTAATCAATGAATGACATGCTTAGCCTCGTTTTTGCTCCAAAGGCTTCCAGCGGTTCAAAAGTAAAGAATTGCTCACAACAGAAACCGAACTCATGGCCATAGCCGCTCCTGCCACAATGGGGTTCAGTAAACCGAATGCCGCCAAAGGCAACCCCAATACATTATAAATAAAAGCAAAAAATAGGTTTTGCCTAATTTTAGAGAGGGTGGCCCTTGAAAGTGAGATCGCATCGAGCACACTTCTAAGGTCACTTTTCATCAGCACAATGTCTGCACTTTCCAACGCCACGTCAGACCCCGCACCAATAGCAAACCCGACATCTGCGGCGGCTAAAGCAGGTGCGTCGTTAATGCCATCACCTACCATGCCAACCAAGCTCCCCTCTGCCCGGTAAGCCTGTACCTTCTCCGCTTTCTGGCTCGGTAGAACACCAGCCAAATAAGCATTCACGCCCACTTGCCGTGCAACGCGCTGCGCTGTGCGTTCGTTATCACCAGTGAGCATAATAACCTGAATGCCAGCAGCTTTTAACGCAGCCACAGTAGACGCTGCCTCGGGCCTTAGCTGGTCTAATAAGGCAATATACCCCAACACCTCAGTACCGAGCGCCACGCCGATAACAGTTTTACCGTCTTGCTCTAGCCCTACCACCATGCCTTGCTTAACAGGCAAGCCTGCATCGGTTAAAAACCGAGGCGAGCCTAGTAAAGCCACTTGCCCAGAAAACTTTGCCTTAACACCCATGCCCGGCACGGCCTGAAAATCTGTAATACTTTGCTCAGGTACTTTTTTTTGCAGTGCGTAATCCACAACGGCGCGTGCTAAAGGGTGTTCAGACCCTTTTTCCAAAGCACAAGCCACACTCAACAAACGCGTTGGGTCTACCTCTTTTAAAGGGAGGACATCACTTACTGTTGGCTTCCCTTGCGTTAGGGTGCCGGTTTTATCAACCAAAATAGTTTTGAGCTTTTGGGCATGCTCCAAAGCATCTGCATTACGGAACAAAATGCCCGCCCGTGCCCCTAAACCAGTGCCGACCATAATAGCCGTAGGGGTAGCCAAGCCCAGCGCACAGGGGCAGGCAATAACCAATACAGACACTGCCGAAACAAGGCTCCATACCACGTGCCCGGTTACAAACCAGCCTAATAAAAACGTCAGTAAAGCAAGCACCACCACAGTTGGCACAAAAACCTGAGACACTTTATCAGCCAAGCGCTGCACACTGGCTTTAGAGCCTTGGGCCTGCTCAACCATTTTAACAATATGCGCCAGCGCGGTATCTGCCCCAACACCAGTGGCCTGCACGCGCAGCAAGCCAGTCGTGTTAAGAGTACCAGCGTAAACCTGCGCTTTTAGCGTTTTCAGCACTGGCAGGCTTTCTCCTGTCAGCATAGCCTCATTTATTTCAGAAGCACCTTCTATAACCACACCATCTACCGGCACACTCTCTCCGGGGCGCACCACAAAAATATTCCCTACTTTTACCGCTTGCACAGGCCGGTCAAGCACCACGCCATCGGCTTCAACATGGGCAATTTGCGGTTGAAGATGCAAAAGGCTTTCAAGCCCTGCACCGGTTTTATTTTTGGCTCTGGCCTCTAACAATTTACCCAAAGAAATGAGGGTAATAATGGAAACACTTGCTTCAAAATATAAATGCTGCTGCGCATGCAGCACAACAACAAAGGCACTAAACCCATAAGCAATACTGGTGCCTAAAACGACCAATACATCCATATTGGCAGCGCCAGCTCTGAGCGCATTCCAAGCCTGTTTATAAAAATGCCGGGCGCAGTAAAATTGTACCGGGGTGGCAAGCACAAATTGCAGCCAACCGGGCAATACATGCCCAAAGCCACAAAACATTGCGCCCATTTCAACAAAAAAAGGCAGAGCCAGAACCAATGTCAGCAAAAAATGGTTGCGCTCACGCCGCCAGCTTTGCGCACGTATAGCCTTCTGGTCTGGCGCGCTTAAGGCTTCTAGTGGCTTTGCACCAAAGCCTGCTTTTTCAATGCAGCTTATAAGGGTTTCAGGCTCAACAACACCGGGTACAAACGTAATATGTGCGCGCTCTGTCGCAAAATTAACATGTGCCTGTGTAAGCGGCACTCTATTGAGCACGCGCTCAATCCGGGCAGCACAAGCCGCACAACTCATACCGGTAAGTGCCAGGTCAAGGCTGCGCTCCGCTACCGTAAAACCAGCCTTGCGCACAGCGGCTACAACCATATCAGGCGTTGTCTCTGGCCAGTTTAAAACAATTTGCGCACGCTCTGTGGCAAAATTGACTACTGCCTGCACACCCTCCTGCCTGTTGAGCACTTTTTCAACACGGGCAGCGCACGCGGCACAGGTCATGCCACCAATAGCAAAACTTATAGTTTCGGGCATGACCTCACTCCTTAAAAGTTTCTGCCCAATATATTATACCCCCCACCCCTATTTTCAAGGGCATTTTTTATTTTGGTATAAGCTCCCTCTTGTTAGCCAAATAACCCAATTACTCAGCCTGCCCCTATTGCAACAGACGCAGATGCTATACAGGACAGGAATGAAGAGTTTGTATCCTCACGCCCAATTTATATGGGTCTAGGTAGGCGGAAGGTATCGTAATTATGGCTACTCAAACGCAAAATACAGCCCCAGCTACAACCTGCACGCACTGCACCACAGAGGCACCGAACACCGAAAAACGGGTTGAACAGCCCAAGAAAAAAGCACTCATCAACCGCTTACGCCGTATAGAAGGGCAAATTGGTGGCGTGCTGAATATGGTAGAAACTGACCGCTATTGTGTTGATATTATTATGCAAATTTCAGCCATCAAATCAGCGCTTGATGGCGTGTCCATTCAAATTCTTTCCGACCATGCCAACGGCTGCGTTCGTAACGCCGTGCAGGAAAATGGCGGCGATGAAGCTATAGACGAACTCTTAAGCGTAATACGCCGCATTATGCGCTAACTTATTCAATGCTGGCTTACCCACCAGCATTGCTACACGCACCCCAAAGTCAGATCTGGCTTGGTGCTCTTTTCTGTAAAAGCCGCGCCACTGCCCATACAGTTAAAAAGACTGCTAAAATACAGCCACCTACGGCTGAGAAATGCTCACTTATAAAACTGATACTCTGAGATAACGCACCAAAAGAGCCATCTCCCCATACAAGTGGCCCTAGCTCCACCACTGCCACGGCGGCGGCTGCCCCTAAAGAGATAAGCGTAATAACTAAATTATAAATTGCCCGTCTGCCCTCAGCCTGCCCACGCCAAGCATACACACGGCACATGAGCACTGTATCTAACGTATCAACCAAGGCCATGGCAGATGTAAATAAAAGCGGTAGGCTTAAAACACCAAGTACCCCTACCCCCTGTGCAGCCTGTAGTGTTGTCATGCCAAGTAGGCTAATTTCGCTGGCTGTATCAAAACCTAGCCCAAATATAAACCCTAAGGGGTACATGTGCCACGCACGCCCAATAAGGCTAAAAAACGGACGTACCACCCAACCGAGCGGGGAGCATACGCTACCCCCTGGCCCCAAAGCAGGGGCTGGTTGGTGTTGCTTAAGCGCGTGCCATTGTTGGGCAGCCATCCAAATATTGGCAATAACGGCAAGACCCATAAAAGAGCCTGAAACGACAGTCCCGAACACCCCACCAATAAGGTGCCACTGCTCTAACACCCCACGCACCGGCAGCAATGCAAGCAGCAAGGTGGCCGCTATAACCACGCTAGAATGCCCAAGTGAGAAAAACAGCCCTACCCGTGATGCCGGACGGCCTGAGAGCATAAGTTTGCGGGTTACGGTATCAATAGCAACAATATGGTCTGCATCTAGCCCGTGGCGTAGGCCAAAAACCCACGCCAGCCCCGCCGTGCCCAGTAAAAGAGGTGACGTACCCAGTAAGCAAGCGGCCCAAACCCACGCCCCAACATTAGCCAGCACCACCATGCCACATAAAAGCTGCTCTGGTTTAGTGGCAAAGTGGCTACTAGCCGCTTGTGAAAACGTGCGTGGTGGGTGCATTGCTACTCTGTTGGCGGCCAGTTGCCCGGCTTAGGCCGCATTAAATGGTAATATGGGCGCGAACATCCTCTGCCGCAAAGTCACATGCTTGCCCGTTGAGCACAACCCGCCCACGGTCAAGCACGGCAATGCTATCTGCCAGTTCAAACGCAAAATCAAAATATTGCTCAACCAATAAAATGGCCATGTCCCCTTTATCGCGTAGCATGGCAATAATGGTGCCAATGTCTTTGATGATGCTCGGCTGAATACCCTCTGTGGGTTCATCAAGCACCAACAAGCGCGGCTTAATAACCAACGCACGCGCAATAGCTAATTGCTGCTGCTGCCCGCCAGATAAGTCACCCCCACGCCGGTCAAGCATTTTTGCCAGAACGGGAAAGAGGTCAAATATCTCATCTGGTACTTTGCGCTGGCCACGGGGCAGCAACCCAAACCCAGTCTCTAAATTTTCGCGCACGCTCAAAAGCGGGAAAATATCGCGCCCTTGCGGTACGGTTGCTATGCCGCGCTTGGCACGGTCGTAGGCGGGTAGTTTGGTAATATCCTCCCCTTCCCACTCAATACACCCCTCACTCACTGCATGCATGCCGGTAACAGCACGTATCAGGCTGGTTTTGCCCACCCCGTTACGGCCCAGCAAGCAAGTTACTGCACCTTGCTTTGCCTCTAACGAAACCCCACGCAGAGCAATTGCTGCACCATAGTGCAAATGCACGTCCTTAACCTTGAGCATGCACACGCCCCCTTTTTCTGCCAGCAGAGTAAATTTTAACGCCCAAGATAGACCTCAATAACGCGAGGGTCGGCACTCACATCGTCTAATGTGCCTTCTGCCAGTACAGAGCCTTCATGCAGCACGGTAACGGGCACACCCAAGGCACGCACAAAGTCCATATCGTGCTCAACCACCACAACGCTGCGGGTTTTATTAATTTCACGCAGTAGGTCGGCCGTTGCCATGGTTTCTGCATCGGTCATGCCTGCTACAGGCTCATCAACCAACAACAAGTCGGGTTCTTGGCCCATAAGCATACCAATTTCCAACCATTGCTTTTGGCCGTGGCTCATGTCTCCGGCTGTAGAGTTTGCAACACTCTCCAAACGGGTCAGGCTCAAAAGCTCTGCCAAACGCTCACGCTCGCGGCTACTTTGGCGGGCAAATAATACCGCAAAAGGTGACCGGATGCCTTTAAGCGAGAGCAACAGGTTTTCTGTTACCGTTAGGGCTTCAAACACGGTGGGTTTTTGAAACTTACGGCCAATACCCAAACGCGCAATGGCTGGCTCATCTAACCGGGTTAAGTCGTGCCCTTTAAAGGTAGCTGTACCGCTATCGGGCCGGGTTTTGCCGGTAATAATATCCATCATGGTGGTTTTACCGGCACCATTTGGCCCAACAATAGCCCGCATTTCTCCGGGTTTAAGCGCTAAGCTTAAAGAGTTAATAGCGCGAAAACCATCAAAGGTTACACTCACATTACGCACATCAAGCAACAAAGCTTCTGTCATGGGTGCTCCCCTTCTGGTGCGCTTACTTCGGGTGTAATTTCTTCAGGGTCGTTTTTCTTGGTTGGCCGCCACAGGCCCATAATGCCGTTGGGCAGAAAAAGAGTTGTGCCAATAAACAGCAACCCAAGCCCGTATAGCCAGAATTCAGGCAACCATGCCGTAAACAGCGTTTTGCCAAAGTTGACTAATATAGCGCCCAGAACTGCACCGCTTAATGTACCACGGCCGCCAACTGCCACCCAGATAACAGATTCAATAGAGTTAGCGGGTGCAAATTCTCCGGGGTTAATAATACCAACCTGGGTTACATACAGCGCCCCCCCAACAGCCGCCAGCATGGCAGAAAAAACCCATACCAACAGCTTAACCTGGTCTGGCCGATAGCCTAAAAACCGTGTGCGGTTTTCAGCATCTCTCACGGCAACCAGCAAATTGCCAAAGCGGCTGCCTACAATAAAGCGTGCTGCAAGCAAGGCCGCAGCCAATGCCACTCCTGTTGCAACCAATAAGGCAGCACGGGTGGCGGGGGCGTGCAGGTCTGCCCCAAGAATGTCTTTAAAGTCTGTCAGGCCATTATTACCGCCAAAGCCAAAACCGTTCTGGAAAAAAGCCAGCATAAGCGCATAAGTCAGAGCTTGCGTAATAATAGAGAGATACACACCAGACACGCGGGAGCGGAAGGCAAGCCAGCCAAAAACCCCGGCCAGCAAGGCTGGCACAACCAAAACCAGCATCATGGCCCATGCAAAATGGTCTGTGCCACACCAATACCAAGGCAGGCTTTTCCATGACAGAAAGACCATAAAGTCTGGCAGGTTTGCATCACCATAGGCACCACGGGCACCAATTTCACGCATGAGATACATACCCATGGCGTAGCCGCCCAAGCCAAAAAAGGCAGCATGCCCAAGGGTAAGAATACCCGCAAACCCCCATACCAGATCAACCGAAAGGGCCAGCATGGCATAAGCCAGATACTTACCGGCCAAAGACACAACAAAGGCAGAAGCGTGCAGTGGGCTGCTTTCTGGCAGTAAGCTGGCCACTGCCAACACTATAGCCGCAAGGAGCACCAAACCCGCTGTCCAAACAACGCTTTTGAAAGACCGCGCAGACTGGCAAGAAAAAGCATTCATGATTCAATACCCCGGCCACGCACAGGAAACATGCCACGCGGGTGCCGCTGTATGTAGGCAATAACCAGCACAAGAATGGCAATTTTAGCAGACACAGCGCCAATAGTTGGCTCCAGTACTTTGCCGCCCATGCCCAGCGCCATGGCTGCAGCCAATGTGCCCCACAAGTTGCCTACGCCGCCAAACACAACCACCATAAAGCTGTCTATAATATAAGACTGGCCCAAGTTGGGGCTTACGTTATCTATCTGGCTTACCGCCACACCCGCCAAGCCTGCCAAACCGGCACCCAGGCCAAATGCCAGAGCATCTACTTTAGGGGTACGGATACCCATAAGGGCTGCCATACGGCGGTTTTGCGTAACAGCGCGCATTTGCAGGCCCAAGGGCGTGCGGCGCAACACAAGCATAAGCCCGCCCAGCACAAGCCCGGCAAACACCAAAATAGCTAAACGGTTCAGCGTTATGTCCAGCCCGCCTAAGGCGATAGAGCCAGACAGCCACGCTGGGGTTTGCACAGCAATATTGGTTGGCCCAAAAAGAGAGCGAATAACCTGCTGCAACACCAAAGAAAGGCCCCATGTTGCCAAAAGCGTTTCAAGCGGGCGGCCATACAAAAAGCGTATCAAACTGCGCTCTATCACCACCCCAATACCGCCGCACACCACAAACGCTACGGGTATGGCAATAAGAATGGCAAAGGGTTCTAGCGCAGGTACGGTCATTTTAATGCCCTGCTGCACAAGCCACGTTACATAGGCGCCAATCATCATCATTTCGCCATGCGCCATGTTGATAACGCCCATAACCCCAAAGGTAATGGCAAGCCCCGTTGCAGCCAGCAACAGAACAGAGCCATAGCTTAGGCCGTAAAACGCATTTTGCAGCACGCTCCAAACACGCAGGTGCCAGTCAATGCGTGAGACGGCACTTTGTGCCGCATGGCGTACGTCTGGTGCCTCCCCCACATTGGCGGCAACACCAGCCAAAAGGCCGCGCGCTTCAAGCCCGCCCACTTCTGCCAAAAAGCCAACCGCTTTAAGCCTTGCCGCCTGCGCCCCCTCCGCCGGAGGCTGCGCCAGCACTGTCGCAGCATGGGCCTGCATCAGTTTTTCACGCACAGCGGGTACTTTTTCGCTGCTCAGGGCATTATCTAACGCCGGGAGAAGGGCTGCATCGTGGCGTGTATAAAATGTCTCGGCTGCTTTTATGCGTTCTTCAGGCTGCGGAGCACTCAGTTCCCTCACCGCCTGAACGCCTGCCAAAACTTTACGAATACGGTTATTAACCCTTACAGGCTTCAACCCTTCTTCAGGGCAGGTTGTGGCCTCACCCGTGCGCGCATTTTGGCAAACCTCGCCTGCGTGAATAAATAACGCGCCATCTGCACCGCTAAAAAGATGGTGCGCCTCTAGCGCCTGCAACGCTGCGTCTGCCTGTGCGCTGCCATTTGCCGCAAGGGCGGTAATGCTGGCAGACACATCTTCAAATTGCGGGCTTGCAAGGCCAGAGAAATCATCTGCCCGTGCAGATGACCCTCCTAGACCGCCGCCCAGACACAGAGCGGCGAGCAGGCAAGCCAGACCCAGCTTACGCATGCTTATGGCTTAGGCAGGTTTTGGTAGCGCTATTGTAATTGCCGCACGCAATAGGCTGGCGCCAGTCGCCTATCAGGTCTTTTGTTTGCGCCACCCAAGGTGACCATGCCTGACCCGGTACCAGTGCTGGGGTTTTCCAGACAACTGAAAACTGCCCATCATCCTGAATTTCGCCAATAAACACAGGCTTGGTCAGGTGGTGGTCTGGCAGCATTTCTGCCACACCGCCAGTCAGGTTAGGTTGGCGAATACCAACCATGGCATCAATCACCTTATCATGGTCGGTTGTGCCTGCTTTGGTTACAGCCTGCACCCACATGTTAAAGCCAATATAGTGGGCTTCCATGGGGTCGTTCGTGGTGCGTTTGGGCTGCTTTGTATAAGCGTGCCATTGTTTAATAAACGCAGCATTTGCTGGGGTATCAATGCTTTCAAAGTAGTTCCATGCCGCAAGCTGGCCAACCAGCGGTTTGGTGTCCATGCCTGCCAGTTCTTCCTCACCCACGCTAAAGGCCATAACCGGCAGGTCGGTTGCAGAAATACCTTGGTTACCCAGCTCTTTATAAAATGGCACGTTGGCGTCACCGTTAATGGTAGACACAACAGCCGTTTTTTTACCCGCAGCCCCAAAGGCTTTAATTTGGGAAACAATGGTCTGCCAGTCAGACTGCCCAAACGGCGTGTAGTTTACCATAATATCTTCATCAGCAATGCCTTTGGACTTAAGGTAGCTAACAAGAATTTGGTTGGTTGTGCGGGGGTAAATATAATCTGTACCCACCAGTGCAAAGCGTTTGGCACCGCCGCCATCTTCGCTCAGCAGATAATCTACCGCGGGAATAGCCTGCTGGTTAGGTGCCGCACCGGTATAGAAAATATTGCGGCTGCACTCCTGCCCCTCGTACTGCACGGGGTAAAACAGAATACCATTCAGTTCCTCAAACACTGGCAGCACAGATTTACGAGACACGCTTGTCCAGCAGCCAAACACGGCAGAGGCTTTATCGACAGACAAAAGCTGGCGCGCTTTTTCCGCAAATAGCGGCCAGTTAGAGGCCGGGTCTACCACAACAGGTTCAAGCGGGCGGCCCAACAGGCCGCCTTTGCGGTTTTGTTCGGCAATCAGCATTAACATGACGTCTTTTAGGGTTGTTTCGCTAATGGCCATGGTGCCAGAGAGCGAATGTAGAATACCAACCTTAATAGGCTCGCCTTTTGGGGTGGCAGCACGCGCATAACCAGCCCCCAGAGCACCACCGAATGCGGCGGCAGAGGAAGCAAGAGCCAAACGGCCAAAAGCACGACGGGAAAGATTCGGCATGGTGTGGGGCATGATCAACGGTCCTTTTGCTGCTATGACCATTGTCCTCTGCGGCACGTTATCTTCCCATACGCATTCCTGCGTATCGGCTTATCCGGTATGCCGTAACACAACTCTTTTTTGCCCACCCGCCACCATGGAAGCCAGTCACCGTGCCGCATTCCATACGCCATTTGCGTATTGTACGCCCCCGCCGGGCTTATAGCCGTTGGGCCGCCAACCAAACGTTTGAAGATTACGCCCTGCGCTTTACCGCGCAGCGTGCCCGCACGGCCACCCCCATGCGCGCAGCCCTTACCGCACTGGGCTCAATCTCCTTTCTGGCCCTAGAGGCTATGGGCGGCACACTCACACTGGCCTTTGGTTTTGCCAATACCGCGGCAGCCATTGCGTTTGTAACCCTTGTTATTTTTTGCGTAAGCCTGCCCCTGTGCCTGTCTGCCGCCCGCTCTGGGCTCGATATAGACCTGCTTACCCGTGGTTGCGGCTTTGGCTATATTGGCTCCACCATTACATCGCTACTTTATGCCAGCTTTACTTTCATTTTCTTTGGGCTAGAGGCCGCCATATTGGCGGGCACGTTACGCAGCTTGCTGGGCGTACCGCTATGGCTGGCATACTTGGTGTGTGCTGTGGTGGTTATACCGCTGGTTATGTGGGGCATTACGTTTATTGCCCGCTTTCAAATAGCCACACAGCCCATCTGGTTTGCCCTCAACTTTATACCCCTTGCCGTATTAGCCGCCACGCAATACCCGCATTTTACTGCATGGACACAGTTTAGCGGCCTGCTAAGCCAGACAGGCCCCCTTAACCCAATAGCTATTGGGGCTGCGGCGTCTCTCATTATTGTGCTTATTTGCCAAAGCGCTGAGCAAATAGATTTTTTGCGCTTTCTGCCAAGCCCTACCCCACAAAACCGCAAGCAATGGTGGGTAGCCCTTATTATGGGTGGCCCCGGCTGGGTGGTATTTGATGCCTTTAAACTCTTTGCTGGCTCATTTTTAGCATGGTTACTGCTCAAAGCCGGTTTTTCAGCCGCACAGGCCGTACAACCGGGGCTTATGTATTATTACGCATGGCATAGTTTTGCTTCTGCCCCCCTTGCCGTTATGCTTACCGTGGCACTGGTGGCTTTAGCGCAAATAAAAGTAAATATTACCAATGCCTATGCTGGCTCTCTGGCATGGTCAAATTTCTTTTCCCGTTTAACCCATACTCACCCCGGCCGGGTGTTTTATGTTGTTTTTAATATCACTATTTCTTTTTTACTGATGGAAGCCGGGCTGGTTAGTACCATTGAAACCGGCATAACCGTTTATGGGGTTTTGGCCTGTGCCTGGATAGGTGCTATTTTAGGCGATATTGTTTTGTGCAAACCCCTTGGCCTTAGCCCTCCCTTTGTTGAGTTCAAGCGCGCTTTGCTGCCAGACTTCAATTGCGTAGGGCTTGGGGCCTGGGCCATATCTGCCTGCTTGGGCATTGTGGCGTTCTGTGGTTTTTTAGGGGCCTTAGCCGCAGCCTATGCCCCCTTTTTAACGCTTTTTACCGCATGCTTAAGTGCACCTGTGCTGGCATGGTTTACGGGTGGGCGCACATACCTAGCCCGCACCCAACCTGCTGGCTGGGCCACAAAGCCCGCCATGCAATGCGTTATTTGCGAACATCATTTTGAAGCGCAAGATATGGCACCCTGCCCGGCTTATGGCGGCACAATCTGCTCTCTCTGCTGCTCGCTTGATGCCCGCTGCCACGACCGATGCAAGCCGGTTTCCATGCGTATGAAAACCCAGTTCCTTACCCCTTTGCGCATTTTTCCCGCACGCTTGCGCCGTTGGCTTTTGGCCCCTGCCGGACGGTTTGTATGCATGCTTGCAGGCTCAGCGCTTATGCTGGGTGGGTTGGCATGGCAGGCTGGTGGCCCATGGCACCATGTGTTGCTGCTGGCCTTTTTGGCCAGCGCTATAGGGGCATGGCTTTTGGTCATGACCCAAGAAGGCCGCCGTACCGCCACGCGCGAAACCCTGCACCAAACCCGTCTCCTCATGAACGAAATACGGGCACGCCGCCGCACAGACGAGGCACTAAAACTTGCGCGTGAAAAAGCAGAATCAGCAAGTCTTGCCAAAACACGTTATATTAGCGGCATCAGCCACGAAATCCGCTCTCCGCTTAACGCCATTATGGGCTATATTCAGCTTTTACAGCACGATAAACGCATGCCCACAGAGCGCCAAAAAACCCTTGGCATTATGCGCGAAAGTGGGGAGCATATTACCAGTATTCTCTCTGGCTTGCTTGATATCTCGCGCATTGAAGCCGGGCGTATTGAACTGCACACAGACACCATTGCTCTGCCTGCGTTTTTAGAATCTGTCGCACAGATGATGCGCCTGCAAGCCCAAGCAAAAGGCCTAAAACTCAATTGGGAACCCGGCTTTCTGCCCGCCGTAGTAACGTGTGATGAACACCGCCTGCGGCAAATTCTGCTTAACTTGCTCTCAAATGCTATCAAGTTCACGCACCGTGGCAGTGTTACGTTTTCTGCCAAATGGTACGGCCAAATTGCAGAATTTGTTATTACCGACACCGGCCCCGGCATTGCCGAGGAAGATTATACCCGCATTTTTGAACCCTTTGAGCGGGGCAGCACCACCGCAGGTATGCCCGGCACTGGTTTAGGGTTAACCATAACCAAGCTGCTTACAGAAATTTTGGGCGGTGAACTCACGTTTACCAGCACACAAGGTGTTGGTTCGCGCTTTCGGGTACGGCTTATGCTCTCTGACCGCGACATTGAACTGCCGCCCCAACTGCCCGCCTTCCCTATTGGGTATGACGGCCCACGCCGTACTGTAATGGTGGTTGATGACAACCAAGAACACCGCCTGATTATGCGCGAAATTTTAGAGCGTTGTGGTTTTGACTTTGAGGAAGCCGAAAGCGGCACCGAATGCCTCGACCGCCTGCCCATAGTGCAGCCAGACCTGTTACTACTAGACCTTTCCATGCCCGGTATGGATGGCCGTGACCTTGCGCTGCGCATTCGCCAAACCGAGTATGCCACAACACCCCTTATTTTCTTGACTGGTAATTTGGTAGAAAGCACCAACCGGCATGTGCCCTCGCTAGATGACTGCCCGGTACTGGGCAAACCCGTAAACCTATCCGCTCTTGTTACCGAAATAGGGCAAATGCTCTGCCTAACATGGCACCTGCCACAACCAGATTTAACACCAACACACCTTATAACATCCCAAGGCATAACCACAGACACAGCCCAGCCTTTGTCAGACACCCAAAGGGCAGCGTTGCTTGCACTCTTAAACAGTGGCAACCTCAGGGACTTACGAGAACAATTAACAATATTGCAGGCAGAGCAACCGGGCCTTAAAGCTGCCCTTGCTCCTTTGTTCGATCTGGTATCCTCTTACCAGCTTGAAGCCTTACGCCATCATCTGGAACAGCCTGCACCATGACCGCACCTGCCGCTAACCGCAAAACCATTCTGGTTATAGATGATGACCCTGCCGTACTGGGCCTGATGGACGAAAAACTGGCGGAGGGCGGCTATATTGTGCTGCTTGCACAATCTGGCGCGGCAGCGCTTGAAGTCATTAGCCACACCGTACCAGACCTTATTTTGGTTGATGCCCTTATGCCCGGCATGACCGGATGGGACGTGTGCGAGGCCCTGCGCTCTAACAGCCGGGCAGCAGGTGTCCCCATTATTTTCATGACCGGCCTGACCGAAACCGAACACGTGCTCCGTGCTTTTGAAGCCGGAGCAGCAGACTACGTGACCAAACCCTTACGGTTAGAAGAAGTTATGGCCCGTATTGGTGTACGGCTTGAAGCCGCAAGCCGCATACGCTCTGCCCACGGTGCACTTGACCGTGCAGGCCGCTACCTGTTTGCCACAACCCGCATGGGCGAGGTACTATGGGCAACACCACAGGCCAGCCTGATACTAGATGCCATACCCCAAAGCCAAGCAGCACTTAAAGCCCTGCCAACCCCACTCCCGCCCCCCGGCACTGTCGTGCTGCAACAAGAGACTGGAGACACCAGCGTGTCTCTCACACTCGTGGGGGCCACCGGGCCTGATGAGTTGCTGTTGCGCGTTGGCAAGCAGGCTATTTTTCCAGAAAACATCTTGCGCACCAAGCTCAACCTCAGCGCGCGTGAGGCTGAGGTGCTGCTCTGGATTTCACGCGGCAAAACCAGCCGCGATATTGCCGATATTTTAGAGGTTAGCCACCGCACGGTCGATAAACACATAGAGCAAATTTACAACAAAACCGGCCTAAGCTCGCGTGCGGCAGCGGCTGCCACCGCATCACGCCTCTTGCAAGAAAACTAACCGTTACGGGGCCGCACGCGGTGCGTCATCAGACAAACGGTCGCGGTCTCTCGTAAAACTGCCTTCTTTTAAGCACACCTTGTCTTGCTCGTAGTGGCGCACAACTGCCAACTCTTGCCTAACATGGTCAAGATTGTGCTCAGTGCTGTCTTCTTTAATAGGCCGCCCAGCGGGTGAGAGGGTTACCCCTTTCATAATACCAAACCCCGGCACAGGGTCTAGCCTTACAAAAAACTGGCTTTCTGCCGGGGCGGTATCTTGGGCAATGCTTTTTTGCTCTTGCTTGCTCAAGGTCTCTAATTCGTCAGACAGTAACACATCTTCTGCAAACAAATGGCGGCAATCTAGCTTGTCAAACGCGGGTTCTGCTGCATGCAGCTCTTTGTGCCCAAATGTGCAGGAAAGTGCTAAAAGTGTAAAAAACGTTATCTTTTTAAAACCAATCATTGCGACCCCCTGCGTGGTTTTAGCTCCAACCCGCCTGATAAATGGGTATAACAAACCAACCATGCTTAGTACTGAAACTGCATACCAAGCAGGAAAGCCCCCTGCGCCCGCGCACTGGCAGCTTTGTAGCGCACGTAATCAAACGTAAACCGTAAATTATGTGCGTCCATCACGTAGTTTGCGCCAGCATCAAACTGTGTAGTTTTGGGGTGGCCGGGGCCATACAAGCCCTCTTTAAACCGAAACTCTTGGTAGCGTACCAATGGCTGCACACGCCCCCACCCAAGCTTGTAAGGAATAAGGTAGGCTGTGCTGGCCAAAAAGGCCGTACCTGCATTAATACCACCCACATTGCCATAAGAAGGCGTGCGCTGTTTATACCCTGCCGGAATATCTTTTACACCATCGGTATAATACTGGTAATAAGCACCTTCTAAGGTATACACACCATATTTGGCATTTTTACCTATTTTCTTTTCAAACAAGCCATCAACGTTCCAGGCTTTGTAAGTGCCTTTTACTTCGGCACTGCCTACGCCATCTGCTTGGTACTGGCCTGCAAGACCAATGGCCAAAATATCGGCTTTACCGTAATAGGTGCTGGCTGTGTAATAAGCAGGTGATGGCTCGGGGTCGAGAAAGTTATATTCCACACGCCCAGCAAAAAGTGGGTGCTCACCATAGTTAGAACCGCCCTGCACCCAGTTATGCCCACGGTAAATACCAGTAACATACCTAAAATGGTCTTTGGCCAGCTTGCCCCAAATGGCAATACCGTCATCTCGGCCAGACCAAGCGCCCGGATACTGCGCAACCATAGGAAACGCATAAGTGCTAAGAAAATACGGGCCATCAAGGTTAGAACGGTCACTGGGGGTTAGCATACGGCCGCCCCAAATATTAAAGGCTTTCCAAGGCTCTACCTGCAAAATACCGTCAAGCACGTTCCAGTTACCATCACGCAGGCGCTCAAGGTTTAGGGTAGATTTTACATATTTATGGAATTGCGCACCCATATAAATACGCAGGTCATCTGCACTCGCTGAGTCTTTATTACCCGGCACAGTTGAATCGTGGCTTAAATACTGCGCGCGCACCCCAACACCAAGGGTAAAAAACTGGTCTTTACCCAAGTTAACCGTTGCTACCGCGTGCGCTTGTGAAGAGACCATGCCCCCCAGCACCACACCAACCGATACAATGCTGCCATAGTGCAACAGTTCTTTTTTCCGGCCTGTCATAAACCGGGACACAAGCGCAATCATGGCTACCCCCTTGTGGCTGCGGTCACCTGCTGGCGACAAGGGGAATATTACGAAAACGAATTGGAAAGATGGGATGCGTAGAATTACTTACTATTGGGTTTATTTGTAATTTTTTGCCTCATACACCCAAATAAGACACAGTTTTTAAAGGCCACCCTGCTCAATAATAAACGCGGCAATGCCCTCTACCCCCTCACCTGCGCGAATGTTGGCAAAAATAAACGGCCTTTGCCCACGCATGCGCTTACTATCGCGGTCCATCACGCCAAGGTCTGCCCCTACATGGGGGGCTAGGTCTATTTTGTTAATTACCAGCAAATCACTCCGGGTAATGCCGGGGCCACCCTTACGCGGAATTTTATCTCCGGCTGAAACGTCAATAACGTAAATGGTCAGGTCTGCCAGTTCTGGGCTAAAGGTTGCGGCCAAATTATCACCACCACTCTCAACCAGCACCAAATCAAGCCCTTCAAACCGCTCTGTCAGCTCAGCAATACCGGCAAGGTTAATACTGGCATCTTCGCGAATGGCGGTGTGCGGGCAGCCGCCCGTTTCAATGCCCATAATACGCTCTGGCGGCAAAGAGCCTGCACGGGTTAAAAACTCGGCATCTTCGCGCGTGTAAATATCGTTGGTTATGGCCGCAATATTGTAATGCTCTCTAAACCGGCGGCATAAGGCATCCATCAGGGCTGTTTTGCCAGTACCAACCGGGCCACCAATGCCAACGCGCAACGGGCCGTGTTTTGCTTTTGTCATGTTCTAAATAACCTCGTTTCTTGTGTTTCGTGGTGCATGGCGGCTAGGTCAGAGGCAAAACAGGCGCTGCCTATATCGTCCAATGTTTGCTTTTGTACTTTGTTGGCCGCAGCAATTAAGGCACACTCTAGCCCTTCTAAGGCCCGTAGGCCGTCTGTCTGGCCAAGGGGCACAAGCCTTACCGCAGCCGAAACCAACGCAGCAATGGCAGCATACCCTCCGGCTAACAGGGCTTGGCGCTGTGCCACCCCCCCTTTGTAAAAAACCATGCCTTGCGCCACAGGCAGCGGCCAACGCGTGCCCTCAAACTCGGCTTTAGGGGGCATTGCTTGCCAAACATGGGCCGCCTTTAAAAAAGCCTCGCCTTGGTAAATCGTTTCTTCGTACCGCTCGCGTGATGAAGCACAGGCGCAGGCAAACTCGGCAATTTCAGCTAAACGTGCGTTATCATCGCCTGCCAGCCACGCAGCATTGAGCAAAATAAGGTCATTCCCCAAACTGCCATGCAGGAGCAGTGTCTCAACCCACGCCATAAGCGCGGCCACGTTATGCACATAACCCTGCTCTACCGCCCACTCCAAGCCGTGGCTATAAGCATACCCCCCCGTGGGAAAAGCGGGAGAAACCCAAGACAACAGCTGTAAAAATGCTAGCCCCTGTGTGCCCGCGCCGTCATTAGCCATGGGAATGGCTGTGGCCACCATGGTGGTGCTCTACATGCCCGTGGCTATGGCTGTGCCTATGTTCGTGTTCATGCGTGTGCTCGTGCACATGGTCATGATGGTCGTGGTCGAGGTCGAGGTCGTGGTCGTGGTCGTGGTCGTGGTCGTGGTGGGTATGCCCATGTTCACGCGCTGCATAGGCCCCACTTTCTGGGTCAAAGGCAGCCTGCACCCGGTGTATGTGGCCACCAAGGCCCTTCACCATATCTGCAATAACGTGGTCATACCGTATTAAAATGCGCTCTGGCTCAATGGCTGCGGGCAAATGCCGGTTGCCCAAGTGCCATGCAAGCTGCACCAAATGCAGCGGGTTTTGCGCCCGCACTTCCATTAATTCTTCGGGCAAGGCTTCTACTTTTATAATACGGCCATCTTCAAGGCATAGCCCCTCTCCAGCTTGCAACAGGCGGGCATGCTCAAGCTCAAGCAGCACTTTTTCACCAGATTGCAAGGGCAGCACCATGCGCCGCCGGTGCCGTCCTTCGTAATCTGCACAAAAGACATCAGTCGCCTGCTCCACAGCCCAACTGCCTACAGGCAAAATTTTTGCAACACGTTTCATCAGAACAAAAAATACCTTTGTGCCATAGGGAGAATATCGGCTGGTTCGCAGGTTAGCAGCACGCCATCGGCACGCACTTCATAGGTTTCTGCATCAACCTCAATATGCGGCATAGCGTTATTATGGATCATACTCCGCTTGCCAATACCGCCCCGTGTGTTTGCAACGGCAGAAAGCCGTTTGCGTAGCCCCAGCTTACGGCCAATGTCATCTTCCAACGCGGCGTTAGACACAAAGGTTAGGCTGGTATGTGTAAGTGCCCCGCCATAGCCCCCAAACATCATACGGCCATGCACCGGCTGCGGGGTAGGAATAGACGCATTGGGGTCACCCATCATGGCGTAAACAATAGCCCCGCCTTTCACCACCATATCAGGCTTTACGCCAAAAAAAGCCGGACTCCATAAGACAAGGTCTGCCAGTTTGCCTACTTCAATAGACCCCACCTCGTGCGATAGGCCGTGGGCTATAGCGGGGTTAATGGTATATTTGGCAATGTAGCGTTTAACGCGGTTATTATCTGCACGGCCATCTCCGGGTAGTGCGCCACGCTGGCATTTCATTTTATGCGCTGTTTGCCACGTCCGCAGTGGCACCTCACCAACTCGCCCCATAGCCTGACTGTCTGAAGACATCATGGAGAGTACCCCCATGTCATGAAAAATGTCTTCTGCAGCTATGGTTTCCCGGCGAATACGGCTTTCAGCAAATGCAATATCTTCTGGCACTTGGGGGTCTAGGTGGTGGCAGACCATAAGCATATCCAAATGCTCATCTAGCGTATTGCGGGTGTAGGGCCGTGTTGGGTTGGTAGAAGATGGCAACACATTAGGCAGCCCCGCTACCCGAATAATGTCTGGCGCATGCCCCCCACCCGCCCCTTCGGTATGAAAGGCATGAATAGTGCGGCCTTGGAACGCAGCGATCGTGTCTTCTACAAAGCCACTCTCGTTCAACGTATCAGTATGGATCATAACCTGTACGTCCATACGGTCTGCCACACTTAGGCAGCAATCAATAGCGGCGGGGGTAGAACCCCAGTCTTCATGCAGCTTCAGGCAACATGCACCTGCACGCACCATTTCTTCCAACCCATCCGGTCGGGACGCATTGCCTTTACCCGCAAACGCCAAATTAACCGGAAAAGCTTCTGCGGCCTGCAACATGCGCGCCATATGCCATGGCCCCGGCGTGCAGGTTGTTGCGGCCGTACCCGTTGCAGGCCCGGTACCCCCACCCAGCATGGTGGTTACACCTGAAGAAAGGGCTTCTTCAATTTGCTGCGGGCAAATGTAGTGAATATGGCTGTCTATACCGCCAGCGGTCAGAATTTTGCCTTCGCCTGCAATAATTTCCGTACCTGGGCCAATTATAATATCTACACCGGGCTGAATATCAGGGTTGCCAGCCTTACCAATACCCGCAATACGCCCATCACGCAGGGCAACATCTGCTTTAACAATGCCCCAGTGGTCTATAATAAGCGCGTTGGTAATAACGGTGTCAGCAGCCCCTTCGGCACGTGTAACCTGAGACTGCGCCATACCGTCTCGTATGGTTTTGCCCCCGCCAAACCGTACCTCTTCGCCGTAAATGGTCAGGTCTTTCTCAACCTCTACCAGTAAGACTGTATCTGCCAACCGCACACGGTCGCCTGTGGTGGGGCCAAATTGTGCTGCGTAATCATGCCGGGTCAGGCGGGTCATACGTCTAGGCTCCCCATTACATCACCTCTAAAACCAATCACCACACGTTGGCCACGCAATGGTACCAACGTAACCTCACGCTCCTGCCCCGGCTCAAAGCGCACAGCCCCACCCGATGGCACGTCCAGCCGCCAACCGCGTGCGCTTTCGCGCTCAAAGTGCAAAGCAGGGTTTACTTCGTAAAAATGGTAATGGCTGCCAACCTGCACGGGGCGGTCACCCGTGTTGGTTACCATCACAACCTTACGGGGCTGGCCCTCGTTTAGGGTAATATCGCCCTCATTAACCAGTATTTCACCGGGTATGGCATCTTGTGGCAAAGGGTCAGCGTATTGGGTCATGAACAGTCACCAGCTTTGTACCATCGGGGAAAGTTGCTTCTACCTGCACATCATGAATCATTTCAGCAACACCGTGCATCACCTGTTCACGCGTTAAAACATGCCCCCCACTTGCCATAAGAGCAGCTACATCTACGCCGTCTCGCGCGCCTTCAACCACATGGTCTGTAATCAAGGCTATGGCCTCGGGGTAGTTCAATTTTACCCCGCGCTCCAGCCTGCGCCGGGCTACCATGGCTGCCATAGAAATAAGCAGCTTGTCTTTTTCCCTTGGGGTTAAATGCATGTTCTGGCTAATCCCTTGCCTAAGTTAAGCTCTTTTTATGAACGCCATGTAGAGGGCATGGGGCGGTTTTGGCGTAGCAACGCTAAAACCCCCCGCAAGGCTTTTTCTAAAAGCCACCCGCTCTCAGCCAGCCCTCTTACCACCACCATGCCATTCCATGCTGAAACGGCAAAACCGGCATACTCTGGTGCCTGCAAGTGTACCCTAAGCTTTTCTAATAAGCTCACGGCATTTGGGCTTACCAGCACAATGGTTGCCACACTGCACTGCCCACCACTTACGGCTGCCTGCGCCAACAATTTGGCCACACTCTGGCTTTCTAGACGCAAGGCTTCTTCAAGCACTAATTTGCCATCACGCTTAATAGAAAGACGGTCGATTATATTGAGGCCAGACAGAACCTCACCCGACCCTTTACGGCCAAATATACGGCTTTCCAAAAACAAAAACTCAGCCGAGCCAGCCATATCTACCTGCATACGCCGGTTAAAACTGCTGCCATCAAAAAAAATAGTGCCATGCGGCAGCCATTCCAAACGGGCGTCTGGCTCAATTTGGCAGGTAAGGGTCATGGTGGCCGGGGCATCGTGCGGGCGGGCACGGTACACTCTTTCTGCAGCTTGGGAGGTCAGAAGCAAGTCTGAGCCTTGGCGGCATATCAGCCAGCCCTCAATTCTGTCACCTGCGGCAATACCACCAGAGATATTAACCGTAGCGGCCTCCACCCCCGCCCCAGCAATGCGCGGAAAAAGCAAACGGCAACAGCCCCCCTGCTCAAGGTCGGCCATACGGGTTACCTGCCCCCGTTGCCTAACCTCCAACCCAAACCGCCCACGTGCACGTTGGAGAGACGCTACCACAAACCTGACCTTTGCATTACGCACATACCCTTACCCTAACACCCAACCCTAGGTGGGTCATTGCGTAATATTACATAGGGTACGGCAGGTCACTGGTAGTCATGTGCCGGATGTATTGCGGTTTAACTATGAGCCATAGATTACCAGATAAGCGGCATTACGCTCCTGATTCTAAGGATTTTTCGGCAGTTTGCCTTCCTGCCCATGGACACAATCACACATTATTACCGCCCAAACTGATAGTGACCGAACACAAGAATTTTCATTTTCTGTAATCATCATTAGAAACATGTTCCAACCAGTCGACTGGAGAACCGTTCTGCTTTTCCTGAATGGCAATATGGCTCATCGCCGTAGTCGCTGCCGCGCCATGCCAGTGCTTCTCGCCAGGCGCAAACCAGATCGTATCACCGGGGCGAATTTCCTCGACAGGACCGCCTTCGCGCTGCACCCAACCACATCCCGCCGTAACAATCAGGGTCTGCCCGAGCGGATGGGTATGCCACGCGGTTCGGGCACCTGGCTCGAACGTAACGAGTGCCGTCGTCACCTGCGCGGGTTCGGGTGGATTGAACAAGGGATCAATGCGAACCGTTCCAGTAAACCAGTCGGACGACCCCTTTACTGAGGGTTGCGATCCAATGCGCTTGATATCCATGAAAAATACTCCTGCACGTCGTTCAAAAACGTTGGGCTTAGCCAGTTCCCCAGCTTGAATGCCTGCAAAAAATTATGACTGGTGGCCCAGCCGCATCGTTAACAGAGCCAGCAGAGCTGCGAGCACAAGCACACACGCGCTGGCAGCAAAGGTCGCCTGATACCCAATTCCGTCAAAGAGGATACCGCCACAGGTTGCCCCCAGCGTGATGGCAAGCTGGACGACAGCAACCATTAGTCCGCCTCCCGCTTCAGCATCCTGTGGGAGTGTTCTGGCCAGCCAGGTCCACCAACCAACAGGAGCGGATGTTGCAAACAGGCCCCATGCAGTCAGTATTATGGCAGAGACAACAATCCATTTTCCCAACATAAGGAGACCAAATGCCCAAAGCGCCATCAAGAGAGGAGTAACAATTAGAACGGGGTAGACACTTTTCTTCAGCATGGCGCCAATCAGCACGGTGCCAATAAAACCGGAAATCCCCATCAGCAACAGGATCAAGGACAGCGTAGACACATCGACATGCGCCACATCTTCAAGGAACGGCCTGACATAGGTAAAGAGCGTGAACTGCCCCATAAAAAAGAGGCCAACTGCAATCATCCCCATTCTCACAATTGGCCGCGCCAGCAGGGCGAACACACTTGCAGACTGTTGATGGCGTTCACTGGGCATGGATGGGAGGCTGATAAGCTGCCAGACGAAAACAATGACAGCCACCGGCACCACGCAGAAAAATGCACCACGCCAGCCGATCAAACCACCAAGAAAGCTGCCAGCAGGTGCCGCAATAACTGTAGCAAGGGCATTGCCACCATTCAGGATTGCAAGCGCGCGTGGAACATGATGATCTTCGACAAGACGCATCGCCGTTGCGGCAGACATTGACCAGAAACCACCGATCACAACACCAATCATCGCCCGCCCGAGCATGAAGAGAACGTAATTAGGTGCCAGAGAAACAACTGTTCCTGAAACGATCATCATCCCGATAAGGACTAACAGCAGCGTTTTGCGATTGATCCCTTTGGCCAAAGAGGAAATGAAAAGGCTGGTTAAAACCGCAAACGCGCCCGAGACTGAGATGGCCTGACCCGCCTGCCCCTCGCTGATATGAAGATCAGTCGCGATAGGCGTTAGAAGACTGACAGGCATAAACTCCGATGCGACAAGCGCGAAGGCGCCAAGAGACATGGCGAGCACAGCACCCCAAGACCCTGCCTGCTTGTCAGAGTCTTTATTCGCTTCGGACAATGTTTGAGAAAGAGTATCCATTACGCCTCAGTATTACGAGTATTCATCGGCACAGATATTTCCAAAAACGACAGGCTGCATCAGCAGACTACCTTCATCTGTGCTATTATTTTCACGCCTGCCAATCTTGCTCATGCCGACTGTCAAAGTTCTTAAAAGAAGGTAGGGAACGTTGAAGACCCAGACTAGCCCCTATAAAACGAGCATGATCATGAATAATTTTCATGAATAGCAGTTCCATTTCAGTTCAGGCTTTGCTCCCTGAAAGGCTGGTCTCCTGGTAATTTTCTCAAACTTATAAAAAGGGCCGTGCCCTTTTCAGAACACGGCCTATCTGAATTGTGAGACGTGCTGTCAGCGCTATCTTTTATATCTGCTGCTTTGTGGGGCGGAAAAGAATTTCGTTGATATCCACATCTTCAGGCTGGCTGATCGCAAAAGCGACACACCGGGCAAATGAGTCTGCACTGATTGCAATACCAGGCACAAAATTCCTGAGCTGTTCCGCAGTCGCCTCATCATGCACGCCATTGAGCAGTTCCGACTGAACTGCCCCTGGCGAAATGACCGTTGTGCGCAGGTTGTACGGCTTCACTTCAGCCCGTAATCCCTCGGACAGCGCACGAACGGCGAATTTTGTGGCCGAGTAAACTGCGCTGTTTTCCAGAACACGATGACCCGCAACGGAAGACACGTTGATGATCTGACCGCTTTTCTGCGCTTTCATATGCGGAAGGGCGGCTGCAATACCATACAAAACACCCTTGATGTTGACGTCGATCATCAGATCCCACTCATCAACACGCAGGTTTTCAAGTGGCGACAGAGGCATAACGCCCGCATTGTTGAGCAGCACGTCAATGCGGCCATAAGTCTTGACCGCCGTATCAACGAGGTTCTGAACCGAAGTGCGATCCGTCACATCCGTTTCAATCGCCAAAGCCTTGCCACCTTTGGCAGTAATATTTTCAGCAAGCGTCTTGATCCGGTCTTCGCGCCGCGCACCCAGAACAACGGTCGCACCCAGTGCAGCCAGATGTCGCGCAGCTTCCGCCCCCAGTCCACTGCTGGCGCCCGTTATGATAACAATCTTATCCGCAACATTATTGTTCATGGATAGTCTCCGTAATTTTAACGGTCGATTTTCTGGAATTTAAGGACGAAGTTATCGCCCTCCCCGATTGCCGCATATTTGGCGTGATCCTTGTCTCCCAAGGCAAAAGTCGGAGGCAGTGTCCAAACGCCCTTCGGCCAGTTGGCCGTATCACGCGGATTGGCGTTGATTTCTGATGAACCAACAAGCTTGAAGCCTGCTTTTTCAATGAGGGAAATTGCATAAGACTGACGGACATACCCATTCTCCGCACGAGGATCCTGCGGGGCATTTGTGTGGCCACGATGGTCTTCAACACCGAATATACCACCCGGCTTCAGAACTCGATGGATGGCCGCAAGCATCTGCGGTGCGTTACCGGCTTCCATCCAGTTATGCAGGTTACGAAAAGTCAGAACGAAGTCGACACTGTCAGGCGCAGCAAAATCGAGATGATCGCCGTCAAACTGTGTTGTCCTGAACGTTTCCTTGAGTTCAGGATGAGACGCCACCATCTTGCTGAAGGCTGAACCCGCTCCATCTTCAGAACCAAGAGCCAAAGTATAGACGCCTTTGTCTCGCAAATATGGACTAAGAATCTGCGTCCAGTAGCCCCCACCCGGCCAGATTTCGACAACACTAGCGTCCGGCCGCAAGCCAAAAAACTGCAATTCCTCCAAAGGGTGCCGGATCGGGTCACGCGCAACAAATCGGGCATCCCGCGTGGAGGAGTGAACAGCCTGTTCCAGCGTTGGTGCTGCCATGGCTTGCCCTGCCACGGTCATGGCAAGAGCACATACAATTGGATAAATTACCTTCATGATACTTTCCCGTTCCTATTTGATCGCCATGTGACCATGTTTCTTCATGTAGGAGCTACCTACCGACTCTATTAGTCCCTTTTTGATGCTAACGATCTTCGATTTTACTCATGAATGCTAAGATTCTACCGGTTCATAACGCATTGCCTCGACAAAAAGCGAAAAAGGCATGGTATTCTGGTGGTGGTGAGGAAAGCAGAGATGGTATCCAGTCCAATAGGGACACCAGTCTTGAAGAACTTTGACCAAACGACCATCGGCAATATATTTCTCCGCGACCATTTCCGGCATATGTGCCAGACCGAGCCCATCCAGACAGGCATCCCGTACAGGAAAAATGCTGTTAAATATCAAAGGGCCATCAACGCGTACCTTGACGTCTCGACCGTTCTTTTCAAATTCCCAAGCGTAAATCCCACCGTGTGTTGGCAGACGCATGGTGATGCATTGATGCTTCAGAAGGTCATGCGGAACCTTCGGTTTGGCATTTTTCCTGAAATAGGATTTCGTGCCCACAACGACAAACCGAATATCTGGCGTGAGAGGCACCGAAGTCATCTCCTTGGTTACCTGTTCTCCCAGCCTAACTCCGGCATCGAAACGCTCGGCTACGATATCCACCAGCTTGAGATCCGCATTGATCTCGACTTTGACGTCAGGATATTTTTTAAGGAACTGCTCAATCCTCGGTCTGAGGATATAGGCAATGACATCGTCCGTTGCAGTGACACGGATCAGCCCACTCGGCACATCCCGCAGCTCACCCAGAGAGGCAATCTGACTTTCAATCTGATCAAAATGCGGTCCAATGTTGCGAATAAGATAGTCACCTGCATTTGTGGGTGTCACACTCCGCGTCGTCCGTGTCAGCAATCGTAGGCCCAGACGTTCTTCCAGAAGACGAACCGTATGGCTCAATGCCGACTGGGACACACCCATTTTTGCAGCGGCCCGCGTAAAGCTCTTCTCACGCGCCACAGCCAGAAACGCGATCAGGTCATTAAAATTCTCGCGAGACATATATGAGCCCTTTTTATAAATATGCTCATATTATTTTAGGCACAGCTCTGCTCGCCGTCGAGATTTAGCTTTCCCCAGCGCTCCTACCATTCATAGTATCATCCAGCTTTCGTGCTGCGTTCAATGCAATAGCGCAGCCATACCATGCCTCCCCCCAATGTCTTGGAGGATATGAGAGCAAGCGACTGACTGAACTGCCCCGGGTTTACCGGAGAGTAAAACTCTCGGAGGA
>NZ_BAMX01000016.1 GCF_000963965.1 Acetobacter orientalis
CGACGCCTGCTGGCGCCAATCGGCTACAGGCCGCCCGCCGAAGCTGAACGCGCCTTCTATGAAGATCAGAGCAGACTTGATATCGCTGCCTGATTACTGAACAAAACTCTCTCCGGTAAACCCGGGGCACTTCACTTATCGTCCGAATGCTGAAGGCACTGTTCAGTGTGTGCATAGACGTGCCTCCTATCACCGCAGACGAGCCTAGAGAGCGGATTTCAAAGGCCTGTGCAGAGGCAGCCCTTGCACGGCAGCAGGACGTGCTGAAGAATTTTGCATCACCACAAGTGCAAGCAGCCTTGAAAGAGCGCAGGTTTTTGAAACAGTGCCTTGTGTCAGCTAAGCCGGTGATACGGCCGGCAATGCAGGTTGGAGCATTCCAAAGGTAAAGAAGACCGCACACTCTGGGCAATTAGCTGACGTTCCAGAAAGAGTAAGGTTTCTGGGTTCCTGATAGATGAAAGCTTCCAATAGTCAGAAAGGTCGATATCTCAAACTTTGAAGATACTGCACAACATACAACCCATCACTTAATTCAGAGTAATAATTTCGACGTAAATTTAATAGAAAATCAAAATTTAATTTGTATCATTGATAAAATAGCGTGGAAATTTTCAGGTTTTCTTCCGCCCTGTATTTCTCCATATTCATATTGTAGGGCAATTTTCAAAATATCAACAGGCCACCAGTTCAGTGTAGCAGACCATGCCTGCTGCCGCCCGCCATCTACACTGCCAGAGTGTAAGTTTGACTCAGAATAACGCGCAGCAGCTTCTAACACACCGCTACCGTGGCACAGTAGGTCTTGCTTTTTATCGCAAACAGGAGATGAAAACGCTGCAGATCGAGACTTCCAACTGCGTGGTTTGCCCACAAGGGTGTAGCTGGCCTGCGTGTACCAGCCAGAAAAATGCAGGTGTTGTGTGTCGTTTTCTACTACGCGTTTGGCTACAATGTCATAGGCTTCTCCTTGAAACAAAAACCGTTTCCATGCTGCTGCGGCCTCTAGCCCAAATGCGCCCACAGAGTTAAGGGCAAGCCTGCTTGTGTTTAAGTATTTAGATGTTAAGCCTACATTCATTTCTGGATAATCTGAAAACGCCATTCCCGGTTTTTCACCCGGTGCATGGGCTGCCTTAAAAACCCACTCTCCAGAAAAGCCTACATGTACAAAAAGGTCTTTTGTGCGTACAGGGACCCCAACAAGCCGGAACACAAGCGCACGCTGGTTACCATTTTCGCCCGGCCCCGCCGTACCGGCTGTGCCAGAGAGAGCGACATGGTAGCGTTGGCCATGTGCCTCTATTTGTACAGCTTGGCGCTCAATGCCAGCGGCAATGTTTCTGGTAATGGTAGAAATGCTTGAGCGTTCTATAAACGTTGTATCACCTTGCGCCTGCATAGATTCAAGACCAAAACTGGGCTTAAAAATACCGACCGTAAACACAAAATGTTTTAAGCCAACATAACTGGCCTGCCCTTCAAACAGGCGCATTTGCCCGCCCGGTGCAGGCCCAAAGTCCCATATGCCGCCAAGTTCAATTTGGTTATGTATGGTTATACGGGCGCCATTACGTAAACGGCCGGCCCGTACACCAACACCGGGTACAGGTTGGCGGGTTTGCGCAAAACCTCCAATATCAAGCTGCTCTGTTGCGTAGGGCTTAATGCTTACATCGCCAAACTGTAAAGTAGGCACTGTGGCAGCCTGCGTAGTGCTTAGGCTAAGTATGGCAGTAGGCAGCACAAGCAGTAACGCAAAAAAGAATCTTGTTTTTAGAGTAGGTTTTAAAATAACAAAAATCCACACAGTTAAAACGCTGCAACGCAGCCATCACTTCTGGGGTCAGACGCCCCTTCAAGCACTCCAGTTTGGTGCCGCACAATTGCCCCGGCATGCCCCATCATAGCAGAAAAAGCAGGCACTAACTCTACATCATGCCCAGCGTCTTTAAGCTGCTGCACCACATGGGGCGAGAAATTATTTTCAATTTTCAGAGAAACACTCTCCATGCCCCATGTGCGGCCTAACAGCCAACGCGGGGCTGTAACTGCTTGTTGTAAGGGGGTGCCATAGCGCGCATAGCGTGAGAAGAGCGCTGCCTGCGTCTGGGGTTGGCCCTCGCCCCCCATAGTGCCGTACACCATTGTACGTCCATCAGGAAAACGGGCCAATGCGGGGTTGAGTGTATGAAACGGTTTACGCCCTGGTTTGAGCACATTCCATCCCGTTTCGGCTAACTGGAAAGAGGAGCCCCTGTTTTGCCAGATCACGCCTGTCTGGGGTAGAAAAACGCCAGATCCAAACTCAAAATACAAACTCTGGATCATACTGACTGCCACGCCAGAGGCATCAATAGCCCCCATCCATGTTGTATCCCCCTGTTGGGAAGGGGCCGACCACGGCAAGGCTTTTTGCATATCTATGCTGTCTGCTAGTTGGGTTATGCGCTTTGTGTTGTTTAAAAAGCTTTGCGCACATTCAGTCATAAAAGCCGGGTCACCTACATGTGCGTTTCGGTACAAAAAAGCCTGCTTTGTGGCTTCAACCAGCCCATGTACATGGGCAAAACTTTCAGCATGTGGGGCGTAAAGGGTATCAAACAGCTTTAAAATAGCTAAAGACGCAACGCCTTGCGTTGGTGGGGGCGTGTTGTACAGCGTGCAGCCTTTAGTGTCGGTCTGTAAAGGCTGGGTGAGCGTTGCGCTGTAGGTTGCAAAATCTTGCAGCGTTAAGGGGCTGCCTGTTGCGGCTAGGTCTGCGGCCAGCGCTTTGGCCACTGTTCCTGTATAAAAACTTTCTAGGCCGTCTGTGGCCAAGTGCCGCAAGGTGCGGCCAAGTGCCGGGTTACGGCGTATTTCAGCATGGGCAACCAAGGCCTCTTTTCCGGCATAAGCAGCCATAAAGGCCGGGTTATGCGCCAGTTCTGCCTGCTTTTCTCGCAGTAAGGTGGCTTCACTGTCAGAAACTGCATAGCCTTGTTCTGCGTAATAAATGGCATCTTGTAGTAGGTCTTGCAGGGGCAGGTTAGGTTTAAGGGCTGCACTTTGCTGCAAGGCTTTTTGCCAGCCAGAAACAGTGCCAGCCATGCTGTTTGCCGCCAAGCCACCGCGCCACGGCATGGTGCTATGTCCTGCCTCTTTATAAAGGGCCAGCGTGGCGTTTGTAGCGGCTGCACCGCAGGCCTCTATCACGCAGGTGCGGCCGTCTGGGTAGGCAATAAGCCAAAAGGCGTCTCCGCCTAGCCCTGTCATGTGGGGGTACACGGCAGAAAGTGTTGCCGCTGTGGCAATAACAGCTTCTAGAGCTGTACCACCCTTTTTAAGCACATCAAGCCCAGACTGGCTGGCCAAGTGGTGTGGTGATGTCACCATACCGCGTGTTGCATGAAATGTATGGAGCATCAGACGTCCGAACTATGTTTGGTGTGATAATGGCGGGCAATAAGCGTGCACACAAAAAGCTGGATCTGGTGGTATAAAATGAGAGGTAAAATAACAAAACCAGCAGTAGTGGCAGGAAACAACACATTGGCCATAGGCACACCCGAGGCGAGAGATTTTTTAGACCCACATAATATCAGCGACACTTCATCTTTAGATGGGAAACCCAAAGCCTTGCCTAAAACCAGCGTAATACACAGGACAAGCCCTAAAAGGCTACAATCTATTAACACTAGTGCTCCCATCTCTTTTAAAGACAGATGCGCCCAAATACCTTCTACAACTGCGTGGCTAAATGCGGTGTAAACCACTAGTAAAATAGAAGAGCGGTCAGTAATTGAGATAATTTTTTTATTGCGGTGTGCCCATTTGTGCAAAAGAGGTTGGAGTAACTGCCCCGCTACAAATGGTAGCAAAAGCTGCACGGCAATATCGATTACCGCTTGCGCAGACCATACACCTTGCGTGTGCAAAACAACGGAAACCAAAACAGGTGTTATAAAAATACCTGCGATATTAGACAGGGTTGCTGCACAAATAGATGCCGCAACATTGCCATTAGCCAAAGACGTTAAAGCAATAGAAGACTGCACGGTAGAGGGCAGGCAGCATAAAAACAATATGCCTAGCCAAGTATGGCTGTCTAATAAACCCGGCAGCATGGCATGTAGGCCTAGACCCAACACTGGAAACATCAAGAAAGTGCAGGCCATAACCAGCCCTTGCAGTTTCCAGTTACGCATATTTTCCAATATGGCACGCCGTTCCAGCTTAATACCCTGCATAAAAAACATAACCATAATGCATGCATCGGTCACGTATTCTAAAACAGTGGTAACATTACCTTTGCAGGGCAAAAAACTTGCCAAAAGAACAGAGCAAATAAGGGCCGATAAAAAGGGGTCTATCTTACGCACGGTATGTACTCTGCATAAAGCGGCGGCGCATAGGGCGCAAAACGGCAAAGGCAAGAAAAGCAGTCAACAGGTCACCGCCTATAGCAAGGGCAAATACAGGGTGCCAATTGCCGCTTGCTTGGTGCAGCCATGCAGCAAGTGGGCCACCAAAAATAGCTCCAACACCTTGGGCCATATAGAGCAACCCATAATTGCGTGAGGCATCGCGTGTGCCAAACGTATCGGTTAATGTTGCGGGAAAGAGCGAAAAAATTTCACCCCAGCCTAAAAATACCACACCAGAGAGCAGCACAAAGGCTACGGGGTGGTTAGCCAGTGCAAGCCAGCACGTTAGGGCAATGGCCTCCAGCGTAAATGCAAAAGCCATGGTTTGCTCGCGGCCCAAATGGTCAGACACCCAGCCAAACAAAGGGCGTGTTACACCGTTAGCAACCCGGTCGAGTGTCATGGCCAGCGGGAGTGCGGCAAGGCCCAATATGCTCAAATGCGCCACCCCAAAGTCTGAGGCAATTTGTGCGAGTTGAGAGGTTACCATAAGCCCGGACGTTGCCATGGTCGCCATCATAAAAAACATCAGCCAGAAAAGGGGGGTCTTAACAACATATCCTGTAGTGTAACCCTGCGCCTCGACGGTCTCTTGGGTTGCGTCCTGCACTGGTGTTTTCAGAAAAAATGACGCGACTAACCCGGCCACAATCATAACCAGCCCAAAAACCGTCATGGTGTTGCGCCAGCCAGATGCGGCCAATAGGTGCGAGATAGGGAAGGTGGTGACCATTGCCCCCATGCCGTACCCGGCCGCCGCCGCCCCTGCTGCCATGCCCCGGTTTTTAGGAAACCACTGCATAAGCAAAGACACAACACCCACATAAACAATACCGGTGCCAACACCGCCAAGGCCACCATAGGTCAGGTAGAGCATGTTCAGGCTATGCACATGTGCCGTTACAACCCAACTGGCTCCGGTTATAATAATACCAAGCATAATAAGACTGCGGGGGCGTATATGCTGCGCAATCCAACCCTGAATAGGGGAAAACAGAGTTTGCAGCACAATCAGCAGCGAAAAAGTAATCTGTAACGCGGCAGCATTGGTATTAAAGTCTGTTTTGAGCACAGGGGTGAAAAGCGTCCAAACATATTGCGGAGATGAAATGGCCCCCATGCACAAAAGCCCCGCTATCATCTGCTGCCATTTTACTGCAATCATATAAAGGGCGTCTCCGCAAAAAAAATATTGACGTTGCTAGCAGTGTGCTAAATTTTTGAGTGCAAAATCTATTTGCTTTGTCTTTCTGTAGACTTTGCCGTGGTGGTGCATAGTGCAAAGCGCAGGCTAACTTTGTCAGGAAAACAGGGAGAGGGTAAGGGTGACGGAAAACCTGATTTTGCCGTAGGGTTGCCACCCGTAATTCTAGAAGTGCTGTAGCCTAACTGGTGCAGGAGAGGGCTCTTTCCGTCAAGCATCATGGTGCATATCCGAAACAACAAGAGCGGTGTAGGCGGGGAAGGCAGGCTCTATTCTGGCCCATTCCAGCGGCTATTTTCACAATGGCGCAATTTTAGCACTTATAGAGACGAATTTTTATAGCGGCTAATGGGCTTGCCTGCCTATTTTTGCGGATGCAAAGAGGAAAGGTAACGTATCGTCGTAATTCAGTCGTGCGCTGGAGCATTTTTTTATTATGTCACTTGGCACCCATCCTTCCCATGGTAGTTGCTCAGGCGAGAGTGGTGGGATGCGCGCTGTTGCACGGTGTGGCCTGCTTGCTGCCCCGCCTTATTCTCAAGACGAAACCGGGCTATTCCGTCCCTATTTAAGTGCAGCCCACAAGGCTACTCTTGCCACTGTTGCGCTCTGGATGCAGCAGGCCGGAATGTCGGTAAGACAGGATGCGGCGGGTAACATCATTGGCCGTTACGAGGGTATTCGTCCTAATGCGCCCGCTCTACTTATCGGCTCACATCTGGATAGTGTTCGGAACGCTGGCAGCTATGATGGGCCACTTGGTGTTATGCTAGGTCTGGAATGCGTCGCGTATTTTGCCGCGTGCGAACAGCGTTTTCCCTTCGCGCTGGAGGTGATCGGTTTTGGAGATGAGGAAGGATCACGTTTCCCCGTTTCCATGCTGACCTCGCGTGCCGTGGCCGGGTTGCTGCCTCATGCCCCGCAGGACATGGTAGACACACAAGGCGTATCTCTTTCTCAGGCATTAGAGCAGTTCGGGCTGCCTTTGCGGAATTTTGTGCAGGCAGCTCGCCCGCCGCAGGATATTGTGGCGTATCTTGAAGCGCATATAGAGCAAGGCCCCGTGCTGGAGGCTGAAGGCAAGGCCGTAGGTGTTGTGACCGGTATTGCAGCGCAGTACCGCTTTCTGGTGCGTATTACAGGGTTTGCAGGACATGCGGGAACCATGCCCATGTCCATGCGGCAGGATGCACTGGCTGCTGCGGCTGAGGCCATTTTGATTATTGAACAAACAGCCCAGCAGGGTGCGCAGGATCTAGTAGCAACTGTTGGCAGCCTGAGTGTGTCACCCGGTGCACCCAATGTTGTGCCGGGTGATGTGTCTTTCACCCTTGATGTGCGCGCAGGTACGGAAGCGGTCAGAAACGCTGCGGTAGAACAAATCCGTATGGCTCTGGCAGCTCTTGCACGCCGGCGTGCAGTAACGGTTGATATTGTCCAGCAACAGGACTTGGCCTCCGCCCCTTGTGATGAGGCGCTGACACAGCATTTGGGTGATGCCGTGCGGCAGGTCACGCAGGAGCCTGCTCGCCAGTTGGTGAGTGGTGCTGGGCATGATGCTATGGTCATGGCGGCTCTGGCCCCCATGTGCATGCTGTTTGTGCGGTGTGAAAAAGGCATCAGCCATAACCCGGCTGAAGCTGTAAATTCTACAGATGTTGAAACGGCATTGCAGGTGATGGTGCGTTTTATAGAGAATTATGCTGGATCTTTTGGGACAAAAACGGAGCAAATGGCCGGATGACAAATACTTTTTTTGGTCAGATTGACCCGCCCCAACGTCTGCTTATGGGGCCAGGGCCAGTAAATGCCTATCCTCGTGTTCTGCGTGCCATGGCGGCAGATATGCTTGGCCAGTTTGACCCGGAAATGACAGCCTACATGAATGAAACCATGGCGCTATACCGCAATGTTTTCATGACGCAGAACCAGTGGACATTTCTGGTGGATGGCACCGCCCGTGCAGGCATTGAAGCGGCCCTGATCTCTTTGGTCGAACCGGGGGCAAAACTGCTTATTGTGTCTGCTGGTCGTTTTGGTTTGCTGCTGTCAGAAATTGCCCTGCGTATTGGTGCAGAAATCTGCACACTTGAGCTACCCTGGGGGCAAGTTGCTACCCTTGAGCAAATTGAACAGGCACTTATCACGCATAAGCCGCAGGTTTTTGCCTGTATCCATGGTGATACCTCCACCACAATGGCGCAACCGCTTGAAGGCGTAGGCGCCCTGTGCCGCAAATATGGCGTGCTGTCCTACGCCGATGTTACGGCAACTCTGGGGGGTATGGAGGTTGCCGTAGACCGCTGGGGTATTGATGTTGTGTCGGGTGGTTTGCAAAAATGCATGGGTGGGCCTCCGGGTTCTGCGCCCATAACCATTTCAGACCGTGCAGCCCAGCATATTATGGCCCGCCGTCACGTTGAAGCCGGTATCCGTGGGGCTAATACGCAAGATGGCGCCCGACCGCGTATTCCGTCTAATTACTTCGATCTGGCAATGGTTATGGATTATTGGTCCGAAGACCGCCTGAACCATCATACCGAAGCAACCACCATGCTGTATGGTGCCAGAGAAGCCGCCCGTATTATGCTGGAAGAAGGGCTTCCAGCGCGTTTCGCCCGCCATAAATCCGCAGGGCAGGCGATGGTGGCCGGAGCGAGGGCGCTGGGCTTGCAGGTGTTTGGCGACGATGCTCACCGTATGACCAACGTGACGGGTATCTGGACACCTGAAGGCGTGAAAGGTGAGCAGGTACGTGCCCAGATGCGTGAGGATTTTGGTATAGAAATCGGCACGGCTTTTGGCCCGCTTGCAGGTAAAATATGGCGTATTGGGGCTATGGGCTACAATGCAGCTAAACCCAAGGTGCTTCTTACCCTTGCAGCACTAGAGGCCTGCCTGGCTGTGCAGGGCTATAAAGCACAACGGGGTGCCGGGGTTGATGCTGCAATGGCCACGTATTCCTGAAAACGTAAACGCATTAGCGCAAGGTGCGGGAGCCGTTATGAAAGCAGAAGAGCAGAGCGTAGAGCGGTTACACGTTTTGGCACAGCAGATTGGCCTTGACGTTCCACAGGCCTGCGTGCCGGGCACGCTGTCCAATATGATCTTGTTGGAAAAATATGTAACCCTCATTATGGAACTGCCGTTGCCAGATGTCTGTACCCCTGCGCCAGAGTACACACCATGAGTGAGTCCATAGCTCAGTTTGCGGCACAGATCCGTGCAGGTAAAATTTCACCAGTGCAGCAGTGCATGCAGACACTGCATGCGCTGGAAGCGGGTAATAAAACCTACACTGTCGCAACGCATATACTGGCTGAACGTGCCTTGCATCAGGCACAGGTGCTCGAACGCAAAATAGCTGCGGGACAGGATGTTGGGCCTCTTGCAGGCATACCTTTTGGTGTGAAAGACTTGTTTGACGTAGCGGGTCTGGTGACCACTGCAGGGTCTACAGTTTTGCAAAACAACCCACCTGCGCTCAAGGATGCTCTGGTTGTCTCCCGTTTGTGTGCGGCGGGCGCATTGCCTGTTGCGACACTGAACATGGATGAGTTCGCCTACGGCTTTGCAACCGAAAATGCTCATTTTGGCACTACCCTCAACCCGCATGATGTGCGGCGCTTGGCTGGCGGCTCATCCGGTGGGTCTGCTGCAGCGGTTGCGGCGGGGCTTCTACCTTTTACACTTGGGTCGGATACAAACGGGTCCATCCGGGTTCCGGCCTCCTTGTGCGGAGTATGGGGGCTACGGCCCACGCAAGGGCTCGTACCGCTGGAAGGCGTTTATCCCTTTGCGGCCAGTCTGGACGTGATAGGCCCGTTTGCCCGGAGTGCGGCAGATATCCAAAGTGTGGCAGAGGTGCTGGCAGGGCAGTCATTTGCGTTTGAAGGGCACGCAGGCAGCATCAGAGTGGGTGTGCTGGGGGGGTGGTTTGCACAGGACCTTGTGCCAGACCTTCAGGCTGGCCTAGAGATGATTGCCGGAGCATGTCCCTCTGCCAGAACTGTCACGCTGCCAGAAATTGCACGGGTAAGAGCAGCATCGTTTGTCATTACGGCGGCGGAGGGGGGGAACCTTCACCTTAATCGCCTGAAGCAGACCCCCATGGCCTATGACCCTGCCACCCGGGACCGCCTGTTGGCCGGGGCCTTACTGCCCGCAGCAGCCGTTATTCAGGCACAGCGTATTCGCACATGGTTCAGACACCTTATGCATGATGTATTTGATACGGTGGATGTGCTTATAGCGCCTGCAACAGTTGGCCCAGCACCCCTTATAGATCAGCCAACCATTATGGTAGGTGGTAAGGCGGTTTCAGCGCGTGCCAATCTTGGGCTTTTTACACAACCACTCAGCTTGGCAGGTATGCCTGTTGTGTCTGCCCCACTTGCACCACAGCTTACGCCCAATACGCAACTACCTTTGGGCATACAGCTTATTGCGGGCCCGCATAAGGAGAATATGCTGCTTGCCTTTGCACAGGAGCTGGAGCGTAAAGGGCTTTTGGGCTTTCCTGTAGCCCACAGCCAGCACCAGCGGGTTGCGTAACAGCGTGAAGGCAGGGTGCTGCAAGGCTGTTAAAGGTCTTGTACGAAAAACTGCTCGACTTCAGAAATAATCAACCGTGCCGCCATGGAAAGCTGGCGTGAGCGGTCAACACACAAGCAGAGGCTTAAGGGAGAAAGCTTTTTGTTATGTATGGGGGTAAAGGCAAGCTGGCCTTTGTTAATTTCATCATAAGCATCCAGGTAGCTTAAAATACCTATACCAACGCCTTCTCCCACCAGAGACTTAATCATCTGAATATTATCAGCGCGGGATACTGCCTGAATTTTTATGCCTGTTTCAGCTTCCAGAAGTTCTATAGGCCGCCATAGCGCTAGCGGTGCGGCTGGCACGACCATGGGGTATTCTGCACAGACGCTAAATTGAGCCTCTTTCATTAACGCAATGGGGTGGTCAGGCTGCGTTACAAAACCTAGTGGAATGGTTTTGTGTGATCGCACAAACAGCTCACGCATATGGGCCGGGTTAAACATCAAGGCCAGATCAGCCTGCCCACTGACCAACATTTCCCCCATAGTCTTGCTAGCCCGTACATGCACATTCACGGTAATGCCTGGATGTGTTGCTCTGAGTTTGCCAAGCAGCGTGGGAAGAAATCCCTTTGTCAGGGCATCCGGTATGACAATATCAGCGGATCCTTGCCGCAAGCCTTTCAGATTATCAATTTGGGTGGTTAGGGTAGAAAGGTCTCGGGTCCAGCCTTTGCAGGAACTCAGCAACAATTCTCCAGCTGTTGTCAGGCGTAGGCCGGTTGGCAAGCGTTCAAACAAAAGCGTACCGAGCTGGCGTTCGCCCTGTAGAATCTGTCTGTCTACAGCAGAGGCCGCAATATGCAGTTCATCTGAAGCTTTGCGGATGGAGCCATGATGCGCCACAGCCATAAAATACCGAAGGAAGCGTGAAAACACAGGCATGAGGAACGCTCTCTTTTTGCGAACAGGCAAGACCAAATATCTTCATATACGAGAATGCTGACGGAGGGAAACCGTTCCTACACCGTATAGATCTGCTGACTTGGTTGAAGTGATCCATGCCGAAAATAAGAACGGTAGAGAGCAGCTCTATATAAAAATTAGTCTTTGTAAGTGCTTAATTTGTGGTGGATGGAAAATATCTTTTTAAATCATTATGTTAAGATGATTTTTGGTAATGGGCTTTGCTTCTATCAAGGCTTGAATAGTTATAAAATATCTCTTGAAATTCAATATATTTATTATTTTATATAGTATTTTACGAAATTAGTTAAAAAAATCTCTTATTTGACACATATATAAGACCTTGGTTTATATCGGACTAGAAATAATATCGCTTTCACAAAATCTTGCCTCTTTCAGGTAAAGATATGAGAAAACAAAAACTATTCTAACGATGGAGTTGGAAATCAATGTTCTGTTATTTGAATCCTATTTTGAAAAGCAGAACCGGCATTGCTGCTGTTCTTATGATGACTTCCAGTTCTTTCGCAATGGCTGCTGGTGCGCCGCATGTACGCGTTGCAAAACATGCTGGTACATCCAAAGCAAAAACCCCTCATCATGTCTCATCCCCGCTTTCTTCGCGTCAGGAAGAAAGCGTGCAGGTGTCTGTGCGCCGTGGTGTGCAAGGTGTTAACCAGCATAAGGCGGACTCAAGCACCATCCTGACGCGGCAGGTTCTGACCGAGCGCAACGTTAGGGTCATGACGGACATAGTGCGTGTTGCTCCTAATCTGACCATTCAGCCCTCATTTGGGAGCTCCGCCCTTAACTTTGCGCTGCGGGGTATTGGGTTGATGGATTTTACTCAGAACAACACCCCCTCTGTCATGCCTTATATGGACGGTGTGGCGTATCCGCTTAGTATCATGACCTCTGGTATGCTGTTTGATATTGATGGGGTGTCCGTTAGCCCCGGTCCGGCAGGTTTTACCCACGGACAGGCGACCACAGGCGGCGAGATGGAGTTTCGTAGTGGTGACCCCACGCAGCAGTTTCATGCAGGCATAACAGAAGATATTGCAAGCTACGGCCGCAACCGTGTTGAAGGTTATCTTTCTGGCCCGGTCTCCCGCTCAGTCTCGTACCGTATTGCAGGGCAGTCTCTTACCGGTGGTGGTTTCCAACATAATTCTCAGGGGCAGGGTTATGGTAACGCCAATCTAGGTGCTCTCAGAGGCAAACTGCGCTGGCAGATTGATGAAACGACCAGACTTGATTTTGGTGGCCACTGGACAACAGATCAGTCTGAAACGTCTTCCGGCCATAACATGTATAACAGCTATGGTGTGCCAATTTCTTCTGACCTTATGCAAACTGAGTGGGGGCTTGATCCACGTTTTGCAAAAATTCTTGGCATAAATGGAAAGAACACCAAACCACGTGAAGATAATATGTTTTGGGGGGCGAATGTACGCTTCACCAAAGACTTCTCATGGGCCAAGCTTACGGCATTGAGCGCCTACGAATCTTTGGAAGAGCACGAACTGACAAACCAGACAAACTCTGTTGCGTCTTACGGCAATATGTTCCGCAACAATCAGTCCAACGTGTTCTCTCAAGAGGTCAAGCTGGAGTCAAACCGCCCGCAGGACAAGTTCCAGTGGCAGGTTGGCATGTATTACAGTCGCACAAGTATCTCGCAGAATTTTTGGTATGATTCCCACGATCGGCCCAATACAACGCCGCTTAACAAGACAAGCTATACACAGGGTCAGCAGAATTTTAATCAGTATGTGCAGCTATCATATCAGATTTTACCTAAGCTGAAGCTTATTGGTGCAATTAACCATGAGTCTGACGACCGGCGGATCATGAACGTTACCAGCACGAACTATAACCTGAACACAGGTGCTGCCACCGGTAGCACCAATTTTGGGAATGCCGGTGCCCTGACCAACCAGTTTGCTGGCCGCGTAGGGGCGCAGTATCAGTTTAAGCCTAATCTCATGGGTTATGTTATGTTCAGCCGCGGTTTCAAACCGGGTGGCTTTAGCGCGAACATTACCCAAAGTGCTACTCAGATTAAGCCGTTCAAACCAGAGCAAGTGCTGACGTATGAAGGCGGCTTCAAAAGTATGTTCTTTGACAGGCGTTTACGGTTTAACGCTGCTGGTTTTTATTATGACTACCGGGATCAACAGGTGTTGGGCACCATTCTTGTGCCGCCCTACGGCGCGTTGGGTGGATATGTCAACGCACCACGGTCTTACGTGTATGGTGCCGAGTTTGATATGCAGGTCACGCCGTTCCGTGGGCTGAACCTTACGCAAAACTTCGGATATCAGCATGGGGTATATTCGCGTTTTTCCAGCCTTAACCGACAGGCAACCACCAATCAGTTTAACGCTACGGGTATTTGGTCTCCGGTCAATACAACCTATGACGGTTATTCTATGGGGCTTGCAAACCTCACGCTCAGTGGGGCCGCTACCTACACTTGGAATGTGCTGCACGACTATAAGATGACGTTTGATGCTGACTATAACTACCGCGGAGCACAAACACAGCCACAGCATATTGGCGATGGCGGTATCTATCGTGCTCCCGCCTATTTTTTGGTCAACAGTTTTCTTGAATTCTCAGCACCCACGCAGCACTGGTCAGTTGCCGTGTATGGGCAAAATTTGGCAGATCGTCGCTACTGGCTTTCAGGTGGCACCCAAGCTACTTTCTACGGCGTTATGCCCGGTCTGCCGCGTTTTGTTGGGGCGCGTATGAACTTCACTTACTAAGTTTTGTGGGGAGGAGTGCAGAGCACCTCCTCCTCTTACTGCTGCCTTTCAGTTGGAAACATCTTCATGAATTTTGCGGCTTTGTTCTCCCGGTGCTTTCTGCGTATGCCCAGTTTGTTTTCTCAAGTGGTTATTGCTACGGTTCTAGGGTTGGTAGGAGGAATTTTCTTTCCGTCTTTTGCGGAAGATGTCCGTTGGACAACAGCAATATTCCTGCGTCTTATCGTTATGGCGGTCGGGCCGCTGCTTTTTTGCATTGTGGTGCTTGGTATTGTCGGGGCGGGTTCTCTCAAGACCGTAGGCCGTCTGGCCGTGCGGTCTCTTGTGTATTTTGAGGGTATGACAACATGCGTTCTACTGGCTTCGGTCGCAGCCGCATATCTATGCGGGCTGGGGCGTAGCATTTCTTATGTTAGTACGCAGCAAGATGCCCAGCTTATTTCCTCTTATGGAGGAAGTGCCGCAACGCTGCATTCTGGCGGATTCAGTGGCTTTATTCTGTCTTGTATTCCGCACACACCGTTTTCTGCCTTTGCTGAAGGTAATGTGTTGCAAATTTTGTTTTTTGCAATTTTGAGCGGATGCTGCTTGAACCAAATGGGGCAGGCAGGCGCCCCTCTTGTGGCACTAGTTGAGAGCATTTCCACACTATTTTCCCGAATTATGCGATGCGTTATCAGTTTGGCCCCTTTGGGTGTCTTCGGCGCAATGATGCTGACAACTGCTCACTATGGCATGGATACAATTTTCCATCTGGCTGGTTTTGTTTTGTTTTATTTTCTGTTTATTGCAGCATTTATCGTATTTGTATTGGGTGGTTTCCTTCTTGCCTGTGGCGTTAATCCTATACAGTTTGCACGTTACTTTCGTGAAGAAATTTTCATTGTGCTGACCACAACCACATCAGACGCTGTGTTGCCCAGTATTATGGAAAAGCTGGAAAAGATGGGTGTGGAGCGGCAGGTCGTTGGTCTGGTTGTACCAGCGGGGTATTCCTTTAATCTTGATGCTCTATCAGTCTATCTGGGTGTTGCGGTTATTTTTTTGGCCAATGCTACAGGTACGCATCTGGCATTTTGGCAGCTTGCCACAATGCTGGTGACTGCTCTTATCGCCTCCAAAGGGGCGCATGGTGTGCCGGGTATGGCTATTGTAGTCTTGGCGGCTACGCTGGCTTCCGTGCCCTCTATTCCATCAGCAAGTCTTGTCATGCTTGTTGCAGTTGACTGGTTTATTGGCATTGCCCGCGCAATAGGTAATTTTGCCGGAAACTGTGTGGCCCCAATTGTCATTGGTGCGTGGGAGAAAAAGCTGAACCATGCACAAATCCGCCTTACTCTTTCTGCTCATTCCTAATTACAGACGGATTTTCAGCTTATGACAGAACATACTGTCTGCGTGCCTGCGTCCCTGCTTGAAGGGCGGGTTTTCCAGTATCTCTGTGAGGCTGGAGCTTCTACCGTATCTGCTCGGGCGGCTACACAAGCGCTCATGCACGCCTCTCTTATGGGGGTGGACAGCCACGGCGCGCGCCTGGCCGTGCATTATGCAACCATGCTGCGTGGGGGGCGTATCAACCCCACCCCCAACCTGACCCTTACACAAACTAGCTCCGCTGTTACGTTAATGAATGCAGATAACGGGTTGGGGCATTATGCCGGGTACCAGGCTATGGAAAAAGCGTGCGAGCAGGCGCTACAGGCCGGAGTAGGGATATGCAGTGTAGCCCATTCCACTCATTTTGGAGCAGCTGGAGCATATGCCTTGCACGCTGCCAGTCAAAACATGATTGGTATCGCTTTAAGTAATTCTGATGCAAACGTGGCATTGCACGGTAGCACGGTACCTTTTCATGGCACAAACCCGCTTGCTGCGGCCGCGCCGGTACAAGATGGCCTACCGTGGTTTTTTGACACAGCAACCTCTTCTATTCCGTTTAATAGAGTGCGCCTCTATCGATCACTCGATAAACTTTTACCACCCGATGTTGCTGCAACACAAAATGGTCAAGTAACCCGGAACCCACATGATGCCTTCATGCTTTTACCACTGGGGGGTGAGAGTTACGGGTTTAAGGGGGCAGGCTTAGCAGGCCTCATCACCATACTCTCTGCTGCCCTGTCAGGGGCGACACTTGATGCGGACATGATTCCCATGACCGATACTGAAGACCATAAAACCTACAGAAATGTTGGACATTTTTTTATGGCTATAAACCCGGAAAAATTTCTTGGTGCCAGCCATTTTAAACACATTATGAAAACTTACCTTGCGTCTTTGTCTGTTTGCCCGTCGACTACTCCAGGTGTGCCAGTTCTTTATCCCGGAGAACGTGAGTGGCAGATACGAGATGCTCGCTTAAACCAAGGTATAATTTTAGATCAGCAGACTTATAGCACTCTGTTTTCTTGAAAATTTGGCCAAAACCGTAGAACCGATTGAGAGAGACAATATGTTTCCCACGTCTTCAGAATTACTACAGACACTCTCGGCGTTGTCAGACGCATATGAGCAGGCCTTGGGTACGAATGATTTAGAAAAACTAGACAGTTTTTTCTATGATGGCCCTGAAGTAGTAAGGTATGGTGTGGGGGAAAATCTTTATGGTGCAGAGCAGATTGCAGCCTTTAGGCGTGCCCGGCAGGGTGGTTCTCCGCCTAGAACGGTCTTGCGGCGCAGTATTACCCCTCTAAGCTCTCACGTTGCCATGATAAGTCTAGAATTTCAAAGGCAGGGATCACAGAGCATCGGTCGGCAGACGCAGACATGGATTAACACGAACACTGGTTGGAAAATCATTGTCGCACACGTGTCAATGATGAAAGAATATTCATAGTTCCTGCTAAGCTCGATACTCACTTAATGGTGTTTAGAAGGATGGTAGTAGGAATGAATTGCCCCCTCGCTTTTGAAGCAAGAGGGGGATACTCATTTCCCAACGGGTACAAAACTATTATAAATCCATTATTGAACCCTCCAATTGGTCTTTAATATCTCTAAAGTATTAATTAAAAAGTAATGTTTGTCCTACAACAAGCAAACCAACAATGCCAACGAGTAGTAGGCTCCATTTAAGAGTAAATTGCAAAATTTCACCTTCTTTACCTACAATATTCACAGCAGCGCAGGCTACTGCGATGGATTGGGGTGAAATCATTTTGCCAACGGCACCACCAACCGTATTAGCCGCTACCAATAAGGCACCACTTACATGAATTTGCGCCCCTGTGGCGGCTTGTAACCCTCCAAACAAAGCATTGGAAGAGGTATCTGAACCAGTAAGAAAAACACCCAACCAGCCAAGAACAGGAGAGAGAAACACAAAGAAAGATCCGGTTGATGCAAACAAAAGCGCAAGTGTTGCTGAAACACCAGAGTAATTTGCTAAAAACGCAAATGAGAGCACCGTACCAATGGTGTATATTGGGATAAGCAACTCTTTTAGCGTTTCAAGGAAAATAGAAATGGCCTGTGCAGGTTTTATTTTTACAATAAAGGTAGAAATAATTGCTGCCAGCATAATACTGGTGCCAACGGAAGAAATGGGATTAAACTGGAAAAAGGCGTGGTAAGGAGTAGGCTTGGACGTAACAGGGGGCATTTTTATAATAACATCATGCAATAACGGAAACCGAAATGTAAAAGATGTCCAAGACAATGCACCGTCTGGTTTAAAGAGCGACTTGAATGGCCCAGAACTCCAAATTGCTACACATACTGTCAATACTGCAAAAGGTGCCCATGCACGCATAATTTCTGCGGCTGAAACATTTTGCTCAGCAGCTTTTTGTTCTGTTTGTATCTTTTTGTTGGCTGGTTTCCATACCCTTAAAAAAACAGGCAATACCACTAAGGTTGCTAACGCTGCAACAATATCAGGCAGTTCTGGCCCTACAGATAACGCAACGATGGTTTGCACCCCAGCAAAAGTAACAGCAGCGACAAGCGTGGGTAACCATACCTCACGCAGGCCACGTAAGCCATCAGCTATAAAGACAAGTATAAAGGGTACCGCTAAAGAAATAACTGCAAGAGAAGGCATAGCCTGATGCGCTATTAAAGAAGGATCTGTATTTATAACCTGTCCCCCCACAATAACCGGTATACCCATTGCTCCAAAGGCACCCGGTGCAGCATTTGCCAAAAGACATAAACCGCCGGCAATAATAGGAGAAACGCCAAGCCCAACTAAAAGAGCTGTTGTAATGGCTACAGGTGCACCAAACCCGGCAGCCCCTTCCAAAAAAGCTCCAAAGGCATAGGCCACAAGAATAATTTGTAGCCGCTGATCATCTGTAACTGCGACGATAGATTTTCTGATAATTTCAAAATAACCGGATTTAACAGAGAGCTTATAGAGAAAAACTGCCCCCAGAATAATCCATGCAATTGGCCACAACCCATATAAAAAACCATATCCCCATGAGGCCACAATGCAAGCAACAGGCATATGATAAAAGGCAAGAGCGATAATAGAGGTCAGAAGAACCGTTAGTGTACTGGCGATGTAACCTTTTATGCGTAAGACAAGTAATGTAATAAAAAAGAACAAAATAGGTAGCATAGCCACTGCGCTAGATAACAAAATATTGTGCGCAGGGTCATAGTTTTGAGACCAGCTTGACATGTTATATCCTTTTTTAGTTTATTTTCACAAAATATTAGAGATTTCCGATAACTTTTAAACCAACCAATGTTGCATTCGGAATGACCGAAGTTTCGCCGGGGCGCATCTGATATTCAAATGAGGGTTGAATAAGTAACCCTGGTGCAACAGGAATACCGTAGTAAGCTTCTAGTATGGCAGTGTGAGACTGTGGGCCATTGACATTTGCGCCATAGGGCAAGCCTGCTATTCCCTTTAGCCTTTGCCCTAAATTGAGGCGTGATCCTATCTGGTAATAAGAATACATCACACCAAAACGGTCAAAAGGTCGGCCAGGAATAAGCCCCAAAAGTGACGTACCCACATAAACCTGATCTGAAAACACTGAAACCTGAGGAGTGTTATGAATATAGCCAGCCATTAAATAGCCCCCCGCCATTTGATGGTTACCGTGGCTTCTATAAACCATTTGGTCTGCTTCAAAATAAAACGTATCTCGGCTCTCGGGTCTATGTTGATAATACTGCCCCATTAGGGAAGTTGGGATTGTACCTACCATGTCTGTATAACCAGTTGTGTCATGACCAAAGCCAAACTTATAATGCCCAGGTAATTTACGCGGGCCTATAAAGGGCTCCCATGTAACTTCAATAGGTAGCATAACGCCTGTTGCTTTCTCACTCCCCCAAGACCAGCCTGAAGGGTTTTCTGTAAGTGACGCAGATTCATAAACACCAGTTCTTACAACTAAGTCTCGTGTCGGACGTAAACGTAATGTGCCGCCCCATGTTGCTTTGGGGTAAACACTCCACCCCTGTACTCCCTTAAGTGCGGGTGGTGCTGAGCACTGAACCATAAATGTGCATAATAATACAGATGTACCGTAAGTATGTGTTAAGGTAATACGACCTAAGTTTATATCAATTTTATTATGCATGAAGTTTTTTTCGACATAAATATCTGCCAAATGGGCTGCCATATGGCCAGACATACTGTAGACTTCAGATAATAAAATACGATGATCTCCCACATGATCGTAAGATACTTCGCGGCCAGCACGCTCCATAAGCACAGCGTGCAAACTCCATCCTTTCCAACCAAACATTTTTTCAAAATCAAAGTTATTTACCCAAGTGAGCTCATGGGCATAAGACATACCCTTACTAACACCTCCACCCACATTGGCCATTGCCTCGCCTTTGTACGAAAACTGAAAGCTATAACCTCGATCCATCATCCATTTGCGAGGTGATTTAAGCTGCGGTACAAGGTTACCAAAAGCCTGAGTTGGAACAAAATACCCCGCGTTTAAGTCACGCTCGCGTAAAGCATCATCTGAATGATTTAAAAGGTAAGAGAGACTGACAGTATTAAACAAAGCTTCAAGCTGATTAGGGTCAGAATGATGTAAGGGGGTGGGCTTTTTATGCTCCTCTACACCAGCAGGTACGGCTATAGGCACCGGTGTCGCAAATCCTTTTCCCCACGGGATGCTCAAAGAAAGTGACAAGTATAAACAATAAAGAACGTATATTCTTATGGTTTTAGACTGAAACATAGCAAATGCATTTTGGCAAAATAAATGCGTGCCCATACCAGGATATCTCCCGTGGGTTTTATAAATATAATGAGAGAAAGAAGCAGTTTATTCGGGCAAAGACAAAATGACTTTTATAAGTCTATCATGCTTTGCCCTATTCCTAGCTTTATTTTACAAGTTGCTCTATGCTGCTTGCTGTTATTTGATCAATGGAGCTAGCACCGGTTAGGGTCATGGCAACACGTAGTTCGTTGGTCATAAGTGTAATCACGTTTTCAACACCAGCTTGCCCTGCTGCGGCCAGTGCATACACAAATGCCCTACCCAGCAGCACAGCATCAGCCCCCATAGCGACCATACGCGCTATGTCCAAACCGCTGCGTACGCCTGAATCTACTAGTATTTTTAAGCTATCTTTCACAGCATCTGCAATGGGGGGGAGAGCCCGCGCAGTAGAAAGGACGCCATCAAGTTGGCGGCCACCATGATTCGAAACAACAATACCGTTTGCACCAAAACTTACAGCGTCTCGAGCATCTTGCGGGTCAAGAATGCCTTTGATCACCATATCACCAGTCCAAAATTCTCTTATCCATTCTAGGTCTTTCCAACTAATGGAGGAATCAAAATTATTGGCAAGCCAACCAATATAATCTTCCAGTTTTGTAGGCTGTCCACGGTATGTTGAGATATTTCCCAAATCATGCGGGCGCCCCCGCAACCCAACATCGTATGCCCATTCCGGGTGGGTTACAGCCTGCAAATAACGACGATAAACCGCAAACGGCCCAGACATACCAGAATGTGCATCACGGTAGCGTGCGCCTGGTGTGGGCATATCAACAGTAAAGACCAGCGTAGTAATGCCTGCGGCTTTTGCGCGTTCCAGCACATTTTTCATAAAGCCTCTGTCTTTTAAGACATAAAGCTGAAACCAGATTGGCTCCCGCACGGCGGCCTGCACTTCTTCAATTGGGCAAACAGAAACCGTAGAAAGTGTAAAGGGAATACCTTTTAGACTTGCTGCTTTAGCGGCCTGCACCTCGCCCCTACGGGCATACATGCCTGTTAGTCCAACTGGTGCGAGTGCTGCCGGTATAGCAAGTTTACGTCCAAACAACGAAACTTCTGTGCTTAGACCAGAAACATTTTTTAAAATACGTTGGCGGAGTGCTACATCTGCCAAATCAGATGTATTTCTATGCAATGTTCTTTCAGCATAAGACCCACCATCAATGTAATGAAACAAAAATGGAGGCAACCGACGGCGTGCAGCTTCTCTATAATCTGTAGCAGACGATATGATCATTTTAGATCCTAAACAATTGCACTAGGCTTAAACCGAGTGGCAGGATTGACGTTAATCGAACTGTCTAACGATGCTTTTAGTCTTTAGGAGTCTCCTCCCAGCCAATCCATGTTTGAAAACGCCGCTTAGCATATGCACAAAATATGGATTTATTCACATGTTTGAGAAAATGTAATTATATCAGACATATAGGCTTTTAAGTCTTATTGTAATCTGGCATACACAATGATAGTTCTCGCGCAATTGTGAGAATGCGTATCATTATTATTTGTGGTTCAGCCTATTCAAACTCAATAGTTAGTTGGAGGGTTCGAAGAACCGTGAATTACAGACTTCTTTGCCTGATTTTAGGGGGAGTAGGGCGGCATTAATCCGCTCCAAAAGAAGGAAACGGCGCATCTGGAGGGTACTAAAAACCTTTTGTTTTTCCGCCATTCTCTGTGATTCTATCTCTTGTGTATGACTGGAGGAGTGGCTCATGACGCAGCCTGGTTTCTTTGATGTTGAAGGGCGGCTTGCTCGGTTGAGTGGACTCGGTGACCAACTTGAAGCGTTTTTCCGGACTGTGGATTTTGAGATGTTCCGTTCGGAGTTGAACGAGGCACTGGTCTATTCAGACGGAAGCAAGGGCGGTCGCCTGCCGTTTGATCCAGTGTTGATGTTCAGAATTCTGGTCATCCAGATGTTGAACAATTTGCCCAAGGAGCGGACGGAATACCTGATTAACGACTGCCTGTCCTTCATGTGCTTCCTTGGTCTGGGGCTGTCGGATCGCGTGCCGGATACCAAACACAGTCTGGCTGTTGCGCGAACGCCTGATCCAGGCGGATGCCATTGAAACACTGTTTGATCGCTATAATGCCACCCTGCGGAACGCTGGTTACCCGCTGATGTCAGGTTAGATCCTGGGTGCCACACTGGTAGCAGTTCCCAGGTAACGTAATACCAACGCCGAGCAGGCTGATCTGCGTGAAGGACGGATCTCACAGGACTGGCAGGCAAGCCGTCAGAGCTGCTCTATAAAGATCGTCATGCGCGATGGACGCAGAAGTTTACGCAAGCAAAGCGTCAGGATGACGGGACGATCCCGTTCACGGATCTCGCCATCCCACTCCTTGTCTATAAATCGCATATTTCCATCGACCGGAAATTTCGGCTGACTCGTCAATGGAAGGCGACCGCTGCCGCGGCCAGCGATAGCGACAGACTACGCAAAGGCCTGCTGGATAAAACCAATATGACATCAACAGTCTGGGGGAATACAGCCTACCGCTCAAAAGCCAATGAGGACTTCATGGAAAAGCATGACTTTGTCTTGAAGGTTCACAAGAAAAAGCCTCATCTCAAATCCATGCCGCGCTATATACAGTGATCCAGAGCGTGAAACTATCACTCTGTTCAAAATGTAGAGCGAAAATTATCATCCAGAACCTTTAATGCCCGCCTACTGCCCTAAAATCAGGAAAAGAAGTTTGTAATTCATGGTTCTTCGAACCCTCCAGATCTTAAAAGATCGCACCGTATGAAATCGATTTTAGCTCTTACCCCAGAGGAATAGCTTATAGTGACAACTCTTCTCAAAGAGTTTGTGACAGGCAAAGAGGTTTGAGTATTTGGTTCCAGAGCACGAGGAACTGCCAAACCGTATTCAGATTTGAACCTCGCAATTCTTGGAGAAGAGCTGCTACCATTACTGGTACGCGTTGGTTTGGAAGAGGCATTCTCTTCCTCTCTGCTGCCTTGGAAAGTCGATGTATTAGACTGGGCAACAACCGATGAAGTTTTTCGAGACCTGATTCAAAAAGACCATATTATCATTCAGGTCCCTTTAGAAAACCCAAAATAAAAAAAGCGTTCCCAGAGAGTATTCTTGCCTTGTGGTTTCTCGTTTCAAAGCCATTTCAAATGGTTTTTATTGCGGAGAGTTGTGGGAATTTATCGAGAGTTAAAAAGCCTTTTTAGGCACTGTAGTCTACTACGCGTTAAGGAACCTCATTTTTTCAGCTCGGCCATTTGCAGATAAAGTTGTTTACTTTAAAGCCAGCCGTGCAAACCAGCGGACACGTTGTGTCACGATGGTCTGCAATCTGGTCAGGGGAAAGCGTTGCTTTCCCCCGTGCCCCCCTTTCTGTGGTGAAGGAGTGCCTTGCCATGTCTGTCAGACAATCCCCAAAAACCCATAGCCGGTGCCAACAGACCTGTTTCCTTGTCTCCGCTTCGTTTGACGGTCAGGGAGGTGATGGCAAGTAAGCCTTAGCCTGCTTTTGTTTTCGGTGCCCAGCATTATAAGCTCCTCCTATCCCAGGTCTCTTTCATGACTATCTGCAGCCTTAAAGGTTCGGAGCTAAACCGTGGTATGTCTACGTGGTATTTGGTAATTTATATGAATAGGACAAAATTTTTTCTACGTTAGGACGGAACACCTTAAAATCTAAAGGCAGCGGAAAAGAGTCGAGTTGAATGCTAAAGCCTCACAAGCACGCACATGAAGCCGATAGATTCTTAGAAAAATCCATCTTTCTCTATTTTTTCTGTTGCTTCATATATCCTATTTTTTGAATCAATATATAATATTTTTCTATATAAGTATTTATTGTATTTTAATTAATGAATCTAGAAATGACATTAGATCTTTGTTTGATTTCATAGAGTGAACATCGTTCCAAACATCAAGATTTCCCGTCAAAACTGGTTTAGTGTTAAGGAGAAATTTATTTTTAATCTGATATTTAGTAACTTTAGGCACTGAATGCGCAGCATAGGAAATAGATCTAGAGTTCTTGTAAATAATAGTAACTTTTGCAAAACGCTTTTCTGGATCTTCTTGGAGAGATGGAGCCTGAAAATCTATTTCTCTTGAAATGAGCGGCATTACAGATAAGATGTCTGGTGCTATGGCTTTATCTTTAAACAGCGACAAATCAATATTTCCTTTAACAAGGAACGCCGCTAAAATATACTCAATACTAAACTGTCCCTGTCTCCCCGTTTCTGGTTTTGTTACAGTTAAGGCTGCATCTCCCCCACGCGGAAATGTAACGATTATTCTTTCTATTTTTTCCAATGAAAAACTATTGTTCTCGCGCAACTTTAGGAAAGCAGAAATCGGCAAATAGCTTGCGCCACAACATGGATATAGCTTAAAAATCAGTCCAGGTTTTTCAATTGCCCATTTTTCTCCCCAACCGTTCAGGCACACTGACGGCAGCGCGTCATCCATACCTAATGTTTTAAAAAATCCAAATTGAGATTCAAGAATATTCCTATTTCCCTCAACACCAGCAAGAGTCAAAAGAATGGCTGAGATAGCGGAACGTGCAGCAAAACCTGCATGAATAGGCTTCACTTCAGTTGAAAACTGAGCACGTAGTCCTGCTGCTTGTGTAGCTGCTATCCCCAAAGAATTACTTAGCAAATCTGGCGTTATGTTTAATAAATACCCAAGGGCAACCGTAGCACCCAAAGGGCCCAAAGTTGCTGTTGCATGAAAGCCTGTTTCGTAATGTTTATGCCGCATGGCACGCCCTAAGCGTGCCATGGCCTCCACTCCCACACAATACGCCGCTAAGAACTGAATAGCCGTGACATTTGGAATGTTTGGCAAGTATGCAAACAAAGCGGACAATACCACAATGCTAGGGTGGCCTCTTACATCGGAATGGATATCGTCAAAATCGAGAACATGTGAAAGTGTACCGTTTAATAATGCCGCTGTTGCCGGGTCTACCTCTGTTTCTTGACCTAGGAGCAAGCCGCCTTTTTGTCCAGCCAGCGGCAAAAATGCCGCTCTCACTTTCTGATAGGCTGGGTTATCAATGCCTGCAAGGGCGCAACCCAAGTAATCGATTAAACCAGACCGAGAAACCTCAACTACACTTTCTGGAGGATGTGTGGTTAATGCCAGCTCTGAAAAACGATATGTTAGGGAAGAAGGCATAAAAACGGTTCCTAAACTTTTGGGAAAAAGCTATTTTGTGGTCTTGCTAAGCCTAAAATATCACGCAAGGTTGTGCCCTCATAATCTTTCCTAAAAAGTCCTCTTTTCTGCAATTCAGGGACAACGTACTCTACAAAAAGCTCAAATTGCCCCGGAAACCATGCTGGCATGATATTGAAGCCGTCTGCTGCATTACTCTCAAACCACTGCTGCAAATGGTCGGCAATAACAGATGGGGTGCCTTTTAGCACATTATGACCACGCGCCATTCCAACATGTAACGCCAACTCGCGCACTGTCATATTTTCTCTTACGGCAAGAGCCTTTAAGAGCTCACCCCTGCTTTGAATTTCATCAGAAATTGCAAGATCTTCTGGAAGTGGGCCATCCAGGTCAAATTGCGTAACGTCGTGCCCAAGACGTTCTGAAAGAAGCCCAAGTGCACTTGGTAAATCGGTCAACTCTTTCAGTTTTTGATAGTTTTCTTCCACTTCTGTTTTATCGCGACCAATAACTGGGAAGACACCGGGCATAACAACAAGATCGTTACAGTCTCTGCCAAAATGGACAAGACGTCCTTTAAGGCTTGCGTAAAATGCTTGCGCTTCTGCCAAATCCCCTTGTGCGGTAAAAACGATATCTGCCGTACGTGCCGCAAGATTTTGTCCGGGCACTGAAGAACCTGCCTGAATAATAATTGGATGCCCTTGTGGTGGTCGCGATGCATTAAGGGGGCCCTGCACCGTAAAAAACTGTCCTTTATGGTTTAGTTGGTGCATTTTGCTTGGTAGAGCAAATATTCCGCTGGTCTTGTCGGCAACAATTGCATCATCATCCCAACTATCCCACAGCCCTTTGCAAACATCGACAAATTCCTCCGCTATTTCATAACGGTTATCGTGACCTGGGTGAGTAGAGCGAGTGAAATTAGCAGCAGAGCGTGCGTAACTGGTTGTGACCACATTCCAAGCTGCCCGACCATTACTAAGGTGATCAAGAGAGGCAAACGTACGTGCCACCTGATAAGGCTCACTATAAGTAGTAGAGACCGTCGCTGCCAGCCCTATATGCCGGGTAGACATAGCAATCGCGCCCAGCAAAGTTGTGGGTTCAAACCGTACCATAGTGGAGGGATGTGCTGTCAGGCTGGATGTTAGCCCATCTGCCAGAAAGAAAAGATCAAACTTGCCACGCTCAGCTATCGCGGCGATTTTCTGGAGAAGTGCTAGGTTTTCTGACCCGGTTTCTGCCTCTGGAACTCTCCATCCTGAAACATGGTGCCCAGTTGCTTGCACAAAAACGCCTAAATGCATTTGTTTTGACATAGCTGTGTCCTTATAAAAATTTCACTATCAAGACTGACGAAGAAACTCGGCAGTGCGCGCATGTTTGGGGTGTGTAAATAAGTTATGTGAAGGGCCGTGTTCGATAATGCGACCATTATCCATAAACGCGACGTTGCCTTGCAAAGCGCGGGCAAAACTTAGCTCATGCGTTACAATCACCATGGTCATTGCTTGCTCGCTTAATTGCTTGAGCAACCTCGCCATGCTCTGAACTAGTTCCGGGTCTAGTGCTGCTGTAGGCTCATCAAACAACATGACTTCAGGCTGCATGATAAGCGCTCTGACAATGGCAATACGCTGCTGCTGACCACCAGAGAGTGATGGCGGGAGGGCATGTGCGTGACTTTCTAGCCCTACAGTTTTTAAAAGAGTTAATGCCTGATCTGTAACATCTCCTCGCTTTTTTTTAAGAATTTTAATTGGTGCAATGACAATATTTTCTAAAACGGAAAGATGGGGGAAAAGGTTGTACTGTTGAAAAACCATACCTATTCTGCTTCTCTGTCTTGCAATTTCCCGGCCAGAGAGTTCGTATAGCTTGTCACCAGACTGTCTGTAACCAATAATCTCACCGTTCAGCCGGATAATGCCACTGTCAATACGATCAAGATGATTAATACACCGTAACAACGTGGATTTTCCCGAACCCGAAGGGCCAAGTAGCACGCAGGTTTGTCCGGACGGTACAATTAAGGTGACGTCATCAAGGATGATTTTTCCTGAAATTTTTTTAGAAACACACGATATTTCAAGATCGCTCATAATGGTTCATCCTTACGAGAAAGACGACCTTCTATCCAGTATTGCCCCATGGATAAGAGAGACGTAACAACAAGGTACCAGAGAGAGGCCACAATCAGGAGCGGTATAACATCGTATGTTCGTTCATAAATTTCCTGAGCAGAATACAGTACGTCTTTTAAGGCTATTACAGAAACAACAGATGTTGCTTTTAATGTGCTTATAATCTGATTGCCCGCAGCAGGTAAAATGACCCTGAATGCCTGTGGAAAAACAATGTTATACATCACACCAGAATTGGTAAACCCCAATGCTCGTGCGGCATCCCGCTGGCCAGTTGGAACACTCCGTAAGCCGGTACGTATAATTTCACTGGTATATGCGGCGTCATGGAGAACCAATGCTAGAACTGCTGCCGAGAAGCCAGTTAGCACGTGGTTCGTTGGGAAAGAATACAGCTCTCCCAAACCGGGCAGTGTCAAAGCTAGCCGCGGGTACAACGCAGCAATATTGAACCAGAAAAATAACTGTACAAGCATGGGAACGGAACGAAAAACCCAGACATAAAACCAGCTTACGCTTTGCAGTAACTTACTATCGGCCTGGCGCATTGCCGCTACAATAGTACCAAGCGGAAAGCCAAAAAAAACCGCAAAGAATGTGAGTTCAAGCGTGACTAACAGTCCTTTCAACATGGCAGGCACAGTAAAATTTGCAAAAACTATCTGCCATTCAAAATGAGGGTTTTTAAAAATTGAATACAGAAGCGCTGCGATGCAGGCTGCAACAACTACGGTCGCAAGGCGCTCCGCAAGTTTTGTCTTGGGTACAATAACAAGATTGGGGCTCACTGTATGACCCTCCCATCATTTTGTGCACTTACGGAATTGAGAATATCCATATTGCTATAGCTTTTTCCAATTGCACCGTATGAAATGTCCCATTTACCAAGTATTTTCTGGTAAATGCCGAGCTCGATTAAACGATTAACTGCATCTGTTATAACCGGTGTTAGCGAGGACTGGCGGGGTAAGCCCATTCCAACATAGCTTCCGTGGCGGTCTAGTGTAGCAGTAAGAACAACTTGGCCGTGGCTGCCTTGCGCCATGGCCTTTACGCCTTCGTAAGGGCCAAGAAAATAAGGAACACGGCCACTAATAATGGCCTGAACACCTGCTGGGCGGGATGGAAAAAGCATGACAGTAATAGGCGCTGCTCCCGTTTGTTTGCAGTCCCGACTATGGTTTTGCAGCACGGTTGCATTTTCTGTGCCAGACCCTGCTCCTATTGTTAAACCGCATAAATCATGCCACTGGGTAACTTGCCCTTGCGTTGCCGCCAAACCCAAGAGACCAAGGCGCTTGTCATCAAAATATGAAACAAAATCTATCTTTTTTAGTCGTGTTTCTGTTACGTTCAAGTTAGCTAAAGCGATATCATAACGATGGCTGGCAAGCCCCAGGACTGTGCTTCCCAAACTGCCCGGGTTCACCCAGTACAACTTTAGCCCCAGAAGTTGGGCTACAGCTGCCATGATATCAATCTCCCGTCCCTGCAACTGCATCGTATCTGGTGTAAGGAATACCGTTGGTGGCGTTGTTGGGTGAGTTGCAACCAACAACGCTCCACTACGTCTGTATTCAGCCGGCACACGCTGTTGCAGATCCTGTGCGGTAGGCACGGAAATATCTGTTTGGTACGGAATAAAATTTTCCGCCTTACGCCCTAAGTTCTGAACCAGAAAAAGCCCTAGAACCATAAGAACACCAGCACAAAACACTTCTCTCTTCATGAAAAAAGAAACTTAATTTTAGAAACTGGCATTAACGCGCCCGTAGTAGTATGCGCCATAAATAGGCAGACTAGATGCAACCTGATCATACGGACGTGTTCCAAGATAGTTATTTTGTGCCGGGACATGCCGTGGCCGTTGGTTAAAAATATTATTTGCACCAATGGAGGCATGCCAGTGTCGGTTAAAGCGGTACCCCACTTCTAGATCAGTCATCCAGACAGGCGTGTTACTGAATTCAGAAAACTGAGATGTGGAATATCTGACAGCAGCAGGCGCTAAATCTTGATATGTGAGCAGCGATGTTGTCTGCCCATAACGTGTCTGACGCACGTTCACATCCCACACACCGTTGCTCCAGAACGCATTCAGCACAATTTTGCTTCTTGGCGAGGCTGTCGTGAGGTAACCAATTGTCTGGGCACTTACCAAAGGGTTGCCATAAGCATTGGTGTTAACATGATGCAGACGGGTACGATTGAGATTAAGCATCATGGAAAGTGTTAGATTTCCATATCGGTGCAAATGTAAAAGATAATCAGCTTGAAGATCCAAGCCTTGCGTACGCGTGCTTGCGGCGTTTGCCATATAGTTGGCTTTGATGTTGTTAAGGTTGACGTTCCCGCCTGTAGGAAGCTCCATACCTGTCTGGGCAATGGCATCATACGCTGTCTGACCATTCACAAATCCTGACCCAATAATGCGGTCCCGAATATTGATCTGGTAAACATCTGCCGAGATATGGAAACCATCAATCGGCTCCAGAATAATGCCACCTTCAACGTTAGTAGAACGCTCAGGTTTGAGATGTTGCGCCCCAATCGAGCGGCCAGCGTCACTGGTTGTTGACAGCAAACCGGAAGCCCCTGTGGGTGTTACCCCGAGATTGCTGAAATGTTCTTCAGCCAAAGACGGCGCACGAAAGCCGTTACTGACGGTACCACGTAATGCAATGCGCTTGGTAAAGTCGTAACGCGTGCTGACTTTACCATTTTCTGTGTTACCAAAGTCCGTATAATGTTCAAAGCGCCCGGCAAAATCGAGATCCCAGTGTTTAAGCGGGTGGAAGTCTCCATCTATATAACCGGCCCATACATTTCGATCCCAATGGCCAGCATTATATGGTGAAAGCGCTGTAGAAGAGGCCATGCCCCCTTCTGAATATGAAGCCAGATCGCCTGCACGAATACCATACATTTCCAGCCTATGCTCAGCGCCCATAGCAAGAGTGACTGGTACGGTATGCGCAATAGAGAAGTTACGCCGTAGATCAAGATTGCTGGTCCATTGGGATAGGGTAAAATTTGAGGCTCTTACTTTGGTGGGAGAGTAGCCATATTTTTTATAATAACCCGAATTGAAAGTATCTTTATTATCAATCCGGTCATTATCCTCTCCGTAGAGAGTGCTAATATCCCAATCAAATCCTAAAAAGTTTTTGCCACGTAGACCAATATTGGCCTGGTAATCATCCTCATCAATAATTTCAAGCGGTGAAAATCCTGCGGGAAACGCTGTAGGTGCTACTGTTGGCAGGCGGTAATGCTCTATGGCTTCTGCGTGCCGATGTGCATAAGTAATTAAGCCGTAGCTTTCTATCTCTTCTGTAACAGGCTTTGCCCATTCCAGAGCGAGGTTACCTCTTGTTTCTTCAGGCGTAGAAAGACTTTTGTCTGATGTAGGGGCCCAAGAAGACCCAGGGGTCCACTGGTGGCTCCAGACACTTTTCGAACTATTAATGAAATGATCCGTATGATACACTTGGCCACTCAAATGCAGGAAACCATCCCGCCCCAACTTCATGCCGCCATCTATACCAACAGAATATTGCCAGCCGTCGCCATTATAGGCGTTAGCCCCCGTCTGAGCAGAAGCATCAAGGCCGTGGTTCGTTTTCTTGGTGATGATATTGACAACGCCAGCAATGGCGTCTGACCCATACATAGCGGCCGCGCCATCCCGTAATATTTCTATGTGATCAATTGCGTTAGCTGGTATCATATTAAGATCTACAGCCGTTGAGCCTTGCTGTGGGCCTGCTGCGGCAGTCAGATTGGCTGTTGTATGCCTGCGCTTACCATCCACCAGAACCAGCACTTCGTTAGGGTTCAACCCACGCATACGGATAGCAGAGGTAAGCGCCCCTGTTTCTGTCGGTAAGGTTGCCATGGTAATGGACGGGTCAACACGGGTTATTGCGTCAGCCAGATTTAGTTGGCCTGACCTCCGTAAAGTTGCGGCAGAGACAACGGTTATAGGCGAAGTACTATCTCGGGCTTTTCGGTTGGTGGCATGGGTGCCTGTAACAATAACAGACTCCGATTTTTCACTGGAAGACATCCCTGTCTCCACCACATCGGTCGGAGTAGTAGAAGCTTTTTTACTATACCGAGTATCCTGAGCATGGGCAGCAGAAAGAGGAAGGGTTGCACAGACGCCAACAAGCAAATACCGCTTTTTTGTGTGGTTTATGTGTTGGAAAAAAAGATCACCACTCAACGACATTACCCTGCGCCTTCATAATTTAACTATTTTATAAAGTTGATATAAATCACACATGCATAATTTTACGTCAATAAGATATCTATATTTCACTATAATTTTTTGATGAATAAACATTAATGCATTAACGAGCTGAAAATGACGCTACTGATTTCCCTAATTTATATTATTTTTACAAAAAAGGATCGTGAAATTGCAGAATGAGAAAACAATCTGGCAACTGGTTGACCAGAAAGGCCATATTTTTGAAACTTTAAGTGACCGTGTGTGGGACGTGCCCGAAACCAATTTTCAGGAGGTTTTTTCTTGTGCACTCCATAGAAAAACACTCTTGGAACAAGGGTTTAGGGTTAAAGAGTGTGCAGGAGGCCTAAAAACGGCTGTCATGGGAGAAAGCGGAAAAGGCGGCCCGGTCATTGCTTTCCTTGGGGAGTTTGATGCACTCCCGAACCTTAGCCAGCAGGCCAATGTTTTCCACGCTGCCCCGGTCATTCCAGATGGTAATGGGCATGGGTGTGGGCACAACCTACTTGGTGCGGGGGCCCTGGCAGCCGCAACTGCGGTAAAAGACTGGCTGGAACAAACGGGAACGCCCGGCACGGTGCGATATTACGGCTGCCCCGCTGAAGAAGGTGGTGCGGGAAAAGTGTTTATGATTCGTAATGGTGCATTTGAGAGCGTGGATTGTGCTATTAGTTGGCACCCCTTCGCCTTTACAACTGTCTGCCCACCTTCTTCTCTCGCCAATGTCTGCATAGATTTTGTTTTTACCGGTCGATCTTCTCACGCCGCCATGTCTCCTCATCTTGGGCGTTCAGCTCTGGATGCAGCAGAGCTTATGAATGTGGGGGTCAATTACTTACGCGAACACATGCTACCTACCTCCCGCATCCATTACGCTTATATAAATGCTGGAGGAAAAGCGGCGAATGTTGTGCAGTCTGAAACGCGTATCCGTTACATGATACGCGCTGAAAAACTTGAAGATCTTTTTCCGCTACAAAAGCGTGTGGAAAATATAGCGCATGGCGCCGCGCTGATGACTGAAACACAAGTAAATATTCAGGTTTTAAGTGGTATGGCTAACTTAACACCCGCACCAAAGCTGGAAAAACTTTTGCAGCATAATATTGAAGAGCTCGGCCCATTACAATTAAGCTCTACAGACTATCAATATGCTCAGGATATTCAGGCGACCATTCCACAAACGGATATTGTATCTGCCTATAGCATGATGGAAATTCCGTATCAGGAAAATGTCTCCATTTTTAACGAGGTTATTCCATATCGTCCCTATTTCACAAAAAATATTTTAGGATCAACAGACATTGGTGATGTTAGTTGGATTGTACCAACCGTACAATTACTTGCGACTACTATGGCTGTCGGGACCTCGCTTCATTCATGGCAGGCTACTGCACAGGGAAAGTCCTCCCTTGCTCATAAGGGCATGCTGCATGCAGCTAAAATTATGGCCGCAACAGCTATAAATATTCTGGAGAATCCCCACATAATTCAAAATGAAAGCCAGAACATTAAAAATAAAAATTATAAATGCGTTATCCCTCCTACCGTTATGCCACCAGACAGTGCTAAACTGGTTTAGGCTCAGGCCCTATTAATTTATTGAACTGAGCGAGAGGTTGTGATTCACAGGCTTACCGATGGAGGTAGGCCT
>NZ_BAMX01000015.1 GCF_000963965.1 Acetobacter orientalis
GCCAGTGCCAGTGCCAGTGCCAGTGCCAGTGCCAGTGCCAGTGCGGCACCTTTTTATAGGCGTGCCGCTGTGGTTACTGTGGTGGGTGTTGGGGCTGGTGGCGTGTCGCGTTTGGTGCGGGTGTGTCAGTTTGCCGCAGGCCGGGCTGTGTGGTGCGGGCAACCTTATACGGGGCAAGCTGTATTGGCTGTGCGGCAAGGGGTGCCCGTTGTGCAGCAATGCCGTGTTGTGGTTGGGCAGCCTGTTTTTTGTAACGGGCCTTATACAGGCAAGGCTTTAGTACAAACACCACAGGGTTTTTACGCACAATGCCGCGTAAGTGTTGGCTCTATAGTATTTTGCGAAAACCCATTTAATGGAAAAGGTTTAGCAGACTCTATTGGGGCGCCCTAGAGCTGTAGGGGTACATAGCTGCTCTTACGCAGTTTTATGCTGCATTATTGTGGGTGTATTGGGCAGGGAGTGCGTTCTCCCTACCCAACATGGTTTTTTAAGGGGTTTGAGTGAGGCCGCGTGCAGCCAGCATGGGTTCAATTTCGGGGTCTTGGCCGTAAAAGGCTTTAAACATGGTGCTGTAGTCTTGCGTGTACCCGCGAGACAAAATCATGTCTCGAAAGCGTTGGCCGTTTTGGCGTGTTAGGCCGCCATTTTTTTCAAACCAAGCAAACGCGTTGTCGTCCAGCATTTCTGCCCAGAGGTAGGCATAATACCCAGCCGAATACCCATTGGCCCAAATATGCAGAAAATAGCTTGAACGATACCGAGGGGGAATGCTCTGTGTATCTAACCCTGTTTTGGCAAGGGCTGTTTTTTCAAACGTATCCACATTTTGTTTGGGGGCCGTAGCGGGTAGGCTGTGCCATTGCATGTCTAGCTCAGCAGCGCTGAGCACTTCGCCCAGTTTGTAGCCTTGGTTAAATGTTGCGGCTTTTTTAAGCTGCGCCACAAGGTGCTCTGGCATAGGGGCGTTGGTTTTGTAATGGCGGGCGTAGTGGGCCAGTACGGTTTTATCAAGCGCCCAATGCTCGTTAAACTGAGACGGAAACTCTACAAAGTCTCGGGCTACATTGGTGCCAGAAATAAGGGGGTAGGTTTGTTGGGCAAAAAGCCCATGTAGCGCATGCCCAAATTCATGGAACATAGTGGTCACATCATCAAACGTTATAAGGGCTGGCTGGCCCTCTGCCGGTTTGGTAAAATTGCCCACATTATAAATAACAGGCTTTGTGCCAAGCAGTTTAGACTGCCCCACAAAATTAGACATCCACGCGCCGCCTGTTTTGTTGTCGCGCTGGAAGTAGTCAAAATATAAAAGGCCCAGTGCTGTGCCGTCATGGTCAAAAGCTTCATACACCATAACATCTGGGTTGTAGGTGGGTATATCTGTGCGGCGTTTAAAGGTTAGGCCATAAAGTGTGTTGGCGGCAAAAAACACACCATCTTGCAGCACACGGTTAAGCTCGAAATAAGGTTTGACCTGGCTTTCATCAAAATCAAACTTCTGCTTGCGTAGCTTGTCGGCGTAATAGGCCCAGTCCCACGGTTGTAGGGTAAAGTCGGGTTGGGCCGTTTTTTTGCTTTCTTGGTCTATTACGGTTTGGAGCTCGGCTTTTTCGCGCTGTTGTTCGGCGGCAAGAGCAGGGGTTAGGTGGGCCATAAAGGCTTCCGCCTGCTCTGGTGTTTTGGCCATTTGGTCTGCCAATGCGTAGCTGGCATAATTGGGGTAGCCAAATAAAGCCGCTTTTTGTGCACGCAGGTAGGCTAGGGTGGCTATGGTGTCGCGCGTGTCGTTTTCTCCGCCTTGTTCAGAGCGGTTCCAGCTTGCATCAAACAACGCGTGGCGGGTTTGGCGGTCTGTTAAGCTAGAAAGTGCCGGTTGTTGTGTGGTGTTTTGTAATGGTAGCAGCCATTTGCCCTCTAATTTACGGCCCTTGGCGGCCTCTTGGGCGTTATTTAGGCCCGCGCTGTCTAGCCCTGCCAGTTGGGCTTTATCTGCCACAACCAAGGCGGCAGCTTTCGTGCCAGCTAAGAGCTTTTGCTGAAAAAGCGTTTCAAGTTTAGACAACCGCGTATTGATATCGCGCAGTTTGTCTTTATCGGTATCAGAAAGCTGTGCGCCAGAATGCACAAAATTTTGGTAGTAAACCGTTAAAACCTGCTTTTGCTCAGCATCTAGGCCCAGCCCGTCTTGGCGCGCATGCAAAAACTGTACGCGGGCAAAAAGTTGGGGGTTCATGTAAATACTGTCTGCGTGGGCGGCAAGTTGCGGGCCAACAATTTCCTGCACTTTGTCGAGTGTGGCAGATGTATTGGCAGAATACACCCCGTTAAACGTCTGGCTTACCCGGTCTAGCAAACGGCCAGAGCGCTCTAGGGCGGCTATGGTGTTGTCAAACGTTGGGGCCTCGGGGTTTTGGGCAATGTGGGCTATTTCGGCGGCTTGCTCTGCCATGCCCTGTTCAAAAGCGGGCTGGTAGTCGCTTTCTTTTATAAGGTCAAAGCGGGGGGCGTGGTAGGGCAGGGGGCTTGGCGCAGCAAAGGGGTTGCTGGCTGGCAACGGTGCGGCCTGTGCTAGGCTGCCGCCACTGGTTAGGCAGGTAGCCGCGGCCATAACATACAGCCAAGAGCGGTGTTTCATGCAGGGTGTTCCTCCAGCCATTACAGCACAGGCCTAAGCGTGAGTGTGCGGTTGTCTTTTGTTGTCAGCACAAGTGTTTCCCCCTGCATGTGCCAGTGGGTTACATCTTGTTTTAGGTCGTTAAATTTTTGGGCTATTGCGGCATTGGGGCCTATACAGGCCATTAAAGTGCTTACACCGCTTTGTGCGCTGGGTTTTACTGTGCCGTTGGGGCTAAATTCCAGCCCATCTGCATAACGGTTACAGCCGTCCGAGCCAGAAATTTTGCCAGTGGCGTTAATATCTAGCGTTGGGGCCATGTCTTGTATGGCAGTGTTTGGGGCATGCTGGCCTGTGGCTAACGCTGTGCCATTAAGCGCAGTTACACGCCATTTGGTATTGTACAGGCTGGCAGGGCCTACGGGGTCTCCGCCGCAGCCTTTAAAGGTTTGGTTGTGCATTGTTACCCGCACCGTTTCAGAAAATTGCTGCCCGCTCAGGGTATCTGTGCAGGGTTTGGCGGTTATCTCTGCCCGTAGGTCTTGTGCCTCGTACACGCGGGTGGTGTCTTGCGTGTGGGGGGTAGTTACGGTGCTTACACTTTCGGGGCTGCCTGCCTGTTTAAAGGTAAGCGTGTTGTGTGCCAGCGTTAAATGCCATGTGGGGGCGTTACCTGCGGCTTGGTACACGCTGTCTGGTGCGCTGGGGGTTGTAGCTGGGTTTTGGTTGGCTGGGGTGCAGGCCGCAACAGCAAGGGGCAGCAGTAGGGCGGTGGTTGCGTAAGTGGTGCGTGCCTTAACCCATGTTAATTTTTTCATTACGGTTTTCCTGTTACTTCAGAGCGTTACGGTGTTGGCAGGGCACGCGCACCCTGTTTTACAAAGCGGTTATAGTTAACACGCTAACGCCGCCAGCACGCAAACGGTTTGCAACCTGTGTGGGGTCTTCTTGCGCACTGGCCGAGGCATCTGCCAGCACAACGCTTTCAAAACCCAGTTTTTGCGCTGCTAAAGCCGTGTCTGCCACACAGACATCAAGCGCTAGGCCGCACACGATAACGCGCTTTATACCCCGCTCGCGCAGTAACCCGGCAAGGCCGGTGGGGTTTTGGCCGTTATTATCGGTAAAGGCCGAGTAACTATCTACCGCCTGCGCCATGCCTTTGCGCAGTATGGCGCAGAGTGTGTCTGTGCGTAACAAGGCGGCTAACTCTGCCCCTTGTGTGCCTTGCACGCAGTGCGTGGGCCACGGGCCACCTTGGGGCGTAAAAGAGCAATGCCCTGCCGGGTGCCAGTCTTGGGTGGCAATACTGGCCCCAAAGGGTTGGTCAAGCAGGGTATTAAGGGTGGGTATAAGGCGGTCTGCCCCGGCTATGCCCAGCGCCCCACCGGGTAGAAAGTCGTTTTGCATATCAACAATAATAAGTGCGTCTTGCGGGCTAATGGGCATGGGGCTTCTCCTTGCAATAGGGGCAGGTTACGCCTTTTTGGCCGGGGCACCAAAGGCCAAAACCCCGCCCTAGGCGTGACGCCCCCAGCCATAGCCCTTATACTGCCCACTCTCTTACCCCCGGTATGGGGCCAACACATACAGGAGGCTACTGCATGCGAGCGCACCCTTGGGCTAAAAAGGCCGCTGTTATTACCCTGAGTGTTGCCATAACGCTGGGCCTGCTGTTTGCGTGCCTGAGTTTAGCGGGTACCGCCATGCAACTGCTTACCGGCCAGCACACGCCCGGCCCCTTGGCGCGTTGGGGGGTAAGCCTAACACCGTGCATTTTGGTAGCGGTGTTATATGCGCGTTGGCGGGGCCGCCGCCAGCAGCGTAAAGCGCCCCAACCACGCGGGCTGCGTGCGGCTCCTATGCCCGCCGCTACGGCCCCCCAGCCGCACACCGCCCCAACCCAGCCCCTTACCTTGGCCGACCGCCGAAAGGCCCTTCAAAACCAATGATTGTTCAAGGCTACAACTTTTTTTGCGATATGCCCCAAGACATGCGCTACCTGCGCCAAGAGAGCGAGGGCGAACGTTTTATTGAAGAAAATATGATCTTTATTCTGCCAGACCGCCTGCGTAAGTTTCGTAAAAACTTATGGCATGTGCGTAAAAATGCGGGGCCTACACATATTTATGTGCCCCTTTTTAGGGTGCAAACCCAACTGGCAAGCGAGCCTTTGCCCCAAGGGTATGCAGGGCCGCTAGATGTGTACCCCTTTTACACCCATACCGCGCGCAGGCGTAGCCGCTCGCTCGATTACTACGTGCTGTTTGTGTTTAAAGATAAAACGTCTTTTGTTAAATGTAGCCAGCTTTTGCCCGCACCCACTTAAAGGCACGCGCTTAAAGATTGCATCTCGCGTGGGTGCCTGCTACTGCCAGCACCCCTTTGCTCCACTCGTTTTTCCCGCACCACTCCACTGGCCCCCAGTGCGTAAATAAGGCCCGCAGGCGCATGAGCCACTCTGTGCTCCCACACCATTCCCGCAATCTTATGGGCTGCACACGCTAATGGTGTACCATTTTGAGGCCATACAGGCGTTTTCACGTTCTGCCTTACCTCGGCTTGATATTGTGGCAACGGCTGTTTTTGCCATATCTGGGGCTTTGCAGGCGGCTAAAGCCCGGCAAAATATTGTGACCTTTGCTTTTTTTGCCGCTGTAACCGGGGTGGGTGGCGGCACCGTGCGCGACCTGCTTATGGGGGCTCCCGTTTTTTGGGTGCATACCACAACCCCTATGGCGGTGTGTCTCGTTATGGCGCTGCTGGTGTGGTTTACCCCCACACGGTGGTGGCCCCACCACGCCATAGACTGGTTTGATGGCATGGGCGTTGCCGCTTACGGCGTATATGGTGCCGCCAAAGCACAGGCTTACGGGGTGCCGTGGCTGCCTGCTGCGGTGCTGGGTGTAGTTACAGCCTGTATGGGCGGTATTTTTCGCGATGTGCTGGCCAATGTGCCCTCTATTGTTATCCGGCCAGAACTCTACGTAACCGCTGCGGCCCTGTCTGCCGGGTGTTATGTGTTACTTGCAGCCTGTGGGGTGCCCCAACTTGTGGCAACAACCATTGCATTTGCCGCAGGTTTTGCCCTACGCGGCGCGGCTATACGGCACGGTATAAACCTACCCGCCTACCGCCGCTCTTAACGGGTATAGGTGTTAGCTTATGTGGCGGTGGCGTGCTGCACTGGCTCCGTACTTTACACACCCTGCCACAGCGTATGGCGTGCAGCCCCAATGTTTCCATAACGCAAACAGGGGGGCACCCTTAAAGCGCCCCCCCAACAGGTTATTTGGGAACAGGTGCCGTATTTTTGGTAGGGTCAATGTGCGGAAAGGCTACACGTTCCAGAGCATCCGCTTTGCTCGGCAAAGGGGTTTTGCTGGCTGCTACGCCGTTTTCACGCAGTAAAAAGGCCAAAATATCAGCGTTTTCTTCATCAGACAGCGCACCGGGGGCAGAAAGCGGCATGGCGTGGCGTATATAGTCAAACAGGTGGCGTAGCGGCACACCAGACCAGTTGGCAACAAACCGGCCAGTAAGGGGCGGTGTATCAAACGCGCCCGCTAAAGCGGGGCCGTGGCATAGGGCGCAGGTTTCTTTGTATGTTTCAGCGCCACGCTCGGCTTGCTCGGCGGTATAGGTGGCAGCGGGCAGGGGTTTTGTTTTACCGTTTTGCCCTGCCGCATGGGCAGGCGCACTTAGGGCTATAATCAAGGCCAAGGGGGCAATGGCCACAGCAACGGCACTGTTCATGCGGGGGTGGGGCATGCCTCTAAGCAGGGCATGGGCAGCAAGTGTGCCCGCTGCGGGCATAAACATGCTGCCTTGCAGGCTTGCGCCATAGGGGTGGTTTTGGTGCGCTTGCTGTGCGGGGTCGGGCAGAATGTTAGCCAAGAGCTGCACGGTTTTTTGCAAAAAACGGGTCATGCGGGCTGCCCTTTCATGCGGGCAAACAGGTCTTCAAAAATACCGATTGCCTTTTCAGCTTCAGAGCGGTCTGGGTGCTCAAAACTGTTGTTAACGCCAACCATGTCGCCCAAGCCGGTAAAGTCTAGGGCTTGCACCATAATGCCATCTGTTTTGCACAAAAGGGCTGCCCCTTTATAGCGCACGCCGTATAGGCTGTTGGCTTGGGGCGGTAGCCAGTTGGTTTGACCGCGTATGGGTATAAGGCTTTCATCTTGGCACAAGGCGCGTGCGCCGTAGCCGGGGCAGTTTATGACCACAGGCTCGCTCAGGGTTTTAAATTCGGCCGGGGTATGGAACTCCCGCACCACAATTTTACCCCCAGCCTGAAAAAACTCAGACAAAAGAAGGTGTCCGTAGGCTCCAAAATTAAAAATCATCAGGTTTTTACGCTTGGCATGCGCAACGGGAAACGGGTTTTCGCTCGCGTCCAGCACATCAGCGTTGGGAATAATGTCTTTAATCAGCTCGCCATATTCAGCAAATTCTGCGCTATTTTGGGGTTTGCCGGTGCTGGCGTAATCGGGGCTGCCCGCAGGGGGGGCGGGGGGTTCTGGGGTTTGGTCAAATGGTGTGTCAGACAGGGTGTAGCTGTCTCTAAAGTCTATGGGGTTGCCGGGCAGGCCCAAATAGTCACGGTAGGTTTTCCAGCTATAGCGGGCCATTTGCTCCCACAGGCTGGCAAAACCCGGCCCGGCGGGTTTGGTCAGTGCAATGCGGGAGTCTGGTGTCCAGCTTCCGTTAGCGCGCACGGAGCGGGTGTGGGGTAAAAGGTCTTTGGTATAAATAGTAACATCCATACCCGCGCGTTGGGCGGTAAGGGCGGTTGTTAGGCCAATAACGCCACACCCAATAACGGCCACGCGTTTTTCAAGCGTGCTGGCAGCCTTACCCACCACAATATCAGCAGACCCCCAAGAGAGAGACCACCCGCTCCCCCCATGCCCGTAATGATGGATAACGGTTTTATCGCCAATTTTTTCAACATCAAGCCGTGGCCCCGCAGCCCTAAAGGGGCGTAGGCACACTTTAATGTCGGTTAGCTGGTTCATGTGCACACGCAAAGGGGGCAGGTGTGGCATGGTGCCGGGTGTGGCCGTGCGTTGTAAGGCCGCCGCTGCCGCAGGCACAGACGCCCAGCTATTGCGGGCCGCCACAGCACCCAAAGCAAAAGACCCTGCAAACAAATCTCTTCTTTTCACGTGTGCCTCAACCCTTTTTTGGTGTGTGCGGGCCTACCCTGTAAAGGGGAGTGCGCTCTTATACAAAGAGTGTAAGGGGGGTATGGCGTAAAGCAAGTGTTAAAAGCAGGGAGTGGCCACAAAAATACATAAAAATAAAAAGAGGTTTTAAAACATAAAGCACAAAAAAAACACGGGGCGTTGCCACCCCGTGTTTTGTTTATGTCGCCTATGGCGTGTTGGCGTATTAGAAGTCTACGTTCAGGCGGCCATAGTAGTAACCCCCGGTTATAGGCACCTGTAGGGAGTATTGGTCGTAAATTTTAGCACCGCGAGAGTTGTTAATCTGGTTAATGCGGCGTGGGCGAATGTTAAAGATGTTGTTGGCGCCAATAGCAAGGTGCCAGTGTTGGTTAAAGCGGTAGCCAAATTCAAGGTCTGTCAGCCAACGCGGGGTATTTTTAAACTGTGCAAAGCAAGAGTTAGAGTAGGCAAGCGCACCACCGCTTGGGCAGGTTAGGGTTTTGTCTGTCCAGTCAGCATAGCTCAGCATGGAGGTGGTTTCGCCGTAACGGGTCTGGCGAATGTTCACGTCCCAGTTTTTCCAGGTATAAAACGCGTTCAGAATAATTTTGCTGCGTGGGTAAGCGGTTGTAATGTAGGCAACGTTTTGTGCGTTAAGCAGTGGTTGGCCATCTGTGCCCAATGCGTTGTGGTGCAGGCGGGTACGGTTAAGGTCTAGGGCCATGCTAAGGGCAAGGTTACCCGCATTACCCATATGGAAGGTATAGTCGGCCTTAATATCTAGCCCCTGTGTGCGGGTGCTGGCACCGTTGGTCATGTAGTAGGCAGAAACATCGTTTAAGTTAATGCTGTTGGTTGGCAGCGCGTAGCCCATAGCGGTAATGGCGTCATAGGCTTGCTGGCCTTTAACTGTGCCACCACCCACAATGCGGTTACGCAGGTTAATCTGGTAGACATCAACCTCAACATGCAAACCCTTGACAGGCTCAACAACAATGCCGCCGCTTTCGCTCACAGACTGTTCAGGCTTAAGCGCGCTTGCGCCCAGCAGTTTTGCCGCAGCAGAGTTAACCGGCAACAGGCCAGAGGCCGAGTTGGGGTCAACGTTCATGGCGCTATAGTGCTGCTCTGCCAGTGTGGGCGCTCTAAAGCCTGTGCTAATGGTGGCACGTACCGCAATACGGGGGCTTATGTCGTAGCGTGTTGAAATTTTACCGTTCTGGGTGTTGCCCACATCGGTATAATGTTCAAAACGTCCGGCAAAGTCCAAGTCCCAGTGTTTAACGGGGTGAAAGTCACCATCAACATAAGCGGCCCAGATATCACGGCTCCAGTTGCCAGCACTGTTGGGGCCAAGACCCGCATAGCCCTGCGTGCCACCCAACTGGTAAGAGGCAGGCGTGCCTTCAATAATCTGGTAGGTTTCCAGGCGGTGCTCACCACCAAAAGCCAGTGTCATGGGTACAACATGGCCAATGTTGAAATTACGCCTAAAATCGAGGTTGTTTGTCCATTGTGCCATACGGTACGTTTCTGCACGGGTAGAGGTAGGCGACCAGCCACACCCATCGGCAGAATAGTAAGCAGAGCTTGAATCGGTTGAGCAGGTGCTGGCCAGCATACCGGTGTTGGCGGTGTTTTTGTTGCCAATTTTGGCGCCATCTGCCCCATAAGTGGTGCTCAGGTCCCAATCAAACCCAAAAAAGTTGCTGCCTTTTAGCCCAAGAGTTGCCGCATAGTCGTTTTCCTCAATGGTTTCAAGCGGAGAGAAACCGCCGGGGTACATTGTGGGCGCAATGTTGGGCGTACGGTAGTTCTGGTAGGTTTCACCATGGCGGTGCATGTAGGTAATAAGACCATAGAAGTCTATGTTCTCAGATACTTTCTTGCCAAAATCAATAGCCAGACTCTCACGGGTTTCCTCCCCAGTGCTCAGGATCTTGTTGGAATCCTTCGGTACGTTCTGTGCATTGCTGACAACACCGTTATAATAGCCGGTGGTGGTGGCATTGGTGGGCCAGTAGCCCAGCAGGCGGTGGTCTTGTGCGCCTACAACCATGTGGTCTGTGTGGTACATCTGGCCACTAATGTGCATGTAGCCATCGTTACCCAGTTTCAGCCCGCCATCAGCGTTAAGCTGGTACTGCCAGCCATCGCCGTTATAGGCGTTAGCCCCTGTCTGGGCAGAGGCATGAAAGCCGTGGTCTTGTTTTTTGGTAATAATATTAACCACACCTGCAATGGCGTCAGAGCCATACATGGCGGCGGCACCATCTTCCAAAACCTCAATATGGTCAATGGCATTTGCAGGAATGGTGTTAAGGTCTGCGCCGGTAGAGCCAAACTGCGGGCCAGCATCGGCCACAATGTTGGCTGTGGTGTGGCGGCGTTTGCCGTCAATCAGCACCAGCACTTCGTTCGGGCCAAGGCCACGCATCTGGATAGAAGAGGTAAGGGCAGCAGAGTCACCCGCCATAGCCACAACGTTAACAGAGGCATAGGTGCGGGTTAGCGCATCGGCAAGGTTCACCATACCAGAGCGGCGCAGCGTTGCAGCAGAAACCACCGTAACAGGTGATGAGCTTTGCCGTGCCTTACGGTTGGTAGAGTGGGTGCCGGTGGTCACGTTAATGGTTTCGGCATCTCCCGCCATAACAGGGCCGCTGGCTTTTTTGCGGCGTGCTACAGGTGTGGCTTTTGCCGCCGCCGGTGTGGCGTGCGTGCTTGTGGCGGGGGTGTGGTGTGTGCGGCTGTGGGCGTGTGCCGGCGCTGTGCTTACTGTTGCGGCAGATGCACTCATATAAGGCACAACGGTACACAGTGTCGTGGCAAGTAGGGAAAAACGCCTCTTCAGTCTCATAGTTTACCTATTGCCTCCATTATGACTCTGGCCGTGTGCCTGAGCGTTAAGGGTAGTGTGCCTTATTTCTCTCCCAAAACAATTATCAAAACGATACAGAAACAAATAAGCGCTACTTCTGTTGCATAGCTGCAACAAAATGTGCCCTCAGCCCCCATATTTTTGCACATCATGCGCCATTGCCCCTACGCAAGACATAAAAGACCCCCAAGCTAATACCCCATAGGGGTGTGGGCGGCGTGCGGCCCATTGCGTTGGGCCTACCCCCACAGGGTAACGGCGCAGTTGGGGTAGCGGGCTATGTTAAAAATTGTCTGGCCTTAAATGGCCTCTTGCTGGCGGGCGGGTATGTCGTCTTGTTCAATTTCTTCCGCTAAGGCCAAAAGGGTGGGGGCGCACTCTAGTACGGCAAAAGGGCGGGCTTGGCAGTCTAGCCTTGCTATGTAAGGGCTTATGGCCACAGCCGTTGCGCGTAAGCTGCGGGCAATATGGGCCATGTCGTGGCAGTCGGCCTCGGCTTGTTGTTGTGCGTAGGCCAGTGTGCCCGGTAAGGGGCCGGGCAAAGGGGTTATTATACGGCGCGGGCTGGCGGGCTGTGCAGGCAAAACAGGGTGGGGCAAACGCAGTGCCTTCCTTTAAAATGTAAACCGGGTGGCACGTTATAAAACCGACCACCCGCCCGCGCAGCGTGCCCTATGGTGGCCTGCACCCGGTTAAGCTGTTAAAACCACCTTACCCATAGGCACATTTAGCACGATAAAACGGAGGGCAGGGGTATGACATGGCACGTCTGGTGGCTGTTTAGCGGTATTGTATTGGTGCTGTGCGCCATGCCCGGCCCCAATATGTTGCTGGTGCTCAACCGTAGCGCACAAGAAGGCTTTAAACGCTCTGTGGCCGCCATGTTGGGTTGTGCCAGCTCTTTGCTGTTGGTGCTGTGCCTTTCAGCGTGTGGGCTAGGCGCTGCCTTGGTTGCGGCACCGCGTGTGTTTGGCGTGTTGCGCGTTGTGGGGGCGTTTTACCTTATCTATCTCGGCCTTAAGGCGTGGTGGGGGTCTTTCGAGCGGCAGCAACAAGGGGGCGCAATACCGCAAGACACACCCCAGCCCGCAGCCGGTAAACCTGCACTGTCTGTCTGGGCTTTATGGCGCAATGGTTTTTTGGTGGGGTTAAGTAACCCTAAATTTTTATTGTTTGCGACAGCGTTTTTTCCGCAATTTATTACCCCCGGCCAACCCCGCGTGCCGCAATTTGTTATTCTTATAACCACTTTTTTGGCGTTAGAGCTGCTGTGCTACCTTGCCTATGCCGCCGGGGGTGTTAGCCTTGCCCGCCTGTTGGTTAAGCCCGCACTGCGTAAAGCGTTTGAGCGTATAAGCGGCACAATTTTTTTAGGCTTTGGCGCAGGCTTGTTAAAAGCCCGTTTTTAAACAAGGCTGGTGTGGTTTACAGTTTACGCGCAAACCACACCACACGGCCAATAATCTGCACTTGCTCGGCTGGCACACAGTAAGGCGAAAACCGCGTATTTTCAGACTTAATACGCACCATAGGCTCGCTTGCATCGTGCGCGCGCTCAACCCATTTGCACACCACGCCATCTCCATCAAACAGCACAAAAATGCCCGGCTCTATAATAGAGGTGCGGCGTGTATCAACCAGCACCATGTCGCCATTTTGGAGCATGGGCTCCATAGACTGGCCCTCTACTTCTATCACGCGCAGGTCGCACGGGCTGGCGCGTAGGGCGCCGCGTACAAATTCTTCTTCAAAAAACTTGGGTTGGCCTAAAAGCTGGTCTTCAACATACCCGCCCCCACCCATACCCGCTTTAAGCGAAATAAAAGGCACAGCCACATAACCCGGCGGGTTAAGGTGTTGGGTAATTTCGGGCTGGTCTGCTGTGGGGGCGTAAGGGGGGGTGTGCTCACTCTCATTGCGCGCCGTCTCGTGCCGCGCACCCCGGCTACGTGCCCCTGCTCCTGTGGTGTTAAGCGGAAACAACAGGTCTCGCGCCGTGCAGCCCAGTATGGCGGCAATACGCTCCAGCTTTTCGCCGCCGGGGTTGCGCGACTTTCCTTTTAAAATATCGCGCACGTACGTGTCTCCCACGCCAGCGCTCCGGGCCAACGCTTTTTGCGTCAGGCCCAACAGGGTCATGCGGCGTTCGAGTTCTTCAGCAACAGCAGAGCGTATCATGAAAGGACATATTCCACGGTAACAAACCAAGAGTGAAAAAGGGATATATCACATATTTTCCGCTTGACCAAATGTGACTAGTCACATTAGCCTTCCCCTTAAGCCCGGTTGGTGTTTTCCGGCTTGGGGCTTTTTGTGTTTTAGCAGAAAAGTTTACCATGTCACGCTCTTATACAGCGCCTTTATTCCAGCCATTAGACCCCAAAAATTGGTCTTTAACACAGCATTTTTCACACTATACCCCAAGCATGGCGGCACAGTTTGCCCCATGCTGCCCACCTCATGCCCCCATTGCGGCCAGCCCTCACTCTGGTAGCGATACACGCCCTCAATCCGGTTTTTCTGTCTCTATGGAGTGTGATATGTCACACCTCATTTCACACCATCTTGCGCCCCAAGGCCGTGGCGCAGCACGGCCACAGCCGCTTGCCGCCTGTGCCTCTGGCGGCTTTACCCCCCTTAAGGGGCAGCAGCCACAGCGCGTGCACTCAACGGTGCCTGTGGCCAGTGCGGTGCGTGCCCCAACGGCTTCGCACCACTCTGCACCTTCTTCGCCCGCACCCTCTGTGCCAGTTGTTGTGCTACCCACTGCGCACCCCGTCATACCGGCCAGCCAACAGGGGCGCACGCAGGGCGGTGCACACGGTAAAACACCGCGCACACCAACACAGGAAAAACAGAGCAATTCTAAAAAGCATGAACATAATTCTACAGGTGTTGCTCATGCCGCCTATAAACCTGCTGCCCTAAACGCCCCTCACACACAGCTCACGCCGCACAAGCCGAGCCACATTACGAGCACCCCCAAGGCGGCTCAGGCAAGCCCGCCACACACGGCCCTCCCCAAGGTGGCTCAGGTAAACCGGCCATACACGGCCACGGCTCTTACCGGAGCGCCACAGGTTACAGACCCCGCCTGCCACGCCGCGGCACGGGCGCGTACGTCTGTTGCCCAGCTAGAGCACATGGTGGCCCTGCGGCGCTCTGGTTTGTCGTTGCGCCAAATTGGGCGGCAGGTAGGCCGCTGTATGGAAGGTGTGCGCCAAGCCCTTATGCGCTACGAACAAGCCCGAGAAGACACCCCACCCCAAAAAACCACACACCAGCACGATGAAAACTGGTTAGACGACCCCCTGCGCGAGCCAGAACCACTCCCCCCCGGCCACCCCGTAGCCATGCGTGGCCTGTGGCGTGGGCTAGAGCATTGGCGGGGGTTGGTATGAGCAAGCGCCGGTGGTCAAAATTCTGGTGGCAAGACCATGAAAGAGATGCCGCCCTGCGCCTGTGCTCGCTTGCGGCCCAAGGCTTGTGGGTGCGTTTGTTATGCCTCATGCACGAGGCTGAGCCTTACGGCTATTTGTGCCTTAATGGCCACCCCGCACAGCCCCGGCAGCTTGCGCTTATGGTTGGCGTGCCAGAGCGCCAGCTTACGCGGCTTATGGCAGAGCTTGGTAAGGCCAGTGTGTTTAGCACCACGCCCGAGGGCTGCATTTTTAGCCGCCGCCTTGTGCGCGACCGGCTGGTGTCAGACCAAGGGGCGGCATGGGGCCGCACCGGGGGCAACCCGCGCCTGCAAACCCAGCCAGACCCCACCCCCACGCCGCCACCCCATACCGGCCCAGCAGGCTTAACCCCACCCCATAAACACCAAGAAGCAGAGGCAGAGACAGAAGCAGAAATAACGCTCACTCTGTTCACGCCAACCCAAGATGCGCGCACGCAACTTTTCAAACAGGGTTTGGTGTTTTTGCAAACTGTTACCGGCAGGCCAGAGCGCTCAAGCCGTGCTTTGCTGGGTAAGTGGCTCAAAATGCTGCACGATGATGCCCAAACCCTCAACACCGTGCTGGCTGAATGTGCCACCTTTCGCCCCGCCGAGCCTGTATCGTGGCTAGAAGCCACCGTGCGCAAACGCGTGGCAGAGCAGCAAGAGGCCAGTACAGCCCCCATACCCGGTGCGGCAACAGGGGCTTTTGTGCTCAATGGTGCAGGCATGCCCACGGGTTTGCCCGAAAGCACGGCCCCAAACACCCCCACAGGTGCGCCTGCTGCCAACGCCACAGGGCTTTTGGCAGGCACAGCAGGTGGCACAACCGCAGGCACACCCAACAGTTTTGCCCCACACGCCGGTGCGGGGCACAGCACGGGCCACAGTGCGCACCAAACCGGGGGTACACGTAGTGCGGCCCAAAGTGCGTTTGCAGCCGCATGGCACAACGTACCAGACCTTGAAGGCATTTAACCATGCACCCAACACACCCTAACCCCGCCAAGCAGGCTGCCTTTATGGCCCCACCGGCAGCATCTGTTGGCAACACGGTGCACGCAAACTTGGCGCAACCTGCTCTTGCCCCGTCTGTGCAGGCACATGGCGGTGGCAAAGTAGTGCCGGGCCGTGCAGCAGCAGGGCAGGGGGGTGCCCCCGCACAGCCCCCACAAGGCGTTGCCCCCTACCAGCCCCCAAGCCCGGCTTTACGCGCGGTGTTTGCGGCCCGTGCCGCACAGGTGCCGCTTACCCGGCAAGACCTACCACCGGCTTTACTAGAAAGCGTGCCGCATTGTTGGGCAGCGGCACAGGCGGCCAGCCAACCGGTTACAGAGTTGCACGTAGCGGCATGGCTTAAAAAACTGGGGCCACTGGTTACCAACCCACCGGGGCCAGCCACCGCCGCAGCCCAATGCCGCGCTATTTATGAGGTCTGTGCCGATATTCCATGCGGTGCATGGGGCCACGCCGCACGGTTGGCATGGGTGCGCCAGCCGCCGCGGCAGGGCTACCCGGTAGGGGCGCGCTGGCCCAGCCCGAACGAACTCCGTACCCACTTACAGCCTTTTGCCAACGCCATTGCGCAAGATGTTGCAGGCTGCAAAGCCCTTATGGCCCTGCACCCGTTACAGGAGCACTAAAATACTATGGCTCTACAAGCACTTTCCCGCACCTCTGCTAAAAAACGCGTAACGCCTGCACTAGCTGCGCTGGCGCCTGCCACACCCACGCCAGAGCGTCTGGCCCGCTCGCAGTTTGTGGGCACACACCCCATGCGGGTTTTACGCACCGTGCAGGCGCTTTTACATGCCGGAGATATCAGCCAATCTGCCGCCGATGCAGCCGAGCGGTGGTATCAGGATTATATTTTTGGCTATTGTGACTACAAAGAAATACCGCCAGACCACCGCCCCAGCACGCTCACCCGGCACGATAGCGTGTCGTGGCAGTTGGTGCGCGGCAAAGCTATGGCCCGTATTAGCGCAGTGCAAGCGGCCTTGGGCCTGTGTGCCCACCAGCGTTTGCGTATGATGTTGGTAGATGAACTGTCTTTTCGGGCTATGGGGGCTGCGTTGTTTCCAGCCCTTGCGGCCAGCTCGGCCCAGCGCAAAATTGCCGCCCAATGCGCCTTAGTGCTTGAACAGCTTGAAGCCTTAGAAGACGCCGCCCGTAAAGCCGCCCGCGCCAAACGCAAAGAGCGTGTGCCGCCTAGCAGCACACGCCCTTAAACCTCGCTCTAAAAGGTCTTTCTTTAGTAACTAAAGTTTATGAAACCCCCAATCGTGCGGCGTGCATCAGGTGATGTGTAGTGCAGGTAGCCAGCAGAGCCGTAAAGCTGGTAACCGGTTGAGAAATACTGGTTAAACATATTGCGCACATACAGCCCAACTTGCAGCCGCTTGTTAAGGGGCAGTAAGCTAACACGCAGGTTTACAAGGCTGTAGGCTGGCACTTTTGAATAGTTGGGCTGGCCCGTTACTGTCCATGTTGTGCCGCGGTAGGCGTAGTCAAGGTGGGCCTGCACACCAAGGCTTGGGGTCAGGTCGTGGTGGTAATCGACATACGCATTGGCAGACCAAACGGGTGAGTTCGTAAGGCGCGTATTGGTGTAGCTTACCGTGGGTTTAGGCTGGTAGTCGGTAAAGTGGGCATCTGTAAAAGACACAGAGCCAGAAAAAGTTAGGTCAGGTATTGGTTTATACGCAACGTTTCCTTCAACACCCTGGCTCACCAGCCCGCCTGCGTTACCAATGGCGCTGGTCAAAATAGTGGTGCCATTACCCGCAGGCACTGGCGTTAGCACTGTTGCCTGAAAGTTCGTGAAATCTTCACGGAAAACATCCATATTCAAGCGTAGCTTGTGGTGCATCCATTCAGACTTCAGGCCAGCTTCGTAAGAGCGCACGGTTTCTTTGTGGTAGGGGTCATACACGTTACCCACAAAGGCAATACCCGCAGGCTTGTACCCGGTCGAAAACGTAAAATACGCCATAACGTTAGGGTTAAAGTGGTATTCAGGCGAAATACGGCCAGAGAAATTCTGCCCGCTCATCTGCCCCCATGGGTAAACCGGGCCGCCTTTAGTGGCAACAAAGGTTGGGTTGTAGCCCGTAATGGCTTGAGCGTCAGAGTTAATAAAGCTCAAGCCCTGCGAATTCTTGTCGTGGGTGTAACGGCCACTAATCGCAATATCAAAGTGTTTAGAGATATTAAATTTAAGCTGCCCAAACGCTGCCAAAGACTCGTTGCGCGATTGAAAGAGAGACGTATTGCCGCTCTGCCCAGTTGCGCCCGAGTTATTATAAAGGATAGGTGAGGGCTGCCCATTCACATAAAGCGGTGCCCCAGCCGTGCCCCACTGGTACTGGGTCTGGCGGGCATCTAGGCGGTTAAAGAAGCCCCCAACCAGCCACTCAACATGCTTCCCTTTTGGTGAAGAAAAGCGAATTTCATCACTAAACTTCTGGGTGCTCAGGTGGCCATAGTTGTAGGGGTAGTAAGCATAAACATCCAGCGGCACTAAATCGACTGGGGTGTTATTGCCATAAGTAGAGCCACGCCACGCGCTAATAAAGTTCAGGTCGTTTTCACCCAACTTGGCATGAATTTTCAGCGCCGCCCCATATTCCTGAGATACAATGGTGCCGTACATGGGGTCTGCGGTATCGGCATTTTTGGGGCCGGGGTAAACACCTAAAGAATTCAGGGCAGATGTCACTTCTGGCGTCTGGCCGCCAACGGGGGTACGCACGCTGCTGTCCCAATGGTGGGCGTAGTCGCCTTGTAGGGTAATGTCTAAATTATCTGTTGGCTCAACGTAAAATTTGCCGCGTGTGCCATATTCATTGGTAGAGCCTACCAGTTTGTTCAGCACTACGTTGCGGCCAAAACCGTCTTGCGCGTTATCAAACCCAGAAATACGAAAAGCCGCTTTCTGGCCCAGTGGCACGTTAAGCGTTGCATTTAAAATGCGCTCGTTATGCTCACCATAGCTTGCACTACCGCGTGCTGTCAGCTTGTTTAAAACTGGCTTGCCGGTTGTTACCGCAATCACGCCAGAGGTCGAGTTCATACCAAACAGCGTGCCCTGTGGGCCCATCAAAATATCAACGTTATTGATATCCACCATACCAATCATGCCGTTGGCGCGCTGTGCGTCCATCACAACGTCATCGACCACCACGCTCACAGACTTGGCGTTAGAGAAGTCAAAAGACTCACTCCCCACACCACGGATCTGAAAAGCAGCCCCCTGTGTGGGGTCATACTGCACGCCCGGTGCTAAATATTGTAGGTCGGTCAGGGCCGTATAACCAGCATTGGCAAGAGTTTTACCATCAATATGCTGGATAGAAAGCGGTACGCTCTGGCTGTTTTCAGCACGGCGCTGCGCACTTACGACAACAGATTCAAGGCCAGCACTTTCGGCCTTTTTGTTTTCAACTGCTTTTGCATCTGCCTTACTGGCACGCAGCACCTTGGCTTTCTTGGCAGCCTTTTTGGTGTGCGGCGTTTGTTCAGCAGGGGCAGTGCTTGGGGTTTGTGCCCATGCCGTATAAGGCAAGGCAATGCCACAGCATAAAAAAAGTTTAAAAAACGTGTTTTTCATTAACCTGATTTTCCAACTCATGCGTGGCGTTGCCCATGCCTAAGCACCGTTTGAAAGAGTCTGGGTAAACGGCTGCTCAGCCAAGGGCAGTGCAAGATGCGCATGGCACTACACAAAAAAATGTATGAGTAAAAGAATGATTCTCGCACCGTAATATAAGTTTAATATGACTACAGTTCATTTAATTACAAATAATAAATAAGTATTTACAGTAAATAACTCGGCAAGAATATACGATTAAATAGCGTGAAAATGGGGTTTGTAAAGTCTCAAGATGTTAACGTTTTATGTATAAATAAAACTTTAGCCATAAAGAGCGTAACGCAGCATTTTAAACGCCTTTCCCATGACAAAAATATGACAACGGCACTCCTGCGTTTCATTTCTTGTAAAATATTTCTATTTCTTTGCACACACTCGCACTTTGCTTTCTTAAATTCGGACACCGTCATGAAAACAGCGTTCTGCGCCTTACCCGCTTTGGGCACCCTGCTTGCCGTGCTCACCCCCCACACCAGCTTTGCGGCTGATGAACAGGTTAAAATGAATCAGGTGCAGGTTATTGGCACCCACAACAGCTACCGGCGCAGCATTGCCCCTAGCACGCTGGAATGGCTTAAAAAGCAGTCGCCCAAAATGGCAGAGGCGCTAGACTACCAGCACGGCACCATTCCCGCCCAGCTTGATGGCGGCGTACGCCAGCTCGAAATTGATATTTATGCAGACAGCACCGGCAAACGCTATGCTCACCCCAAAGGGGCTGCATGGCAGCAAAAAGCTGGCCTAACCCCAGACCAAAACCTAAGCGATATTGCAGAAAACCAAGGCACAGACTTTAAGGTTATGCATATTGTTGATATAGACCAACGCTCAAGCTGCGAACCGTTGCGTAACTGCCTTATGGTTATTAAAGCGTGGTCAGATGCACACCCCAACCATTTGCCACTTTATATAGATATTGAAACCAAGCAGGACGTACCGCTCAAAAACGGGGCTTTCACAAAGCCAGAGCAGTTTACCCCCGCCACTTACGATAAGCTGGATGCAGAACTGCTTTCCGTTTTCGGGCGCGATCGTATTCTAACCCCAGATGATGTGCGCGGCACCTACCCAACCCTAAACGAGGCCATTCGTAAACGTGGCTGGCCCACGCTGGCGTATGGTCGCGGTAAAGTGGTGTTCACCTTCGACCGCCCGCACGACACAGCACGCTACCTAACCGGGCACCCCTCGTTGCGTGGCCGCGTTGTCTTTACCAACGGCCGCCCCGGAGACCCAGACGCAGCTTATACAGAAGCCAATGAAGGCTTTGTTGGCATGGCAGGCAATGGCAGCGCAGAGGTCAATAACGCCGCTGCCCTGCACCAAATTCAAGACCTGGTAAAACAGGGCTATCTGGTCAGAACCCGCTCAGATGCCAATACCGTAGAAGCCAGACAAAACGACACGGCCCGCCGCGATGTCGCGTTCCAGTCTGGTGCACAAATTATCAGCACAGACTACCCCTCGTTTGAGCCTGCGCCATGGCATAACTTTACGGTGGCCTTCCCCGGTGGCGTTATTGCCCGTTGTAACCCGGTAACAGCCCCCGCAACCTGCACCGCAGCAGATGTTGCTGAATAAAAAAGTGCTTTTTTAAAAAACGGGTGTGGCGCTCTCTCTTAAATAAAGAGTGCCACGTTACCCAGCGTTGCTGGCAAAAATGCCAGCTTGCCCAGCCGGGCTTGCGGTCGTTATTGGGCCTGTTTTTCGTCTTTGGCAGCGGTAATGCGCCATATAATATTCCCAATATCATCAGCCACTAAAAGCGCACCAGAGCCATCAAGGGCCAGGCCCATAGGGCGGCCGCGTAGCTGGGTGTCTTCCGGGTTTAAAAAACCTGTCATAACATCTTGGGGTTTTCCGTAAGGTTTGCCATTTTTAAACGGAATATACACAATTTTATACCCGTGCTTGGGCCTGTGCGCCCAGCTACCCCGCTCAGAAACAAACAGGCCATGCCGCCATGTTTCTGGTAAATTGCTTTCATAAGAAAAAACTAACGCGGCGGCCCCGGTGTAACTCCCTAATTTATAGTCATGGGTTTGTGCGGTAAGGGTCAGTGTTGCCCAACCTGATACAATGCGCCTACTCACGGGTATATCATTGGCGGGCAGGGTAGGTAGCCACGGCATGTTTTGCACTAAAGATGTTATATAATCATTATCTTTATGAGAATAGGGTGTTCTAAAATCATTTAAAACAACCCATAACAGGGCTGTCTGGGGGTCTTGCGCCATACCCATAACACTTGGCAAATCTGTGCTAAACAGGCTTAGGTCTTGCGTGCGTAAGTCTAGGCGCATAATGGTGCCGCCCTTTTTAAGCAGGCTTTCAAGCTGGCCCTGTTTTTTGGTTGTTTTATCTAACGTAACATATAAAAAGTGGCCGTCTTGGCTTGGTAAAATATTTTTTGCCCAGTTATGACCATAAAGCGGCAAGTTTACAATATGCGTCCCTTGCGAGGTTATTTGCGTCTGGCCAGCCTCGTAGGGGTAGCGGGTAATGGCATCGGCCGTGGCAACGTAAAAATTATTGCCAATCAAAGCCATACCAAAAGGCAAATACATATTGCATAAAAAAGGAGTTTTTAGGTCTGCAAGGCCTGCGCCTGTACTATCGCGTAGTAATATAATACGGTTAGCACTATATTGCCCTTCTGTAGCACTTTGCACACGCTCGGCAAGGCGGTGTGTTGGGTCTAGGGTCTGGGCATCTGGGCTGCCGGTTTCTGCTACTAAAACATCGCCATTCGGTAAAGTATAAAGCCAGCGCGGCCTATTTAAGCCTGCGGCATAAACACTTACCGTCAAGCCTGCTGCAACACGGGGCAACTCCCCCGGTAGCCAAGGGGTTAGGCGGGCAATATTTCTGGCTGGTTCTAAAAACCCTTGTGCTGTGGCCTTGTGGGTAAAATGCACTGTCTCCCGTGTAAAAAATTTTGTAAAAGAGCGTTTATAAAGCAGGGGCATTCCGTAAAGGTTGCCTATAACCATCATAAGCGCAGAGCTTATGCTTAGCCAAAACCACCCCACGTATCTCATGGTGTGTGTCCTTCGTACCAGATAAAGTGGTGTTGCACCACTTTCATAAAAACATCAAAACATAACACAGGCTGTTCTTACTTACCGTTTTAAAAATGGCAAGATGCCGCCTGCGGGCGTTTGTGCCGTATGGTATGGCTGCGGGAGCATTTTGGTTAAGGGCTATGTGGCCTTATGCCCATAGGGTACAGGGCGTGCGGCGTTACTGAAAAAGAGTGCCATAACAACGCCATCTTTTTCAATAACGCCATAGTGGCGCCCTTTAGGGGCCAGCTTTGCTTTTTATAGAAACGCCCTCTTGGGTGGGGCTTGAAGGCACCATAGCATATATAGATTAAATATATTTCACTTATTCGTTATTTCTTTTAGTTTTTGTTTAACATTTTTGTGTGCAAACGCTTTGCCAGCGCGCGTGGTCAGCTCTATCCCTTAGGCATCATCACAAAAAAGCCGCCCAGAGCGCCTTAGGGGTTCAGGCTGCGGGTTTTCCTTTTTAACCAGTGGTTAAACAACGCTTTATGCCTTCTTTACCCAAACCTGTGGCAACGCCCGCCCGGCGGCCCCGCACGCGCAAAACGGCTGCGCCTATTACCCCGTTGGCCATTTTTACCCGCATTATGCAAGGCGATGAAACCATAACAGACCGCCAGTTTGATGCCGCAAAGGTGGCCGCCCCCTACATGCACCCCAAACTTTCTGGCCTGCCCTTAGCGGCCAGCCCCCGCAAAGCGCTGGAAGACTATTCAGATGAAGAACTTGCAGCCCTTGCACAGGCAGGCCAGCCAGACAGCACAGAATGAGTTAGCAACCCGCAAACAGGCCCGCACCAGTTTGCTTGGCTTTACGCGCTACACCATGCCAGACTACCGCTGCGGCCCCCACCACACCTTGTTGTGCCAAAAGCTAGAGGCCGTAGCGCAGGGCCATATTACCCGGCTTATGGTTTTTATGCCGCCCCGCCACGGTAAGTCAGAACTGGTGAGCAGGCGCTTTCCCGCATGGTATCTGGGCCAGCACCCCACGCGGCAGGTTATTGCGGCGTCCTACGGTGCTACTTTGGCGCAAGATTTTGGGCGCTCGGTGCGTAACCTTGTTACCACCCAGCCTTTCCAAGCCTTGTTTCCCGGCGTTAAATTGGCCCCCGATAGTGCCGCCAAAGATGTCTGGCACACGGCCCAAGGTGGCAGCTACACAGCCGCGGGTGTTGGCGGTGGCCTTACTGGTAAAGGGGCCCATCTCGCCATTATAGATGACCCCATAAAAGACCGGCAAGAGGCCGAAAGCCCGGCCCGGCGCCTAGCCGTATGGGCTTGGTACCGTGCTGTGCTGCGCACCCGCCTTATGCCCGGCGGGGCCATTGTGCTGGTCATGACCCGCTGGTCACCCGATGACCTCGCAGGCCGCCTTCTGGCCGACATGCAAAACGCTACGGGCGAGGCATGGCATACCCTCAGCCTGCCCGCCGTGGCAGAGGCCTCACCCAGCCCCCAACCCAGTCTTCCACCGGCACAGCCTCTTAACGTGCCAAACGGGCCTGCCATTCCCGCTACCCGCTTTGTCCCAACCAGCCCTGCCGCCTCACAGCAACACTCTCTCCAACCCCATGGGCAAGCCGGCCAAGTCCCCTTGCCAAGCCTCTTGTCAGACCCCTTAGGCCGTGCCCCCGGCACCCCATTATGGCCAGCGGCGTTCTCAGCGCAGGAGCTTGAGCGTATTCGCTTGGCTGTGGGCCCAAGGGAGTGGAGCGCTCTTTACCAGCAGCACCCTGTCCCGGCTGAGGGCACGCTGTTCAAAACAGCGCTCATAAACGTGCAAGACGCCCTGCCTGCCAGCCAACATACCGTGCGCCGGTGGGACTTAGCCGCAACAACCCGCAGCACAGCAGACTGGACAGTAGGCGTTAAAATGGCCCGCCTGCCAGATGGCCGCTTTGCCGTGCTCGACATAGCCCGCCTCCGCGCAGACCCAGCACAGGTTGAGGCCGCCCTTCTGGCCACCGCCGCGCAAGATGGCCCCCAAACCGGCATTATTCTCCCCCAAGACCCCGGGCAGGCCGGGGTTGCACAAGCCCGCTACCTTACCGGGCGGCTGGCTGGGTATAAGGTGCATACCGTGCGCGAAAGCGGCAGCAAAGCCACACGGGCCAGCCCGTTTGCGTCACAGGTTAATGCGGGCAATGTGGTGCTACTGCGTGCGCCGTGGGTGCCTGCGTTTTTAGAAGAACTCGCAGCCTTCCCAACCGCCACGCATGATGACCAAGTCGATGCCGCAGCCGGTGCGTTTACCGCACTGGCTGAAACAACGCCGCTGCCCCGCTTTGGCCCAGCCTTTCTGGCGCGTATTTAACCGCACCCAAGCACCCGGGCGGGGGCACACAGCCGCCCACACGCACCGGGCACATACTGCACAAACAGTGCGGTGCGCCCTTTTGCGTAGGTGGGGTGGCCTTAACCGCTTAGTCGTTTAAGCGGGCAAGGGCGGCTTTTACCAAGGCGGCTTCTTGCTCTCTGTACGCGCGTTGGCGCTCAAGCTGGGCGGCACGCTCCTGCTTTTTACGCTCGCGCACGGCAGCCATTTCAGCCCCAAGGTGGCTCTCGCCACGTTCTTCCGCCAACTGGGCCTGGCGTTCACGCTCGGCGTAGCGGGCGCGTTGTTTGTCTGTACGCTCAGCATGGCAGTGCGGGCAGCTTACGCCGGGCTCGTACAGCTCAGACAGGGTTTCTTCTTCCGTCAACGGGGCCCGGCAGGCATGGCACAGCAACAAAGACCCCGGCTCCAGCCCGTGCTTAACGGTTACGCGCTGGTCAAACACAAAGCATTCGCCTTCCCACAGGCTTTCTTCTTTGGGCACGGTTTCAAGGTATTTCAAAATGCCACCTTGTAGGTGGTACACCTCATCAACCCCTTCAGCTTTGGCAAATGCGGTCGATTTTTCGCAGCGAATGCCCCCCGTGCAAAACATGGCAATACGGGGCTTGCGGCCCTGTTCTTCCCACTCGGCACGGTGCGCCCTAAACCAGTCAGGAAACTCCCGAAACGTTTTAATCTGGGGGTCAATAGCGCCCTTAAACGTTCCCACCACCACTTCGTAGTCGTTGCGGGTATCAATCAGAATCGTGTCGGGGTCGGCCAGCAGGGCGTTCCATTCGGCAGGTTTTAGGTAAGTGCCAACTTCAGAGCGGGGGTCTAGGCCCGGCACACCCATGGTCACAATTTCTTTTTTCAACCGCACTTTCATACGCAAAAACGGCATGCTTGGCGCGCGCGAAAACTTAACCTCAATTTCTGCACAGCCGGGCAGGGCGCGCACATGGGCCAGCACGGCGGCTATGCCGTCATCTGTGCCAGCTATTGTGCCGTTAATGCCTTCATGGGCCAGCAACAAAATGCCCTTTACCCCGTTTGCATCGCACACCGCCCGCAAGGGGGCTTGCAGGTCTGCAAAGTTCTTAAACGGCGTAAAGCGGTACAGAGCCGCCACGCAAATGGGCAAATCCTGCTCATTGGCAGTGTGGGTGGGGGCACTTTGGGTTTGTGTCACGGCAACAACCATCCAGTTCAGGCGGATTGCAGGCCGGGTCTTTGGGTGGGCGCATGGCCAACCCCCGCCGCAATCTCGGGGTCTTTCTCTTAACGTGCCTGTGCTCAGGCAGCCCAGACTTACTCCCCCGCCCCTAGGCCAGACAAGAGGCAACACAGCCCCGCACACGGTTTTAGCCGGGGTGTCTGTTTTGGGCGGGGGTTTTTGTCACCATCTTGTCACGCTTCCCCCTTCCTTTTTTTGCAACATGGTTCATAGAAGAGGGCAGGCAGTAAAGGATATCGCCATGCAAGACCAAGACCACACGCCCGACCAAGACGAAGACGACGTAATTGTCGGCTACCTCATCCAGCGCGAAACGGCTGAGGGAGATGTGTCTTTCTGGGAACCCCGCAACGAATGGCAGGAAGACCCCAACGAAGGCAAACTTTACGAAAGTGAAGACGAAGCCAACGCAGACGCCAAATCCCTGCAAGATGGTGATGACGCGATCATTACCGTAGAAATCGTTTTCGAAGCCGATGAAGACGAAGACTGGGGTGACGAGGAAGAAGAAGACCACAAAGCCTAATACCGGCTTTTTGGTTTATTTTTCTCTTACGCCCGCATGGCCCTTAAGTGGGCCATGCACCTGCGCCCTTATTATACCCCATAAAAGAGCTGGTTTTACGGCGTTGGCGTAAAATCAAACACCACTACATTAGCCAAATACGGGGCGGCAAAGGCCTTAAACGCATCATGTGCGGGGTCATACTGTCCAGCTTCATGCACAATGGGGCGGCCTACATAGTAGTTGCGGTCTCCGGCAGAGGCAAAACGCACCACATACCCATAATCCAGCCCAAGGTCAGCGCCCTCGCCACTCTTTTGCGGGCCAGCTTCAAGGCTCTTAATAACCAGCGTGCCATCTGCACGGCGGGCTTGCTGCGCCAGCGCCATAAAGCGCTTGGTCACCTCCTGCCGCTGGGCCGGGGTTGCCGTGGGCTTAAATTGAAACAGCACAATATGCTCCACCACACCCGGCTTATAGTCCGGTGCGGTAAAACGGGCCGCGCCCACTTGTAGCGCTTCTTGGCGTACAGCCTGCGCACTTTTGCTCAGTACCACCGTAGCGGCAGGGCGGGCAGCCCCATGTGCAGGGGTGGCTGGGGCTGCATAAGCCAAAGGCATAGCACCCCCCATACCCGCCATAACCGCAACTAACCCCATTACCCAAACACGCCCTTTAGCGGGCGCTGCCCTGTGGCCAGTACGGTGCTGCGGGGCGGGGTTTGGGGCGTGTGCTGTCGCGGGCATGTTTGCGCTTTCCTTATTGCGGTGGGGCAAAGCGGCACCATAGCGCCCAGCACGCACGTTGTCCTGCCTGCCTTCTCTCCCTTTTTCTTTTAAAGGCTCACTCACGCCCATGCCGTCTTTGCCGCCACATATTGCGCCAGCACCTGCTGCCGCACCTTCATTGCCGCCCTCCCGTAGCCTATGGCAAAGCGTTAAAGCATGGTGCACACCCCCGTACAGGCAACCCATTGCACCACCCACCAGGTGCGAGCCTGCTTTACCCCCCGCACACGCCCCTCGCAGCCCGGCTCCTTTCCCCAATGGGGTTACAGAGAGCTTGCGCCATACCGCCAGCACACACGCCTTTAAGCCCTATCAGGCACCAAGTGGTGTGCGCGGCACAGACAGCCCCGCTCTGGCGCAAGATAGTGCGCCCCAACCCCACACAAGTTTTGCCCAAGCCGTGGCAGAGGGCATGGTGTTTCCAGGCTACCCTCATCTGGCCGAGCTGGCACAGCGGGCCGAATACCGCCACATGGTCGAAGTGATCGCCACCGAAGCCACGCGAGAATGGATCACCTTCCGTGCTCGCGGCACAGCCTGCAAACAGGCGCGCATAGCAGCCTTAGAGGCCGAATTTACCCGCCTAAACGTGCGGGACACCCTGCGCCGCATGGCCGAGTATGATGGCTATTACGGCATGGGCCTGCTCTATATTGATACCGGGCAAAATGCCGCAACCGGCGGGCAAGACACGCCGCTTTTGCTGCGCCCCCAAACATTTGCCAAAGGCAGCCTGCACGCTCTAACGCCCATAGAACCAGTCTGGACAACCCCAGACACCTACGGCACGACCAACCCTCTCAGCCCAGACTTTTACACCCCCACACAGTGGTGGGTGCAGGGCAGGCGTATTCACCACACCCGGCTACTGCGTTTTGTGTCCCGCACTGTGCCAGATCTTTTAAAACCCGCTTATAATTTTGGCGGTTTGTCTTTGTGCCAAATGGCCCAACCTTATGTTGAAAACTGGCTACGTACCCGCCAATCCGTCTCAGACCTGCTCAATGCGTTTTCCATTGTTGCGCTCTCAACCGATATGTCAGCCTACGCCCAAGACCCGGAGGGGCTTTTGGGCCGCATAGAAGCCTTTAACCGCTTCCGCTCCAATCGGGGCACATTCGTGCTGGATAAAGAGCGCGAAAAACTCGAACTCCTTTCCGCCCCGCTCGCAGGGCTAGACCGCCTTCAGGCGCAAGCGCAGGAGCATTTATGCAGTGTAGCACAAGAGCCTTTGGTAAAATTTGCAGGTCTCACCCCAAGCGGTCTTAATGCCTCAGCCCAAGGTGAAATTCGCGTTTTTTACGACCGTATCAACGCCTTTCAAGAAAGCGTTTTTCGCACTCCGCTTACCACCATTTTGCACATGGCCATGCTTAACCTGTGGGGCGAAATAGACCCAGACATCACCTTCACGTTCCGGTCTTTGTGGCAGCTTGATGAAGCCACTCAAGCCGCAGTCGAAAAAACCCGCACCGAAATAGATGCCCAAAACATACGCTCAGGCGTACTTACCCCCCAAGAAGCCCGCACCCGCACCGCCCACGAAACCACCGGCCAATATAGCGGCATTGCGCCATAAAGGTGGGTTTCAAAACTCACCAAGCCCGGCGTTGCGTACTACTTGGCACCTGCAAGTAGTGTAGTTGTTGCCCCCCAAAAGCACCATGGTGGTAACACTCCTGCCTACGCGGCAAACAACAAGCGCAAATTATAAATATATCTGTTGTGGCAATCATAAATAAAAAACATCTTCTAAAAAACAGCGCTAAAATCAGGCTATCGCACCATAAAGCCCCGCTACTATTCTACTATTTTCCCTAAACACTCTTTCACCATGCCCTATCGCAAAAACTGCCAAGAGCCTCAGCCTGTCAGCGCCTTCTCCTTCTCGCTCTGGCAGAGCACGCCACTACAGCCTTTAGGCGCAGCACACACAGCCCGCTTTTCTGCCGCTCTGGCTGTTTTGCAGCAAGTTTCACACTATGTTTTCACGCGCCGCTCACCTTACTTCAGGAAAAATTCCTTTGCTGCACAGCACTCTTTCCTACAAAGCGGCCGCCCCCGGCCCGCCCAATTTTGCCGCACCAGCCATGCCGCCCCATACTACCGCCACCCCAATAACCCCATACTCCGGCGGGGCAGGGGCCATAGCCTTGGCGTTAGATGGCTCCGTACGCCGGATTGATGCAGATGGCCATTTACACATTGCCACCTGTATTCTCTCCGCCGCCACAGTATGCCCCTATTATGGGCACGAAATACCCAACGCACAGGCACTCGGGCTTGTACCAGATAAACTCTACCAAGTGTACCGCCCCCCGCAGGCATTGGCCGCAGCGGCAGCTAGTCTGGCTGGCAAGCCCATACTTATGCGCCACCAGCCGGTTTCTGCCCAAGACCACCCCAGCACCCTTACCGTGGGCGCAGTGGGCAGCAGCGTGCAGTTTACGCCACCAAACTTGGTCGGTAGCCTCACAATTTGGGAGAATGCGGCCATAGCCGCCATTACCAGCGGTCGGCAAAAAGCAGTTTCTGCCGGGTATCGGTACAAAGCAGTGCCCCAAAGTGGCACCCATAACGGCGTGGCCTACACATTGGTTATGGCCAATATTGTGTTTAACCACTTAGCCCTTGTGGCCCACCCCCGCGTACCCACCGCCATTATTGGTGATGCCGCGCCAGAAACGCACACTCCCCCCCAAGCCAACGCACTCGCCAACGCACAAACGCACGACCACAGCCACGCTCACGCTCACGCTCACGCTCAACCCCAACCCCAACAACCAGCCCCAGCGCCGCAGCGCCCATACACAAAGCTCCCTCCCACCACTGGGCTAAACCGGCGGCCCCTCAAACAAACGCCGCCACACACCCAGCCAGACACACCACCCAGCACACCACCCAGCACGCCGCGCACCACACCCCTAACGGGGCCAGAAACCGGCCCTGCCACATCTGCTACCACCACGCCCCCCAACACCCCACGCCACACCCAACCAGTCCCCCCACTGGCCCCGCCGGGTATGGCGCTGGCTCCCTTTTCCATTTTGCCGGAGTTCACACCCCCGCTTATGAATACCCCCACCCTTTCCAGCACAGCTTATGCAGCACACCCAACCCAGCATGGTTTGCAAAACACCGCAAATGCTCATGAATGTTCTACAAATTCGGAGCACGAGCCCCCTGTTGCGCCAACCGCACCCCACACAGCACCCCCCGCTACGCTGCACAACACCGCACAGCCTTCTGCACACACATCGTCACAGGCTGGTGCCACGGCTTTGCCCTCTCACAACTCCTTGCCCGTAACCGCTATGGATACCGCCTTAACGCACGCCATTGCCCAGGCAGAAGCCGGGGCCATTCGCCGCCTAGAAGCCCTACACACAGCCCGCGCCGCCGTGCGCCCTTTTGTGGGTGATGTCGCAATGGATAGCGCCGCCGCCGTGTACGGTTTTGCCTTGCAGGAAAACGGGGTCAATACCCAAAACCTGCCAGACAGCGCACTCCAACCTTTGTTCGAGCAGTTTGCCCGCCTTAGCACACAAGCGCAGGCTTACACACAAGGTATGGCCAACGCAGCTTTGGGTATGGATAGCGCCAAAACCGCCTCCTTCCGTGAAGAATTCGGCCTTACCCGTATTACGGTGAAAGCATAAATCATGCCGTTCCAAACACAGGTTTTAACACAACCAGCCCCTGCTGTAGCAGGAGACTTCGCAACACATAACCCCGTAGCCACCTTTCCGGCGGCAGAGGGCGCACTGGTGGCCGCAAGTGGCGGGTGCACCGTGGGGGCATTTGGCTGGGTTCAACCCGATGGCACAACCGTTGCCAATACGCCCCCCACCAGCACCGCTACCGCGCCAGATGGTTTTGTGCACCGTAACCTTACTGGCCAAATCAGCAGTTTTGGCACAGAGGGTAGCCTCGTTATTCCACAAGGCTTTCCGGTAACCTTGTTCAGTGCAGGAGACTTCTGGGCAACAACCAGCACAGCCGCCACACCGGGGCAGGCTGTCTTTGCGTCCCTCACCACAGGTGCCATTTCTACCGCTGCCGCCGGGGCAAGTGTTGCTGGCGCCGTGCAAACCCGCTTTGTCGTGGCGTCCAGCGCCGCACCGGGCGACCTTGTTAAACTCTCTACCTGGAACAGCGCACAATGAGCCGCCACACCGCAGAATTAGCCGAACTCAACCGCCTGGGTTTTATCATGCCCCACGCCCAAGGCATGATTGCCAATGCCCTGCTGGCCTCAGACCGTATGGCGCAAGATGCCCAGCCAGCCCTTTCAACCAGCGCTAATGCCGGTATTCCCGCCTTCATGAGCGCTTGGGTAGACCCAGCCCTTGTTAAGGTGGCCTTTGCCCCCATGCGCGCAGCAGAACTGCTGGGCGAGGTGCGTAAAGGAGATTGGGTCACCCGCACAGCCCTGTTCCCTATGCTAGAAACCACAGGGCAGGTCTCAAGTTATGGAGACTGGAACACAAACGGCACTGTCGGCCTTAACCCCGCCTACCCAGAGCGTCAGTCTTACCATTATCAGGTTTTTCTGTCTTGGGGCGAGATGGAGCTGGCGTTAGCAGGCCAAGCCCGCTTGCAGTGGGTTGCCAACCTGCGCGAGGCCGCAGCCCTCAAACTCAATAAATTCCAGAACCAGACGTATTTTTTTGGCGTCACTGGCCTGCGTTTGTACGGCTACCTCAACGACCCCCGCCTACCAGCCGCCATTACCCCCGCCGTTAAAGCCGCCGGTGGCACCGGGTGGGACAAAGCCACCCCAGAAGAACGGCAAGATGATGTCATTACCCTCATCAACCAGCTTCGTAGCCAAACAGCAGGTTTGGTCGATACCGAAACCCCTATGGTGCTGGGCCTTTCCCCCACGCGCATGGGCCTGCTTACCCGGCGCAACAGCTACGGTAACTCGGCGGCCTCTTTGTTAAAAGACACATACCCTAACCTACGCTTTGTGCAGGCAGTAGAATACGGAGATAGTGCGGCAACACCCCTGCAAACCATGCAAATTATGGCAGAGCAGGTCGATGGCCAAAAAACAGCAGAAACCGCCTTTACCGAAAAACTCCGTGCCCACAGCGTGGTAACCGAAGCCTCAGCTTGGAAACAAAAACTCTCCCAAGGCACATGGGGCGCGGTTATTTACATGCCAGCAGGCATTGCTACCATGAGCGGCCTTTAACAAACCCGCTTAGTGTTAAAAGCTAAAAAAGCAGAGGGCCGTTTTCTCCCCTCTGTTTTGGCTGCATTCTGGGGTTACGCATAACGCCTTTAATGGCTGTTTGCACCTTACGCCCTTACAGAGTGCGGCGTGTAAAACAGGGTAGGGCGGCCACCGCACGGTGTTTGCGGCGTGCAGCTCATACACTGCCGCACCCTAACGGCACGGTTGGGGTGCTGCACGCACACGCTACACCGCTCAAATTCCAAAACCATATTAAAAAAACAGGAGCCTTCTATGGCCTCTTCCGCTACTGTTACCATTGGCTGCAAACTCCCAATCGGCCTTACTTTACGTGTCGGCACTGCCACACACACCCTTGCCGGTGCTAACGCCGGAACCCTTATTGGCGGCTACGGCCTTACCCAAGTGCCAGAAGACTTCTGGGCCGCGTGGTCAAGCAATTATGCCGAGTATCCGCCCCTTAAACTTGGTTTGGTTTTTGCACAACCAACAGCCCAAAAAGCCGCCGCCCAAGCACAAGAGCAAGCCAACCTGCGCACAGGGCAAGAGGCCATAAACCCGCAAAACCCATCGCCGGGTATTACCCCAGTCTAACGTGCGGCCTCACCCGCTACCGCACCTGCAAAGCTGTATAAAAAATACCTCATAACCGGAAAAAAAACCGCCTTATGCCTGCAAGCTCTTTTTCACTCACACTCTGGCAACAGCGTTACCCAAGCCTTTTTGCCAGTCTGGGCGCACAGGGCATACAGGCCAGCGCAGCCCTTGCTACACAGTTTTTACCCCCCAGCGCCCTACGCAACCCCACCCGTTCTGCAGAGCTATTGGGCCTAGCCACAGCCCATCTTGCCCAACTCGGCCTTGGCTCATGCACACAAAACGCCCAAAGCCAAAACAACAGCGCAGCACAAAACAGCAGCACAAGCCAAACTGCTACACAGGTCGCAACGAGAGATACGCAAAGCTCTAGCAATAACAATCAACAGTCTAGTGCGGCATCACAAAATACATCCAGCACAGCCCAGCAAGCGGCCTCGGCCAGCAGCACAACACCTGATAGCACGCCAATAAGCACCACAAGTGCAGACAATACGGCCACACCACCCCCCGCTACCCAAGCGCAAGGCACTGCCACAACCACCCCATTTCAACAACCCGTTCTGGTTGGCCGCATTACCACAGCGCGTATGGGTAGCCTAAGCGTGCAGGCCGATGCAGGGCCTGTTGCAGGCTCTCAGGCGTGGTGGCTGCAAACCCCCTATGGGGCCGCTTTTTGGGCCGCAACCACCAGCTTGCGCACTGCCTTATACGTACCGGGGTAACACGCATGGTAAAACTTCTAACTACGCTGTATCAGGCTAAAAATTTTCTCAATACACTCAGTAAAGGGCAGGGCATAAGCGTGCGTACAAGCGCGCCCCATATACCGTGCGTTAAAGCTGGTTTTTTGCCCGGCGCAACCTACCCAAACGGCACCCCTGTTGCGGCTATTGCTGCCGTGCAAGAGTTCGGGGCTGTTAGCCACCATAAAACAGGGCACGGGTCTGCCGTGCAGGTTACGCCACCCCGGCCTTTTTTACGCCCAGCCATGCAGCAGGATGCGCCACACTGGGCCAAAGTTTTTCAGCAGGCTTTTGTGCAAAATTATAGCGTCTTGCCCTTACCGCAAGCCCAAAATGCTGCATTACAGGCAACGGGGGCGGCCATGCAGGCCAGTATTGTGCGTGCCATTCAAGCGGTGCAAACACCCCCTAACGCGCCCTCTACGCTCCGGCATAAAAAAACGCAAAAACCATTGGTAGAGAGTGGCCGTCTTTTAAAAAGTGTTTCTTACACGGTCAGTCATGAGCTTTAATGTATTTGCCCTTGCCGCAGCCGCCACCGCAGCCCTTGTGCCCCCAACGCAGGCTGTGCTGCGCACCCAAACAGGGGGCACCACATTGCCAGATGGCACCGTGCAGCCAAGTTACACCGCATTGCCCGTTACTATTATGGTGCAGCCCGCCACTAGCGCAGACCTTATGCACCAAGCTGGGCTTAACCAAAGCAGCCCCACCCGCACGGTCTATATACAAGGCCCTGTGCACGGGTTAGAGCGCGCCCACCAGTATGGGGGCGATATTCTGTTTTTTGATGGCACAGACTGGCTTATTACCAGCATGCCTGAACAATGGGGAGAAACCCAGTGGTCCAGACTTCTGGTAACGCAGCAGGGTGCCTCAGCCAGCCCGTAACAGCAACCTGCCTGGCAGCACTGCGGGCTTTTGTGCAATTACTCTTGCCCCAAGGCACACAGATTATACGGGCACAACAAAACCACGTTGCAGCCCCTCTGGGGTTATTTGCCCTGCTTACCCCCCTTAACCGCCAGCCTTTGGCTACCGCCAAACAAAACGGCACAGCAAACACGCATATCGTTACTGTAGCAGAAGATTACAGCATACAACTCAGCCTTTTCGGCCCCGGTGCGGCAGAGGCCGCGCACTGTATTGCAACATTATTTAAAACAGACTGGGCCTGCCAGTTTTTTAACAACTGGGTGGCGCAAAATACCTCCGTGCCAGAAAGCAGCTTAACCAGCCAGCACGCCTCTGAAACCACCCTTCAAACAGCTACCCCACCAGCCACTCCTCTTCAGGCAACAGGCGCCCAGCCTACCTTAACGCCTGCACATATAAGCCCTCTTTACGCCACGGCAGCACAGCAAACACCCTTTATAACAGGTGAAAACCAGTTTGAAGACCACTGGTTTACTGAACTGCACTGCCAACTTAACACCAGCTTTACCCTGCCACAGACAACGGCCCCCGCAGCACACCTTACGCTGGCCTCTCTCCCCCTTACTTTGCAGGACACCCCCGCATGACCCTTCCCATCGCTTCTCTCGTTTCTGTCACGCCGGGGGTTATTAGCCCCGGTGGTACGGTAAGCGTGCTTTCTGGCTTGCTATTTTCAACAAACACAGCCCTACAACAGGGTATTTCTGTTTTTATGAACGCGGCAGATGTCGCGAGCCTGTGCGGTGCTACAAGCCCAGAGGCCAGCATTGCCAGTATCTATTTTTCAGCCTACACCAACGCCCAAGACCTGCCAGAAAAACTCTATATTTTTCAACTCCCCCCCACCCCGGTAGAGGCAGACTATGGTACTTATCTTGCCACTGCCGCCGCACAAAAAACAGACTGGGCGCCGTTCTTGTTTGCTCAAGAGCCAACCGCTACGGCCAAAACCCAAATTGCCACATGGCTTGCCGCTAACCCCAACCGCTACTGGGGCATTATACCCGATGCAGACCCCGCCATTCTTACCAGTAATGCCAGCACCTGCTTTGGTGCTACAGTAAAAGCGCAAAATATTCCGGGCATAACCTGCCTTAATAATACAGACGGCACAGGCCTTTTAGCCGCAGCACTCTGCCTTGGGTGGGCCGCAAGCCTTAACCCGCAGCGTAGTTTGGGGCGCACAACGCTTATGTTCCGTAATAATGGCGGCGTTAGCCCGGCACAGCTCAGCGCCACCCAAGCCGAAAACTTGCTCAATAATGGGTATAGTTTTTATGGTAGCTATAAAACAACAGACACAACATTCAGCTTTCTCAACAATGGTGCCGTAAGTGGCCCCTTTGCCTGGGCCGATAGTTATATTAACCAAATTTGGATGAACGCCAGCTTTCAAGCAGATCTGCTCAAGCTGTTTACCAATGCCGGGCAAATTCCCTACACTACGCAGGGTGATACGCAAATTGCCACATCTGTGCAAAATACCATTGATACAGCCCTCTCTTTTGGAGCCATTCAGCCCAATGTCAGCCTGTCTGCCTCTCAAGCGCAGGCGGTTAATGCACAGGCTGGCCGCACAATAGACAGCGTGCTGTCTACACGTGGGTGGTATTTGTTACCCGGTGCATCGACAGCGTCTGCCGCCACCCGTGCCAGCCGCGGGGCGGTGCAGGGGCGGTTTTTCTATACCGATGGTGAGTCCGTGCAGGCCATCACCCTTGCGTCTATTGAGGTGCAATAACAATGTCTGAGTACGATATTACAGCCGCCAACTCGGTTTTTACACTCACCGTACCGGGCCTTTATAACGCCCCCATAACCTTGCAAAACTACGCAGCAGACCGCGCGTTTGAAACAGAAAGCCGCGAACTGGCCGAAACCGCCATGAGCATAGATGGCTACCTTAACGCAGGCTGGGTGCCCAACCCGGTTACGCAAACCATCAGCCTTGCCGCCAACAGTGAAAGCGCATTGGTGTTTGAAGCCATTGTTATGGCCCAAGATGCCCGGCGCGGCCTGTACCGCATGGGGGCAGAAATTCAACTTCCTGCCATTGGCCGTAAATACACTATGGTACGCGGGCTTTTGCGGTCTTTGGTAAGCATACCCGGCGCTGGCCGCGTGCTAGAAGCCCGCCGGTTTGAAATCGTGTGGGAGCGGGTGCTACCCGCCGCCCTGTAAGGCATAGCATGAAAACGCTTGATTACACCTGCACACACCCCGGCGCAGACCACGGAAAATGCTTTAAACTGACACGTATGGACGCTTTTAGCGCAGACCAATGGGCACGCCATTGCCTGCAAGCGGCCGTGCGCGGCGGGGCGCAAGTGGGGGCAGACCTTGCCCAAGCGGGCCTTGCCGGTCTGGCCGCCTTGGGCATAGAAATTTTTGGCTTTATGGAAGAAACCGCACTCGACAAAGCCCTAGACCGCCTTATGCACTGCGTTAGCTTACGCCCAGACCCCACAAACCCCGCCCTAACACGCCCCGTTATTGCCGCAGACTTTGAAGAGCCCGAAACACTAGGCCTTGTGAGGGCAGAGGTATTTCGCCTGCATGTGGGTTTTTTACTGGCCGCCGCACACCAGCTTTTCCCCGTTGTGGCGGCCTTACTGGGCGAGCCACCGCCCCAGCCACCCAATGCGTAAATCTCTCTCCCGCTTTAGCTGCGGTTATAGGGGCAGGGCTTGCTACCCTACACGATCTTAAAACCCATTACGATAGCGAAGACCTTTACCTTCTTCTCGAAGTCGCATCGGTGCAAAGTTACAACCGCCTTCAGGCAACCTGTGGCCAGCAAAGCCCCGCCACCCCCTATTTGGGAGCCCCCACCCCATGAGCAGCACCGTGCTAGATGAGCTGGTTATTCGCCTAGGGCTAGACACCGGCCCCATGCAGGCCACTGCCCAAAAAGCATTAGGCACACTAGACCAACTTGAACAAAAAAATACGGCATTAAGCAAAAGCCTTATTCAAACAGGTAAAACAGCAACGGCCTCTCTCAGCACCATGCGGCGCGAGGCATTGGGCCTGCTCGGTTTGGTCAGTGGGGGGCGGGGGCTTGGGGCTGTGTTGCAAACACTTGCACCCAATGCCAAGCAACCGCTTAAAAAGACTCTAGCCCCTAAAACCTTTGCACAAGGGCTTAAAAAACAGCCCCTCCCACAACGGCAAAGCACACGTGCAAAAAGGCTTCCTGCATTTTATACGCAAAATTTTGCACAATCGCTTACACGCTCTACGGCTCTAGCGCCTGTTTTTGTAAAACAAGACCCGTACCACACGGCTAAGCCTGCACAACAGCACATAATGCCACGCTTGTACTCTGGGCCTGTTTTAGCTAAAAAAATACAAACTGGCGGAGGGAGTGTTAAAGAAAGTTCCTTTTCTAAAAACCTATTCTTTCCAAAAAATACACCCGCTTTACGCTTTACCCCTAAACAGGCCGGGCATTTTAGCCCTCACCACTTTGCCGGGCGGGGTAGCCAGTTTGCGGCTCTGCCTTCACCCACTATAGTGGTGCCGGGGGGGCAGCGTTCTTCCACACCAACACCCGCGCGTTTAAAGGTGGGTAGGGCAGTGCCACGCTCATTGCATCAAAACAGTCTATCCGGGCATTTCCCTTTTGCTGGGGCTAAACAAAGCAATGTACAAACACCATTAGCGGGTTATACCTTGCGGTACAGCCAAAAGGGGCAACACGCCCTGCGCACCCGCACTCTTGGCCATGTGGGGCGGGTTGCGCCGCGCGCCGTGGGGCAAGCATCTGGTTTTGCAATGGCTTCGGGTTTGCCAACACAGGCACATAGGGGTGGCCTGCATAAGCAGGGTGTCGTGTTACCGCCGCCAGTGCCAATGCCAGTACCTGCGGCTCAGCTTCTTACTTTTGCCACGCTGCCAACGCCACAACATGCAGCAACACCATCATCGGTGGCTGCGCAAACTACTTATATTGGGCCGGTTACTATTTCTGTGCCATCAGGCAACCCACAAGCCATAGCAGAGGCTTTGCGGGCTATGGGGGCCCATACCAACCACACACTGGCCAGTTTAGCGACACGCGGTGCGGTTTAAACTCCACTCTGCCACGCTATGGCATCGCACCGCATATATGCTCATTTTGTAAAAGGAGAGAAGCCCCATGCCCATGTTACCCGTTAGCTTGCCCTCGGTCTGGTCTGTACCTGTGGCAGCCGGGGTGCCTGCTTTATTGGGGCAGTCTGTTGCTAATGGGGTGCGGGCGGCGGCCTCTGTTACCCTTGGCTCTGTGTTAGAGGATGCTCTTATTACAAATGCCGCTGGCCAGTGGGGCATTTTTTCAGCCAGTGGGCAGTGTGTGCTTTCCGCAGCGCATGTAGTGAGTGTTGAGGCTGAAAGCCACTACCACATTGCCACAGCCCCGTTAGAAGATGGCGGTTTTGTCTCGTACAGCAAAGTGGCCACCCCCCGCACCCACCGCGTGCAAATGGTATGCGATGGCTCAGAGGTGGGGCTTGGCTCTTCTCTTACAGGGGTTTTTATGCCCCCAGAATTAACAGAGAGGGGCAGCGCAGGTGCATTGTATGTTCGTAAAGCGTTTTTTGAAACATTAAGCCAAATAGAGGCAGACCTTGCCCTTTATGCCGTGCTTACCCCAGAGCGTAAATATAGCGCTGTCAACGTTACTGGCCACCGCTGGCTGCGCAATGCCCGGCACGGTATTACCATGCCGGTGGTAGAAATTACGTTGCAAGAAGTACGCCTTGCCCCAACCCCACTTTATACCAACACCCGCCAACCGCAGGGGCAGGCAGTGGTGTGCGGGGGTATGGTGCCTGCACAAAGTGGTGCCAACTCTACGGCACAAAATAGCCTGTCTGGCTCTGTAAATAATACATCTTGGGCCAGTATGGGGGCAGGCGTGTTATGAGCGCACAAGCAACACCATTGGTTATGGTGCCTTTGGCGCAACAGGCCGCACAAGTGCTTAAAGTGCCGTTGTCTGGCACGGTTACGCAAATTGCCTTACGCCAGCGTAGTACCGGTTTATATGCCGAGTTTTGGCAAAACGACACACGCTGCCTTGCAGGTATACTCTGCCAAGACCGCACATGGCTGATACGGAGCAAAGCCCTTGGTATAGCCGGAGACTTTTGCTTTATAGACACACAAGGCACCCAAGACCCTACCTATACCGGCTTAGGGAGCCGTTACCTACTGCTCTACCGTGCAGGGTGGCCTGCATGAGTGGCAGCATAGGGCAAAACACCGGGCAACCCAGCTTTGTGCCGCGCAAAGTGCGGGTTATTTTTAGGCTGTTGGGTCATAGTTTTGGTACAACTGGTGCAGATACTGTCACGTTAGATGGCCTCCATGTGCAGGCTGATATTACGCAGGCCCAATTCCCGGCAGCCGAGAGTGCAACAGTGCGCCTACAAGGTGTACAACCCGACCTTATAAACCGCCTAAGCCTTGCTGCACCTAATTTAAACACCCAAAACGCAAGCGAGTTAACGTTGGCAAGCCTCCAGCCCGATGGCACCGTGGCCGTTGTGTTTCAAGGTGGCGTAACTCTGGCATATGCAGACTACACAAACGCACCAGAAAATAGTTTTGTTGTGCAGGCGTTTTCATCAGCACTACCAAATGCTCTTGCCGCACCACCAACAAGTTTTAAAGGGCGTGTGCCCGCCAGCCAGCTTATGGGGGCTATTGCCAGTAAAGCCGGGCTACGGTTTGTTAATTACGGTGTGCAGGCCATGTTTTATAACCCTTATTGCTACGGTAGCCCCGGCCAACAACTTGCACAATGTTTGGAAACCACCCCCATGCGGGTCGGTTTGGGGCGCGGGCAATTATCTGTTTGGCCCATAACGCAGGCTATCCAAAGCGGGCAAAGTGGTGGGCAAACAACGCAAGCATACTCTGTTGCCACAGCCTCTGCCCCCACTACTCTTATGCAAAAAGAGAAAAGCCAAACAGCACAGGCTATAGAAGTTTCTGCCGCAACTGGCCTTATAGGGTATCCCTCTTGGTCTGCTGGGGGGCTGGTGTTGCGTATGCTTTTTAATGCACAGGTAGGGTTTAATACGGTGCTGCATTTGCAAAGCCGTTATCAACCTGCCGGGTGGGGGGCGCAGGGGGCTGGCCTATGGCGCGTGGTGCAAGCCTACCATAGTTTACAAACAGAAACCCCAAACGGCGCATGGTTTACAGACGTTATTGCTCAAGCCGAGGTCTAGCAGGGCAAAAAGTGCATATGGTGCATATGGTGCATATGGTGCACGCACATGTCCTGCCTCAGGTCTCCAAAGTCAATGCACACAAAAGAATGCTGCAAAATAGAGTTAATTTTAATGGATTTGTGCATGTTTTTTCTTAAATGGCGAGTCTAAGTCTAAGTCTAAGTCTAAGTCTAAGCCCACACCCCACACCCCACACCCCACACCACACAACCGGAATATACGGCTTA